>CALWKE010000001.1 GCA_944381185.1 uncultured Clostridia bacterium
AGTTGCTTACCCTTTTTGATTCACCAGTTTTTGTTGTGGAGCTGGTGGTCGGAATTGAGTGGGCAACCGTCTGTTTATAAGTCAGTTGCTCTACCCTTTTCGTTACACCAGTTTTTTTGTGGAGCTGGTGGTCGGAATCGAACCAACAACCGTCTGATTACAAGTCAGATGCTCTACCATTGAGCCACACCAGCATTGAAAATTCTAGATTTTCTAGAATTTTGGTGCCGCGGGGCGGAATCGAACCACCGACACAGGGATTTTCAGTCCCTTGCTCTACCGACTGAGCTACCGAGGCATAAATAATGCTTGTTTTTATGAAACAAGCAAAACATTGATTTGGCGACCCGAAACGGGCTCGAACCGTCGACCTCCAGCGTGACAGGCTGGCGCTCTAACCAACTGAGCTACCGGGCCAAACTATGGTTAAATTATTTATGGTGGGCCTTCACGGACTTGAACCGCGGACAAACCGGTTATGAGCCGGTTGCTCTAACCAACTGAGCTAAAGGCCCATCATTAGTAGTTAGACAACAAAGATAAAGTGGTCGGGGTGGCGAGACTCGAACTCACGACCCCACGGACCCAAACCGCGTGCGCTACCAAACTGCGCTACACCCCGAGATTTCCGTGTTGCAAACTAACGAGATAATTTTACACTATAAAAAAATAATTGTCAACAAAAAATAAAAAATTTTATATATAATTTGTTAAAGTGCAAGGTTTTCCCTGCACCTTAACAAAAAAATAACTAATCAAGCCCAAGATAATTGTTATAAGTTGTCTGTTTGTCATAAGTTTTTGTTTTGTCTATCGCAATAATTCTATTTGCAACTGTTTGCAAAAGTTCATGGTCTTGACTTGTGAAAAGTATTGGGGACTTATAATTAATCATACCTTTATTAAGAGATGTTATACTTTCAAGGTCAAGGTGGTTTGTTGGTTCATCAAAAATAAGAACATTTGCACCAGAGAGCATTGCACGAGCAAGCATACATCTAACCCTTTCACCACCTGAAATGCAATTTGCTTTCTTTTGTGCTTCCTCACCCGAAAATAGCATTCTTCCAAGCCAACTTCTTAAAAAGGTTTGGTCTTTTTCATCTGAATATTGCGCAAGCCAATCAACAAGCGAAAGTCCACAATCTTTAAAATAAGCGTCATTGTTTTCAGGAGTATAGCAAGGTTTAACAGTTGTGCCCCAATCAAAAGTTCCAGCATCGGCAGAATCTTCACCCATCAAAATCTTAAATAATGTTGTTATAACATTTGCATTTTCACACATAAAGGCTATTTTGTCACCTTTATTTACTGTAAATGAAATATTTTCAAACAAACCATTTTTTGTTAAGCCATTAACTCGAAGAATTTCATTTCCAACTTCCCTTGCTGGTTTAAAATCAACATAAGGATATTTTCGAAGTGAAGGCTTAATGTCAACAAATTGAAGTTTTTCAAGTTCTTTTTTTCTGCTTGTTGCCTGTTTGCTCTTTGAAGCATTAGCAGCAAACCTTGAAATAAATTCTTGAAGTTCCTTTGCTCTTTGTTCAGCTTTTTTATTTTGTTCTTTTGCTTGACGAAGCAAAAGTTGGCTGGTTTCATACCAAAAATCATAGTTTCCAACAAACATTTCAATTTTGCCATAGTCGATGTCACAGATATGTGTGCATATTCTATTCAAAAAATAACGATTATGTGAAACAACAATAACCAAATTTTCAAAATCAATCAAAAAGTTTTCAAGCCAGTTAACAGTTTTTGCATCAAGGTTATTTGTAGGTTCGTCCAAAATCAAAATATCAGGGTTTTTAAAGAGTGCTTTTGCAAGCAAAACCTTAACTTTAAGTTTTGGTTCAAGGTCTTTCATTAAAACATCAAAAAATTCTTCGTTGATGCCTAGTTCACTCAAAAGATTTTGTGCTTCACTTTCTGCTTCCCAACCACCAATTTCCATAAATTCATTTTCAAGTTCACCAGCACGAATGCCATCTGCATCTGTAAAATCAGCTTTTGAATAAAGTTCATCTTTTTCACGCATGATTTCCATAAGCCTTTCATAGCCGTGCATAACAGTTGAAAGAACGGTGTAATCGTCCCACGCTTTTTGGTCTTGTTGCAAAACGCTCAATCTTTTTCCCTTATCAATAACAATATCACCTGAACTTGGCTCAATCTGCTTTGTGATAAGTTTCAAAAATGTAGACTTGCCTGCACCATTCGCACCAATAATACCATAGCAATTTCCATCTTCAAACTTTAAATTAACATCTTCAAACAAAACTCTTCCGCCAAATTGAAGTCTTACATTATTAACACTAATCATAAAAATTTCCTCATAATAAACTAGACTAATTATAGAGTATCAATCCAATTTTTGTCAATTAATAAGTTCATTATACTTGTTATAAAATCCAAAAATATTGTAAATAATTAAATTTGAGGATATTTGTATGGCAGAAAATAAAAATGTTAAACCAAAAAGCACAAAATATGTTGCACATAAATGGTGGTTAGATGCTCTTTTGTTTATAGGTGGAACGCTCTTACTTGGTGGGCTTTCTGCTCTTCTTGGTGGTTCAATGTTTTCTTATAAAGACTATGAAATGCCACCAGCGTCACCTCCAGAAATCTTGTTTCCAATAGTATGGTCAATAATTTATCTTGCAATTGGCGTTTCAACATTTTTGATGTGGCGTGACAAAGAAATCAAATCAAAAGACCGAAAATTAAATTTAATTTTATATTTTGTTCATATGTTCTTTAATGTTTTATGGACACTATTTTTCTTCCGTCTAGACATGCCAATATTTGCAGTAATTTGGCTTCTTTTCATCGTTGCAACCGCCTGTGTGGTTATGTATAGATATTTTGTTTGCAACTTGCCAGCAGGCATAATTTTCACTGTTTACACCCTTTGGCTAATTTATGCACTGTATTTAAATCTTGGCTTGGTTTTAATAAACTTCTAAAAAAACTCCACATATGTGGAGTTTTTTATTCTTCTTTTTCTGCAACCAACTGACTTGGATGCTTTTTAAAAAAGTCAAATCTTGCTTCAATAAATTTTGGTTTATGATGTTCTTTTGTTTCAAAAAAGTTATAAATTGGTTCGTTAATTCTGTCCCAAGTAAAAATATCTTTGCTCACACCTAAATAATCTGCCAAATTATTAATTCCAGCTGGTGCAACCGAATGAAGCATAACCATTGCAACTTTTGTGTAGTGAAGAGTGTTTATTATGCACTTTTTCTCTTTTTCTTTATCATTGGCATCAAAGTTTTTAACCCAATATTTATTGATGTTTCTCATGAAACTATCAAGTTCATACATGCACATATGAAACTTGTTTTCCATCATACACTTTTCAAATTTAAGTGATGAAAGTTCACATTCAAGCAAAACTTCTTCATCAATTTCACCATAAGGAATTTCACCATCAAAATCTTTTTGCCAAGTATAAAATAATGTTCGAAGAGTTCTATTATAAACATTCGTCAAAAGATTTCCATCTTTAACAACTGGGTCAACATCTTCTGGTTTTGCATCTGGATTATAAACTTTTGGATTAAATGAAGAAGAAGTGTTGCCAACATTAAGAGCCAAAAAGTGTGCACGAAGTTGCTCTTCTGTATAAAAATTTAAAAGTTCATCAGCCATTGGTGGCTTAATTTTACCCGAAGAACTTGCCTTGTTACCCATAAAGAGTGAATGTTTATTAACAATAAGTTGACTCATTTGAAGGTCACCGTCTGGCGCATCAACCACTGGTTTTCCACTTTGCGTTGCAAACCACATTGCATGTTGTGCTGGACCATAAAAATAAATATTATCTTCGCCAAGCACTTGATAAACCTTTGCGTCTTTCTTGCACCACCAATTTTTCCATTCATCATCGCCTTTTCCAATACTTTTAAGATATGCCCTAGTAAATGAAATTGGTGCCCAAAGTGATTCTGGCCAACAATAGAATGTCAAACCAGTAAGTCCATCTTTTTCAGGAACAGGAACACCCCAAGAAATATTTCCTGAAAGCCTGAATGGAACAAGTGTTTTTCCTGTTCTATACCTAATTGTTCCCGCTGAAATTGGCTCAACCTTGTCTTCTGGTGCAACTTCACTCTTTTCCCAAGCAGGTTGTGATTTACCTGACAAAATTTCACATGCTTTTTCACGATCTTCAAGAGTATCAAACACAATAACGAAACTTGCCTTGCTCTTATCCTCAATTTGCTCAAACTTTGGAAGAAGATGTTTAATTTTATCAAATTCAGGCATATAATCTTTTTTGATATAAATTTCGGGTTTCTTTAAAAATTCTTTAATTTCTTTTGTAACAAATTCACGAGTTGGAGTCTGTTTTTCAAGAATATCAATCCATTCTTTTAAAAGTTCGGTATAATTTTGAAGATTAAAATACCAATTTTCAATTTTGCGAAGTTCAGGCTTTGTTCCAGTGAGTGTTGAAACAGGGTCAATTAATTGTTCAGGCAAATACTGATGACCAAGGTCACATTCATCTGCATATCCTTTTTCACTTTTACAGCCTTCAATTGGACATTTGCCAATAACCTGCCTTCCATTTAAAAAACACTTTGCTTTTGTGTCATAAAATTGATAGGTTGAAAGTTTTGAAAGTGTTCCATTTTCATAGAGTCGGTCAAAAATTTCATCACTCATTTTTTTATGCATATCGCAAGAAGAACCAATAGCCGACCCCTCAAACCAATTATGAGAAATTTCATATTTTTTAAGTGTTTCAATGTGTTTTTTGTTATATTCCGTCACCATGTCGGTAATTGTTCCGGTGTAACCCTCTTCAACTTTTTTTCTATAAGTTTCAAGTGATGGTGAACCATAACAATCAGTTCCTGAAACAAAAATAACATTGTCATTCCCAAGTTTATCACGCAAAAATCTTGCAAAAAAATCAGCATAAACAAACATACCGCAAACATGCCCATAGTGAAGTTCTTTGTTTCCATAAGGCATACCCGCAGTCACTATTGCTCTTTTTGGATATTTTGGTCTGTTATCTTTCATTCTTTTTACAACTTCTTTCATTTTTTCTAAATCCATAATTTCCCCCAAATATAAAAAAGTCATCAAGCACTGTTGCTTGATGACCATATAGTTTCACAAGCAACAAAAAGCTTGTGTGCGAATTTCACACACATTCTAACATTGTTGTTGTGCTTTAACTAATTTAATCATAATTTTATATTACACTATCCTTCTATTTCTGTCAAATATTTTAAAATATAAGAGCTCACATTTATTATTGACCAAAACTATTTTTATTATAATATTCCAAAATATCCTTTAAAGGAATCTCTTTCATTGGCGAACCGTCGCCATCATTTCTGTAAGCAACAAAATTTTTAACACCCATATTATCAATCAAAAACTCTGCAAAAGTTCTAAATGGGCTATCATTAATTTTTCTAATAGTTTCAAGTGAAATAAGCCTGCTAGGAATTCCATTTTCCATTTCATACGCAAACCTATAAAAATTTCTAGCCACGCATTTTTCAATAGGAAGGTCAATATAAACCATAGTTATATCATAATCATGTTCACGAAGCAATTTAACAATTCTTGTGATACTTTCTTTTTTCTCTGCAGTCTTTGGAATAACCAAATCAAAACCTTCACTTGCTGCAATTGCCATAACCTTTTTGGTTAACATACTTGCTTCTTCATGAATATAATCCGTTCCCTTTCCTTCATCAAAATCATCACGAAGACCATAAATTGAATTGTATCCCTGTTTAATAAAATCAACGTCAACAATCATTGCATTAGAATTAGCACTTAAATTTTGACAATATGATGATTTACCAGACGCAATCTGCCCCAAAACAATGGTTGCCTTTCTCGTTTTATTAGCATCTTTAAATTCATTTAAATAATCACTAATAATTTTAAGCCTAAACAACTGTCTTTCTTCGCTTTGGTCATCAATAGATTGCTTTTTAGCACGTTCCAAAACTTCTTTTTCTTGAAAAATTATAACTTGTTCTAATTGTTCTCTATCAAGATTTAATTTTTTAGACACTTCATCAAGCCCACGATTGAGCCAAATATCAATATCTCTTTCACTAAAGTTTTCAAAACTATGTAAATCAAAATAATTCATAGAATTTTATCCCCAAGTTTTCTCTAGTTGATATTTTAACATAAAATATAAAAATTTCAATACATATTAAAAATTTCTATAAAAAAATCTGCAAGTTTCAGATTTAAAATTTAACTGAATAATTATCTTTGCCTGCACCAACTTCAAAATGATATTTCACAATTCCAAGGTCAACTTTTGAATAAAAACCTTTTTTAGCCTTAATTGAAACATCTTTCCCGTCATAACCAATAACAAATTTTTGTTGATTCATGGCTGTTGGGGCTAAAAGTGCAAGTTCATATCCTTTTTTAAACCATGCAGGAGCTGTTTCAAGTGATGCCTTAAGCAGTTTTTCATCAGACTTATTTTTATGCTGATAACCTTGGTTTTCACCATAACCAATTGCAATAATAAGCCTTAATTTTTCATTCTCTTTAATTTTAACTTTCGTCTTTCGCTTACTATATGAAAGTCCAAGCCAACAAGAATTTAGCCCTAAACTTTGAGCCAAAATAACTAACTTTTCGCCAAAGTAGCCGAGTTTTTCATCAAGTTTATCACCCTTTGGTCCAATGAGAGCAATATAGTTTTTTACATTAGTAAACTTTCCATAATGAGCAAAAAAACAATCAAATGTTTCAGGGTCGCCAGTCACAAGTTGAATATTTAAATCGCCTTCACGATTGCATTTATCAATTTCATCTTTCAATTTTATAATGATATCTTCTTCAATATCTTTATCTAAATATTGCCTAACAGAATGACGATTTTTTATTGCTTCAACTATATCCATAAATACCTCCGTAAATTATTAATTATCCATTATAATTTCATTTATTGCATTTTTTATCATATTTGCAGTGTCGCTTGCAACCATACTTATTGCCCCATTTTCATTTTCTGCAAGTGCACCAGCAAGTCCATTAACAAATGCAGCCCCAGCAACTGCCAAAAGCAAATTATCTTGATTATATGCGCAAACAGCAGATATAATCCCCGAAAGCACGTCTCCACTTCCAGCAGTCGCCATTCCTGCTGAACCCTTGTCAACCAAATAAATCTTTTCGCCGTTTGTAACAATGGTTGTTGTTCCCTTCAAAAGCAAAATGCAATTATTTTCTTTTGCATACTGCTTTGCAAGTTCAATTTGATTTTTATATATTTCGTCGACACTTTTTCCTGTAAGCCTTGAAAATTCTTTAATGTGAGGTGTAAGAATAACCTTGCATTTTGCCTTTTTTAATAAGTCATTATTCATTTTCGCCAAAACTGTCAAGGCGTCGGCATCAATAACAAGAGTTCCATCAAACTTTGCTAATAAAAAGTTTAATATTTTTTCAACTTCTCCTGAAAGCCCTATCCCCATTCCTATTGCAATAGTTTTCACACCATTAATTAGTTCAACAAACTCACTTTCATTAAACAGAATTTCTCCATTATTACTTTTAAGTGGAAACATTGTGCTTTCAAGCAAATATGGCATAACCGCTTGTGAAATGCACTTTGGCACAGCAAGTTTAACAACTCCTGCACCTGCTCGCATAGCAGAATTTGCCAAGTTTGCAAGTTTTATTGCTCCCGAATATTTTTCTGAACCACCAATAAGAGCAATATATCCATAAGTTGACTTATTTGAAAAATTCTTCCGTTTAAAGAAAATGCTTTCTAAATCTTTCTTTTCAATCAAGTAATATGGTTCAGAAATTAATTCTATACCAATATCTGCATTAGTCTTACTTTTCATCACATCTTTTGCCATATTCAAAAAATGCCCTGTTTTGAATGAACCTATTGAAATCGTTAAGTCCGATTTAACACAAATGTCACAAAGCCCCGTGTCACCATTAAGTCCACTATTAATATCAACTGAAATGATGACGGCTTTTGAATTATTAATTTTGTTAATCACATCTTTTGGCAATCCTTTAACTTCACCTTTAAAACCCGTGCCAAAAATGCAATCTACAATAGTTTTAAATCTATCAAAATTAGTATTTTTATTAATTACTTCAATATTAATTTTTTTATCTGCACACTTATCAAAATAAAATTTGCCGTCAGTTGAAAATTTTTCTTCCAACAAAAATACCTTGCATTCAACGCCAATATCTGCAAGTTTTTTTGCAAGCACAAAGCCATCACCTGCATTGTTGCCCGTGCCACAAACAATAGCAACAGGTGCTTGCCACTTCACTCTTTCAAAAACAGCCTCGCCCGCCCTTTTCATAAGTTCTTTAGACGAAGTTAAATTTTTGATAGTCCACTCATCGCTCTTTCGCATATTTTCAACTGAAACAACATTAATCATTCATACACCTAATTAATTATATCATACAACAAAACTAAAAAACTATAAAATAAATTAGGCAAGTAATAATAATTTAATAAAATTAAACTCAAATTTTATTTATTAAAAAATTTGAAATTAAAATAAAAATCATAAAACTCTTCACTTTTATTTCTTATTTCAACAATAATCTAAAATAAAATAAAAGTGAATAGAGAAAATTAAAAAAACAAAAAAAATAATCCTCACCAAAAAGGCAAAGATTATTTTTGTTTGGTGCGAGGAAAGGGGGTCGAACCCTCACTCCTTTCGGAAACCGCCCCTTAAACGATCGCGTCTGCCATTCCGCCATCCTCGCAAAAAGGGAGTTGTAATTTTTTCAAATTACGACACTAGTATACTCACAAAAAAACAATTTGTCTAGTATTTTTTTAAAAATCTTCAAATTTAGTTCCCATTTAAATCAATTATAAGCACTTAAATGAAATTGCCACAATTCCATTTTTTTCAATATCTTCAAACGACTCATTTGCCAAAAATGCATCAGATGCTTTTTCAACAGGTGCGTTTGGTTTAAAACCACAAGCCTCCCTTCCAAGTGACTCGATTGCATCTTTGATATTATCAAAATAAAGCAATTTTTCAATTTTAGCATGTATTTGACTTTTCGTTTCATCATCTTTAAACTCTTCCCTTTCTTCGTCTGAAAGACTATCTAAATTCAAACAAAAAGTTATTTCATTACCAACAGCATAATCCTTTCTTTTTGCATTATTAACAACAAGATGAATTGTTTTTTTGCCTGAAACAATTTTTTCAAACATATCTTTTTCAACAATAAATTTATAAATATCTTCCATTATTTTGCCCCTAAAAATTTATAATATAATTATAAAAACTATAAAAAGCATTGTCAAGAATAAAAACAGTTAAACATTTTCTTGGGTTTTGTAAAAATAGTAATCTCTTATCACATGGGTGTAATAATTATATGTTTCAGTATAATCAATTTTTGACACATCTAAATTACCATCAACACCTAGCCACTTTTTAATGGCAACTTCACCTGCATTATAAGCGCAAATAACAATATCTAAATTATTAAATTTTGAATACAAATAATTTAAATAAAAACAACCAAATCTAATATTTGTTTCTTCATCATAAAGAATATCTGAATAATATTCAACACCCAGTTCGTTTGCAATCCACTGCCCTGTTCTTGGCATTATCTGCATCAGCCCTAATGCTCCTGAAGTCGATTTCGCATAAGGGTCAAAATTGCTTTCATTTTTAATAATTGCAAAAACCAACGCCTCATCTAAATTATACTCTTTTGCGTAATGTGAAACATATTCTTCATCTTTAGTTGGATAAATCACAAAATTAAATAAAACAAAACAAAAAACTGTTAAAATGACTATTGAACCAAAAATAAATAAAATTACTTTTCTCATAATAATAGTATGCCCATTAAAATAAAAAAAGTAATTATAAAGTACTAAATTTAAAAATTTAAATTAAAATTAAAAAATATAAGCATTTTTTATTAAAAAAAGATAATTTTTGCGTTTTTATTTATTAATGACCATCACTCCACCTGTAACTTGAAGTAATATCAACAACCAAAGGAACAATTAATTTATATGCATTTTCCATTTGCTGTTTTAAAAGTTTTTTAACTTCATCAAGTTCCTCTATTGGCGAATCAATTATAAGTTCGTCGTGCACTTGCATAATAATTTTTGCCCTTAATCCTTTTTCTTTTAAAGCATTATAAGTGTTAACCATTGCAATTTTAATTATATCGGCAGCCGTTCCTTGAAGTGGCATATTTTGACTAGCACGCTCTGCTCTACTTCTAATCATAAAATTAGATGAATTTATATCAAACATTTTTCTTTTTCTACCAAATAATGTTCTTGCTTCGCCAGTTTCTTTTGCACTCAAAATTGCATTATCCATAAACTTTTTAACAGCAGGATGTTTTTCATAAAAATTATTAATAAACACCCTCGCTTCTCGTGGCGAAATTTTAAGGTCATCAGCAAGCCCGTACTCACTAATTCCATAAATAATTCCAAAGTTAACAACTTTTGCCATTCTACGCATTTCTTTGGTAACCATGTTTTCCTGAACACCAAAAACAGTGCAAGCCGTTTTTGTATGAATATCTTCATTTTTATTAAAAGCATCAACAAACACAGGGTCTTGACTCAAATGTGCAAGAAGTCGAAGTTCAATTTGTGAATAGTCAGCATCAACCAAAACAGAATCTTTTGATGAAGCAACAAACATACTTCTAATCTCTCTACTTTCTTCCGACCGAATTGGTATATTTTGCAAATTAGGTTCGACTGAAGAAAGTCTTCCAGTTGTTGTTAATGTTTGCTTAAAATATGTATGAATAAAATCATTCTTATCAATGTGCGGATAAAGCCCACTAATATAAGTGCTCAAAAATTTTGCAACTTTTCTATATCGTAATATGTATGGAACAATTTCATGCTCATTTTTAATTTCTTCTAAATTTTCAGCACTTGTTGATTTTTTCTTTTTTGTTTTTGAATATAGCCCTAATTTATCATATAAAATTTCACCTAATTGTTTTGGAGAATTTATATTAAATTTAACACCAGCAAGATTATAAATTTCTTTTTCAAGGTTTTCAAGCTCTAAATTATATTTTTGTTTTAATGATAAAAGAATTTCTTGATCAACTTTAAATCCATAATTTTCCATATCAAAAAGCACTTTTACAAGTGGAATTTCAACTTGATTGAATAAAAATTGCAGTTTTTCATCAATAAATTTTTGGTTATATTCTATATAAAATTTATATATTTTAGTGGCAATAAATTTTATTTCATCATCAAAAAACACATCTTTAATACTATCAACCGGCACTCCATCAACCAAATACTTCGCAACAGAAATATCAAAATAATTATTAAGTTCAATATTAAATTGTTTTAAATAATACATATCTTGCTTCGCATCAAAACAAATCTTTTTAATTTCATTCGATTCAAAAATTTCTTTTGTATTTTCAAAAAATTCATTAACATTAATTGCTTTTGTTATCAAATCTGCTGTAGTTGAAAAAACGATTTCAGTTTCACCAAGTGATATATGTATTTCATTTTTATCAAAAAATAATGAAAATTCGTGATGTTTTTTTATTAATTCTATGGTTTTTTGCAATTTTTCATTATCTGCATAATTTTCAATATTATAAATTTCTTCGTTTCTTTCACCTTTAGAAAGGTCAAAACTTGATGAGTTTTTTAATAGTGTTTTAAATTCATAATATTTAAAAAATTCATAAACAGGTTCTGAAAAAGGATATTCATATTCTAGGTCTTTTAATGAAATATCTATTTCACCTTTTGTAACTATCGTTGATAATTCTTTAGACAAATATGCTAGTTCTTTTCCTTGAATTAATTTTTCTTTTAATTTTCCCGTTATATTATCAACGTTGTTATATATGTTATCAAGATTACCATATTTTAAAATTAAATCAGTTGCTGTTTTTGTTCCAACCCCGGGAACTCCCGGAATATTATCTGATGAATCGCCTTGAAGCGCTTTTAAATCAATAAATTGTTCGGGGCTAACACCATATTCATTTTTCAAAGTTTTTTTATTAATAATTTTAACATCACTGGTTCCCTTTTTAGTAAAATAAACCGATGTCACATCATCAACTAATTGAAAAGAATCTCTATCACCAGTCACTATAATTGTTTCTGTATCTAAAAATTTTTTAGAAAGGATACCAATAATATCATCGCCTTCCAAACCTTCTTTTTCAGCAATTTGAATATCCATGAGTTTAAGCATTTTTTTTAGTGGTTCAAGTTGACTTCGAAGTTCATCTGGCATAGGCTTTCTTGTTGCCTTGTATTCACTATAAATATTATTCCTAAATGTTTTTTTTGAAGCATCAAAAGCAACAACCATATATTTTGGTTTTATATTTTGAATAATATGCAAAATTTGAATAGCAAAACCATAAACTGCATTTGAATATTCTCCTTTAGAATTTGCTAAAAGTGGCAATGCGTAAAATGAACGATAAAATATGCTGTTGCCATCAATAATAACTAATTTATTAGACATAAAACTTCCCTCTAATAAAATTATACCAATTTTTATAGAAAAATAAAAACAAAAAGAGTTAATATTCTCTTTTTGTTTTTTACTATTTATTACTCTTCAGTTGCAGTTGCAAGAGTAGCAACAACTTTAACTAAAATTCTACTTTCAGTATCATCTGTATATTTAACTGTTAATGTATATTCTTTAGTGTTTGCTGACAATATGAGCATTGCATAAGAATCTTCACCATCATCATTATCTAATAAATCTGTAAGTGAACCAACATAATTTTTATCTGAAGAATTATCTGAATAAACCTTTGTTGTGTTTCCTTTTAGTTCAAATGATGAAAGAGTTCTCTCTCTATCAAAAGTTAATTTTATAACAAAAACATGTGTAATATCATCAACGCCAAATATATTTTTTTGTGATTTAGACATTGCATCAATTGTTCCTAAAATTGTAAAATTATTTTGTTCTTGTTTAACACTCACTGTTTTAGAATTTTCAAATTCAACTTCATTTAAAACCGCATTTGTTAATTCAATTTTTTCTGAAGGACCATTTTTACTATTATTACCCTTAACAGTGCTTCCACATGCAACAGTCATAAGCGGCACTAAAGTAATCATAAATACTAATATTATTTTTTTAAAAATTTTCATTTATTCACCTCAATTTATATTGTTTTACATTTAAAATTAAGAAATTTTGCGATTATTTTAATTCTATATTTTTGTCAAAATAAATCACATAAACCAATTCTTCTGAACCTCTATTCCATCTTACTGAAATTGTTGTTGTTTTATCAGGAACTGCTTCAAGAATAATAAATGTATAATCCGAACCATTCAAATGTTCCGCATCATATGCTCTGTTTCCGTCAGTTGAAATTTCAACTTCATCTTTATTTACCTTACTATCAATTGCTGTAAGTTTTATTGCAACAACATAGTTCACATCATCTGCAATGCTGAACTCTTTTTTTACAGCAGAATTTTCTAATTTTTCAACGCTTCCATAAATTGTATAAGTGTTTTTTCCATCATCTTTAATCTTAACTCCAATATTTGCAAAAGTAAATGAATCATGAATTCTGTCACCTGCGCCCATAAGCTCTATTGCTTTAGCACTTTGACCACTGCCGCACCCAACAAGTATTATTAATGAAAACATAAAAATAAAACATAAACTTAAAATTTTCTTCATAAAATTCTCCTACAATTATTATGTTTTATATTTTCCTTTTTATGTAGAACATAAAAAAAAGATGCAATCTTGCATCTTTTTTATTTTATATTTTATATTTTTATTTAGATGGTTCTGTTTCTTCAACTTTGCCTGTGTTTGTGCTCTCAACAATTAATCTAGAAGTTTCTTTATCTAAAGTTGCTTTAAACAAAGTCTTTCCACTTGGTGTAATAACTATAAAAAATTGACCATCTTTTGGTTCCATGTTTGTTGTGAATGGTGAATTAGCATCAAATTGAATTGATGAAAAATACATTTCATCTAACTGATTTATCTTTCCTTCTTTTGAACCAGTAGTTGAACCCCCATCACCATGAGTTTTTCCACCTTTAGTTGCTTGTGTTTTTGATTTTTTTAAAAAACTTGCTGTATCAATTCCAAAAACATCAATAGTTAATTTTGCTAAATCTGATGATAAGTAATAAGAATTTCCATTTTCTTCACCAGCCGCCTGTACTAATTGATTTGAAAGACTAAATATACATTCAATTTTTTCTGAATAGTTTTTCTTTAGTTCTTCAGGCATTTCATCAATTTGTGAATACAAATATTCTTGAATTTCTTCGCCTTCATTTTTGCTTAAAGCAACAAGATTAACCAATACATTTCCATCTTTAACTGAACAAGTCACACCATTTTCTGTTATTTCCGGCATAATATAACTTATATCAGCATTATTTTCATTAGCACCGATTTGAGAAATTCTAAATGGTTTATCAACAACACCCATATTAGAATTAACAGCCCCAGAAATCAATTTTAAATTTGTTCTATCATCTTCTGATGATGACTTTAAATCACCAGTTGTTACTTTTTTTGATAATCCTGATTTTCCCTTAAATTTTTCAAAAAATCCTGAACTTTTTGAAGGGTGACTGGTTAAGTTTGCAAATGAACTTATATAAATTTTCTTTATACTACCAGAAAAGTTTTTGCTTATATAATCTTTTAATTCTTTGTAATATTCTAAATATTTTTTCAATTCACCCAAGGTTTTAATTTCTACATTTTGTCCAGAGTAAACATAACTTCCATCACTTTGCTTTTTAAAGTAAGGAAATTTTACTGATTCTCCATTTAAAATATCATTTTGCATGCTACTAATATTTAATTTAGCCATAAAATAATTTTATCTCCCTTTTTAATTATTTTCAAATTTTTCTTCAAATGCTTTTATACACTCATCAACTGTTTTAATAGCGTCTTCTCTTCCACTAATGCATTCAATCTTAACAGGTTTATTTTCAAGTTGTTTATAAACTTGCAAAAAGTGAATAAGTTCATCAAACACATGTTTTGGCAATTCAGACATATCATTGTAACTGTTGTTTTGCGGGTCATTAAAAGGAATTGCAATAATTTTTTGATCTAGCTCATCACCATCAATCATTTTAATAACTCCAATAGGATAACATCTAACCAAACTCATTTTTTCAATTGGTTGGCTACATAAAACAAACACATCAAGTGGGTCGTTATCAGGACTTAATGTTCTAGGAATAAATCCATAATTCATAGGATAATATGTTGCGGTAAACAAAACTCTATCCAAAATAATAAGAGAAGTTTCTTTATCTAATTCATATTTATTTTTTCCGCCTTGTTCAATTTCAATAAAACAAACAAAGTCATCACTTTTAATTCTATCTTTGTTAAATTCTTTCCAAATATTCATTTTTACACCTCAATTTTAATAACAGAGATATTTTACACCCACAATTATATTTAAGTCAATGCTTTGTTGTCTTTTTTCTATTCATTAAAATTTGACCAAGTAATAAACTTCTCGCATTAAATTCATCTTCTTTGAGTTCTTCAATACCATCTTCTTGATTTTCTTCAATTTTGTTTTTTACTGAAATAAGATTAGCAAGTTCTTCTCGCCTTTTATCTTCAAGCCAAGATTTCATATAATTTTTATCAACTTTTATTGAAGTATTAACATCTCCATCAACTAATGACTCATCAACTAAAACTTTTGCTCCACTATTTGCAAGCATTTTAGATGTTCTATCAAAAAGTTTTGTTTCAAAATCCTCATTTATTTTCAAATGCCTGTCACTATTAATGTTTAAATATGAATCCGATATATGAGAACAAAACATTTCATCAAAATTATCTTCTTGAACACACCTATGTAATCTTCTTGACTTATCAAAATGCCCATGTTTTTGTTTTACGAGATTTAAAAGTGTTTCTTGGGCTACTTGTCCATTTTCATCTTTTAACTCGTTTATTGTATCACTAACCGCCTGAAGTTCTTCAATATCTTCAGTCTTAACCAACTTTGAAACTTTTTTATCAGTTTTAACAAACTGCATTTTGCTCAAAAGTTCATCTTCACTAATGCTAGGATTTGTCTTAATTTCTTGAGCATCATCTTCTTTCTTTTTAACAACTCTTTCATATACCTTTTGAACTTCTGGCTTTTTCTTTGACTTTTTTATTTTCTTTTCAGCATTTTTAGTTTTCTTTTTAAAAATTAATTTTGGTTTATCATTCTGTTCGCTCTTGTCAACTTCTTCGTTTGATTTAACTTTGTTTTCTTCATTAACTTTGTTTGTTTCATCAGTTTTCTTTTTTTTATTAACTTTAAAGAATAATGAAATAAAAACAAACATAACCACCAAAACTGAAGCAATAATCATAATTGGATTTGAAATTAAAAATTTAATCATTTTTTCACCTCCAACTATTTATTTGTTGAGTCATCATTATTATTCTTTTTTTGAGCGGCTGCAAGGCTTGCAAACCTAGCAGCAAGTGGATTGAGTGGTGGAGAAAATGAATTTGAACCAGATGAGTATCCTGAAGCACTCGACATTATTGGTTTTGGTTGAGGCGTAATATCTTTTTTAGAACTAATTTTTTCAGCCTTTTCTTCTTCAGTTCTGCTCAATGATTTTCTCATAGCAGTATCAGCTTGAATATTTTGCATTTCATAATAATCATTTACCGAAATTTTACCTGAAGAAAGTGCTTTGGCAAGAGCCTTTGGAACTTCTGCTTCCGCTCTAATAACCTCTGCACGCATTTCTTGAACACGAGCCTTCATTTCATTTTCGGCAGCAATAGCCATACTTTTTCTTTCTTCTGCCTTTGACTGTGCAATACGTTTTTCTGCTTCTGCCCTTGCAATATTAAGTTCAGCATCAATATTTCTTCCAACATCAATATCAGCAATATCAAGTGACGAAATATAATATGCAGTTCCACGGTCAAGCCCCTTTTCAAGAACAGTTGAAGAAATCAGTTCTGGGCTTTCCAAAATCATTTTATGCGAATCGGTTGAACCTACTGTTGTAACGATACCTTCACCAACACGGGCAATAATTGTATCTTCACCCGCACCCGAAATTTGCATAAGCATGTTAGAAACAACTGTAACTTTTGCTTTAACAATAAGTTCAATACCATCTTTGGCAACAGCAGAAATTTCAGGTGTTTCAATAATTTTAGGAACGACGGTATTTCTAACAGCCTCATAAACATCACGACCAGCAAGGTCAATTGCCTTTGCTTTTTGAACAGTTAAGTCAATATTTGCTGAAAATGCAGCAACAAGTGCTTTCACAACATTTTCAACGTTTCCACCAGCCATATAGTGAGTTTCAAGTTCATCAACTGTGATTTTTAAACCCGCTTTTCGAGCAGTGATGTAATTAAGAGTAATAAGTTGACAATCTACCTTTCGAAGTTTCATACCAATAAGTTTTATCATTGAAATATGTGCAGAAGAAACGAGTGCCCTAAACCAAAGCTTAAATGGCACAAGAACCAATATAACAACTATTGCAGCAATAATCAAAACACCTAAAATTGATAGGCCAACAATCCAACCAACACTTAAATTTGCTGCCGCAAGAAACATACTCGTCCCTCCTTTTGCTTTTATATTATAACATAATAACGAATAAAAATCAATACTCACCTTAAAAATAATTATATTAATATAACAAATTATATCTATTATAATAAAATAAAAAATGCAAAATATTATCATTTTGCATTAAAAATATATCAATAATCATATTTTGAGTTATCTTTTATATTTTTTTCAATTTTCAATTTATAAAAAAATCCATACTTTTTTCTAGCATCAATATCCGCTTGTTCATACCTATAAACAACCGCTTCATAAGTATTTTTAAAATCAATTTCCCCCGAGTATTTGCATTTATATTTTTTTAAAAACTTAATTGAATATTTTTGTGCATCTCTTTCAACTGATTGATTGTTATACATAACATTATCAGTTGACGAAGAAAAATATCCCGCCCAATTTCTCTTCCATTTTTTTGCCGTAAACTCATACCACTTAAGTTCTCTTGAAACAACCGAAAATTGATAAGCATGCCTTGTTTCATGAACAATTGTTTCCATTGCATGAAAACGAAATTTTGGTTCATACAGAAGATTTTCATTTAGCACAATTTTTTTCATGCCATTTATAACTGTAAACGCTCCAAAACAATTCCAATTTTCGTCATCTTTTAATTCAAGTTTAAGTGGTTCAATATTTAATTTTTTTGCTACTTTTTTTTCTAATGCAATAAATACCTTTAATCTTTTTTCGGGGTTCAAATTCTTCCACTTTTTTAATTTAAATTTTGAAAATAAAAACAACATATTATCACCTATATAAATTTTATCATAAAATCACTTTGTCAACAATTATTTTATTTGATATTGCTAAAAAATATTATATAATGTATATATGATTTACAAATTAGACAAAAATAAAATATTGGTTTTAGATAAAACTCAATTTAATCCCGAACATATTCTAGAGTGTGGACAGGTTTTTAGATATGGCAAAGATGAAAATAATAACTATTTTGTTATTTCAAAAAACCATAAGGCAACAATTGTTGAATATCCTGATTATTATGAAATTAATAGTGATGACCCAAACTATTTTGTTAACTATTTTGATTTAAACACAGACTATAACAAAATCAAACAACATCTCAAACAAAATAAAACCATGTCACCTATGATTGATTTCGGCTACGGAATAAGAATTTTAAAAGCAGACCCTGAAGAAATTATTTATGCCTTTATAATTTCACAAAACAATAATATTAAGCGTATACAAAAAATAATTGACAAAATGTGCTCTGTTGGTGAAAAATGCAATGGTTATAATGCCTTTCCAACTTCAAAAATTTTATGTAATGAACCTGAAGAATTTTTTGCAAATCTAGGTGCAGGATACCGTGATAAATTTTTAAAACAAACTGCCGAAACCCTTTCAAAAATCAATATTGATGATATAAAAAACCTTTCAACCGATAAACTCTATGATTACCTATTAAGTTTAAAAGGTATTGGTCCAAAAGTTGCTAGTTGTATTTTGTTGTTTGGATTTGGCAGAACCAACAAATTCCCTGTTGACACTTGGATTGAACAAGTCTATTACAATCATTTTTCTAAAGAAAAAAGAACAAGACCTGAAATTCAAAAATATCTTGAAGATGAATTTAAAGATTATTCAGGACTTGCCCAACAATATTTGTTTTATTACGAACGCTCAAACCCCACAAAAAATAAAAGGACAGACGGCATTAGTCTATAATTTTTGGAACTAATATAAAAAGGAACTTTGCTATTTTTATAAAGTTCCTTTTCTTTTCTGCTAGTTTATAAATTTATCAACTGTAGTCTGTTTTTACTTAACAAACAGTTTCAGGACTTGTGTATAATGAGTGAATTTTTGCAGACATATTGTTCAAATAAAATACTTCAAAAATTTTATCATTTTCACTATATATCTTTTTTAATCTTGGATTTTCTTCAAGCATCTGCCTTTTTGCTTCAGCTCTTTCATCAAAAACAGCCTCACCACTAACCCTAATCCACCTATCTTCACCAATAACAGCACAAAGTTCTATTTTAGGATTTTTCTTCATTTGCTTATAAGCATTTTTATGATTATTTGTATAAAAATACACCTTATCTTCAAATGCACAAACAGCATTAAACGGACGAACATTTGGTTGCCCATCATCACTTGTTGCAAAGAAAAATGTTTCAGCTTGTTTTAAAATTTTTAAAACTCTTTCATATGCTCCACTCATAAATTACCACCTCAATAAACTAACTATATAATATCATTATTATATGAAAATCACAAGCAATTAATAAAAACAAAATAAAAAAGTGGCAGTGCCACTTTTTTGTCTTAATTATTTTTGAGCTGGAATAACACAAACTCTTTTTTTGTCTTTTCCAAACTTTTCAAATTTAACAACACCATCAATTTTAGCATAAAGAGTATCATCATCACCAATACCAACATTTTCACCAGGATGAACATTTGTTCCTCTTTGTCTAACAATAATGTTGCCACCTTTAACGGTTTCACCAGAATATTTTTTAACACCAAGTCGTTGAGCATTTGAGTCACGGCCATTTTTAACTGAACCGCCACCCTTGTGGTGAGCAAATAACTGGATATTAATAAAGTTAGTCATAAGCTTTTTACCTCCAATTCAATATAGTCTGAAAAACTTTCATAAAGGTCAGAAATTCCACAAAGCATCGTATCCAAAATTGCAGATACTTGAATTTCTTGTTTTTCATCAAGTTTTTCTGGTAAAGTGAATTTTAAATAACCTCGTTCGTCATCTCTTTTCATATCAAGTTCAACCAAAGCAATCATAAGCAAACCTAAAACTGCTGTTTGAACAATACTCGAAAGCGAAGCACAAACAATGTCTTCACCCTTTTCTCCGTAGTTTGTGTGACCATCACACTCTACTTCAAAAATTTTATTATCTTTTTTACTGATTACAACTTTTGTCATTTAATCACACCTGTTATTTTTCAATTGAAATAACTTTAAGTTTTGTGTATGGTTGACGATGACCTTGCTTTCTGCGAACATTCTTTTTAGCTTTGTATCTGTAAACAACAACTTTTTTGTCTTTACCAAATTCCAAAACTTCACAAACAGCTTTAGCCTTTTTGCTATTAGCAGATGCAATTTCAACCTTATCACCATCAGCAACAAGCAAACATGGAAGTTCAACTTTATCACCAACTTTAGCATCTAACTTTTCAGCTTTAAAATAGGTGTTTGGTTCAACCTTATATTGTTTGCCACCAACTTCAACGATTGCATACATAATTTGGTATCCTCCTCTCTCCAGTCTCACTGCGAAGGTGCACAAAAATTTTGTGACTTAAACATAATAAAAAAACCTTTTGCAAGTGGCACGCTAATAATTTAACACTTACAAATGGTTTTGTCAAGGTTTTTAAATATAAATAATATTATTATAATAATTTCATTGCCTGATAAAATTCAATTTCGGATAATGTGTTAACAATATCATAATTTTCATCAAGAAAAATAAAATTATAAAAATGATTATCATCAATAAATTTAAAAAGTGAATAAAGAGAAGTTTTTGATGAAACATAAATGTTTCTTTCAAGCAATCCTTTAGAAATTAATTTAAACTTCCGTTCTGCAAAAAGTGACCTTTTAAATGAAGTATCTTTTGCAGATGAAAAAAGCAAAAATGCAAGGTTAACACAAACAAAACCAAGTGTAAAATTAAATTCAAAAAAGAAAGAAATCAAAAACAATAAAAACAAAAAAACTATAACAAAAAGCGATATCTTTTTTGTTAAATTCAAAGCTCTTTTTCTGTTCATTTTTTTTGACAAAAAAGATAATATCAGCCTTCCACAATCAAGTGGATAAATTGGCAAAATATTAAATAAAAAAATTGATAAATTTGCAATCAAAACATCATTTAAATAAATGTATGATTCAGGAAAAAACCAAAAAGAAAGATAACATAAAACAACAACAAATAAATTAAAAAGAGGCCCAACAACAACAATTTTAATCTCGTCATTTAATGTGAAGTCATCAAGTCCTTCAAGTGACGCACCAAAAAATGTTAGATGAATTTTAGTTGCCATGTAACCGAGTTTTTTAGCAACAAAAAAGTGTGCAAGTTCATGTAAGCACACAAAAATCACAAAGAAAAAATAAAGTCTCATTTCATCTAAAAAATATGCGAGAACAAATATAAAAACAAACGAAAAACCAATTTTAAAGAATTTAAAAGAAAATTCAATTTTTCGCAAAAAATGTCTAATTTGGTTGAATATTTGCATTGTTTTTAATAAATTATATGATTTTTAATTTTTATTTAGAACATTTAAAAACAAATAATCGTCAATCAAACATGAAATTTCAACATAATAGTTATTATTTTTTAAAACTTTAATACTCATTGAAAGATTGTCTTTTTCAATATTTGTATAATTAGAAAAACATTCAAAAATATCACTTTTTAAATTTCTAAAAAGTTGAATTGGCAATTCGTACTTATCGTTAGAAAGTTGTTTTTTTATATCATCTTCAATTATTTTTTTATTCAAATTTTTCATAAAATCTTCTCCTTAATAATCCTAAAAAGCCTTTATATTTATCTTTATAACCACTATATATTTTTTTATTTTGAATTATTGAAGTTGTTAATTTTTTAAAAAAAATCCTTTTTTTAATAGCATCTTTTTTTAATAAAAAATAGTTATTTTTATAAAACTTTGGAACAACAAAAATAATTTCTCTTTTAAGTATCTCTTCTATCTCTTTTTCCCCTAAAAAATTACCCTTAATTTCACCTATCACCCTTGCCATGTTCAGAATAATTTTTTGATTTTTTATATTGCTATAATAGCATGCCTTTTGAAGCAGTTTTGCTGAATTTCTAATTGTTATATTTCCATTACTACATATTAAAATTATCTCATTTGAACATTCTAAAAACAGTGACAAATTTTTCATATTTAATGAATTTACATCAATTAGAATGTAATCAAAAAAACTAGAGAGTTCTTCAACAAAAAATTTAATAAGTTCAAAGTGTAGCAAATAATCAAAACTTGCTGAATTGCTTTTAATGTAAAACAAATTATAGTTTGCTTTGTTAACAACTTCTTTTAATGATAAATTTCCAACTAAATATTCTTTTAAATCAACATCTTCATCAGTTTCAAATTTTAATGATAAATTATTAATACCAAAGTATCCGTCAAAAACACAAACTTTATTTTTTGAAATTGATAACTCTTTAGATAATTCATAAATAATACTAGTCTTCCCAATTCCACCCGCACTTGATATAAAACTAATTATTCTACACATAACTACATAATAACTAAATTTTATGTTTTAAGTAAAATCAAAAACAATTTATCTTATGTCTTCTTTTGTAAATATTTGCAAAAATATTTGTTTTGTATTTGTAACAATTAAAAAAATATTATATAATAAATTTAGAGGTTAATATGTCAACAACATTTATTGGTTTAAAATTAGGTTCAACAACAACATGTATTTATAAGTCTGGCAATGGAATTGTTTTAAAAGAAGCAAGTTTAATTGCAATGCCAACAAATCCAAAAATAAAAGAACCAAAAGCTATTGGAAATGATGCAAAAAAACTTATTGGAAAAACAGGAGAAAACTTAACGGTTTATTCACCTATTTCAAATGGAATAATTCAATATGACGAACTTGCAGTATTAATGCTAAAAGGTTTCTTAAAAAAAGTTTTTCCAGTTAAATCTTTTGGTGAAAATATTAAAGCAGTTCTTTGCGTTCCACTGGGGCTGTCTGCTTCTGAAAAAAAACAATTTGAAATAGCATGTTTTAAATCTGGAATTGCCGATGTTTTTATTGTTCCTGACATAATAAGTTTTGCACTTGGTAGCGGAATAGATATAAAATCTGAAACTTCCGCTTTTATTGTTAACATTGGTGGTGACACAACAAATATTGCAAGTGTTTCAAACCTTTCAATTATAAATGGTTATAATCTTAATATTGGTGGTTCAATAATCAATATTGCAATCGCAAAATTTATTGAAGAAAACCATGGGCTTCATATTTCTGCAGAACAAGCAGAACGCCTTAAAATTGAAATATGTTCTCTGTTTGAAAATTATTCAGCTTCAACAACAATTGTAGGTATTGATAAAAATACAAACTTAAAACAAGAAATATCAATAACTGCAACCGAACTCTACCCAATCATAAATCACTATTATTCAAAAATTGCTGAAATGATAGGTTCTGTTATTCAATCAAGCGATCCTGAAATTGTTGCCGATATTTCAAGAAACGGAATATATTTTTATGGTGGAGCCTCTCATATTGTTGGTCTTGAAAAATTTATGTTTGATAAATTAAAATTTAAGATAAATATATCTGACAATCAATATTCTAACCTGCTTGGAATTGCAGAATTGATAAAATATCCACAGATGCTCAAAAAAATTATAAAAAATAACTAATTTAATAATAGAAAATATAAAAGTTAGCGTCATAATTCGTTAACTTTTTTCATATGTAATTTTTAAATGGGTATTGACTTATAACTATTCTATTGTTATAATTAGTTAGAGGTAAGATGAGCTTATACTGTGTTACCATAAATCATATTTCTGGGAGTGAAATATGGAAGCAAAAAAGAAAAAAAAGATTGTTGCTATCGTCTGTGCCATTATATTAGTTATTGCAATAGCTATTGTTGGCATAATTTTTAGCGTGCGTAAAAATAATAGCAATAAATCTTCTCAAAATGTTTCAAACGTTAACACAGAAAATTCAACAACCATCACAAACACTTATAATGAAGCAATAGCGAAAGAACAAATTCCTGCAAACTATTCTGGACGATACAAATATTCACATGTTGCTTCTATCGATTTTCATTTTGATGAATACCCTGTTGAAGAAGCGAATTATTATATCCAAAAAATTTGTGAAAATAAAGGTGTCCGTGATGTTAATGGATTAATCAATCTTTTAAATAAAGAACAACTTGAAAAAACAAATAACGGAACTGATGTGCTCGTCTTCCAAGATGGTATATACACAAAAAATGTAGTTGGTAAAGATAGTTATGGCAATGAAAAATATTTTCCAACTGAAAATGGAACCTATGTTGGTGATGACAACCTTGCCGTTGTAAGAGTTGATGGAAAAAATAAATTTTTTATGTCATTAAACTATAAAATTTCCAGTGACGCAATAACTGCAGTTGTTGATGTTTCTGAAAACAACGGAACTAAACTTTATGTTTATGAAACCATTGTAAGCAGCAATGACCCAACACTTGAACTCTTTACAGTTACTTATGTTTATGATATGTTTATACCAGACCACTCTATTCCTGATGAAAATTTAGATTTTTAAGCAAAGGAGATTAAAAAATGAAAAAAACATTAAAAAAATTATCATCAATAATTTGCATGATTGCTCTACTCGTTGTTGCATCAGTATCCGTTGCTTGTGGCGGAGGCAAACCAACAACAAACAATATTGATGCAAGTCAAACAAATATAACCGACAATGGAAATTCACAAATTGATTATGTTGAAAACACAGATGAAACAGAAACACCTGAAATTCAAATTGAATTAAATGGAATTTATAAATTTGAAAACACCTATTCTTTTGATGATGTTTACTTTGAAGACTTAAATGAAGTTATAGAATTTTTCCAAACAAGAGATATTAATGGTGTTTATGACGCCACAAAAAAACTTGGATTTGATGAATTTGTAAATAATATAACTAACACTGGAACACTTTCAAGAGCTTTGTTATTTAATTCAAATGTTTGTTATAATCTTTCATACACTGAAAATAATGTTTACAAATCTGTTGATGAAGATTTAAATTTTGAATATTCAATTGCAGATGATGGAAAAATTACAACAAACAACACTTCAATTATTGAATATGATGCAGAAAATGATATAATCACAATCTACTTTATGTTCACTTATAATGATGGTGAAACAATTGTTGAAACTCCATTATATGTAAAAACAACTTTATCAAAAGTTCCATATTCAACAGATATTAATTCTGGTGTAGATTATATTTACAATGAAAATTCATTAATATTAAAAACAACTTCAACCGACTCAATAACATTTGATGATTACAAAGAAATTTTAAGCAATATATTCCAAGTTGAAGAAAATGCAGACTTACATGAAACAATGATTAATACCCTTTCATCTTGGACACTCAATTTCAATGAAGATATGTCAACTATAGTTGTTACATTTGCAGATAATAGTTTTGCTATAGTTCACATTAATAATGATGAGTCATACACAATTAATAACATAACCTTCAAAGTAACAGAAAGATTAAATGATATAACAACAAATACTAAAACCTTGGTTATGGAATTAACTCTTGATAGTGAAACATCTCTTTGCTTTGAATTCGTAGAAAAATAATAAAAAGGCACATAAATTTATGTGTCTTTTTTATAACAAAAAAACTAGCAAGTTATGCTAGTTTTTTTTGTTGATATTTTATAAAATTTCAAGTTTTTTATGGAATATCTTTTCAAAATCTCTGCCAACTTCCATACCACGTTGAATTTCAAATGTTGCATCTGAAGTTGTTACCGTTTTCATAATAACTGAATCACCCAAAATATCACAATTAATATCAACAATAACACTGTTCTTTGTTCGATCAAAACATTCAGCAAGTCTTAAAATTATTCCTAATTTTTTAGTTGCATCAACATCATCAACTGTGAGTATTCCATTAAATTTAGCCCAATCAGCCATTTTTATATCACCACCTGAATGAAGTGATGCCACAAAACTTGCAAGAATAAGTTCACGATGTGTAAGTCCATATATTTCACTATTTATAACGACTTCAAATGAATGTCTTGCATGATTTTTATAACTAATTCGCTTGCCAACATCATGCATATAAGATGCAACTCGAAGAACTTTAACATAACTTCTTGGAAGTTTATGAAGAACCCGAAGCTGTTTAAATAAAAGCATTGAAAGATTATAAACTTGTTCATTATGTTTTGTTGAATCAGCTTCATATTCAGCAGTTTGAGCCATAACTGAAAACCCAACAATATCTGAATTTGGCTTTTCAAGTGTTGTAGGTGTAACAGAATTAAACAACAAACCTTCAACAAGCGACCTTGTTGTTACTGTTATGGTTTCACGCGAAATATTTTCAGTTATAGTCTTAATAACTTGAACAGCATAAGCAAACACATCTGCCCTGCTTTCATATAAATTTTTAAGCCTTTTGTTTTCATTAAGTTCAATTGCTTTAAGTTGTTTTAAAATATGGTCTATATCTGCTGTATCAAAAACATAGCCATCATCTTTATCAAGTGGATATTTTTTATAAATTCTGTCCATACTTGAAAGGTCTTCAAAATATGGTCCATTACCAACAAAAACATACTCAGGCTCAATGTCTTTTAACCACCCAAAATCAGATAGTTGTGAGTTGATATATTTTGCAACCTTGTCAAAAGCCTCATCTTTTTCATATTTTGAAAGTGGATACATATCAATTAAATTTTTTGGCCCAACAGGAATATATGCCTGATTTAAGATATTTCTTCTGTTATATTGAATTAAATGAATATTATCAGCACCAACATTAACAACAATGGCTTTTGGCAAATCATAACTATTCATAATTCCTGTGTATATTGCAGCATTTTGTTCTTCTGGTGATAAAAGTGAAAATCTGAAACCACAAGTAACAAACACTTCATCAAAGAAACTATAAATATTCATAGGTTTAGTATCTTTAACAAAGTCTGCAATCGCAATAGTTTTATTAACAGCAAACATATCACAAATTTTTCTAAAATTTTTGAGCGTGCTGATAATAGACATAATTTGATTTTTCTTTAAAAAGTGGTCATCATCAATTTCAAGACCAAACTTAATAGGCTCAATTTCAACATCACAAATTGAAAAGAAATTATCTTGAACAACATTTGCAATAACCAATTTTGCAGAATATGTTTCAACAACAACAACCGCTATTTTATCCACATTTCACCTCTAATGTCTATAATATTTCTCATACCAAATTATAACATAATTAAGTATAAAAGTGAAGAATTATAAAGATATTTTTTATTTTACAATTTAATATATCAAAAACTTATAATCTAAATTTTTATTGATTTTTATTTGACATTTTAATAATTAATATATCTAAATTCTAGAAATAACATGTTCAGGGCAAGCCGCAACACATTTGCCACACTTTGTGCATTTTGTTGAATCAATTTTTGGAAGCCCACCAACCATTGTTATTGCACCTTCAGGGCACGCAACAACACAGGCTTCACAATGTGTGCATGCAACCTTACAATTTCGAGTTACAACTGAATCATTAGAAGAATTTTTGCACACAACTTCAACAAATTTACTGCTTGGAATAAGTTCAATTAAGTGATTAGGACACGCAAAAACACACTCTCCACAACCAACACATTTTTCTTTATCAACAATTGCACAACCCTTTTTTGATATTGAAATTGCACCATATTTACAAGCATTAACACAATCGCCACAGCCAAGACATGCAAATGGACAGTGCTTGTTTCCATCATGAACCAAGTTCATACTTGAGCATGTGTTGTCACCAATATAATTATATTTATTATTGCAATCAACCCCACCTTTACAGCGAACGAATGCAACATTATCAAAATGAACTCTGCGCTCTTTCTTTAAAATCTGTCTGATACGCAAATAATTTTTACCATTTAAAAACGGACATTGCCCCGGTGAAGTCTTACCCTTGTAAAGGTCTTCTGCAAAAATAATACATTGTTCTCTGCCACACTCACCACAATCTAAATGTGGCAAAAGTTCATAGATAACTTCTGATGTTTTATTCAACTTTTTATTCTTACTTTTAACTGATGAAACTATTATTGTTAATAACAATATCACAATAATAGCAACTGCATAAATAATTATTTGTAACATTTTTCCTCCGAATTTTACACAATAAGAAGTTCAGCATAATAAATTAAAATTGAAACAAATGCAAGCAAAAATAATCTAGAAGAAACATTTCTGAAATTAACATTTTGATAGCCTCTATTAAAACTTCTAACAAAAAATCCAATAATTGCTGTCATTGCCATTATAACTATTATAACAGCTATCATCTGCATAACAAAGCTTAAAATAGAAACATTCATTTGAAGCATAAAAACAGATGATGCAACAAAAACCAAATCAAATGCGTAAGAATATGAACTTTCATATAAATAGAACTTAAGATTTGATGACCTTTGCCATATACTAGAAACAATTAAATTAAAAACTCCAGATAAAAACACAACAATGGTAAAACCTATAAAATGCAAATCATTATCTTTTAACAAATATGTTTCAAGAAAATAATAAACAAAACCTATAACACAAATTTCAAAAGCAAGCATAAGCATGTTTAGGTATCTAAATGACCTATACATTTTTTCTCGTTGAAATTCAAGGGCTCCTGAACCATTACTTAAAACTATATTGGTTTGCAAACCATATAAAATTAAATAGGATAAAAAAGTCTGCAACATCGCTATTCATCTCCCTTATCTGATTTTCTATCAAACATTTTTTCAACTTTCGCTTCTTTTGAAACTTTAAGTCTTCGATTTTTCTTTTTCTTTTTTGGTTTAATCTCTTCTTTACTTTCACCATCTTCTAAATCAGAGTCAGAGGTGTTATCTTCAACCGTTTCATTAACATCAGATTTTTCCTGAATAATTTTAAACTCTTCATTTCCAATTGTTCTAACATCAATAGGACTAGCAAGCATTTTCTTTCGTCTTAAATTGTCATATTGAAACATTTTTTCATCTCTAATTTTTTTGACAAACTTTTCATAAACCATTTGCTTATCATAAACTTTTCTGCGAATATATCCGTAAATTGCTTCAACAACAGCACAGATAATACCCAAAAATATAAGTGAAAAAATTGTTCCTCTAAAAAATTCAATACCAGCAAAATTATTAGATATCACTTTGCCAAATATGCTTCCGAAACCCAAAATTTCTTTAAATATTGAAAATACCATAAGTATTCCAAAATAAAACAAAATAGCAGATATAATTTTTGTTGAAATTCTTCCAACAACCGCTTTTGTATCAATATAATAAATATCAACACTCAAAACAACTGTCGACAAAACTGCTAAATAATACATATCATTAGCATTCAATCCCAAAATATTATACTTGTCTAATAGAAAATTTAAAATTGTAACAACCAAACAAGAAACCATTGCTGTCACAAAAACTTTAACAGTTGAACTTAAATATTTGTTAAAAAGTGCACATACAAGCATTGATAACAAAAATGCAAAAAACACCATAACAAAAACACAAAGTGCATCTTTTGCATAAGTCACAAAAAACATAACCGGACAAATTGCAAGAGTCGCCAAATGAACAATATTAAGCTCTATATTAGTTCTTATGTGCATTTCTTAAACCTCCTAAACTTACAGGTTTCCAAACGAGATATGTATCCATCATTGGAACAAACAAGTTAACAAAAAGCAAAACAGCAAAAGAAGTATTCTCTCCTAAAACTCCTAAATTCCAAACTAGAGCAGAAAGAACACCAAACATAATTGAATAAATAAACTTTCCAAAAACAGAATCTGGTGAAGTGTTTGGATCAGTTAACATAAACACACTAACAAACAAAAATGAACCTGAACAAACATTTATAAGCGTATGGTCAATATCAGTAAATATTAAACTTGTAATTAAGTATGACAAAACTGCAATGATTGGAATTTTAAAATCGATAACTCCCGTATAAACCAAAAAAACATAGCAAAGCAAAATTATTATTATGCAAGTTGTTCCTATTCCACCTATTGACTGACCAATCAATAAATTGACAATTTCATTAGACCCACCAAGTGCTATTGATGAAAGTTGTTCTCCACTATGAATAATTGTGTAAAATTCACCAGCAAAGCCAGAGGCAACAACGCCAGCGAAACATCTTGCAGTTCCTGCTGGATTAAATTTATTTCTACCAAGTCCACCAAATGCAATTTTAACAACTATAATCGCAAAAAACGCAGATAAAACAACAATCCAAAGCGGTGCTTTATAAGGCATTGTTAAAGCCAAAATCATACCTGTTACAAAAAATGAAAAATCTTCAATAACAAATTTTTTCTTTGTAATCAAATTGTAAACAAGTTCAAATACCGCACAAGATGCAACACTTAACAGAATGATAAAAAATGCTTGCAGACCAAAAAACATAACACCATAAATTGCAGGAATTGTAAGAGCGATTGAAATGTATAAAAACATTTTATTAATATCATTTCCACTGTGAACAAATGGTGAATGAGACACAATAAAATTTTCCATTACTTGCCTCCCTTTTTAATCTTTAAATATTCTTTTGCGGCAGAAATTCTTTGAGTCAAAAATCTTTTAGCCGGACAAACATATGAACATAGTCCGCATTCAATGCAAGAATTTGCTTTAAGTTTTTCAACCGAATCAAACTCTTCATCAAGATACGCCGCTTCAATTCTTTTTGGATTTAAAAATACTGGGCATACCTTTGCACATTTTCCACATGAAATGCAAGGATATTCCTTTTGGTCATAATATGCAGGATATTTATTAAACACAATGCTGTCAGTTAAAAGTGAAATTGAAATATCTCTGTTAAATTGTGCAATTCCTGAAAGTTCATTTCCATCAATAAGAGCTGAATTATCATTAGGATTTTCAATGCCAACAAAATTTAAAATGTTATCATAAGACACACCATTTTGAACAATGTAATTTCCTTTTCTTGAAACATTATTCCCGTCAACTGAAATAATTTTAGCAATAAGCGGTTTATTAAATTCAACGGCACGACAAAAATTATAGCAAGACTCTGCACTTTCAATAGTAATACCTGCATCTAAAAAAGATGTTTTTTCATTAATTTTTTTACCGCACACTAAATTTGCTAAAATATAAGGATTATCAAAAGGATATTTATTTGGTATGAACTTTACCCTAAAATCATAATTTTTCTTATTTTCTTCAATGTGTTTTTTAAGTTTTGTTGCAAGTTTATAATTTGCTTCAGTAAAAACAAAAGTTATAGTTGTTGCACTTGTGATATTCATAAAATATCTTGCACCATTAACAACCTCTTCCATTTTACATTCAGTTATTGTTTGGTTAACTGTGTTATTTGGATCAGTGCTATCAAGAAGAACAAGAAGAGTTTTATAACTTCTTGCACCAATGTAAGAATATTTTAAATAAGAAGGCATACCAGAAATTGTGTCAATAATTCCAGCATCTTTAAGTCTTTCAATCAAAACAACATCACTAATAGAACCAATATCTGGAAGATCTTGAACTTCATTTTTGTTGTCATTCATGATTAGAATATGCTTTGATTGCTCACCAGTTGAATTCATTTTTTCAAAAATGTTTAATACCTTTCCACTGACTGGCGAAAACAAATTCAAACCAACTTTTCCAGCAGGCTTTGCAATAAGTGTTCCCTGTTTAACTTCATCACCAACCTTAACGCATGGTTCTGATTCAGGAACGGTTGGAAGTTTAAGCGAAACATTATAAAATTCAATTGGCCTCATTTGAGCCAATTCTATGCCCGCAGTATCTTTTTTCTTTTTAGGATAAATACCTCTAAAACTTACTAATTTCACAATCAACCTCAATAATATATTACATAAATATTTTATCAAAATTAAGGTTTTTTGTAAAACGAATTATATGGTTTTAAGAATTTACTTTAGTTTTCTTACGCATAGCAATAATGGTTTTTATAAAATAAAAAATACCAACCAAAATAATAAAGCCCGCAAAGCAAATTCGAAGCACAGATGATGATGTTTTTATTGCAAATAAACTCGAAAAAAAAGCAATTATTGTTGCAGGGATTGAAATTGCAATTAATGCAAAAAAATCAATAAGTTTGTTTTTTATATAGATAACAAAACAAATGATTGCAAGCACAATAAAACAAACAACATTTGTTGACTGACAAATAATTTGTTCAATACCAAAAAACAAACCGAGTAGTGGAATTAAAAATGTTCCACCACCCATACCCATTCCAGCAAACACACCTGAAAAACACGATATTAAAATTAAAAATAAAACTTGCAAAATTTCCTCCTAAATTAATGATTTTATATATATTTTTCATATAAAATTGATACTTTTTGCGTTTTTTTTAAAAAATAATCATACAAACCCCAGCAATCACAAGCACAATTGCAAACACCAAATCTATAATATTGTTTTTTAATTTTTTAAGAAGTTTTGTTCCAATCAAACTTCCAATAACGCTACCTATAACACACACCAAAATAAGTTTGTAGTCAAATTCTTTTTTTATAAAATAAATTATTGAACTTGCAACACACATAAAAAGAACACAACCAAGTGTTGTTGCGTGTGCAGTTTTGCTATCAGCCTTTTCTGCATACGCAATCATAGGAACAAGCAAAAGTCCACCACCTGCACCAAAAAATCCATTGATAAACCCTGCAACTGTTCCCACTCCAAAAAGTTTTAAAAATCTTAAAATTTTTTGTTTTTTTAATTTGTTCACATAATTAGTATTGTGATTTTTGGCAATAATTATAACATTTGTTTATAATAGCCCAATTTTAGACATTTCTTTTGTCAGAAATAGTTATCTTTAACGCATTAATTTATAAAATAATAGTTGATTTTTAAAGCAAAATATACTAAAATTAAGTAGTGATTTTAATACAATAATGGGACGGTATGTATGAACAAGTTTTCAAAATATTTAATTAAAAAACAAAAATCAATTTTAAGCTTGCTTTTGGCATGCGTTTTAATGCTAACTTTTAACTATGCACCAATATCAATCTTGATTGAAAATTACAAACAATCAAACGCATATAAGGCTAACACAACTCAATCATATTATCCAAATTCAAGCACAACAAATGAATCTAATATCAGCACCGGAAGTTACCCTTCTTCACTTGAAAAATATTTTGAAGGTAGCAACCGAAACTTTAATATTGCAACATATTATTCAAATAGGTTCTATGATATCTATTCAAACAATTTGCATTCTTATTTAAATGATTCAAGACTAGATGATATTGTTGCAGGCTTCACAACTCTTTATAAAAATTATCTTGACTTTTTAGGTTTTGAAACTCTTTATGATTACTATAATTCAAACTCATCAGAACTTAACGAAAAATACGAAATTTCAGATTTCAGAGGCTATGCTGAATATTTTGTTACCCACCAAACAACTTGGACTGATAGTGATGGCGACGAACACACAATTAGTGCCCTTTTCACTTTAGACGGAAATCAAGATGACCCAGCCAATGAAACTGATAGAATTAAATTTTATAATTCCTTTGCAAATTTTGTTAAAAAAGAAAACATCAGTGTTGATGGCGATGATGGCATAACAAACGAAACAGAAGATTTTTATAAAGATAGTGTTTCATATAACAGATTAAAGTCTTACATTGACACTTATATTGAACAAACAATAGCCATTTATACTTATGATGGAACAACTCAAAATAAAAATGTTGCTGGAATTTTAGCAAATGGTGTTCCAACATCACAAAGTTATTATTATTCTGATGGCGAATATAAAACAATTGGTGAACCAATCGAAAAATACATGACTGTTTCTGGTTCAGATAAAAAAGTTATCTATTATTTTGGAAGCGAACAAGATATTCAAAACTATGATGTTTATATTAATAACAAAGACGCTTTTTCAATCAACAACATCAGTGTTTTAGAAAAAGAACCAATATTATATAGATTAATCAAAAGTGGCGAAACTGGTTATATTGATGACAGTCACCCAACCTATTATAAATATGACAGTTCAACACCATACACAACAACAAACAGCGCTGTTGATATTTACATTTTAAATGACAGCCCAACAGATAACGAGCTTGCTACATACAATTCTCTTTACTATAATGTTATAACAAGTGAAGAACTTTTGGAAGATGCAGATTTTTATGTTCAAATTCCATATTCTGAATCTAACACAATATATTTTGAAAACATCACAGGTTATAGCAAAACTGAATTAAAATTTGAAAACTTTGTAAATGCCTTCACAACAAACAAAACTGGTGCAACTGAAAGTATCATTTATTTCAAACTTCGTGAAAACACCGATCGTGTTGTTTATTTTGATACCAGCACAGGGCTTAGTTTTAGTGAATTTCAAAACACTCATCAAGACTTTATGAAATCTCATGTTGTTGTTGAAATAAATTTAAACAATGTTGACAACTCAAACGATTATTACAAAATTGACCCAGCTAATGACAACTATCATTCATATTATGTTGATGGCTACCCTCTTTACTTTGAAAAAGTTAAAGTTAATTATGAAACTGTTGACACAAGTGAAAGTGTTTATACTGGTGAATATGAAATGGTTGCAACAGCAAACATTCCTTATGAAAAAACCAATGTTCCATCTGAATCTTATGAAATGAATTCAGGCAAAAAAGTTATTTATGTTTTAAGTGAAAACCAAAAAGAAGTTATCAATGGTGTTACCTATAAAACAGTTTCAGCAAGCAACCTTGCCGCAATCAAAAATGAGTATGTTGCAGTGCCTGACTTTGTTTCAGATGAATTGAATGATGCAACTGGAACTTACAAATTTTATTACAGACACACACTAATTGAAGTTAATCAAATTTATGTTATTGATAACGATAAAGATGCATCAGATAATGAAGTTTATCAAAACTTGCACTACAATGTAATAACAAGTGATGAATATGATGCAAATTTCTATAAGTATTCTGTAATTTCTTCAGAAGATGAAAATTATAATAAAGATTTCAAACTTTATTATAAGTATAATGAAACAATTGAACGTGAAAATCTTTATGTTCAAAATGAAGTTAGAGGTGACAACGCAATATATATTATTGATGACTCTTTAACTTCTGCTGATAGAACAAGATACAAACTCAACAACTTTACCCCAATCACAACAAGTGACTTCAATGCAGAGTCTGAATTTTATGTTCAAATTCTAGAAAATGATGACAACTATTCAACAGAATACACAAAACTATATTACAAATATAGTTCAAATGCCACACTTGAAAAAGCGGTTTACATCTATTCATCAAAATCAAGCACTGAATATTTAACTTTCTATAACACTGATTCTGATTATGTTGCTTCTGATTATGAATTAATTCAGCCGGGTGACCCAAATTATGTTGAAAGAACTGAACTTTATTATAAAAGAATAAGAAATGAAAAATATGTGCAAAACACACAAGAAACTTACTTCTATTATCAAACAACTTCAACTGTTTCACTTAAAGCCAACAGTTATTATGCAATTTCATTCTATGTTTACACAAACGGCTATTATGATGAAGCAAAAGAGTTCCCTGTTGAAGCATCTGTTTATATGAGAGATACAAACAATGTTCTTTCAGAAATAAAACTTGAAGAAATTTCAACAGATGGCAAATGGCAAAAGTACTATTTCTTCATAGCAACAAACACAATTTCAACTTCTGCAATAAATCTTTACTTCTATATGGGTAACAGTGAAAGCATTTTAGGAAGCACATACAATGCTGATAACCCAGATTCTAATTTTGAAACAGTAACAGGCACAGTTTTATTTGATGACATTAAAGTTATGCAAATCAATGAAACTGACTACACAAAGCGTGCAATTAATGATGTTCCTGTTTTATCAACACAAATTGAAGAAGATGATTCTGCTGACACTGGAACAGAAGAACCTTCAACACAAACAGACACAACCACCCCATCAGATAAAGATGTTGATGAATATGGCAATTTAGTCTTTGTTGCAAATGAAATGACAAAGTATAATTCAATTATCTTTGATAACAAAACAAAAAATGATGTAAAACTTTGGAATAATCTTTCTTGGAATGAGATGTTCAATGTTGATGGACTTTCAGATACTTTTGCTGGCTTAACTTTTGAAAAAGATGAAAATGATAAGTATCCTGATGGCTACTCTGCTTTGAACGATATTTGGCAATACTATATTGGCCGTGAAGTTTCGGGTCAAGGCAATAACGACAGATTAAAACAATATCAAAATGCTTATTCAAGTGGTGATTTAATTTTATCTGTTATTGATGAAAGCACAATCGTTAAAAATTTAGATGACAAAGTTGATGAAGACGAAGATGAAAGTTCATCAAAAGCAAGTAACTCTGATTCAGGAACATCTTCTGGCGACGATGATAAAGATGATGATATCAAAGTTGTTGAATCTACATTTAGAAAAGATAACAAAGTTTTAAAAGTTGAAAATAAAAATAGACTTGTTACCCTTGGCATAACTTCAAACACTATTGAAGTTGAACAAATGATGTATTACAAAATTACTGTTTGGGTTTATGCAACTGATGAAGATGCAAAGGCAACTGTTCTTGTTAACTCAATCATGAAAACTGCAACATCACCAGAACTTGGAACTCAACTTCAAACTGAAGCAACAATTGATGCTTGTTTTGATTCTGACTCTTATTCAAAAGATTCAACCAATGAATATGGCTGGATTCCTATAACAATTTATATTGAAGGCAATTCTCTTCATAATCAAGATATAACTCTTGTTCTTTCTGCTGGCAGAAATTCAACGGTTTACTATGACAATATTTCAATTGAAAGAATAACAAGTGCTGCTTACGACACTGCAAGTTCAGATAAAGACGACACAACCTTTACCCTTTCATTAAATCCAAGTTCAGCAAATATCTCAAATGGAATAACAAACGGTTATTTTAATAATGTAACTATTACAAATAACTATAATGATATTGACTACACTCTTCCAAGAACCGCTGAAACATGGACTGTTGAATCAATCAATTCATCAAATGTTATTGCAGGTGTTGTTCCAACTGGCGAAACATATACAAGCAGAACTGAAAACTTCTACACAAAATATAATAATGGTGAAGTTCCAACCTCAAATGATGGCTTACCTGTCAATGTTTATGCAATTTATGCCCCATCAAAAGTTAAAGCTTCAATTTCAAATGCAACCGATAAAGAATTTGACACAACTAACATTTATAAAATTTATACCGGTTCAATGAGTTTGTCTGCTTCAAATGTATACAAAATTTCATTCGATTTCTATGCAGGATATGAATTTGATGGAACTATGACTGCAGCAATTTATCAAGGTTCAGTTGCAACTGACAAAGTTGTTTCAACAATAACCGCATCAGAATTTAATGAAGGCTGGAACACTTATACCTTCTATATTGCAACAGGAACAGCCTCTTCAACCGTATATCTTGAAATTGGTGTTGAAAATGCAACTGGAACTTGTTTCTTTAAGAGTGCATCAAACACAACTGAAAAAAAATCTCTCGATGAAATTCGTGACGACATGATCACTAGTGATGAAAATTCATCATCAAATGCAGACGATATTTATAACAAAGATACTTTTAAAAATATCAGATTTATCAATTTAGCTGATTCAAACTTCACAATTCATGGCGACTTGAAAGATGATGTTTCTAATTATTATGAAAATAATGAATATAATTCAACATTAGACAACACATCATCATATACTGTTGGAAAGTCTGGTATAGTTGTTTCTTCATATTACACTTATGTTTCAGAATATTCATACACAGTAACAATTAATAAAGTTGAATATTACATCAAAGGTGTAACTGACGAAGAAACTGGCAAAACGGTTTATAAGTTATATAGTGATTCAATCTATACAGATGAAGTTAAAACAATCGATGGAAAAGAAGTTTCTATTCCAAGTTTAGATAAAGTTGTTATTGGAACAGAAACTAATAACACCGAATATGATATAACCGAAACTGAAGAAAGAATTTATTCTTATAACTTCACAGAAAATGTAACAATTAATAACATTGAAATTCAAGCAAGTGAATTTAATAATAATTATTCACAAAATGTTATGGTTTTGGCAAATGGTCTTTCAACTGACTACACTGTTGTGTCACCAAGATTCAGCAATTCACTTAAAACCAATTCATATTATGTGTTAAGAATTTATGTAAAAACAAGTGACTTTGATAATGAAGATTTTGGTTTAACAATGAAAATTGGAACCATCTCTGTTACATGGGAAAATATCAACACTGTTGGAAATGAAAACGCTGACGAAAATGGTTTTGTTTGTTATCAAGCATTAATAACAACAAACACAAGTTCAATTTCAAACTTAAATATTGAATTCTCACTCGGAAGCAAAGATTCAACAGGCTCAGGTTATGCAATCATTGCCGGAGCTAAACTTGAACAATATTCAACAGAAAAGCTTTTCAATGAATATGTTTCAACTCTTGATGAAAATGATGAAACTGTTAAAAAATTCTTTGGAACAAAATCAAATGATAGTGATGACGATGATGATGACGACAGCGGAATTAATGCTTGGGCTGCAACATTCTTCTATGTATTCTCTTCTCTCCTTTTAGGTGTAGTTCTTGTTGTTGCTATTGTTGCCGTTGTTCTTAAAAAACATCCAATCAAACACACTCAAGAATTTGAAAATGAACATGAACAAAGCAATGATCCAAATTCTCCAAAAACATCAAAGAAAAATAGCTTTATAGATGTTAATAAAGAGGAACCAAAAACAACAAAGCAAAATGATATTAACAATAATGATGATGAGGGCTTTGTTTAATAAAAAAAGGAAAGGTTAAATCCTTTCCTTTTTTGCTAGAAAAAAATGCAACATTAATGTTGCATTTTTTATTATAATTTTGTTTGCTAAAATTTTTTATAATTTTTTAATATAGCAAGTCTTTCTTCTAATAAGTTCCCTTTCAAACATTTCAAGTGACGTTATTGCACCTGTATTGGTTTCAAGTTGAACACCTGTGTCTGCATATTTTATAGTTGGAATACTTGAAAGTCTATCAAACAATTTTTTAATAATAAATCCTGTTACCCCAAGTTTTTGGTATTCTTTCTTTACCGCTATAATTCCAAGTTCAACCGCATTTGGATGCTTAATTGCTTTAAGCCATTTAATAAAACCAAAAGGAAGCATTCTTCCATGAGTTTTTTGCATTGCATCAGCAAGTGATGGCCAAGTTAAACCAAAACCAATAAATTCTTCTTTTTTATTAAATACCAAACAAACATATCTTGTATCTAATATCAATTTAAATGTTGAAATAATTTGCCTTCTTAACTCTTTGTTAAATGGCATCGTCCCATAAAGTTCTTCAAAGGTTTCGTCAACGAGATTAAAAAATTCATCTCCATGTTTTTTTATTGCTTCTGATATAGATTTATAGTGTTGTTCATGAAATCCATATCGTTTTTCAACAACATTTGCAATTCTTTCAACACGATCATCCATCTTCATAGGAAATTTAAAACGCCACTCAACCCATTTTGCATCAGGCTTATAACCAAAATTTTCAATATATGTTTGATAATAAGGTGCATTATAACTTGTGATAAATGATCCTTTATTTTCAAAACCATAAACCATCAGACCTTCACGTTCCATATCGTCATAACCGAGTGGACCATGAATATATTCCATTCCCTGTTCTTTTGCCAAACTTTCAGCAGCAGACAAAAGTGCATGAGCAACATCTTCTCTGTCAACAACATCAAATCTTGTGAATCTCGCATATTTTGAATTGTTCTTTTTATTATATTCATGCATAACAAGGCATGCAATTCTTCCAATTACCTTACCATTCTCTTCTGCTAAAAAATGCACTTGTTCACATTCGCCATAGTGCGCATTTTTTTTGGTTGTCATTTTAAGTTCGTCTGCTTCCATTGGTGGAATGTAGTTTGGGTTGTCTTTATAAAGTTCTGTAGGAAATCTAACAAATTTTTTATAATCTTTTCTCTTATTAATTTTTCTTATAGTAAACATAATATTCTCCTACCACATTATATAATATATTTTCAAATATAACAATAAATACCTATATTTTTATAAAATTTTTTGTATAGGTCAAAGTCAGTCAATATTTTTTAAAAAAATTTAATATTCCAAAAACTTAAATCATAAATTTTAAATATGAATAAGTTTTTTAAAGCAATGTTTTGCGTCACATTTTTTTCAGTTGCAACAAGAGCATTTGGCTTTTTGCTTAAAATATTTTTATCAAGAAATATGTCAAGCACCATGCTTGGCAGTTATCAAGTTGCAATGAGTATCTTTGGAGTGTTAATGACATTTGTTTCAAGTGGAATACCCGTTGTTCTTTCGAGAAATGTTTCATATTATCATGGCGAAAAAAATAAAAATGCAATAGGTTCAATAGTTTCATCTGGTTTAATTTTAACTGGAATAATTTGTGCTCTTGCATCAATAATAGTTATCTTCTTTCCAAATTTATTAAACAAACTATTCACATCAAACGCATCAACTGAAATGCTTTTAATACTTCTTCCCGCTTTAATTTTTAGTTCAATTTATGAAGTTCTTCGTGGTGCACTTTGGGGTGAAAAAGAATTTTTTGTCATAAGTATAACCGAATTTATCGAACAAGTTTTACGAATTGTAATTATCATACTTTTGTTTAAAACCACATTTTTAGATATGTCACTCACAAACAAAACCGCCCTTTCACTTTCAATTGCCTGCATAATATCTTCAATTATTGTAACAATCATTTATTTCAAAAAAGGCGGAAAACTTTATAATCCAAAACCTGAATTAAAAAAATTAATAAAAACAAGCTCTCCAATAACAGCGGTCAGAACTGTTTCATCGGTGGTTTCATCAATCATTGCAATTATAATTCCAATAAAACTAATGGATTATGGTTACTCATCAAATGAAGCTTTGTCTGAATTTGGCATAATTATGGGAATGACATTTCCGCTTTTAATGATACCTTCAACCCTAATCAGTTCACTTGCAGTAACAATCATACCAAGCATCAGCGAACAATCAAACAATATTGATAGTGGAAATGTTAAAGACAAAAATGTTTTAAAAAGCAAAATAAATTTTTCAATTAGAACTACTATAGTTTTTTCAAGTTTGCTTATGCCAATGTTCATAGCACTTGGCGGACCAATTTGTAAATTTGTTTTTAAAAATGAAGTCGCTGGTCATTATTTAAGCATAGCAGCAATTGCGATGATACCAATGGGTATCTCACAAATAACTTCTTCAATGCTAAATGCAATCGGTCTTGAATTAAAATCTTTAAAAAATTATGTAATATCTGCATCACTACTAATATTTTCAATTTTATTTTTGCCAAAATACATTGGCACCTATTCACTAATAGTTGGTCATTTTTTAATGTCACTTTCATCATCTATCTTAAACATAAAAATGCTTGCAAAAAGAAACCTAATAGATTTTTCATTCATTAAAACCATGCTAATTATGCTTTTAACAATTTTAATCTCATCACTTTTAGGCTTCTTTGTGTTTAATTTACTTTCTAAATATTTTATATTTGCATTATTTTTCAGTTCAACATTAACTTTAATTTCAGTGTTTTTTCTAATCTATATTTTTAATATTGCTGATTTTAAAATGGTAATAATGCGAAATAAAGATATTTTAAAACATAAATCGTCATAAAATATTTTCAATACTGATTTGAAAATCATCTAAATAGTGTGCGGAATAATCAATAAGTGCTGAAATTTCAGCATAAGCTTCTGTGTAATTATTTTCACTTACATAAACAGCAATTCGAGCCAACCCAATCTCAATATCTTTTATCCAAGAATGCCAAATAACACATTTTAACCCTGTTACTCTTTTATGCCAATTTTCATGAATGCCATAAGCACTATCAATAAATTCTTTTGTATCAATTTTTTCTTTATTTTCTGTAAGTTCAATTTGCAAAGTTTCCAAACTATTAATAAGCCAGTTAAAAGATTTGTTGACAAATCTTGATTCAAAAACACAAGCCAAAACTAAAGCAATGGTTAAAACTATCATAACAATCCAACGCTTTACCATTTGTCACCACCATTATAATCCATTTGAAAGGTATAATACTTGCTAATTGACTTCCCTTGAATAAAAATTTTTCCATTATTATCAAGAGTCATCAAAAGAACATCTTTAATTCTTTTAAGGTTAGCCTTCTTTAAACAAGTAGTAATAAAATTTTCATCAATGCCCGCAAGTTTAACATTTTCTTTTAATAGTAACCCGTCCATAATAATATTAACAGGCAATCCATTTTGACTGACTTTGACTTTTAAATCTTCTCTTGACGCTGGTTCAACCTCAGCCTTTTTGATTAAACATAAATTTCCATTAGTTTCAATAATTGCATACGCTATTTCTGAAATATCAAAAACCGAACACCCTCGAACAAGTTCCATCAAATCATCTAAAGTCATATTCAATGCCTTGAGTTCTTTATAGTTTATTCCCCTTGGGCTGATTACTATTGCTGGTCTGCCCGTAAGCAAATATCTTGCAAACATAAACTTTCTAGATAAAAAGCATATCAAAAAATGAACAATTAAAAGAGTTATAATTGGAATAATTCCATGAACCAGCGGAACTGAAAGTTCTGCCATCGGAAGGCATGCAAGGTCTGCAATAATAAGAGTAACCACAAACTCAAATGGTTGCATTTCACCTATTTGTCTTTTACCCATCAAACGAACAACAATTAAAACGCAAATGTAAATAATAACAGACCTTAATAACATTATTGCCATAACTTAATTATTTCAAAAATTTAAATAATAATACATTTAAAAAATAATTATAAACAAAAAAGAATGATGTTTTTATTCTAACATCATTCTTTTTTTTATATTAAAATTTAAATTTTAGTATGTAACAGTATAATGAAGTATAAATTCTTCTTTTTCATAAAATAATACCGCAGTTGAAATGGCTGGAGAAATTGGATTTTCTGTTTGAAGTGAATTTCTTTGAACCATGCTATCAACAACTCTAACATAAACTATGTGCAAAAATTCATCATTTTCAAATTCAACCTTAACATAAATTTCTTTGCCACTAGTTTCAATATTCTCGCCTCTTTTAAAAACTACATAATTTCTTGCACTATTTAACGCTGGTTCTGAAACATATTCTGTTTTTGAAAGGTCAACTTCCAAACTTCCATGCTTTATGTTTCTGTTTGTTTTCATGTTATACCATTTATAGGTTGAAATATTTTTTTCATAAATCAAGCCACTTGTTTCATCAACACTTACAACCGTTGAAGTTACTGATAAATTTCCACGATCGTCGTAATTTGCTTTAATTTCTATTTTATCTTTTCCTGTATTAACAATAAGTGTATCTTTTTCAATCACATAATTATAACTTGCATCATAATTGCCATCATTCATATACCATTTATTATCGTCTTTTTCATAGTATTGAATGACTCCACCCTGATTTAAATAAATAATTTCAGTGGTAGTATTTTGATTATAACCTTGTTCATTAGGTGTTATTGTGGTTACAAACTTATTTTGTTCATAATCCCAAACAGTATTTTCTTGTTTTTCAAGGTAATAACAACCGTTTTTAATAACAATATAATCAACATTAACAACAAAGTTCTTATAAACAATGTTCATTGTGCCTTTCTTTTCAATAGAAGTTGAAAACATATCAATGTTCACATTCTTTGAATCAAGGTCAACCATTTTTATGTCACCATTTTTATAAGTGACTTTAAGTTTAGCATCTTCAAAATCAATATCATCGCCAACAACATAAAGTGTTTGCATTTCACCTTCAAGCTCAACCGCTTGAACATTTTTTGCGTTAAATATTAAGTATCCTAAATAAATAACTCCCGCTGTGCATAAGATTACAAGCAAAATTACAATAAATTTTTTCATAATCTTTAACTCCCCATTTGATATAAATAGTTATATCTTGAAAACATTATAGCATACTTATATCCAAATTTCAAGAGTTATTTTAAAATATCTTTTAAAGCCTTGCCAGTGTAGGAATTTTCGCACTTTGCGACTTGTTCAGGTGTTCCAGAAACCACAATTTTGCCACCATTGTCACCACCTTCTGGCCCAATATCAATAACAAAATCAGCCACTTTTATAAGGTCAAGGTTATGTTCAATTACCAAAACACTATTGCCTGATTCGGTGAGTCTTTGCAAAATATGAACCAATTTTTCAACATCATAGGTGTGAAGCCCAGTCGTTGGTTCATCTAATATATATATAGTTTTTCCTGTTGGTCTTTTTGATAGTTCAGTTGCAAGTTTAACTCTTTGAGCCTCACCTCCCGAAAGTGTTGTTGCGGGCTGACCAAGCCTAATATAACCTAGTCCAACATCATATAATGTTTGCAATTTGTTTCGAATACTTGGCAAGTTATAGAAAAATTCCAAAGCCTCTTCAACTGTCATATTCAAAACATCATTAATATTTTTTCCCTTATACTCAATTTCAAGGGTATTTTTATTATATCTTTTTCCACCACATTCATCACATGTAACATAAACATCAGGCAAAAAGTGCATTTCAATTTTAAGCACACCATCTCCACCACAGGTTTCACATCTTCCACCTTTAACATTAAAACTAAATCTGCCCGCTGTGTAACCTCTTGCCTTTGATTCTGGAACGCTAGCAAATAACTCACGAATTGCAGAAAACACACCCGTGTATGTCACAGGATTACTTCTTGGGGTTCGTCCGATTGGGCTTTGGTCAATAACAACAACTTTATCAAGATTTTCAACCCCACGAATTTCCTTATATTTTCCTTCAATCAAATTTTGTTTATTTATTCGATTTGCAAGTGCAGGATAAATTATTTCATTAACCAAACTAGACTTTCCACTACCTGAAACACCAGTTACTGCAACAAAGAGTCCCAACGGAATTTTAACATTAATGTTTTTAAGATTATTCTGTTTAGCCCCAATAATTTCAAGTGTTTTGTCAGACATAGCACGTCTTTTTGTTGGCACGGGAATGCATCTTCTTCCCGATAAATAGGCACCTGTTAATGAATTTTCAACCTGCTCAATTTCTTTTGGTGTTCCCGTTGCAATAATTCTTCCCCCATGCTCTCCGGCCTTTGGTCCAACATCAATAACATAATCAGCCGCTCTAATAGTATCTTCATCATGCTCAACAACAATAACGCTATTACCTAAATCTCGTAAATGTTTAAGAGTATCAATAAGTTTGTTTGTATCTCTTGGGTGAAGACCAATACTTGGTTCATCAAGAATATAAAGAACCCCCATAAGTCCCGAACCAATTTGAGTTGCAAGCCTAATCCTTTGAGCTTCACCACCTGAAAGTGTGTAAGCCGTTCTTGACAAAGTTAAATAATCAAGTCCAACATCAACCAAAAATTTAAGTCTAGCATTAATCTCTTTAAAAATTGAATGTGAAATCATCTGTTCTTTTTCGGATAATTTCAAATTTTTAATCCAATTAATTATATTCGTAACATTCATATCAGTCACATCAATAATTGACTTTCCGTCAATTTTAACCGATAGTGCTTGTTTATTTAAACGCTTTCCGCCACAAGTTTGACATGGTTTTGTAATCATATACTTTTCTATTTCATTGCGAACAAAATCACTTGTTGCATTTGCATGCCTTCGATATAAATTTGGAATAATTCCCTCAAATTTTCCATTAAAGGAACCAAAAGACCCCGAAATTTGAAGTTTTTCGCCATTAGTTCCATAAAAAAGCATATCAAGCATTTCTCTTGGTGCATTTTTGATTGGTTCATTCATAGAAAATCCAAATTTTCGTGCAATGGCTTGAAAATACAGGTTTCCAAAGCCATAATCACCCCAACCAAAAATTGATATTGCCCCATCAGCAAGTGACAAATTCCAATCTTTAACTAACAAATTTTCTTCAATAATCATCTTTGAGCCAATACCTGAACAATCAGGACAAGCACCAATAGGAGTGTTAAAACTAAAAAGTCTTGAAGAAATTTCATCAAATGAAAATCCACAATTTGGACAACTGTGCTTGGTTGAATAAAGTGTTTCTGTTCCATTTGAGTCAACAACCACAATTCCGTCTGAAAGTTTTACAGCTGTTTCCAAACTTTCAGCAAGCCTTGAAGCCATATTATCTGTTCTTATAAGCCTATCAATAACTACCGAAATATCATGCTTTTTATTTTTTTCAAGAACAATATCTTCATCAAGCATATGAATTTCGCCATCAACTTTAACTCTCACATAGCCTTTTTTTCTAAAACTATCAAACAAATCACGAAACTCACCTTTTTTGCCACGAACAACGGGTGCAATAATAATTAATTTTGTTCCATTTTCACAAGCCATAACAAGTTTGACAATTTGGTCTATTGAAAGCGAATTGATTGGAATATTGCAATTAACACAATAAGGAACACCGATGTTTGCATATAAAAGTCTTAAATAATCGTAAATTTCTGTAACTGTGCCAACCGTTGACCTTGGGTTTGAAGAAGTTGTTTTTTGGTCAATTGCAATAGCTGGTGAAAGTCCATCAATTTGGTCAACATCAGGTTTTTTCATCTGTCCTAAAAATTGCCTTGCATAAGAAGAAAGCGATTCCATATATCTTCGCTGACCTTCGGCAAAAATTGTATCAAATGCCAAACTAGACTTTCCACTTCCTGATAATCCGGTAAAAACAACCAACTTATTTCTTGGAATTTCAACATTAATGTTTTTTAAATTATTTTCTCTTGCTCCAAAAATTCTAATAAAATTATCCATACACAATCCCTTTTTAGTGTTATGTCACACATAACTCTTGAATTTATCACTAATTACATCACCTAACAGGTGTAGATTTTCTTGTTCGTTCATAAACTTTGTTACGAGTTTTTTCAATTTTAACCTTGGCTTTATATTCTTTTCCATCTAGCTTTGCTTTAAGTTCAGCAATTTTATCACGAAGTTCTATTGCCTTTTCAAAGTCGAGTGACTTAACTGAAACATTCATAAGTGCTGTCAAACTCTCAATTTGAGAAACAATATCTTCGGGTTTAAGTTTAGAGATATCTGTTTCTTTATTTGTAATTTTAAGCGTATTAACAATGTCTTTAACAATAGTCTTTGGCACAATTCCATGAACTCTGTTATATTCCATTTGAATTGCTCGCCTTCTGTTTGTTTCATCTATTGCTCTTTTCAGGCTATCCGTCATCACATCAGCATACATAATAACTCTGCCTTCGGCATTTCTTGCCGCTCTGCCAATGGTTTGAATAAGTGCACCTGTGCTACGCAAAAAACCTTCTTTATCAGCATCTAGAATTGCAACCATTTTAACTTCTGGAAGGTCAAGTCCTTCACGTAGAAGGTTAATTCCAACCAAAACATTACTTTCGCCACTACGAAGTTGATTTATGACGGTAATTCTATCCATTGCCTTAATTTCACTATGAAGATACGTAGTTTTTATACCCTTATCTGCCAAATATTTAGAAAGTTCTTCCGCCATTTTTTTGGTGAGTGTTGTAACAAGACACCTTCCACCACTTTCAATGGTTTTATTAAGTTCGCCAATAAGGTCATCAACTTGATTTTTAACAGGTTTCACAATAATTTCTGGGTCAACAAGACCTGTTGGCCTTATTATTTGTTCGGCAATGTTATCCTGCCTTTCCATTTCATAAGGTCCGGGAGTAGCTGAAACACATATCAATTGATGAAATTTGCTTTCAAACTCATGAAATTTAAGTGGCCTATTATCATAGGCAGATTTAATTCTAAAACCATACTCAACCAAACTATCTTTTCTTGCCCTATCACCGTTATACATAGCCCGAATTTGTGGTATAGTCATATGACTTTCATCAATAAAAAGCAAAAAATCATCTGGAAAGTAATCAAGCAATGTGAAAGGAGTTTCGCCTGGTTTTCTTCCGTCAAAATATCTTGAATAATTTTCAATTCCACTGCAATAGCCAATTTCACGCATCATTTCAATGTCGTAACTCGTTCTTTGTTTAAGTCGTTCTGCTTCTAAAAGTTTACCTTTTTTAAGCATTTCGTCAACTTCAATCTTCATATCCTTTTCAATTTCAGACAAACACTCTTCCATACGCTCTCCGCCAACAGCATAGTGTGTTGCCGGATAAATTGCAATATGTTCAAGTGTTGCAAGAACTCTGCCTGAAACAGCTTCTATTTCACAAATTCGGTCAATTTCATCGCCAAAAAATTCAACCCTAACCGAAGTTTCACTGCTATTTGCAGGAAAAATTTCAAGGGTGTCGCCACGAACTCTAAAAGTTCCACGAACAAAATCAATATCATTTCGCTTATATTGGTTTTCAACAAGCCGTGCAATTATTTCATCTCGTGAAATCTGCATGTTTGGTCTTAATGAAATTGCCATTTTGTGATATTCACTTGGTTCACCCAGACCATAAATACAAGAAACTGACGCAACAATAATAACATCATTACGCTCAAATAAAGCACATGTTGCCGAATGTCTTAACTTATCAATTTCATCGTTAATGCTTAATTCTTTTTCGATGTATGTGTCCGAACTTGCAATATAAGCCTCTGGTTGGTAATAGTCATAATATGAAACAAAATAGTGCACCGAATTATTTGGAAAGAATTCACGAAACTCGTTGCAAAGTTGAGCGGCCAAAGTTTTATTATGTGCTATAACAAGTGTTGGTCTTTGAACTCTTTCAATAATATTTGCCATAGTAAAAGTTTTACCACTTCCAGTAACACCCAAAAGAACCTGCGTTCGAAGCCCGTCATCAAGCCCTTGAACCAAACTGTCAATTGCTTGTGGCTGGTCACCCGTAGGTTTAAATTTAGATATGAGCTCAAACTTTTTATTTATTTTTTCATACGCCATAATTTTATTATAACCACAAATTTATATTTTTCAATAAATGATTAATTTTGCAAACTTTATGCATTTTGATTTTTACTAAATTTAAGCGACCCTGAAAGAAGACTTCGAAGTTTATCAACTCCAAGCTCGTCTTTTTTAAAACTAAAACCATAAGAGTTTAGTTCATCAATAAGCTTTTCTCGTTGCTCATCTTCAGGCAAATCATAATAATCAGGGTTGTCATAATACAAAACAACACCCACATTATCAATCTCTTGCATTTGAATAACACTCTTCATATCATCAATTTTGTAATGATAATCTCGTTTAAAAGTATCAAAAACCAAATACCAACCCTTGCTTTCCATTTCAGCAACAATAGCTTTAAATTCTTCCATAGTGCAATCAAAATTATCTTCTTTTGTGGCATCAAAAATTTTAAAGTTCTGCATTTGAAGACTAACCGAATAATCTTTATCAAAATTTTTTCCGCCAACCTTTTCACATATTCTAAATCTAACACAAGAATTTTTTATTTGTTTTTCTGTTAAATGTGATAACTGCCTGTGTGACTTATTTGTCCAATAAAGGTCGTGTGTTTCAACATTTAAAACATTAACAGCACCCACCTCTTCCAAAATTTTATCATACTCTTCAAGATTTGAAGAATCTAAAAGCATACCAATTTCAACAATACTTTCCATATTAAACCTCAATTATATTATAAAAATCTAATCTAGTTCTTGCAACAAAAAAGCACTTAACAAAGTGCCTTTTTTGTTTTACTCTCGTCTTAATGCGTCAATTGGTTGCATTCTGCTTGCCTTTACCGCTGGGAACATACCAAACACAAGACCAATAAGAGTGCAGAAACCAAGGCTCATTGCAATTACCCAAAGTGGCATCGACATTGCAAAGCCAATATAGTGTGAAATTATTGCAACACCAATAGCCGATATTCCAAGGCCAATTGCTCCACCAATAATTGAAAGCATAAGTGCTTCAACCAAGAATTGAACTAAAATTGATGAACGCTTTGCACCAATGGCTTTTCGAATGCCAATTTCTCTTGTTCGCTCGGTAACAGCAACAAGCATAATGTTCATAATTCCTATGCCACCAACAATAAGTGAAACTATTGAAATAACTGTGAGCATAGTTGTCAAAATATCCATAACATCATTGATTATATTTGCAACACTGCTCATTGAAATAATAAAGAAATCGGTCATATAGCCATAATTTGCACCAATAAGAGCAAGCATGATACTATTTGCACTAGAACTCATAACATCTTCAGTTTTATACCTTAAATAAGCATAGTTTACACTAATATCAGCAACTCTTTTGCTATCACTTCCAAGTGGTGCAAGATTAGATTCATCTAAAAGCATATAACAAGTTCCACTTGAACCTGAAAACATAAAATCAATAAGACTCATTTCACCACTATTAGATGATGACATACTTCCACCAAACATTGAATTATTTTCATTAAGCACACCCACAACTGTGTAAGTTTTTGCATTTGTTGCATCATAAATATCTTTAACAATAATAGGTTCTTCTTGAATGGCATTAGAACTAATTTCAGGAATAGCACTAATTGCTAAAATTAAATTTTCATTTGATAAATACTGAAAAAACTCAACATTAATCGTCATTGAATTATTTTCTAAATCGTAAGTAAAAAGTGAACTATCTTCATTTTCAATTATTGTTAAATTTAATCCCGTTTTATCCCCCGAACCTTGAATAATTTCATAATTACCAAGTAAGTAATCGCAAATTCTTTGTAAATCTTCACTTGTCATTTCATTTTTAAAACTAATTTTTATTTGCGTGTAATATTGAACACCAAATGAAATTTTACTACCCTTAACTTCCTCATTACTCTTACCACCAAGATATGTATCAATAAACTCTTTATCAACCAAAATTTCATCAGTTTCAGTTGGGAATTTACCATCAATATCAAGTTCGTAAACATCATTAAAATTCTTGTCAACTGCATAGATTGAAGAACTTACTGGTCTAGCCTTTTTTCTAGACATCAAAATTGCCGCTAGTTGCCGTTCTTCATCTGTCATATTTTTAAGTTCTTCTTCTGTAAAAGTATATAATTTTTCGTAACTGATAATATAGTCATTTGCAATATCTTCATACTCTGGATTAAAATCCGTCAAATCACTTGCAACAACTGCACTTGAAGAATAAACCAATGAATACTCAAAATAATCTTCGGCAGACTCTTCTGGCTGTTCTGATTTAAGCACAGCTGAAAGCCCTGAATAAGTCATTTTGCCCGAAGTATTCATGATTATTGAAAGTGTGCTCTGCGTGCGAATTGAAGAAACAACAGCATCTGAAACACCCTGTGCCACGGTGACCAAAAGTGAAACAGTAACAACACCAATAATAATTCCAAGCATCGTGAGAAAACTTCGAAGTTTGTTTGTCCAAAGCGACTTTGATGCCATTTTTATTGCTTGCCAAAAATGCATTACACTTCCTCCTTTTCCCAACTCTTTTCTATTTTTGATGTATTTTCTGTTTCATTTGTATTTTTTTGTGCATTAACTGCAACAACATCACTTTCAATTTTTAATGGATTAACAATTTCTTCTCCGTAACCAGCAATATTTTCATTGATTTCATCTGAATAAATCTTGCCGTCTAAAATATGAACGACTCGCCTTGATAGTTTTGCAATCTCGTCATTATGTGTAATAATAACAATCGTTGTGCCCTCTTGATTTAACTCTTTTAATATTTTCATAATCTCATTGCCAGTTTTAGAATCAAGATTGCCCGTTGGTTCATCTGCCAAAATGCACATTGGATCGGTTGCAAGAGCACGAGCAATAGCCACACGCTGTTGTTGACCGCCCGAAAGTTCACTTGGCTTATGTTTCATTCTCTCTTCCATTCCAACCATTTCAAGGGCTTTAACAACCCTTTTTTGACGTTCAGTTTTATTAATTCCTTGATAAATTAATGGCAATTCAACATTTTCATAGGCGTTTAAATTTTGAAGCAAGTTAAAGCCCTGAAAAATAAACCCCATTTTTTTATTGCGTAAAAATGCAAGTTGATTTTCAGAATAATTAGAAATTTCAACCCCGTCAACATAATATTCACCCGAAGTTGCAATATCAAGGCAACCAACAATATTCATCATAGTTGACTTGCCTGACCCAGATGGTCCAATTATCGTAACAAATTCGCCATCTTCAATTTTCAAACTAACATCATCAAGGGCTTTAACAGTTGTGTCGCCCATATTGTAATATTTCTTTATATGTTTAAGTTCAAGCAAGGCTGTTCTCCTTTTTTTTATAAACTCACATTATTATATTAATTCTAATAAAAAATAGAAAATAGTTTTCTGTCGATTTTATAATTTTGTTCAAAATTTTATGCTTATGTTATAGAAAAGTAAATGTGTAACATATTATAACAATAACAAATAACAATAATTACAGCATAAAATAAAAAACCTGTAAATCATAAAAAATACTTGATTTATGTTCTATTTTATTTTAATGTATAGTAACAAGGAGTTTGTTATGGACAAAAGAGAAAATTTAACAAAATTATACATATATAAAGCTTTAATGAAACTACTCACAAAAAAACCTTATGAAAAAATCACCGTTTGTGAAATCACAAAGACCGCTGGTGTATCTAGAATGTCATTCTATCGCAATTTTGAATCAAAAGAAGATTTGATTTTTAATGGAATAAAAGAAATTGTTTTGAGTGTAAATAATAAAATAAAACAACATGAAGTGGTCAATATATACACTAGTACAAAGGAATTTTTTGAAACATTTAAAAATTTTAAAGATATCATCACTTCCTTTGATAACTCGCCAATTACTAAAGAATTACTTGATGTAATTGTTAAACGAATGAAAGAAAACATTCCAATTGACTACATGAATAAAACTTCAAAATACATTCCTATCTTCTATTTTGGTGCAATTTCAACCACAATGATTGAGTGGTTAAAGTCAGGTGCTGTTGAAACACCTGATGAAATGGCAAGAATGCTTTCATCACTAATTTCAATTGATATTCCAAAATCAAATGAATTTCATGAAGATGATGACATATAATTTCCGAATTTATCAGGTATTATGTCAAACATAGTATATTAATTTTAAATTTTATTAAGACAAAATTTATCAATTAATAAAATTACCCTTTTTAAAAATATTGACAAATTTTTATTACTGATTATAATACAATTTGTAGATTGCAATGAAAAAGAATAGTAATTTTGAAGGTTGCTTAAAGAGAGTTTCGTATGGTGTGATGAAACAAGTAAACGCAAAATGAAGGCACTTTGGAGCAATGTTTTAATTAAGTGAGTGCAACAGCACTAATAAGGGTGGAACCACGGGGGTCTAATCACTCGTCCCTTAAACAAAATTTAGATTTTTTCTTATTTTGTTTAGGCAGTGATTAGACTTTTTATTTTATTTAAAGGAGAATTATTATGAAAAATTTAACAATGGATAAACTTGTTGCACACTGCAAAAACACAGGTATTCTCTACCCGGGCTCTGATATTTATGATGGTCTTGCAAACACTTGGGACTATGGTCCAGTTGGTGTGGAACTCAAAAATAACATAAAAAGAATTTGGTGGAAACGCTTTGTTCAAGAATCAGAAAATAGTTACGGCGTTGATGCTGCAATCATGATGAACCCACGAGTTTGGGAAGCATCTGGTCATGTTCAATCTTTCACCGACCCAAAAATGGATTGCAAGAGTTGCAAGTCAAGAATGAGAGCCGACACATTAATTGAGAACTTTTCCAAAGGCAGTGTTGATGTTGACGCAATGACAAATGATGAAATGCAAGACTATATCAATGAACACAAAATCAAATGCCCTGTTTGTGGCAATTTTGACTGGACACCAATTCGTCAATTTCAACTCATGTTCAAAACTTCAAGAAACATTACTGGCGACTCTAACGACGTTATTTATTTAAGACCAGAAACCGCACAGGGCGAATTTGTTAACTTTATGAACATTCAAAGAACAACCCGTGCCAAAGTTCCATTTGGAATTGCTCAAGTTGGAAAGGCTTTCAGAAACGAAATCACTCCGGGAAACTTTACTTTTAGAACTATCGAATTTGAACAAATGGAACATCAATGGTTCTGCAAAAATGAAGAAGAAGGTTTTAAGTATTACAAAGAATACAAAGATAAAGCTTGGCAATTTTTGCTTGATATTGGTTTTAACAAAGATGATTTAAAATTTAAAGATCATGAAAAATTGGCACATTACGCAAAGGCAGCAACTGACATAATTTTCAACTTCCCATTTGGTTGGAACGAACTTAACGGAATTCATTATAGAACCGATTATGACCTTCGCAGGCATCAAGAATATTCAGGCAAAAACATGATGTATATTGACCCTGTAACCAATGAAAAGTATATTCCTCATGATGTTGAATATTCTATTGGTGCTGACAGGCTTACCCTTGCAATACTATGCGAATTTTATGATGAAGAAACCCTTGAAAATGGTGAAACAAGAATTGTTTATCACTTCCACCCTGCCATTGCTCCATACAAGGTTGCAGTTTTGCCACTTCAAAAGAATATGTCTGAAAAAGCTAAAGAAATTTTGAAAAAACTTTCAAAACACTTTATGTGCACCTATGATGAATCAGGCTCTATCGGAAAAAGATATCGCCGTCAAGACCAAATTGGAACTCCATACTGCGTAACGATTGACTTTGAAACTCTTGAAAATGAAACCATAACAATTCGTGATCGTGACACAATGGAACAAAAACGAGTTTCAATTGATGAACTTATTAACTTTGTTAAAGATAAAATTGAATTTTAAACAGAATAAAAACACCTAAATTAAAGTTAATCACTAATAAAAACTTTTATAGGTGTTTTTTCTTTTACTTTTCAAAAGGATTATTTGTGCTTTCACTGCTATCAAAGGTTTCATTTAATTTTCTAATTGAATTTGTTATCCAAAAAGCAGCTTCTAAAGCAGAAAACATATCGCTTTTATCTTTTCTTACTTCTGTCACATCAACATAAGCAACTTTGTTTAATGCATGTTTCATTTGCTTAAAAGTAATAGGTTCACTCTTTTGATTTATTCTTGAAAATAAATTAAAAATATCAATATAATTTGCATTGTTTAAAAGACTAACATATCCATCAATAACATAGTCATCAAAATCAACTTCATGACTTTCTTTTAATACCTTTGAAACAGTAATTTTTTTAGCATCATTTTTATCTAATAAAATTTCTGCAAGTTTCTTTAAAAATCTTTCATCAGAAAGCATATCTTGAAACCTGCAATCAATATCTTTTCCACGATGTTCCAAACAATAATTTGCCAAAGCCTGCTTTGTTATTTGTGACACTTTATTTGTGTAAAGTCCACTATTCTTATCTTCAAATTGGTCAATATATTCCTGCATAACAGACTCTTTTATTCCATCTTCAGCAAAAGAACCAATAGCATATAAAACCTTCAAAAATTCACGAACAAAATCTTTATCATCAAGATATTTTTGCAAATCATCAATATAATCAGCCTTTGAAAGCATACCCTTAATACCTTCAAGTATGTAGCCATTAATGTTAAAAAGCAATTCACTATTTAGTGTATTTTCTAAATCTTTGTTTAAAATAAGTGAATAAGTAAATGACGGCAAACTATTAAAATATGGAACATCAAGAGATGGCAGTGAATAAAAAATTCCATCAATCCCGTATTTGCTATCCTTAATAAACAAACAACAAGCAGGAATTTCAAATTCACTTTGCCCTTCGCTAAATTTTTTATAATCCTTTCTTTTTCCTTCAACATTTTGAACAAAACATGGAATTCCAACAATATTTGCAAGTTCGCAAAGCATATATGGATATGCGTTTTTATGAATTTTTGTAACATTAGACAAATCAACGCTAGCAATACTTTCATTTGTCAAATACTCAAACTCATCATAGTCAGTTTTAAAATCATTCAAAAATCCTGCTTCATTTGAACTATCTGCAATATCCGACTTGCAGTTAGTCACCAAATAATACGAATACAAAAACTTTTCAAGTGGCGACAATATTTCTTCGCTATTATTATTTTTAATATTCACAAGACTAGCAAAATAATTAATCAAATTGCTCGCCTTTTGAACATTCTCAAAATCAAACTCACTGCCTTCATCGTAAAAATGCTCTGTAACTTTAACATCAACACCATTATCTTTCAAAAACTCTAAACATTCAAATGCCATTGAAAGTTCATCACTATTAAATGTTGATGTATGGGTTTCTAACCCTGCCGGCAAAAAGATATCAAGTGCTTGCAAACTTGGCATAAAAGTCAACAAATTATCTATGGTTTTAAACTCTAAAAACACATCTTTAGAAACATAAATTTTTTTTAGTTTCTTAAAAAACTCATTGCCCATAATAAAACTTAAATCTTCAACCGAAAGTTCTTTTTCAATTAAGATTTTATTATCACAAACACTAATCATAACCATCTCCTAATAGTTAATATTATAACTAAATTTTGTGATAATTCAATAGCAAAAGCAAAATTTGTAAATAAAATAAAATCACACATAAAACCTGAAATTATCAAGTGTTATGTGTGACAAAGTATTTAAAATAAATCATTAAAAGCTGAAAGTTCAGCCCTATACTCTTCCTTCGCTTGAATTGTTCTTGAATCATCTTTTCCATGCAAAATTAAGTTTGAAAGATACTTTCCTTTTGTTAAGTTCATAAGTGTGTGATGCGTCTTGATTTTTTGTATCTCATTAAGTTCACTTTCTGCATAAGTTTTTAAGTTTTCAATTCTTTCATTTAAAAGTTCTTCAACCATTTTTGAATCATTATTCAAATTAAAGGTTATATTTAAATCATCAATTAAATTTTGTTTAGTTTCAATATTAACATTCATTGAATAAATATATTCCACATAAGTTGTATACGAATATTCAAACAAATACTCATCACCTAACATTGAACAAACAAAAGGGTCTACTGTTTGGTTCAAATTAATTAAACATAAAACTTTTTGATTAATCAAATAACTTCTTGTGTTACATAAATATGGAATAAGAGTTTTGTCTTCACCAACTGCTTTAATTGCTGAATTATCAAGTTTATCACAAAACTCATCAAATCCATCATCAAACATCAAAATATTTAAGTAATATAGTTCTTTTTCAAAGTTTGATTGTTCATCTTCAAACACAATCAAATTATAAAGGTCTGAAAGTTTTTCACTCTTTTCATAAACACGAACCAAACTAGCCTCTTCTGCGTTTTTAAACCCTAAAAATCGAAATAACTTAACATTTGCATTAGGATAAACAAAAAATAGAATAGAAACAATATAAACGCATAAAACAAAGCAAAATGCAAATATCTTTAAAAATTTTAAGATTGCATTTTTCCATATGACTGAATTTGTATTTATTTCTTTTGCTCTTTGTGTCATCAATTTTTCTTCTCCTCAATATCAGCCATTTGTTTTAATCTTCTAATATGCCTATCCCCTTCAAATTCCGTTTCAATAAACTTTTGAAGCATTCTAGCCATCTTTCGTCTGCAAGGCTTAATTTCAAAAAGTCCGTCACTGTATCCACCTGCAAAAACAATAGAATTTGCATTTTCATGACGCCTTGAAAAATAAGCATCTGCTTCACTTTCAGCAAGAACAGAGCGTATGCCAACAAATTTGTTTGCAACCATATTCATTCCAATACCTGTGCCACACAGAAGAATAAGACCATCAGCAGAAGTTTTTTTCATTTTTTCATAAGCCAATTTAGCCAAAAGTGGATAATCATTCGCTTCGCCATTATCATCAATCACATCAAACTCAATAGAGTTTAATGCAAGAACTTCTTGAATTTTTTTTATATATTTCAAATCGACCCTATGGTCATAAGCAATAATAAATTTTTTAAACATAACTTCACCTATAATTAGTTTAATTTTTTTAAATAATATTGTCAAACAAAAGAAAAAGAAGTATGTGTTACTTCCTTTTTCTTTTAGAACAATCAAGTTGCTTTTTCAATGAAACAATCTCTCGTTTTAGTGACTCAACATCTCGTCTGCTAACCGAAATAAGTCTGTCCTTCTCCTGAATAATCTCTTCATACATCTCTCTAGAAATATCACTAAAACCAGTATTATCATTTTCTCTGCTAAATCCAAACATAAATTGCTCCTACACTTATATTGTGCAGAATTTGTCAAATTATGCAGAAATTTTATTCTTTTTGTCGTTCTTCTGGGCTTCTAATATTAAATCCTTCTGGAGTAATTAAAAATATATTATTATCAACATGCCTAATATTGCCGTTAAGTGCAAAAACCGCACCACTAACACAGTCAAGAAGCCTTTGTGAATCAATTTCATTCATGCTATTAAGGTTAAGCATAACTGATTCACCTTCTTTTAAATACCCAATAACAATTTCAACATCTTCAAATTTTGTTGGATAAACAAATTCAACATTTTTTGTTCCATATCCACCAACATTTGAACTAACGCCATAATTATTAACTGGTGAAGAATATGTTCTTTGAGTATTATATTGTTCTGGATTTTCAGAGTAAGACTTTGTTGTGCTCTGTGGTTTTTCTGGAATATCTTTTGCCTGTTTAAGTGCATACTTTTTAGCAATTCTATCAGCCTTTTCTTGTGCACGCCTAGCCTTTTCTTCTCTTTTTAATCTTTTCTTTTCATCTTCTTGGGCTCTTTTTTCTTCTCTAATCTTCTGTTTTTCCACAGAATCGTCATAAACTTCTTCATTGTCAAAGCCAACGCCCTTCATCAGCCAATTCATAAATCCCATAGTTTATGCTCTCCTTTAGTAACATAATCATAACATATTTTGCGTAAAATTCAAATAAAATAATGATTATTTCTATAAATTGTCAAATAGATTAACTCTTTCAATGGTAGTATTAACCAAAAGTGAGGTTGCTAACGACTCTTTTTTTGAGGAAATATAAAAATTATTAAAGAAATTATTAAAATGAACCAAAATAATTTCTCCAACATTTATTGCGTTCTTTTCAAGCACACTCATTTCACTTTGCTTTAATTTTTCAATAATATCTTCAAGTTCAAGTTTTTTTTCAATTAATTTTGAACATAGTTTTGAATCAGTCAAAGTTCCTGATAAATAATTTATTAAATCTGTTTGATAAAAGTCTAAAAATTCATAGATAAACTTAACTAAATTAAAAACCTTTTCATTATCTTTTATTAGATTTTTCTTTTTGGCTGATACTTCTTTTGTTTTTACTTCAATAACGCCAGCGTCATTAAATGTGGACAAAATATTATTTTTTATCTGCTCTGCGTCACTATCTGTCACATACACATTTGCAATCAAAAAATAGTTATCATTAAACGAATATGTAACACCTGCACCGCCAAGCGAAATAAGCAAATCTTGCATTGACGCAAGCGAACCTGATTTTTGAGATTTTGTTGCATAAACAAAAAAATAAGATTTTTGTTTAAAAAATTTTTCATCTTTTTGTTTGGGAATCAAAAGCACCAAAAACACTATTAAAATCGCAATTAACAAAAAACTTAATATTGAAAATAACTTTAATTTTTTTCTTTTTGCACTCATATCAAGTGGCACATAACCTTGCAATTTACAAATTCCTACCTTATCATTAAATTAGATTATATTTATTTTTATGCTTAATTTTCACAAAAAATGACCAAAGAGAAAAGTTATAAAGTAAGCAAAAATACATATAATTAATTGAGTAATAAGGAGCATAATATGAATTTAAAACCATTATTTGACAGGGTTGTTTTAAAACCAATAGTCAAAGAAAACAAAACAAAATCAGGAATACTCATTCCCGATACAGTTGGAGATGAACCTCTTGTTGCCGAAGTTGTTGCCGTTGGCACCGGTGATGATTTTGAAGGCAAAAAACAAGAAATGAGTGTTAAAGTTAAAAACAAAGTGTTATACAACAAATATGGTGCTATGACCTTTAAGTGCGACAACAATGAAGAATATGTTATTTTAAGACAAAGTGATATTTTAGGAATTTTTGAGGAGGAATAAACTATGCCAAAACAAATTTTGATGGCAGACGAAGCCCGAAACGCTTTAAAAAATGGAATAAAAACAGTTGCAGATGCTGTTAAAATAACTCTTGGACCAAAAGGCAAAAATGTAGTATTAGACAGAAAGTACACCACTCCATTAATAACAAATGATGGTGTGTCGATCGCAAAAGAAATCGAACTTGCCGACCCATTTGAAAATATGGGTGCAAACTTAATAAAAGAAGTTTCAGTAAAAACCAACGACTCTGCTGGCGACGGAACAACAACAGCTTGTGTGCTTGCAGAAGCAATAGTAACTAATGGTCTTAAAAATATTTCAAACGGAGCAAACCCAATAATTATTAGAAGAGGCATTGAAAAAGCTGTTAAAGTTTGCGTTAATCATTTAAGAAAAATCTCAAGACCTGTTTCAAGTGACCTAGAAATTGAGCAGGTTGCAAGCATCTCTGCAGGCGATGAAAACATAGGAAAATTAATTGCCGAAGCCTTTAAAAAAGTTGGCAAAGATGGAGTTATAACCATTGAAGAATCAAAAACTTCACAAACCAACTTAAAAACAATTCAAGGTCTTGAGTTTGACCGTGGTTATATTTCGCCATACATGGCAAACCAAAACACCAACTATGTTACTCTTGAAAACCCATATATTTTGTTGACTGACCGAAAAATTTCAAATATCAATGAAATTCTGCATTTGCTTGAAGAAATAATGAAGACATCTCGCCCACTTCTTATTGTTGCCGATGATGTTGAAGGCGAAGCCCTTTCAACCCTTGTGTTAAATATGGTTAGAGGAAGTTTTACATCTGTTGCTGTAAAAACACCATCTTTTGGCGAAAAACAAAAAGAATTTCTTGAAGATATCGCACTCATTACTGGTGCAACATATCTTTCAAAAGAACTTTATCAAGATTTAAAAAATGTAACTATTGATGACCTTGGAGAGTGTTCAACTGCAAAAATATATAAAGATAAAACAATTATAATTGGTGGCAATTCAAATGTTGATAAAATAAATTCTCTTAAAATTGAACTCAAAAATCAACTTCTAGGCGAAAATGATAATTATGAAAAAGTAAAACTCGAAGACCGCATCGCCCGACTTTCAAATGGTATTGCTGTTATTGAAGTTGGTGCACCAAGTGAAATTGAAATGCGTGAAAAGAAACTTCGAATTGAAGATGCCCTATCTGCAACAAAGTCCGCAACCAAAGAAGGCATTGTTTCAGGCGGTGGAACAGCCCTACTTTCATGTGAAAATGATTTAAAAGAGCTAATCAACACTCTTTCAGGCGATGAAAAAATTGGAGCGGAAATTGTTTTAAAATCTCTTGAAAGTCCTTTAAGACAGATTGCCAAAAACTCTGGTGTTGATGATGGTGTTGTTATTGAAAAGGTAAAGAATGGAATAAATGAAAATATTGGCTATGACGCACTAAATAACAAATTTGTAAATATGCTTGAAAATGGAATAATCGACCCAACAAAAGTAACAAGGTGTGCACTTGAAAATGCAGGAAGTGTTGCATCTTCAATTTTAACCACTGAAGTTATTGTTGCTGATATTTCAACTAAAAATGAATAAAAATTAATAAAAAATATTGAAAAATTAATAAAAAATAAAAAAGAACCAAAAATTTGGTTCTTTTTTACTCTTTTGTTTCTTTAACAATTTCTTGAATAGACAAAAATCTTTTTTCAAACGTAGGCTTTTTTTGTTGCTGATCAATAGTTCTTGGCTTAACATCTTTGTTTTGTATCAATGGCCTTGTCATAAAGCCTGATTCTAAAAGTTCTATTTTAGATTTTTGCTGTGCTTTTTTAATTTCTTCCGAGTGGTCTGTTGCACCATAAGTTTTTGTTTCTTCATCATCTTTTTCCGACATCAGGTCAGCCATAATATCTTTAAGTGAAATATTAGGGTTAAGTGCCTCATTAAAATCAAACACGCTATCATTTGTTTGAGGAATACTTGATGCCACAGTTTTTTGATGTGGTGCCGAATAAAACAAGTCATCAAGTTTACCTTTAATATCATCTTGAACTTTAATATCTTTCTCTGGCTTATGCCCAAGCCCAATAGACGAAACAATACTTTGGTCTTCTTTTTTTGGTCTTCCCGGCTTTCGAAGCACACTTGCACCAATTTTTTGAGCAAATTCTTGCTTTAACCTATTAAACCTTTCATCTGCATTAATTTGCTTTTCTTCAACTTTTTTATCTTTTCTGTTAGAAATAAAATCACGATCGCTTTTAGTTATCTGTGCATTCGCTTCAATAATATTACAGATTTCATAAATTTTTTCATTAAAAAGCGTAAAGTTTGCACTTTCAGCAGAAAACTCATCTTTCATTTCTCTGTTATAAATTGATTCACAAAGGGAATTATATTTTTCTTTATGAGCATCAATAAGTTTGCAGACATTCAAAAGTTCTTCAATAAGGCTTTCTTTAAGCCATTTTATTTTTCGTTCATACAAAACAAGGGCACGGGCTGTTGCCTTTTCCCTTTCTTTATATTCAGCAATAACCTTTTTATCTCTAACTCTTTCCTTTTCAAGTTTAACAAGCCTGTCACTTGTTTCAACTGCTGAAATCTCTTTTTTTGTTATTTCATCAATATCAATATCATTACTACGCTTTTTCATGTTTAACTTCCTGACTCTTTCTATGTTTTATAATAAGACTAATTAACAAAATCACACCAACAGCAATCATAAGAATACTCAACACCCTTGAAACTGCAATACCTGAAACATTATAAATATACTCTGGTTGCCTTAATGGTTCAAGAATAGTTCTAACCGTTCCATAATAAATCAGATAGAATGCAGTTGTGTAGCCACTTTTCTTTGTTCCCAAAAATATTGATGCCGACAAAAAGAACCCAACCAAATTCGCACAAAATTCATAAAAGAATAATGCCTGATAATAAACCCCATCAATTTCAACAGCAAATGGAAACCTTGCAAACCAAGAAGCAGAATCAATAACTTGCCCATAAACTTCACTGTTAAAGTAATTGCCCCACCTGCCAATAGCCTGTGCAAGCAAAAGCACCGAGCAAAGAACATCAAAAAGCAAAAGTGGATTCTTGTCTTTTTTAATTAAACAAAAAATTGTAAGTCCAAGACCTCCACCAACAATCGCACCGATAATGCTCATGCCACCAGTTCTAAAATTAAAATAATCACTAATTGCCAGTGACTCATCAAACAGAACTGCAAAAAGCCTGCCACACAATATGCCTGTTGGCAGAATTATAAGTGCAATGGTAAGTGGCAAATCTGCAGGCAAATTTTTCTTTTTGCAAAGAATGCTTGCAACAATAACTGCTGCCAAAATGCCAATGCAAATAACAAGCCCATACCAATACACATCAAAGTCGCCTATTGAAAAAGCAACCCTATCAACTGCTAATAATAAATTTTTCATAATATTATTATATGAATGATAAACCATAAAGTCAAGAAAGAAAAAATTCCTATGAAAATTTCATAGGAATTTTTTATTAAAATTCAGGTTGTTTTGCATCTTCTTCTGCACCAGGAGTTGGTTCATAAGGAAGTCCAAGTTTGCCAGCAATAAATTCACGAAGTTGTTCATCTGTCATGCTACCTGCATCTCTTCCTGTGATAGACTCATAAAGAGACTCCAAGAAATCTCTGTTATTTTCAAGATTTGCAAGTTGATTTTCAAGTTCAGATACTCTTTCAAGAGCAATCTCAAGTTGACTTTTTGCATTTTCAAGTTCTGCTTTAAGGTTAGCATTTTCACCTTCAAGTGTTTCATATTTATCAACAAGTTCGTTATATTTTGCAATTTGGTTAACAAGTTCTTGTTTTGCATTTTCAAGTTCTGTTTTTGCTGTATTATAATCTGCAAGCAAATCAGCATTTTCACTTTCAAGTTCTGTAATTGTGTTTTCAAGGTCAGTAATTGTTGAGTTAAGATCATCAACTTGACCTTGAAGATCTGCAATTTGATTTTTAAGTTCAGCATTTTCAGCTTTCAAACCTTCATTTTCAGCTTCAAGTTCTGCCTTTTCAGCCTCAAGTCTTTCAATTTGTGCCTCGGCTTCTGCTAATTCTTGTTCAAGTCTTGCAATTTCATCTGGATCGGTTTCACCAGCAAGTTGTTTTTTAAGGTCTTCAATTTCTGCTTTTGCTTCTTCCAAATCTTTAACAACTTCATCGTATTTTTGTAAAGTTAATGAACCTTCAAGAGCATTTTCCATTTCACCAGTTGTTGAGAATCCATATCCATCTAAATTATCGGTTTTTGCAGCGTTTTCAATCAATGTTTCAAGATTTGCCCTTTCTTCTTCGCTAATATTTCCGTCTTCTTTAGCTGATGTCAAACTTTCATAAAATGCTTCAAGTTCTGCAATTTCACTATCAATATAAGCCTTAATATTTTGATATCTTTCATCAGTAGATGCATTGTCAAGAGCTTCATTGATTGCATCAATAATTCCATCAATGGTTTCATCAGAAACAGTCACACCATTAATATTTTTAATAGCATTAATCAAATCAATAAGTTCTTGTTTTGAAACTTCTGCATCATATCTGCTTTGCAATGCTTCAAGTTTTGCTTCCATATATGGTGTTTGTGTTGCAGATTCATAACTCATAGAAATTTCATTGCCATTTTCATCTTTTCCCAAAACAACACTACCGGTTTTGTCATTTGCTGCAAAATATGTATCAACAACTGAATGTAAACCATCAATTTCAGATTGAGCAATTCCACCATACTCAACATTTTCAAGTGTAACACTAGCTGCAAGCATTTGTGGTTGATTAGCATTAGTTTCAGGAAGTTCAAATCCTTGTTCTCCAAGATAAGTTGTCATTTGATCTCTTGTTGTGATGCCATCTTCAACAATCATATTATAAAGTTCGTCAAAAGCGACCTTTTCTCTATTTTCGTCTTCAGCATATTGAGCAACTATAGCAACATCAGGATTAATAAAACCATTAACTGGTTTATTATCTTTAGCACCAAAAAGTCCACCTAAAAATGCACTTAATCCTACAACGCCAACAGCAGCAAATCCAATTAAAGTTCCTTTTATTTTGCCCCAGTTTTTATCCATAAATGATGCTTTTTTATCTAATGGATAATATCCTTTTACTCTTTTAGTCTTTGCTTCTCCATTTTTCTTAAATACAACTGAACCATCTTTATAATATGGAACTTTTTTATAGTAGACATACTTTGGTTTTTCACTTTCTGCAGTAACATGTGCTCTTGTTGCTTCACCTTGACGCCTTACATTTCCAATAGCAGCACCAATACCTCTACCAATACTACCATCAACATGGTCTCTTGTTGTTAAGCCTTCTTCTGCAATTTTTCTTCTTGCTGCTTCACCCTCTGCAGTAACATGTGCCCTTGTTGCTTCATTTTCTGCAGTAATAACGGCAGTATAACCAGAGATTTGTCCGCTTAAATTTTCAACAGCAGCATCAAATTTAGAATTTAATCCTTTGCTTAAAGCAGAAATTGCTTTTGATGAATCATTTTTTGCTCTAGCAATCATCTTTGAAAGGTCATCAACAACAGAACTCAATTTTTTAATTGAACCATTAACTTCTTTAATAACCTTATCTTCAGACATTTCAATTTTGCTACCAGTATAACTATTAATAACACTAACAAATCCACCGCCAACACTTGCAGTTTTAAGAGCGTCTGAAAGAGATGCTAATTTTACTTTAATTTCATCAAGAGCAGCTTTTGTCGCTGAATCATCTTTCTTTTTTGCAGCCTCAAGAGCAACATCAAGTTCAGTTCGCAAAGCATTTGCCTCTGCAACTGCTGAAATTAACTTAATAGGCATCATTCTTGTGAGCCCAACATTTTTACGCAACTCTTCAACAACTGCAACATCTTCTGGTTTGTTTGCATCAAAAATTCGAACACCACTAGGTGTTTTAGCAACAACTTCAACATCAAGACCAGCATCCTCAAAAGCTTTTACCATGCCTTCGTATGCTTTAATCACATATCCAACTTGGTCATTAACTTTTGCAAGATTTTCTATATACCCTTTTTTCTCGGCACTAGCCATTACTGAATTAAAGTCAATAACTGCTTTTGCCATTCCAATAATTTCACTATTTGTTATTTTTTGAACATTTGCCATATCAATAACTCCCTTATTTTAGTTTTCGAGTTAACATTAAAATTTTAACACGCAATAAAACAAAAATCAATACCTTTCAAAAAATTACTGATAATTATTTTTTATGCATGCTAGCAAAGTAGCAAAAATGCTTAAATTTTACTTATTTTGCTAACTTTAACCATATCTCTATGGTTATAAGTATAATACCATTTTTAGCACAAAAAGTCAATACCCAATATTAAATTTTGTAATATAATAATAACTTTTATAAATACTATAAACAAAAGTTATCACATAATTAAACTTTATTCTTCTTCATCTAAATTTTGAACTAAAACTTTTCGGCACACTTTTTTTATTAAATCAAATTCAAAACCCTTTCTAAAAAGTGACATATAAATTTTTTGCAATTCTTCTTTTGAAAAATTATTTTTATTTTTATTTTTTAATAATTTTTTTAATTGTTTTTCACAGAGTTCTTCCTCTTTTTCATCTGTGTTTAACTCTAAAACATTAGATATTATTTCATTAGAAACACCCTTTTGTTTTAGTTTGTTTTCAAGCATCTTTTTTGAATACTTATAATTTTCTTGAACAAATGTTTTTGCAAACAATTCGTCATTAACATAATTATATTCTTCAAGTTTAAAAATTGCACTATCAATAACCTTTTTTTCAAATCCTTTTTTAAAAAGTTTATCAAAAAGTTCTTTTTTTGTGTGAATTCTGCTTGAAATATAGTCGATAGCTTTTTCAAATGCACTTTTAACTTCACTTTCAAATATGGCATTTTTTAAAGTATTTTCATCAATTTCACTATTTTCTTTAAGCCTAAACAAAATTGCTGTTTCTTTATTAAGCCCACAAAAAAAAGCATTATCAACAAAAATATTGACACGCTTTTTATTTTTTTGTTCTTCAATTTTTGTTATAACAGCCACCAAACTACTCCGAAATATTACTTTTATATTCAAATTTATAAAACCCTGTGCCATACTTGTTAATAACGCCAGCACCACGAGTTCTTGCACGAATGCTTGCAAGCAACTTTTCTGACGCCTTAACAGGAACTGCAATTTTCATAACAGGCATAGACTCATCGTTCTTTTGCTCAATAATATGAACACTTCCGTCAGCAAAAAGTTTGTTGACTGAACCATAGTTCTGATATGAAACTTTAATTTCAATTTCATTGCAGAATACCATTTTATATTTTTTAGCCTCATTTAACGCACCAATAGCAACAGTGTTATAAACTCTTGTAAGTCGGCTTTTGCCAAGTTCAATACCGCCAAAATAACGAACAACTGCAACCAAAGTATTTGTTATATGCATCTGTTTAAGGGCTTCAAAAATGGGTGCTCCTGCTGAACCTGCTGGCTCGCCGTCATCATTATTTTTTGCAACACTATAATCTTCCCCCAAAATATAAGCATAGGCAACATGCTTTGCATTTTTATTGCTCTTTTTAAGATTTCCAATAATAGTGTGAACATCGTCATCAGATTCAACATGAAAAGCCATGCCAATAAACCTTGATTTTTTTATATCAAGTTCAACAGGCACAGTTTCTTCAACTGAAATATAGTCATTTTTAATTTCTTGTTTTTCTTTTCCCTGCTCTTCATAAATGGTATCAACATTAACATAACCCATAAAGTTATTCCTCAAAAAATATTTTATATCTAGAATATATCACAAATAGAAAAAATTTCAAAATAAACTTCAATATTATATCAAATTAAAAATGTCAAAATCAAAAGCACAAACACAATCACCAGTGACACAGAAAGTATTCTTACAAGCCAAAGCCTAGAAATAACCTTCTTTTCAGGTTTAAATAAAAGCCCAAAACAATTAAATCTTTCAAAAAAACTTAAATGTAATTTTAAAATTGGAATTGTGTTTGGCGTAAAATAATAGCCTTTCTTTTCTAAATAATCGCACATAAAAATTTTGCAAGATAAATTTCGAACAGTGCAAACCCCCTGCTTTGTATATTTGCAAAATGAAGGGCAACAACCCGTGCAACCTTTTTTGCCAAGTTCACGGTGCGAAACACAAAGATTATCTTTAAAATCACACATATTGTTAAGGCTGTTTTCTTTGTCAATATAGTCACTTGCATATTCAGTTGCCTTTCCCAGCCTTTTAAATGCATTAAAATTAAAATAAGTATCAAGCATAGCAGAAAGCATAAAATCGTTGTTATTCTTCTTATTTTTTAAATTATTAACATAAAATGTTCCATCAAACTCAATTTTTTTATGTCGCAACTTTTTTATAATTTTCTTACAGACCTTGTAAAGCTTTATTATTCTTTTGCAGTTATCTTTTTGAATTAAAATAGATTCTTTTTTTGAGTTCCCATAAAGTTTAACATCTAAACAAATCGAATTTTCATCTATTAAAAGCAAATCCCCACTTTTAAAGTTACCTATAATACTATTAATGCAATCTTTATTCAAACTCACATCAAATACTTTTTTGTTTTTTAAAACACTATTAAATTCAACAACATTAAATTTCATATCAAACCTTCATTTGTTCATTAATCTTTATTTTTCTTGCCATTTTAAACTTTTCTTTATCTTTTTTTGTGATAGCAACATTTTTAATACCACCCGAAGCACAAACTTTAAGTTCAACTAAATTCTTTTTTATTATTGGTCTTCTAATAACTCTCGCCAAATCTTCATAATCAACATTTTCGCCATTATTTTCAATTTTTTCAAACAAAAGATAAAAATACTTTTCATCTTCATAACTTTGAATGGCATCTTTTGCAAGTTTATGAACACTCGACCTTTCAACTCGTGCATAAAATTGGCAATAGTCATTTTTTAGTGGACACATTTCATTTTTGCAAGGCGCTATAACTTTAAATCCAAATTTCTTGCAAATGCCTTTAATATTCATGTATTGCTCATAAATTGACGGCGTTCCCGCATCAACCAACAAAACATATTTGTTAGATAGATTAAATAACTTGCAAACTGCATTAACCCTGTCAAATTCAGTCATTTCAGAAAGCACATAAGATGACAAAACTAAATTATATTTTTCTTCGCTTTCAAAATTTAAAATATCTTCGTGAATAATGTTTTCATATTCTGTTAGTTTTTTAAAAACATCAATCATGTTTTTATTGTTTTCAACAAATGTTAACTCTGCATTTTCAAAATAATCTTTAATTGCAAAGTATCCTGCACCTGTGCCCGCCCCAACATCAATTATTGACTTTAAATTTTTATCTAATATATTTTGACTTATTAGTGTTTTAAATAGTGAACACAAAACCTCATTCGTTGCTGGCATTCTTGAAATTGCATAAATTCCACTATCCGACAAATCTTCAATAAGTGGCTTGCTTTCACCCGTTTTATTTTTATATTTATAGGTTAAATTTTTTTGAACCTTTAAAACCTTGCCCTTGCCAAGTTCAAAAAACAAATTTTTAATTTTATCTTTAACCGACTCTAAAAGTGCCATAAATTCAGTCCTTTTAAGGTGTTATGTGAAACATAGTATTCATTTTTATAAAAATTAAAGGCGATTTCTCGCCTTCTATTAGTCTTCATAATTTGTTTTTAATGAAAGATATTTTTCAAGTTTAAACTCGTTCCAAGCAGACATATCTTCCGGTGGATAAACTCTAAAAATTAGTTTTTGTTTAGAAACTGGGTGAACAAACGAAAGTTCCACAGCATAAAGATTAAGCATAACCTTTGGCATATTTTCGCCACCATACTTTTGGTCACCATAAACTGGGCACTTTATGCTTTGCATTTGAACTCTAATTTGATGCCCCCTTCCTGAATATAATTTTACTTTAACAAGTGAATGATTTGTTTCTTTGTTATACTCTAAAAGTTCGTAGTCAAGTTCAGCACGCTTTGCCCCCGTTGTTGCCTGTGGAACAATTTTAACAGTGTTTGTTCGCTCATCTTTTTTTAAGTAACTCACAATTTTGCCCTTTGCATCTCTTGGTCTTCCGCAAACCACAGCAAAATATGTTTTATCAAACTCACCATTTCGAAGTTGTTCTGAAAGCCTGCCTGCCGCCTTGCTTGTTTTTGCATAGACGATCGCACCACCTGTTGGTCTGTCAAGCCTGTGCACAACGCCAAGATAGGCATCTCCTGCCTTATTATACTTTTCAACCAAATACTCTTTAATTTGAGTGTAAAGGTCTTTATCGCCTGTTTCATCTGGCTGACTTGCCACACCCTGTGGCTTGTTAACAACAATAATATGATTGTCTTCAAATAAAATATCCATAACTATTCTCCAATAAAAAGTCCACTTGTTCCACAAGGAAGGTTTATTCCTTCTTCTGTTGGAAGGCAAAGTTCATAAACTTCAATTTTTCCTTTACATTTCTCACCAACAGTGAGTTTAAGTATATTTTCAAGCACTGTTGCTCCCAGCCCTGTTGTGTAACTATTAATAAGCACAAATAATGGCTTATCAACCAAAACTTCGGTGCAAAGTTTAACAAAATCATGAAGATTATCTTCAAGTTTCCAAACTTCACCATGAAGCCCTCTGCCATAACTTGGTGGGTCCATAATGATTGCATCATATTTATGCCCACGCTTAATTTCTCTTGTAACAAATTTTGTGCAATCATCAACAATATAGCGAACTGATGCATCTTGAAGCCCTGAAAGTCTAATATTTTCTTTGCACCTTTCAACCATATTTTTAGCAGCATCAACATGACACACACTAGCCCCTGCCGAAGCACAAGCAACAGTCGCACCACCTGTGTAACCAAACAAATTTAAAACATTAATTGGTCTGTTTGCATTTTTAATTAGTTCAATCATTCTATCCCAATTATATGCCTGTTCAGGAAAGAGCCCCGTGTGCTTAAACCCCATTGTTTTAAGTGAAAATTTCAAATTTTTATATGATACCACCCAGTCATCTGGCGTGTTTTTCAAATATTGCCAATGCCCACCACCCGTTTCACTTCGATGATACCAAGCATTAATATTTTTAAATTTAGAAAGAGGTTTTTTTGCATGCCAAATAACTTGAGGGTCAGGACGAAGCAAAATAACACCCTTCCAATCCTCAAGTTTTTCACCATCACCAGTTGCTATAATTTTATAATCTTTCCAATCTTTTGCTAATCTCATAATATCTCACTAATAATTATCAAGCACAGTGTTAAGGTCAATTAAGTCCGCACTAACAATAACGGCTTGTGCTTGCTCGGTATAATTTCCATTTTCGGTTAAGATAACACTTGAAAGTTTTCTGTTTTGCTGAAACATATAAAGCAAATTTTCAACAGTTAAGCTTATTGGTGCAACTTCATAATGACTTGTTTCAGTAAAAATATCCAAACATTTTGAAACTTCTTCATTAATAGAATCATCAATATCTTTGTTTTGAGAAATAAATTTGCCAACTGCATCAATAATCATCTTTCTGTTGATAACGCCAACAATTGTTCCCTCAATATAAACAGGCACAACAGAAAAGCCTGATTTTGACATTTCAACAACAACATCTTTAAGTTTTGTTTCGCCTGAAACTGAAAAAACATTTCTTGGTTTAATGCACTCAATAACCCTTGGTGGAGTGTTGATTAACCTTGCAATTTTTTCAAGTTTTTCAACAACGTCAACATTTGGTTCAGCAATAATTTCATCACTGCTTCTGTGAACAATAGCATTTCGAAGCCTTCCATAATCAATAAGGTCTTCTTCAAACTTTTTAACAACAGTGTTAACCGTTGCAACCTTTCTTATCATATCTGAAAAGGTCAAGTTTCGCTTAATTGAATAAATATCACGAAGCCCTTGGTCAAGCCTGTTATATGCTGCAATAAATCTATTGGCGTTTCTGTTTTTTTCTTCCATATAAATCCTCTCAAACTAATAATAACAAAACTTTGCAGTTTTTCAAAATAAATTATGCGACTATTCGCCCATTTGTCCACCAGATTTCTGTTTTGCTATAATTTTTCCCGCTTCGTTTATTCCATCAACAAGCCCACGATTATTTTTTTGAGTTAAAAGAATAATATCACCACTTGAATAGTCCAATATCTTTTTCTTTTCATTTTCAGGCAAAAACTCAAAATTGCCGGGGTCAACAAGTTTCATTCTTTTGCCTGACCTTGTGTCTATTAAAGAAAAAGTTTCACCCTTTGCCTCTGCAAATTCTCTCATAATTTCAGGAGTGACCTTTTGAGCACGCTTTGGTCTGATAAAAATTTTAGACACACCTTCAGGTGTTTCAATTTCCTTCATAGGATAGTCATCTTTAATATTGTCACCTGCAAATAAAATAAATTTACAAGTATCCCTTTTAGGGTCAACAAAACTCATAATTCTTTCAACGCTTTCTCTCTTTTTAAATTCGGGTGAAAGCCTAATTTTTAACGCCTTTTCATCAAATGGTACCCTTGTATAGGTCTCATATAAATTATTGGCAAAAGGATTAATTTTATAAAAAACATCGTTATCACGATAAATCAAATATTTAAAATATTTTTCACATGACCTGTCATAATAGTTTTTAATCTGTTCTTCATTAAAATTAGAAAGGTGTGGATTATCAAGAAACGTCATATATAAGTCATTAAATATGCCCGTTTCATTATTTCCATCAACAATATTAGAACTAGCATTGGTTATAACACAAATAACAGGCGTTAGCCCCGTCAATTTCTCGAATTCTACAAGGGCCTTCGTTAGTCTTGCTCTTTGTGTTCTAAACCAAAACATATAATTTTGATCACTATAATACCAATTTGAATCATATTCATTTTCATAGTCAACCAAAGTATTATTAAAATCAATAAAAAACATCATTTCGTTTGGCTTTAATCTAAAACTATCCATAATTCCCCTTTATTCCGTTCATTATAACACAAAATTAAACTCAATAAAATACATTTTCTAAATCTTTTGCTTGATTTTAAGCGAAATTATGATATAATACATTTGTGCCAAACTAAATGGGGAGCTGGTAGTGCCCTGTAACCTGAGATCTACCATAGCAGGATTGACCGCACTTCTAGGGGTATGGTATGGAAGGTTGCACCAAGCAAGCAGTGTTGATATTAAGGTCCCAAGCAATAGAACTTTGTGAACCGTGTCAGAGCCTGACCGCAGCAGCACTAAACAAAATCTTCTATGTGCCTTGGGGTAGCTTTAAAGGAGCCGGCTACTTGGTTACCACTTCGGTGCTGTATCACAAAAAGTGTGTTTGGCACATTTTTTTATTATAAAAATAAGGTGTTATGTTTCGCATAACACCTTATTTTATTTGAATTTAAATCAAATTCAAACAAATCAACTCTTTATAACGAATATAAGTGTTCAATTAAATATTTGTTTGTAATTATAAAAAAATCTTATTTATCAACACTTTATTTTATAGAAAATTCTATATTATTGTATTAATAAAAAAGGATAGCCACTGCTACCCTTTTATTTTTAATTTGATTTTCTATTTTATATCCTTTCCAAATGTTCCATAGAAAGCATTAAGATAAATTTGTTTAAGTTCGCTAACAAGTGGATACCTTGGATTTGCACCTGTGCATTGGTCATCAAATGCTTTAAGACTCATATCATCAAGAGTTGCCAAAAAGTCTTCTTCACTAACATTATATTCAGCGATTGTTCTCTTTATTCCAACTTTTTCTTTAAGTTCGTCTATAGCCTTGATTAAGTTTTCAACTTTTTCAGCATCATCATTTCCACCAAGCCCAAGCATTTCAGCAATTTCAGCATATCTTCTTTGGGTTTTTGGGTGGTCATATTGTGGGAATGTTCCCATTTTTGCTGGTGCTTCACTTGCATTAAAACGAATAACATCATCAATAACAAGTGCATTTGCAATGCCGTGTGCAATATGGTGGAACGCCCCAAGTTTGTGTGCAAGTGAGTGGCAAACACCTAAAAATGCATTTGCAAACGCAATACCAGCCATAGTTGCAGCATTTGCCATCTTTTCTCTAGCCTCATAATCAACCTGACCATTTTCGTAACATCTTGGAAGATATTCAAAAATAATTTTAATTGCTTGAAGTGCCAAGCCGTCAGTATAATCAGAAGCCATAACTGAAACATAAGCCTCTAAACTATGAATAAGAGCATCAATACCAGATGCAGCAGTGAGCCCCTTTGGAGCACTCATCATCATATCGGTATCAACAATAGCCATTTTTGGCAAAAGTTCATAGTCAGCAAGTGGATACTTTATACCTGTTTCGTCGTCAGTTATAACTGCAAAAGGTGTAACTTCTGAACCCGTTCCCGAACTTGTTGGAATAGCAATAAAATATGCCTTCTCGCCCATTTTTGGAAACTCATAAATTCTCTTTCTTATATCACTAAATCTCATCGCCATGTCAGCAAATTCAACTTCTGGGTGTTCATATAAAACCCACATAATTTTGCCAGCGTCCATTGCAGAACCACCACCGATTGCAATAATGCAATCTGGTTTAAAACTTCGCATAAGTTCAGCACCCTTCTTTGCACATGAAAGTGTTGGGTCAGATGGAACATCAAAGAACACTTGATTATCAATATCCATTTCATTCAATCTTTCAATAACCGGTTTAACATAACCATTATTAAATAAGAATGAATCTGTAACAACAAAAACTCTTTTTTTGTTTAAAACTGTTTTAAGCTCATTAAGAGCAACTGGTAAGCAACCACGCTTAAAATAAACTTTTTCTGGAAGTCTTAACCACAACATATTTTCCCTCCTAATTGCAACTGTTTTAATATTTAGTAAGTGCTTAACACCAACATTTTCTGAAACAGAGTTACCACCCCAAGTTCCACAACCAAGAGTGAGTGATGGTGGAAGTTTAAAGTTATAAAGATCACCAATTCCACCAAAAGCAGAAGGAGTATTAATCAAAATTCTACAAGTTCTCATCTTGTCTTCATAATAAGCAAGTTTTTCTTGTTCTGTTGCAACATTGATATAAAGCGAAGATGTATGACCATAACCCCCTTCTTTAATCAATATTTTTGCATTTTTGATAGCATTTTTAAATGTGTCATATTTATAGAATGCAAGCACTGGTGAAAGCTTTTCTTTTGCCAAATTTTCTTCATCTGCATCATAATTTGTAATTTCAGCCATCAAAATCTTTGTTCCAACAGGAACATTAATTCCAGCATATTCAGCAATTGTTGTTGCTGACTTACCAACTATTTCAGCATTTAATGCTCCATTTTCTTTAAACATAACCTTTTCAAGTTTCTGTTTTTCTTCATCATTTAAAAAATAACAATTTCTTCTAATAAATTCTGCTTTAACTTCATCATAAATAGTTTCATCAACCAAAACTGCTTGCTCTGACGCACAAATCATACCATTGTCAAATATTTTTGAATGAATGATTGAGTTAACTGCAAGCAAAATATCAGCCGAACCATCAATAATTGCAGGTGTGTTGCCCGGTCCAACACCAATGGCAGGTTTACCTGAACTATAAGCCGCCTTAACCATAGATGGTCCACCTGTTGCAAGAATAATATGACAAGACTTCATTGCAAGTGAAGATAACTCTAAAGTTGGCTCATCAATCCAACCAATAATATCTTCAGGAGCCCCTGCTTTAACAGCAGCATCAAGCAAAAGTTTAGCCGTTTCAATTGTGCACTTTTTAGCCCTTGGGTGTGGACTTATAATAATGCCATTTCTTGTTTTCATTGCAAGAAGCACTTTAAAAATAACTGTTGATGTTGGGTTTGTTGTTGGAACAATAGCCGCAACAATTCCAATAGCATCAGCAACTCTTGCATAGCCATAAGCCTTGTCTTCTTCAATAATTCCAACCGTTTTTTCATTTTTATATTTATTATAAATATATTCGGAAGCAAAATGATTTTTAATAACCTTGTCTTCCATAACACCCATTTTGGTTTCTTCATAAGCCAATTTTGCAAGTTCAATTCTATGTTCATTTGCAGTCATGGCAACTGCTCTAAAAATCTTATCAACTTGTTCTTGAGTATAAGTTGAAAATTTCTTTTGAGCTGCTCTAATTCTTTTAATATTCTCAAGTAAAGTTTCTTCGCTATTAACATAAATTTCCATATTCGCACCTCACTATCACATTTTATACAAATATTGCGTTTTTGTCTAATAAATTTAATTAAAATCAATCATTTTAACCATGATTTATCAAATTTTAAGCAACTTGCTTATTTTATATTTACCGTACTTGAACTTTTTAAACAAAATAAAAAGACATAAAATTATGCCTTTTATAATTTAAACATCAAGCAACATCTTGTCTGCAACAAGTGCAATAAATTCACCATTTGTTGGCTTTTCATTATTTGAGTAAACAGTTAATCCAAAGATGTTATTAATATTTTCAATCTTTCCCCTGTTCCAAGCAACTTCAATTGCATGCCTAATGGCTCTTTCAACTTTTGATGCTGAAGTATCAAAACGCTCGGCAATTGAAGGATAAAGTTTTTTTGTTATTGAATTAATTATATCAGGGTTTTCCATAGCAAGTTTTATCGCTTCTCTTAAAAATTGATAGCCCTTTATGTGTGCAGGAATACCAACTGTAATAAATATATTAGTAATCTTTTCTTCAATTTCTTTATCTGTATTTTTTGAAATTGTTGAACTTATCTGTTCACTTTCAACAAGGTCTTTAACTCTTTTTGAAAGCACATCAAGGTTTGCAGGCTTAAGCATGTAATAGTCAACGCCCAAACTCATTGCTTTTTTTATAAATGTGTCACTTGAAAGTGCTGAAAGAACAATGATTTTAGTATTTTTATTTAAATTTTTAATTTCTTCAATAACTTCAAAGCCATCAACTTCAGCAAGCACTAAATCTAAAATAACTAAATCATAGTTTTTGCTTTTAACAAGTTCAATTGCTTTAAGCCCACTTGAAGTTTTATCAATCGTAGCTAAATTGTTTTCTTTGGTAAGTTTTTCTGAAATAAGATTTGCATCTTCTTCGTTTTCATTAGCAATTAGTAAATTAATACTTCTTTCCATAAAAACTTCCTTGAATTTATTTTTTCTGCAATTTTGCAACAAAAAAATTTTAGCATCTTTTTGGTCTTTTTAGCAAAGATTATACATTTATAGAATGTAGAATTAAGGAAAAAAATAAAATATTTTGTCGAATTTTGTCTAATAGAATGGTTACTTTGCTGTTAAAACAAACCAACGCATATCATCATTAAGGCATAACACCTTAAATCTGCCATCAATAACACAGTAATATTTAGTGCAATGTTCGCCAATTTCAGCAACAAATTGTCGCCTTACATCGGTGACCTTTTGAATAATAAACTCCCTTCCGTCCTCCCAAATTATCTTTTGTGGAAAAACTAACCTATTGGGGCTCATATCAGCAATCACACGCAAAAATATTTTATTGCTTTTATATGTTTCATTTTTTCCTTTTTCCATAATATTTCCTTGCATAAATATATTATAGAACATTTGTTCGATATTGGTCAAGAATAAATTTGCACAAAAAAATGGCAACTTATTGCCACTTTCTATAATAAAAATATTTTAACTTCGTCGAAAATTATTAATAACTTTTATGCTTGCCCTGCATTCTTTACACATTGATGGTCTAAAAAAGCTTTTTTCTTTAAAAAACTTCTGTTCGCTTGCACTCCACAAAAATTCTTTTCCACATTTTTTGCATGTAAGCATTTTATCTTCAAAAGTGTTTGCTCTTCTCTCTTTTTCTGCAAGCCATTCTTGATGCCTTCTCTCTTTCTCTGCCAAATATTCTTGATGACGGCGTTCCTTTTCAGCCAAATACTCTTGATGTTTTCGCTCTTTTTCAAGTCTTTTATTTTCTTCATTAATAAGTCTTTGCCTTTCTGCTTCTTCTGCCTCTCGTTTAAGTCTTTCATCTTCTTCTGCCAAAAGTTCTGCCATTGTGTATTTTTTCTCTTCCATAAATTTCTCCTAATGCAACAAATATAGCATAAAATAAACTCTTTTTCAACTGAAAATTCTTTAAATAAAGATTTTTAAATTACATTAAAATTAAATCTATTATTTTTATAAAACTCACATAAATTCAAATAAAATAAGGTATTATGTAAAACATAATACCTTGAATTTTTACTTTAAACCATTAAGTTTTTCATTGTATTGTGCAAGAAGTTCTTCATTTTTAGCAAGTTTTGCTTTCTCACTTTCAACAAGGCTTGCTGGTGCTTTCGCAACAAAATTAGGATTGTCAAGCATCTTCTTGCTTCTATTAATTTCAAATTCAACCTTGCCTATTGCCTCTTTTAAAACTGCAACTTGTTCTTCAACTGCAACCTGTTCTTCTTTTAAAACAAATTCCCCTGTGCCATGAATAAGCGTTTTACCTTGAGCCTTTTCATCAAACATAAGTTTAACATTTGCCATTTTTTCAATAACAGATTTATTTTCTTCAACAAAATTTGATTTTGCAGTAACAAACTCAACTTTTTCAGATGACTTTTTGCCATTATCAATTTTAAATTTTCGAAGTTCAACAATAAGTGAAATTAACTCATTTATTTTTTCTGCAGACTTTGCAAACTTTTTAAAAGCAGATGTATCTTCAAAATTAGAAATCATCAAACTCTCTGCTCTATTTTGAACTTTTATTCTCTCATAAATATATTCGGTAACAAAAGGAATAAATGGGTGCAAAAGTTTCAAAATTTGACTGAAGGCGAATGCAAGCACACTGACTGCATTTTGCTTTTTCTTTCCACCCTCAAAAATTGCAGGCTTTGAAAGTTCAATTGCCCAATCACAGAACACATCAAGTGTGAATGAAACAATATTTGAAAGTGCAACACCAACATCAAACTTATCAAGATTTTTTGTAACATTTTTAGTTATTTCGTTAAGCTTATAAAGTATCCACTTTCCCGTATCATCAAGTTCAATATCTTTAATATCAAGAATATCAATATCTTCTTCATGCATTGCAATAAACTTGCTTGCATTCCAAACTTTATTAATAAATGTTCTTGCATCATCAATTTTGTTTTGGCTAAACCTTGTATCAATACCCATTGCCATATCTTTAACAAGTGCGAGCCTTAATGTATCCGCACCATAGTCACGCACAATATCAAGTGGGTCAACACCATTTCCAAGGCTTTTACTCATCTTTCTGCCTTGGCTATCACGAACAAGTCCATGAATTAAACAATTTTTAAATGGAACATCGCCATTACATTCAATGCCCATATAAACCATTTTTGTAACCCATTGGGTCAAAATGTCAAAACCAGTAACAAGCACTGATGTTGGATAAAAATAATCAAGGTCTGCACTTTTTTCTGGCCAACCGAGAGTTGTAACAGGCCAAAGTGCAGAAGAGAACCATGTGTCTAAAACATCTGGGTCTTGGTAAACATTAGCACTTCCGCATTTATCACAAACGGTAACTTTTGTTTTAGATGCCATAACATTCTTGCAATCTTTGCAGTAATAAATTGGAATTCTATGCCCCGTCCAAAGTTGCCTTGAAATGCACCAATCACGAATATTACGAAGCCAGTGAAAATAATTCTTTTCAAATCTCTTTGGATAAATTTTAAGTGAACCATCTTCAACGCATTTAATTGCAGGTTTCACAAGTTCACTCATTTTAACGAACCACTGTTCTGTTATCATTGGCTCAATTGCAGTTTTACATCTTTCGCAGTGACCAACCGAATGTGTATAAGGCTCAATTCTTTCCAAAAGTCCCTGCTCTTTAAGTTCTTCAACAGTTTTCTTTCGAGCGTCTAAAATACTTAAACCCTTGAATTTATCACCCGTTATATCTGTCATAAACCCATCTTTTGAAATAACTTCAATAACATCAAGGTTATGTCTTTTGCCCACTTCGTAGTCATTTGGGTCATGCGCTGGTGTAATTTTAACCATACCCGAACCAAAGTCACTTTCAACATAACTATCAGCAATAATTGAAATTTCCCTGTTTATAAGTGGAACAATAACTTTTTTACCTACAATACTCTTATATCTTTCATCATCAGGATTAACAGCAACTGCAGTATCCCCAAAAAGAGTTTCTGGTCTTGTTGTTGCAACAACAATGTGTCCACTTCCGTCAGCAAATTTATATCTAATGTGCCACATTGAGCCCTGCTCATCACTGTAAACAACTTCATCATCAGAAATTACTGACTTACAATTAACACACCAATTTGTTTCACGAGTTCCACGATAAATATAACCTTTGTTATAAAGTCTAATAAACGCCTCTAAAACCGCATTAGTGCTCTTTTCGTCCATAGTGAAGCGATATCTATCCCAATCAGCAGAAAAACCCATTTTCTTAAATTGGTTAATTATTTCTCCACCATAAAAGTTATACCAATTCCAAGCCTCTTTATCAAACGCATCTCTACCAATAGACTCTTTTGTTTTGCCTTCATTTGCAAGTTTTTCAACAATCTTGTGTTCGGTTGCAATAGCCGCATGATCCGTTCCCGGAAGCCAAAGTGACTCAAAACCTTGCATTCTTTTATATCTAATCAAAATATCTTGCAAAGTCATGTCGAGTCCGTGGCCAATATGTGCTTTGCTGGTAACATTTGGTGGAGGCATAACAATGGTAAATGGCTCTTTATTTTTATTTACTTTTGCCTTAAAATAACCTTTCTTTTCCCAATTTTCATATATATCTTTTTCAAAGTTTTGAGGAGTAAAACTTCCCTCATGATTCATAAGCTCCATAAAATTAAAATCCTTTTAGTAAAATAAATATAGTCAAATAATACACCTCAAAATTAAGTATTTCAAGTATTATTTTTTCTCTTTATGATTTTTTTGATATTCATAACTTGATTTGCACATATCTTCCAAATTTCTTGTTGCTTTAAAACCAAGTTCTTCTTCGGCTTTTTTAGGCGACGCATACATTTTATCAATATCACCCGGTCTTCTTTCAGCAAATTCATATTTAACAAGATTACTATTAACTTTGTTAAAAGTGTTAACAATATCAAGTACGCTATATCCAATACCTGTTCCAAGGTTAAATATTCCAAGCCCATAATTTTTATTATTCACAAGTTTATCAAGTGCTTTAACATGCCCAACTGCAAGGTCAACCACATGAATATAATCACGAACACCTGTTCCGTCTTTAGTTTTATAATCATTTCCAAAAATGTTAAGGTGGTCAAGTTCACCAACTGCAACTTTGCAAATATAAGGCATCAAATTATTTGGAATACCATTTGGGTCTTCGCCCAAAAGCCCACTTTCATGTGCACCAATTGGGTTAAAATATCGAAGCAAAATAACATTAAAATCAGGGTTCGCCTTTTGATAATCAATCAACACATTTTCATTAAATAACTTTGTTCTGCCATAAGGGTTAGATGCTCCAAGTGGAAACGACTCATCAATAGGCATAACTTCTGAAACTGCATAAACAGTTGCCGATGAACTGAAAATGAAGTTATTTACATTAAACTTCTCCATTACTTCTAAAAGAGTAAAAGTTGAATCCATATTGTTGCGATAATATTTAAGTGGCTGTTTAACTGATTCACCAACAGCTTTAAAACCTGCAAAATGAATAACAGCAAAAATATTTGAATTTTCTTCAAAAACTTTTACAAGCTCTTGTTTGTCACACACATCAATTTGATAAAATTTTGGTTTTACTCCCGTAATTTCATTAATTGCATCAAGAACTTCTATTTTTGAATTGCTCAAATCATCAACAATCACCACATCATAGCCTGAATTTATAAGTTCAACAGCAGTATGAGAACCAATATAACCAAGTCCTCCAGTAAGTAAAATTTTCATAAAAAACCTCCCTTATTTAACAATTATCACAATAAAGAGTAAAACTAGCATAATAACAAAGCAAATCGACCTAAATCGAACGATAAGCCTAATTCTTTGTGCTTGATTTTTATACTTGCTTTCAGGAAAAAACTTACTTGATAAAACACAAGCAATAGCAAGTAAGGTTATAATAACAAGAAAAATTATTTTTATAATAGCTTTTGCACTCATTCGTCAATTCCCTCTTCGCTTTCATCAGCTGAATGTATTCTAGTTTCAATTTTAATAATTTCACTTTCTTTTTCTGTTTCAATTTTATTGATTTTACCAAATTTAACCGAATTAAAATAAATTTTTAAAACAATGCTTGCAATCTCAAAAATAAGAGCATCAATTGCAAACCAAAGAGTAGACACTTTATAAAAATATGTCAAAATGCAAATCATTGAACCAAGTTTAACAACATTAACAAAAAAACAACCTTCTTTTGAAATATTTTTATTTTTAACAACAAGAATATCCACCGCAAACAAAAATGCTTCAACAATAATAAGTTCAATTAAAAACAAATTTAAAATAAAAGTATGTTTAAAAAATTCATAATAAATAATTGCAATAACAGCAATCATGTTTATTAAGTCAAACAAGAAAAATGTCAATTTATAATTAGTTAAAATTGTTCCATAACGCCTATCTAATAAAAGAAGCACAATGCAAACCAAAAGAGCAATAAAATAAGTTATGCCAACAAAGTTAACACTAAAAAACATGCCAATAAACATAATGGCAGCTAATATCAAGAGAATATAAACAAAAAATCTTGGAAATTTTGCAGTATTATTTTTTATCATTGCATCTCCTTACATACAACCAATTATATCAAAAAAGAAATAAAATTAAAAATGTTTTTTACTCATTCGTAACATAAAGGTAAAATATCTCATAAAATGGCTACCAAGGAAGCGTGTTGTTTCCTTAAAATTAATAAGGAGGAAAAATGAAAAAAGTTTTAACACTAATTTGTGCTTTTGTCTTATGCATTTCAACCAGTTTGTGTTTTATTTCCTGCAAAGATACAAGCAAAAAATCCACAGGAAAAATAAGACTCAATGAAGTTACTCATAGTGTGTTTTATGCTCCACTTTATGTTGCAATAAATCTTGGATACATGAAAGAGTATGGCATTGAAATTGAACTTGTTAATGGTGGCGGAAGTGATGCAAGCATGACAGCCCTTCTCTCTGGAAATGCCGACATTGCACTCATGGGTCCTGAAACAGTTGTTTATGTCGAATCATCAGGAAGCACAAACCACCCTGTTGTATTCGGTCAGCTCACAAAAAAAGATGGAAGTTTCTTAATATCAAAAACGCCATACACTTCATTTAACTATGCAACTGACCTTGTGGGCAAAACTGCAATAATAGGCAGGCAAGGTGGACTTCCTGCAATGACATTTGAATGGATTTGTAATGAAAATGGCATATATAACGGGCAAAATGTAACACTCGACACAAGCACTGCATTCAATATGATGGTTTCAGTTTTTGACTCAACCGATGCAGAATTTTGCACAATGTTTGAGCCAACTGCCTCGGAATATGTTGCAAGTGGCAAAGGTTATTATGTTGGTTCAGTTGGTGAATTTTCAGGCGAAATTCCATATACTTGTTTCATGGCATATCCAAGTTTTATTGAAAATAATAAAGAACTAATATCAAACTTTTTAAAAGCGATTAAAAAAGCATATTTATATATCAGCACTCAGCCATCAAGTGAAGTTGCAAAGGCATTAAAACCATCTTTTGACGGAACAAGTGAAGAAGGTCTTGCAATCGCTGTTGAAAAATATCTTGAAATTGACGCTTGGGCAAGTTCCCCAGTGATGTCAAAAGACTCATTTAACAGACTTTTAAGTGTTCTTAAAAATGCTGGAACAATAACTGAAGATGTAGAGTTTTCAAAGGTGGTTGATAACACATTAGCAAGTGAAATTTAAATACTTTTAATTGCCCTTTTCTCCAAAGGAGGAATCATTTGAACACTTTACTTGAACTAAAAAACATCTATCTCACCTATCAAACTTTAACTTCTGAAACAAAGGCAATTGAAAATGTTTCATTTAAACTTAATGAGGGTGAATTTATAAGCATTGTTGGTCCAAGTGGCTGTGGAAAAACAACAATATTATCAATGGTTTCAGGGCTTTTAAAACCAACATCTGGCGAAATTTTACTTGATGGCGAAAAGGTCACCAAAGTTTCAACAAATGTTGGATATATGCTTCAAAGAGATAACCTTTTTGAATGGCTAACAGTGCAACAAAACATATTAATTGGTGTAAAAATCAATCATAACAAAAATTGCTTAACTAAAGACAAACTTCAAGAACTTATAACAAAATACGGACTTTCAGGTTTTGAAAAATCAAAGCCAAGTGAACTTTCCGGCGGTATGAGGCAAAGAGTATCATTAATTAGAACACTTGCAATCAGTCCAAAATTGCTTTTATTAGATGAACCCTTTTCTGCCCTTGATTATCAAACAAGATTGTCCGTGCAAAACGATATATCATCAATTCTAAAATCTGAACATAAAACAGCAATTCTAGTAACTCACGATATTTCTGAAGCCGTTGCAATGAGTGATCGAGTTATTGTGCTTTCAAAACGACCGGGAACAATAAAAAAGATTATCCATTTAGATTTTGATAAAAAATTAACTCCTTTTGACCGAAGAAACGACCTTCAATTCAATAAATACTTTAAATTACTTTGGGAGGAGTTGCAATGAAAAAATTTATTAAAATAAAAAATAATAATTTTCTAGGTTCAAAAGAACACCAAAAATTTATCAAAATTCAAAAAACAAAAACCTTTTTTGTTCATTTCACAAGACTTCTTTTGCTTATTGCCCTGCTTGGAATTTGGGAACTATCAGCAAAACTAAACTGGGCAGACCCATTCATCACATCTTCACCATCAAGAATAATAAACCAAACCATAGAACTTTATAATAATGGCACACTTTTTAAACATATCTTAATAACCCTCAACGAAACTGTTTTAGCTTTTGCTTTAAGCACCGCAATTGGTGCATTTATTGCAATATTGCTTTTTATAATTTCACCATTGAGAAGAGTTTTAGAGCCATATTTGGTAATACTCAACAGCTTGCCAAAAATAGCACTTGGACCACTTATCATAATTTGGGTTGGAGTTGGAACAAAAGCAATAGTAACAATGGGCATCTTAATTTGCGTTGTAATAACAACAATAAACTTGCTTAACGCATACCTTGAAGTTTCTAATGAAAAGATTATGTTACTTCGCTCTATGGGCGCAAATAAATTTCAAATCTTAACAAAATTAATCATTCCTGCCACCCTGCCTAATTTTATGGCAACACTAAAAATAAATTTAGGTATGGCATGGGTCGGTGTAATTATGGGTGAATATCTATCAAGCAGTGCTGGACTTGGCTATCTTTTGGTTTATGGTGGACAAGTTTTCCAACTTGACCTTGTTATGACATCAATCGTTATACTCTGCATTTTATCGGGTATTATGTATGGCATAATATCAATTTTAGAAAAGATTATCGTTAAAAAAAGATGACAGATTTCTGTCATCTTTTTTGTTTTATTTTTTATTCTAAAAATTCAAAATATCCCCATCATTTAAATAATTAAATCCATGCTCAATTGCATATTTCTGATTTTCATCGCTAGTGTGAACAGGATAAATTTTTGTTTTAGAATAATCTCTTAATAGTTTTTCAAATGGCTCAATAAACATATGCTTATCATGCTTTTTCATCGAAGCAAAATCAACAAAAGCGTAATTTGAACTAACAATAATTTTATTTAAATTTTCACATGGAGCAGTATCTGATGAAAACCCAACAACCACCCCACTATCTCTCTCACAAAAAGTAAATCCAAATGTTTCAGGTTTTCCATGTTCCATTTTAAATGATTTTATGTGATATTTTCCTTCATCAAACTCCATTCCGTCATAAACTTCAATAAAATCAACAGCTTTCAAAACTTCTTCTTTTGAACATTCATCATCTGCATTAACATGAAGTTTGTTAAGTTCAATAAGTTTATCCAAAATTCCCTTCGGTCCATAAACTCGAAGTTTTTCCTTTCTATCTTTCCCATGTCTCAAAATTTGAGTTGTAAAAATATGTAAATCAGTAAAATGGTCTGTATGAAAATGAGTGATAATAATACACCTAATTTTAAAAATATCAATATAATTTATTATATCTTTATATGCCCCATCGGGTGTATCAAAAACAATATCATCATCAATAATAAAACTTGTATTATTTCTTTTGAACCATGTGCAACTTGTTCCAACAACTGTAACTTTCATAATTTATCCTCATAACAAATTTAACATAAACAATTTTTTTATGCAATTAAAACATTTCAAAAAATAACAAATATTAAAATAAAATAAGGTATTATGTTTATCATAACACCTTATTTTATCTAACTTTATAAGCATTTTGCTAAAAAACTAAAAACTTAACTTTTGAGCTAAAATATATTTATTTATATCAAATTTACGAGTTCCATGAAGTGCATCTTCAATTGAAACATAGATAATTTTTCCATTTCTATATCCAACAACACCACATTCCCCTTGAATAAGCATTTCAACTGCTTTGGCTCCACACATCGAACCCAAATTTCTATCAAATGTTGATGGCGAACCACCTCGTTGAACATGACCCAAAATAACAGTTCTGCATTCAATCTCTGTTTTTGTTTGAATCATCTTTGCAAGGTCATTAGGGTCACAAACATGTTCTGACAAAACAATTATACTGCATTGTTTTTTACGCTTTTTTGCATTTAACAATTTTTGACAAACACTATCAATGCTCCACTTAACTTCTGGAACCAAAATAACATCAGCACCAGATGCAAGCCCAGCATTAAGAGCAATATCTCCGCAGCCTGCCCCCATAACTTCAACAATTGAAACTCTGTCATGTGAAACAGATGTGTTTCTAACATTATTAATTAAATCAACAACTGTGTTAACGGCTGTATCAAAACCAAGTGTGTAGTCAGTATAAAACAAATTATTATCAATAGTTCCCGGAATGCAAGCAACCAAAATTCCTCTTTTAGCAAGTTCTCTTGCCCCACGAAAAGAACCATCACCACCAATAACAACAAGTCCATCAATTCCACGAGCCTTAAGATTTTGAGCAGCAAGGTCAACACCTTCATCTGTCATAAATTCTTTACATCTTGCTGTTTTTAATATTGTTCCACCAACATGAATAATATTACCAACACTTCTTTCTGTCATTTGAAACATATCATCTTCAATAAGACCTGTGTAACCCCTCATAACGCCAAAAACTTTAAGCCCTGAAGCAATACCAAACCTAACAACTGAACGAATGCAAGCATTCATACCCGGGCTGTCACCACCACTTGTTAAAACTGCAATAGTATTCATAAATAATCTCCTTATAAGTAATAATATTCATAACCACGAAAAAAATCAACTAAAACGAACTCAATTAAATAATTTTAATATTAGATTCGCCAATAATATCTGCAATTTCCGCCTTAAGAGATGTTGATGGTTCAACAAACATTTTAAGGTCATAAAGTTTTCCATTATGCTGAACAATAACTGGGCTCTTTCCCGAATATCCTGAAAGCACCTCACCAATAGTTGAAACCAGTTTTTTATCACCTAGGTCAAATTTCAAGTAAACTTTTTTAGGCTTTTCGGCTTCTTTTTTGTTTTCACCAAAAGAAGTTTGTTTTGGTTTTTCAACTTCATTACCGCCCATTTTTTTCTCATCTAAAAAATTGACATTTTCAATGAGAACTATTGGTTTATCTCCAACTCTAATTGATAACCTTCCTGAAATGTGAACAATTCGGTCGTTTCTAATTTCATCAGCAAGTTTTTCGTATAGTTTGTTAAACATCATACAGTCAAATTCACCATAAATATCTTCAACTGTAATAATTGCCATTGGTTTGTTTGTTTGTTTGCTTAAAATTTTATGAACTTTTGTAACAATTCCACCACAATCAACATTCATACCATCTTTAAGGTCACTTAAAAATTCTACGCTGTTATTTTCAAAGTCTTCACTACCCGTCATCTCGGTTGTCTCTGTTTCAATCATAGAAGAATTAAAATTATAATTTATCATCTGTGACAGATAATCATCAAGCGGACTTCCTGAAATATAAATTCCACAAACTTCCTTTTCATTCTTAAGTTTTTCCATTGTGTCATATTCTTTAATGCTAGGGTAATTAACTTTAATAGATTCATCTTCTGCCATAATATCGCCAAACATTGAAAATTGACCAGACACCTTTGACTTTGCATCTTTAACAGCACAAGCCATTGCATTTTCATAAACCGCAATAAGTTGACTTCTAGTCTTTCCAAACGAATCAAAAGCACCTGAATAAATAAACCCTTCAATAAGTCTTTTATTTAAACCAAAATCAACCGTTCGTGTTAAAAAGTTTTCAAGTGATTTAAATTTGCCATTTGTTTCACGCTCTTTAATAATCATGTCACAAATTCCACCACCAATACCTTTAATTGCACTTAAACCAAATCTAATCGTTTCACCTTTAACTGAAAATAGTGTTTTAGATTCATTTATATCAGGTGGAAGAATTTGTATATTTTCACTTTTTGCATAGGCTAAATATTTTTTTAAGTCGTCAGATTTATTAATTCTGTTATTCAAAGTCGCAGTGATAAATTCAGGTCTATAATAATATTTTAAATATGCTGTTTGATAAGTAACATAAGAATATGCTGCCGCATGTGATTTGTTGAAGGCATAAGAACCAAACTTTTCCATTCTGTCCCAAAGAGCATTTGCAACATCTTCAGGCACACCATTTTTAACACAGCCATCAACGGCAGGCTTTCCAAGAATAGACGGACAGCCATGAACAAAAACCTCCCTTTCTTTCTGAAGGTCTTTAAGTTTTTTCTTACCCATCATTTTACGAACGGCATCAGCTCTTGCAAGGGTGTAACCTGCAAGCACTTGAACAATTTTCATAACCTGTTCTTGATAAACAATAACGCCGTATGTGTAGTTCAAAACGGGTTCAAGCCTTGGGTCAACATAAGTCACATCTTCAGGGTGATGCTTATTATGAACAAAATCAGGAATTGTGTCCATTGGTCCGGGACGATAAAGCGAAACTCCCGCAACAATATCTTCAAGACAAGTTGGCTTGAGTTCTTTCATAAACTTTTGAAAACCACCACTTTCAAGTTGAAATACTGCAGTTGTGTTGCCCGATGCAATCATTTTAAACACATTAGGGTCATCATAGGTGTTATCTTCAAACGAAACATCAATACCCCTATTTTCTTTTATATACTCAATGGCAAATTTGATATCAGTAAGGTTGCTGAGTCCTAAAAAGTCCATTTTCAGGTGACCCAAATGTTCCATTTGACCACCATTATATTGTGTGGTTATTTCATCACCCGACCTTGAAAGTGGAACATATTTATCAAGTTCATCAGCACCAATAATAACACCACATGGGTGCACTGAAGTCTGCCTTGGCATATCTTCAAGTTTAATGGCAATATCAACAACCTGTTTTAATTGCGGATTATTGTTATAAAGTTCAATTAGTTCAGGCACTTTATAATCAACGCCATAATCTTTATCTTTTGGCTTGGCTTCATAAAATCCAAATACTTTTTTTAATATGTATGGTCTTTTAACTGTGTTCGGTATCGCTTTTGTAATTTTATCTGTTTCACTGTAAGGAACACGAAGAACCCTTCCAACATCTTTAATAGCATTCTTTGCAGCCATCATACCAAGTGTAATAATTTTTATTACTCGCTTTTCGCCATATTTTTGCCTTACATATTCAATAACATCTTGACGTCTGCTATCTTCAAAGTCAACATCAAAATCAGGTGCTGAAACTCTGTCTGGATTTAAAAATCTCTCAAAGAAAAGACCAAATCTTAATGGGTCTAGTTGTGTTATTCCAATAAGATATGCAATAACTGAACCTGCACCCGAACCTCTTCCGGGACCAACTGAAATACCCATTTTTCTTGCCGCATTAATATAATCCCAAACAATTAAGTAATATTCAATAAAGCCCATTCTTGAAATAACACCAAGTTCATATTCAATTCGGTCATGAAGTTCAGGTGTCATAACCTTATATTTTTTCTTAACACCTTCATCAATAAGTTTTCGAATAAATGTCATTGGGTCATCACCATTTTCAGGCACATATCTTGGAAACAAATAATGACCATAAGTGAAGTTATAGTTACACTTATCCATAATTTCAAGAGTTGTTGCCAAACTCTCTTCATCAAAAAGTTTTTTCATTTCGTCATATGACTTAAAGTAAAACTCATCAGTATCAAATTTCATTCTGTCTGGGTCATCAATAGTTTTACGCATATTAACACACATCAAAATATCTTGGCTAATTGCATCATCTTTATCTAAATAATGCACATCGTTGGTTGCAACAGTTTTAACGCCAATCTTTTTTGCAAGTGCATAAAGTTTTGGAAGAACATACTTTTCTTCTTTCAAACTATGGTCTTGAACTTCGATATAAAAATCTCCCGGAGCAAACATGTTTTTAAGTTTAAGAGCCATTTTTTCAGCTTCATCATCTTGGTCCATCAAAAGCAGTTGTGGAATTGTGCCTGCAATGCAGGCTGAAAGACAAATAAGCCCTTCACTGTACTCTGATAAAAGTTCATAGTCAATTCTTGGCTTAAAATAAAACCCATCTCTAAATGCAATAGCATTAAGCTTTGCAATATTTGCATAGCCCTTTTCATTTTTAACAAGTAAAATAAGGTGGTTTAACTTTTCCCTGCCTTCTTTAACTTTGTAATCGTGTGCAACATAAAATTCACAGCCCAGTATTGGTTTAACAATAGGCTTCCCATGTTCTTTGTAATATGCTTCATCAAGAGCAACGCACGCATCAAAAAAAGTTACTGCACCATACATATTTCCATGGTCGGTGACGGCAACTGCACGCATACCCATTTCCTTTGCTCTTTTAACAAGACTATCAATTCTTGTAGCCCCATCAAGAAGTGAATATTCTGAATGCAAATGAAGATGAACAAAATTCTTTTCATCAATAAATTCACGCATAGCGTGTCTTGGACGAACAACGACTTTTTTTTGTTTGATTTCCGTTAAAATTCGCTTGCCGTCTTCACTCTGCTTGAATTTATAGCCATTTTTTTGAGTATAAAGAAGTGGTGAATATTTATTTGTCATCATTTTCTCCTAGTTCTTCTGCAATTTTTATAATTTTATTAAACCTTTGAGCAAGTGCACCCTTACTTATCTTATTATCAAGAGTTTGAAGAAGGTCATTAAGCGTTCCTTCTGGGTTTGAAAGTCTTGAAAGTGCAGCTTCTGCAAGTGGTTCAGGCAAATTTTCAATACCTATTGTTGACCTTATCACTTCAATCGCATTAAGTTGCTTAATTCCTGCATTAACAGCCTTATCAATATTTGCAGAAATACAATTAATTTGCCTGTTTGCCATATTGTTCATATCCCTGCTTACTTGTTCACTTGTAACTTTTAAAACAAATTTGGTTGCACCGAACAAACTTAAAACATCACAGATAATATCGCTATTTTTTAAATAAACAACATAGTGTTCAGCCCGTTCAATTATCTTTGGAAAAACATCAAAATTAGACAATATTTCAGCAACAATATCTGCCTGATTTTTTGAAGTCAAATCAATTTCAAAGTGATAGCCATAACTTTTTTTACCCTCTGTTTCGTGAGGAACACTCAAACTTCCCGAACCTAAAAACATACCTATCAAAAAAGCGAGCATACTGTCTTTGTTTTTCATAAAAGCCCTGTCACACACATCTGAAAACTGATATTCACCTTCTTGATTAATGCTAACAACGGCAAGTTCTTTTAAAATTATATCATTTGCACTGCCTGCAACCGAAAGTTCAAATCTTTCTTTGTTTTTAAAGTTTTTAAAAACTTTAATAATGTCAATTTCAATATCTCCAAAAAGTGAATTTAAACTATTTTTTAATAATTCAATCACATTTTCACTTTCACTAGATACAACAAAAGAAAGTTCTCCATTTGAAATTATCAAACTTCCGGCTGATAAAACAATACCTTGAACCAAACTCTTCAATTCTTTTTTGAATAAATTTTTCTTAATAATTTCGTCTTTAACTTCTTGTGAAGCCGACATAAAACACCTCAAGTTTATTATAATATGTTTTTATTTTCAATTCAATAAAAAAACCAAAAGAGATTGAGATTTGTCAATTTTTTTGGTTTTTTAGATATTTATTTTTTATCATCACTAATCTTTTCAACATCTAAAACAGATAGCGGATTAAATTTAGATTTTGCCTTTTTCTTGTTTTCTTCACTTTGTTTTGAGTTAACTTTAGTTGTTGATTTTTGTTCAACACCTTCTTTATTTTCACCAAGAGCCGATTTCACAAGGCCTGCAATATCATTTTTATTTGCAGGTTTATTGTTTGATTTCACATCTTGTTTTTTGTTTCCAGCATCAATTTCTTCAATAGAAATTGTGTTAAATGAAACATTTTTCTTTGGCTTTGCTGAAGTTTGTTTTGCAGTGTTTAAAATATCAACAACTTCATTTTCTGTTAAAGATTTTTTTTCAGGTTCATCATCAATTATAACTTCATCTGATTGTTGTTTATCTTTTTCAACATCATTTTGCTCAATATTTTCACTTGAATTTTCATCTATCAAATTAATTTCATCATTTTCAAGTTTCATGTTTTGAGCATCAAATTCATTTAATGAGTTATTTTGAATATATTCATTTGCCTGTTTTATAAGGTCTTCTTCTTCAACCGTCAATTTGTTTTCAAGCCCAAACGAAACTCCACCACTTTCTTCGTCTAATTTTTTAGATTTATAATTAAGCCCCTTTTCTCTGGCAATATCTTGAAGAGCCTTTTCCATTTCATCTGAAAGTTGTTCACTAAATTCAGTTTTTCTTTTCTCTTCTCTAACTCTATCTTCTTGTTCTTTTTCTCTCAACTTTTGTTTATAAATGCTAAAGTAAACATTCATTTCTTTATCATCATCACTCATCTCGTCATGAGAAAACTCAAGATTTGCAACTTTTTCGCTAGGAATTTGATACTTTTTAACAATATTCATCGCATGGTTAACATTTCCAACATCTTCTCTTCTATGGGCATCAGATGACACAACAAACATACAATCACTTGCAAGAAGGTCGTTAATTTGGTCCTCGTCCCAATCACAATGCCTGTTATTAATCTCAACCATAACTCCTTTTTCACTGCAAGCTCTGCCAATTTCATAAAGGTCCGTTGTTAAAATTGAATCAAGATGTGACACAATGGTAACAGGATATTTATTTATTGCATTAACAAAAGCATTTGTTGCTTTTTGTTTAGCCTGCTCGGAATCTTCTTGTCTTCCCCAAAAACTTGCAAAATCTGTTTTAATCATTCTGTGATAGCCAACAATCAAAATGTCAAGATAAGAAAGTGTTTCATTGTCAACATCAATAGTTCCATCTTCTGCAATAATATCTGCTTCAATTCCCAAAAGAACTTTAGTTTTTGACCACTTGTTAATCTCATCAACAGTTTTTCTTGCTTCTGCAATTTTTCGCTTATCAGTTCTAAATAAATGATTGTAACCATGGTCTGTTATTGCGATTTCTTCAAGCCCAAGTTCATTTGCAGCAATAACCATTTCTTCAATAGTATTTTTGCCATGAAACCATCTGCTATTCTTTGAATGAGTATGAAAATCTGCTAAAATTCTCATTTTTGTCACCTACTTTTTCAATTTCAGGAACAAGCATAACACCAAACTCTTTATCCACTAAATTTTGAGTGATAGCAAGAAGCCTTAAAAAGTCTAAAACCGACCCTGACTTGTCATTAACAAAAAAATTTGCATGTTTGCTTGAAATAACAATTCCACCAACCCTTCCATTTTTAAGCCCTGCTCGTTCAATATAAAACCCCGCCGATTTTCCATTAACTTGTTTAAAAACAGAACCTAACGAAAGCCCACTAGGCTGTGAATTTGTCCTTTTGTATGTAAATTCATTACATAAGCAAATTATATCATATTCATTTTTAAATTCAAACAAAAATGTAGCAGAAAGAATAATTAATCCTTTCAGGTTTGAATAATGATGGCCAAATTTTATTTCTTTTTTTTCAATATCAAAAATTTTTCCATTAAAAAACACTTTTATACTTTTAAGTTTATCAGAAATTGAGTAGCCAAAAGCACCAGCGTTATTAATAATTGCTCCACCAACAGTTGCAGGAATGCCAATAATACCCTCATAACCTGATAGCCCATTTTTTTTCAAAATGTCACAAAATTTTGACACTAAAACTCCTGCTGAAACTTTAACCACATTTTTATCTATAACAACTTTATCATTCATTTTATTGGTAATAATAACTGGATAATGAATATTTTCAATAAAAAGAACATTGCTGACATTTCCAATAACTTTATAATAAAACTTTTTCTTATACAAAAAGATTAATAATTTTTCAAACTCTTTTTCACTTTTCGGAAAAATTGCAATATCAAGCAAGCCCCCTAGTTTGATTGATGAAATTTGACTTACATCAAAATTGAGTTCAAACTCAATATCATTTTTTTCTAAAAAATTTTTTAATCTTTCCATAAAACTCTCCTATTCAAGCAAATTTTTATGGCGAAGTTCAGTAATTTCACTCTCACTTAAAAAAACATTATAAAGCGTTAAATCACCGTTAATTTTAGGTATTATGTCTTTCATAATACCATTATTATAGTTGTTTTCATCAGCCATATTAACAGGAAGCATTCCAAAGTTTGCAAGAAGTTTTTGTGTGCTTTCGCCAGTTATAAATGAAGCGAAATCATTAATGGTTTCAAACTTCTCTTCTGAAGCATTTTTACCAATAAACATAAATTGAACAAGGTCTGTGAATTTTGATAGCGGATAATATATAACATCACTAACCTTTCCATTTTTCACTCTGTTTTCCATACGAAAAACATCTCTATTTGAACCAAGAAGCACAACTGCTTCTCCTGCCACAAATTTTGAATATGCAGTATATTGCGTTTGATTAATGTTATTTGAATTTAAAGCAAAATTATTATTATCACCTAACCCTACATTATTATATGAATTAAGTGCAACTTGTGGCATAAGATATTTACCATTACCAAAAACCAAAGAATAAACTATTTTTGTAGAATTTTTATTCTTTATTTCATACCCCAAACTCAAGGCATTTTCTAAAAGTGAAAATTCTTTTTCTTCACCATCAATAATTGCTCCTGCCTTTTGCAGTTTTTCCTTTGTTGAAATCAAAAAATAGCACCCTCTGCTCCAAGCCAAACCATAAAGTTCCCCGTTAAAACTTCCTGCGTCAATAAATTCTTGCCTGATATCAAAATCTGAAGAAGAATAAGGTTTAACATAATTTTTAATTTTTTCAGCAACACCATATGAACAAGAAAATAAATCTGGACATTCCCCGCTTTCAAGTAAATTCAAACATTCTTGTTCAGTTACATTGCGAATCATAAAATAAACCCCTTTATTTTTCTTTTGATAGTTGTTTGCAATATTTGTAAGGAGTTTTGTTTTTGAAATGTTTCCACTTTCAAATGTATCAATATTCCAAATTTCAATCATTCCTTGATAACTGCTCTTTTTGCCCACAAAGGTTTTATAAAAAACAGACATATCTTCACCAAATGGTTTAATTAGTGGAATAGCACAAATTAAAATAATCACAGTCAATGAAAGAAAAACTCTTTTTAAAACTGTGATAACTTTCTTTTTTTTATTTTTTTCCATATAAAAATATATGATTTTTTTTATTTTAATATGAAAAGAAAAAGGACTAAAAGTCCCTTTTTTATTTAATAATATCTGGGTGATAAAAATCAAAAATTGTTTTTGCTAAAACTTCACCAATACCTTCAACTTTTTCAAGGTCGTTTTGGCTTGCCTTTGAAATTGCGTCAACTGACTTGAAATGTTTAATAAGCAAATTTATTTTCTTTTCACCAAGACCTTCAATTTCTGAAAGTGAACTTTTAAGCGACTTTCCTCTTAAACTTCTGTGAAATGTTATCGCAAACCTGTGTGATTCATCACGAACTCTTTGAAGAAGTCTTAAAACATAGTCTGATTTTGAAAGTCTTATTGGTTCATTTGATTTTGTTGTGCAAATTTCTTCATCTCGTTTAGCAAGTGAAATCATTGGAATATCAAGCCCTAAATCTTGAACTGCCCTATATGCTGAATGAAGTTGACCAAAACCACCATCAATCAAAATTAAATCTGGGCGTTTGCTAAAATTCTCCTTTTGTTCAATATAATCAGTAAGCCTTCTTGTTAACGTTTCATACATAGATGCAAAATCATCACTTCCAACAACCGTTTTAATTTTAAATTTTCTATATTCCTTATATGCTGGTTCACCATTTTCAAACACAACCATGCTTGCAACACTAAACTCACCACTAATGTTTGAAATATCAAAACCCTCGATTCTTTTAAGTCGTTTTAATCCCAAAAGTTCTTTCAATTTTTCAAGAGCATCTATGGTCATTTGATATCTCTTTTCAATTCTATCTTTAGAGTGAACAAGTTGTTCTTTTGCATTTTTTAACGCATTTTGAATTAACTCAACTTTAACACCAATCTTTGGAACAACAATTTTAACCACCCTGTTAAAATTAGACAAAAGATATTCTTGAAGCATTTGCTTTCGCTCTTCAGAAATTTCTTCAAGCACAATTTCTTTTGGAAGCATGCTTTGCTCACTATAATGATTAGAAATAAATTGAAGCAAAATATCTTGTTTTTCGCCAACAACATTGGTTATTGGAAAATTTATTTGCCCAACATTTTTGCCACCTCTTATCATCATCATATTAATGCAATAAACCTCATCTTGTTCAGCTATAACAAAAATATCAATATTGCTGTCATTTGAAAGACTTGTTATTAATTCCTTATCAATGTTTTCCACCGATTTAAGCTGATTTCTAATAGCAAGTGCTTCTTCAAACTTAAGTTCACTCGCAAATTTATTCATTTTTTCTTTTAGTTTCTTTTTAATATCGCCCGTTTTGCCATTCAAAAAGTCAATAACATTATTAATCACTTCGTCGTATTTTTTTGCATTTTCAAGCGAAACACAAGGGGCAACGCAATTGCCAATTTCGCCGTGCACACAAGGGCGTTCCAAAAAAGGTTTTTTGTCAAAATTAGTGTTGCACCACCTAACTGAATACGCCGATTTAATAAGCGACATAAGTTCGCTTATTCTTGTTCCCGTAACATATGGTCCAAAGAGCAAAACACCACTCTGTGATTTTGGACGCCTTGCCACTTGAACTCTTGGATACTTTTCATTCATATCAATTTTTATGTAAGGAAATGACTTATCATCTTTAAGCAAAATATTATATTTTGGCATATATTTTTTTATCAAATTGCACTCTAATGAAAAGGCATCGAGTTCAGAATTTGTTAAAATATAATCAAAATGGTCAATGTTTGAAACAAGTGCATAAGTTTTTTGAGTTTTTGGAGTGTTATCAAAATAACTCTTAACTCTGCGTTTTAAAGATTTTGCTTTGCCAACATAAATAACTTCCTCGCCCTCATTTTTCATGATGTAAACGCCGGGCGACTCTGGAAGTTCCGTTTTAACTCTATTTAACAACTCTTCTCTATTCATAATAAAATTATAGCACAATCATAAAAAAAATAAAAGCAACAAATATATTGCTTTTATTTTACATTTGAAAATTAGTATTAATTTCTTTAATGCAATCATTTGCATCACTCTTTGGCATAATTTGAGTTAAAATATTAAAAATCTTATCTAAAACTTCTTCGTTTGAAAGTTCAGGATTATCACAATACAAATTCATTATTGTTAAAAATCTAATGATTGTGTTTTTGCACTCTTTTATATTCTTTTGAATAAGTTTATCAAATTTGCTGTAATCTTGATTTTTGTCGCCATAAACAAGTTTATTATCTTTTGGTTTTGAAATATTTTCATTATATTTAAATAGACCCACAAGCCAAAGAATAAATTTGTCTGTTCTATACTTTTCCAAATCGCATTCACGAATAATTGCATTATCAATAACCTTTATCTCTTTAGGATTAATAATTATGTTTGAAGGATAAATATCTGGCATGCTAAACTGCCCTTGAAGCATCATGTGATAAAGGTCTGTTAAAAGTTTAGCAAGTTCACTTTCAGGAAGAGCCGAAAGATATTCATTCATCATGATATAATCTTTCATATATCTTTTAACAATTTCATTAATAAGTGATTGATGCTTTTCTGGCTCATTTATTGATGCTAAAAATTCCCTTTTGCCACAAAACGATTTACATAATGGAAAAATATCTTCAAGAAAACCATAATACATTTCTCTTCCATGAACTCTTTCTTCTAAAATATAATAAAAATAATCATATTCTTCTTTGTAATTTTTATTATTAATGTTTGGGATTTGAATCCACGAATAAATATTAGGAACTTTATATCCACTTTCAAAATATTTTTTTAATTCCTTGCAATAAAGGTCAAACATTTCAAAAAACTCTTGTTTATAAAGAACATTGTTTTCTTTTGCTATGGCAGTATATGATTTAACAACAAAATTTTTATCGATAAAATAAACAATTCCTTCGCCACCACTTTTGCTTGGAAATTGTTTTAATGATGGAATTAAATTTAAAAGCATTGCATCATAATCATTAAAATTTACTTCGTTCATAAAATTTTCCTATTAAACAAATTTTATTGTAAACCCGCATAATTGCTGAAAAATTAAGGTGTTATGTTAAACATAACACCAACATTTTAAATTGAATATCCCGTCATTTGAATAATTTTTGCCTTCTCACTATCGTTGCCAAAAATTTTTGTTAAGTTGTTATAAATAATTGCAAATAACCTGTCATCTTTGAGTCTTGGATTATTTAAACATCTCTTCATTACCCGCATCATCTTCTGAATTGCAGCACTACACATCTTTATATTTGAACTCAAATAATTCTCAACTTCATTTGCAAATGCTGGGTCACTTTTAACAGCTTCAACAAAACAAGGTTCTCTTTTTAATGTTTCAAAATTATTATAGTTAAAAAGATTAATAATATCTTTAATCACATTATTGTTATAAATTTGCAATCTAGTTTTTGAATCGTCAGCTGAAAATCTGCTATCGTTATTTCTGTCAGTCATAAACAAATCAATATGTGAAAATTTAGAACTCGCTGTATCAAGCAAAACATTTCTGCCTGAAACATCAGGAACTGACGCCTTTGAAAATTTATAGATGTTATAAGCGTCCATAATAAATTTTTCTAAAACTCTTTCGTCCGCCGATTCAATAAATTCATTAACTAAAATAAAATCATCAATATAACTTAAAATTATATCATGCAAAAGGTGTTCATCTTTTTGTTTTAAAGCATAGTCCAGCCCATATTTTTCATCATAATAAACATTCTTGCAGAACCTTTCAAGGTCAATATTAAATGTTTCTCTGCCTTTAATTTTCTCTTGCAAAATGTAGTAAGACTCAATGCCATGCTTGTCTGCAACTTTTTGATATTCGACAATCTTTGGAACATTAAGCCCTCTGTTATAAAGGTCAATCATCGACTTGCAATAAGGAACGAACATTTCTTTTAAAACTTCATCAAAGCCACCCTTATCTTCCATGTCAATATGATTATAATATTTTTTCAAAATTAATTCATCATTAATAAAGTAGGCAACACCTTCTGCCCCATGCGAATTTTTAAATTCACCAAGGTTTCCGCTGTAAACCAACCACTCAATCATAGTCATACCATAAGGCTTACTTGAACTTCTATCCATAGTTAAATTATAACATATATTTATAGTTATGTAAATATACAAAATAAAATTTATAATCATATAAATTCTTATCAAAATTTCTTTATTCTAATATAAATAAAATATTTTATAAATTTTATATAAATGCAAATAAAATAAGGTGCTATGCTAAACATAACACCTTTGTTTTATTCTTCAATACTTGCAAGTTTTGCTTGCTGGTCAGCAATTTCAAGAGCCTTAACCATTTCACCAATATCACCATTCATAAAGTTTTCAAGTGAATATATTGTCATATTAATTCGGTGATCTGTTACTCTGCTTTGAGGATAGTTATATGTTCTAATCTTTTCACAGCGTTCCCCACCACCAACTTGAAGTTTTCTTTTTTCTGCATAAGCAGAATCTTCTTGTGATTGATAATAGTCATAAAGTTTTGACTTAAGCCAGTTCATTGCCTTTTCACGATTTTTGCCCTGACTTCTTTCATCTTGACAAGCAACAACTATGCCAGTTGGAATGTGAGTGATACGAATTGCAGATTCAGTTTTGTTTACATGCTGACCACCAGCACCACCCGACCTGTAGTAGTCAATTTGCAAATCTTTTTCATTGATTTCGATTTGAACATTCTTTGCTTCAGGAAGAACGGCAACTGTTGCTGTTGATGTGTGAATTCTTCCTGAACTTTCAGTAACGGGAACTCTTTGAACTCTGTGAACTCCGCTTTCATATTTAAATTTTGAAAAGGCTCCCTTTCCAGTAACCATAAAAGAAACTTCTTTCATAACACCATTTTCGCCAACATTTTCATCTAAAACCTCAACTTTAAAGTTGTTTTTATCAGCAAACATGTTATACATTCTAAAAAGGTCACCAGCAAAAATTCCTGCTTCATCGCCACCAACACCAGCACGAATTTCAACAATAACATTGCCCTCATCATTCTCATCTTTTGGAAGAAGCAAAATTTTGAGTTCATCTTCAATCTTTTTTAACTTTTCTTTTCCTGAATAAAACTCATCATTGAGCATGGCAATCATATCTGCATCTTTTTCGCTCTTCAAAAGTTCTTCAGCATCTGTCATATCTTTTTGAACTTTCTCGTATTCATCAAACTTTTCAACTATCGGAGCCAAACTTGCCTGCTCTTTAGATTTCTTTTGCCAAGACTGCATATCTGCAAGCACATTTGGGTCAATAAGTTCTTTGGTTAACTCTTCATACCTTTCTTTAATTTTTTTTAATCTTTCAATCATATACTCACCTATTTTTTTATTTGAGCAACAATAACTCTGTCATTGCCACCATAATCTTTATAGACTTGAATTTGAGAGTAATCATTTTCAAGAAGATTTTTAACTATTTCTGCTTGATTATAACCAATCTCAAAATAAATTTTTCCCGAACTTGTAAGATAATCTGTTGACTGATTGATTATCTTTCTATAAAAATCAAGCCCATCAACTCCACCATCAAGGGCAAGAATTGGTTCATTAAGCCGAACTTCTGCCTGAAGAGTGCTTATCACATCACTTTCAATATATGGTGGGTTGCTGACAATATAATCAAACTTGATTTTCGGAACATTTTCAAATAAATTTGATTCAATAAACTCAACTTTTGCATTATTTTGTTCGGCATTATATTTTGCAATTTCAAGTGCCTTTTTGCTGACATCAACTGCATAACACTCTGCATTTGTTTCTTTTTTTATGGTTACAATAATTGCTCCACTACCTGTTCCAATATCAAGAACTTTAACTGGTTTATTTTTACTTTTTATGTCTTTAACAATATTTTCAACCAAAATTTCTGTGTCTTGCCTTGGAATCAAAACATTTCTATCAACTTTAAATTCATAGCCATAAAAATAAGATTTGCCAAAAATATAATCAAGTGGAATATGTTTCACTCTCTTTTGAACTGCACTCATAATCTTTTCTTGGTCTTTGCCCGAAATCTCTTTAACAAATGGAAGCATACTTCTTTTAATTCCAAGAACTTCAACCATAATCCAATCAATGTCTGCCAGTTCATCAATACCATTTTGTTTGAATTGTTCTTCAATTTTTTTTCTTAAATCAAAATAATTCATATTTTTTCCAAAAAAAATGTGCATAAGAATATATTTCTTTTATGCACATTAAAAAGTGCAGACAAAAACTGCCTGCACCACTTTGCAATAGCTATTTCTTGATTCCGTATCTTTTGTTGAATCTTTCAACTTTTCCACCAGCATCAACGATTTTTTGTGTTCCAGTGAAGAATGGGTGGCATTTGTTACAAATATCAACTTTAATAACATCACCATCTTTTGTTGAGCCTGTTTCAAAAGTGTTTCCACAAGCACAAACAACTTTTACTCTGTGATAGTTTGGATGTACATTTTCTTTCATATCAATCTCTCCTTAAAAACATAAGCATTGAAATTATATAATACAAATTATTTATTGTCAAGTCTTTTTAAATTTTATTTTGCATTCAAAAGTCCATTTTTTATTTTAAATTTGAATAATTAAATAAATTCTCGCAGAAACTAAATTTATAAAGGAGGAATAAGTTATGCTTATTTGCAATTTTCCAAATAATGATGGGTTTATTGAAACTCTTGAAACCTACTCTGACGATGCCTACATTTTCTCTGCCCCTGAAACAATTGAGTAAAAAAACAAGGAAATATTTCCTTGTTTTTTTTATTCACCTAAACCAATTTCACAGTTTGGACAACTGATATAAGGCATATTCATTTCAGATATTAATCTATGAATATATTCTGCCCTGTCCATGTATGAAAATTCACAATCTTTTTGATTTTTAACTTTTTCTTCAAATTCTTTAAATTTTGGGTGTTTAACAAGTCTTTTAATTATATTTGCCCTGCTGTTTTCACCCTTCAAATTTTTTCTATATTCAACAAAATCATCATAAGTAATTTCCCAATCTTCAGGATAAACTTCTGACGCATCAGCCGAAAGTTGCCTTCCACCAAACCAAGCAACGCTAACTTTTTCAAGTAAATCTTCTCTGCCTGCTTTAATTAATTCATTTAAAGTTGCCACCATAGACCAAATTGGAAAAGTTTTATGCATAAATTCTGGTGAATTAACATTATTTTTGTTATTAAAATTATCCTGAACGTCAAAAACATAATCACAAAAAGTATGCTTTCTTACATTCAATGGAAAGAGTGTAACCGAATCAACACCAAATCCACCATCTTTATACGATGTAAGTGCGTCAATGATACTTTGAGCACTCTGCGCAATTTGCTCTTTTTGTGTTAAAAATGGAAGAGTTGCCATAACATTAACTTCAACCTCAATTCCATTTTGATGCAACAGGTCAACGGCCTTTTTGTAGGTTTCATTATCTATATTTTTAAATAAAAGTGTGTCACGAAGTTCGCTATTTGAACTTTCAAAACCAAGTTCTATAACAAAAGTTCCAATATCTTTATGTTTTTGTTTGAACTCAATTAATTTTTGAATTGCATTAGATGCAACATAATTACCTTTTTCATCATAAGTGCCAAGAGTTTGATAGTGAGTTTCAAAAGACACACTTTCAATTGTTTTAATCTCTTTTAAAATCTCTTCAAGTTTTTCAAATACAATATCAAGACATTCTTTTGAAAATTCATTATAGTCAAGAATTGAACCAACAGAATCTAAAAGAATAGCATAAATATCTTGACCTTTCCTTTGTTTTTCCAAAATAGAAACTTTAAATTTATCCATTTCTTCAGCAACAATTTTAGGTGTCAATTCAACACTGCTTGCACCATAAGAACAAAAACAACATTGCCCAAGTTTGCAACCAGTTGATATAAAAGAAATTTGACCAAAAGCATTCATAAAAAACTGATTTGAATATTTATTAGTCTTTTTTTCTACGCCTTCAACCTGCGAAAGCGTTGTGTTTACTTCTGTTCCCTTAATTTTTCTGCTAAGCGAATATAAGTCTGCAAGTATTTCATTTTTAGGCAATGCTTTTTGACCTTTTCTTAATGATTCCCAATTCATAACTTTCTCCTTTAATTTTTAATTAAAATTTCTTTAAGTGATTTTTTCTTTGCTCTTGGAAGAATTTTTCCTTCATATCCAAAACAAATTGCAGAAATAAACATATAATCAGGGCAAAACATTTTTACAAGTTCATCTTTAATAACACAAATATCATAAATCCAAAGAGAACCAATACCAAGTTCTGTTGCTCGAAGCAAAGCATTTTCAATGCTTGCACCCATTGAAAAGTAATATGGTTCAAGCCAATGATTTTGAGCAACAATTTCTTTGTAATCCATAAAAGCTAGCACAAGTTTGCTTGATTGCTTCAAAATTCTAACCGTTTCAATTCCCGTTTCTTCAGAATTTTCTTCAATTAATTTTTTTTCAAACATATCAACAACCTGATTTTTTTGTTCATCAGTTAGTATCAAATATCTCCAAGGTTGCCTGTTTTTTGCTGACGGAGCAAGCCTTGCACAATCTAAAATATCTAAAATACATTCATCAGACACTTGCTTATCACTAAAAAATCGAACACTTTTTCTATTTTCAATAATTTTTTTGCAGGTATCAGTCATATAAATTCTCCTTGCACATATTATACTACATTTTTACATATATGTAAATGTATAAAGTAAAAAAAACGAGCAAATCGCTCGTTTTTTCTATGGTCTTTTAACAAGTGAAATCTCAACAATTTCGCCATTGATATCAACCTTTTTGCTATCTTCTTTTGATTCAATATAAAGACTATCTGCCAAAGTGTCAGCACAGATATCTTTTGAATACTTTTCAATAAGTTTGTTTGTTTCATTAGTTGATGTTGCAAAGATGATTATGTGGTCAGTCACTTCAAAATCACTATCCTTTCTTGCTTGCTGAACTTTGCTGATAAATTCACGAACAAAGCCAAGTTCAACAAGTTCAGGTGTCAGTTCTGTTGAAAGCACAACTGTTACTTTTCCGTCACCTTCACTTGAAAAGCCTTCTCTACTTATTGGAGAAATCAAAAGGTCTTCTTTTGAAAGTTCAACTTCAGTGCCATTTGCGTCGAATTTAACAGTTTTACCAGAATTAACTGTGTCAACAACTTCACAAGCATCGCAAGTTGATAAATACTTTCTTATTTCGCCGAGTTTTGAACCATATTTTGGCCCTAAAATTTTAAGTTGAGGTTTAAGTTCATAATTTAAGTATTCTTTTGCATCATGTTTAAATTCAACTTCTTGAATGTTAAGTTCATCAGCAATAAGTGGAATAAGTTCACTTGAAAGTTCAATTTTTTCTGCTGTTGCAACAATTATTTTTGAAAGTGGTTGACGATTTTTTATTCCGCTTGCGTTTCTTGCACTTCTGCCAAGCACAACAATTTCAAGCACGGTTTCCATACCCAAATTTAATTCTTCATCAATCAAACTTTCATCTGCAACAGGATAATCACATAGATGAACAGAAATTGGAGCATTTTTATCAACACTTCTAACAACATTTTGATAGATTTGTTCGGCAATTGATGGAACAAATGGAGCAATAAGTTTTGACAGACCCACCAAAACATAGTTAAGTGTTGTGAATGCTGCAATTTTATCTTCACTTTCACCACTTGCCCAAAATCTTTCACGGCTTCTTCTGACATACCAATTTGAAAGACTATCAACAAAATCAACAATAAGCCTTGTTGGCTCGCAAGTAACATAGTCTGCAAGAAATTCATCAACTTTTTTAACTAGCTTGTTAAATTCTGAAACTATCCACTTGTCCATAAGTGAAAGTTTAACATCATAAATTGAATGTTTTGAACCATCAAATTTATCAATTTCAGCATAAAGAATGTAAAATGCATAGGTGTTCCAAAGTGTTCCCATGAATTTTCTTTCAAAGTCTTCAAGAGTTTCCATATTGAAGTTTGTTGAAATCCAAGGAGCATTTGAAATATAGAAATACCACCTTGCAGCATCTGCCCCAGCTGTGTCAAACACTTCCCAAGGGGTAACAACATTGCCAAGGCTTTTGCTCATTTTTTTGCCAAATTTATCATTGACAAGCCCAAGTGGCAAACAACGCTTGTAAGGTGCTTTTCCGAACAAAAGTGTGTTTACTGCTAAAAGTGAATAGAACCAACCACGAGTTTGATCCATACCTTCGCTGATAAATTCTGCAGGAAAATATTTTTCAAATTTGTCTTTATTTTCAAATGGATAGTGAAGTTGTGCAAATGGCATACTTCCGCTATCATACCAACAGTCAAGAACTTCAGGAGTTCTTCTCATTGTTCCGCCACATTTTTCGCACTTAAATGTAATTTTGTCAACATAAGGCTTGTGCAAATCAATTTCAGCATCACTTGAAAGTCCACCAAGTTTTTTGAGTTCTTCAATGCTTCCAACTGAATGAATTTCTCCACACTTTTCACATACCCAGAATGGAAGAGGAGTTCCCCAATATCTATTTCTTGCAATATCCCAATCAATGAGTGAGCGTAAAAATCCGCCCATTCTGCCTTCCCCTATTGTTTGCGGACGCCAATCAACCTTTGAATTATTTTCAATAAGCAAGTCTTTCATCGCTGTGGTTTTAACGAACCAACTGCTTCTTGCATAATAAATAAGTGGGGTTTTGCAACGCCAACAGAATGGATATGAGTGCACATGTTGCATTTCTTTTAAAAGTTTGCCCGAATTTTTGAGTTCTTCAATAATTGGAGCATCTGCTTTTTTAACAAACAACCCTGCAAACTTGCCCGTTTCTTTTGACATGTTTCCGCTTTCATCAACAAGTTGAACAAAAGGAAGATTATACTCTCTGCCAACCTTATTATCATCTTCACCAAAAGCAGGTGCAATATGAACAATACCTGTGCCATCAGTGAGTGTTACATAGTCTGCATTAACAACATACCAAGCACTGCTCTCATATTTGTCTTTAACAAAATCAAAGAGTGGTTCATATTTTCTTCTTTCAAATTCTTTACCCTTTTTGGTGTAAACAACTTCATATTCACCATCTTCAAAAAGTGAAGAAATCAAAGCATTTGCCATGATATAATATTCATCACCAACTTTGATTTTTGAGTAATCTTCAACAGGGTTCATACAAAGAGCCACATTTGAAGGAAGAGTCCATGGAGTTGTTGTCCAAGCCAAATAATAGGTATTATCTTCGTCAAGTGCTTTAAATTTAACAAAAACAGTTCTGTCTTTAACATCTTGATAGCCTTGAGCGACTTCATGACTCGACAAACTTGTTGCACATCTTGGGCAATATGGCACAATTCTGTGACCTTTATAAACCAAACCTTTTTTGTGAAGTTCAGCCAAACTCCACCAAACACTTTCAACATAGTCGTTGGTGTAGGTTACATAAGCATCTGTGGTATCAACAGAATAACCCATTCGGTCAGAGAATTGTTCCCACATATCCTTATATTTCCAAACACTTTCACGACACTTTTCAATAAATGGTTCAACACCATATTTTTCAATATCTTGCTTGCCAGTTGAGCCAATCATTTTTTCAACTTCAAGTTCAACTGGAAGACCATGGGTATCCCAACCTGCCTTACGCAAAATATCCTTGCCCTTCATTGTGTTATAACGCAAAAACACATCTTTAATTGTTCGTGTTAAAACATGCCCAATGTGTGGCTTTCCATTTGCTGTTGGTGGACCTTCATAAAATGTGTAAGGCTCTTTGCCCTTATTTTTTTCAATCATTTTTTTAACAATATCGTTATCCTTCCAAAATTTAACGACATCTTTTTCACGATTTGCAAAATCAAGTTTAGTGTCTACCTTTTTATACATTGCTCTCTCCTTATTTTTATTAAACTAGAAAAACCCCAAGCAAATATAAGAAACTTCCCATTTGCCTGAGGTTCGAGTTTACCACTTATATTTGAATGTGCCAACACACACCACCTTTTTAACGGTCAGTCCCCGTAAACAACTACTTAAAGATACCTTTGTTCGCCGTTTCTGCTCGACTAGTGATACTTTTTGATTTTACTTATTTGCTTTCACCAACCGCAAACTCTCTTAAAGATATTATTCAAAAAGCGTGTCTAATCTCAAACGCATTTTCTAGTTTTCTACCTTATTATAATTTTGCATAAAAACTTTGTCAATATTTTTATTTTTATTTACAAAATTTTTTAATAAAAAAAGAGAGTTTTTTTACTCCCTTCTTAACAATTAACCCACGCCCCTTTCGCTCACTCAAATTATAACAAATAATCTAGGATTTTGTTTCAAACCCCTGACAACTTTTTGATTATTTTTATTTTCTAAACATATCAGCCAAATGTTCAATTGTTCCCGCCCCAAGAATCATAACAACATCATCACTTTTTATTTCAGATAATAAATGTTCAAAAATTTTATTATAAGTTAAAATATATTTAACATTATTAACATATTTTTGAGTTTCATTTGCAAGCACATCAGACTCAACACCTGCACTTTTTTCTTCTCTAGCTGAATAGACAGGTGCAAAGATAACTTCATCTGCATTTTTAAAAGATTTTGCAAAATCATTAAGCAAAAATTTTGTTCGTGAATAGGTGTGTGGTTCAAAAACTGCAATTAACCTTCCACCCGATTTATCAGCAAGTTCTCTGCCACAATCAAGCATTTTTTCAATTTGCTCGGGGTGATGTGCATAGTCATGAAAAATCATTGCTCCACCACGATTTGAAACAAACTCACATCTGCGTTTTACACCTAAAAAATGTTCTAGTGAAAACTTAATAACTTCAAAATCAATTCTGCAAATTATTGATATTAGTGTTGCAACAAGTGCATTTGAAATGTTATGTTTGCCAATAATGTTAAGCTTTATGTTCCCAAGTTTTGTTTTGTTAAAATAGACATCAAAACTATAGAAACATGGCTTATACTCTTTTATGTTTTTTGCATAGATATCTGCACCATTATCTTTAACTGAAAAGGTTGCTTGATTTTTATCAAATGCAAGTTCTTTTGAATTTTTATCATCAGCAGAAAAAATTCGTATGCCACCCTGCCTTACATTTTTGGCATACTTTAAAAATGATTTTTTTACCCCTTCAAGTGAACCAAAATAATCAAGGTGGTCGGCATCAATGTTAAGTGCAACGGCAATATCAGGTTTGATAAAAAGATAATTATCTTTATATTCACACGATTCGGTTATAAAAAATTTTTTATTGCCAATTTTGTAGTTTGAATTGGTGCTAACAAGTTCTCCACCAATATGAAAGGTTGGCTTAAGATTTGCCTGCATAAAAATTTCTGCAAGCATTGCAGTTGTTGTTGTTTTGCCATGACTGCCTGCAACTGAAATTATGGTTTTATATTTATTAGCAATAATACCTAAAAGTTCGGCACGCTTAATTAAAGGTATATTATTTTGTTTTGCAAAAATAAATTCTTCATTATCATCATGAATTGCAGACGAATAAATCACTGCGTCTGCACCCCTGACATTTTTGGCAGAATGAAATGAATAGACCGCCACACCTGCCCCTTTCAATTTTTTAATTTCTTGATTTTCTTGAAGGTCACTTCCTGAAATAATAGCACCTTCTTTTTTTAACATAAAAGCAAGTGCACTCATGCTTATGCCACCAATTCCGATAAAATGAAACCTTTTACCTTTTATGTTTTTTAAATCTAAATTTTCCATAATAAAGTTTATGAAAAAAATTCGTCTTTTGTTAATTGCGCGCTATAAAAACAAGGTGTTATGTGATACATAACACCTTGTTTTTTCAGCATTTACAATGATTTTTAGTTTGTTAAAGACTTTAAAAATTCAACAACTTTTTCACCGCATTTAATGCCATCTTGCCCACTTGAAGTGATTCCACCAGCATGCCCCGAGCCCTCACCAGCAACAAAAAGTCCTGACAAGTTAGTCATAAAATTTTCATCTCTTTCAATTTGAACAGGAGCACTTGAACGACTTTCAACACCAATTAACAGATTATCTTTATCTGCAAAATTTTTAATCTTTTTGTTAAAAATTGGAAGTGCTTCAACCAAACTTTTATAAACAAAATCTGGCAAACATTTTTTTAGATTTGCAATCTTTATGCCCGGCAAATAAGTTGGAATAATTTTGCTTGAAAACTTTGTTGGACTTTCTTCTCCCTTCAAAAAATCTTCTACTCTTTCGGCGGGTGCATGATAGTTTGACCCACCAAGTTCAAAAGCAAGTTTTTCATATTTTTGTTGAAAGTGCATACCTGCAAGAACATCGTTTGAAGAAAAATCTTCTGGCGTTACATTAACTAAAACTGCACTGTTTGCATTTTTTCCATCACGAGCAAAATTGCTCATGCCATTGGTTACAATCGTTTCATTTTCACTTGAAGATGCAACCACTTGCCCACCCGGGCACATACAAAATGTGAACACTGACCTGCCATTTGACAGATGAGTAACAAGTTTGTAATTAGCACTTGGAAGACCCTTTTGCATAACGCCATATTGTGCTTTATTTATATCTTCTTGAAGCCCTTCAATTCTAACACCCATAGCAAATGGTTTTGGTTTCATTTTGCAATTTTTATCCTTCAAAAATTCATAAACTTTTTTTGCACTGTGACCTGTTGCAAGAATAAGTGCATCTGTTTTAAAAACAAATTTTTCGCCTGTTAAAACATTTGTAGCATTAACTTTTGTTATCTTATCACATTCCATTTCAAAACTATCAAAGGTGGTGTTGAACAAAATTTCACCGCCATTTGAAATTATTTTATTTCGCATATTTTTAACAACATCTTTAAGCTTATCACTGCCAATATGAGGGTTGCCAGCATACAAAATTTCTTTTGGTGCACCACATAAAACAAATTCATTTATAACCTTTTTTGTGTAAGCATTTGAAACATTAGATAGTAGTTTTCCGTCTGAAAAAGTGCCCGCACCACCTTCACCAAACTGAACATTTGAAAACTCGTTAAGTTTTTCGCCCTGCCAAAATTTGTCAATATCCTTTTGCCTTTCATCAACACTTTTGCCCTGTTCAAGAATAATTGGTTTAAAGCCAGAGAGTGCAAGAACAAGCCCTGCAAATATTCCACTTGGTCCAAACCCAACAACTATTGGCCTTTTGCCTGAAAAATTAACCTTATTATAACTCAAACCTGTTCTATCAACTAAAATATCATTTAATTTTTTTGCTTTGTTATAAGCCGATTTTTTGACTTTGATGCCAACATTTAAAACAATTTGAATATTTGGCTTTTTTCTAGAGTCAATGCTTTCTTTTATTATCTCATAAGAAAGTATTTCATCGGGAAAAATATGATATTTCTTTTTTATTGCTTCAAAAATATCATCTTTGTTATAGCCTATTTTAACTTTTAATTCACTCGCTAACTTCATTTAAATTTGTATTTTCAATAACTCCTCTTTCTTTAAAATAAATCATTTGGTCAGCAACTGCCTTAACCCTGTCATCATGTGTCACCACAATAACTATTGCATTGTCTTTAAGTTTTATTATGCTGTTTATTACCTTGTTTGCATTATTGTTATCAAGGTCGTTAGTTGGCTCATCAAAAATGTATACATCTGCTTTTTTGATAAGAGCCCTTGAAATTCCAATACGCTTTTTCTCTCCGCCCGAAAGCATATTTTCAAGATTGTGTTCGCTTTCTTCATTATATTTTCGTTTCATTACACCGCCAAGTGAAAGATCCTCAATAACAGTTGAATAATCACTTTCATCAATGTTTCCATCTGGATACAAAATGTTTAACCTAACATCACGATTAAAAATATAGGCGTCTTGCATTGAAACACTCATTCTGTTCACTGCAAGGTAAGTCGAAAAAATTTTATTTTTATCATTAATAATAATGTCGCCACTTGTTCTCTCACAAAGCCCACATAATAGTTTTATAAGAGTTGATTTTCCACAACCACTTTCACCTGTAACAACCGTAAGTTTGCCCTTTTCAAACTTTAAATTTACATTGTTTAAATTAAATCCTCCACTATTTTCTGCACAGATATGTGAAAGTTCAATTGATTTTATTTCTTCATTAAATTCAGGTTTTTGTGGCAATAATTGCCTTTCTTCAGGTTTTAACTCAACAAGTCTGTCAACAGCAACCGAACACTGAATCCACCTTGCTGCAAAATAGCCAATGGTTTGAATTGGTGAGAAAATTTGAGCAACATAATTTGCAATTATGACAATGTTTCCAACAATCATTGTTCCGAGATAAATTCGTCTTGCACAGAGAAAAATTATTGCAAAGGTTGCCGCTACTTCAAGTATTCTAACACAAAACCAATACGCCCACCTTAAATTTATCTGTCTTTTTTGTTCGGTATAAAAATTATCTACCCTATTTGAAAATAAATTTGATTCAAAGAGCATTGACTTATAAAGGTTTATTAATGGCAAATTTGTTATGCTGTTTGCAATTGAACTTGAAAGTGAAGACTTTGCCTTTTCTGTTCTAAAAGATATGTGTCTTTCAATTTTTGCTCTAACAAAAACGCAGAGTGCAACAAGCAAAATTCCGACAAGCAAAACTGGAATTGTTTGTAAGTCTAATAATATTATGTAAACAAAGGCTATTATTGCAGATAACACACTTGGAATAACTGTTGTGAAAAAGTCTACAATGACATCAGTCACCATGTCTGGTGCTTGATTAAGCCTATAAATCGCATCGCCTTGCGTCATCTTCAAATCCATGTTTTTTCTTGGTGTAACAAGCCAATCATAGGTATATTTTCGAAGATTTGCAACCACTTTTTTTATTAATTTTTCGATTGAAAGGTCATAAGACGTTGATATTATTCTCATTGCAAAAGTTATAATTGCACCAACAATAATAATTGTTCCATAGCCAATTTCATTTGAAAGCGTTAAACCAAAAATCTGAATAGATTCACCCGAAAGTTTTGATATTATTATGCTTATAACCTGTGTTGGAATAAGCACTGCCATTGACGCAATAACACCCAAACACATAAGCAATGCAAAATGAATTTTTTCTTTATGTGAAGTTACCTTCCAAAGAAGAGAAAACACTCCCATATTTTTTCTTGATTTTTTTTGATTTTTATTTATTTTTACTTTTTTTTTCATATTGGCTCCAATTTTCACCGTCATTATAACATATGCTATATTTTTTAGAAAATAAAAAAAGTAAATTTTGACATTATTTTACATAAAAAAACACACGGAACTCCGTGTGTTTTTGGTTTTGAAGTATCACTTAAGCAGTAAATCTATTGCAAGAGTAGAAAATTACGCTTCAGTTGCACTTGCTTTTGCTTCATCAAAGGCTTTCAAAACGATTTCTTTGATCATCTCTCTTGTTTCAGTGTTAAGAGGATGAACAATGTCTTTAAATTCACCATCTGGTGTTTTTCTGCTTGGCATTGCGATGAAATAGCCTTCATTACCTTCAATTACTTTGATGTCATGAACAACAAAGCAATCATCAATGGTGATAGAAGCACTTGCCTTAATTTTGCTCTTGTCCGTTTTAACAATACGAACTCTTACGTCTGAAATTTTCATGTTTTCTGCTCCTTAAATTTTTGTTTTATTGCCTACAATGTAGACAATTATATTTTATATCATACATTTTAAAATAGCAAATAAATTTTTATAGTTTTTACACTTTATGATTTTTGGTTGTTATTTTCATTTTTTTTTACTTCTTTAAGCATTTCATCAAGCCCTGATGCTATTGCTTTTGAAGTTTCAGAATTATGTAGCCCAACATAAGCATTTGCTAAAACATAGCCTGACATACTTCCACAATCAAAATATTTTCCGCCATGCTTTTCATCAAATATTCTCGTTGACATAAACCCATCTTGTGCCAAACTTGAAAGCACGTCTGTCATACAATATTCCCCATTTTTTCTTGCTGGAACATCAAAGATTCTATCAAAAAACTTGTTATCTAAAAGATATCTAGCAAAACCCATGATTGTGCTTGGCTCGGTGCCCTTTGCCGGCTTTTCAATGATATCTTTCATTTTAAAGCCACTTCCAACCTTATCGCCCAAAACCATTGAAGAATATTTGTAAATATCTTCTCTTGGAACTTCTTTTCCATAAACTAAACTGTCACCAGTTACATTATAAACATCAAGAATTTCAGATGTAACTGATTTTCCGTCTGGATACAAGCAAAGGTCATCACCATTAACAACAATAAATGGCTCGCCATTTGCCCAAGCCTTTCCTGCCAAAATTGCTATTGATGAACCCCTTAAATTATAATATTCATTTTCAACCACTTCACCATTTATGTTTTGAAATCTATCATCTTGGTTTATGTATGAAATGTTGAGTTTACTCATCAAATCATTATATTCTTTTAAAAGTTCAAGCTTTCCGTCACTTTCTATTTTATTAATATAATCTTCGCTTGGAACTATGAAGTTTTTAAAACTCTCTTCCTTTAATTTGTTGCCAATAATAAGCACATCTGTTATACCCGCTTTTGCAAGGTCCTCTAAATGATACATAAGAATTGGCTTGTTGCCTATTGCAATAAGTTCTTTTGCTCCTGCAAGTGTCACTGGCAAAAATCTTGTTCCAAGCCCACCTGCAAGCACCATTGCTTTTGTTACTTTTTGCATACTTTTTATTTCGCCTCCATTATTTTTCATTAGTATTAATTTTATCATACAAATTATTTTTTACAAACAAATAACAAATTTTTACTTATAACAAATATTTCTAATCATTATAAAATTAAACTAATTCATACTTTTTTTGTTTTTTTTCATAAAGCAATAATGACACATTTATCGAAATAACTGTTAATATTGCAATAATTAAAAGAATTTGAAGAGCAATAATCATTCCATTTGCACCAATTTCTGCACCAATAAGACCAATCATTGCCATAATGAAGAACACAGCAACTCTAGAGACTTCTAAACATTCTTCAACCAAACACTGAAATTCTGCAATATAATCATACATATTAAATTTTTTTAATATTATATTTCGTGAAACATCAAAAGCGTGGTCATAAGTTACCTTTAAAATGGTGAACACTCCATTAAATATAATGATTGTTATATTATTCATAAAAAATATTAAGATAACTGCTGAAATAAAATTCAATGCCGAGGCAATAACAAAAATAAAACTTCTTGTGCCATGCTTTGTAAACCTATTAAAAATTAAAACAAAAACTGCTGCCCCAAGTGAAAAAATACTAGTGAATATGCCAAGCGAAAAATTTGAATCATATTCAAGCATAACCAAGATTGTTATAAGCGGAGCAACTATTGATGTTGCACCATAAAAAATTGACATAACAAAAAACTTTTTTACAAATATTTGTTTTTCGTCAAGTGCTTTAACATGTTCTTTAAAACCTTTCATATCAAAGGAAGCATTCTCTGGTTTGAAACATGAAATGAACATTGTTGAAACAAGTTGAATAATAACCAAAACCAAAACAATTATTGCACTTGTTTTAAATGAATCGGCGTCCATAATTTTACCTAAAATTAATGGAATTATTACTGAAACAAGTTTTTCATCAACATATTGAAGTGAAGAATATCGGCTGACAAGTTTTCGGCTGACAAGTTCGTTCTTCATAACATTATAACTGCCCCAATAACAGGCTTCAGAAAAACCATGAATTGCACCTGCAAGAGCGACATATTTTGCAAGGTCATGACCCATAAAAATAACAACTGCTAAAAATATGGCACGAATAACAACGGCTATGCGATAGAATGTTACCCTGTTTGTTCGGTCAATAAGCGCCGAAACAACATACATCACCACGCCCATAACAGCATAGTTAACCATATAAAAAAGACCTACATTAAAAACATAGTTTTCAGATATTGAATAAATATAAGAAATTAAAAATGTTGAAACAAAAACAGAGATAACATTGTTGAGTGCATGTGAAACTAAAAGTGCTCTGTCGGTTCTAGTTAAATGTGCAATTTTCTCTCCATTTACATCATATTTTAATTTTTTCATTAAAAACCTCTTTTTCGTGGTTATTATAGCATATAAAATTTTATATTCAAACAAAAAAATGTCGTATTTTGTTTGCATAATCAATTTATTCAATATATAATAAAAATAGATTAAATTGGAGGTCACTATGGGCTTTTTTAAAACAAATATGTTAAAATCTCTTGAATGGGTGGACAATTCAACAGTTACCATGGTATATAAATACCCTATGGACGGCAGGCAAATTCAATGGGGGTCAAAACTTACCGTTCGTGAATCACAAGTTGCTATCTTTTTAAACAAAGGTAAAATTGCAGATGTTTTTGGACCGGGGTTCTATCATCTTCAAACCAGCAACTTACCTATTTTAACTCAACTTATGAGTTGGCCTTATGGTTTTAAATCACCATTTTATGCCGATGTTTACTTTGTTAACACAAAACAATTCACAAATCAAAGATGGGGCACAAGCAACCCAATCACAATGCGTGATAAAGACTTTGGAACAATTCGTATTCGTGGCTATGGCAACTACGCTTTCCGTGTTTCAGATGCTGCCCTGTTTTTAAAAGAACTTTTTGGAACAAATTCAACCTTTACCACCGATGACATTTCATCTTATTTAAAATCAATTATTGTTGCTTCAATTTCAGACACTATTGCTGAATCAAAAATTTCAGCACTTGACATTGCAAGCAACCTTATTGAATTTTCAAAAGTTGCTGGCGAAACCCTTAAACAAAGTTTTGCAAATCTTGGCCTTGAACTCACTAACCTTGTTATTGAAAATATTTCCTTCCCAGAAGAAGTTGAAAAAGCTATCGACACAAGGTCTAGCATGGGTGTTCTTTCAGATAAAATGGATACTTTTGTTAAGTTTCAATCAGCACATGCAATTCGTGAAGCGGCAAACAACAACGGAATGGCAGGGCTTGGTTCACAAATTGGTGCTGGCATGGCAATTGGCGAAATGATGAAGGAATCAATGAAATCTTCTTCAAATGAAAATTCTTCAAATAATGATGACAATGCTAAATTCTGCCCTTCTTGTGGTGCTAAAAACCCAAAGAGTGCAAAATTCTGCGTTGAATGTGGTGGCAAACTTTCAGTTAAAGGCAAATGCCCTAACTGCGGTGCTGAAATCAATTCAAAAAGTAAATTCTGCCCAGAATGTGGTCAAAAATTATAATAAATTTTAAAAAATTAAAAACACTAGCAATTGCTAGTGTTTTTTTTGATACATAATAAATTAAATCTAATATTCATATAAAAAATTATCAAATAAATAATTTTTCAAACAACAACTTTTTCTCTTTGCTTAAATTTTTATAATCAAAAGTTTTAGAATTTCAATATCCGTTTGATAAAAATCTAAATTATAATTAATATCTTTTTTATTTTTATTTATTTTTGGCAATTATTAATTATGCGAAAAAATATCACTGTTATTGCTAAAATGCAAGATAATGGAACTGTTACACCCTTACAAATTGTTTGGGAAGACGGCAGGGTTTTTGATATTGACAAAATTTTAGATATTCGAAAACTTGCAAGTACCAAGGGTGGCGGAAAAGGCTTAAGATATAATTGCAGAATATTGAATCATGAAAAATTTTTGTGGCTTGATGAATATCTTTGGTTTGTTGAAGTGGCAAATTAAAAGCATTTATGAATTTTATGCACAATTATTTTTTATAAAACTTTTATTTTTTTGCGTAATTATTTTTTGTTTTTGCCGAGTGAGCTAAGACTATGCCCCTCTTTTATGTCAAGTTCAGCAAACTTTGATTCTCTTAAAACCACTGCCCTATTTATTGAATTTCTGCCAAACCGCCTGCGTAAATTTTCAACGGTTTTTTCAAGATTTTCTTTTTTTTGCTTATCTTTTAGATTAGTGTCAAAAGTGAGTTGTTCTTCATTTGTAAAATCTGACAAACTTACACCAAGCCCCCTAACCTTTCGTGACCAATCAAAATTCTTTTTAAAAAGTTCCATTGCCTTATCAGCAACTTCGGTGGCAATATCAGTTGGTGAATTTAATTTTGTCATACGAATTGTTGATGAAAGCAAGTTGTCAGTAATCACTATTGACACCGTTCGGGCATATTTATAACCATATTCACACATTCTGGCACAGACACTTTCAGAAAGTAATAGTAACAGTGTTTCAACATCAAGATTGCTTTCAAGGTCACGATAAAAAGTTAAACTGTTGCCAATGGATTTATATTCATCTTTTTCAAGATATTTTTTTACGGGAGAATTATCAAGACCACTTGCATAACTTTTGAGTATTGAACCCCATTTGCCTAGGTGTTTAACTAAAATTTTTTCATCAAACACCGCAAGGTCTCCAATAGTTTTTATTGTTAAATTATTAAGTTTTCGCTTGGTTGCCTTGCCCACATAAAGCAGGTCTTCAACAGGAAGAGGATAAACGATTTTTTTGTAATTCTCTTCTGAAATAACAGTTATTGCATCGGGCTTTTTTATATCACTGCCAAGTTTTGCATAGATTTTATTAAAACTCACACCTATTGAAACAGTGAGCCCAATTTCATCTTTAACACGCTGACGAATTTCTTCAGCAATTTTTAGTTCGTCACCACCAAACTTACGACTGTTTGTAACATCAAGCCAAGCCTCATCAATGCCAAAAGACTCAACATAGTCGGTATACTCATAAAAAATTGATTTAACCGCCCGTGAATACTTTATATACTTATCAAAATGAGTTTCGCAAATAACAAGGTCAGGAACAAGTTTTTTTGCTTCAAACACCGTCATACCCGTTTTTATTCCCTGCTCTTTTGCCTTTTGATTTTTTGCCAAAACAACCCCGTGCCTATCTGATACCGAACCTGAAACTGCAACTGATTTGCCCATCAAACTTTCATCAAGCAAACATTCAACACTTGCATAAAAACTATTTAAATCAACATGCAAAATCTTTCTCATACTTTAAGTATAATTCTTTATTTAAAAAATACAAATAAAAACGCATTATTTTGTTTTCAAATAAAATTTTACTATGTTATAATAATCTTGATAAAATTTAAGGAGCTTTTTATGGAAACTCAACAAATGGATATTGACTTCGCTCGTGCATGGGATAATAGCCGTGGAACTTATGCAAGCGAATTTGCAGAAAAACTAATTGACTTTACAAATCAAAACAACATAAAAGTTAAATCTATTATGGATATTTGCTGTGGGTCTTCTAACCTTTTGCGTGTTTTTAACGAAAAGGGCTTTACTTGTGTTGGAACGGAATCTAGGCAAGGTATGTTTGATTACTCTAAAGAAAATAACCCTAACATAACCTATGTTAAAACCGAAAATATGTATGATGTTCCCGGAAAGCATAAAGTTGACCTTGTTACTTGCACTGGTGATATTGTTAACTATTTTGAAACTTTTGATAACTGGTATACCTTTTTTAAAAATGTTGAAAAACATTTGAACAAAAAGGGTGTGTTTGTGTTTGACTATTACACAAAATTCAAACTTAAAGATTGGAACGAAACCACCTACACTTCATCAGAATGGCTTGATTGTTTGACCTCGGTTAAATCAGGGCTATATGACAAAACCGTTATTAATTACACTTATTATGTTAACTATCAAAATTACATGATTAAAACAAGAGATATTGTTGTTGAATCATATTATGAAGATAAAGATATTATTGAAGCACTCAACAAATGTGGCTTTAAAAATGTTCAACTTGCAAACAAAGACCTTGTTCCCCTTTCAGATACTGAACACGCTGAAAGAATTCATGTTATTGCAATGAAAAAATAAGGAGCGATTATGGATAATAATATTATTGAAAACAATTTTAGCACCGCTTTTGCGATTGCTTGGAATGAAAATCAAGGCGACTATTCTGATAATATTGCAAAGAAAACTCTTGCGTTTGCAAAAAATCAAGGACTGAAAATTCACACCGTTCTTGATATTTGCTGTGGCTCTGCAAACTTTTTAAGAGCAATGCAAGAAAATGGCATGAAGTGCACAGGAACAGAAATTCTTGATAGTTACATTGAATATAACAGAGCGAAATTTAAAGATATAAATTTTGTTAAAACTGAAACGATTTCTGATATTGATTCACTTGGCTCTTTTGACCTTATCTCTTGCAATCACGACATGATTAACATCTTGCCTACTCTTGAAGATTGGGGCACTTTGTTTAAAAAGGTTTACAAACATCTTAACAATGGTGGTATATTTATTTTTGACTTCTACACAAAGCGTAAACTTCAATATTGGAATGAAGTTACCTATGACGAAAATGAAAAACTTGACTATATCAGAAATGTTGTTTCTGACGGGCAAACAAAAACCACTATTTCAAATATTTATTACATAAACATTAATCCAAATCAAGCTGAAGAACTTGATGATAATTTTGAAAAGAGATATTCATTAAATAACTATAATAAAAAATATAAAAGAACCGAAGATATTTCAGTTGAATATTATTTTGACAATAATGATATTTTAAATGAAATAAAAAAAGCTGGATACAGATACCTTATAACAGTTGATGCAAACTTTGCTCCTGTTTCAAGCATTTCAGACATGAACAGAATGCACATTATTGCAATAAAAAGAGAAAAATAAAATTAAAAATAAAACCACGGATAAACTTTATTATTCCGTGGTATTTTATTAAAAACAAAAACACAGAAATCTGTGTTTTTGTTTTTTTATTTTTATCTTACACTCTTTGCTGCATTAACAAACCCCAAGAATAATGGGTGTGGTTTGTTTGGCCTTGAAATTTTGTCTGGCTCAAAAATTGTTGCAATAAAGAATGGGTGGTTTTGAAGTTCAATAAGTTCAATAAGTTTACTTTCTGGGTTCATGCCTGCAAGAATCATACCTGCCTTTTCAAACTTTTCATAATACTTTAAATTAAATTCATATCTATGGCGATGACGCTCTGAAATTAACTCTTTGCCATAAAATTTTGCTGACTTTGAATTTGGGTCAAGAACGCAGTTATAAGCACCCAATCTCATTGTTCCACCCTTCATAACAAGACTCTTTGGTTCTGACATAACATCAATAACAGGATTTTCTGTGTTTGGGTCAATTTCAGTTGTGTTTGCATCTTGAAGATTTAAAACATTTCTTGCAAACTCTATTGTTGCAACCTGCATACCAAGACCAAGCCCAAGATATGGAATTTTGCTTTCTCTTGCATATCTTATTGCTTGTATCATACCATTTAAGCCACGACTGCCCCAACCATGTGGAACAATAATACCCTTTGCACCTTTCAAGAATTTTTCAACGCCAAATTCTTCAATATCTTCAGCATCAATAAATTCAATTTTGGCTTTAACTTGATTAAATGTTGCTGCATGCCTTAAAGACTCTTCAATAGAAAGATAAGCGTCAACAACTTTTGTGTATTTGCCTACAATGCAAATTTTGACCTCTGGGTAATGACCCTTGAAATTATTGACCATAAATTGCCATGAATTAAGGTCTGCCTTTGGAACATCAAAACCAAACTTTTTAATAACCAAACTATCAAGCCCCTCTTTTTCAAGGTTAAGAGGAACTTCATAAACTGTTTCAACATCGGCATTTTGAATAACCGCTTCACTTCCGGGCAAAAAACACCTTCTTGCAATTCGAGTTTTAAGTTCATGTGAAAGTGAAACACCTTTTATTGTTCTGCCAACAACGCAATCTGGCATAAGCCCAACAGAGTTTAGTTTTTGAATAGAACCTTGAAGTGACTCAATTTTAATTTCACCAGTTGCTTCAATTATTGGCAACAAATCAACATGAATTAAAAACATATTATTTTCGCCAACTTCACTTTCAAGCTCACGAACAGCTTGAAACAACACATTTGTTTCATACTTATTAACTGAACCACCGATTTCAATTATAACAATATCATAGCCCTTTTTGCCCATTTCAAGCATACAAGATTTTGCTTCATTTGAAACATGTGGGATCGTTTGAACAGTTGCACCAACATACTTTCCAAGCCTTTCTTTATTGATAACTGATGAATAAAGCCTTCCCATTGTGACATTATTTTCTCTGCCAAGATTAGTGTCTAAAAATCTTTCATAGTGACCAATGTCAAGATTACATTCTGTGCCATCATCAGTAATAAACACTTCACCATGTTGATAAGGGCTCATTGTTCCCGGGTCAACATTAAGATATGAATCAAACTTTTGAATAGTAACTTTTAAACCTCTATTTTTAAGCAATCTTCCAAGGCTTGCTGCTGTTACACCCTTTCCAACGTCAGTAACTGCACCGCCAGTTAAAACTACAAACTTACTCATTATAGTCCCCCATAATATATCTATCTTCCTTAATTATATTGATTTATTTGAATTTGGTCAAATTAAAATATAGTTTTAATTAAGTAAAAAATAAAATTATTATAAAATAATATAATATTTAACCAAAAATTCAAAAAATTTATTTTACTTTAATAAATATTAAGTATAAAATATCTATATGATAATAATTGTTTCAGGTGTTTCAGGTGCAGGCAAAAACACCATTATTAATAAACTTATTGAAAAAACACCAAATATGTTTTTCTTTAAATCTGCAACAACAAGACCAAGAAGACCGGGTGAAACCATCTATGACTTTTGCACCCCTGAAGAGTTTGAAGAAAAACGAAAAAATGGTGAGTTTTTTGAAGTTGAAGAATCTCATGGCTATTTTTATGCAACTCAAAACAGTGAACTTAAAAAGATTATAGATAATCCTCAAAATATTTATATTAAAGATATTGAAGTGCATGGAAATCGCAAACTTCGTGAATTTTTTAAGGGGAAAGTTAAAGCAATTTCAATCTTTCTTGATGTGCCAGATGAAATTTTGTATCAAAGGCTAATTGAGCGTGGTGAAAGTGATGAACGAGCAAAAATTCGCATTTCTAGGGGCACTATGGAAAGGCAGTATCTTGCTGATTATGACCTTGTTATTCAAAATTATGACATGGAAAAAACTGTCGAAACAATAATTGAATTTATTAATAAAAATAAATAAAGATAGGGTTCACCCTATCTTTTGTTTTATTTGTTAACAATTTCTTTTAAGTTATTCAAATATTCCTCATAAAGACCAAATGCAAGGTCATATGTTTTTTTGCTTGTTATATCAACCCCTGCAAGTTTTAATGATGAAAGTGGGTCAAGTGAGCCACCCAAACTTAAAAATTCTTTATATTTTTTTACATATTCCCCTGTTTTATCGCTTAAAATTTGCTTTGCAATGGCAGCAGCAGAAATTAAACCTGTTGAATACTTATAAAGGTAATAATCGCGGAATATGTGAGATTTTCGGCTCCAATCATACTCATAATTTTCATTAAATTTAACTGATGTGCCGAAATATTTTTTACTTAAACTAACAAATTTTTGATTTATGTCGTTAGCAGAAAGTTCCTTCCCATTTTGAAGGGAATCATGAACAAAAAGTTCAAGTTCTGCAAGCATTGAAGAATTGAAAACATTCAAATAAAATGTCTGCAAAAATTCCGCTAAAATTTGAACTTTTTTAGTTTTATCTTTCTCTTCCATTAATTCATGATGGCTTAAAAGAATTTCATTTGTTAGTGATGCAACTTCAGCCACAAAAATTGTGTAATGACTCTTTGAATATGGCTGATTTTTTGCTGAATAATATGAGTGCATTGCATGCCCAAATTCATGAGCGATTGCCGACTTCCAATAGGCTGTTCCATCATAGTTAAGCAAAATATATGGGTGGTTTGAATAATTACTGATTGTGTAGCCACCACTTGCCTTATTTTCTCTTGGAAATGCGTCTATCCAACCTTCATCAACTGCTTTTTGAAACATATCAGCATAATCTTCACCAAGAATTTTAAATGCTTCTTTTATTCTATCTACCGCCTTTTCGTAAGGAATGCCGTCTTGTTTTGTTCTAACAATGTTAGCAAATATATCTGCAGTGTAAAATTCAGACAAATTCATAACTTTCTTTTTAAGTTCAAAATACTCTTGAAGCAAATTGACCTTGCTTGAAACTCTTTTTATGTTTTGAAGCATAATATCAGGTGTAACTTCTTCATCAAATGTGAGCATATCAAGCGTTGAATTAAAACCACGAATGTCAGAGATAAAGTTCATGTATTTCACATTAGATAAATATAAATTTGTGAGTGTTTGATTAAGATTTTTATATTCACCCAGATAAGTTTCATAAACTTTTTTTCGTTCAAATTGTTTTGAAGACTTCATAAGCAAATTGAAATTACCCGTTGTTAATTTTATTTTTCTTCCACCTTCATCAACAAATTCACCATGATTCATTTCAATATCTGTTAGAGTGTCATAGATATCATCACTTGTAACAAAACTTGAAAGCGATGCCAAGATTTTTTCTTCTTTTTCACTTAAAATATGTTGTTTTTGACGAATAATATCACAAATTGCTCGGTCAAAATCTTTAAATTCTGGGTCAGACTTAATTTCATTTAAAAATTCATCTGAAAGACTTGATAATTCAGTTCTAACGAATGCAAGCCTTTTATTTGCATCAGTAAAAAATGTACTTACGGCTTGATAAGTTTTGATATTTTCTTCATTTCTGCCATTATCATCAAATTTAACTCGTGCATAAACTGCCAATTTTTCGGCAATAACAGAAAATTCTTCATCTTCTTTAAAATAATTTAAAAGTATTTTTTTGTCATTTTTTATTAATTTATTTTGATATTTTTCAATATTTTTTACATAATTTTTTGCCTTTGCTAAATCTTTTGTAAAGGCTGAATTTGAAGCATATAAATCGCTTAATTTCCACTTTCCGAGTTCCATAAAAATCTCCTTGAATATATGTAGTATAAAACTTTTAAAAAATCTTGTCAAAGATAATAAAAAAGATAGGATTATTCCTACCTTTTATTTCATCTGCTTATTCATTTGTCTATTCATTGTTTCATCTTTAGAAAACAATCTTGTTCGCCTTACAATGAGTTGAATGAGCATCCAAATTCCTGCAAGTCCAACAATTGCATAGAGAATTCTTACAAATACTCCTACGCCAAAAATCCAAGTCAACAAATTCCAAGAAAACACTCCAACTAAAAACCAATTAAGTGAACCCAGAATAATTATTGACAAGGCAACAATGTTTGCTATTATCATATACTTTTCTCCTCTACTTTTAGTTGTTTGCTATATTTAGAAAAATATACATATTTATTTATAAAAAAAACACAACCGAAGTTGCGTTTAAACAGCTGGATAGATTGTGTTTAAAATTAAAAATGCAATACAAAATACCATAATTAAAACAGCATCAATAATTGTTAAAGTTTTAATTTTGCCTTGAAGTGTTGCACCTTTATTTCTGTTATAAAAAGTGTCAGACTGACCAGAAATTGCTGAAACACCATTAGTGTTAGATTTTTGCATAATAACAAAAACAATCATTGCAATTGAGCAAATTGCAAGCAAACATAACAAAACAATCTTGATTATTGGAAATGAATCTGCAATCCATGGAGCCGTTGCAGCATTTTCGTCCCTAGCACATATAAAACTGATTAAGTTATACATAATTCCTCCTAGCAAGTTGGATTATAACATAAAAAATATCAAATTTCAAGTTATTTATAATATATCATTAGCAAAATAAATACTACGATGACAATTATAAATAAAAATATTAAAAAACCACGAATAGGACCTTTTTTTGGAACAAAATTGCCTTTTGCAAGCGAATCCATTATTAAAAACAATAAAAATGCACCAAAAAGAGCAACGCCTATTATTGTTAAGCGTTTTTCTATTGCATTTTGAGCGAGCATAAATACCAAAGATATAAGACTATTTATCATTATTAATTCCTGCTTTTTGCAATTGCTATATAATCCTCTGCTTTAAGGCTTGCCCCACCAATAAGCACACCATCAACATTTTCAAGAGCTAAAATTTCTTTACTGTTTGAAGGCTTAACACTTCCACCATAAAGCACTGGCAAGTTTTTGCCATAATTTTCACTTACTAAATTTTTAATATATCCATGAACCTTAACAATATCGGCAGTTGTTGCAACTTTGCCTGTTCCAATTGCCCAAACAGGTTCATAGGCAATTATAACATTATCTAAATCAGCAACACCATCAAGCCCACCCAAAATTTGAGTTTTGATTACTGATTTATATTTGCTTTTTTCGTCTAATGTTTCACCAACACAAAAGATAACTTTTAAGCCTTCTTTTAAAGCCGAGATAATTTTTTTGTTAATCATTTCATCGTTTTCATTAAAAATGTGTCTGCGTTCACTATGACCTAAAATAACATAACTTGCACCGGCAGATTTTACCATTTTTGCTGATATTTCACCAGTATATGCACCCTTTTCAGCAAAGTGGCAATTTTCAGCACCTGTTGACATCAATTTTTTTGATGCATCTGCAAAATCTTTTATCATAACAGATGGAACGCAAACAACAAGATTATCCTCGCCCTTTGCATTCTTTTTTACATATTTAACAAATTCTGGAATATCTGAAAAATCATTATTCATCTTCCAGTTTGCAACAATTAATTTATTCATTTTTTTCACCTTATTTTTTTGAAGTTGTCTTTGTGGCTGTTTTTGCTTTTGATTTAGACTTAACAGTTGTCTTTTTAACTGCTGTTTTTGGCTTTTCAATTGTTTTTTTATCAATCTCTGCAAAATTTGGAGTTTTTACCTTTTTCTTATCTTCATCTTTATCAAGAAGCATTGCAACACCCGGAAGAGTTGCACCTTCCAAAAATTTAAGGGTTGCACCACCACCTGTTGAAAGGTGCGTTACTTTGTTTGCAAAACCAAGTTCTTGAATTGCAGCAACAGAATCTCCGCCACCAACAATGCTAACAGCACCACTCTTTGCAACTGCTTTTGCCACTGCAAGTGTGCCCTTTCTGAATTTTTTGAACTCAAAAACACCCATTGGACCATTCCAAATGATTGTTTTGGCATTCTTTATTTCTTTGGCAAACAATTTTTGTGTTTTTTTGCCAATATCCATTGCCTGATAACCATCTGCAATGTTTTGAGCATCAAAAGTTTTGCGTTTTGCTGTTGGTGAAAATTCACTGCCAGCAACAACATCAACAGGAAGCACCAAATTAACATTTAAAGTTTCTGCCTGTTCCATAACTGATTTTGCAACATCAAGCCTATCTTCTTCATATTTTGAGAAACCAATTTTGTAACCTTTTGCTGCAAGGAAGGTGTTTGCCATTGCACCACCAATCAAAAGAGTGTTAGCCTCTTTCATAAGTGCTGAAATAACATTGATTTTATCTGAAACCTTTGCACCACCAAGAATGACAACAAGTGGCTTTTCAGCATTGCTTACAGCATTTGAAAGTGCAACAATTTCACTATCCATCAAAAAGCCTGCAACTGCTGGAAGATATTTTGCTATGCCTGCATTTGATGCGTGAGCTCTGTGTGCAACGCCAAAAGCATCATCAACATAAACATCTGCAAGGCTTGCAAGTTCTTTTGCAAAAGCATCGTCATTAGCTTCTTCTTCTGCATGAAATCTAACATTTTCAAGAAGAACAATCTCACCTTCTTTCATATCTTTAATTAAACCTTTTGCACTTGGCCCAATAACATCTTTTGCCATTTTTACTGGCATGTTAAGAAGTTCTGAAAGACGCTCTGCAATTGGTGCAAGTGAATATTTTTCATTAACAACACCCTTTGGTCTGCCCAAGTGTGAGCACAAAATGACCTTTGCATTTTGCTTAACCAAATAGTTAATTGTTGGAAGTGTGGCACGAATTCTTGTGTCATCAGTAATCTTCCCTGTTTCATCTTGTGGAACGTTAAAATCAACACGAACAAAAACTTTTTTGCCCGCTACATCAATATCTCTAAAAGTTTTCTTTTTCATAAAAGACACCTCGTTAATTTAATTATATGTGCTAAAACCAAAGCACATTATTATTATAGTAAAAAAAATTATCAGTTGTCAAATAATAACAACTGATATTTTCAAGGTTTACAGCATATTTTGTCTTAATTTTTCAATGATTTCTGAATAACTGTTCATTTTTAAAAGTTCTATTAAAAGTTTGGTGTTTTTATATTCTTTTTTTAGATAGTTTGCAAGGTGCGTTCGCATAGACAAAACAACCGCCTTTTCAGGAAAAAATTTCATCAATGTTTCATAGTGATATTTTATCTGTTCAAACTTATTAACATCAGGTTTTTTACCTGATAAAATTTCTTCAAAAATTTCAGGCGAGCCCAAACTTGCCCTGCCTATCATAATTCCGTCTGCACCCGTTATTTTTAAAATATTTTCATAGTCTTCTCTTGTTTCACAATTTCCATTTGCAAAAATAGGAATATTTACTGCTTGTTTTACTTGTTTTATTGCCTCATAGTTAACAATTCCAGAATAGCCCTGTTTGGTTGTTCTGCCATGAACTGTTATTGCTGCCGCCCCTGCCCTTTCACACATTCTAGCAAAATCCACAGCAATATTTTCTTTTTCATCAAAACCTATTCTAAACTTAACCGTTATTGGCTTGTCTGTTGCATTAACGCAAGCACTTATTATTTGTTCTGCTAAATCAAAATTTTTTAACAGTGCCGAACCATCGCCATTTTTAACAATTTTTGGTGCGGGACACCCCATGTTTATATCTATAATATCAAATTTAGCAAGCAATGGATTTTTTACCGCTTCTGCCATAACCTCTGGTTCATGCCCAAAAATTTGAACCGCTTTCGGAACTTCATGATCAAGTGTAATCAAAAGGTCTTCTGTTTTTTTGTTTTTATATGAAAGCGCCTTTGCACTAACCATTTCGGTGCAAACCAGCCCCGCACCAAACTTCAAACACATATTTCGAAAAGCAACATCTGAAAGACCTGCCATTGGTGCAAGTATTAAATTAGATTTCAACTCAACATTTTTAATTTTTAAATTCATAAAACAATTTTAGCAAATTTTTGCAGGCTATTCAACTGAATTATTTGAAAGTATTGTGACTTTTTTTTTATAGATAAAAAACATATAATAACTCACACAAAAAATCAGCAGAGAAATTGCTCCCGCAACAACAAGTGAAAGAGATGAATTTAAAATAATTTTTAAAAATCTATTTGAAAAAAATGCAAACAAACACACCATGACCGCCTGAATAGAAATATAAAATATTGCATTTTTAGGGCTTGCATCTGTTATTTTTTTAACTTTATGCTGATTTAATAATACAATAAATAACTGACAGAAAACACTGGCAATAACCGTTCCCATTATATTGAGTTCTGGCATGCGAATAAGCATTGCATTTAAAGCAACTTTTAATATACTTGCAACTATTAAAACCACAACTGGATATTTTGTGTGCCCCAGTCCTTGAAGCACGCTTGTTGTGATTTGAACGAGTGATAAAAAGATTATGTTTGCGGAACTCAAGAATAATATTTTTACAGATAAATAAACTTCTGCATCTGTAAAACTGCTTCCATATAAAAGAGAAATTATTTGCTCGCCGAAAATAACATAACAAACAGCCGCAGCCACAGCCAAACTCAATGTTATTTGATAAGTTTTACATATTAATTGTTTTACTTTTTCTGTGTTACCATTTGCCTGCAATCCACTTAAACTTGGAAGAAGAACCGTTGAAAGTGAAATTGCAATGACCACTGGCATGTGAATAAGAGGTTCAACTACTCCTGATTCAAGCCCCAACATCATGGCTGAAATTTCATTTGTGTAGCCAACTGACATAAGCGAACTTATTGTTATGAAACTATTGACCATTGTGGTTATTGGAACAATTAAACCACCTAGCGTGATTGGCACAACCAATTGCAAAAATTGTTTTGTTACTTTTATTGTTGACAAACTTTCATAATTATGGTTAAAAATTATTTTTTTTGACTTTGCCCTATCAAAAATATAGCAAATAATTAAAAATAACAATGCAAAAAATTCACTTATTGATATACCTAAAAGTGCCCCAAAAACAGAATAAATAACACCAAAATTAGATAATTTTATTGCAAGAAATAGCCCTATAACAAGTTTTAAAACTTGTTCAATTAGTCCAGATACCGCAGTTGGCATCATCTTTAATTTTCCTTGAAAATATCCACGAAAAGCAGATAAGGTTCCAACAAATATCACCGCTGGTGCAATAGCATAATAAGTTATATATGTTAATTCATTTCCGTGAAGTTTTGCAAAAAATCTTGCTCCTAAAACCAATATGGAAGCACCTAAAAAGGTTATTACAAATAAAACTATAAAAGAAATTTTTAAAAGTTTTTTTATTTCTTTAAACCTGTTTTGAGAAGAATATTCTGCAACAAGTTTTGATATTGCTACTGGAATTCCTGAAGTTGAAATTGTTAAAAAAAGAGAATATAAAGGAAAGACAAGTTGATACTCTCCCATTCCCACACTGCCAATTATTCTTGCGAGTGGAATGCGATAAACAGCACCTATTACCTTTCCTATCAAATTAAAAATTATTAAAATTAATGCACCTTTTAAAAAGGTTCGATTTTTCATATTGCTATTATGGTTTAACGCTGAATTTTTTATGCAATTTGAAATTCAAGCGTAAAACTTATTTTTGAACCTTCAAGGGCATCGCTTGCAAGTGAACCAAGCCAAACATAAAAAGTTAGTTCTTGAGTGCCCGATACATCGCTAAATGAAGCAATTTCAATTTCATTATCTTCAAGTGATTTAGTTGTGTTTTCTATATCTTTAATCGCAACAAAAATGTTTTTTCTTTCTTCGTTAGCAGAAGTTTTATCTTTTTTTGTTTCAATCAAAATATCTTTTAAAATAATTTTAAAATTCTGTGAAGTTGAAACATAAATTGTGGAATAATAACCCTCACTTGAATTATCACTGGTTATTGTTGATGGAATTTGCGAATCGGGGTCAAGCTCACCCGTTGCAGGTTTTAGACCAAGTTCCATTTTTGAAAGTTTTAATTCACTAGCCTTATTTTTTAATTCTTTATCATGATAAATGGATATTCCACTTGCTGAAATTAAACTGATTTTTGTTACTTCAATTTTTGTTGAGCCATAAACAAATGCTGAAAAACATATTCCAATAACTGAAAATATTATTGCCAAAAAAATTACTAAAATACTTGCTGCAACAGATTTCTTTTCCATTTTTACCTCATTTTAATTCTTGACAAGGTAAAAAAATATTATTCAAAAATCTGCATAAAAAAATAAGCCCGAAGGCTTATTTTTGTTTTACTTTTTAAAACTCTTACCATAGTGCCAAACAAGTATTGAAGAAATTACCACAAAGAGTGCAACACCCGCAAAAAGCCCAAGTGAAAGAACACTAAAATCAAGTAAGAACATACATGTTATTCCTGCTGCTAAAAGTAAAATATTAACAACCAAAGTTATAATTAATGCTTTTCTTGAAATATCCATAGTACCACCTTCTATAGTTTTTAGTAATGATATTATAACACATATATATGCAAATTTCCATAGTTTTGTTAAAATTTTTTTAATTTTTTAACAAAAATATTGTTCTTGCTGCATCTAAAACAACCTTTTTTTCAATTCTTTCGTGCTTAAACTCATCTTTAACTAACTTTTTAAGGATTGTTCCGCCATGATAGCCATGCACAACAACTAAACATTTGATGTCTGCATCAATTAATCCCAGTTCATGCAAAAGTGTTATTTTTGCGTCTTCTTTAGTTTGCCCATGCAAATCAACAACTTTGTATTTTCCATAATAATATTCTATGAAACTATCTGGAACCATAATTCACCTAAATTATATTTATCCCCACAAAACCAATTATATTCCCCAGTTCATCATAAACTTCATTTGAATATCTTGTTCTTGGGTCCCAATATTTGTAAGAATAAATCTTTGTTTCTTCATTATATTCATAGAACTTTTCAAGATTTTCACTATTAAATTCAGCAAACTCAAATTTAAATGTGTGAGATAAATCAAAATCTGAAAGTGATATTGTTATATCAAAGGTTTGGTGTGTGTCAAAATACGCACTTGAAACTGTTAAGGTGTAATAAGTGCCATTGGCTGATAATTTTAAATTGTCTTCATCAGCAGATATTTCAAAAGGATTTTCACTATCATTTGGAGTTAAGTAAACAATGTCGCCATTGGTGTAGACCTTTCTAAACCTTAAATAAATTGTTGATACCTTGTCAGTAAAATAAGTATTATAAACTGAATTTTCATTTGTTAATTCAAGATTAGACTCGGCCTTTTGATAACTTAAGAACTTTTCTAATATTTCAGTATCATTTTGAATGATATCTTCTGTTAACGAACCTTCATCAATCTTTTCAGTGTTCATAAACACATAACCATCAGTAAAGTCTGGTGTTGTTGCAAGTTCAATTTGCAAAAATTCAGGTGTGTATGCCACAATACGAACATTGACATAATAATTATCAGAAATTTTTATTCTTCCGTCTGCAGTATAGTAATAAGTTTGAACAACAATGGTTTCATTCATATTATTTGTTAAATCAGACTTGCAAGTTAAAACAAGTTTTTTATTATCTGCATCAATATAAACTTCTTCAAAAACATCTTTATTGACTTTTGTTTCATCAATTCTAATTAAACTGCTGTTAACAATTTCACTTGCATCACTGTTTTCAGGTGTTGAAACAACATAATCATAAGTATACTGAATTGAATCTGAATAAGAAATTATTTGATTTGGAAAATAATTAGAATATTCACCATAATATCTGTTATCATAAACAACAAAGTCATCAGCAACTTCATTATAAACATAAATATCAAAACTATCAACAACACTTCCAATTTTAACAGAAATTGTTGCAACCCCTGCACCAACATATTCAACATAGCAACGATTTCCCGTTATAATTACCCTTGCAACCGAAGTGTCTGAAGAAGAAATTTCAACATCGGTTGTGTTTATTGAAGTGTATGCATAAATACCAATTTCAAAACGATTTGAACCATCGGCAGTCATGTATACTGTTTTATTTTTTATTGATGTAAATTCAGCTGTGCTATCTGTATAAACATATCCTCTAGCATTACTTACTGGTTCAACAATTCGAAGGTCATAAATATAATAAGTTCGATTATTTTGCACTAAAAAATAGATGGATAATCCACCAACCAAAACAACCAGTGTTACCGCCATAAAAATTCCAACAAGTTTTAGTGTTTTTTTCATTATTCTCCACCCAATCTATACATATTTAATATATAATATTTATTCTAGATATGTCAAATAATTGTTTGCATAATAGTGTAAACTATACCTTTTATTAAACAGCATAAAAAAAGAGTGCATTTTCTGCACTCTTTTTATTTTGATTATCCAACAATTTCAACATCGAATGTTCTGATTGTATCAAGTTTTTCAACTTGTGCGTAGATTGAACTAGAAACTTCAATTTTGATTGTTTCAAATCCACCAACTGTTTCACAATATCTGTCACCTGTTAAAAGGTCGTTTACAGCACCAACATAGAGAGCTGCAACTGTGCTGTTATCAGTATTTTTAAGTAAAACATTACCAGTGAGTTTGATGTTATATGTGAATTCATTTTCAATGTCGTCAACTGTTTTTGTGAGTTCAACTTGATAGTGAGAACCAGTTTTAACAAGTCCAAATGCTTTTAATACATTTACATTAGATGTTACGATTACGTCTTTAATTGTTACATAATTTTCACCAGCATCATAAGTTTTGTCTGTTGACCAAATTTCATTGATTGCACCAGCATAGATTGCATCCAAGTCAACATCTGCTTCAACTGTTACATTGTTAATTGTTGAAACTTGAGTGTTATCATTTGCTCTTAAAACACAAGCGATACCTGAAACCCAAGCAACTTTAACATCGTCAATTGTTTCAACAGCTGATGTGTCAAATCTAACATCACTTTCTTTTGCATCAAGAACAACATTTGTGTTTTGAATTGTTACTGTTTCACCATAACCTACAACACCACCAACATAGAGAGCTTGAATAAATCTTGTTGTGAAGGTTAAGTTAACATTAACACCGTCAATTGTTGAGTCGTAAGCATATCCAGCAACACCACCAACAAAGTAACGATCTTCAACATTTGTGATTATTTGAACATTAACCTTTCCAGTTACGATTGGTTTAACTTGTGCTTCAACTTTTTCTGGTTCAACTTCAACAACTTCATCAGAAACTGTTTCAGCATCATCAACTACAGGTTCTTCTGTTTCAGGAACTTCAACTTCTTCACCTTCAACTGGAGTTTCAGGAACTTCAACTTCTGGTTCTTCTGGAAGAGTAAGTTCTTCACTTGCAATAACACAGTTATCAGCAACGGCAACTACACCACCAATTGCATTGAAGCCTTGAACATGGTTTTCAGCATAAACTGAATATGCATCAGCATCGATAACAGCATCTACATTAACAGAAACGGTTGAGTTTTTAGCGATTGCTGCAACACTTGCAACAGTGATTTCGTTCATTGCTGCACCCATGTCTGTTCCAAATAAGTCGTCAAGATTGTTAACATAGGTATAAACTTCGTCAGCAACTGTGATTTTAAGACCTTCAACTGCTAAATATCTAATTTCAGCATCTTCAATGCTTCCAAAGATAGCAATATGTGCATTGTATCTGTTTTCATCATTTGCACTTTGGTAAATGAATGAATTAAGATTGTCTTTGTTAACATTGATTGTAATGTTTTTAAGTGAATATCCATTACCATTGATGTGACCATTGAATGCTACGTCTTTATTGAAGAGTGTTACATAGTCAACACCTGCAAAGTCAACATCATTATAAAGTTCAAAGTATGCACCTTCTGCACCATGCTCATTAATTAATGCCATAAATGTTTCGGCAGAATAAATATAGTATGGATTTTCTTCTGTTCCGTCAGCATTGTCATTGATATCAGCAGGAACATTAACTTCTTGCCCACCTTGTGAAGTGTGATCTGAATCAGGTCCTAATGGATTCTTTCCAAAGTTAGGAACAACAACGCTAGCAACAGTAACAGCAACAAGTGCAACTGTTAAAATTATGCTACAAATTAAAGATAAAAATAAATTTCTCTTTTTCATCTTCATCATCTCCCTTTTTTAGTTTAGAACATTATACTACATTACGCAATAAATGTCAATAGTTATTAAAAAATTTTTCAACTCAAAAAACTTAATTTCCGAAAATTTCAGAGATTAGGTTGTTTTTAAAGTTTGCTTAACATAACCATTACTTGTATTATATCATAACTATTTACAAAATGCAATACCTCCTGATAAAAAAATATGATTTTATATGATTTATATGTTAAAATGAGCAAAAAAGTTACAATTTTTATATAAATTAAGCAACAAAAAAAACACGGTTATTTGCCGTGTTATATAGTGTAGACAATTTATTTAATGTAGGCTGCAGAAAAACGAGTGAAGCAAGGCTCGAAAAATGCCTAAAAGCAGGAGTTTAGTAAGTCTAAATGACTGTTTTTAGGCGTTTTTCAGTAAACGCAGAAAGAAAAATATTTCCATATTTTTCGGTCACGACGTTTTTATACAGCCTAAAACACGGCTATTTGCCGTGTTTTAGTTTTACTTTAAATTAATATTAAAAATTACCGCAAACGCATTGCCATCGCCATCAATAAGCGGGGTCCAAATGTTGACTTTTAATGACAAACTGCCATCAGTTGTTATTAAAAGTGTGCTTGCGTCGTTATCAATTTCAACATATCTTGAATTATTTGTTGTGCAAGATGATGTCGTTTCTGTGTAAAGCCCCGACTCACTGAAAGCATAGAGCCTCCAACTCAAAATATAATGACCTTCTTCATATTCTAAATCAGACAAATTTATGTCAATAGTGTCACCATTATTGACAAATTTGTCATAGCCACTCACAAGCAAATATCCTGAACTTGCATTTTGAACAACATTGAAATGAATTGTAAATGAAAGACCTTTTGATTCACCCTGCATATCATTTAGAGTTACTGTTACTGTTGCAGCGGCTGAATTTCGCCTTACAGAACAAACTTTAAGCCTATTTTCATTTGGAACATCAATAACAGTTTCATCACTTGTTGCAATAGTAAAATTGAACTCATTATCTGTTATTGGTCTTGTGTAGGTTGAGCCCGCACCATCATCAAACTCACCATAAACATTGATTGTATAAACACCAAAAGCATTTATGTTTACTTGAGTTAAGTCTGTTTGAATTTTTACTGGATATTCCTTTAATCTAACTATGCAAGTGTCCGTATGACCATTTATATGAATTCTAATTTGAATTTCTTGGAAATCTAAACTTTTGACTGTTATTACGCCGTTTATAAGTTCATAACGAACACGATTGGCTGGGTCGCCACCTATTGGCTGATATGTAACAGAATAACCCGACCAAGAAGATGGATTGACCTTATAGTCAAGGTTTGTTGCAACATTTAAATCAACTTCAAAAATTGCATATCCTGTTTCTTTATCATATTTTGATGAAACAAAATGAACGCCCCTTGCCTCATTTGTTGCCGTTGCACCACAGCCTGACAAAAGTATTGTGACAGGAAGCATCACAACCATAAGAAATATCAGTGTTTTTGCTAACTTTTTTTTCACTTGTATCTCCCCTATTCAATTTCTGAAACAACTAGCATATTAGAACCTGTTGAACCCGTTATTACTCCCGCAGTTTGAATAACTAAATCACCAGATTTAACAAGTTTGTTTTGTTTTGCCTTTTCACGAGCAGACTTTAAAAGTTCATCTGTATTAAAATAAACCTTATCTAAAATTGGATATACTCCCCAAAGCATGCCTAATTTAAAATAAACCTTATAATTTGGTGTTAAAGCTATTATTGGGCATTCTGGCTTAAACCTTGAAATGCTGATTGCTGATGCACCCGTGTTTGTTGTAACAAGAATTGCTTGAGCATTAAGACTTGATGCAAGAGCACAGCCAGCATAGCCAATCCCCGATGTTACATCTTTAGCAAAGTGCAAATCTGCAATAGGATTTGAGTAGTTTATTGAATTTTCAGCCTCTGTTGCAATTTTTTGCATAGTTTCAACTGCAAGCACAGGGTTTTTGCCTGCACTGGTTTCACCAGAGAGCATAATAGCAGATGTTCCATCATAAATTGCATTGGCCACATCTGAAATTTCTGCCCTTGTTGGACGCACATTTGTTACCATTGATTCAAGCATTTGAGTTGCAGTTATTGAGTATTTGCCAAGGTCATTTGCAATTTTTATCATCTCTTTTTGAATTGCAGGAAGTTTTTCAAAGTGAATTTCAACACCCATATCACCTCTTGCAACCATAACGCCATCTGATGCACGAATAATTTCGTCCATTCGCTCAACACCCTTGGCTGACTCTATTTTTGAAATAATAAATGCATCTTTCTCTCCAAGGCTTGCAAGATAGTTTCTGACATCTTGAACATCTTGTGCAGAATTTACAAAAGAAATTGAATAACAATCTACCCCATTTTGAACACCAAAGGCAAGATCGTTTTTATCATTTATACTTAAATATTCCATATTGAGTTCAACACTTGGAATATTTATTGATTTATTATTTGAAAGTTCACCGCCAACATCAACTTCAGTGTAAATAACTGTGTTTGTTTTTCCTGTTACAACAAGTTCAATAAGTCCATCATTTAAAAGTATTCTTGTGCCTTTTTTAACAATTGAAGGAAGTCTGTTATATGTTACAGAAACAATCGTTTCATCACCTTCAACATTTTCAGTTGTAAGTGCAAAATCTTGACCCTTTTTGAGCATGATTTTGCCTTTTTTGAATTGTTTAATTCGAATTTCTGGACCTTTTGTGTCAAGCATTATAGCAACTGGAAGCCCAAGCTCAAACCTTGCCTGTTTAACAAGGTCAATAAGTTGTTTGTGTGATTCATGTGTGCCATGACTCATGTTAAACCTAGCAACATCCATGCCAGCCAACATCATTGATTTTAATGTTTCAATATCACTGCAAGCAGGTCCTATTGTGCAAACAATTTTTGTTCTATTCATAATAATCTCCAATATAATAATATATTATACTTACACATATTTATTATATTAAGAAAAGAAATAAAAGGCAAATAAAAATAAAAGGTTTAAACCTTTTATTTGTTAAATGAAAAATATTCTGTTGGGTCAATGAGTTTGTTATCTTTAGTTAGTTCTAAATGAAGATGAACTCCGTCTGCTTTTTCGGCTAAAAAACCTGTGATTTTGCCAATATCTTGACCTTTTTTAACTTCATCACCCTCTTTAACTAAAACATTTGAATCAAGCCCTTTATAGGTCACAACCAAATTGTCTGCTACCTCTAAATAAACAACAGTGCCGTTCATCATAGAACTTTCAACCTTAATTATCTTTCCATCATAAACCGCTTTTGACATCTGCCCGTCGTTGCAAGCAAAGTCAAGTGCTTGATGAGTGCACCAATACTTTGTTGTTGCATCATAAAGAAGTTCTTTTTCAGCATATTTTTTTGAAATTGTTGCATTTTCAAATGGAAGGTCAAACAAAATTTCGTTCGTTGAAGTCGTTTCATCAGAACCATCATTAACATTGTCTGTTTGTTCATTGCCAGCAGGATTATCAGTAAAGATAGATTCATTGCTATTTTTTATTGATGTGTATGCTGAAATTGCAACAATCCCAAGCACCAAAACAGTGCAAAGTCCAACAGTTATAGGATAGATATTTCTCTTAAAAAAATGTTTTGCTTTGAGTAAGAAAGTTTTCATAAATTCCCCCTTCGTTACTCAAATATTTGACATCAAAAAAAATTTTATACAAAAAAAAAGAAAAAATTTATTACACTTTTTTCTTTTTTAATTTATTATTTTTTGAAATATTATACGCAATTTGCCCAACTTCATGAATAAATCCATGAATTAATATTAGGTAATACGATAAAAATCTCCATGAAAGTAATGCCCAAACAATATTATTTCCAACACTCATGCCAAACAAGAATATGAATGCAATTTCAATTAAACCAGTTCCACCCGGAAGTGGGAGAAAACTGCTTGCCATTGAACAAATGTAATATTTTGTTATACAGATAATAAAAAACAATACTGGTGACATTCCTGCACCATCTGTTCCAAGAAAAGCCATTACAACAAAATATGAAAGTGAAGCATATGATAAGCACTCGCAAAGACATAGAAATATCATTTTAAATAGAAGTGCCTTATGCTTCCAAAGGTAAGACATTGAAAGTTTGTATTCTGCCACTTGATTTAAAACTTTTTTATAGGTTTTGCGATAGTTTTTTACGATTTTTAATTTATAGCCGATACGAAGAAGCCCACTTATAAATGACCTAGTAAAGAGTGTGCCACTTGAAATAAAGAACATAAAAACAACGAGCAACACCGTTATAACCAAACCAATGACGCCTAGTATTTCAAAAATAAGCAAAAGAATATCATTAAAAGGTGTTGTTAAAGGAATTTTTGGAAGAAAAAATATAAAGAATATTAACGCAACAAAAGCATTAACTGCCGTGTTCATTATCATTTTAATGATTGGAATACTTGTTGAAACACCAGCAGAAATATCGTTTTGTGCAAGTTTAACAATTTGCATTGGCTGACCGCCAACAGCAAAAGGGGTTACATTATCGTAATATTTTCCAGTTATGGCAACATCGTAAGAAAGCCACCACCTGTTTCGCCCTGTAAAATCTCGTATTATAACTTTATACATAATAGTTTGAATAAACATATAAAATATATAAGCTAAAACACCACCTGCAAGCCACCAGAGCCTGTCACCTTGCATTTTAATCACCGATGAAAGAGATGCACCATCTTCACCCACCGAATTTATTAAGTTTTTCACAATGAAAAACATAAAGATAAGGTTGAAAATTAAAAGGCAAGCATTAATTATTGTGCTCTTTTTTCGTTTTTTAGGCGATTGTGTTTCAAGGGCCTCTTTCATCTTTTCATCAACAATTTCTTGTGAAAGACCCAAGCCACATTCACTTTTATTAAGTTCGGTTTGATTTTTATTCAAAGCCGATTTTTCATCAGCATTAATTTCACTATCATTTTCAATCAAATTTAGTTCATTATTTAAATTTGAACTTTCATTTGATTTTTTTTCAATATTTTTTTTCTTTTTAGAAAACTCTTTTGCAGGAGAAAAAATTGGTGAATTTTTCACATTTGTTTTTGCTGACTTAAATTTCTTTTTCTCCAACATAATAATTCCTTAAATAAAATAATAATAAAAAAGCTAAAAATATTTAGCCTTTTTATTGAATTGATTCCATTAATTCTTCATAAGTCATGCGGTCAATGAATTCAATGTTATTATTCTTATAATATTCATTTAGCCACTTATATTGTAGGTCATAAAAATACGAACCTGAACTATTTGTGGTTGATGAATCACCTGCATAACTGGTGTAGAGTGAATCATAAAAATAATCGTAAAGAGTTTGATTTGAAGCAGTGCTTACATAAGTGTTTTTAAGTCTTTGAACCATCTCGTTAACGAAATCTTCATCATCAAGATTAGCATTATCAATAATGTCACTTATATCAACAAGAGATTCACCTGACCTGTAAATATTTTCAATTTTTAAAATATGATAACCATAGTTTGTTGTTACAACTTGAAGAAGTTCACCAACATTTCCACCTTCAAAAATCTGTGCAATCTCTTCATCTGTTTTGCCTTCAATTTTTGCAAGAAGTTCCCTTGCACCAACAGCAAATTCAGTTACCCAAGAACTATTTTCATCTTTATAATTTGAAACAACATAACCTATTTTATTTGAAAGTTCATTGCCAAGAGAGTCACTTGAATAAACCCATTCAAGTTGCAAAAACAGATATGATGCAACTTTTTCTTTTATCTCTAAAAGAGTGCTTCCATTTGCATACATATTGTCAATCGTGTCAAAAACATAAATCATGTCTTCATGGTCTTCACGAAGTTTGTCCATTTCGCTTTGATTGCTTGAAACAAGTGCATTATAGTAACTTGTTACATAGCCACTTGCACCGCACCAAGCATTATAGGCATTTACATATACTTCAAGAACTTGTTCTTTGGTTGCCATCAAAGTTACATTTGATTCACTATAAAGTTTGTCAACACCTTCTTCATAAGTTCCATTGCCGTTTACATCATAGTAAAGTTTATCTGTATCTTCTTCATATAAGCCATTTTTGTTTACATCTTCAAAGAAAATAGTTTTTTCTTCACCATCTTCGGTTGTTGTTGTCTTTAAAATTTCAATGTAACCAAAGTTTTTGCTTTCATCATTACTTAATTTTTCATCATAATAATAGTATTTAGCATAACTTTCAATATCGATTGAATCAAAACCATTATCAAGATTAACCTTTGTTAAAACTGTTCTATTTTCTGCAAGTTCATTTCTAGCCTCAACAAAAACACTATTAATCATTTCATCATAGTCAGAACTTGATGATGATGTGTAACCTGGAAGTTTTGTGATTAAATTATTTGTTGCATCATCAAAGCCAACCAAAATTTGTTGAACTGTGAAAAAGTAGTTTTGACCATTATAATGATATAAAACAAGTGATGCTCCGTCAGTGTTTGTCATGGTTGCAATGTAACTATTTTCAACTTGATAGGTTTGAACATCTGAATAATATTGTTTTAAAAAGGCTTCAACAACTGCCCTATCACTCATAAGGTCAGAGTTAACAAGTTCTTCTTCTAAATAATAATTTTGCATGAGTGTTGAAATTTTTGAAGAATAATATGCTTCATAAATTCTAACAAGTTCATTTTCAAGCACTGTTTTTTCATTGGTTGAAGTTCCATTTGATTTGGCATTTGAAACAAGACCTTCAATATATTTTGCATAGGCTTGATTTCTTGCACCAACAATAAAACCAGTTTCATCAATATCTTCTCTTACATCGTCGCCATCTTCAACTTCTTCAACAACATATTCAAAAAGATATTTTTTAAGGTCATTAATTCTTGCTTTAACTTCTTCTTCAGTTGATTTGTCAACAACCCTATCTTTTCTTGTTTCATCAGGTGCTTCTGGTTTTTTTGATTCATACGCTTCAAAAATTGAACCGCTTTCTTCTTCATCGTCTGTTTGAATCCAAATTGGATATTCAACTTCTTCATAGCCTTCAATTTTGTAAATTGCCTGTTCGTATGCACTTACTTGACTATAAATATATTCAAAAGTTTGTTCCCAAACTTCTTTTTCATCTTCATCGGTGTAGTATGTAAAACCATCTGGATTTGTTTCTGGGTCATAGAGTGCTTCTTCTGCTTTTTGACTCAATATTTCACGAATGGTTGCCCATGTGTAAAAAGAGTCTTCAATCGTTTGATTATCATAATACGCAAAATAGTTGCTGTTATTTTGATAATATGTATAAAAAGAACTGATTATATCAGACCTATCTAAATTAACATTTCCAACCCTAACAACATTTTGACTGTTAATAACTGAATTGTTTGTTTTAACAAGTGAACATGCACAGAGTGAAAATAAACTAAACACCATCATAAACATGCCACAAAGTAATGATAAAATTTTCTTTTTCATAGAATTCTCCAAATTAAATGTCATAAAAAATTATAACGGCTATTGCAAAAAAAATCAACCCTTTTATTTATAAATTATTATATATATGCAATAATTTTACCCTTATTTGTCAAATTTTAACTCAAGTTTTGAAGCCGTCACCAAAAATTTTTTGAGTGATAAAAAGTTTTTCATAATTTCTTGTTCTTTGTTAAATTTTATCATTGGCTTAAGCGTCATATCAATTGAACAATTAAATCTGTTTTGATAAATTGCTTCTGCAATAATATGACTGCCCGTTATGTCGGTGGATTTTTCAAAAATCACATCTATTTCACTGCCTATTGAAACAATTTCTGTTGCATTAATTTTCTTTGCAAGTTGACGAACAAGCGAAATTTGAATAAGATTTTCCGTTTCTTTTGGAATTTTACCATAATTTTCAACAAGTTCAGTTTCAAGTTTTGAAACATCTTCAAGCGATGAAACCGTTGAAATCCGCTTATAGGCAACCATTCGATCTTCACTTGTTGAAATATAGGTGTCAGGAACAAATGCATTTATTGCTATTTTTACCAAAACATCTCTCATTTCTTCAACTTTTTCGCCACGAAGTTCTTTTATTGCATCTGAAAGCAATCTTGAATACATATCATAGCCAATTTTTTGAAGATGACCGCTTTGTTCTGCACCTAAAATATTGCCACTTCCACGAATTTCAAGGTCACGCATGGCAAGTTTGAAACCACTTCCAAACTCGCAAAACTCACTTATTGCATCAAGCCTTTTGTATGCCTCTTCCGTTAAAATTTTGCCTGACCTATAAGTAAAATACGCATAGGCAACCCTTGAGCCCCTACCCACTCTTCCACGAATTTGATAGAGTTGTGAAAGCCCAAGTTTGTCACTGTCATAAACAATTAACGTGTTTGCATTTTCAATGTCAATTCCATTTTCAATTATGGTTGTGCATATTAAAACATTTGTGTTTTGATGATAGAAGTCATAAATGATTTGCTCTAACATCTTTGAGTTCATTTGACCATGAGCAACTGCAACATTCGCCTCGGGAATAAGCCTTCTTATTTGTTCAGCAAAGGCAAATATTTTTTCAACGCTGTTAAACAAAATAAACACTTGACCATTTCTTGAAAGTTCTCTGTTTACTGCGTCTTTAACAAGCGTTTCAGAATATTCACTGACATAGGTTTGAATAGGAAGCCTTTCGCTTGGCGGTGTTGAAATTATGCTAATGTCACGAATGCCTGAAAGTGACATTGAAAGAGTTCTTGGAATTGGCGTTGCTGAAAGTGTTAAAACATCAACAGCTGGATACTTATTTTTAAGTTTTTCTTTATCTTCAACGCCAAATTTTTGCTCTTCATCAAGCACAATTAAGCCAAGGTCTTTAAACACAACATCATCGCTTAAAACTCTGTGCGTTCCACAGACCACATCAACCTTTCCGCTGGCAATGTCAGCAATGATTTTTTCTGTTTGTGCCTTTGTTTTAAATCTATTTAAAACTTCAATATTAACACCAAAATTGAACATTCTTGCCCGTGCTGTGTTATAGTGTTGCTCGGAAAGTATTGTTGTTGGTGCAATAAATGCCACCTGCTTTCCATTTGCAACTGCCTTAAAAATTGCTCGAAGTGCAACTTCGGTTTTTCCAAAGCCAACATCGCCACAAAGAAGCCTGTCCATAACCTTTTGTGACTCCATGTCTTTCTTGATTTCCTCAATGCTGGTTAATTGGTCTTCTGTTTCAACATAGGCAAAAGAATTTTCGAATTCACTTTGAAGTTCATTATCTTGAATAAAGGCAAAACCCTTAATTTTTTCACGCTTTGCATAGAGTTCAACAAGATTAAAAGCAAGTTTTTTGATTGACTCTTTGACCTTATTTTTAACAGCAGAAAAGTCCTGCCCACCAATTTTGCTTAATTTGCTAGGTTTTTCTGCTCCTGAAAAACGGTCAAGCATATCCATATGCGAAGTTGGAACATATAGTTTGTCACCACCAGCATAGCGGATAACAACATAGTCTTGAGTTCCAAAACTACCTGTGAGTTCGGTTACCCCCTCACACACACCAATGCCATGGTAATGATGAACAACATAGTCGCCGACCTTTGGCACACTGAAAACATTTTCTCTTGAAATTTTAAGTTTGTTTGTCTGCCTTTTTTTAGGAAAAATATCATAAGTTCCAAATACTATAATTTTTTCATCAGGTATAATGAACCCCGAATGATAGCCACTTGAAACTATACTTGAAGCCTTATCTGATAATTTTAAAGATTTGTTAATATCAATTTCAATATCACGAGAAATTAGTAATTTTTTCAACTCTTCAGCACGAACATCAGTCTCTGCAAATATTAAAATTTTAAAACCTTTACCTATATATGCCCTGATATCTTGCGAAAGTTCTCTTAAATTGTTTGTGTATCTTGAAACTGCGTTTGTTCTAAAATTAAAAACTGCCTTTGATTTAAAAAATTTATTTGAATTTGTTATTTTTAAAAAGGCTACGCAAGTTTCTCTTTCGAAGAATGAAAACAGTTCTTTTTGACCAAAACCAACAGGAAGATTGCCCGCAATAAGCATTCCTGATTTTTTTAATTCGGCAAGACGCTCGCCAGTATCATTATAAAAACTTGTTATTGAATCAAACACCCTTTTACATTCATCAATAACCACCAAATAAGGCTCACCACTTGCATGAACAAAATCAAAAATAGATGATCGAAAATCATCTAAAAAACAAGAGAGAACATCTAGCGTGTAACCACGCTCTCCCAGTTCAAGCCTTGAAATAATTTCGCTTATTTCACTATTAAAAATTGTTGCAAGTGAAGCATCTTGAATATCTGTTTTCAATTTTAATTTTTCAAGTTTTGGAATCAAACTTTTAAGTTCATCATCAGTTAAAAACAGGTCAGAAAATGGGCAGACTTCAATTTGCTTAACTTCTTTTGTTCCCTTTTGAGTCTGCAAATCGAAAACTTTTATTGATTCAATTTCTGTATCAAAAAAATCAATTCTATATGGTTCGTCCGCATTTATTGGAAAGATATCAAAAACTTCGCCCCTTCGTGAAAACTGCCCCGCTTCTGCCAACAGTTCTTCTCTTTTATAACCCGCTTCAACCAAGAGTTTTTGAAGAGTTTCAGGCTCAATGCTTTCGCCTGTTTTGAATTTTAAAATATGATTTTTAAATTCTTTTATTGAAGGCAAAAAATTGAAGAGTGACTCCACTGGAACAACAATAACTTCTGCCTGTTTTTTCAATATTTCAAACAGAATTTTTGACCTTGTTACAAACGCTTCGTTTGACTGGGCATGCTTGTAGATAAAACTATCATAAATAGGTTCTAAAACGAAGGTTTTATAATTCATTATTTCAAATTGTTCGGCTACGGATTTTGCAGAAATTAAATCTGCTGCGATATATAAAATTTTCTTTTTGAAACTTGAAACCAAGGCTGGACGCATTGAATTTTGCACACCAAAAATTGAGCAGGAGTTGCCAAGACTAACCTGCTCAATCAAATTTTTGTAGTCGCCACCAAGTTTTTCAAAATCAAAATTAAAATTTTCCATAATCTATCCATTAAACTTTGTCATAATTTTGTCGATAGTTTCGCCATGAATGAATGCAGAAACTGCTTCACTTGCCCTAATAAGCCCCTGTTTTTGAACATCAGACATAACCATTTTTGAAAGCACAAAATCTGCTAAATCTTGGTGTTCTTTTTGTTTGCCTATTCCAACCCTAACTCGAATAAAATTTTCACTTTGGAGTTCACGAATTATACTTTTAAGCCCATTATGTGTGCCAGCAGACCCAAACTTTTTTATTCTTATATGCCCCGGTTCAAGGTCAATATCATCATTGATAATCATAACATCGGCAAGGTCTATTTTGAATTTTGAAACAAAACTTTTAACCGACCTGCCACTTTCATTCATATATGTTCGTGGTTTTGCAACAATAAATTTTTCACCCATAAAATTGAGTTCTGAATAATCAGCATCACACCCACGCTTATTGAATTTTAAATCAAATTCTTTTGACAAAAGGTCAAGCACTTCAAAACCTGCATTATGGTTTGTGTGCTCATACTCCTTTCCAATATTGCCAAGCCCAACAATAAGTTTCATCTTCTCTCCTAAAATTTTGCATTTGCATTAATGGTGATGTTTTCTTCAATCAAAATTGCATTTTCACCCGCAACAACTCTTGCCCCAGAACAAACCTTTGCATTTTTGCCAACTTGAACACGAACAGTTGTAACAAAATCTTCAACAACCGCTTCATCTTCGATTTTTGATTTCAATATTTTTGAAGATGAACCAACCGAAACATTTTCGCCAATTACGGAATTTTTTATAACACTTCCAAAGCCAATTTGTGCACCTTGCTTGATAACACTATTTTCAATAATAGCACCTGCACCAATTATAACATCGTCATCAATTTTTGAGTTTGAAATTGTTGAATTTGTTAATATTTCACAATTTGTGCCAACCTTTGACTTATTGATAATTGAAACATTGTTGCCAATTTTTGAAAAATAGCCAATTTCAGAATTTGCATCAATTGAAATATTATTTGAATTTTCAAAAACAATACCCTTTTGATTATAAAAATCAACAAGCCTGCAAAGTAACACTTCACGAGCAACATCAAGAGATTTAAGGTCAGTAACTTCATAAAAATCACCTGACGAAAAATCATATTCATCAACAGAAAAAATCTCATTTATTGTTTGAATATATTCATTTCTAAAAATATATCCCTTTTTCAACTTGCACGCACTCATGTGTTTAACTTTAACAAAAGATAAAAGGTCAATTAAATGCTGTTTGTTAACAAGTGGAGTGTTTGCAAACAAAACTACTGAATATTCAGCATTTGAAATGTATGGGCGGATAAGTGAAATAATCTCATCTTCATCTGTGCACCTTAAAACCATTGGCCTTGTTATGCAGGCACGCTGAACCCAATCAATCAAACTTTCGCCACAAATTTCATATTCATAGATGTTTTTTTGCAAATTTTCAGCTGAAATATCTTCACATAAAACAAAGAAATTTGCCGAAACACTCTCTTCTGCTCCCGAAACAAATTCTGGTTGACTGTCAACCATTATGCAATTAGTTTTTACTTTTTCAATAACTTCCATAATCAAAGTTTATAATTTTAATAATTCTTTGTCAAGCACGCAAAAAAAATATCACAACTTATTGTGACATTTTTAATCTTTTTTTCGTTTTTCTTTAAAATAGTTTGAAACAAGCATTGAGCATTCTTCTTCAAAAAAGCCACCCTCAACCTTTGTTTTATGATTGAGTTCTGCTCGCCTTGAAATTTCATCGGCTGAAATTGAGCCATTAGTTATTTTTGCACCAAAATAAACATTGTCAATTCTTGCATTTATTATTGCACCCATACACATAACACAGGGCTCAAGCGTAACATAAATCTCTGCACCATTAAGCCTGAAATCTCCAATTTTTTTGCAGGCTTTTTTTATTGCCAAAATTTCAGCATGTGCAGTTGCATCGCTTAAACATTCTCTTTTATTGAAGGCACTTGCAATTACCTTGTTATCAATAACAACAACCGCACCAACTGGAACTTCGTCATTCTCCTTTGCTTTTTTTGCAAGTGCTATTGCCCTTTTCATAAATTTTTCTTGATATGCCATGTTATTTTTCCTCAAAATCCTTAAAAACATTATAAGCATATCGAAGGCAACTTGCAATAGTTTTGTGATGAGCATAAATTTCATCTAAATATTTTTCACTGATTGGGTGTTTTAGATTATCACTGCCAACTTCAATTGTTAGTGCTGGAATTTTAAGTTTTTGAACACAATAATCTTTAAATCCACCTGAACTTGTTTTTTCGGGATTTTTTATAATATAACCCGTTGATTTTGCAAAATATTCGGCAATTTTTTTGTCACGAACAAGCTGATATTTGTCTTGAAAAAAATTATAATAAATCTCTTCGCCCTTGCTGTGATAAGAAATCGTTATAAACGGATTTACGCCCTTTGTGTATTTAACAATGGCTCTTGTTTCAGGCTCACTTTCAGCAAACTGACCAACATAGCCCGAAGGTGCGGGATAATGGCTATTTATATTTGTGCCAAAATTGGCATCAAAATTATTATTTAAATCAACTCCTCTGCCGTTAGCCTTCCAAAACTCAAATTTTGATGAATTTTTATTGATTTTTTCTATATTTTTTTTGAATTTTTTTGGCACAGAATTTAAGCCATTAAAAACCAATTCAACTCCATCGGGATTTGCCATTAATATAAATGACAAATTAAAATTATCTATATCATCAAAAAGTCCGTCATCAAGCATTTTACAAACCAAATCGGTTGTTATGTGTTCTCTTGCATGAATTGAACATAAAAAAATTGCAGTGGGAAATGCTGAACTTATTGTTCTTTCCACTGCAAAAATTTTTCTGCCAAAAAATGAATTGCCAATAACTTTTACATTATATTTATTCTTATAAATCTCTATTTTTTTTAAAAGTGAATCATAATTCACTAAACAACTCCAAAGCCCTTTAAAAGTGAAAGCAACCAATCAAATGCCAAATATGCAAAAGAGAGCGAAAATAGAACAATAACTGGTGCACTGATCTTTTTTTCATCTTTTGAAGCACTTTGCGTCAAGGTTTCTGACACATTTTTTTCCTCTGCTGTTTGCTGATCAACAACTTTGCCATCTATCATCATAACTGTTTGTTCTTCTTTGCCATCAACAACGATTTGTGCATTTGCATTTTTAGCATTATTACTATTAACTTTATCATTCTCTTTTATTAAATTTCTAATCAAATTTCTAACAAGCAAGAATGCAATGCCAGCAAAGATTAAAGCAACAACAAGGTCAATAATAAACTGAACCCAAGGACTCATGCTTGAAGATGCAACTGTTTCATCTAAAATTGATGAACCTGAATTTTTAGAAATTGTAATTAATATATAATATTCGGTTATTGAAATAAAGTTGTTAAAGAAGTGAATCAATACTCCTAACCACAAGTTACCTGTTTTCAAAAAGATATATCCAACAACAATACCAATTATAAATTGATGAACTGTTTGTTCTGCATTGCCGTGCATAAGTGTGAATATCACTGATGAAACAATGAGTGCCACCATAAAACCAAACTGCTTTAACCCTGAAGCAATAACACCCCTAAACAGAAGTTCTTCACATACCGCTGGCGTTATGCAACTAACCAAAACATATAAAAGATATTGCCAAAAAGTGTTGATAACAAAATTTGAAAGCACCGAACTATAGCCTAAAAGTTCAAGAAATTCAATAAATGCTGTTGTTATTTGACTAAACCCAATAAGGCACACAATAGAAATTAAAAAACAATAGAACACCAAATTTCCACTGACTTTTTTGTTCATTCCTGAAGCTTCTTTTATTTTTACCCTTCTTGCACTTGCAACAGTTATTGCAGTTAATGCAAACATAAATTCAAGCAAAAAATTCGCCAAAAAGTAAACAATTTGGTTTGACCTAACTGACCCCGGAAGAAAACTATAAAGTTGCAAAAATATAAAATTATAAATAATAAAAAGCAGTGATGCAAGAGCCGCTTCGTAAATTCCAAATTGTCTTCTTTTTTCTGTTAAAAGCCTTCCCATTAAAAATCCTCTTTTAAACTAAATTTATTACCATGTTTATTTTGAAATGATAAACGAATAAAAACATCTTTGTCAAGCATCAAATGCTGACTTTCAAAATAGTCCACATAATTAACATACGCAAGTTCATAAGTGTTATTATTTTCTGATATATGTGACAGAACAAAACACTTTGTTCCCTGCTCAAATAGCCATTTTGCAAGTTCAAGTGATTGAAAATTTGATAAGTGTCCTTTTACCCCATCTATTCTCTTTTTTATTAAATACGGATAACTTCCGCCCCAAAGCATTTTTTCATCATAATTTGATTCTAAAAACACCATCTTCACGCCTGCAAGTGCTTGTTTTACTGATTCAAAAACAACTCCAAGGTCAGTTGCAAACCCAACTTTTGACTTGCTTCCACAAACATTCACAACAAATCCAACAGGGGCAACCGCATCATGAGAAATATCAAAAGGTTGAATTTCAAGTTCGCCAATAACGAATTTGTTATTACTAAAAATATGAAGTTTTCCTTCTTTGAAATCTATTTCTTTTAAGGCTGGTGAACTGGCAAGTTTTTCATGAACATAAAAATCAATATCTGTTTTTTTTGCAAGTGCTGAAAGTGCTCTTATGTGGTCAATATGTTCATGAGTCACACAAATTGCATTAATTTTAGAAAGGTCATTGCCAACTTCATTTAGCGTTGATTTTAGTTTTTTTTCACATATTCCAGCATCTATTAAGATTCTAGTTTCATTATATTCAACAAGTGTTGAATTTCCCTTACTTCCCGAAGCCAAATTTATTATCTGCATAATTTTCTCCTAGCAAAGTAAGTTTATCACACTTTTATTAAAAATTAAAATATTTTTCGATATTAATTTAAGTTTGCAATTATCACTGTGCCATTAAGATAACTATCAAAAAATCCGTCTAAATCTTTATGACATGCTGATTTAAATGCTTTGAAAAAGTCGGCAGTTGATGCAATTTTGAATTTATTATCTGCATAATATTTTTTGAGCCCTGCAACAATTTTGTTTATTCCAACCACATCACGAAGATTGTCGAACATAATCACACCTTTAACATAAACCATGTATGAATATTCATAATCATTTTGATATTCATAAACCTTAAGATTCATTTTTGTGTTGACCTCTCCCCTTATTGTTCCAATAACATCAACATAGAGAAGATAACTTGAAAGTGCATCTTGAACAAGGTCTTTGTAACTTAAACCATACTTATTATGATTTTCAAAAAATAGTGCTGTTGAATATTCAGCAAGCGACTCATCAAGCCAAGCGTCTTGAATTTCATTATTGCCAACTGCTGAATACCACCACTGATGTGCAATTTCATGAACAATAACTTTTAAATATTCCTCTTCGTCATCAATAGCATCTGAAACAAACACCACATTCGGATATTCCATTCCACCATAGATAAATGGCGTTTTGACAATTGAAAGTGTGCTGTATGGATAAGTTCCAAAAGTTTTATTAAAATATGAGAGAGCCTCTTTTGAAATTGTTAACATTTCATTATGATTTTCATCATCGCTATACCCCATATACATAACTTCAACCGAGCTGGCTTCATCTTTTACAATTTTTGATTTACTAGATAAGCACATTGCAAAATCTCGCACGGCTTTTGCCTTAATAGTTGCCGTCGTCGTTTCATTATTTGAACTTGAATCTATTTTGCCAGTTGAACAAAGCAAATACGATGACGGATATGTGAACCTTACTTCGTAATTTGCCACCGAAGAATTAAAGGGGTCACCTGTTGAGTAATAAGGTGATGTGTCAAAATTTTCACCGTCAAACTCACAGACTATTGGATACCAGTTGCCAAGATTAATATTTCCATCATAATAGCCAAATCTGTGTGTGCAATTTGGAATAGTAAGCAAAAATTCAATCTCAATTTCTGCGGATTTTTTGTTTTGAAGGTCAAAACCAAAGTTAAGTTTTAAAATGTCTTCATCTTCACCATCAATTTCAAAATTATTACTTTCACCATTAACCTTTACACTTTTTATTTCAATATTTCCATAACTCAATCCATTTGGAAAGCATGTTGCAATGTTAAGTGAAGAATATGGTTTTATTAATGCATCTTTTCTAAATGCACGGGGATATAAATGCAGACACAAATAAGACAATTCTTTGCCCGTTTTATTATAATAAATAATACTTTCTTTTCCTTGAATTGTTTTTGCGTCATCGTCAAGTGAAATATCAAGTGAATAAGACGAAAGGTTTTTTGATGCTTTATCTACTTCACTTTTAGAACAACCTGTAAACTGAATTGATATAAAACAACAAAAAATAATTGAAAAAAATAAATAAAAAAACTTCTTCATAACAGCCTCATTAAAGTTTATGCAAAATAACTCTGTTTATGAAGAAGCACTCGAATTTATATTCTTTAATCAATATAATAACTGATTGTTTTTAAAATTTTTGCCCTGTCAGTTGAATTAAAATGCCCCGGATATGCAAAATCAAAATTAATTGTTTTTATTAACTTTAAACTATTTTTCATATCTTCATTTGAACTATCGAAAAGGTCTGTTCTGCCAATTCCGTCATCAAAAACAGTATCTCCCGAAAACAAATCATTTTCAATCAAAAGGCAAACACTGTCAGCCGAATGCCCCGGTGTGAAAAACACATCTATATTAAATGAGCCAATATTTAATTTTTTTGCGTAATTTTTTAGCCTTTTTTCTGACACATTAAAATGCATATCCTTTCTAATCATAAAAGAAGCATTGAGTTTGCTATCATCAAAATAATTTTGGTGACCACTGACAATAAATATATCTGCATCAAACTCTTTCAAATATTTTTCAATATTCCAAATGTGGTCAAAATGCAAATGAGTTATCAAAATTGCAAGCACTTTTGCACCTTGAAGTGCATTTTTTACATCTTCAATTTCTGCACCCGCATCAATAATTATTGCTTCCTTGCCCTTTATTAAAACATAGGTGTTTTGGTCAAACGAACCACGCATAAATTTTGATTTTATTGTTTTGATTTTCATATTTTCCCCTATCAATTTAATTAAATTAATTACGCATAAAAATAAAGAGCATAACACTCTTTACTTTTTCTTATCCTTATTTTTATTATCTTCCGCAGTTTTTTTGTTTTGCTGTTTTATATATTCTTCATACTCTTCGTCACTAACAATTCTGCAACCTTTTTCATCACAAATATGTTTCATATTTTTACCTCTCAAAATTAATTTTATCACGAATAATATATTTTGGTCTACCTTGAACTTCATTATAAATTCGAGCCGTATAAACATTAGAAAGTCCATTAAAAATCCAAGTTATTGCAAATAAAAGTGAAATTGTTGGGAACAGCCAACTTGCAAGTGGAACAGAAACTTTGACGCATTCAAGCACAATTAATGCAACAAATGTTAAAAGTGATAATACTCCCAGCCCAATGCCACACTTTATTGAAAGTGAAAGTGGATAACCGCTGTTTGCAACAATTCCGTTTGTCGCAAGTTTAACAAGTTTTTTAACATTATACTTTGTTTTGCCTGCAACCCTTTCCTTTCTTTCAAACTCAACAAAGGTCTGCTTGAAGCCAACCCACTCCGTCATGCCACGAAGAAACCTGTCATGTTCCTTCATGTTCACAAGCACATCAATAACTTTGCGGTCAAAAAGTTTGAAATCACCACAATTTTTTGGAATTTTAAGCCCTGTTATTCTTTCAAAAAATTTTGTGTAGAGTGAAGAAGTTTTCTTTTTGAAAAATGTTTCACCCTTGCGAACAAGTCTTTTGCCATGAACAACATCAAAGCCCTCTTTCCACTTTTCAATCATTGGAAGTATTGCTTCAACGGGATCTTGAAGGTCAACATCAATATCAACAACTGCATCACCTTCGGCTTCGGTGAACCCTGCAAGAATTGCCGCTTGTTGGCCAAAGTTTTTTGAAAAATTGATAACCTTTACCCTTTTATCTTTTTTTGCAAGTTCTAAAAGTAAATCTTCGGTTCGGTCTTTGCTTCCGTCATTAACAAAGATTATTTCAAACCTTTCCTTTGTTTGTTCCATAACAGGAATAACTGCATCATAAAACGCATTAACAGTTTCTTCTTCATTATAGCATGGAACAACCACTGAATATTTTGCTTTCATAAAATTTTTCAACCTCTATTATAATTATTATATTTTTTTACAAATAAAGTCAATAAAAGTTGTAATTATTGTTAACAACTATACAAAAATTTAAATAAATTTATTTAATCAGTTAGTATAAATTTTTATATTGATGTATAATTGAATTTAGTAAAAAAAATTAGAAGGAATACTATGGCTGAAAATAAAACTAAAAAAATAATTTATATTGTGACTGGTGCAAATGGATTTTTGGGAAACAATATTGTTAGAAAACTTCAAGACCAAAAATGCGAAATTCGTGCACTTGTTTTACCTGATGACAAAAGTCCTGCCCTTGATGGGCTTGATTGCAAAAAATACTTTGGAGATATAACAAATATTGATTCATTAAAAGATATTTTTGATGTTCCAAAAAATGCAGAAGTCTTTGTTATACACTGTGCCGCTTTTGTTTACATAAAGGCAAAAAATAATCAAAGGGTTTTTGATATCAATGTTAACGGCACAAAAAATATTGTTCAAAAAGTGCTTGAAATTAATGCAAAACTTATCTATGTTAACAGTGTTCATGCAATAACTGAAAAACCAAATGGTGAAGTTATGACTGAAATCACTGATTTTGACAGCACAAAAGTTGTTGGTTGTTACGCTAAAAGCAAGGCTATGGCTGCAAAGTATGTGCTTCAAATGGTTAAAGAAAAGGGGCTTAATGCCTGCATTATGCAACCATCGGGAATTATTGGACCAAATGATTATAGCGGAACTCACCTAACCCAACTTTTTATTGTTTTCGCAAACCGCAAACTCCCTGCTTGCGTTAAAGGTGGGTATGACTTTGTTGATGTTCGCGATGTTGCAGACGGTGTTATTTCGGCTTGTGATAAAGGCAAAGCGGGCGAATGCTATATTCTTTCAAATGAATTTGTGCCTGTTTTAAGTCTTGTTAACATGTGTGCCGATGTGCTTGAAAAGAAAAGATTAAAATCACTATTCCCTATGTGGTTTGCAAGAATGTTTGCTCCTTTTGCAGAACTCTATTATAACATCAAAAAACAGTCTCCACTTTTTACCAGTTACTCGCTTTATACACTGCGTTCAAACTCTAACTTTTCACATAAAAAAGCTGACAAAGAGTTGGGCTATAAAACTCGAAATATCTACGAAACAGTTAAAGATACTGTTTTATGGCTCAAAGAAGTTGGAAAAATTAAATAGGTTTTTCTTGACAAAAATAAGTAATAAATTAAAATATTACTTATGCGAATGTAGTTTAATGGCAAAACATAAGCTTCCCAAGCTTAGGTCGTGAGTTCGATTCTCATCATTCGCTCCAAAAAACAGAGTGCATTTGCACTCTTTTTTTGTGGCGAAAGAATCGGCTCACGACAAAATTCTCAAGAAGTGCAAAAGTATAGTGATAAAAAATTATATGGAAAAACGAAGAGTAGCAGATTGATTTAGATTTTAGAGATAAAACGCAGCAAACAGGTTCTTGATAGAGGTGGCTCATCAATGGTTCTGTTTGATGCGTTTTAGCCTAAAATATGAATTAAGATGCGTGTGTTAGTGTCGACGACGAACGGAAGTCGCAATAAATAACCGTTCGATTCTCATCATTCGCTCCAAAAAAACAGAGTGCATTTGCACTCTGCTTTTTTTATAAATAAAAAAACAAATGCACTATTTTGCATTTGTTTTTCTTCTCTTTGGTGAAGCAGATTTATTTTCTAATTTACGAAGTTCTTCAACTGCTTTAGAGATGATGTTTATAACTTTTTTTGTGTCTCCTTCGCACACAGTGTCAATGTTGTCGAGCTTTTTTTGAAGCATCTCTTTGCCAACAGTTGTGATGTTATAAAAGATTTCTCTTTTATTGTGCTTATCTTTATGGCTTTCAATTTGCCCATCTTTAATCATCTTTTTCGCAAGAATTGCCAAATTACTCTTTGCAATGTTTAATTCTGCAATGAGTTCTTTTGGAGTAACACTTTCCTTTCTGTCAAGCACATAAAGAATTTGGTAAGTGTTGCTGAAAATGCCAGCTTCCTCACCTTTTCCTTCGGCTATTCTATCCGAAATAAGTTTGAGTTCAACTATATTTCTTGAAAATAAATTGCTTTCTAATGTTGTTATCTGTTTCATGACTATAATTATACTTATATAACACTTTTTGTCAACCCTATTTCAAAAAAAATTATTAAAACATATCAAAAATTTCTTTTCATCTGCGATTTTTTCCAAATTTTGCCCGTGCATTTTGCTTGAAATGATTTTGATGTCGGCTTGCTAAATGCTACTAAAATTTTATTAAAACCACCGGCAATTACAACTTTCTTTTTATGTTTTAAGGCCTTTAATCCTATTTTTGCAACACGTTTGGTTGAAAGTGTTGAAAGTTTTCCACCAAGCCCCATTGACTTTATTGAATCTTTCATTGCCTGTGTTGTTGCCATTCCACCCGGACAAAGCGTTGTGAAAACAACATTCTGTTTTTTGTATTCCACTGCAAGCGATGTCATCATTGAAACCAAAAATGCCTTTGTTGCTGCATAGACCGCCATGTGAGGTATTGGATAACTTGATGCAACACTTGCAACGGTTAAAACCTCAAACAAATTTTCTTTGTTTCTTATTCGAAGAAGTTTTTTAGTTAAATCAAGTGTTCCAACACAATTAACTTCAACCGCATTTGAAATTTCTTCATCACTAAACCTTTCAAGGTCACCCTCAATAATAACCCCCGCATTGTTTATGAGTTTGTTTACTTCTAGATGATTTTCTTGAATAAATTTAATAAAATTTTCTCTATCTTCTTTTTTTGCCAAATCTAAAACAAAGGTAAACACCTTTATTTCTTTAAAAATTTCTGAAAATTCTTCTTCTAACTTTTTTAATTTTTCTGCACTTGTTCCTGTTAAAATTAAATTTTCTTTATTATTTGCCAAAATTTCAACAAATGCCCTGCCAAGCCCCCCGCAAGCACCTGTTATAACTGTGTATTTTTCCATTAATTTCTCAACCCCTTTGGATATAAATTTTTAAGTTTTCCGCCAGCAAGCCGAACACCGCCAAGTGCATAACCCTTCGCCGTTACTACTGCGTAGCCCTTAACATTAGTCTTCCCCACAAGTTCTTCACCATGAAGATATTTTTTTATCTCAACTTCATCAAGTTCAATTCTATGCTTAAAAAGCCTGTCAAATGCAATAAATAGTGCATGATTAGGTTCAAACCTTCCATTTGTTATGCTTCCAAGTTTTGTGCCTATTGAAACAAATTTAAGTTCATCACAAGCCGTTTGCAAAGTTTCATCAAAAGCATTTGGTACGAGAAATAAATTTGAACCAACTTGATAAATTTTTCCGTCAATTTTTTCAATTAAATTTTCACTCACAAATTGTTCAAAAAGTTTGAGTGATGACCTGCCTGCCCTTTCAATACTTTTAAAATGCTTCTTTTTATAAAGTTTTATTTTGTTTTCTTCCGAAATCTTTTTTAACACTGCAACAAATTGACCTTCACCTGCTGCAAGATATGGATAAAACTTAACAGCATAGTTTTTTTGCCCCTCAACTACTGAATGCTTTGTTATATTTGCAATTTTGCTTGGAATTTTTTGAATCTCAAAATTTCCACTGTTAACAAGCCATTTAACAATATCTTCATCTTCTTCACTTGAAAAAGTACAGGTTGAATAAACCAAAATTCCATTAGGTGCAACAAGTTTTTTTGCAACATCTAAAATTTGTTTTTGCCTATTTTGGCACATTTTAACATTTTCTTTTGACCATTCACCAATTGTTTCGGGATTTTTTCGAAACATTCCTTCCCCTGAACAAGGAGCATCAACAAAAACATAATCAAAGTAATTTTCAAATAGCAAAAAACTTTCAGGTGTTTCGCTAGTCACAACAACATTTTTAAAACCCTGACGCTCAATATTTGAATATAACACATCTGCTCTTGACTTAACTATTTCATTTGAAATAATGATTGAATCATCACTTACTCTGCAGACAATTTGACCCGTTTTGCCACCCGGCGAAGCACAGAGATCTAAAATTTTTAATGGCCTATTTTCTCTTTCAATGCCACTGGCACAAACTGCAAGCATGCTAGATGGCTCTTGCATATAAACAAGCCCTGCAAGATGAGCAATATCTCCGCCAATTTTTTGATTGTCATTAAAAATAAAACCATCAGAAGAATAGTTTATTGGTTTTAAATCATAGTTAAAATTTTTTAAAAAATCTTCAATTGTTATTTTTTTTGTGTTTACTCGAAGTCCACGAACAGCCTTATCATTAAAAGCGTCAATGTATTTTTCAAAGTCACTGCCAAGGTCACTTTTCATTCGAAGAACAAATTCATTTGGAAGTTTGCTTGATAATTTTTCCATACAAAAATAATACTATAATTTAATTATTTAGTCTATAAATTTTATTATTTTAATTATTTTTAATATATTTTTGTAAAATTATTTTTAAAATATAGACAAAATTAAATTTAGGTGCTATACTAATAATGTTTAGGAAAAATAGAATTTTTTTTTTGCAAAAAATTTTTTAGGAGAAAAAAATGGAAGACATAAAAATTAGAAATATCGCAATAATTGCCCATGTTGACCACGGCAAAACTACTCTTGTTAATGCAATTTTAAAAGAAGGTGGAGTGTTCCGTGAAAATCAAGCTATTCAAGACAGAGTTATGGACTCGAATGCTTTGGAGCGTGAAAGGGGCATCACAATTTTCAGTAAAAACGCATCACTTATGTATAACGGCATAAAAATCAACGTTGTTGATACGCCGGGTCATGCTGACTTTGGCGGTGAAGTTGAGCGTATTTTAAAAATGGTTGATGGTGTTCTTTTGGTCGTTGATGCCTTTGAAGGCACAATGCCACAAACAAGATTCGTGCTTGAAAAGGCTCTTGCACTAAATCACAAGGTTATTGTTGTTATAAATAAAATTGACAGAAAAGATGCAAGAATTAAAGAAGTTATTGATGAAGTGCTTGACCTTTTGATGGATTTGGACGCAAACGAAGAACAACTTGACTCTCCTTTTGTTTTCTGTTCAGCAAGGCAAGGTGTTTGCTCACTTGATATGGACAAACCGGGCACAGATATGAAACCACTTCTTGACACTATTATAAAGCATATCCCTGCCCCACAAGCTGATGCAACAAAGCCATTTAAAATGCTTGTTTCATCTTGTGAAGCAAATGACTATCTTGGAAAACTTGCCGTTGGAAAGGTTGAACAAGGAAGCGTTAAAACAAATGAAACCCTTGATATTGTAAATTATCATGACACTGACAAGCACAAACAATTCAAAGTGGCAAATATTTTTGAATTTCAAGGGCTTAAAAAGGTTGCAGTTCCAGAAGCAAAACCTGGTGACATTGTTTGTTTGGCTGGTTCAAGTGATGTGACAATTGGTGACACGATTGCAAAATCTGATGACCTTGAACCTATTCCTTTTGTAAAGATTAGTGAACCATCTATTGAAATGGAGTTTTCAGTTAATGACTCACCTTTTGCTGGCACCGAAGGCAAATTTTTTACATCAAGACACCTTCGTGACAGGCTTATGAAAGAAGCCGTTCGTGACCTTTCACTCAAAGTTTATGAAACTGATTCTGCTGATAAATTCAGAGTTCTTGGCAGAGGTGAAATGCACATTTCAATTTTGGTTGAAAATATGCGTCGTGAAGGTTATGAATTTCAAGTTTCTATGCCAAAAGTTATCTATAAAGAAGAAAATGGTGTGAAATTAGAACCTATTGACAACTTAACTATTGATGTTCCTGAAACTTGCGTTAGCACAATTATGGGGTCTATGGGTGTTCGTAAAGGTGAACTTCAAAATATGTCACCAAAAGGCAGTCGAATTAGACTTGAATTTAAAATACCTTCTCGTGGACTTTTTGGATACAAAAACCAATTTTTAACAGAAACAAATGGCGAAGGCATTATGAGTTCAAATTTTGCTGACTATGAACCATACAAAGGTCCAATCAACACCCGAAATTATGGCGCACTTATTGCCTATGAAACTGGTGAATCAATCGTTTATGGACTTTATAACACTCAAGAGCGCGGCAGGCTTTTGATTGGCCCGGGCGTAAAGGTGTATGGTGGCATGGTTGTTGGTGTTAACCCAAAGGCTGAAGATATCGTTGTTAATGTTTGCAAGAAAAAACAACTAACAAACATTCGTTCATCTGCTTCTGATGAAGCATTGAGGCTCATTCCAATAAAACCACTCACTTTGGAAGAATCTCTTGAATTTTTGGGCGAAGATGAACTTTTGGAAGTTACTCCTGAAAATCTTCGAATTAGGAAGAAAATTCTTGATCACACAATTCGTGGAAGAGAAACTTTTAGAAAAAAACAAGAACTTAATAATAAATAAAATTTTAAAATCCCCTATTAAAATTATGGGGATTTTTTATTTTATAAATTATTATCTTTACATTAAATTTTTTGTTTGCTATACTAATTATCGTAAAAGGTAATGTGAGATGATTGATTTAACAAGTGGAAATCAAATGTTTTTAGAAATGTTTAAAGCATCGAACCATTATTCATCGTTCTATGAACTTGATGAACTTTTATCTACAAAATTACCAAGCACATTCTATAAAAATTTATTTGCCAAACAATTTTCTGGGTTTATAACACCAAATTTAAATGACATTAAATATAGAGAATATGACGAATATAAACTATCTTATGTTGCCTATAACAATTTAAACAAAAACCTTTCTATTCAATATAATAACTTTAATTTTGAAATTTCTTACTATGATGAAGATGGCTCACTTTATAATGGCGAATATTACCCTATGTCAGCCGATTATCCAACTGATGAGAAAAACAAAAAAACATTGGCTTTAAATAATTTTTCGGAAGATGACTACAGGTTAGAAATTTTAAAATATTTATCACAGCACAGTAAATATAATGATTTATATTCAAAATATCTTAATGCTTTGCTTGCTGGCTATCCAAGAGAAATTCATTTTTATGAAGAAGCAAAACCTTTTGTTCAAACATTTGAACCCGGTGAAAATCAACGATATGTTCTTGAAAATTATTTTGAAAGTTTAATTCAAAGAAAAAGAAATTTTTTTAATGAAATTCAAAAACTTTCAAGTGAACACAATTCTTTAAATAATTCGGAAAGAAGTTTTGAATAATACTTAATTTTTAAAAACTATTTTATAGTTTTTTTATTGTTTATTTTTTATAAAAATTAGGATTTTACCTAAAATATTATTATATTTCAAAAGAAAAAATTTTGTTAGGAGAACTTATGGCACCATTTGACAGCAAAAAATACACAAAATTGCAAAAAGAACAAATTAATAAACGTATAAGTCAATTTGATAAACTTTACATTGAAGTTGGCGGAAAACTTTTTGATGACAATCATGCATCAAGAGTTCTTCCGGGGTTTAAGCCAGATGCTAAAATTGAGATTTTTAAAGAACTTAAAAATGACCTTGAAATTATTTTTTGCATCAACACTAATGATATAATTTCTGATAAAATTCGAGCAGATAACAACCTGTCATATGCAGATGAAGTTTTGAGACTTCATGACTTGATGCTTAAAAATGAAATTAAAGTTTGTGGAATAGTTATCACTTTTTATCATGAAAGTGAAGAAGTTGCCGAGTTCGAAGATGTTTGCAAAAAGAAAAATATCAAGACCTATCACTCTTACTTTATTGATAACTACCCTAACGACCTTAAAACAATTTTAAGCAGTGATGGCTTTGGCAAAAATGACTACATAAAAACTGATAAAAATTTGATTTTGGTTGCCGCTCCCGGTGCAAATAGTGGAAAGCTTGAAACTTGTTTAAGTCAATTATTTTTAGATAAAACACACGGAATAAATTCATGCTATGCAAAATATGAAACCTTTCCTGTTTGGAACTTGCCCCTTGACCACCTTGTTAACATTGCTTACGAAATGGCTACCGTTGATATTGCTGATAAAAATATGATTGACCCATATTATAAAAAGGCTTATAAAAAAATCGCTGTGAACTATAACCGTGACATTGCTGCCTTTCCAATTCTTTCAAACATGATTAAACTTATAACTGGGAAAGAGATTTATAAGTCACCAACCGATATGGGCATAAACGCCGTTGCCTTTGCCATTCAAGATGACTTCGCTGTTCAAACAGCTGCCTTTGAAGAGATTAAAAGACGCAACATTAAACATAAAAATCTTTACGAAAGTGGAAAATTAACAAAAAAAGCACTTATTCGCAGTGAAAAAATTCTTAAAAGAGCAACTAAAATTTATAACAAACTTATAAAGCAGAATAAAAAATAGAGATGAATGATTTCATCTCTATTTCTTTTTGTTTATTTTAACTTTATTGACAACCATGTTTTTCAAAATTTTATCTTCAACATTTTCTTCAGTTGTTTCTGTTTTCTTTGCCTTTTTCTTTGGCTCATCTGAAACAACCGTTTCTTTTTTAGATAACAACTGAATTTTTTGATGCACTTCATCATCATTTTCATTTACATCAATAAATTTTGTGCCGTCTGCTTGCTCAATAACCGCAACTTTTGGCTTTTCAAGATTTTCTTCTTTTTTTGCTGTTTGAATTTGTGCACCAACACTACCCTGCAAAATTTCATTATTATCAATATCTTGTGTTTTGGTTTCTGCTTTTTTTACCCCATGCGAAGGTGTCACATTATTTTGAACAACTTCAACATTTTTAACCAAACCATTATCCATAAGCATTGAAGTTTGTGACCTTTTGTCAACCTCTTGCTTAAAATATGTTGCAACAAAGGTTACATCTTTTGTGAGAAGCATGCCTTCATTAAAGTTTTTCCAACCTGCAAATTCATAAACAAATTTATCTGTTGATTGTTTTTGAGGGTAACTTGGCGAAATTATTGGTGTTCCATAAAGTGCCGTTCCTTGACTTATTATAGTTTTGTTATCATCATCAAGAAAGGTGTAGGTATATTTTTTGGGAATGGCTTTATAAACCGCACAAACATTTTCATTTTTATAAAATGCCGTGATATCCTTATCCCACCCAACAAATTCATAAGTGAACTCTTTTGTTTCTGGTTTCGTTGGTTTTATATCTGAAAGATTAACTCCTGCACCATATTCAACAGTGAATGACTTTAAAAGTGTTGCCTTATCGTCATCATACACATTTATATAACATTTTACGACTCTTTGAAGATATATTGCACGAACAACAAAATTGCCATTTTCGTCAAGTGAATTTTTATCCCACCCAACAAATTCATAGGTAAATTTGTCAGTTGGAGCCTTTGTTGGAACAGGCAAAAACTCTGTTCCTGAATAGTTTAATGACTTATCACTATAAACAGTTTTAACTGTGCTGTTTGCAGTGAAAAATTCATATATCTTTTCACAGACATTATAGATGCCACTTCCAATCGTTTTAAACAATTCTTTTATTGGTTTTTTCTTAACTTCTAACCACCAGAGTGCAACGATAACGCAAACAAAAAGCACAATAACAACACAGGTAAATGCTATTGCAAATTTCAAACCACCTGGCATTGCAAGATATGGGTAAACATTATTCATAAACACACCTTCAAATTATTTTATAATAATATTTTGCTATTTTTTTACATTTTTGTCAAATAAATGGCAAGGGTTATTCAATTGTTTTAAGTGATTCAACCATATTGATTTTTATAACTTTATAAAAACAATATAATGCAATCAAAACAACAGTTAAAACAATGATTAAAATTGACAAAATAAAACTTACTGGGCTGATGTAAAAAATATAATTCATAACTTCAAGTTTGTTTACAACAAGAATTAAAATTAACAAAGGATAACCAAGTAAAAGCCCAACCGCCATGCCAATTAAACTAATAAACAGCATTTCAATCAAAATTGAAAGTGCTATGTTTGTTACTGAATAACCCAAAACTTTAAGCGTTGCAAGTTCTCTTATTCTTTCTTTTAAAATAAGTATTACAAAGTTGATTAAAACAACAACCGCAAGCAAGATTGCAAACACTTTAAGAGTGGTTGTCATTGCTGAAATTGATGAAATTTGGCTGTTTGCACTATCTTTCATTTCAAACATTGTTAATGCAGAATTTGTTCCATTTATTTTGTTTATTTCATCTTTAACATAACTAATATCTGCACCATTTTCACACTTAACCCAAACGCCATGGGTTGAAATTGTTTCATCAACACCAATATCTTTGCAAAGATATACTCCGTTATAAATTGAGGTTTCTATTATTTTTGACACCTTAAATTCAACATTTTTATTACTGATAATAATAGAGATAGTCTCCCCCACTTTAACATTTAATTTTTCAGCAACAGATTTTGATAAGCAAACTTCATCATTTGAAATTTTTATTTCACAAAGGTTTGAATTTTCTTGAATTATATAAACATTAACTTTTGATTCTTTATTCTCGGAAAAAACACTCATATTTGTTTGAGTGTAACTTTCAAAACTTTCAATACCTTCAACCGCTTTAATTTGCTCTTTAAAGTTTGAAGATGTATAAGTTGATGTTATATCATATTTAAAAACTTTTCCGAAATCATTATTAATGCTGTTCGAGAGTGTGTTTGATATTCCAAAACCCGAAAGAAGAAGTGCGGTGCAACCAGCAATTCCAATGCTTGCCATAACGGCTCGTATTGGTTTAAGTATGATATTCCTTGCACCCATTTTCAATGGAAGTGGCATCTTTGCAAATCTTCCTTTGGTTGATTTTAATGATTTTCTTGAAAAATTCACATCAAATCTCAAACACTCTATTGGTGACTTATGCAAAATTTTATAACTTGTAGCAAATGAAACTAAATATCCTAAAAGAACAATTAACAAAAGCATCAATAAAAGCCAAAGTATTGGAACGGACATTTTTACATAGTCAACGGGAAGGCTATATAGAAGATTATATTTAACAAACATTACGTTAGGTATCACTAATACGCCTAAAATTATTCCAACTAGCGAACCAAAAAAACACATAATTGCCCCATATGATGAGTAATGCCCCAGTATTTTTTTATCAGATATTCCGATTGATTTTAATGTTCCTATCTTTGTTTTTTCTTGAATAATTAACTGGTCAACCGTTGTTAAAATAACAAGAACCGAAACAAGCAAAAATATAACAGGAAAAACATATATCATTTTCCAAGCCTGACTGATTTCATTTTTCATTACTTGATAAGAAGCATTTTCTTCACGAGAAGCAATAAACAAAAGGTTGCTACTTGCGCCTTCATAATAGCTTTCAATAACCTGTTTTGTGGCTCCATAATCATTTGTTTTTATCAATATTTGATTATATGGCACACTTTCAATTTGTTCACTTACTCCAAGACTGTTAAGTGCTTCATTCACTTTGTAAATAAAAGTTTCTTCGTCAATAAAAATTGGAAAAGACGAATAACTGTCATAACTTTCAACAAAATTCATTTTGCCCGTAATTTTTTGAGTTATAGAGAGCGGAACAATTCCATTTTCAGTGGTTAAATTCAGCGTGAAAGTCATTTCATCAATGCCAAAATCTATATCGTTATTTTCTGCAATATGCTCATCAATCAAAAGCCCCTTCCAGCCAGAAACTATAACAGGATTTGAAATTGCACCACTGCCAACATAAACCTGTGCATTTTGTTTGTTTTGCCCATTTGAAATTGTTATTGAAGTTTCAAAATAAAGTCTTTTATTATATTTAATATTTTGGCTTTCAAAAAAATTTTCATCTTCCTGCGTTACACCATCAACATAGAGCCACATATCTGCAAAATTAGTTTCAGCATAAAACATGTCAACTGAACTGCTTAATGTTGATGCGTTCACAATAAAACCCGATAACAACATTGTTGAAAGAAAAACAATGATTATTACCGAAATAAATTGTTTTATGTTAGACCGAATGTTTCTAAACTTAAATTTTTTAAAAGCTTTATTCATCAAAGTTCAATTTCCTCAATTGATTTTGGATTTTTTATTGTTTCATCGCTTACGATTTTGCCATCAGAAATTTTGATTACTCTGTTTGCTACTTTTGCAATATTTGAATTATGAGTTACAATAACCAAAATTTTGTCTTTATTTTTGTTCGTTTCAAGCAAAAGTTTTATTATGTGTTTGCCCGCTTTGCTGTCAAGTGAACCTGTTGGCTCATCACAAAGAAGAATTGTTGGGTCTTTCACAAGAGCACGAGCAATTGAAACTCTTTGTTGCTCACCGCCTGAAAGTTCTGACGGAAAACTATTTTGTTTTTCTTCAAGCCCAACCAATTTTAACATATCTTCCGCTTTTAAGCCTGCTGGAAGTTCTGACAACTGAACATTTTCAAGCACAGTTAAATTTGGCATAAGATTATAGAATTGAAAAATAAACCCCACAACTTCTCTTCTGTATCTTGCGATTGTTTTTTCTGAAAGGTCAGTTATGTCAACTCCAGCAATATTGATGCTTCCCTTGCTCGCCTTGTCCATACCACCCATTAAATTTAAAAGTGTTGATTTGCCACTTCCGCTTGCACCAAGAATAACCACCGTTTGACCCATAAAAAGTTGAAGCGAAACATCATCAAGTGCCTTGACCTCTTGATTTTGACCATAAAATTTTGACACATTTGAAAGTGTTAATGTGCCCATGTATCTTTCATCAAAAATAAATTCTTCTTTTTTCATACACTAATTATATAAAAACAACTTTTTTTTGTAAATTATTTTATATTAAAAAAAGAGCATTATGCATGCTCTAGGAGTAAAATATTAAGTTTTTTAGTCTAAAATTCTTCTTCATATAAATCATTTTTGTGGTAATCAAGGCAAATTCCAGAATAATAGCCATTAGGGTGAAACATTCCGGGTCGCCATGTGTTTTTTATTAGATTTTTATGCGAATTTTTATTGATTTTTCTTATAATTTTTGTCATATTTTTCTCCCTACTCTTATTTTTGTGTTCAAGGCACAAAATTATTTGACGGAAAGGTAAAATTTTTCTAAAATAATTATGAGGATATGTTATGGATAAAATTGTTTTTAATAATTCATGTTATTTTGGAGTTGGTGTAATCAACCAAATTGCCACCGAAATTAAAAATCGCCACTATGAAAAGGGCTTCATTATCACTGATAATGGGCTTATTGATGCGGGAATTTATCAAAAGATTGCAAGCATTTTAAGCAGAAATAAAATTCCATCTGTTATGTTTTCTGATATTGATAGTGAACCAACCGTTAAAGACATCAAAAATGCCTATAATGAACTTAAAAGAGCAGATGCCGATTTTATTATTGCAATCGGTGGCGGAAGTTCTATTGACACGGCAAAAGCGGTTTCTGTTATTGCAACAAACCCAAAGTATGAAGATGTTGTTTCTCTTCGCGGAAAAAAAGATGACCTAAATCACCCAATGCCAGTTTTCGCTGTTCCAACAACTGCAGGAAGTGCCGCTGAAATTTCTAAAAGTTTTGTTTTTGAAGATGAAGTTTCAAGAAAGATGGTTGTCTGTGAAAATGACAAAATTTTGCCAGTTGCTTCTTTTATTGACGCTGAACTCATGGTAACCATGCCAGACATTGTAACTTTAAGTTCAGGTTTTGATGCCCTTACTCATGCTATTGAAAGTTTGCTCTCAAAAAATGCCAACAGACTTTCAAAAACACTTTCTAAAGAAGCAATAAAATATATAGTTAAAAGCCTTCCAAAGTCTTATGATGAACCAGATGATATTGAAGCAAGAGAAGACATGGCTTATGCTGAATATATTGCAGGGCTTGCCTACTCTAGTTCGGGGCTGGGTATTTGCCACTCTATGGCACATGCTGTCAGCGGAAAATTTAAAATTAGTCACGGCATTGCCCTTTCAATAATTTTGCCGGCAGTTTTAAAATTCAATATGTATTCAAATTCTGCTAGTGAATACAAAACTATTGCCGAAGCCTTTGACATTAACACAAGCAAAATGACCGAAGAAGAAGTTTGCAGAGCCGTAATCAAAAAAATTAAAGAATTTAGAGATGACTTTAATATTCCTAAAAAACTATCAGACTATGGCGTTCAAGAAGAAGACCTTGATGTTTTGTCGCTAAATGCTTTTGAAGATGCCTGCACACTTTCAAACCCACGAGAAGTCACAATGACAGATATTTACATGTTATTTAAAAAATTAATTTAAACACCAAAAATTTGGTGTTTTTTTATTTTTTTGCATAATTTTTTGTGAATTTAATGATTTATATATGCTTTTTCATAAAAAATTAATTGTTTTTGCGTTTTTTATAAATTTATTTATTTTATTTTTATCAAAAGTTTTAATTATTTTTGTGTTTATGCTTTTAATTTTTTTTAGTTTGTGATAGAATGTTTCTTGTAACAAAATTAATAATTACTCTGCACCACTAGCTCAGCTGGATAGAGTCGACGGCTTCGAACCGTAAGGTCGGGGGTTCGAGTCCCTCGTGGTGCACCAAATAAAAGTCACGGCACAAGCCGTGATTTTTATTTTGTTTCAGGTGGACTCAAACAATCGACCTTTTGTCACGAGATGTGCAACACTAGAAGAAAATAATTTATTCGAGTAAACGGGTTGCAGCAATTTGGTTTAGATTTTTGAGATAAAACTCTTCAAACAGGTTCTTCGTGAATGGCTATTTACGAATTGGTTCTGTTTGATGTGTTTTAGCCAAAAAGATGAACTAAAGTGCGGGTGTTTGAACCTCAAACTTCCCCCGTTCGAGTCCCTCGTGGTGCACCAAATAAAAATCCTGCAAATTAGTGCAGGGTTTTTATTTTTTGTTCTACGGGTTTCAAACAACTGACCTTTTGTCACGAGATGTGCAACACTAAAAGGAAATAATTTATTCGAGTAAACAGATTGTAGCAATTTGGTTTAGATTTTTGCGATAAAACTCTTCAAACAGGTTCTTCGTGAATGTCTATTCTCGAATTGGTTCTGTTTGATGTGTTTTAGCCAAAAAATTGTGCTTTTTACTACTCATACTCAAATTCTAGTTCGGTTTTTCTTTCGTAAATTGTGCCGATAATGGTATCTCTTATCGATTTTTGATGAGATTTTTTTGCATAACAATACCTGCAATCATGAAAGCAAGTATCATACTGTCCAATGTCAATTGATGGCATACAAAGGCAGTTTTTGCGTTGCCCATCAAGTTTATTGTTTTTGCGTTTGACTTGAATTCCCAAATCTTTATACCTTTCAGTCAAAAGCTTCTCAAAAATTTCGCCGTCAATGCACTTACTTGGAACAATGCCATATTTTGAGTAATCACTTTCAGCACACGCTTCAATTTGAATTTCATTTTCACTAGCAATTTTAGAAATCGCAGACAAAATTCTGTCTTTTTGCTGTTCGCTTGGTTTATGCAAATTCTTATCACAGCCCTTATAACTTTCAATCAAAAAACTGATTTTGCAATGTTTGGTGTAACCCTTTAATGCTTTTGCCAAATATTCAAACTTTTCAATATGCCAATTTTCATCAATTCCGTCAGTGACGAGGATTGGGTCATATCTCCAAATAACAGGGCAGTATTTTGAAAGAATTTTGAAACTTTCAATCCTCTCTTCAAGTGGCGGAAGATTTGCTTCAATTTCTTTTGGGTAGGCGTTGAGAGTGTAAAGAAAATAATATTTAAAGTCTTTCAATTTATCAAGGCTGTTAAGCATAGGTTTTGGGTTCTTTGTCCAAAAAACGATACCTTCAATATTTCCAGATGTTTCAACTTTCTTTTCTCCAAGTAAATTTGTTTCAACACTCTCAATCTTCAGCGGTTTAAGTGCAATTTTTGCAATTTTTTCGTGTGCAATAGGGTTTGGCACCAAAACAAAACCTTGATCTAATTGCTTAAAAAACCAATCACTATAAAACGCAGGAATGTCAGTTCGTCTTGAAACACTTAAAATCATATAAACTCCAACTTATTTTATTTTTCCACTTATAATTATACCTTTTCCATCTAAAATTTCAAAACTATTATAACTAAAAGAATTTAATTCTCTTCTCAAACTTTTTAAAAAATCCATTTCTTCTTTTGGCATGTGATAGTTATTATTTATCGTATAATCACAAATGATGTAAAAGTTGCTTTAAACATTCAAATTGTTCTTTTGGTTGAAAATAATCATAAATTTGGCGATGCTTCCCTTTTGGTTTTAACACTTAACATCGCGCCTGTAGAATAATAATATAATCAATTTAAAACATAAAAAAGGTCATAAGATAAGTGACCTTTTTTATTTTTTACAAACCATAGAATCAAATTTAGATAAAATTTTAGATTATTATCAAACCAAGTATCCCCTAACATCAAACTTTTGATTTTTTATAACATCAATAATTTTATAATTTTTGCTTACAAAAAAATCCCTATTATTTTCATAAATAACAATTTGTTTTGAATTTACATAATTTTTAAGTTTTGTGATAGATTCTTCAAATGATATTTTTTTATCAAAAATAACTTCTTTAAAATATCTGTCAAGTTTACATTCTTCTAATATTTTTAATACTCTTGTTTTATTAGCCTTTGTCCATAAAAAACAATTAGATTTTTTATAAATTTCTAACTTTTTTATAATTAATTCATTTAATGTTATTCTATATTTTAACCAATCTTGACAAAAATATAATTGTTTTAGTTCTATAATTTTATCTAATTTTAATTTATCAATAAATTTAAATTTTTCACGAGTTAATCTCTCACTTGTCACTATTCTGCTATAACCATATTTCTCAAGTGCAAAATTATATGCATCATTATTTAAATTAGTAGAATTTATAAGAGTATCATCAAGATCTACAAAATATTTCAATTTAAAACAATTCCTTTATATTTTTATTTGTTAAAATTTCTGCACCATCATCATTTTGAATTATATTGAGTTCGAAAATTTTTCTATTTAAATCAGTATTTTTATTAAACATTACATATCTCTTCTTTTTATATTCTTTTGCTTTTTGTAATGCATGACGTGACCCACTATCACCATTTTTTCCAGCAAAACTGGCAACTAAAATAACTGCTTTTGAAAATAAAGCTTGAAGTCTATCTCGTTCAATAAATCTCTTTAATCTTTCAAACTTATTTTTTGGTTCAACAATATATTCTGTTAAAATAAGTCCTTTATTTTTAATTATCTCCTCTGCCAATAATTTATTTTCATTTGGATAAATTTTATCTAAAGTTGATGGCAGAATTGCAATTGTTTTCCCTTTTAAAGATAAACATGTTTTATGAGCGGTTGTATCACAACCTTTTGCAAGCCCACTAATAATATTTATACCATTATTTACTAATTCTTTAACTATTTTTTCTTCTCTTTGTTCAATATCTTTCGTGGGTGTTAAAACCCCTATAATAGCTATATTTTTACTTATGTCTTCAATTAAATTAAAATTACCTTTATATGCAAAAATAAAAGGTTTTTCACTATTTTTTATTTTTAAATTAAAGATTGGAAAGTTTCTATCAAAAACAGAAATTAAACTAATTTCTTTCTCTTTTAATTCATCTTCGTAAAAAAATAAATCAATGTCTGTGTTATTTATCTTCTTTTCATCAAAAAATTCACGCCAAAACATAGCATTTGATTTTATTATACCTTGTTTTATCATTCCGTATAATTTTAATGATATTTTTGAAAACATATTAACCTCTTGTTTTTGCTATTACATAAAGTATAACATCTTTTGCCCCTAAATCAAATAATGTTTGTATACAATCTTCAACAACATTAACATTCGGTGTATAAATATCATCTACCAATATAATATTTTTATCTTTTATTCTGTTTTTATTTATTTCACATGTATCTAAAGTTATTCCTTTATATGGAGTCTTACCTGTGTTATTTTCAAGTCTCCAATCATGTGTCGTTTTTGTGTTTTTTATTCTATGAATAATATTTGTTCCATTTTCAAGACCTAAATTATCAACAATACATGAAATAGCTTTTTTAAATAAAAGCTGTGATTGATTATAACTTTTCTCTATTTTTGAGCGTGGAATCACACACACTAAATAATTTAAACTATTATTTATTAATTTTTTAATATCTTCAAATGCTTTTTCGTATACTTCAATAAAATCATTTACTAAATCTAATTCATTATATTTTTTAGACATATTTTTTAAATGATTAATAAAATCTGGATTACCTTTTTTTTGATAACCAATATATTCACAATTATAAAATGCAAAAACATCTCTATTTATATAATTATTCTTTTTAATTATAAACTTTTTCATTATTACTCCTTAAATTTATTGTTACATAAACTTTAACATATGCTTACCTGTTTTTTATCATTCCCCTGACAATAAATTAGATTTTTATAATAAATTTTATAATCATAATCAAAAGAAATTATGGGAATATTTTCTTTTTTAATTTGTATTTTTATTCATTATTGATATAATAAATTTAGGAGAAAAAAATGGATAAGTTACTTAAAAATTTAATAATTCCCTTAATTATTACTCTTGTTGTTATTATTCTTTTTGTTACGCTTTGCACATTACTATTGAAAAATAAAAGTGAAAAGGCAAAATTATGGCCAGTTAGAATTGTGTTTTTTGTTTTGGTTGCACTTGAAATTGCCAAAATATTCTATTTGATTGGAAGAGATGACTACTTTTTTCCAAACAGATTTCCGATTGTGTTCTGCTCAATGATAATGTATGCCTACCCTATCTTTTGTTTTAAAGAAAACAGATTTTCTGATGTCGCAAAAGGTTTTTCAGTTATCCCTAGCATTTTGGCTTTTATTATGTTTGCGGCAATCCAGTGGAAATACAACATGTCAATTATGCAAGTCCACAGTTTTATTTATCATGGCTCTATGCTTGCAGTTGCAATTTATCTTTTAACTTCAAAACTTTATAAATTTGAATTTAAAAAGTTCTATGGTCAATTTTTAGCAGTTGGTGGCTATCTTTTGATTGCAAGCACCATTAGCCTTTTGATTGGCGGTCCAATTTCTGTGTTTGCACCCGGTGACCCATATCTTGCATTTTTGTATGATGTTTCAGGTTTTAGCGTCGGCATTTGCATAATGATTGTTGCAGTGTTTGTTGCATATTTCGCCGTTTATGGAATTATTGAACTATGTTCAAGAGCTCTTAAAAAGAGAAGAGAAAAAAAGTCAAATAGCAATAAAAATGATTTAAAGAAGGTGCAAAATGTTTGATAGTTTATTTTTAATTTTAATTAGTATTTTTGTTCCAATAATTGTTTTTACAGGTTTTAAAATTTTTAAATGCTCAAATTACCAAAAGTTTTTGAATGTTTTAAGCATTGTGCTACTTGCACTTGAAGTATTAAGATTTTTCTATAGCACAACATTTTACACCGATGCAGAAACTCCAAAAGAAGACCTTAAATTTGGAATTATCACCATTTTATCAATCTTTAGTTTGTTTGCAACTTTTAATAACAGCAAAATTAAAGATAGTTTGAGAAGTATATTTGTTCTTGTTTCACTCTCACCAATTATTTTAGGACTATTTGACCCAAGCATATATATAAATTCACTTGATGTTAATGGTGTTTGCAAAGCAATGTTTATGGTTCAATGTGGTTTAACACTGGCAATTGCACTGTTCTATGTTCTTGATAACTTGAAAATTAACCCTCTCAACATTCTTTGGTCTGTTATTTTCATTTTAATTTATGTTGGAATTAATGCTTTAACAATTTGGTATTGGAAAATGAATACCGAATTCAATTTATTATGGTATATGTCTTACCTAACAGTTGTTATATCAATCGCCGTCATGTTTGCAATTTACTATATTTATAAATTTTTAACTAACAAAAAAGACAAAAATAAAATAGAAAATAAATAAAAAATAGTCTTCCAAATTTGGAAGACTATTTTCTTTTCATATATAAAATTGGATAGGGATTGCCCTGCTCATCGAGTTCAGTTCGCTTGTAAGTTTCAAAACCCATGCCTTCATAAAACTTAATTGCATTTGGGTTTTGTTCATTTACACAAAGTTCATTAACACCATAGTTTGTAATTGCAAAGTTTAGCAAAGTTTTACCAATCCCCTGCCCTCTGCGGTTTGATTTAACAAACAACATTTCCAATTTTTTGCCGTCAATTCCCATAAAAGCAATAGGGCTTTTATTATCAAACTCAACAACTAAAATTGGAATATTTTTTATTGCCTGTGGCACATATTCATTTATTTTTTCAATTTCTGCATTTGAGAGAAACTCATGTGACGATCGCACAGAATCTTCCCAAACAGCAACTAGTTCACTTAAAAACTTTTCTCTTTCGTCTATAACTATTATTTCCATAAAACAAAATATATCACACAACAAAAAAATTGTAAATTACATCTTAAAGTGTTTTTTATATTAATTTTTAACTATTTATTATCAATCAAATAAATTTAGTTCAATTATTGGAACAATGGACGAATTTAAAATTCTTTGCGAGATTAAAAAAATGTAATTGCAATTTGTCTTATAACAAAACTAATGGCGAAAACTCACTAAAAATAAATTGCAATAGTGGCGACTCAAATATTGATTTTGTTAATAAATAAAAAAGCCATAATTAATTTATGGCTTATTTTATTGCATAATTATTTTGAAATTATTTAATATAAGTTTAATATATTTAAATTTGCTTTTACAAACTTTTGCCAAGTTTGTAGGCTTCGGCTGGATATTTTAAACTTCTTGTCATTGACGGAGTGCCACAGCCACGCCCAAGAACCATACCCATATCTTTAAAATTTAGATAACTTACAAGAGTTTTGTAATGAGCTTCAAGGGCTTCAAAGGTCCAACCGTCACTGTTCCAAGCGACAGCAAGCAGTGCTGATTTCATATTTTTTCGGTTGATTGAACTGTTAAATGAACAAAACCTATCCACCACAGTTTTTAATTGTGCCGTCATTCCATAATAATAAAGTGGCGTTGCAAAAACAACCATATCAGTAGATAACATTTCTGACCTAATTTTTTGCATATCATCTTTTTGAACACATGGACCTTCATAGCCACAGGCAACACAACCACCACACGCACCAATATTCATGTGTGCAACATTAAAAATTTCAACTTCATGCCCTGCTTCGGTTGCACCTTTTTTAAACTCATTTGCTAAAATACTAGTTGAACCATTCATGTTTGGGCTTCCCATTAAAACAATTATCTTCATAAGTTTCTCCTTTTTAATTTTCAAGTGACAATGTGACCGAAACGTCGCCGTCTCCCAAAATTGACATAAGTTCACTTTGTGATGTGTTTAATTTTAAAATTTGATTTTCACTGTTTTAATTACTTCTTTAATTTCTTTTAATAGCCAATTATAGTGAAAACTGAACATAATATTAATAAATAAAAAATTACTTTATTTTGTATAATTTTCATTAATTTACCAACTTTTATACATTTTAATTATTATTTTATAGATTTACCCATGTTGTAGGCTTCATCTAAAAGTTTTGGCATTGACTTTGTTTGATTTGGTTCATCAGCACCAACTCCGTAGATGACACCTTTAAGTTCAACACCATCAAAACATTCAATCCAACCACCAAGTCCACTTATTGCCCTGTCAAGTGCCTGCTTTTCACCATCGGCACAAGTTGCAATCAAATATATATCTTTAAAATTATAATCTGACACAAAAAGTGGGTTGCCCCTGTCAAGCAATGTTTTCATTTGCCCCGACATTTCATAATAATAAATTGGAGTTGCAAAAACAATTACATCTGCATTTTGCATTTTATGCACAATTTCATTTGAGTCATCTTTAATCACGCACTCTTTTGTTTTTTGACAAGATAAACAGCCAATGCAAAAATTGATTTTCTTGCCTTTCAAACTAATAAACTCAACCTGATTGCCAACACTTTTTGCTCCTTCGGCAAATTTTTCTGCCAACACTTCGCTGTTACTACCTGCACGCAAACTTGTTGAAATAACTAAAACATTTTTCATAAACACCTTTCCCTTTTCCATTAAATATATTGACATAACCACCAAAGTAATATTATCATTTATATGATAAAACCTAAACATAAGTTTAGGTCAAGCATTTAATTATAAATTTTTAATTTTTAGGAGAAAAAATTATGTATACAATTGGGCAAATCGCCGAAAAATTTGATTTATCAATTTCAACAATAAGATATTACGACAAAGAAGGACTTTTGCCTAATATTAAGCGAAAAAATGGTATTCGCCAATTTGATGACCAAGACCTTGAAGTTTTTCTCGTTATTGAATGTCTTAAAAAGTCTGGCATGCAGATAAAAGAAATTAAGCAATTTCTACTATGGGTTGACGAAGGAAATTCAACTTTAAATAAACGCCTTGAAATGTTCAAAAATCAAAAACAAAAAGTTTTAAATCAAATCAAAGAACTTGAAAGCACTTTAAACTTAATCAACTATAAATGTTGGTATTATGGCGAAGCAGTAAAGCAAGGCACCGATGAAAATCTTAAAACTCTACCTGTTTTAAGCATGCCAAAAGAAATTCAAAACTATTATAAAAAGGCACACAAAATTTAGTTATAATTATGGAAAATTTAGATAATATTGATATTAACAAATGTTTAAATGATTTGCAAAAATCAAAATTTCGTGCAAGTTTTAAACTTAAAAAAACAGATTTTGATTATATTGACAAAAAAGGTCTTGATGTGATTAAATCACACGCAAAAGACTTTATTAAAACTCGCCTTGCACCTGCCCAGCCCACGAACGACGGAAAGCAAACACCGATGCATGGTCACCCTGCCTTTGTTGCCCAGCATGCAACAGCAACTTGTTGCCGTGGGTGCTTTGAAAGGTGGTGGCATATTAAAAAAGGTCACATGCTGACTGAAAGTGAACAAAACTTTGCAGTTAATCTTGTTATGGGCTGGATGTCTCGTCAAATTGAAACTAATAAATCAAAAGAATAAATCACACAAAATTTGTCAACATTCACTATAAAATATTTTTAAAAAAATGTTAAAAAAAGTGTTGCATTATTTTAAGTCTTGTTATATAATACCATTGTTGCTTGTCTTAAGTGACATAAACAAAACTTAATATTCCCCAGTAGCTCAGTGGTGGAGCACTCGACTGTTAATCGATAGGCCGTAGGTTCGAACCCTACCTGGGGAGCCAAAAAACCACCAAAATTTTGGTGGTTTTTTTTGTTTTTAATGTTTTAGAGTAAGCTGTTAAATTACAAATATTTTTAAATTAGAGATTTTTTAATATAGTTTGTCAATTACAGCAAATATTTCTTCACATTCATTTTTTTACTCCTTCTATTGACAATTAAAAGATTTTTATCTATAATTTTCTTATTATAAAATGTTTGAGGTGTAAAATATGGATAAAAATAATTCAAATAAAATTAATTTTAATTCTTTGCCATTTGCAAATGAAATTGCTGAAATTTTTGAATATTTACAATATTCAGTTTCTTCTAAAAGAAGAACACTATCACAAAATGGTTCGTTATCTGAAAAATTATCTTATTATGGTTCACTACGGTCATTATATAGTTTACTCAATAAATTAAATATAAATGATATTATTGAATATAAAAACGAACACTTACAAAACCTTCAACAAAATCCCCTTCTTCTTGGTTGTATTGAAGTTGTTGAAAAAGTATATCATGCAAAATCAGTTGAAGAATTAGAAAAAATTTATGATGCATATCAAGCCCTTCAAAAAGATTATCCTTTTGAAACTCATAAGCAAGACTATATTGACATGGGTTGCAATTTAACAACTGGATATTTAATTAAGGAAGACAAAATTAAACTTTCTTATCCTGTAACATTATATACAGCATATGCTATGCATGGTGGCAATAGTGATGAAATTAGATTAGGTAATTTTGATCCAGTTCATGAGTTAAATAAAAATGAATTAAATGAACTTTATGAAATTTATCCATCTCTTATTGAAAATAATAAAAATATTTTAGAAGTATATAATAATTTGATGAATTATAAGCAATAAAAACAGACAATTATGTCTGTTTTTTTTATTAATTAACTTTATTTTATTTTCGAATAGTAGTAAAATAAAAAGAGAAATTCAAAGGTAGGAATATATGAGTGACGAATTTGATGATATGATGGAATTTTTCGCCATTGAAGACGAACAAAATGAAGAAAACCAAAACGATTTTGATGAATTTGATGATAACAACAAAAATGATAATGAAATCTAATAAAATCTTATATTAATTTTATCACCTTATTCTTATTTGGTATGGTATAATAAAGGTGCTTCATTAGGACAATCTAATTATGTTTTAGTTTCCTATTCTTATTTGGTATGGTATAATATATCAAAAATAAGGGAGTTATTAAATATGGTTTTAGTTCCCTATTCTTATTTGGTATGGTATAATTAATCAATTTATGACAAATAAAGCCAATTAGTTTTAGTTCCCTATTCTTATTTGGTATGGTATAATTATGGCTCTGGCGATGGCGATGGCTCTGGCGTTTTAGTTCCCTATTCTTATTTGGTATGGTATAATAAGATAGCGGAAGTTGACGAACGCATAAAAGTTTTAGTTCCCTATTCTTATTTGGTATGGTATAATTAGTTTTTTCTAAATAAATTCTCTTCAAGAGTTTTAGTTCCCTATTCTTATTTGGTATGGTATAATCCAAGCAGTTTAACGGTAACTGAAAAATCTGTTTTAGTTCCCTATTCTTATTTGGTATGGTATAATCTCCAGACTGATCAAAGTCATCAGTGTTATGTTTTAGTTCCCTATTCTTATTTGGTATGGTATAATCTGATTTTATAGATTCGCTATTAATGGAAAGTTTTAGTTCCCTATTCTTATTTGGTATGGTATAATAAAAATTAATTATAGACATTGGGAAGATGAGTTTTAGTTCCCTATTCTTATTTGGTATGGTATAATAGATGAAGTTAGAGTAACAGAGAGGGGTTGGTTTTAGTTCCCTATTCTTATTTGGTATGGTATAATTGCGGCAAGCACGGCAATTGCTTTAAACAAGTTTTAGTTCCCTATTCTTATTTGGTATGGTATAATTTCATAAAGTGGTGCAATATTATCAATGATGTTTTAGTTCCCTATTCTTATTTGGTATGGTATAATAGGTTACTAAAAAAAACACTTAACTATTGAATTTATCAGTAGTTAAGTATTTTTATTTTATTTAAAAATTAAAAAATTCTTAATTAAAAATGATAATATTTTACTTTTTTTAAAAAAATGAAAGTTGTTGTGAATTAATTTTCTTTTCTTTCTTTTTTATTTGCCCTGTTAGAACTGACATGCTTGCATATTGCCTTTCAGTAACAATCATAGCACGAACAGAACCCACTTTTGGCACTTGAAGTGAAACACGGTCTTTATGAAGTTCAGCCGATTCAATTGTATTGCAAATTCTGCCATACAAACTAAACTGAATCATATAAAACCCATCTTTAATCAAAAAATTTCTAAATTGAGTTGCCTGCCTTCGCTCTGACTTTGTTTTTACTGGCAAATCAAAAAATATTAATAATCTCATAAACCTACTCATACTTATGTTCATTCAATCCACAAATATAGACTTGTTTTAAATTATTTTTACTTTCTTTTAAACTTTTAACATACGACTCAACAACCATTTCAATTGCATTTGAAAGTGTTTGTTTTTGCCCATCAATCAAAACATCATAGTTTATGATACCAAAGAGCAATGCCTTTGCTTTTGGCGTTAATTCATCAAAGTTTTCAAGTTTTGCTTTAACAAACAAATCAACCATTGGACGAAAGATTTCAATAATATCATCAGCCAAATTGAAGGCATTATATTGATTTGAATGGAAGAGTGCAATAAATGGCAAAAGCCCATGCACAACAATGCTTCGAGCAATAAAACCACGAACTATTGAATAACAATAATTTAAACATGAATTAATGAAGTTTTCATCTCTCCTTTTGAAAGATTTTCCAAATAATTCTTTAAAATAAATCAAACTTGCCTTTGCTTCAACATTCCCTGAATCTCCACTTAAAACTTCATTCTTTAAATTTTTTAATTTGTCAAACTTGCCAAAAATATTTAACACTTCATTTTGATTTTCAATTTTATTTTTTATTATTGTTTGCCACAATTGCTTTTGAAGAGGCTTTGAAAGTGAAACTTGAGCATTATAAACCGATAAAGTTTGATAATGTTCACAAAATGGCAAAACCACCCCGCAAGGAAGGTGGTTTTGATTACATATAAAAACTAAAATTCCAAACTCTGAACACTTAGATAATGTGTAAGTTGAAATTGTGGTATTCAAATTTTCAATCATAATGCTATTTATATCTTCAAGTGGATAGTCATTTTGATTTTCGTTATTTTCCAAAAACAACTGACTATTTTTAACATAAAGTTTTGCATCATTTGAAACATAAATATTAATATATCCCATTAAATTGGTTTCCTTTCTTCTTCTGGGGCTTTGTAAACATTGCCCATAATGTCAACATAATATTTTTCTATATTTAACATTGATTTTACTGGTAAATCACTTGTATAACAATAATCATTTGTATACGCATTTAAAGTCGGCTTTGAAACATTAGTCGTGTTATAATACAACAAAAGTTTATTACCTTCAAATTTATCTGGCATTTTTGATTTTGGGTTTTTAAAGTTTTTATTCATAACAATATTTTTTTTGCTTGTAACTTTAACCAAATCATTTTTATATAAACTGAATTTAAAATTAAATGTATTATCAATAGTCGTCCAATCTTTATCTCTTTCAACAACTTTATTTGGCAATTTATGTGCATAAACATCTGCCATATAAACTGGACAAATATAAAATTTACCATTTTTTTCAAACACATCAATACGATGCATTGTTCCCCTTCCATTTTCAGCTGCACCATTTGGCAAAATAACACATTTAGATAATTTTTTATAGACCTTAACTGTTTTAACAAGTGGACCATCTGTGCCATCACTCTTTGGTTTATAAAATTTCATTGTTTCTGGAATTTTTGTTCCGTTTTCAACCAAAAATTCTTTTAGTTTTAAATATAGAAATCTATCATCTTGTGGACGATAATAATTTTCAATGCTAAATTCAGGATATTTATCATCTTTTAATTTGATTGGTTCTTCTTTTTCTTTTACATCTAAACTATAAATAGAAACTGACTTTATTAAATTTTTGGTTTCCTTATATTCCCTTGTGCTCATTATTGTTTCAGCATGAATTGGACCCGTGCTTTTAACATTTTTCATTCGGCTCACAAAAATTGGTTTTGCTGATTTTAACTCTTCATCAAAGTAGCCCATTTTTGCAAGTTCAATTTTTTCGTTATCAGAAAAGTCAAAATTAAAATATTCTGCCCTACTTCTAATTTCAAGTTCTCTTAAAAACCATTCATAAGGCTGTGGCAACTTGCCACTCAACATATTGATGTTTTGTTTTTCAAATTCTTCCTTTTCTTCTTTTGTTAAAACTTCTCCAGTTACTTTATTTATAAATAAATCATCATGTTTAACAAACTTCTCTTTGAATTTATTAAATTTTGTTATTTTTTGAACAGTGCTGTCACTAACAGTTGCAATAACGGCAGCATCAACAGCATGATGTGTGTCGCCGTCATCACGAATTTTATTTATGCCCCAACACTTACGAAGATAACTTGTAACTGCACCATTAACGCTATAAACAACCTTTCTTTTGCCTTCTGTTTTTTCTTTTACAGGCTTCATCTGCAAGTAATCTTTAAAAAGTTCAAGAAGAAGTTTAGACATATATCTTGTGTCATTAAGATTTCTTGAAATATATTCTTTTTGGTCATCTTCAGAAATTGTCTGTTTTAAAAGATTTCGCTGTTTTTCTCTATTTTTCAAAAGTGAAACACGAGCCACAAAATCATTCCACTTCTTTTCATCACCGCCGAAAAATTCATAAGGTGTGCGGTCGCCCTTGTTTTGATTTTCGTTGGCAATAACCAAAACCTTGTTATTGTAACTATCATTCATGCTTTTGCTTATTGGAAGAATATGGTCAATTTGCAGATAATTTGGCTCGAAAAGTCGCTCTGTTTCAATTGTTTTCCCGCTATACATACACTTGCCAGCTTGCTCTTCATAAAGTTTAAGTTTAAGTATGTCTTGACCGGTTGGCTTTGTTAAATGAAATTCATTTGTGAGTCTATCTATAATTTTTTCATTATCTTCACTTCTTTTTTGCTGATTTTTTTCAATCTTATTTCTATCAGACAACGACCTTCCAAGTTCTCTTGCAAGTTCAATTGAAACAAATTGTGGTGAGCCATATTTTTTTATTATTTCATTTAAAATTCGAAGTGTTTGATTAACTGACCTTCTAACAACATTATTTGTTACATCTGCAAGCCTTTCATCAACTGCATCACCTTTTAAATACTTTAATTTTTCATGCTCAAAACTGCTATGGTTAAACCCTGCTTCTTGACACGCTTTATCATATCTTAAACCTTGAAATAAATATGGTTCAATCATTTTCATTGCTTTAATTGAAAGTGAACCAAACTTATCAAAATTAAGTTTCTTGATATTATCAATTTGTTCGTTTGTTAAATTTTTAAGTGTGTCACTATTTTTTATATATTCATCGATGGTTGAATCACTTTTAAAATGTGAAAGCATAAAAGCAATTTCATCAATCAAATCTCTATTTTCAAAAGAAGTATCAAACATTAAAGCCTTGCGAATTTCATAACTGCTTGCCATTTTAACAAAAACTCGGCTTTCACATTTTTTGATATATTCATCTTGTGGAAGGTCATTTTCTTTTTTTGTTAAATAATAACTGCACAAATTAAAAAATTTATCACTTTCAACATTTAACAATTTTCTGACATCTGAAAACTTTAGTTCTTTTTTCTCTTTTATAATTTCATATAATTTTTGTTTTTGCTCTAATTCTAACTCTTTACCATCAATTTTTAAATTGTTAATCTTTGATAGTGCACTGAATAGTTCAAATGTATATGATGCTTTTGGTGCACGCCTTTCAGATTTAATAAAGGTGCAGAAACCTTCTTCAATACGTGCTGAATATGGACTACCTTCGCCCGGACCTTCATCAAAATTTCTCTGTGCTTCAAAAATTGAAATGACCTTATTAATAAAATTGTCAGTAATTTTACTATTTCCGAATTTTTGTTGTGAATTTAAAATTAACTTTAACTCTTCTGAAAGATTTGCTCTATAAAAACAATTTGAATAGTCACCTGAATGATTACGAATATTATAAATAACATTTCCCGCTGAATTAGTTTTAAATTTTTCATCTTTAAAAAGCATTTCACCAATTGTTCTGTAACCTTTTTCTTCTAAATATTTAGTGTTATCCGAAATTGCTTTTAAAAGTTTGCCTTCTTCCTTGCTTGCCTCTTGATTTTTTCTATTACTTTTAAAACCACGACGTTTTAAAATATGCAAAATTACTTTTGAAAGTTGGGCGTCTGTTAACTTTTCATCAAGAGCCTTTGCACGAAGTTCATAAACATCTGCAGGCTTGATGTCATTATTCTTATCACCAAAATTTAACAAATCAACTTCTTTAAAAATATCTTTTCCAAAGGTTTTTTTAATTAAATTTTTCATTCTAACAAAACGAAATTCTTTTCTTCGTTTTCTTCTTCTGATACCTCTTGCTTCCCTTCGTTTTTTTGCTGTGCTTTCCCCTGTTTTTTCAACTTCATTAGGACTGAAAGTTCTAACACCAACTTTTATTATTCTTGTTGGTTCTTCTGTTACAGGGTCATTTTCTAAAACAGCATAACCAACACTTCCAATCCCAATATCAAATCCTACTCTATAAAACTTATCCATTGTAATTCTCCTTACCTATATAATACAAAACAATGTGACAATAATCTAGTAAATTTATTTTATTCTCAATAATTATAGTTATTTCGACAATGTTCGACATAGTTTTTATAAGTAATTAAATACAATAAAAAAGACTGCCAAATGGCAGTCACTTACTGGATAGTTTTATAAAAAACTACCTTCGGCAACAAATTATGTTGCCTTTATTTTAGTAACCTATTCTAATTTGGTATGGTATAAGTTACATTTTTATTATATAGGCATAAATAAATAATGTCAAGAAAAAATTTTGTTATATTTTTAGAAAGTGCTAGTAATCTTTTTATTTATATGTTACTATTAGTATATAAAGGAGAAAGGTTTATGGCACAGGGGTATTTTGAATATTATAAAACACTTAAGGGCAATTATAATTTTAGGCTGAAAGCCGCAAACAAAGAAACTATTGCTGTTAGTGGCGGTGCTGGCTACACTTCTCTTCCTGCTTGCAAGGCAGGTATTGAAAGTGTTAAAAAGAACTGCAATGCAAAAATTGAAGACCAAACTCTTAAAAATTTTGAAACGCTAACAAACCCTAAATTTGAAATTTTTATCGACAAATCAAACAAGTTTAGATATCGTTTGAGAGCAAGAAATGGTGAACTTGTCTGCACAAGCGAAGGTGGCTACGCCTCTAAAGATGGTTGCAAAAAAGGCATTGCAAGCCTTGCAAAGTGGTCAGAAAATGCTGATGTTATTGCTGTTGACAAATAAAAACTATAAAAAAACAAAAAATGACCATAGGTTTTCTATGGTCTTTTTTATTTGATTAATTTGAATAAACTTTTACATAAATGGTGAAACTATTCTTAAAACACCTGCAAGCATACGGTAACGAAGTTTGTTATAATTTCTATTTTTAAGTGTTATTTGTTTCGATTCTCGAATAGTTGAACTTATATCTGATTTGATTGCTTTTAAAACACCAACATCATTTGTGTAGACAGCAATTTCAAATTGTTGATAAAAACTTCTTAAATCGAAATTTACTGAACCAACTATTGCCCCACTTTCAGTAAGCATAATTTTGCTATGCACAAAACTGTTTTTCATAACATAAATTTTTACGCCATAGTCAATTAGTTTTTCTGCATTGCTTCTTGAAACTTGATAAACCATTCTTTTATCTGCAACATCTGGAAGAATTATTTTTACATCAACACCAGATTGAGCCTTTGAAATAAGCAAATCACGAATGGTGTCGTCAATAATAAAGTATGGCGTCATTATATGTATTTTTTGTTTTGCATTTGCAATTAAATTTGCATACATATTTTTTGCAATATTTTGAGTGTAGTCAAGCCCATCAGCATAAGGCACAACAACAGATGAATTTTCTATCTTTTCTTCTTGATTTAAAAATTCAGCAAAATCTAATTTTTCATCTTTAATAAATTCCCATTGCCTTAAAAAGATTATTGAAAATTCATTAACTGCCGAACCTTCAATCTTTAACCCTGCATCTTTCCAATAACCATACATTCTTTTTTCATTCACATATTCATCAGCCAAATTTATGCCACCAGTGAAGGCAACCTTGCCATCAATATCAATAATTTTTCGGTGGTCACGATAATTAACGCCCACACTAAATTTTGATATTAAAGGATTGAATACAGCAATCTTTATGCCCATATTTTTCATTCTTTTTTTAACTTTTCGTGAAAGTGTTCTGTGACTGCCCATGTCATCATAAATCAGCCGAACTTCAACACCCTGTTTTATTTTTTGTTCTAAAATTTCTAAAACTTTGTTTAATAAAATTCCGTCAGAAATTATAAAAAATTCAATAAAAACAAACTTTGTTGCTTTCTCTAATTCTTCTAAAACATCATCAAAAAGTTGAGCACCACTTGAATAATATTTTAAATTTGTTTCTTTGTAAGCATAAAAATTGCCCGCTTCTTTTAAATACTCACAATTTTTTTGAACGTCAATTGAACCACCAACTTCTTCCACCCTTGGCACTTCATATTTGTTTGCTTCATTAAAAATTGCCTTGTATTTCTTTTTTGACTTTCCAAAAAACACCCTTTCATCTGCTATGAAGTAAATGATATATGCAAACCAGAAGAATATTAAAACAAAAAATATCCATGTTGCTTTTGATATGCTGTTTTTATTAGATGAAATTATATATATGCTTGTGATTATGCTCAAAATAAATGAAACTAACAAATAATAGCCAATTAGTGAAATCAAGTACATATTCATAAGCACAATAAAAACAACTTGAAGCAGTATTACAAAACCAGAAAACAAAAGTTTTATTATTCCAAAAGTATTTGTTTCCGTTTTGATTTTCATCACTTCAAATTCAGGGTTTTTAGCCAATTTGAATGACCTAGGATTCGTGATTTTCTTTGAACTCATTTTTATCAACCTCTACTAACTTTTTTGACATATCACAAATCGAACTGATTTCTGCATTTATTGATTTTAATTGCTCAACATATTTTTCATTATCAGACTTTTTTAATTGGTCAATTTTAATGAGCATTAACACTAATAAAACAGAAGAAATTATTGTTAATATTATTCCCCCAAACCTTGAAAAGATTGTGTTTTGTTCTGCCATTAAAAATATTCCAAGAGAAAGCAAAAGAAACAAACCTATACCAGCAGTTAAACCAAATATAATTGATTTTGAATATTTATATTTTTCGCATTTGCCCAGTTCATTAAGTTTTGACTCTAATCTTACTTGCAAAAGTTGAAGCCTTTCTTTATTTTTTAATTTGTGTGCACGATAAAAAGTTATGATGAGAGTGTCATCATATTTTTCATCTTCTTTTTTTTCATAAATTTGCCAACCAAAACTCTTGTAGTATTTTAAGATATTTTCAACATCTTTCTTCTTTACTAAAAGGGTTAAGTAATCAAAATTTTTATGATCTAACATATCCATAGATTAAACTCTTCCTGTATTAATTATAAAAAATTCTGTGTAAATTGTCTACATTTTTTAAAATTTTTATCATAGTGTTATTTTTTATTAATTTAGTTGTTATTTAACTTATTCTTCCTAATAAAATATCTATCGTTATTAATATATAACAAATTATAAATATAATGTTATGATTATATAATTATTATGTTATGCTGTAATAACTTAAATTTATAATTTGCATAAATATGCTACTTTTTTGATTAAAAAATTTGACTAATTTTGATATTTTGAGTATTATTCTAATAGTTTATATTTATTGTGGGAGAAGATTAAAATATGAAAATTGCAATTGTTACAGATAGCAACAGTGGAATAACTCAAAGTGAAGCAAAAGAACTTGGTTGTTTTTTGGTTCCAATGCCCTTTTTGATTGACGAAAAAGAATATTTTGAAGAAATAAGCCTTTCGCAAGAAGAATTTTATGACAAACTTTTATCTGGTGCAGATGTTTCAACAAGTCAGCCAAACATCTTTTCAGTCACAGAACTTTGGAAAGATCTTTTAAAAACTTATGATCAAATTGTTCATATCCCAATGAGCAGTGGGCTTTCAGCAAGCACTGAAACTGCCATTAATGCGGCAAAGGATTTTAATGGAAAAGTTGAAGTGGTTGACAATAAGCGAATTTCTGTAACATTAAAGCAATCTGTAATTGATGCAATAAACCTTGCAAAAGATGGAAAAAATGCAAAAGAAATTAAAGATTGGCTTGAAAATACTGCTCTTGATTCAAGCATATACATTATGGTTACAACTCTTAAATATCTTAAAAAAGGTGGAAGAATAACACCAGCCGCCGCTGCTATTGGTAGCCTTTTAAAAATAAAACCAATCCTTCAAATTCAAGGTTCTAAACTTGATAAATTCTGTCAAGTTATTTCATTCAATCAAGGTAAAAAGCGAATGATTGAACAAATGATTCAAGACATTGAACATCGCTTCAAATCTCAACTTGATGAAGGCAAATTAAAAATTCAAATGGCTTATACTCACGCCAAGGATGAATGTCTTGAATTTAAAAAAGAAGCAGATAAAGAACTTGAAAAATATGGGCTTAAAGTTGAAATGATTGACCCACTTTCACTTTCAGTTGCCTGCCACATTGGTGATGGAGCAATCGCCATTGCCTGCTCAACAAGTTACTAATAAAAAAACTGGATATATCCAGTTTTTTTTTATTTTATATCTATCCCTGAAAAATAGGTTGCAGATATTCCTCATCATAAATTATTTTTTCAGGTAAAAAGTAATTTCTTCTTACGTTTCTAATAAAATTAACTAATAAATTTACTTCAATCCAATTTGATGCCACTCTAAAACCCTGATTTTCTAATCGTTCTCTCATTTCTCCGTTGATTGCATCTTTAAATAGTATTGAACGAACCCCCTTTTGTTCACAGTTATAACAATTTTCACGAGAATCATCAACAAGAACATCTATGCCATATTTTTTACAAAATTCTGCCTTGTTATTGCATGCAACAACTATAAAATCAACATCTATATTAAATTTATTAATCAAATCAACAATAACTCTTTGAAATGCTTTAAAATTTGGTCTGCTTGAAAGCAAGATAACTGTGTGATTGTTTTTGTGCCAGTTATTTAAAACCATACATGCGTTAAGAATTTCACGATATTCTCGGTAGTTACTCATCTTGCCAAATGGTATTGCAAAACCTGTTTTTGTCACTTTGCTAACATCTAAAACATCATATTTTAATTTTTTTGATTTCTTTTTATAGAGCGCAAAAAAATTGAACAACTGATAAATAGTTGAACTGCAATCAAATAATGTTTTATCAATATCAACAGCAATCTTCATAGACTTTTATTATATCATAAATATATTATTATTCAATAGTTTTACAAAATTAATTTAATTCTTTTGCAATTAAATTTTGTTTATTGTAAACTAAAGAAGAGGTAAAAAATATGAACGCAAAAAAATTAAAACCAAATGATAAAGTTGCAATTATCAGTTTGTCAAGTGGAGTTTTAGGAGAGCCATTTGCATCTCATGAACTTGAACTTGGAGTCAAAAGACTTAAAGAGTTTGGGCTTGTTCCCATTATTATGCCAAATAGTTTGAAGGGTATGGAATATTTAAAAAATCACCCTGAAGCCCGAGCAGATGACCTTAAAACCGCCTTTGCAGATAGTGAAATTAAAGCCATTATTTGTGCCATTGGTGGAAACGATACCTACAAAACTTTTCCCTATCTATTAAATGATGATGTTTTTATTTCAAATGTTAAAAACCACCCTAAAATATTTATAGGGTTTTCTGACACAACAGCAAATCATATAATGTTTCATTATCTTGGGCTTGATACCTTTTACGGCCCTGCTCTTTTAACTGATTTTGCTGAATTTGAAAAGGATATGCTTCCATATACAAAAAATGCAATAGACTATTTGTTTAATCCAACAAAAGAATATGAAATAAAATCTAGCCCTATTTGGTATGAAGACCGAAAAGACTTTTCAGTTAGTGCCGTTGGAACTTTGAGGGTTAGTCATAACGAATCAAAAGGTTATGAAGTTTTGCAAGGGTCAAATGTTGTTTCTGGAAAACTTTTAGGCGGTTGCATTGAAGTTTTAAATCAACTTTTGCCTGATGAAAACTCTTCAAATGAAGAAAAAGAAATTTTGACAAAATTTAATATCTTTCCTTCCCTTAACGATTGGAAAAATAAAATCATGTTCATTGAAACAAGTGAAGAAAAAATCAAACCTGAAAATTACCGAAGAATTATTCAAAAATTTAAAAATCTTGGCATTTTTAATCAAATTAATGGGCTTTTAGTTGGAAAACCTATTGATGAAATTTATTACGAAGAATACAAACAAATTTTAAAAGAAGAACTTGCAGAGTTTGATTTTCCAATAATTTATAACTTAAATTTTGGGCATGCCTATCCACGAATGGTCTTGCCATATGGTGCAATTTGTGAGATTAATCCAAGTAAAAAATCAATAAAATTAATTTCAACAACACTTGAGTAAAAAAAAAGAGATGACTACATCTCTTTTTTTTCTTTAAGAATATTCTCATCAATATTATTTTTCATATCTTCAATTTTAGAAACTTTTACTGAACAAACGGCTGTCAACAGATAAAAGACTGTTAAACAAAAATATATTCCCGGAAAGATGCTTTCAACAAAAAATATCATTAAATATGTGATTATCAAAAAGTAAAATGAAACATCTTTAAATGCAGTAACAAAAATATCTTTAACTTTTAACTCACTAAAATAATAAATATAAAAACAAGTTATTAATATTAGTAAAATTGTTCCTACGATTCCAACATTCCATAAAACTTGCAAATAAAAATTATGTGCAGCAAGTCCGCCTAAATTTGGATAACTTATTCCACGGCCAAACAACAATATAAGTGGTGTTGAAATAAAATCATATAAATACTTTTTTAAAAGACCACCTCTCCCCGGGTCATTAATATCTTCTAAATCTTCTAATGGCAAATCAACAGAATCACCATAACCATGAATTAAATCACTAATACCCAAACGCTCTAAATGACATATTGTGTACTTTAAAAGTATTAACGATATTGCAACCAATTCTAATAATAATGGTAATAGTTTTTTATAACAATTTTTTCTTTCTTTCGCAATAACTGCAACTACATATATCACAAAGCATAGGATAAATGAATATAAAAACGACCTTGAAACCGTCATATAACCAAACATAAATACTATTGGAAAATATAGGTAAGTTTCTATGCCAAGTTTATTATTATAGTGCAGATACAAAATTCCTGAAATAATAAATGTTGAATATATTGCTATAGAATTTGGGTGTTGCGCAAGCCCACAGAATCTAAATATATTATCATTATAACTAAATTCTCCAATTACATTTTGAAGCCTTTCACTAACGGGTCTTAAAAATCCCAAAAATCCAGCAATTATAAAACCAATAACAATAGCTCTAAAAATTGTTAAAAAATCAATTTTATTTTTCTCTTTTAAAATTATATATAATAAAACAAAAAGACAACCAAAAGTTAAAAATGAACCAACACTGCAAACAGGCGAAAGATTGCCACTTGCATCTTTTCTTATTGGCAATAATAAATAAATTAAAAACAAAACAAACAAACCTGCAATAACAAAATTAATTTTTACCTGTTTTTTTATTATTAATATCAAATGCTTAATTGCCAAAATTAAAGAAACACAAGCAAATATTATCATATAAACACTTTCAAGCCCAAAAAAACAATCCATTTTCCATAATAAATAAAGCATAAAATGGAAATAAAAATAACAGCATAGACAATGCATATGTTATTGATAAAAATATAGATGAAATCAACACTAAAACAACAACGACATAAATTATTGGTTCATAAAAATAAGCCCCAACAAGAAGTGCAAATAATGCTAAAAATATATAGGATTCTTTTTTATGAAATATACTTATAAACCAATTTTTTAAATTTAACATATTTTCATTTATTTTCATTTGCTATCTCCACATCTATTGTCTGTTTGTTATTAATCAAATTATCTTGACCCACACTAGATTCTTTTTCATAAACAGCACTAATAATTATAACTAAATAAACAACCAATTCAACTGCTGGAAAGATATTTTCAACAAAAATTCCTGCTAATATTGGAATTAATAATAAATATAAATAAATATCACTAAATGCAGTTTTTATAAATTTTTTATATGAAATGTTTGTATAGAGTTTTATTGAGGCAAGCATTATAACAATAAAAAGTAACACGCCCACAATTCCAATTTTCCATGCAATTTGAAGATAAGTGTTGTGACTTGTTAACCCTGATTTTATTATTGGTTCATGACTCATTCCTCTTCCAAAAAGAAAAACAATTGGACTTGAAATTAAGTCAAGAAAAAAAACCTTGTAAAGACCACCTCTCCCCGGGTCTCCACCATTAAGCAAATCTTCATAGGAATTATCAACAGAATTTCCATACCCAAAGAAAATTTCTGAAATGCCTAAATCATTAAAAAGTATTTTTGAATAATTAAACATAATTAGTGTGCTTGCTAAAAATAAAGAAAACACAATGAGTGTTTTTTTATAAAATTGTTTTTTATCTTTCACAATAGTCACAATCACAAAAATTACAAATGAAATAATAAAACAATATAAAAACGTTCTTGACAATGTTGCATATCCAACGGCACATGTTAAAACAAATGATAAAACAAATTCAATATGACCAATTTTTTTCAATAGATAAAAATATAACAGACAAACCACCAATATTATTGACATTGTCGATAATCTGTTTGGGTGAATAAATAACCCCGGAAATCTAATTAATTCATATCTTTTTAATATTACAAAATTTGTTTGCATACTTGGAACAACCAAACAAATAACTGCAACTATATTTGAAATAACAAAACCTATAAATAATATTCTAAATAGTTTCAAAAATTTTAACTCTTTCAAGTTCACTGCAAACAAAAACAATGCCAAAAACAAATTAAAACAGAATAAAAAATTGTTTAATGAAAATGAACTTAAAAATCCTGCATCAAATGATTTGTGAATTGGAAGTACAAGATAAATTATAAAAATAGCAACAGTAATAAAGTATACTGTGTAAATTTTTTTGAACTCTTTTATTTTTATTGATTTTATTATAAATTTTACCCAATAAACTAACATTGCAAAAGCAAATAAATAATCAAATATTCTTGCTGTAAGAAGCTTAAATGGAAATAAAAACAAAAGCATTGATAATGAATTTTCAAAATTTAAAAATATTACTGCATATACTATTATAAAAATAGATAATAAAATAAAAAAACTATTAAAAGAAGATGCAAGAATAATTAAAAACAAAGCAAGATAAAGATAAAAAACCTTATTTTTAAAAAGGCTTTTTATAAAATCCGTAATTTTCTTACTTTGCTCCACCAATCTTTGCATTTACTATTTTTTCCTTGTGTAAAAACTTCACCTATCAAAAACATTATAATAAAAGCCTAAAAAAATATCAAGCAGAATGCTTTTGAATGCTTGTTTTTTTTATAACTTATTGATTTTTCTTGACAAATTTTAATATAAAATCTATTGTTTTTATATGAATAAACAAAAATTAAATTTTAAATTTTTAATGGTTATAGCTCTAAATTTTTTTGTATGTTTTTTCTTAACCATATTCGCTTTACCAGACAATATTCCAGTTATTATTGATTTTAATCAAACAATTTCAAAACTCGGTTCAAAGTGGATTATGTTTCTGTGTGCCATAATTCCAACAATCGTTGGGGCTGTTATTCTTGCAATAAAAAACAAAGATGCAAAGTTTTGGCTAACAGTTTTATTTGGATTTTTTATTTATCAAAACTTACTATCTTTCATCTATCTTTCTTTAAGTAATAAATTAGCAGTTGGCAATATGATTGAAATTCCATTTTCAATTTTTATATTCTTACCGCTTTCTGTTATTCTTTTAATTTATGGTGCAAAAATAAAAAGAGCACCATATAAATCTTGCTGGTCAATAAACTTTAAATCTATGCAAAAAACCGAATTTATTTGGATTCAATCACACATGCAAGCAAGCAGAATTATTATGTTTGAAAGTTTGTTTCTTTTTATTTGTTCTATTGTTTTTGCATTTATAAAATATTGGTGGATAATGTTAATTCTATTTGCTTTGCTAACTATTATTTCTTTAATTTTAATTGACGTCTATGCAAAATCACTTGTCAAAAAATATGAAGACATGGAAAAAAGAAAGGCTAAAATTGATGAGGAAAATAAAAAAAACAAATCTAAATAATAAAACACAAAAATATAGGGGTCTATCCCCTATATTTTAATTTTATTAAATTACATTTTGACAAACTTAAAGTTGTTTCAATTTCGAACTTTTCACTAATAAAACTATCAATAGTTTCATATTTTGGAAGCATGAGTGCAATCACTTTAACTTTTAAACCATATAATTTATTAAAAAACTCTTTATAAAAATTATTTGATGAAAAATAGCCGTCTGCATCAAAACTTGGTATTATTGAAATCACCTTATCAATAAAATGAATTGGAAATTTTTCATCTAAAAAGTCATAATTTAAAACAGAAAATTGTTTTTCTTTAAGCCTTTTTGCTTTCTTTTTTAGTTCTGGCAAAAATTCACTGTTTTTTTCATTGGCAATAACTTTTGCCTTTTTAAAGCATAGTGAGCGAATATAAGAAACTCGCCCCTTCTCTGCAAAAGGGTCAAGAATTGTTTCGTTTGTGGCAGGCTCTGACAAATGACAAAGAGTGTAAATCACATCAGATGAATATGAATTTTTTTCATCAAAAATTGCCATTTCGGCATTTTTGAAAATCTTTTTCATAAACAGACACTCGCCATCATTTTTTGTTAAAAATACAAGTTCTGCATTTTGAGAATTAAAACTTATTGACCTTTTTGTTAATTGTTTAAGCCTTGTTTCAACTGCTCGCCTTAAAGCGTCGTCTGGTTTGGCGACTTGACTTTCACTTTTATATTCAAGTTTGAATGAAAAAACTTCTTTTGGAAAATAGATTTTTAAATCTTTGCGTTCCAAAAAATGTTTAAGTTGCACATTAATTGCACCCATTCCCGTTTTTTTCACACTATCAAGCACTTGATATATTGTTTTGAATGGGTCATAACACGACTTAAAAATTTCGCCTGCAACAAAAATTACTGCATCATCATAGATTTTTTTAATAATTGCAGTTTTATCAATCTTTTTTATTATATTCTTTATAACTGGGGCAACTCCCCTTTCAAATGTTGCATAATATAAATTTTTCATGTGAATATTATAACACACAAATGTGAACATTTCCACAAATTTGTGTATTTTGCAGTAAATTATATAGATTTGCCTTAAAAATTAAAAAATTATTGATTAAACTTACAAAATAGTATAATATAATATAGGTATGAGCGAAATTGAAAAGATTGATTCTATTAGTTCAAAAGAAAAGGTTGAACAATCTTCACAAAATAACGATTTTCTCGAAATCCAAACGAAAACTGATAAAAAACAAACAAAACTTATTGATAGTTATCTTTTTGCTATATTTTCAGTATTCGGCGTTATTTTTATGTCGCTTGTTCTGGTTTTTCAAATTTGGCTAACACCAATTAAAGTTGTTGGTTCAAGCATGCAACCAACAATAAATGTTTCAATCACAAGCGAAGCAGATGAAGAACATTGTGACGTGGTGTATTACACAAAACAAGATTCTTATTCTTCAGATGACATTGTTATTGTTGAAAACACTAACAATAAATATGTTCCTACTTCTGACACCCAAACTATTGAGTATATAATTAAAAGAATTGTTGCAACACCCGGTCAAACAATAAGATTTTGCCGAGATGACAAGTCTGATGACTCAATGCTTTATTATTACATTCGAGTTTTAGATGAAAATGGAAACGATACTGGCTTTGAAGACACAACAATCAAAGAAGAAATGTGTTTTTCAAGAACAGACATTGAAACCATTATCAACAATTATAAACGGGCAACTAATGAAAATAGTTTAAACTATAGCCAAGCCACTGCCAACTTTTACAAACGATATTACAGCATGTTTTATAATATTTTTGAAAAGGCATTTGACAACCTTGATAACGGCATACTTTATGAATATACCGTGCCTGAAAATGAATACTTTGTTATGGGCGACAACCGAAATATTTCACAAGATAGCAGATTTTTTGGCTCGGTTGATGTTGATGATATTGCTGGCTATGTTGTTCTGCACATTCCCTATGGTCAAAATATTTGGCAAGCAATTTGGAAAAAAATTACTTATGCAATTTAAAGGATACTTTTATGAAAAAACTATTAAAAAGAATTTGTATTATAGCATTAATCTTCCCCATTATTTTTCTTTGCAGTTGTTCAAAGGTTTCTAAACTTCCCAGCATAAATGTGAGCACTTATTTTGAAGATACCGTTGAAACCTCTGTTTTAGGTAATAATGTCAGTTCAAAAGAAATTACTCTTGCAAGTTTAACAGCAAAAAAACCTAACCCTGACTTCTATGACAGATATGTTCAATTTACTTTGACAGGAAATGGTGCATGGCTATATAAAATGTATATTGACAAAATCACATTCTATGTTTACACAAACAAAACCGTTGACACTGAAATGATTATTAAATTTTCAATCACAAATGTTGCTGATGAAGACGATTTAGAAAATTCCGAAGAAATTTCGGGCGAATGCTCTTTTAATCCAAAAAAGAATGGCAAAGCATACTGTGAGATTTCTGTTAATAAAGTTATTGCAACTGCGACGGGCTGTGAAATTAAATTTGATATAACAAATTCAACATCGGGCACCATTACTGACAACGAAGGAAATGTTACAGATTTCAAGTGGCAAATCTACGGGCTTAAAATTTATGGCGAAAGCAGGTCTTATTCATAAACACAAAAAACACCACCAATTTGGCGGTGTTTTTATTATTATAATTTAAAATAATATTTTATTTTGTTACTTTTTCAATTTTCTCTTTGCCACCCATGTATGGACGAAGAACTTCTGGAATTGAAATGCTTCCGTCTGCATTATAATTATTTTCCAAGAAAGCAATAAGTGCTCTTGGGCTGGCAAGAACAGTGTTATTGAGTGTGTTAACCAAATAATTTCCGTTTTTGCCCTTTGCCTTTATGTTAAGCCTTCTTGCCTGTGCATCGCCAAGAGTTGAACAAGAGCAAACTTCAAAGTATTTTTGTTGCCTTGGACTCCACGCTTCAATATCACAAGATTTAACTTTAAGGTCTGCAAGGTCGCCACTGCAACACTCAAGTTGACGAACAGGAATGTTAAGATTTCTAAAAATTTCAACTGAATATGACCACATCTTGTTATACCAGTCCATGGCATCTTCGGCTTTGCAAAGCACAACCATCTCTTGTTTTTCAAATTGATGAACGCGGTAAACTCCCCTTTCTTCAAGCCCATGTGAGCCAATTTCTTTTCTAAAACATGGTGAATATGATGTGAGTGTGATTGGAAGGTCTTCTTCTTTTATTGTTTGGTCTTTAAATCTGCCAATCATAGAGTGTTCACTTGTTCCAATCAAAAACAAGTCTTCATTTTCAATTTTATACATCATTGCGTCCATTTCCGCAAAACTCATAACGCCCGTCACAACATCGGCATGAATCATGAATGGTGGAATGCAATAAGTGAAACCCTTGCCTATCATATAATCTCTGCCATAGGCAAGCATTGCTTCATGAAGCCTTGCAATATCACCCAAAAGATAATAAAAACCCGTTCCACTTGTTCGCCCTGCACTATCTTTGTCAAGCCCGCCAACAGCGTTCATGATGTCAGCATGATAAGGAATTTCGAAGTCTGGAACTTTTGGCTCACCAAATCTTTGAACTTCAACATTAAATGTGTCATCTCTGCCAATTGGAACACTGCTGTCAATTATATTTGGAATAACCATCATACGCTTTTTAATTTCTTCATCAATCTTTGCCTGTTCAGCTTCAATTTCAAGAAGTTTTTCAGCATCTGCTTTAACTTGTGCTTTAATTTTTTCAGCTTCTTCCTTTTTGCCTTCTTTCATGAATTTTCCAACTTCAGCTGAAAGTTTGTTTCTTGATGCTCGAAGGTCATCGCCTTGAACTTTAAGTGCTCTGTTTTTTTTGTCAAGTTCAATAACTTCATCAACCAAAACAAGTTTTTCGTCTTGAAATTTTTTCTTAATATTTTCCTTAACAATGTCTGGATTATTTCTTATTAAATTAATGTCTATCATAAGTCACCTACCAAGTTTTTATGAGATAATGATAGCACTAATATAAAATTTTTTCAATAAAAAAAGACAGATAACTGTCTTTAAATTAATCTTTAACTTAATTTAGATATTTTTTTGCCCTGCCTTCTTTGCCTTCTTGTCGAACTCTTCCAATAACAAATTCGTTATCTGCAACATCTCTGTCAACGGTTGTTCCTGCACAAATATATGCACCATTGCCAATTTTGACAGGAGCAATAACATTTACATTAGAACCAACAAAACTTCCGTTACCAACATAACTCATCTGTTTTGATTTCCCATTATAGTTCACAAAGATTGCCCCACAACCAATGTTACATTTTTCACCAATAACAGCATCTCCAACATAAGCAAGATGAGCAAGTTTTGTGTGAGAACCAATCTGTGCATTTTTTGTTTCACAAAAATTACCCACTTTAACGGCATCAGCAAGTTTTGTGCCCGCCCGAAGATGAGCAAATGGCCCAATAAGGCAACAACTTCCAATTGTTGATTTTTCAATAAATGATGAATAAATTTTTGTGCCTTTGCCAATAATTGAATTTGAAATATACGAATTTGGATAAATAGTCACATTGTCATCAATTCGGGTGCAACCTTCAATTCGTGTGTTTTCATAAATTATAACATTTTCACCAATTTTAACTTTGTCATCAATGTGTGTTGTTGCTTTATCTTTAATTATATATTTTTTTGCGATAATACACCTCCCAACAAACTAATCTATTCTATGAAAAAATAAAATTTTTGTTAAAAAATTTATATTAAACCATCTATTAGTCATAAAAATATTACTATTTAATCTCATAAAGTATGATTTTTTCAATATTTTTTAAAAAAAGGCTTAAAAAGTTTTGACAATTTTTTAAATTATGTTATAGTTGAAACAGTAAGTAACGCTTATTAAAAGCAAATTAGGAGGAATTACTTATGAACAAAAATGAATTTTTAAGAACTATTGCAGACAAAACAGAGTCTACAATCAAAGATGCTAATGCATTCTATGAAGCATTTGTGTCAACCGTTCAAGAAGCTATGAAAGCTGATGACAAAATCACACTTGTTGGCTTTGGCACATTCGTTGCAAGACACAAGGCAGCAAGCGTTCGCCCAAACCCACAAAAACCAGGCGAAACAATCAAAGTTGCTGCATGCAAAGTTCCAGCTCTTAAGTTCGGAAAAAGCTTCAAAGATTCTATCAACTAATATTTTGCTTGAAGTTGCCCAACCTTTATGGTTGGGCTTTTATTTTGCTTCAAAAAAATTGACATAGAATTTTTTATATAATATACTTTTCGTATGAAAATATCTTTTTTAAATGTAAATAATAACAATAATTTTAACTTTTAGAGAAGAACTTTGCTCTCGTTTTTTGCCGCAGCACCTAAAACGAGAGGTGTTTATTTTTTTTGTTAAGGAGTTTTTATGAAAAATATATCAGACAGACAAATTGAACACTTGGCAGAACTTTCTGCACTAAAACTTTCAAGTGACGAAAAAATTAAAATGAAAAATGACCTTGGGCAAATTTTGGGTTTTGTTGACGAAATTAATAAATGCAACACTGCCGGCGTTAACTATGATGAAACTGAAATAACCTTTGCTGAACTTCGTGAAGACAAGGTTAAACCGGGACTAAAACAAAAAGAAGCAACAGCAAACGCTCCAAAAACTGAAGATGGATTTTTTGTTGTTACAAAGGTGGTGGACTAATGGAATTTGCAAATCTTTCACTTACAGAAATAATTGAACTTATTCAAAATAGAAAAGTAACAGCAACCGAACTTGTTAGTTACTATATTTCTAGAATTCAAAAATTTAAAGCAAAAAATGCAGTGCTTGAAGTTTTTGACGATGCACTTTTGATTGCAAAAGAAAAAGATGATTTTGCAAAATCAAATAGCACCCTTCCCCTTTTGCATGGCATTCCCGTTTTGATTAAAGATAATATTAGTTACAAGGGTCACAGACTCACCTGTGCATCAAAATTTCTTGAAAACTATGTTGCACCATATAACGCAACAGTTATTCAAAAACTTATTGATGCTGGTGCAATTATTTTGGGGCGAACTAATATGGACGAATTTGCCATGGGTGGCTCAACCGAAAATAGTGCGTTTGGCGTTGCAAAAAATGCTCTTGATGACAGCCGTGTTTCAGGTGGGTCATCAGGTGGAAGTGCGTGCGCCACTGCCCTTGGGCTTGCTTGCTTTACACTCGGAAGTGACACAGGCGGTTCAATTCGTCAGCCATCATCGTTTAATGGTGTTGTTGGCTTAAAGCCAACTTATGGCAGGGTTTCAAGGTATGGCTTGGTTGCCTTTGCCAGCAGTCTTGACCAAATTGGTCCAATAACAAAAACGGCAGAAGACACCGCCATAGTTATGAATATCATTGCTGGAAATGATGAAAAAGACTTAACTTCAAGTCAAATTAATGTGCCTGACTTTACACATAAACTTGGAAACAATATTTCAGGGCTTGTGTTTGGAATTCCAACAGAAATTTTAAACTTAATAAAAAAGACAAAATATTTTGATAAATATCAAAAATTGTTTAATTACATCAATTCTCAAGGCGGAATTTTGAAAGAAGTCAATATTCCTCACTATGAAATGAGCCTTCCAGTTTACTATGTTCTTGCACCTGCTGAAGCCGCCAGCAACCTTGGCAGATTTGACGGAATTAAATACACAAAAAGAGATGAAAGTGCTTACAGCATTGATGAAATCTATAGTTTTAGCCGAACAAAGTATTTTGGTGAAGAAGTTAAACGCCGAATTATGCTAGGCAACTTCGTTCTTTCAAGTGGATATTATGATGCTTATTACATGAAGGCAAAAACTATTAAAAATCTACTTAAAACAGAAGTGACAAAGGCTCTTGATGAATGTGATGTTATTTTGATGCCAACCACTTTTGGCGAAGCATTTAAAATTGGTGAAAAATCAACTGACCCCGTTTCAATGTATGCAGAAGACATGTTCACAATCTTTGCAAATCTTACCGAACTGCCTTCAATAAGCATTCCTTTTGATAAGGGCGTTTCGGGTCTTCCACTTGGTCTTCAAATCTTGGGCAGACATTTTGATGAAGAAACCATTATTTCTGTTGCAGATTATTTTCAAAAAAATTATAAGGAGAAGGCATAATGAAAACAGATTATGAAGTTAATATTGGTCTTGAAATTCATGCAGAACTAAAAACTAAAACTAAAATTTTCTGCTCTTGCAAAAACAGTTTTGGTGACAAGCCAAACACAAATGTTTGCCCTGTTTGCATTGGTCTTCCGGGAACACTTCCCGTAACAAACAAACAAGCGGTTATTCTTGCCATTCGTGCGGGGCTTGCTCTTGGTTCAAGAATTTCCCCTCACCTGCTATTTGACCGCAAACATTACTTTTATCCAGACCTTCCAAAGGCCTATCAAATTAGCCAAGACAAACTTCCACTTTGCATTGGTGGCGGGATAAAACTTGATAGCGGAAAATTTGTTAGATTCAATCACATTCATCTAGAAGAAGATGCCGGAAAACTTATTCACGACACATTTACTGACCAAACATTTATTGATTATAACCGTGGTGGTGTGCCACTTATTGAATGCGTTACCGAAGTTGACCTTTCATCTGCTGAAGAAACTGTTGAATTTTTAACAAAATTAAGACAAACTCTTATATTTGCTGATGTTGCAAATTGCAAAATGGAACAGGCAGGCATGCGTTGTGATGTTAACCTTTCAGTAAAAAAACATGGTAGCAGTGAACTTGGAACAAAAGTTGAAATGAAAAACCTTAACAGTTTTAAGTCAGTTTATGGGGCAATTAAATATGAGATGAACAGGCAGATTGAAGAACTTGAAAAAGGTGGAAAAATTGTTCAAGAAACAAGAAAGTGGGACGAAACTAAAGAAATAACCACTTCAATGCGAAAAAAAGAAGAAAGTAAAGATTATAGGTATATGCCTGAACCTGACTTTATTTCAATCAATATTTCCCCAAAAGATATTGACAAAATAAGAAATACTCTTCCAATGATGCCGGAAGAAAGGTTTAAAAAATATACAGAAGAATATGGTCTTCCTGAACAAGATGCAAATCTTTTGATATCTGAAAAAGATTATTCTGATTATTTTGACAACTGCCTAAAACTCTTCTTTGAACCAAAAACAGTTGCAAACTGGATTATGACCGACCTTTTAAAACTTTTAAAGAGTGCAAACTTTAATACACTTGAAGATATTATTAGCGAAGAATATCTTTGCATAATTTTAAAACTTCTTGCAGATAAAAAAATCACCCGTCCCGTTGCAAAGGAACTTTTTGAAAAAACCATTCAAACAAAAAATAACCCACTAGAAATTGCAAAAACCGAAAAAATGCTATCAACCATTTCTTCTGAACAAATTTGCAAAATTGTAGACCAAATTATAGCCGAAAAACCTGAACTTAAATCCGAATACAAAGTTCAGCCAGACAAGATTACAAACTTTATTGTTGGTGGCGTTATGAAACAAACACAGGGCAAAGCCGATGCAACATTTATCAAAGATTATGTTTCAAAAATCATGAATTAAATTTTAAAATAAAAAGAGAGGTTGAACCTCTCTTTTTTGTTTTTAATTAAAAATCACATCGTCTTGTGGATTGAATTTTGGGCAGTCAATCAAAATTGCGTCAAACTCACCTTTCAAAACTATACTTTGTTTTCTTTTCAATCACAAGCATTTCATTCTTTTTTAATTCAACCGTTTTTCCATCAATTAAAAAAGTTGCATGACCATCAATCAAAAAATATGTTCTGTTTGATAACTTATTTAACATTACAGGATGCTTGCCATTAAGGTGGGTCTGAACAACAGAATAACCAATATCAACACTTTCATCAAAATAATTGTCAACAATGTAACCTTTTTCAACTTCAACACTTGAACTTTTAACAAGTTTTTTAAAACTTTCCATAACTCCTCAATTTAAAAAAGACAATAACAAATCAAATTTACTATATCCTGAACCACTATTCAAATGTCCACCATTATCAACCACAATTTGCTTTGTTGCAATGGTTTCAGCAAATTCTTTTTCAACATCAAACTTAACATATGGGTCATTATTTGAATAGATTGCAACAATATCACTGCAACATTTTTTAATATTTTTCAAATCTTCTGTTTTAAGATACATTGATCCATTAACATTGTCATAGTCTTCGTTTAATCCAAAATAATTGTTAAAGCCTGCAACAAACACAAGCCTTTCAACTTTAATTTTGTGCTTAATTAAAAATTTGCAAACAAAAATTGGTGCAATGCTATGAGCAAAAATTATTGTTTCTTCATTAATTAGTCCTGCATCAACATAAGACATTAAAACTTTTTCCCAATTATCAAAATTTTGAAAGCCAACGCCCGTTGGAAATTGTGGAACGTAGCAAATTGGCTCTTCTTTTTCATCTGTTTTCATTTTTTCAATTTCACCAGCAAGCCAAGGAAACCAATTTGCATAAGGTCCAGAAAATGAACCATGAATAATAAAATAATTCTTCATAAATGCTCCTATTAAAAACAAAACGCAAAGATAACATGTATCTTTGCATTTTTGTTTATTTATTTAAAAATTCGTTGATTTTGTCAAGCATAAGATCGGTGTCTACACCATGAACCATTGCTGCTTCTTCAAGAGTTTCCATTTGGCTCATTGGGCAACCAAAGCAGTGAAGCCCAAAACCAATCAAAATATCTTTAACATTTGGGTTGAGCCTTAAAAGTTCACCTATTTGCATATCTTTTGTTGCTTCTATTTTCTTTTTTTTCATTACCTATTCTCCTTATATCTGTTCATTGCGTCCATAAGCATTTTAAGCTCTTTTTCAATTCGTTTAGATTGACTTTGTGACAAGCCTTCTTCACTCTTTCTCATAAGTTTTTCAGCTCTTGACAAAACTTCATCAAACTCTTTGTCGTCTTTAATGGTAAGTGACTCATCAAAAACCTGTTTCTTTGGTCTTCCCCTGCCACGAGTTGCAGATTTTTGTGCTTGAACACTCTTTTCAACCTTTTCTTTTTGTCTTTTTAAAGCAGGTTCTACTTTGCTTTTTGTTGAAGGCTTTTTCTTTGTTTCTTGTGGTTCTTCTTGAACTACATCTTCTTCATAAGGGGTGTTAAACCCACCATTATAATTTGCATAACTTTGATCATACATAGTTTGATTTTGAACTCCATAATTTTGATTATATCCCGTGTAGTTTGGATAGCCATAGCCCGCATAATTTGTGTTTTGATAAGGGGTTTGATTTACATTATAGCCATAACCATAATTTGCGTAGTTTTGATTTTGTTGAGCATTATTATATGGGTTTTCTTGAGTATAAACATTATCTTGCGCAGGAATTTGATTTTCTTCTTCAAAAGTATTATTTGAATAAAGCCCACCTTTAAGTGAATTCAAAATATTATCTGTGTTGTCATCTGCTGAAAGCACATTGATATCTGCACCCGCACTACCAAATGATGTTGGTTCATCATTTACTTCAACACTTTCTTCTTGCCTTTTTCTGCGTGCAAATGGTTCATTTTTTTGAATTTCAACCCCACCATTTGCTAATTTTGACCTATGTTTTTTAAATCCACCAACAATTGTTGTATAGTCTGTTTGTTCATCTGCTCTGTTTTCGCTTAAATCATTTGCAGTTTCTGTTTCTTCTTTAACATCTTTCTTTTCATCATCTATCATGCCAAAGTCACTATCAGAAACATCTTCAATTACTACTTGTTTTTTTTTATTGTCGCTTTCGTCAGAAACTTCAGTTTTTTCGGTTGTAGAATTTTCAATTTCAACGCTTGATTGTTCGCCATTATTATTTTCTAATTGGTCCTGACTATCTTTATTTTCTTCACCCTTTACGCCTTCATCATTTGAATTATTGATTTCAAACTGTTTAAGTGAATCAAAAATATTATCACTACTATCGCTACCATTGTTTTCTTCATTATTTTGAGAAGGCTTATCTTCAGAATCTTTATCTGAATTTTCTTCACTGCTTTCTTCGTTTTCTGACTTTAATTCTTTTAATTTCTCTTCATCTATTTTAGCAATCTCTTTGTCAGTATCAATAAAATTATTTGAATTCTTTTTGATGCTTGACATATCTTGCATCATTCCGCCCAAAACTTCACTGCCATTACTTGCCACTGAAAACGACTTTAACTCTTCAGTTGAACTTGACACATTATCATCTTTAATAACATAGTCGCTATCAACATTTATATATGGAAGAGAATTTGAACTTGCTGGAACTTCATTTATAAGTTTTTCAACATCAATATTTTTCTTTTTAAACACATCATATTCATCGAGTAAATTTGTCTTTTTTGCAGGCTTTAAATGTTTGTCACTCTTTTCTTCACCATCAGCATCTTCAGAGGTTGTGTTTGATAATTCTTCAGCATTTTGCAAATCATTATCTTTAACTTCACTTTGTTCTTCTGGTAAATCTGTTTTTGTTTCTTGATTTTCTTCAAGTGATTCGTTATTTTGCTCTACTGCTTGAGTTTGAACAGAAGTATATTGAACTGCATTAGCCTTTGCAAACTTTTCATCAAGAAAATCAATTAGTTCATAATATGCTTCAATGTCACTTTTATAAAGCTGTTGCTTAACCGATGTATAAAGAAAATAGAATATTTTCATTACAAACAAAACAATAAGTGGCAAAACAAGCGATTCACCAATAAGGTAGAATGTTATTGTTTGAGTGTTACCATAATATGCAAAATTGAACACCAACAAAACAATAAAGATAAATGATATATAGGCTTTCATGAATGATTTGCCTTGATTGAGCACACCGCCATTGATTTCAACATCAAGTGCTTCTCTTCTTGAAATATAATCTGAAGGTTTGCCACTTTCTGATTTTTTAAACTTTTTAAAGCCATGATAAAAACCTGAAGAAATACTCTTCACTCTTTTATCAATCATTTCGTCATTAATTGATAAATTTGAATTATTTTTTAGATAATTATACAATTTAAATGAATTTTTGTAAAATTTACGCTGAAAGCTGTTAAGAAGAGCCAAGCATACCCAAATCAAATAAATTGCAAGTGCAATTAGTGCACCATAAACAAGCCTTTCGGTTGTAATCAAACCCACTATAACTTTAAAAAAGGTTATTAAATAATCATACAGCACAATACAGGCCTCCTATCTATAATACATTTTTAGTTTAACATATTGTGCAAAAAAATACTAATAAATTATGCATTATTTTTTAAATTTCTATTAATTTTTGGCAATCAATAAAACATAGAAGTTTTTTTGTTACCTGCTTTTGTAATGCTTTTTGAATAACATCAGCATAAAGATTTAATTGAAATGAATACTTTTTAATTTTTTCATCTGTAATTTTGCCCGTTTTATAATCAAGCAAAATTAATTCTTTTTCATTTAAAACAAGCAAATCAATAACACCTTGCAAGATAAAATTATCACTGTTATCAGCCCCTTCAAAAATTTGTTTTGCATTAATTTTTGCGTAAAATTCTCGCTCTTTAATAACTTTATCATCTGTTTTTATTTGGTTAAAAAATGGAAGTGCCAAAACTTTTAAAATAACATTTTTATCAACTAATTGCCTTTCACTATCCGTTAATTTTTCATTTAAAATTAACTCTAATTGTTCATCAAAATTTTTGTTTTGAAATTCAATATTTTGAAATACTTTGTGATAAGCCGTTCCCCTTTTGGCAGATGAGTTGTTTTTTAAATTATTTTCTTCATCAAAAAAACTATTTTCATAATCCTCATTCTCATCTTCACCAGTCAATTTTTCAATCATTAACTTTGACGCTGATGACTTTAATGGAACAAGTGTTGAAGCATTAAAATTATATTTAAAAGGTTCTTGCCCATCACTTTTAGCAGTTAGCAAAAGTTCTCTTTTTTCACTTTTTGGAACAAATAACAAATCTTCTAAAATGTAGTTTTCAAAATTAATATTTTTATCGTGCTTCCCTGAAAGTTCTTCGGTTATTATTGGTTCAAACCAATTAATATATGCCTTTGGATAATCTGGAAATTTTTCAAAAAGTTTATTGCTATCTTTAGTGCAAACAACAAAAAGTTTTTCAATCGCACGGGTCAGCCCAACATAAAGAACTCTTTGTTGCTCTTCAACAAGCCTTCGCTTTTGCGTTAATCTTATTGCAGACATTGGAATTGATGTTTGTTTTGTTCGGTTTTCCAAGTCAAAAAAATCTATTCCCGCCCCTAGTTCTTCACTAAAGAGCAAACTGCCATAAGTTGATTTTAAGTTTATGTTATTTGAAGTGTTTATGTAAAACACAACTTTAAATTCAATACCTTTTGACGCATGAATTGTCATCATTTGAACAGCGTCACCACCGCTTGATTTTTCAATTTCAAGCATATAGTTTTGATAATCAATAACAAAATTTGAAACGCTTACATTTGGAAGTGAAATGACAAATCTTTTTATGTCATTATACGCATTTTCACCATCAACACCCGAAAGGTAAATTTCATCTAAATTAAATTCATCAATAACCATATTCACAAAATCTTGCACCAAAACAAGTTTTGCTATCCTTGAAAATTTATTTAATTTTTCTTTGAAAAACTCAAGTTTTTTGTTAAGTTTTTCATCTGATAAATTTTCCGCAAGAGCCACACACTCATAAAATTTTAAACTCATATTGAGTTTTCGAATTGAAACAAGTTCTTCATCACTAAAATCAAACATTTTACTCTTTAAAACCTTAAAGAGCAAAATATCATCATTGGCACTTACAGATAATTTTGTAAAATTGATTATTTCTTGAATATATGTTTTTTCAATTAAATCATATTTTTCACTGCTAGACAAAGGAATGTTATAACTTGAAAGTATTTCTGTGAACTTTGAAATCTTTTCATTTCGTGAAGAAATTAAAATTGCAATATCTTGATAGTTGTAATGACTTGGATTTTTTGGATTAACCAGTTCAGCAATTTTGCCCGCAACCAAGTTTGCTTCCGCAATGATTTTTGAAGTTTCTTCACTTTCTTGCTCTTCGTGATTTTTAACTGAATAAACTCCTTTAGCAAGTGGTTTTTCATTATTTTTACCTTTTGCATCAATATATAATAAATTTATGCTTTTTTCATTATCTAAATTACTTTCACCCGCAATAAATTTTGCTTCGTTGGCATAATCAATACTTCCGAATTTTTCCGTCATAACACCTGAAAAAACTCGGTCGACAAAACTTAAAATCTTTTTATCACTTCTGAAATTAGTATTTAATTTTAACGCTTCAGCATCTTTGCTTGCTTTGTAATCATTATAAGTTTTTATAAATATGTCAGGGTTACAAAGCCTAAACGCATAGATGCTTTGCTTGACATCTCCCACCATAAACCTGTTATTTGAAGACGACACCCTTTTAATTATCTCTTCTTGAACTTCATTTATGTCTTGATATTCATCAACAAAAACATATTTATATTTTTCTTGAACCGCTTTTTTTATTGCGTTATTATCCAAAATTATAAGTGCATATTTTTCAAGGTCATTGAAATCAAGCACGCCCATTTCTCGCTTTAAATTTTGATAAGATTCTTCAAACTCTTTTGTTAGATTATAAAGCATTTCAATATGTTTTTTTGCCTGAACAACACCCATTAATAATGTTTTTTCATCTGCGGATATCATGTTTGACTTTAAGTCTTTTAACAGGTCTTTTGTGTCTACAATAAAATTATTAACTTTTAAAATTAAATCCTCATTTTTTCCTTCAAACTTTGCATTTCCATATATACTTATTTCAAACAAATTTTTTGCATTAACAAAATATGAATTAGAAAATTTTATCGTTTTAAACTTTGATGAAATTTCAACCAAAAATTCATAGGCTTTTTGCTCATTAAAGTTTAAGCAAAGTGTTTCAAGTTCTTCTGCCTCTCTTGCAACATCACTGCAAACCCCTGAAACATAATTATTTATTATAACTGCACATTTATTCTTTGATAAATCACCTGAATATGATGAGTTTAACGTTTCATTAAACCACTTTTCACCACTCACAAGTGCTTTTAAAAAATTATCAAATCTTAAAATTGCCCTTCTTAAATTTTTGTCACTTCGTTTGCTCTGAAAAATCTCAAAAAGTTCAAAATAGTCTTCATCAACTTTTCTTTCTTTTTCTTCAAAAAGATTTGTTAAAATTCTATCTTTTAAAAGTGAACTTTGCTTGTCATCAATAACCGAAAAGTTTGGTTCAACAGACGCTTCATAAAAATAGGTTGAAATGAGTTTTGAACAAAACACATGAAGGGTTGAAATATCACTTGACGATACCTTGCTGATTTGTTCAAGCAAAAACTCATCTGGTTCTCTTTCAAGCAATTTTTGTGTAAGTTTTCTTCTCATATCACTTGCAGAAGCATTGGTGAATGTGACAACTAAAAAGTTTGATATTGGAACTTTTTTTTGAGTCATCAAACGAATGATTTTTTCAATCATAACCGTTGTTTTTCCACTGCCCGCTGAAGCACTGACAATTAAGTTTTTATCCTTACTGTCAAGAACCTTCTCTTGCTCTTCTGTCCACTTAACGACTTTTTTATCCATTATTTTCTTCCTTTTGTTTTAATTCAAAACTACTTTTATTAACTTCAGCAAAAAGAGTTCTTCCTTCGCTAAATTTTGCCTTTTCAAGCCCACAAAAACCCGCAAACTTGCAATATTTACATGTTTCAATCTCTCCGTCTTGTTTTGCTTTTATTGGCGACGGCTCAATGTTTCCACTTAAAATTTCACTTATTGCCTGTTTGCAAAGTTCATTTGTGTAATTTTCAACATTTTTAAAATCAAGTTCACTTAAATATTTATTTGATGAGCCTGAAATTTCAAATTTGTTTTCGTTAATAACTTTGCTATTTTTCTTAATTTTTAAATGAATAAATTCACTTTCAGGTCTATCAAACGACAATCCGTTATCCATATGTTTTATTATTTCAATATCATCAAGCAAAAAACCTTCAAACTTATATATATTGCGAATTTTTTTTGTTACACTAACAAAATCACTATGGATTGGCATATAAAATAACCCTGCCACTTTTTTGCTTGTTAATTTTGAGATTGCTGATAAATATGACACCAACTGTATTTTTTTGCCAAAGTAAATTGAAGAGAGTTCACTTGAAACATCTCCTGTTTTATAATCTATAATTCTCAAATAGTCACCAAATTCGTCAATTCGGTCAATCTTTCCCTCTAAAGAAATTAATGATTTGTTATTGATATTTAATTTTACTCCGTTTTCGCCAGCAAAAACAAATTCTGTGCCATTTTTTGATGTTTTAAAACTTGAATTTTGCTGTTCATAAAACATATATCTGCAAAGCCTAACGCTTTCATTTGCAAGCAATTTCAAAATCGCCTTGTTTCTTTCTTTTGAAGTATTTGCTTCTTCTAAAACATAATTCAATAAATTTATAACTTTTTCAGAAAATTGCTTTTCATCAAGATTTGCAAAATTATTTATCTTTTTAATAAAAAGTTCCGCAACCCTATGCAAAATGTTACCCACATCAAGACTTGAAAGTTTTGCTAACTTATTTTCTTTGAGTCGCAAACCATAGGTTGCAAAAAATTGGTAAGGGCAAGCAAAATATTTTTCTAACTGTGAAACACTTGTTTTTCCGCCAACAAAAAATAATTCATCGGCATCATTCAAATTGAATAAATTTTGATTTTGAAATAAGTTTTCTAAATAATTTTTGAATGAAAAATCTATTCTGCCCGCAAGTTTTCCATATAAATTATTTAACTCTTTTAGTGGAACATATTTTTCAGGGTCATTCGAATAAAACCTGCCAAGGCTTTTTGCAAAATCTTTTTCAAGGCTTTTTAAACTTGCAAAATCAAATTTTTCATAAGTTGTTTCAACAATCTTTTTATCAAACAAGTTTATTAGCCTTTCAACAGACATTGCAGGCTTATTTAAATTTCCAACTTCATCATTTTCGCTAAATGACACAAAAAGTTTTTCAGTGGGCTCAATAAAACACTCAAAACACCTAAACTCTTCCCTAGAATTAATTTGAGCAACTGTTGGTTCGACTGTTTTGCCAGATAAAATTTTTGTTTCTTCAAGTTCAGCATCTGAAATTATGCCACCATCATAAATTTGAACAGGAAATTTTCCTTCAACGGCATCAAATATAAACAAGTCTTTTATTCCAAAAAAACCATCTGTGTTTTCTTGAACAACAACCGAATCAACTGAAAGTGGCAAAATATTTAATTTTATTGTTCCTATTCCTGAAAACAATTCAGACACAAACTCATCAAATGAAACTTCTGTTTCACCCAAAAAATTAGACATCATTTTTAAATAGTTTTCAACTTTTTCAAAAACTTTTTTTGTGACTTCACTTTCAGCAAACAGTTTAAGTTGTTCTTGCACTTTTGAAACTTCAATCAATTTGTTATCTATATCAAAAAATTCACAAACTAAATCAAAAAAACGCAAATATTCACTAATTTTATGTGAATTATTGATAATTTTTTCGAATTTATCATAAAATTTTTGCAATTTTTCAATATTTAATTTAGCATCTTCAAACCCTTCAAACCCAGCAAATTTTTCACTGTCAAGTTCAGCCAAAAAACCTTTATAGTTAATTCCTGATGCCAAAACAAAGTTATAGGTGCATGAATAATTTTTTGTTCCAAAAAGTTCACTTGACAAAAGTTTTAAAACTTCTTCCGCTTTAAAATTTTGTTTGTAAACAGAAAAAATTTGTTTTAAAAAATCAACAAAAAAATGCGACGAAATGTCATAGTCTTGGTTGATAAAATAAGGAATATTATATTCTTTAAAAGTTTTTTCAATAATATTTTTATTTGATTTTACATCGCTTGCAAGAACACCAATATCTCTAAAACGCAAATTTCTTTCTTTAATTTCTTTTAAAATTGTGTTAACAACAAATTCAATTTCATCATCTTTATTTTTAGATTTAAAAACACAAACATTTCCGTTTGATGAAACAACTTTTTTTTCTGTTGAATAAAGAAAATTTTGAATATTATAAAAATCACCCGAAGAAAAAGTTTTATAAAAAACAGGAGTATAAGGAATTTTTAAACTATCTGCAATATGAGTAAACTTTTTAAAAAGTTCGTTCTTTTGAATATATTTGTCTGTTCTGCTTTCATTGAAATAAACACTTGAAAATGTTATGCTTTTAGAGGTTTTGGCAAATTCTGTTAAAACATGTTGCATTTCAAAAGTAATATTGTCAAAACCAACAACAAATATATGTGAATTTTTAATAAAATCGCTAGTTTTTGCGTATTTTATTAAAAGTGAAAGTTTGTCACAATCGTCAAAGAGTTCTTCACCCATTGCCTTTTCATATTCTTCATAAATCAAAACAATATCAGTTAACTTTTGTTTTAATGCTTCACTTTTTGTGTTTAAAACGCTTTTTAAATCACAAGGCAAAATATTGCTAGACTTAAATTGTGCAATAGTTTCATACATTTTTTCGGCAAAACCAACAGATTTTGCGGTTTTTTTGTAGCAGACCAAATTGTTTAAATTATTATAAATAATCTTTCGAAGCATCAAAATTGCTGTCTGTTTATTCGCAATTTTTTCAGGACTAATAAGACCAAGTTTGTTTATTAATCTAACAAAACTATAAATGTAAACATTTAAAAAAGCACCTGTCTTTGAAAGTGACAAAAGTTCCTTTTCAATTATAATTGACTTTGTTTCGGGAACAATAACAAGAAAATTTTCATACAAATTTTCTTCAGCACTCTTGACCAAATTTTTTAATGCTGAAGTTGTTGCCCTTTTTGTTGTATCTGAAATAATAAAATCAATTTTCATGTTCGCCTCAAACATATTTTACATTATTTTTGGGCATAATTCAAGAAACTATGAATAATTTATTTATATAATAAAATTGACATTAATTAATTTTTACATTAAAATTTATTCAAGGAGATAATTATGGATTGGACTCTTCTATACATCATTACAATTATACTTATATTGCCTTGTTTCATTTATGGCGTGATAACTCAAAATGGCGTTTATTCAACCTTTGAAAAATTTTCAAAAGTTTCAGCTAAAAGCGGAATAACAGCCTCTGAACTTTCACAAAAACTTCTTAATGCTTCGGGAATTGATAATGTTGAAGTTGTTAATATTGACGGAAAATTGACCGATTGTTATGACTCAAAACACAAAGTTGTAAAACTTTCAACTTCAACCTACTCATCTTCATCAGTATCTGCACTGGGCGTTTGTGCTCATGAAATCGGGCATGCAGTTCAAGATAAAAATAAAAATGTGTTATTTAAAATTCGAACATTCCTTGTTCCAATTTTGAACTTTTTTACACGAGCATTTGTTCCACTTATTTTAATTGGCTCAATTTTAAGTTTTGGATTTTATTTAGAAAGCATTGGTTATTACATAATTTGGGCAAGTGTCATTCTATACGGATTAAGTTTTTTGTTTTATCTTGTTACCCTTTCACTTGAATTTGATGCATCAAAAAAAGCACTAAAACTGCTTGAAGAAACTGGCACACTTGATAGTGAAGAACTTGACCAAGCAAAAAAAGTTTTAAGTGCTGCTGCAAAAACTTATATTGCTGCATTTTTAACATCATTGCTTTACTTTTTAAGGTTTTTAAGTTATGCAATGATTTTTGCAAGGAGAGATTAAATTTTACCAAATTATATAAAAAAAGAGGGCTTTCCCCTCTTTTTTAATTAATCATTCTTTTTTCACAATCAAAAAGTGCACCAATTCTTGCAACTGTTATGTTATAAGTTGCTGCGTCGTCAAACGCAACTCTATCTGCCGCTTCTGCAATGATTGCAGAACGCCTTTCTTCGTTAGATTTTTCTTTTATTTGTGAAATGGCAGATGATTTTTCTTTTATAACCTCAACATCTTCACTTTTCATTTTTAAAGCATTAGATTTTTTTGAATTTGCTCTTAAATCAAAATCAAAATAATCATCAACTACATGAAGATTTGATTTTACTGGTTTTTTTGAGCATGAACTTGTGTTTTTTTCAAAACCAGCATCTGCCTTTTTTGTTCCTTTTGCCTTTGCAGAACCATTGTTAATTTCAACAATGCCAAATTTTTCAACTTCTGCTTGAGATGCACTTTCTTTCACTTTTGAAGTTTTTGACTTTGCACCTTCAACCAATTTTTTATCTTCAACATCAAATGTTTTAACTCTTTTATTCATATAAACTTCCCCCTTCTATAAATAATATTTATAATTACCATTAAGTTGGTTTATATTCAACTAGTAATATTATTATAATCAAATTTTACTTAAAAGTAAATAGTTATGAAAAAAATTTTTTGCGTTTTTTGAAAAATTTTGGCTAAAAATAAAATCAATACTTCAATTCATCGATAATTTCACCATCTAGATTATAAATTCTTATATACTCTCCGTCAATTATTGCATATGTTTTGTCACTTCCACCCCTAGGAACTGCAATCGACCCCGGGCACATAAAAATTATACCTTGCTCAACTTGAAGAATTGGACGGTGAACATGCCCTATCATTATTATTTTTGCACCATAACCTGCAAGGTCCATATCGTTGAGCCTGTGTCCATGCGAAAGATATGCAAGTCTGCCATTTATGTTTTCATAAAGTTTGTCATAAATTTGAAACTTTGCATTTTCAGGTTCAAAATACCAATCATTATTGCCTTTTACAATGTCTAATTTTTGTGCAAAATCGTTTAATAAATTTACCATTTCTGTTGCATTTGCACCAAAAATGTCACCCAAAAGAATTATTTTATCAACATTCTGTTCTTTTGCAATGTCAAGTGTTCTTTGAAGAGCAATAAGTGAGCCATGAATATCTGATGCTACTAAATATTTTTTTGTTTGCATAATTCACCTTTTGTTTTAATTAAATAAAAACTCTTAACATGTAAGAGTTTTTACTTTTAATCGCATTTATAAAATTTATTAAATATTCAACAAATTAATATACTTTGACTTATCTGATGCAGCAAAGAACATATAGAGCCTTGGCCCACTATCCTTTCCAAATAAAAGGTTATAGAAAATTTTAAAATATTTTTGTTGAACGGCAATGTTCTCTTTCTTTGTTAAATTTGGATTGTTAACTGCATCATAAATAAATTGTTGAACTTCTTTATCTTTAATTACTTCAGTGTTATTTAGATAATCATAAAGTTTTTTAACCACTGCCTTTTCTTCTGAAGAAAGTGTGTTTGCGTAATCATGATTAACTTCGGTTAACAAATTAAAAATCTTTTCAGGTTGATAAGTCTTTAAAAAGTAAGTTGCCTTTTCAAAACGAAGGTCAGCCTCTTTTGTCCAAGGCAAATCAAGTTTAGCAATGGCTTTAACAAGGCTGTCATGATTAAAGTCTACAATTGGTGCCAAACTTGCAATTGTGTTAAATGAAGTTTCATCTTCATAGGTTTTTCCTTCAATTAAGCAAAGGTCAAAAAGTGACTTTGTAAACCCATCGGCTTCACCAGAAAGATAAGCATGAAGCCCCCTGTCATATTCTGAATAATGCCTGATGATTGTGTCATCAAAATAAAAGTTATAGGCATCTTCTGGTTCATATTTAGCAAAGAGCCACCTAATGACTTCTGGTGTATAGAATTTTAAAACTCCTGCTGGGGTTATATTTATGCCACTTGATGAGTGCATGCTTGAAACACCCGCAAAACCAAGCCAACCATATGCTTGATATGTTGGTGGTTCGCCATTAAATATTTCACGAACAACTCTTGAACAAACATCATAACTTCCGCCCGGTGTTGAATGGTCAATTCCACCCGCTTCAAAGTCAACACCCTCTTCTTTCCAACGCATTGGCCAGTCAACCTTCCAAGCAAGTTTTATTTTAAAGTATTCAAGAACATTAACCGTTTCTTCCTTTCCACAAGCCTTGCAAACATAGGTTAAATTATGTGTTTTTTCATCGTATTTTATAACTTTTGTTGAATCCTTATTGCAACCACTGCAATAAACGGCTACTGGGTAATAATTTTCCCTTTCTTCATCTGATGCTTCCTGTGACTTAAAACTCATCAAAATGTCATAGATTTCTTTTCTTCTTTCAAGTGCATAAGTCACTTTGTCGGCATATCTGCCTGATAAATACTCTTTTGACTGATAGATATATTCAACATCAATTCCAAGTTCAGCAAGCGATTTTTCAAACTCTATTTCAAAGTGTCTGCCATAACTTTCTGCCCCGTCATCAAATGGATTTGGAATCATGGTGTATGGACAGCCAACATATTTTTCATAGCCATCAACCACTTGTGAAACATTAACAGGAACTTTTCGAAGCCTGTCAAAATCGTCCCATGAAAAAATAAAGCGAACTTTTTTGCCCTTCATTTTAAGTGCTTTTGCAACAAAATAAGGAATGGCTATTTCACGGAAATTTCCGATATGCACACTGCCCGATGGGCTGACGCCACTCGCACAAACATAAACTTCTTTATTTGGATTTTTAGCAATAATTTTATCAGCAATTCTTTCACTCCAATGCATAATTTCATCTCCTAATTAATAATGACTAAACTTTATCACAGGTAACTGAATTTGTCAATTAAGTTGGTGCAAAATAGCATAGCAATGTGCCAAAATGCCAAAAAATTAACTTTAATCAAAATTATAATTATTTTTTTTGCACAAAAAAAGATTGAAGAAAACTCTTCAATCTTTTTATTTTTACATGCCCGGTTGACTTGCATATTGCGATGCTTTTGCAGGTGTATTTGAAGTGTCAGCAGATTCTTTTGCTGAAGTGAATTTTCTGTCACCCCTACCTCGAGAATACTCTGCAAGTTTTTTATCAATAAGTTTTAAAATACCATCTTTGGTTGTATCATTACCGCCATAAACCCATTGATTATAAACATCTTCAACAAACATTCTCTTTTTAGACGGATCATTCATAAATTGATCAATTGTTAATGAGCCTCTGTTTCTTTCGTAGAAACTATTTACATACTTTTTATACGCAACTATGCATCGTTTTTTTAGTATCAACATTGCTGCAAATTTATCTTCAGTATCCAACCAACTATCTATATTACTAATAGAATTAATCATGTTTCTAACAAATGTTGATGCGTTAATATCAGTTTCTACTCTATCAGTTGGGCAAACCTGTGTATAAACCATTGCATCATCATTTTGGTTAAATGCCATATTTTCAAGTTCTTTATATAAACTATCAGTTGAAACTTCACGATCTTTTGAAAAGTAAATTTCTGCAAAAATTCTGTTTTCAGCATCAGATTGCTTCATCTCTTCGCCACCGAACTTAATTTCACTTTTTGCAAGTCCATATAATGCAAGTTGATTACGCATATAATTAACTTCTTCTTTTAAAGCATTACTCTTTGGCGTGTTTAATTCAAAATATTCTTTTAAACCACCTTCACTGTATGATTGCCTTATTAAATCTGCAAATTTCTTTTCATCATATTCAGTCGTCATAAATTGTTCTTTTGAAATCCTTAAAATGTTTTCAACAGCTGCACTAATTTTTGGTTCAAGTTCAGTTATAAGATTCATTTTTTGGGCACTTGAAATAAAATTATTTGCTTCAAGTTCTGAAATTGTTTTTAAAATATTTGTTAAATTTTTAAGAACATCAGGACCTGTTCCACTATATTGTGATTTTTTAATTTCATCACCAATCTTTTCTTCTATTTTGCTTTGAAATTTCATTACCAAGAAATTTGCAACAGCAGTATTACCAGTTTTCTTTTTAATGTCATTAAGAAGTTCTCTGCTTTGGTCAATTTCAAAAGATTTTATATCTGAAATTTTTGAAAGATAATCACCAAAAACTGGACTAACATTATTCTTTATTGGGTCAACAACCGCTGCATAAATATCATCTTTCTTTTTTGTTTCAATTGATTCAACTTGTTTATTTAAAGCTTTAATTGCTTCAGTTTTTTCATCGTCACTTAATGCTGAAACCATAATTCTTGAACGAATTCCATCAGCTTCTTCACTTCTTGTCATGCTAGCAATTGCTGATCTTATTGCAGAATCACTAATAGAAGCAAGGTCAGTTACACCAAGTTTTGTTTGCTTGGTCTTTTTTTGCAACATTGTTTCTAAATATTTTTTTACTGACGAATTTACTGCAAGACTTGCAATACGTGTTTCAATTGCTGGTGAAGCACTTCTTGTTGCAAGTGAATTAATATCACCAATAACAGTTTGAACATTTGCAAATTCTGGGTCAGCACCATCAAGCCCAAGCGACATCGCACCATGTTCCATATGAGATTGATCCAAGTGAACTTGATCCATTATTGAAACACCGATATCTGGTTTTAAATAACTTCTAGATGTTTTTACAAATTTAACAATATTTTCAACATCATCAACCTTATCACCAACAGCAGTGTGTTCAAGTCTTTCTTTTACAATAGGGTCTTTAAACGCATTTTCTAAATCACCATAAGATGCCGCTGTGTATGCATTTTCAAATGCTTCCTCTCTTATAGCGTCAACAATCTTATCTGAATACTCCGTCATAATTTTATCATAAGTAAATTTGTCATCACCCTGAAACTTTCCTTCTGATGTTTTGAGGTCACGAACAAGTTTAACAACATCAGTAAGACCTAAATTAGGGTTTGCAATTGCATTTTGAGCTTCAATAACATGTGATTGAACAGACTGTGTGTCACTAGAGTTAAAGGATTTTGCTTCACCTAAAAGATTTTCCATGTATCTAAAGCCATAATTTTGCTTTCCTTCGTTATAAACATCGGTAACAAATTTATAATATGCTGGCTCTTTAATAAAATCGCTTGGCTCCATTGGAATTCCAAATTTGCCCTTTTTAATCATTTTTATGTATTTTTTATTTCTACGACCTTTAACTTCGCCCTTTTCAAGATATTCTTTCATTGCCCTGTCAGCATAGAATTGGTCTCTTAATTGCTTCATACCAAAATGTTTGCCATCTTTATCGGCATATTTGCCAAAACCTTTTTTAAACTCACGCATATCTTGTTTTAATCGCTTAAGTTCACCATGCTCTTCTAAAAATTTGCCAAACAAATGCTTTGTTAAAGTTCCGCCAGCAACCGTTCCAATAAGCCCAAGCCCCGCAGTTCCAATGCTAGATGCTGAATACATGGTGCCAAAAACAGAACTTATTGCCATTCCACCAACAGAGAGAAGTGCACCAATCGAAAACACAGTTACACCTGCAAATGCAAGTGCACCCAACGCCTTTAAAGCCAATCTAAATCTACTTCTTCTTAAAATTGCCTTTTTGTTTTTATATTCGGCTAGTGCTTGGTTATATTTTTCATAATCAGAACCGTTTTTTGATTTTTCCCCTTCCCAATCACCAAATTTGCCTTTTGCATTCTTTCTAACATTTTCATGATAACCACGAACATCAACTCTTTTTTGCTCTAAAAGCTCTTTAACTTCTTGGTTTGACAAAAGACCCGTCAAATTGCCCTTTCCATCATTATGAAGTGGCATAGAAAGCCTGTTTGCCTCTGCAATAAGATGAGGCAAATCCTTATCAAATGATTCACACTTTAAAGGCCCAACATTGTTCTTGCTTTGAACCTCTTTCAAATGTGTGTGATATTCAGCGTCAAGATCTTCCCAATGATCCCTTATATATGCATTAATAACTTGGTTGCCATTAGAATTTTCAAGACCATACTTTTTAGGGTCATTTGCAATAGCATTATAAAAAAGAAAATATGCTGAAAGCATATAATATCTTGCAGGTGGCCATGCAAAGTTTGGCTGGGTATCATATTTCTTTTGTGGTTTTGAACTTCCTTCTGCCATAATCTTCTCCTTTGAAGTTATTTTCGAGCAAAATTTTCTAGTGCTATGATTATATCACATTTAGTCAAAAATGTAAATACCTAATTTATAAAAACATAACCAAATAAGTGCTTATTATTTTTCTCTTTCAGCGATTTCGTCACCAGAACCAAACCCTAAAATATCTTTAATATAATCAATCGAATCAAGAAGTTCTTCTTGCTTTTCTTTTGAAAGCTCTTCCTGTTGTTTTCTTTCAAACTCTTCTTGTTTGCGTCTCATTTCTTCTTGTGTTTTTATCTGCTTTTCATCTTGCTCTGCTTGCTTTTCTTGTGCATCATCTTCTTTGTTTTGTTCTTTTTCTTCAGATTTTGCTCTTGTTGATTTTTCAAATTTTTCATTGAAGGCCTCTTCATCAATCACACCTTCAAGATTGATTGCTTCACGACTAACAGAATGCAAATTTTCCTCTTGTTCCTTTGAAAGTTTTACAGGTGCAAATTCTTCATCTGAAAGTGCATTTTGCTCATCAGTTAAATTGCTTTGATATGCCTTTACTCCACTAAACTCTTCTTCATAATCACAAAGTCTTTGATAATATTTGTTTGTTGCAATAAGTTTTTGAATGTTGTTTTTTACATCAAAGGTTTTATTTTTATCGTTAATCTCTTCATGAACAATCTTTAAATCATTTTTAAGTTTGTTTAATTTTCTTTTTAAAATCTCTTCTTCTTTGTATGTTTCATCACTTCTTTTAAAAATCATTGAAGTTGCAACTTTTAAGTCAAGATATTTATCTTTTGTTGAAACATAAAGCCTGTCAAAAATAGCAAACAAAATAACAGCAACAATAAGCAAAATTATTGCACCAATATACTGCGCCTTCCAAAACTTAAATGGAGCGCCAATAAAAGTTACAATAACATTATCAAAAAAGAAACTTACAACTGCAAAACAACCAATTAAAACTGCAAACATCATAAAAATAAAACAAACTATGTTCGCTGAACGCAAAAGCGACAACTTGTTATCAGCAATATCCGCTTCACGCTCTCTTGAAAGGGTAACACTATGTTGCTTTAAATATTCACTTTCAGCTTTATCAGTGGCTTCATCAACAAAATTATAATAATGCTTTTGAGCATCGGCAACATCGTCAACACTTGCAAGCCTTTTTGTGCTTTTATCTAACGAGCCAATTTCAAGTGCATAATTATAGTAAATAATAAGGTCATTCACCGTTGGTTTTTCTTGAAAGCCAAGGTCACAAGTTTGCATAATTTTGACAAACTGATTCCAGTTGAGCATTTCACTGTCTTCATTAATAAGTGGAAGCCCAACCTCTTTCAAAAATTCATTAGGGTTATTAACAATTGTGGTGTATGCTTGAACAAATTTAGCCACTTCAATATAAAATTCGGAATTTTTCACCATTGAGGCAGCAACTCTTTCACCATTAACATTATTTATTAACATAATTTCCCCCAAAATAATCTCAAATAAATAATAACATAATGAAAGAAAATTCGCAAATAAATATATAAATTATATAAACAAAATATTAATACTCTTCAGAACACAATTTTAATTAAAAAATAAAATCGCAAAAATATATAAAAATTTATGAAAAATAACTTAAAAATCATTAAAAATATATTAATTAATGCAAAAAAGCAGGCATTATCAAGCACCTGCTTTTATTTAAAAATCAAAATCTAAATAAACATAGCTAGACATATCATAGGCAAAATTTTTATCAATATAATTTTTGGCAATTTTACAAATATCCTTAATTCTCACCCCACAAACCAGTGGATTAATCCACCTTATTTTTGATTTTAGGTGAACAGAATAAACATTTTCGGGCTTATTTTTAGAAATATTGATATTTTTTGCGTTTTTCCATTTATTAAAAATTTCTGCGTATTTTGAATTTTCAATTATTTTTATAACATCTTCTTCTTTTAAAGTGTAAAGATCATTGACTGTTAATTTATTTTCTTCAACTAACCTTTTTACTATGTCTGCAATAAGTTGCATTGAAAAATGTGCCCTATTGCACCTGTAAATAACTGATAGTTTGCTTGAAATTTTAACTAAATTTCTAGCAAATTTTTTAGTTTTAAAACCTAACTCATCAATATTTTCTTCGTTCTTTTGAATTTCAATATCGTTATAGATTTCTTTTACTTCATCAATATTTGCTAGCCCATAGGTAAATAAAGCATTTGAAAAGGTATATTCAAGCCTATCAGCCGCCAGCCTTGGTGTGTTGTTATCGGCAATTGGGTACTTATGATAGTCACAAATATCTTCAAGCAAAATTTTATCTCGTTTTAACAAATTCATAATTTCGGTTGAATTATTTAGCACTTTAACTGTTAAATCTTCTGTTGATTCTTGATTTGCATAGTCACCATTCATAAAATCAATGCTATGCTTAAAAACAGGAGTTGAAATATCATGAAAGAGCCCTGCAAGTGTTTGAATTTTGCTGTGAGTGAAATGCCAAATAATAAGTGCAACACCCACCGAATGTTCAAGCACTGAATAAAATTTGCTACCCTCAAAAAGTTTGCTATAATTAATTCCACAACAGTTGCCAACAAATCTTAATCTTTGCATTTCTTTTGAATTTATGTAATCATTCAAAAATTCTGGAAAATCACTTTCCAGAATTTTAAAATACTCTTTTCTATCACTTTCAATTAAATCATAAAAATTCATTATTTCAACCTAAAAATGTATAAATTTATTTTATTTAAAAATTTTTATACAATTATAAATTAAATTATTTATCTTTTCCACAGCAGTTTTTATATTTTTTTCCACTGCCACATGGGCATGGGTCATTTCTGCCAACAGTTTTTGATTTTGTTACAGGCGCTGGTGTGCTTGAACCTGCATTGTTTGTTTTTAGCCCTGCAAGGTGTGCCCTTCTCATTTTTACAAGTTGCTCTGGTGAAACACCTATTCTGATATTTATGCCCATCATAAAGTTTGCCACATCTCGCCTTACACTCATAATCATTTCATCAAACATTTCAAAGCCTTCTGTTTGATAAACCGTTATTGGATTTTTGTTGCCATAACCACGAAGACCTATACCTGTTCGAAGATTATCCATATCATCAATATGGTCAATCCATTTTCTATCTAAAATTCGAAGAAGGACATCTCGTTCAACTGCACTAAAATTGATACCTTGTTTTTCATAGCCAGCCTTTCGTTCTTCATATCTTTTAACTGCAATTTCATAAATTTGGTCTTTTATTTCAGAAGATGTATAATCTGAAAGTCTATCAATTGTCATGAAATTGGTTTCTGGTTCAATAAGTCGTTTTTCAAGTTCCCTGTTATATGCTTCAAGGTCAACATCTTCAGGTTTTTGGAAGTTAGAAAATTCATCAACAATCTCTTCAACAACATCACGAATCATGCCAATGATATTTTGATGCATATCGTCGCCATTTAAGATTTTGTTGCGTTCACTATAAACCTCTTCTCTTTGTCTATTTAAAACATTATCAAATTCAACGACATTTTTACGAATAGAATAGTTATTTCCTTCAACACGCTTTTGTGCGGTTTCAACACTTCGTGAAAAGAACTTCCAATTTATTGAAGTGTCACTGTCAAGCTTAAATATCTCTGCCATTCGTTTAAGCCTTTCACTTCCAAACACTCTTGAAAGGTCATCATCGGCTGAAATGTAAAACACAGATGAACCAGGGTCACCTTGCCTTCCTGCACGACCACGAAGCTGATTGTCAATACGCCTGCTCTCGTGCCTTTCGGTGCCGATTATTCGAAGACCACCAAGAGCAACAACCTGCTCCTTTTCTTTTTTTACTTGTTCATCAAATTTTGCCTTTAACTTAAAATATTCTTCTCTTGCTTGTTTTTCTTCATCGGTGGTAATTGGGAAAAATGATGCGGCAATATCAATAACTTCATCATCAAACCCCTGCTTTTTGAGTTCTTGTTTAGCCATAAACTCACTGTTTCCGCCAAGCAAAATATCCGTTCCACGACCAGCCATGTTGGTCGCAATGGTAACTGCACCAAGTCTACCGGCCTGCGCAATAATCTCTGCTTCTCTTAAATGGTTTTTAGCATTCAAAACATTGTGCTTTATGCCCAGCCTTGTAAGTGCTTTTGAAAGTTCTTCTGACTTTGCAACTGAAAGCGTGCCAACAAGCACTGGCCTGTTGGTTTCATGAGTCTTTTTAATATCCTCACAAATTGCTTTTATTTTTGCTTCATGTGAAAAGAAGAAGACATCATTTTCATCAATTCTCTTTGATGGAATGTTTGTTGGAATGGTAACAACATCAAGCCCATAGATTTCTCTAAACTCACCTTCTTCAGTTTTTGCAGTACCTGTCATACCTGAAACTTTTTTATAAAGCTTAAAGAAATTTTGGAAGGTTACTGTTGCAAAAGTTTTGTTTTCGCCATTGATTTTAACACCTTCTTTTGCTTCAATTGCCTGATGAAGCCCATCACTATATCTTCTGCCCACCATTATACGACCTGTGAACTCGTCAACAATCAAAACTTCACCATCACGAACAATATAATCTTCATCGCGGTGCATTAAAAATCTTGCACGAATGGCATTATTTATATTGTGGTTGATATCTGTGTTTTCAACATCAGCCAAATTTTCAATTCTATAATATCTTTCAGCTTTGGCAATACCCTCTTCATTAAGATTGATTGTCTTTTGTTTTTCATCAATATCAACATCAGTTTCTTTGAGTGATTTCGCAAATTTTGCAGCAGTTACATATTGGTCAGAAGTTTCACCTGTTGGACCTGAAATAATAAGCGGAGTTCTTGCTTCATCAATCAAAATTGAGTCGACTTCATCGACAATGGCAAAGTCTAACCCCCTGCCAACCATATCCGACTTTTTTGTGCACATGTTATCACGAAGATAATCAAAGCCAAATTCACTGTTTGTGCCATAAGTTATATCACATTCATACGCTTTTCGTTTGTCATTTTGGTCTTGACCATTAAAGATATATCCAACTGAAAGCCCCAAAAACCTGTGAACTTTGCCCATCCATTCAGCGTCACGCTTTGCAAGGTATTCATTGACAGTTACAACATGCACTGCCTTTCTTGAAAGTGCATTAAGGTATGCTGGAAGAGTTGCAACAAGTGTTTTACCTTCACCTGTGCTCATTTCAGCAATACGACCTTGATGAAGAACAATACCACCCAAGATTTGAACATGAAAGTGACGCATGTTAAGCACTCTTGTGCTGGCTTCACGAACAACAGCATAAGCATCAGGCAAAAGGTCATCAAGGGTTTCACCTGCATCAAATCTGCCACGCAAAACTTCTGTTTGCTTTTTGAGGTCCTCATCGCTCATTGCCTTATATTTATCAGCAAGGTTTTCAACCTTTGCAGCAATCTTTTCAAGTTTCTTTAAACTTCTTTTGTTATCAAAATTTTTAAGTGAACTAAATAAGCCCATTTTTACTCCTTAAAATAAACTATTAAAATAATAAACTATTTTACTCTTTTTGTAAAGTTATGTTTTTATTTTATTAACTTAACATTTTAATTTTTTATAATAAAAAGCATTAATTTGCCGAATTAAACTTTGTTTTGGCAAAAGTTACAGTGTTAATTGAAATTGGTCTGCAAACTCTTATCACTCTTGCACACTCGTTTAGTGTTGCACCAGTTGTGAAAACATCGTCAACAATTAAAACTCGCTTGCCCCTAACTTTGTTCACATTTTCCGCTATAATTTTAAAAGAACCCTTCAAATTTTTAAGTCTATCTTTTTGACCAAGTGCAGCCTGATGTTTGCCATCTTTTTCCTTTTCTAAAATTGTAACAAGCGGAATGTTAAGCATTTTAGATAAGTGCTTCGCAATTTCTTCTGACTGATTAAATCCACGCTCTCGCCTTCTCTTTTTGTTTATTGGAACAAAGGTTATAACATCAACATCTTCAAAAAAATCACTTCGCTGTGCCATAATCTCTGCAATGCTTTTTGCGTAATATTTTCTACCATTATATTTAAAATTTTTGATTATGCTTGCTGACACTGCGTTATAATAAAAACACGAATGATTTGAATTAAATTTATAATCACGCTCTTTGCAATAATCACATACTCTCACATTTTCACCAACAATTTCTTCTCCACACTTTTTGCAAAGCCTGCCTTCAATTTTATCAAGAGAATTTAAACAATTTTCACAAAGATTAAATTTTGTTCCATCTTCAATCTCTTTTCCACAAGACATACATGAATGACTTGTCATAAACAAATCTTCAAAACGATTAAGCAAGTCTATTATTTTCTTCTTAAAACTCATAAACATATTATGAATTTTTTAATATATTTTGTCAATTTTTAAACATTTAACTATAAATATAAAAATTTAAAAATTTTGTGCAACTGTCAAAAATACTTGCAAAAATAATAATTTATATGCTAAACTAAACTTGTAATTGGAGGATATTATGGTTGATTATATTGTTGGTGGCATAATTCTTGCTGTTTTGTTAATAACTCTTATTGTTGGTATTGTTGAAACTGTTAGAAAATCAAAAGCAAGAGCAGAAGAAAAAACTCGTGAAGTTGATGAGGTTGTTGAAAAACATGGTGTGAGATACACCCCAGAGGCAACTATTGTTGACCCAAATGGCAAAGAAAATGTTACTTATGTTCAAGGCGACATTATCATCAAACCAAGAAAAGTTTTACTTGTTGGCAAACATGCAGATATCAAACCGGGAAAATGGACAATTTTAGCATCTAATGAAAAGGCAACAACCTTTAATGTTAGGGTTGGCAACTATGTTCAAGAATATAAACATGGTCAAGAAATCATTCTTTCAGAAGGCGATGAAATTTGCCCAACAAGCACAACAATCATTTTAAGATAAATAAAATTGGGAAGTGAAAATCACTTCCCTTTTTATATGAAATTTAATTAAAACAAAAAAAGAGATGAATTCATCTCTTTTTTATTTTCTATTTTTTCCTTTTAAACTCTTTCATGCCGTTGGTGCTTCCACCATCAACTAAAACATCAACGCCTGCAAGATATCCATTTCGCTCATCTGCAACTGTTGCAATGGCAAAGCCAAGTTCTTCTGGTGTTCCCATTCTCTCTTCTGCTGAAAAAGGAATGAGCATTCCACCATCTTTTGCCTCAAGGTTGCCCATGTCTGTTGAAATTAAACCCGGGCTGAGTGAAACTACTCGAATGCCATTTTTGCCATATTCAAAAGCACATTTTTTTGCATACCAAGTAACGAAATTTTTTGAAAGTGAATATGCAAAACCTGAAACAGCATAAGCCCCTTTAGATTTTGCTAAATTGCTTTTTTTAAGAAGTTTTTTAACAAAGAGTTCCTCATCTGTATCTGCAAGTTTATAAACCTTTGTGCTTATTAAAAAATTTGGCAAAATATATGCTGAATTTGAAGCAATATCAACAATAACACTTCCCTTTTTCATTACTTTTGAAAATTCCTGATTCATATAAACAGTGCCAAGTGCATTAACCCTTAAAATTGTTTCTGGGTCAGACATTGCTGGTGAAAGACCTGCACTATTTATAACATTTTTAACTTCACCATGTTTTGCTGCATATTCTGCAAGTTCACGAACACTTTCTCTGTTTGAAGTGTCACAAACTTTTGCAAATGCTTTGTAGCCAAGTTCTTTAAGTTCTTTAACCGCACCTTCCAATTTTTTTTCAGTTCTGCCTGCAACAATAATCGTTTTTGTTTTAGGCATAAATTTTGCAGCAGCAAGCCCCATTCCGCTTCCGCCACCAGTTATAACGCAAACTTCAGCCATAAAAATCCTCCTAAATATTCTGATTAAATTATATTAAACATGAACTTTTTCGTCAAATAAAATCAATATTAAACTTTTTTTGTTTTTTGAATAAAATAAATTAGTTTGTTGGAGCAATTTTTATGAATTATATTGAGATTTTACTTCTTTCAATCAGTGTTTCACTAGACACTTTTGCCGTTAGTCTTTGCAAAGGTATGGAAGCAAAAAATCTATCAAAAACAATAATAGTTTGTTCAATTTGGTTTTGTGCCTTTCAACTAATAATGCCCCTTGCTGGATACTTTGCTTTCAAAAATATAAACACCTACATTGAAAGTTTTGACCACTGGATTGCCTTTGGGCTATTTTTAATTTTGGGCATAAATATGATTAAAGAAAGTTTTTCAAAAAACAAGCCAACAGCCGACCTTAATTTTAAAACCATGTTCACACTTTCACTTGCAACCAGCATTGATTCCCTTATGCTTGGAATAACATTATCATTACTTGAATTCAGCATTTTTCCTTCAACGGCAATCATTGTTTGTTGCACATTAATTTCAGTTGTCATAGGTTCAATTATTGGATATAAATTTGGAACAAAATATAAAAAAATCTCAAATATTATTGGTGGAATAATACTTATTTTGATGGGAATTAAAGTTTTGATTGAACACTTGTTGTAAAAAAATATTTTTAGTGCTAAAATACTGATGAGGAATTTATGGAAACTAAACTTTTAAAACCAAATGAAGAATCTATTCGTCTTGCCTGTAAACTTTTAAAACAGGGCGAAGTTGTGGGCGTGCCAACCGAAACCGTTTACGGTCTTGCTGGCGATGCCACAAAGCCCGAAGCAATAAAAAAAATTTATCAGGCAAAGGGACGACCTGCCGATAACCCACTTATTGTTCATATTTCAAACACAAATATGCTTGACGGAATTGTTAAATTTGTTCCTGAAGATGCAAAAATTTTGATGCAGAATTTTTGGCCGGGACCACTGACCATTATCATGCCAAAAGGTGACAGAGTTTGTGATGCAACTTGTGCAGGGCTTGACAGCGTTGGTGTTCGCATGCCTTCTAACAAAATTGCCCATGAAATTATTGAAAAGTCGGGCATTGCCTTTGCTGCACCCAGTGCAAACACAAGTGGCAAACCAAGCCCAACAAATGCAGGTGATGTTTTTGCCGACATGAACGGTAAAATTCCACTAATTATTGATGGTGGCGATTCAGATGCTGGGGTTGAATCAACCGTTGTTTCTGTGCTTCAAAACACTCCAATAATTCTTCGCCCCGGGGTCATCACAAAAGAAATGATGGAAAGCGTTTTAAATAAACCCGTTCAAATTGCCCGAGCAATAACCGAAGAAGTTAAAAGTGATGAAAAGGTTCTCTCTCCCGGAATGAAATATAAACACTATGCACCAAATGCTGAAGTTGTGATTTTGAAAGGAACAATTGATAAGTTTGCAAAATATGTCAATAAACATAGTGATGATGATACCTTTGCCCTTGTTTTTGACGGCGAAGAAAAATTTTTAAATGTTAAAGCAATAACCTTTGGGCATCACGAAAATGCAAATGAACAAGCTCACAAACTATTCTCTGCACTTCGAGAACTTGACAAACTTCACGCAAAAAAAGTTTACGCAAGGTGCCCTGATACCACAGGCGTTGCCCTTGCAGTTTATAACAGACTTATTCGCTCTGCCGGCTTTAAAATTATTGAATTATAATAAAAAATTTTTATAAAAAACGCAAAAATCAATAAAAATATATTGAAAATATAAAAAAATCGCTAAAATAGCGATTTTTTTTAATATTCACAATTATTTGGCGTTCGTGGAAATAGTTCAACATCACGAATATTGCTCATGCCAGTTACATACATAACAAGCCTTTCAAAGCCAATGCCAAAACCTGAATGCTCAACACTGCCATATTTTCGAAGATTCAAATACCACCAATAGTCTTTTTCTTTAAGCCCAAGTTCATTCATTCGAGTGATGAGTTTGTTATAATCTGTTTCTCTTTGGCTTCCACCAGTAAGTTCTCCAATTCCCGGAACAAGGCAGTCAACTGCAGAAACCGTTTTGCCACCTTCATCTTGCTTCATATAAAACGCTTTGATTTCCTTTGGATAATTGGTCACAAACACAGGCCTTTTGAACACAACTTCGCTTAAATATTTTTCATGTTCTGTTTGAATGTCTGTTCCCCACTTAACCTTAAATTCAAAATTATCATTATTCTTTTCTAACTCTTTGATTGCATCGGTATATGTTATTCTTCCAAACTTTGAATTTGCAACTAGTTTTAATCTTTCAATCAAGTCATTATCAATATTTTTGTTGCAAAATTCAAGTTCATCGCTACATTTTTCAAGAAGATGGTTGATAACATATTTAATCATTTTTTCTTCAAAATCCATAAGCCCGTTAAGGTCACAGAATGCAATTTCAGGTTCCATCATCCAAAACTCGTTTGCATGCCTTGTAGTGTTGCTGTTTTCTGCTCTGAATGTTGGACCAAATGTGTAAATTTTGCCAAAGGCAAGTGCAAAGGCCTCGCCTTCAAGTTGCCCCGTTGGGGTTAAAAATACTTTGCCACCAAAAAGTTCATCTTCTGGCTTTAGGGTTGAATTTGGAGCATAAATATCCTGCGTTGAAACTTTAAAAAGTTCACTTCCACCCTCACAATCTGACTTTGTTAAAATTGGGGTATGAACATAAATAAAGCCTTCTTCATTCATAAACTTATGAATAGCATAAGCACATTCACTTCTGATTCTAAACACTGCACTATAGGTGTTTGTTCGTGGACGAAGATATGCTTGCTCACGCAAAAATTCAAGGGTCATCTTCTTTTTTTGAAGTGGATATTCACTGTCTGTTGCCGATAAAACTTCAACCGACTTTGCCTGAATTTCAAATGGTTGCCTTGCATCTGGAGTTAAAATAAAAGTCCCTTCACACACAATGCTTGAACCTGTGTTTAGTTTTGAAATTTCATCATAGTTATTAAGTTTTTCAGCCTCAATAACAATTTGAACACCTTTAAAAGAACTTCCGTCATTAAGGTCAAGAAAACCAAAGGCTTTACCACCGCGAGCACTTTTAACCCAACCCGCAACCTTAATAACTTTGTTTTCATATTCATTAGGATTTTTATATAATTTAACAATATCTAATTTTTCCATACTTTTCACCTATCATTTATTATAATTACCAAAAAAGATTTTACAACAAAATAATAAAAAAAACCACAAATTATTGTGGTTTTTTATTATGAAACTTTATTTTTTCGTTGTTTTCTTGTGACAATCAGATATGCTGCAACAAAAACAACCACAACAACAACTGCAATAATTATCCATGCATAATTTGTTACTCTAACAGTTATATAAAGGTCCATTCCCTTATTTTCAAGGCTTTCACTATACAAATATCCATCTAAAAAGCCCTTTGGATAGATGTCATTATTCAAACCTTTTGGGTCTTCTCCGTCATTGACAATTTCTTCATGTATTAAATTTCCGTCTGTGTCTAAATAATAAACATAATAGTAACCAGTAAGCGTGTAAATTGCGTCGTTAAAATATGCTTGATAGTTTGGATTATTGCACTTGCCAGTAATTGTGTATCTTCCACTTTTTTTAGAAGTTAACCCATCACTAATAACTTCAAGTTTAATGTCGTCATTATTATAGATTGTTCCATTAATTGTATATTTAACTTCTTCTCTATAAAGTGGGTCTGTTTGAAGCCTATCTGTGACATCTTCAAATGTTATTGTGATAGTTGCGGGATTTATTTTTATTGTTGTATAAGCACCTGCATCAACCTTATAGTTACTATTAGAAATGCCACTAACAGTTACTTTATATTCGCCCACATCTTTTTGCCCGTCACCTGCAAGCACAAGGTCAACACTGTCACCCGGCACAACGCCATCAAGTTCATATTTTGCATACTGCAATTCACCATTATAGGTAACATTAATATTTTTCCAGTCTACTGTTAAAAGTTTTTGTTCAATATATAAAACTCCAAACAATTCTTCGTCAAAGGCATAGTTATCATTGCTTATTGATGAAATGTAATATCTGTAACTGCCATAATCTGTTTTAGGTGTGTCTGAAAGTGTGTAGGTAAAATCACTTAAATCTTCAGCATAAACACCCAAGAATGTTATTGCTTCAAGTTCTTTTGGGTCATAAGGTTCACCACAATAAACCTGTTTTAAAGCCTGATTATCAAATGCAAAATCAACCATTTTTTTATTCACAACAAACTCTTTCTGGCTTGTTGCAGTTAAATTTAAACTATGACTTATAACAACAGCTGTAACAACTTCAACATTGTAATCCCCCGCCTCAAGTTCAGGAAAATCAAAATTTAAAACAACATCTTGTGTTCCTGTGTTTAAAGTTGCCCCACCAACTTCTTCACCATTAACATAAAGATAATATCTTAAAGTGTAGTTTCTTCCCGAACCAGCAAGATTTGGAAGCACCGTGAAGTTATAATTAAGTTTAACACTGTCGCCATAAATTATATTTTCTTCAATATCTTTTTCTAACCCGTCATAATCAGTTACTGACAAAATGTTGACATCTGTTTTGAAGTATTCAAGATCATTTCTTTCAAACAGAGCATATAAAACAAGGTCGCCAACATTTGAAGCCGAAATATTAAAAATCTGATTTTCAAAATTTTCGTCTAAATACCAACCCAAAAAACTATAGCCTGATTTTGAAGGGTCTGCTAATTTAATCTGTGTCATTCCACTTTCAAGTGAATAGTTTGGATATTTTGAAACATTAAATTCTGAATTCTTTCCACCATCAAGCACATATTCAATTGAATTGGTCAAATTTGTGCTCGCTGTTCCATAACCACCAACAAATATATTAACAAAATAACTCTGTGTGACTGAACTGTTTGTTACTGACCTAACATTTATTATAAATTCTATGCGTTTTCCGACATAATCACTCAACCCATCAAGCACAATTGTATATTTGTTTGTTATTGTGTTTGAAAAAATTTGAAAGTTTTTAGATAATGAAGTTTTAACAACATCACCACCAATTGTTTCATAAACAAATTGCCTTGATGTTGAAATAAACAAACCTGTTGCATAATTTTTATTCAAATTTGTTAAAAAGAAATCTAATGTATAGCTTCCGCTTCCAAAAATATAAAAGGTCATATTGTTTTGTGATGAAGCCATTCCATTAAAAAGTGCATAACTGTCAATCGTATCTAAAACATCATCTTTTGTAAGCTTAAAATAAGCAACTTCTGTTCCAGTGAAAATTGAAATGTTTTTAACTGAAATCAAATTAACATCTTCATAAATTTTAATTAAATAAGTTCCACCAACAAAATCAGGTGAAGTTTCACCATTTTGAATATAAATTTGCCTTAAATCATCATTATAATTGATAACAAATTTATCAGTAACATCTTCTGTTCCCTTGATTATTGACACATAGATGCTTTTAAAATTATAGTCTTCACTAACCAAGTAAGTTAAATCTATATCTTCACCATAGTTAAAATAATTTTTAGTTACCTTGTCACTTTTTAAAATGTTTTGTGAAAAGTCATTTGCGTTTGAAGAAACAAGACTCACCTTTTCATTATTATTATAAATATAGCCATAGGCATTGTCGTAAATATAGCCATAGTCAAAAGGAATATAAAATCTTGAATTATAAGACTCTTCCATTCCCCAACTATTGAGTGCAATAAAACCATAGTTATCATAGCCAATTATGCAAACTGCATGATTTTCTTCAAAATATTTTCCATCTTCAGTGTTATGGTCGACCTTGTTAATATACATATAACCCGTATCTGAACGATAGATTGTTCCCGGTTCAATGCCAACAAAAATTCCGCCATAATCTTCGATATATTGTTTTAAAACATTTTCTTTTATTTGAAGTGAACTTGCTGTGTATGTGCTTGAATCAGCAAACCTTATTGGGTTAACATTCATCATGATATCTTTTGTTGCAAATTCAGTTAAATATAAATAGTTTTGATAATTACTTTCATCAATATCAAAATACTTATCATTTGAAAAATCATTTTCATAAACCAAACCATAATTTTTCACAACAACATTAAATCTTTCAAAATTTCCTGTTGAATTTATTGATTGATTTATGCCATTAATGTATGCAAAATAAGCCACAGCAGTTTCTGAAAAATTGTAATATTCGCCTGTTTGTGCAATTAAAGTTGTTTCAAGTGATTTTAACCCTGCATAAGCCCAACAAAGTTCAGAATTAGTTTGATTTTCAGTGTAAATTGGATAAATTTTTGAAATATCATAACTTGCCAAAATATCTGTTTGGTCTGAAACAAGTGGCAAAAGATATTCATCTGCATTAGCATAGGTTTCTGACGCACTAACACTTTTAAAATTATTTTTATTCAAAGAAAAATCTATGCCAAACACGACAGAAAATGCCAACATTATAGCAACAAAAATCAAGCAGAAATTATTAAAAATCTTACTTCTATTTTTTAAATTTTTCATAATCTTACCTTATTTTCAAGTTTACATATTTTGCTGATTTTTGTCAAACTTAAAAATACTATATATTATATTAGTTTGTTATTTTAATATTTAAAAATTCGTAAGATTGTTGCTAATTTAATTTACAAAAATATCAAAAAATTTTATTATAGTATTAATCAAAGGAGTATGAATGTCTTATATAACACTAAAATGTAAAAATTGTGGTGCATCAATGTCTATTGACTTTAATGCAAAAACAGTCACCTGCTTGCATTGTGGAAGCACTTTTTTGTTGTCTGAACTTTTTGATGAAAAAGATGTTGGCATGATTAAAGACTTTACTCCCGAAGACCTTGAAAAAAAAGCCAACTTTACCGAGGCAATTAAAAAAGGTGAAGTCAGCCTTTATCAAGGTGATTTTGAAAGAGCGGAACAATATTTTAAAAAGGCCATTGAAATTGATGAAGATAACTATAAAGGCTATTTTGGAGTAATTAAAGCAAAAACACATAATTTTAATATTTTGCCTGAAACTGACGACTATGTTGAATATTCTAAAATAACTCTTAATTTAGTTGATAAAGATGATGAAATTCATATTAAAAGCGAACTTCAAAAACTTGAACTGTTAAAACGCGAGAAAAAAGAACTTCAAAAACTTGAAGAAGAAAAAGAAGTTGAACGAGAAAAACAAGAAAAGAAAAAACAAAAATCTGAAAACTTTTTAACAAAACTTATCTGTGTGCTTATTGTTGCAATCGCTGCTATTGTTCTTTTAATAATCTATCTTTCTGGTCCTTTTGATAAAGGAAACCCTTCTCAATCGGCTGATACCTATGAAATAAATAACATTGAAGATTTTAATTATTTTCTAGAAAATTTATATACCGAAGATTTAATTTCGTCAGAAGTGGTTTTAAACACTTGCATTGATTTAAGCGGAAGCACTAATGAAGAATTTTCACCTATTGGAACCTTTGACAAACCATTCACGGGCAAATTTTATGGCAATGGTCACACAATTAAAAACTTTACTTTAATAAGTTTAAGTTCTAATAATGAAGTTTATTCAGGATTTTTTGGATATGTTAAAGGTGCCGAAATTTATGGTATTAAACTTGAAAATGTAACATCTAATTCTTCTCAATCAAATGAATATAATCATAATTATTTTGGCTTTATTGCTTCATATGCTGAAGGGTCAAAAATTGCAAATTGTGCAGTTGAAAAAACATGCACTGCCTCATTAACAAAAGCAAATTCTGGCTCATTTTCAGTTGGTGGAATTGTTGGAAAAGCCGTAAATTCAAATATTAGTTTTTGTTCTTCATTATCAAATATAACAGCGTCATACACAAATGTTAAATATGTTTCAGGTTTTAACTCACTTCGCTACTACATGGGTGGAATTGCTGGTGAAGCAATAACAACAAAATTGCCAAACGAAGTTAACGAAGAAAAAATAAATATAACAAAATTTTCAAATTGCTATTTTTCGGGCAATTTAAATTCAAATATCACTTCAACAACTAATGACAGGTTAACAGTTTACACCGCTGGAATTGTTGCCTATGTTAACTATCAATTAAATGAATTTTCTTTAAATTACTGTTTTGTCAATTCAACAATAACAAGCAATGTAAATGCACCAAATGTTGAACAAGCAACTGCTGGAATTGTTGCACACGGCGCAACTAGTAATGAACTTTCTCAAAATTGTGCACTATATGAAGAAAATAAATTTATTCAAAATTCTGTAAATTTAAGTTATTTAAATTTAAGTGATATCAGTTTTAGTCAAAATTCAATTAGTTATAAATATAGTGAAAATGAATTAATAAATTCAATAAAAACCATTCTTGATAACACAAATTGGTCTTTTGATAATCCACTATTACCAGTGCAGAATATATTTATAACCCACACAGACAAAAAATAAAATCGCCAGTCATGGCGATTTTTATTTTCTTTAAATTTTTATTTCTTTTTTTCTTTTGCTTTTTCTTTTTTACTCACAGAAGAATTTTTACTTTTGTTTTCAGGAATATATTTTGTGTTAAATCCCGGGTTTTCACTTGGTCTAAATTTATTTGGAAATTCAATATCAGTTTTTATGTCGTTCACAATCTTTTGAAGTTCATTAGTTATTTTATATGGATTTTCAATATCCCAAAGCACAACTGCACCCGACGATGCAACAATGTAAATATCACCAACTTTCATCATTCTGTCAATTATGCCCACCTTAAGGTTTACTGACTGAATATCTGCATAATAAACATTTTTTATATCAACAAAAACGCCTGTTCTTATAATAATTCGTTTATTTGTAAAAGCATATTCAATATTTTTATATTGTGCCCAAGCCGTCACAACATTAGATATCCAAATCCAAACAGGAGTTAGGTGAAAAATAAAAAATATGACAATAAAAACCTCAAGAGCAACGGGAATATGTGAAAAAATATCTTGCGATATCATCATATAGATAAAAAATCCGTCAAGCAAAATCCAAATCAATGCAATTGGAAGCATTTGAAAAATTTTAGATGCAATAAAAGCCGATTTTTTTGGTTTTGTTTTAAACAATAATTGTTCATCTTTTTCAATAAGGTCTTCTATTTTGTTATCATGCATGCCATTAAAATTAAAGTACTTTTCATTATATTTTGCCAAAACTTATACCTCCAAAATCTTTATATTTTTAGTTTATCATATTGTTTTTTATTTTTCAATGAAAATTTGTTTTTAAATTCATTATTATATGTTATACTTTTTTTAGGTTTTAATTATGAACAAGGTTAAAGATTTTTTTCGTGAAATTCGTTGGTATGAATATGCATTTGTGGCGTTTGCCACTGCTATACTTATAATTTTCAGCATAATTTTTAAAATTAATGTGCTGTATTTTTTTAGCACATTCTTTGGAATTATTGCCGTTTCATTTTTAAGCAAAGGCAACATTGTTGGCATATTTATCAGTTTTATTCAAATTGCCTTTTAATCAACAATTTCATACATTAATGGGCTATATGGTGAAGTTATCAGCAATGCTTGCATCACCCTACCACTTTATATTGCAAATGTGATAGCGTGGGCAAAAAACCTGCACTCAAAAACAGGTGAAGTAAAAATTACCCCAACAGTAAGTGTTAAAGAAATCATACTTGCGATTTTTGCTGCTACTATTATTTCAGTTGGAATGTATTATTTGCTTGATGTTTTTAACACTAACGCACTTTTGTTTAGCACATTAACCTTTGCTCTTAACCTTTTGGGCGTTTACTTTTTAATAAGGAGAAATTCAATAAATTTTTTGTTTTATGTTTTAAGTAACATAACGGGAATTATTATGTGGATAACAATATTTAATGAAACAAAAGATTATTCTATTATTGCTACTTTTATAAATTTATCTGTCTTTTTAATTTTAAACATCTATGGAATTTTTAATTGGAAAAAACTTAAAAATAATCAAAAAAAGTCATCAACAAACTGATGACTTTTTAATTTTCTCGAACAACCTTTGAATATAAAAGATTAAAATTTTCATCATACACAAAACTTCCAACAAAACTATGACCTTCTAAAATGTTATTCATCCAAAATTTATCATCTGCAAACATTTTGTCATAAGGAATTTGGTCAAGCGAAAACCAAACAGGCTTCATTTCATCACTTTCAACAGGCTCACCCAAATAGTCATAAGCGGTGTAAATGTTCATGAAAACTTTTGTTCTTTCACCTTTAACAAACTCATCAAAAACAAGCAAACCATGCTTCACATAATTTGTTGGAGTGACTCCTATTTCTTCTTTTGTTTCACGAATCATAGCCTCTTCAATGCTTTCATTCTCTTCAACCTTTCCACCTACCCCATTGAATAGACCTTTGCCAAAACCTCGCTTCTTTTCAGCAAGTAAAATTTTTCCGTCTTTAATTATATGAAGAAGTGTTGTGTAAAGTTCTTTCATAAAGTTCTCCAAAATATTTATATTCACAATATATCACAAAAAATTAAAAACGCCAACTACAAAAATTTGAAAATTTATATAATAAACTTTACAAAAAACACTTGATTTTTACTTAAAAGTTTAGTATATTATTGCTTGTTACAACTAAATCTTATGGAAGAATGGCAGAGCGGTCTAATGCAGCGGTCTTGAAAACCGTCGTGGTGAAAGCCACCTGGGGTTCGAATCCCTATTCTTCCGCCAAGTGAAACTGATAAGAACACCTTATCAGTTTTTTTGTTTTAAAGCATTTTTACTATTTCATCCTTATATCTCTTTGCCTTTTGAGTGTCTTTTGTAGCATAGTTTTCGTAGGAGTAAACGGAAGTAAATATGCTTAAACAATTTAATAACATAATAAATCTATTTCATAAGACTAGGTTTTTAACCTGGTCTTTTTTTTATTGCAATCAAGAAATTATAATACAATATTTTCTTCTTTTTCGTTGACTCCTACTAAAAAATTAAAAGTAAAACAACCTTCTTACCAAACAATGCAAGTAAAATTAAATTAAAAAATTTAATGTTTAATATAAAGAAAAATGAGATTTCATCAATTGATGTAATCTCATTTTTTATATATCATTACAATAAAAATTTTTACTTCTTGACTAATTACTTGGCAAAGACATTATATAAATTGCAATAAATAGATATGCAATAATGATAATAATAGTTAGAATTGTAAATATTATTCCAACCGCCTTTTGTCCTTTACTGCTTGACTTAATTACAAATGGGTTCAAACATAGTGAAATAATTGAACAAATAACTCCCGGAATATAACTAATCCAACCTATTGATAAAATAAAAACAATGAATGTAACTGCTTTTTGCGCATCACTATTTGAACTATATGTCTGAAATAAAAAATATACAGTAACTGCCATAAAACACATTGAAAGAAAAAACGAAATTAACCCGCCAATCATAAGTCCAGTTTTTAATTCTTTAGGTTCATTTACATTTGTTACTTGCGTTATCACATTTTGGGTATTTTCTAAATTATTTTGATTTTTTATATCTTCTGCTTTTACAACATTAATTTGATAATCTTTTTTAACCATTCTAATCTCCTTATTTGATTATACAATTAAAAATTTTTGAAGTCAAATATATATATATAAGGTTGACATCTTATTTTTTATATGATATTTTTATTAAAAAGGAGATTAATATGTTAAATTTAAGTGGAATTGAACTTGCATCATTTATAGTTTCAGGATTAATTTTAATTTTTTTGGTAATTGCACTAGTTGTTCAAATCAGTTTAATTATCAAATATAAACAATATAACAAAATGCCCTTGTCTAATGGATTAACAGCAGAACAAACAGCAAGGTCATTACTTGATGCAAATGGTCTTCAATATGTACAAATTAAAAAACTTGGTTTTTTTAGAAGAATTTTACTTTTTGGAAATCATTATAGTGTAATGAAAAAGACAATATATTTAAGGACAAATATATTAAATTCATCATCTATAACTGCTGTTGGTATTGCGACACAAAAAGCTTGTCTTGCAATTCAACATAAAAACAAAGATAAAAGTTTTGGATTTAGATATATTCTTCAAATTTTAACATTATTTACGCCACTTCTTTTCTATGGGGCTATTATTATAGGTCTTATTATAGATATCCTAACTAAGTTTACAGGAATTCCTACACTTATCGGTTTGTTAATTGGACTTGGTTTTTATTTATTAGTATTTATTTTTCAAATTGTAAATATTAAAGTAGAGAAAAAAGCAAATGAACAGACTATTGAGATTTTGCAAAGCTCAAATATATTCAATGAACAAGAAATTACAACACTAAAAAATCTATTTAAACTTTATATCTTGGCAGATATAATCGCACTAGTTTTGAGTTTGTTAAAACTTATTCAACAAATTTTAAAAGTATTTACAAAATTAAAAAGAAAATAAAATTAAAATATTAAAAAGGTCATAGTAAATAATTACATACTATGACTTTTTTATTTTGATTTTTACTTTTTAAAAAAATAAATTTAATTTTATTAAAATTATTTATAAATTTGTAATACTTTTATTACATATATTTTTTTGTATGTGTTGTAGAGTGTAGTCTTTTACCATTTATAACTAATCTATTACCAAAATAGAGATCAAACAATTTGTCTAAATGTTTTGTTCTTAAATAATAAAAATCATCACTATGAATTGTTGAACTGCCATTCATTTATACTTCTCCCGTATTTAGTGTACCATATTGGTTCACATAAAAGCTAATATGTACCAAATTGGCACACACTTATTTTTTGCTTTAATATTTTTACCGATAACGACAATCTTCTACATTTGAATTAGTTGTAAACATTATCATAAAAACAATCATCAAAACCTACTCTACATAAAACCCATAGGCGAAGAGATGGCGGTAAGTTATTATTTCGCGGGTTGGGATGTAGTCGATGAACTTGATGTGGTTTGAAAATTTTTGAATGGTTGATGGGGTTGCTTTTGTTTTGGTCTTAGCAATTTGCTCTTTTTTGTTTTCGATTTGTTTTTTATTTCTATGTTTAACTCTTCCCTGCCTTCAGGCTTTAATCTTTCGTTTGTTGTTTTGGTTGCGATGGTATTGGAATTTATTTTTTCATTTTCGGTTTCGTTAATGAGAGTGCGAATGTTTTTGTTTTCGGTTTGCCTAGTTTTAACATCAACTATCTTAATGTCTATCACAACATCTTCACTATTAAATTTGTCAATTTTGGCTTCAGACTTCTCGTTCCCAAGATTGATTGCTTTGGTTTTTGCAAAAGGTTCGAATTCAGGTGCGCTTGCGCCATTTTCGAATTGAAATTTCGAACCATATGGCTCAGCACTCTGAAGGAACCCTCTTGAGTTCGAATTTTTATCGGCAGGTTCGAATTGAGAATTCGAACTCCCGCCAATGTTTGTCGTTTGGTTTTTAACCAAACGATTTTTTATAAAAAAATTTAATTTTATTTTCACACAAAAAGAGCATGTTGTTCATGCTCTTTTTTGACGACTGCAATTTCTTTTGAAATTATTGTTAATTTTTAACTTAAATAACCAGTTAAAGTTATAACAGTTGTTCCATTAGCTGGAACTATTACTTGCGGACCTGTGCTTGATGGAATAACAAGTTGATTTGATGAAGAAAGTGTGTAATCGCTTGATGAAAGTGTAACTTCATCGCCCGCACCAATTTTGAGAGTAGCACCTGTTAATGTAAAATTTTGTGGAAGATTATCTGTTACATTTGAAACGTTTGCTATTGCTGAATTATTATTTTGAAGAGATATATAATATTCAAATGATTCTGATGGGTCAACATCTGTTTTACTTGCAGATTTTACTACTGAAAAATTTCCGCTATTTTTTTTTTGAATAGTGCTACTAGCAGACCCTGTTACTGTTCCTGATGCAGGGTAACCTATGCCTTGAACACTATTTGTGATGCTTGTTACGCTTGATGGAAAATTGAAAACAACTTGAGCTTTATAAGTAAGTGTCATTGTTTGACCAACTGCAAGTTGTTGAAGTGTGAAAGTTAGTGGATTTGTTGCAACGGGTGTCACTGGATAAGTTTCCGAACTAGTGGTCAAACTGCCACTTCCAACAACATAAGCAAGATTGCCTCCACCAAGATCATCAATTATTCTAACACCATTAAGATAATTTGTTCCTGTGTTTGAGATTACAACTGTGTAGGTTATTATATCCCCTGCTGAAAATTCAGTTGGTGAAGCCGATTTTGAAAGCGACAAACCGCTTGTGTTTAAATTAACAGCAAGTGTGTTTGATGTTACAGTTTGTGGGGTTGAAGACCCCGTCAAAGTATATGTGGTTGAAGCACTATTATTTACAATTTCTGCCATTTTTCCTCCTAAAATATATTTTTATGCTATTTTTATTAAGTTTTTTAAAATTTTTTGCGATTTTTTATTTTTTAAGGTGTAAAAATCTTAACAAAAATTTCTTTGCAACTTTTCTCTTTCGTTAAATATTTGGCGAAAACTTTCGCCACTATCATATTATTCTAAAACTTAAAATTTTGTTACAACAAAATAAAAAGAGAACCCATGTTCCCTTTTTTATTCATTTACATTTTGTAAAAGTTGAAGAGATGTTTGATTTTTTAAATCGATTTGTTTTAAAAAATTTAAAAATGGTTCATCTATCTTTTCTTTAAAAACTTCAGTGTAAATGCTCTTTAAAAATTTCACACCTTGTTTTGAAAAATATCCAACTGTTTGAGCGATAATTTTATCATAGGCTTTTGAATTTTCACTACTAGCAAAAATTTTAATTGCATCTTTTATCTGCACTCCGTCTTCAAGTGCCTGCATAACCGAAAGTGCATCTTCAATGTCTTGACCATTAAAAACATCTCTTGCACGATTGTCAACATAAACATCCCAAGCCCCAATTTGATCAGGATAAACAAGTGTGTATCCTTGATTTTTCCACAAACTAACTTTTTTCCTTTTTATTTCCTCTTTTCTTTTATTTTCTTCATTAATTCGCATTAAATTCTCATAATAAAGTTTCATTAAATCGCTATCAATTTTCATACTATTCCTCCGAACGTGAAAATGATATCATAAACTCTTTAACGATATGAAAAAATCGCAAAATTAGTCAAAAAACACTAAAATATTCATAAAAAATTATCACCTAGCTAAAATTATGTTGTCTTCCGCTCTATTTTGAAGTTCTTTTATTGGGTGTTCAGTTGTTTGGTAGCGATAGTCATTACCATTCTTTTTAATATATGTTTCAATCACAATATGACTTGGAACATTTGAAGCATTTTTGCAAACTTGTTTGTTATATTTTTTGAAATTTGAATTATTTGTAAGGCTGTTAACATCAACATAACATTCTCTATCTTTTGTGAGTGTAACGGTTTTTGCAAGAACCTCACGAATATATTCAACATTGCCTTCAAACTTTAATAGTTCAGGAAAATCCCCTCCGCACGGAAACATACATTGCCAAGTTTTACCTTCATACTTTTCAAGCATTTCAGCCGCTTTTTTAAGATGTCCACACTCTTCATAATAACATTCAAGATAAATATTTTTTATGTATGGGTCGGTTTCATCAGCATAACAAGAATAATAAAGATAACACTCTGTGTATTCATGCATAACCCAATTTTCAAGCCATGAACAATTTGTGTCGAGCAGACTGCCATATTCAGACACATGCTGTTCTTCAATCATTGCTATTTCACTATATAATTTTCGTCCAATTTCTGTGCTGTGCAAATTTGCAATATTCATATAATAATTCATGGTTTGTTGTTCGGCAGCCGTTATTATGTTTGTTGTTAGTTTTGTGAAAAGGTCAGCAGATTGGTTGCAAATAAATTTGTTAATGCTTTCAAAGGGGTGTCTGTGTTCAGCAATTGTTGGTCTGCCCGGCATGATTTCTGTGTAGGTCTTTGTTATCTCTTTTGCTGATTTATGCTCTTCCATTTCAAGCAAATTTGCAAACCGATAAAGATGATCAAAATCTTCTAAAAGTGCAAAATTTAAAGCATTTTTAACGTTTTCATCTTTAACATGGCGAGCAAGAATTGCAGTGAGGTCGACCGCAAGTTGCTCATAACTAATGGTTGTTTCTAAATTGCTTTCATCAATGGGTTTAAGGCTTGCAATCATTTTTTGCTGTTGCTGTTCATGACGCCTTACGTTTGCAATTTCTCGTCTTAATTCATTATTGTTGCAATGTCTTGAAAATTGATGCAAAAACCAATTTTGTTCAAACTCGGTTCCGTTCATCAAAATTGCTCTGGTTTTGGTGTATGGTGATGCAGAATTTTTGTCATATGGTTTTAAACTTAAATTTTTTAAATCTTTAAAAGTTCCGTCAACTTTTATTGCATTTTCTTCTAAAAATGGATTTATTTTTTTCATAATTTCCCCCTGCAATAATCATTAACTTTTAGTTATAAAATATACAAAAAAACAAAATAAAAAAGCCCTTGACTATCAAAGGCTTTATTTTATTTAACTTTATAATCTTTAAAATCTTCATTTTGTTGTTTTTCGTTAAGTTTTTTCAGTTTAAAATCTAAAATGAAATATGAAACTAAACTCAATATTCCGTTAACAAGCAAAGAAACACCGAAAATTATCATCAATATTTCTCTGGCAATTTTTGTGTTGCACATAACAACAATAACAAGACCAATTAAAAGAATAACTATTCCAAAAATTAATTCAATCCACCATTTTGAAACTTCCGCCACTTTTAAATCATTGGCAATTTTTATTCTTGCTATTCCATTTGTTAAGACAATCAAACCAATTCCGAATATAAAAAACGAAGGTATAAGTGAAACAAGAAAACCCAAGCAAATGGTGATTACTGCCAAAACTAAATGTGATGTGTTTCTAAATTGTGAAGAAGTGAAACAATAAAGTATAACACAAACAAGTCCATATCCAATTAGCCCAACAGCAAGAATTGTTTCAACTATACTTAAAAATTCATTTGGAATAACACAAAATAAAATTCCAAAAACAATAAATAAACAAGGTGGAAGCAATGTTTGCACTTTTTCTTTTTTTGTTAAATTCATAATACTTTCCTATAATTTTAAGTTCTTGCACAACCGTCAACTGAAAGAATTTCGCCACTCACATAAGAAGCATTTTCACTTGCTAAATACAAAAACGCATTTGCAACATCTTCAGGTGTGCCAATTCTTCCAAGTGGGATAGTTTTCTTTATGCCTTCCCTAACTTGCTCTGGAAGATTTGCAACCATATCAGTGTCGGTTACACCCGGAGCAACTGCATTCACACGAATGCCATCAGCAGCAAGTTCTCTTGCAAGAGATTTTGTTAAACCATTAACAGCAAATTTGCTTGCAGGATATGCACAGCCGGCAGGTTGACCATAGAGTGAAACCATTGAAGATGTGTTTATAATAACACCACCACCATTTGCCATCATAATTGGAGCAACTGCTCTAATGCCATAGAAAACAGCATTTACATTTAGTTTTATAAGATTATCAAATTCTTCTGGGTTATAGTTATAAATGCTTGCCATTGCAGAAATACCAGCATTATTAACTAAAATATCAATCTTGCCATATTTTTTTGCAATATCGCTAATAGCCTTTTCAACTTCAGCGTAGTTTGTTAAATTTGGATACATGCCTTCAACTTCATATTTTTTGTTTTCGGCTTTTAATTCGGTGAGTGCTTTTTGAACAGATTCCTTTTTTGAACCAAACAAAACAACCTTTGCACCATTATTCAAATAACTTTTAACAACTGCCAAACCAATTCCTCTTGTTCCGCCTGTTACAACTGCAACTTTGCCTTTTAATAATTCCATAAAATATCTCCTTTTATTAATTTTATTTAATTTTTTGCTATTTTTTATTATTTTTTGCGAGATTTTGCGTTTTTTGATTTTATATAATCATCAATTGCCTGACCTGCAACCTTGCCTGCACCCATCGCTGAAATAACCGTTGCAGCACCAGTAACAGCATCACCACCTGCATAAACAGCTTCCTTTGAAGTTTTTCCCGTTGTCTCTTCAACAATAATTCCACCATGACTATTAGTTTCAAGCCCAACAGTTGTGGTTTTTATAAGTGGATTTGGAGATGTTCCGATAGACATGATAACTGTGTCAACAGGAAATTCATATTCACTGCCTGCAATTTCAACTGGTCTTCTTCTGCCACTAGCATCAGGCTCACCAAGTTGCATTTTTATACATCTTAATGCCGTTACAAAAACATTCTTTGGGTCTTTTTTATTGTCAGGATTTCTGAATCCCAATATTGCAACAGGATTATTTAAAAGTCTAAATTCAACACCTTCTTCTTTTGCGTGTTCAATTTCTTCTCTTCTTGCAGGAAGTTCCTCTTCACTTCTTCTGTAAACAATATAAACCTTTTTTGCTCCCAGTCGAAGTGCTGTTCTTGCTGCGTCCATAGCAACATTTCCACCACCAACAACGGCAACAATTCCGCCTTTCATTATTGGTGTTACGGGTTTATCAATATAAGCTTTCATGAGATTGCTTCGTGTTAAAAACTCGTTGGCTGAATAAACACCATTGAGTTCTTCACCCGGTATTCCCATAAATCTTGGAAGGCCTGCACCCGAACCAATAAACACAGCCTCATAACCCATTTTAAAAAGTTCATCAACCATGAGAGTTTTACCAATAACCATATTGGTTTTAATTTCAACCCCCATAGATTTAAGTTTATCAACTTCACTTTGAACAATCTTTTTTGGCAAACGAAATTCTGGAATTCCATAAACCAAAACACCGCCCGCCTTATGAAGAGCTTCAAAAATTGTTACACTGTAACCTTTTTTTGCTAAATCACCAGCACAAGTTAAACCTGATGGACCTGAACCAATAACGGCTACTTTGTGTCCATTAGGTTTTTCACAATGTTCGGGCGTGTTGCTGTGCATTGCGTGCCAATCGGCAACAAACCTTTCAAGCCTGCCAATTCCAACAGGTTCTCCTTTTATTCCTCGAACACATTTGGCTTCACACTGTGATTCTTGTGGGCAAACTCTTCCACAAACCGCAGGAAGATTTGAAGACTCTGCAATAACTTGATAAGCCCCCTCAAAATCACCTTCACGAATTTTCTTAATAAAATCCGGAATATGAATTTTAACTGGGCAACCTGCAACGCATGGCATGTTGACGCAATGCAAACATCTTTTTGCTTCATCAATTGCAGTGGCCTCATCATATCCAAGTGCAACTTCTTCAAAATTATGTGCACGAACTTTTGGGTCTTGCGTTGGCATGTCATTCTTTGTCATTTTCATATTTGGAAGTTCAGCCATTATTTAACCTCCTTTTTAAAAAGATTGCAAGTTTCTTCATAAGCCTGTCTTTCAAAATCACAATACATTCCATTTCGCTCAATCATTTCATCAAAATTAACTTTATAGCCATCAAAATCAGGGCCATCAACACAGGCAAATTTCATTTCGCCATCAACCATAAGCCTGCAACAACCACACATGCCCGTGCCATCTATCATTATTGGATTCATTGAAACCACGCATGGAATGTTGTATTTTTTTGCTGTTTGAACAACAAACTTCATCATAACAAGTGGCCCAATAGCAAAAATCTTATCAAATTTTTTGCCAGATGAAAGCATTTTTTCAAGCGGAACGCAAACATTACCCATTTCACCATAAGAACCATCATCAGTCATAACATGAAACTCATTTGCACTATTTTTAAACTCGTCTTCAAGAATAATTAAGTCTTTGTTTCTAAAACCAATTATGCTTGTTACATCAATTCCCATTTCAAACATTTTTTTAGCAACAGGAAAGGCAATGGCACAACCAACACCACCGCCAACAACACAGGCACTCTTTAAATTCGACACATCAGTTGCCATTCCTAGTGGTCCAACAAAATCTTGAATAAACTCACCAACCTCTTTATGCTTCAACTTTTCAGTGGTTGCACCAACAATTTGAAATATGATTTTAACAAGACCTTTTTTTCTATCAAAACCAGCAACTGTGAGCGGAATTCTTTCGCCTTCTTCATCAACTCGAAGAATTATAAATTGCCCCGGTTCTGCCTTTGCTGCAACAAAAGGTGCTTCAATATCCATCATGCAAACTGTTGGATTTAAAAACTTTTTGTTAACAATTTTAAACATACGCACTCCCAAATTAAATTTCTAACTAAATTTTAACACAAGAAAAATTATTTTCAAACTAAAAACCACACATTTTATAGACAGAAATATTTTTGTGTGCTAATATGATTATAATTTAAAAACGCAAAATTAATAAATTTTTGTTAAAAAATATATAAAAAATTTAATAAAAATCAAAAAATATTGCGAAAAAATAAATTTCAGGTGAATTTATGATAAGAAAAACAGTTATTATAACAGGTGGATTTAGTGGTATTGGAAAGGCAACTGCAATAAAGTTTGCCAAAAATAATTACAACATTGCCCTGACCTACCACAACACATTTGATGCTGACTTTATTCAAGAATTAAAATCTTATAATGTTGATGTTTTTGCCCTTGGCTGTGACCAAAGCAAAGAGTCTGATATTATTAATTTTGTTAATTCAGCATTTAAAGAATTTGAATATGTTGACTCTCTTGTTTGTTCGGCTGGTGTTGCTGAAAACGAAGGGCTTTTAACAGAAAAAGAAACAGAACAAATTGATAACATTTTAAATGTTAACCTTCGTGCTGTTATATTATTTAATCGTGAAGTTTTAAAGCACTTTATGTCACAAAAACATGGAAATATTATCAATGTTTCATCAATCTATGGCATTTATGGCGGAAGTTTAGAAAGCACCTATGCTGCCTGCAAGGCAGGAATTATTGGACTTACAAAATCACTTGCCACCGAAGTTGCACCTTTTGTTAGAGTTAATGCAGTTGCTCCCGGTTGCATTGAAACAAGAATGACCGAAAATCTTTCTAAAGAAACAAAACTTTACGTTAAAAACCAAACTCCACTTGCACGAATTGGAACTCCTGATGATATTGCAAACACCATTTACTTTTTAGCAAGTGATGAATCTAGTTATATAACTGGCGAAACAATCTTGGTTTCAGGCGGTGCAGTTAGATACTAATTTTTATTTAAAAATGTATAAAATTCTTTAATTTTAATAAAAATCAACAAAAAACAGCAGAAATTTTCTGCTGTTTTTATTCAACAATTAAATATTCACCATTAACGCCTGCAAATGCAAAATTTGAAATTGTTAATGATTTTGTTTCACTGTTATAGATAGCAAAAAAATTATATGGCCTTGAAGATGATGTGTAACTTAATGTTAAATCATTACCACCTTCAATATTTGTATATGAAACACTGCCAGTAACAGTTGATTTTTTTATTGAACCCCGCTCCATGTAAACATATTCAAATTTGAACATGATTGAACCAACACTTGAATAAATTTCAATTTTGCTTAAATTATTTTCATCGCCAATAGTATTTTTTGCATAAGTTCCAACAAACTCTGGTTCCTGAAACTTTGTAAATGAATAAGTATCATCAAGGTCTGCTGAATTTGTTATTGTTAAAATATTCATATTTGGTGAAAATGAAAGAGTATAAACTTTGTTGTCACTTGAAAATGCGTAAGTTTCGCCAAGTCTGTAAATCACATTAGAATCAAATAGATTTGAAACAAGCATAAGTTCAATTATTCCGTTTTGATTTGTTTTTGCAATGCTAACGTAATAGTCACCGCTTATCCAACTATAAGTTCTATCTTCCTTTTCAGGATAAAGGTCATAGTTTTCATTTTGAATTACAAGGGTATAAACACTGCTTGTTATGGCATTATAATTGGTTTGCTCTGCCACTTTAACAACAAAGTAATATGTTCCTGAATTAGCAGGCGCACCGCCCAAAGAAGTTGCACCAACATTTTCAGTTGTTTTATCGTTATCACTATCACTAACATATCTTGTGTAATATTCAAATGACAAACTAACTTCACTTAAAACTTCATCATTTAAGCCAATCACACTAACAAAATTTTCATTCAAATTTATTGGCTGTTGAGAATTTATTGCAAGCACATCTCTTGAAGAAACTTGTGGCGACAGTTTGTTAATAGTAACAATTAATTCACCTGCCATATTTTCATAATTTTCGTTAGCAACAATATAATAATAAACAACTTCATTAATTGCATCAGTAAATTCAATAGGCTTTGTGCTGGCTTCCATGTAGTTTTCAGCATTTAATTCATTTAAAGAATAATAAATTTGGTTCGCATTTTCACTTTCAACACTGGCATAATGACCTTTGCCGTCATAATCGCCAACATAATTATTTTCAATAACTTCAAGTTTGGCATTTTTAATTTCAAAAGGCACACTCAAATTTTCATTTGAATTAGTTTCTTCCCACACCAAATTAGATTTATCGGCAAGTTCAAACTCTGCTTGATAATTGCCAACTTCAGTTGCAACATTTGTGCCTGCAACAAGTGTAAACCAGTTTGACTCTTCAAATTGAACAATTTGTTCATTTCCTGTGTAAAAATATTCTTCACTGACTCTTGGTGTTTGAATCTGTTTTGCAACCACCGCTTCTGTTAAAGTGATTTCACAAGTTTTATCGCCATACTTAACCAAAACAGATGTGTCACCAAGCCTTAAACTTTCACCATTTGCGTAAACAATTTTAAAGCCATCACTAATAACTTGTTCCTTTTCACCATCAAAGACAACTTTTATTGTTAAGCCCAAAGTGTCAAGTTCATCATAAGCCACATAACCAGAAAGTTTGCTTGGATTTGTTAAAACCGAAATTTCTTCAACTGACCTAGCATTCGCTTCAACTTCAATTTTACCCGTAACTTGATTATATTTTTTTTGATTTTCAGGAACAAACTTCCATTCATATTCATTTTTTCCAAGTTTAAGTTCTTCGTTTGGATTAATCCAAAAAACTTCACCGCTTGTGCTGTTTTCTTTAAGCGAAAGTGCAACGCTTTCAAGTTTGTCGCCCGCATAAACAACACTGCTTGTAACTTGAACTTCAATAGTTGGGTCAATTTTCTTCTTGTTTTTGTTCAAAACCAAAATAAGAGTAACTGCCACTATAACAGCCACCAAAATTGCCACTATTAAAATGATTGCTAACTTTTTTTTCTTACTCATAATTTTCCTTAAAAATAATATAAATATATTATAAAATATATAGGAAAAAATATCAAATAAATACTCAAAAAAATAAGGGGAATTTGAAATCCCCTTATTTTTTATTTAGATTTTTTAGACTGAACTTTTTTTGCCTCTTTTTTAGCTTCTTTCTTTTTCTTTTCTTCTGCCTTTTTCTTTTTATTAACTTTAATTATTTCAGAAAGTGAAGCTGTTTCAAGGTCAATCTCGTCATTTTCTTTTCTCAATTTTTCTTCTCTTTTTGGAAGTTTTGTTTTTATGTATGGCATAACAACTTTATCTGTTCGATTTCTTACTTCAAGTTGATTATATGGAATTGAAATGTTATTTCTCTTAAATTCATTATAAACATTTTCAACAACATAGTAATAAACATCCCAATAATCTTCATTGTCGCACCAACAATTTGCAAAGAAATCAATACTGCTTGCACCCAATGTTTTTAACCTGCAAAATGGTTCATTGCCCTCTGTTAAATAAATTTTTCCATTGCTCTTCATAACATCTGTAACAATTTTTTTAACAAGTTCAACATCGGTTTCATAGGCAACTGAAAAAGTGAAATCAACCCTTCTGGTTTTGCTTGCACCTGAATTTATTACCGCATTATTAATCATTTCACTATTTGGAAGTGTTACCTTTTTGTTATCAGCAGTAACGATTGTTGTGAAGAAAAAGTTGATATCAACAATGCTTCCTTCCACTCCACTAACTGAAATGTAATCGCCTTTTTTAAACATGTGAGTTGCAATAACAATAATGCCGTTTGCAAGGTTTGCAATGTTGTTTTCAAGAGCCATACCAACAGCAAGAATAAGTGCACTTAACGCTGTGAGTATTCCTGAAATTTGAACGCCAATTAAGCTTAATAGCACTAAAATCAAAACAAGATACAAAACAAACTTTAAAATTGTAACAATAAACTGCTGTGCAATTTTTTCCATCTTTGTTTTAGATAGCACTCGTCTTGTAATGTTTATTATAATCTTAACAATTATAATACCAAAAATTAAGGTTAAAAAGAACCCCAAAATTGTCCAGCCATTGCCCTTAAAAAAATCGACAATGGTGTTCCAAATTTTATTCCAATCCATTTTTTCATCTCCAACTTTTAATCTAATACTATTTTAGCAGTGTGAAATCAAATAATAAAGCATTTTAAATAAAAAAATAAATTTTGTCGAATTTTCATATAAAAAGGCAAAGAATTTTATCTTTGCCAAAAAAGTTTATTGTTTTTCAATATCTTTACCCAATTTCTTTTCATCAATAATATTTTTAACTTCTTTATAAACTGAATAAGGGTCATTAATATGCAAAAATCCAAACATTAAATGATTTCCACCAATTGGGTTTGCCATGCTTCCAAATTGAATTGAACCTGTGTTTTTCATTAATATTTTATCTAAAATTGAAACATTAACAGTAACAATTCCTATCATATTCATATCTAAACTTTTATAATCAACACCAATAATTCCCCGTCTAACTATTACCCTTTTATTTGTGTATGCATAAAAAGTATTTTTATATGAAAGTGAAACAAAAATAATTGTTAGAGCTTCAACCAAAACCAACCCACCACAAAAACCAATCAAAAAACCATATAAAATTGATTGACTGGTCAAAACAACAACATCGCCATTTTGCTTACCAAAGGCACTTGCAATCATAAACATTATGCATATTAAAAATATTAACGAAACAAAAAATGCAGAAAATATTGCTGACCAATACATCTTTGCTTTGCTTGGCTTAAAAGTTTTTAAAACCTTTTCATCTTTATCAAGAATTGGTTCAAAAAATTCTACATTTTGAAATGCATTTTCTATTTTTTCTTCTTCTACTTTAACTTCTTTTTCCATAATATCTCCTTGATATTATTAATATATCACAATACTAAAATAGTCACAAATCTTTTTGTATAAATTAAAATATTTACAAATAAAGCCAGCAAATGCTGACTTTATTGTTATAACGGCAAGTCTTTTTTGTTGAACTTGAATGCCCCCACAATGTAACAAACAACACCAATAACGCAAAGTATTGCAAGTTTATAAATAAATTCAGTTGTGCCTGCAATCATTGACATATCATCAAAGAATGAAATTATTGTGCAATAGTTAAAGAAATTAAGAGAATCAAGACGAACAATTGATGGCAAAACTTCTGAACCGAAGAGCCCCAACATTGTTGCCACCAAGAAGAACATATTGAGTCCTCCGCCAAGACTCATTGAATGTTTGCTTCGATTGAACCAACATGATGCCAAGAATGATATTCCTGACATCGCAAATAAAGTTATAAACATGCCAAGATTTAAAAGTGCAAGGTCGGCGTAGTCAAGAGTTACACCCTCGCCTTGAACAAAGAACAAACAAACCATACTTGTTATTGTTGTCATAACACACATTGCAAAGAGCGAACCAACCAAATAAACCGCCTGTGTGAACACAACTTGATTTCTTTTTGTTGATGTTGAAAGAATATATGCCATGCTTCCACTATCAACTTGCCCAGCAATAAGGTTGTTTGCTGTCATAATTATATAGATTATTGGAAGAAGCAAGCCCGCCATTTTATAGAATATTGTTCCAACAATAAGTGCAAATAAATCAATTTGACCAATTTCTTGAAGCGACATTGAAACATCTGCAGGAAGGTCAGTTAAAAAGTTTCTTGTGATGTCGGCTGTTAAACTTAAAATTACTTCCTGTTGCTTTTGCTCAATTTCTTCATCTATTAACCCACTTGTGTCAATCAAAGAAAACTCATAATCAAGCCTTGCTTCAAAGGTTATAATTGTGTCTGTTGCAAGGTCTTTTATAAACGAATAACCTGTCGAACCTGTGTATCTTGAAACCTCTTCAATTTTTCCGTCAACAGTTATTTCATAAGACAAATTTTTGTAATCATCATAAGTTAAGTTATAACTTGCAATCTGTTCAAGCATTTTTTCAGTTGTTTCTTCACTTATCATATTGCCAGCCAAAAAAACCACAACATTTGTTTTAACATAACTATTGATGTATTCGCTTCGAGTGTCACTTGTCATTGAAGTCAAATCATAACTTGGTGCCGTTTCGCCAAGCTCTGTGTAAAACTCATCAAACTGACCACCCGGATTAAGTGTATACATAACAATGCCAATAAGTTCAAGTGCTTCATTTGAGCCTTCAGCATAACCCAAATTTTTAGCCTTTGCATTCATATATTCTTGAAGTTCATTTATGCTTGCCATATAATAGGCAGTCATTGCCGTTTCACTTGTTGCAGAAGGAAGCATCGCTTGCCACTGACTGATTGCCGATTTAAAATCTTCATCACTACTATAATCATCTCTGTTTGGAAGTGGCATAATTTCTTTAACACCATCAATCAAACTTTTATATGCCATTCCGCCAACATTTGTTGGAATAGGTTCTTCGGTTGTCATACCTTGATTTAGCCAATTTGTGTATTGATAATAATAAATTGCACCGCCCGCTGCTGAACTGACCATTGTTTCGTCAAAATGTTCAAGACCATCAGTTGCTGTTGTATAATAATTTATTGCTCTTTTTTCAATTTCACTATCAATAGACGACTCTATCATTGTGTCGGTTATTCCAACTTTCATTGCACCTATTGAACCACTGCCTGAAATTGTCATAAGGCAAGCAAGCATGATGCAAACTGCTATTGTTATAACAGCCCACATGATGCCATTGGCTTTGCAAGATTGTTTAAAAAGTGCTTTGCTAAACATTTTTAACCTCCTTTTTTGCCTTAATAACTTCTCTGAAATACTTTTCAAGAGTGTATTTTACTTCGGCAATAAATTTTAAATCAAAACCCTTAAGGTCTTTAAATAAGTCATTAATTTCTTCATCTCTTATTCGAACCGTCACCTGATTATACTTTTCTTGGTCACGAATAATTTTATAGTTCATGGTTTTAAACTTCAAGTAGTCTTCTTGTTTGTTAAACTCGACTTTAAAGTCTTTAACAGGGCGTTCCTTTATTGTTTTCATATCAACAAAGTCTATGATTTTTCCACTATCAATAAGTGCAACTTTGTCACAAGACTCTTCAACTTCATTGAACATGTGACTGCTCATGAGTATTGTTTTGCTTTTTTTGTGCTCTTCTTTGATTATATTCATAAACTCAACACGCATAAGTGGGTCAAGCCCCGTTGTTGGCTCATCTAAAATCAAAACTTCCGCATTATTCATCAGTGCAACAACAAGTGCAGTTTTTTGCTTCATGCCCTTGCTCATTCGTTTTAAATTTGCATTAGGGTCAAGTTGCAGTCTTTTTATTAAACTGTTTGTGTATGACAAATCTTTTATATGAAAAAACTCTGCCTGACTTTTGATAAATGATGTTCCCGTTAATAGATCTGGAAAACCAATTTCGCCCGGAACATAGCCAATTCGTTTTGCGTTTTCACTTGAATGCTTCCAAGACTCCTTTCCAAAAACATAGGCATGACCACTTGTTGGTTTAATAAACCCTAAAATGCTTCTTATTGTGGTTGTTTTTCCCGAACCATTTGTTCCAACAAAGCCAACCATTTCACCCTTATTAATCGCAAGATTAATATCAAAAACACCTCTCCCCATTCCATAGTCTTTGGTTAGGTTTTGAACTTTTATTACTTCTTCCATTTTACACCTCCAAAGTCTTTATCTTCCCTGTAAAACTTCATAAAGTAATCTTCTAAAGTTTCTTTTTTATTTGAAAATTCCTTTAATTCAAACTGACTTAAAATATCAACCACTTGATTGATAAACTTATCATCAGTTGAAATGAACACATTAAGGTTTTCATCATCTCTATTCAAAATTTTAAATTCTCTTTTCTTTGAATATTTTTTTATAAAGGTTTCATAATCTGCCTTTTCTTGAAAAACAATGTTATAAAATTTTGCCGTTGCATGTTTAAGTTCATCAGCAACAAACTCTGAAACAATGTATCCATCTTTTATTATGGCAATTCTGTCACAAGTTGCATCAACTTCACTGAAAATATGGCTTGATAAAAGAATTGTTTTGCCACGCTTTTTCTCTTCTTTAATAAATTCAATAAAATTCTCTTGCATAACAGGGTCAAGACCACTTGTTGGCTCATCTAAAATCAAAACTTCAGGGTCGCTCATAAATGCAGTAACAATTGCAAGCTTTCGCTTAACTCCCAAACTCATACGCTTTGTTTCACCACGCAAATCTGCATCTGTAAGTTTAAATAGTGAAAGCATTTTTCTTAACATTTTGCTGTTATGAATTTTTTGAAGGTCTTGCATCATCTTTATAAATTGCCAACCTGTAAGCCCCTGTGGAAGTGCAATTTCACCCGGAATATAACCAACACTTTTTAAAATATCAAAATAATGATGAAAGGTTTCTTTATCAAAAATTTTGGTTTCGCCCTTATCTGGTTTCGAAAACCCCATTAAGTGCCTAATTGTTGTTGATTTACCTGCACCATTTGGCCCCAAAAAACCAAAAACTTCGCCCTTTTCAATTTTAAATGAAATATCAAAAACGCCCCTGCCCGAGCCGTAATCTTTTGTTAAATTATTCACTTCAATAACACTCATACGGCAGGTTCTCCTTTAAAAATTTTATAAATTTTTTTTAAACTATTTATATTATTATTATAATTTTATTATAATAAAAAATCAATATAAATTGTGAATATCTTTGTTATTTAGTTTGAGAAATTATAGTTTTATAATATACTAATAATTAGCAAATAATAAATTTATATTAAAGAGGTCGTATGAAAAAATTATCAAGATTTATGTTTTTAATTTTAATGACATTAGTTGTTCCATTTTCTCTTTCAGCCTGTGGAAAGTCTGATAAAAACACACTTGAACTGGAAGCAACAAACTTAAAATATGTTTTTGATATTGGTGAAGAATTTTCGCTTGGAAATAGTTCTAGTGTTATATTAAAAACTAACGGAACTCCAAAAACTCTTTCAAGTAGCGATTATAAAATAACTCAAAACTTTGATAGTGAGAGTGAAGGAATATATAATATTTCAATTTCTGCAAGCGGAATTAGTTACAATTATAATGTTGTTGTTACCGACTATTCTTCGCTTGTTGGAACAATTGGCTTAAACACAACACTTGCTGACATTCCATTAAACGAAAATCTTAATCTTTCTTGGAAAGAACCTGAAACAGAACTTGAAACAACAGTTTCAACCACAAATTACACCGCAATTTTTTCTCCAAAAGAAGATGTTGATATTGAAGTTTCGCTACCTGTTAAAATGAAAAACTTAAATCTTTGGCTTAATAACTTCCCAACATTTGAAAGTTTTAATTATGGAGAAACTCCAAATTTTGATGGGCTTAATGTTACACCTGAAAGCAACGGCGAGGTTTTGTTTAGTGCTTTCAAAGCAAACGAAGACGGAACAATTTCTAGCACAATGGTTGCATCAAGTTTAGATGAAGTTAAAACCCTTTATGCAGGAGATTATTACCTTGCTATCACAGTTCAAGAAACTGATGATTACACAGGGATTGAAACATATTTATTTTTCACAGTGAATAAAGTTAACATTCAAATTTCAGTAGACCCAACAAACTATGCTTCTCTTTCAAAAGTTTATGACGGAAGTGTGAATTTTGATATAACCGCATTTAAAAATGATTTCTATACCCTTTCAAGTGACACCTTTAACGAAAATGTTCTTTCTCAAATTATTTTAGTTGTAACAAATGCAAGATTTGTGAACAGTTCTGTTGACCCAACCAATAATTCAACAATTTCTGCAACCGCTCTTGAAGTTGAAGCAACTTTTGCAGATGACGAATTAAGCAATAGTTTTTTAGTTAATGGCTCAAACACTGTAATTTTATATTTTGATGCAGAAATTCAAAAGGCAACCCCTGAAGTTTCAGAAAATCCTGTTGCAAGCAAAGTTGTTGCTGAAAACCAATTAAAATCAAGTCTTCTTTCAGGCGGAAATGTTGTTGCTAATTTGTTTGACAATTTAACAGAAAGCATAATTTCAACTCAAATTGACGGAACTTGGTCTTGGCAAAATGAAAACGATGTTGTTAGTGAAAATGGAACTTTTGTTGCAGTGTTTTCGCCAAATGACATAAATATAAATCAAATCACCTGCTCTGTTCAAGTTGAAATTTTAGAAGATGACGGAATTACTGCACTTATTTCAACAAATAATTCAACCTTTAATGAAATTGAAAGAACCGGCAATGATATCTTTTATACCCTTGCCTATGATGTTTCAAACTTTAAATTAAAATTTGATATTGCAGAAAACTCTGCAACCTATGTTGTTTTTTATAACGAAATAGCACAGAGCGAAGAACAACTTTATACTAACGAATATGAAATTATTTTTAATGAAGAAACCTTTAATTCATATAATAATTTTAAAGTTGTTTTAACACTAACAAATGCTGAATTTGAAGGACGCACAATAACAATAAATTTTGCTAAAGAAAATGTTTTAACTTTGTTTGTTAATGGAAATGAATCTTTATTTGACACAAAGATTAATATTTATGACACAATAGACTTTTCTTTAAGCAGACCTGAATTTGAACTTTATATCAATGGAACTTTATTTGAAAACGCATTAAATATTGATGAAACTTATCTGGCAAAAAACATTACAGCCGAAGTTAAAAATGGCGATGATACAATTTTATCGCAAACACTTCATGTTCAAGGTTATTTTTCAATTTTAATAATAAATGAAACAGTGATTGATGTTAACACTGCTAATATCAATTTTGAATATTTGCCAAATCAAACCAATTTAGTTGTTTATTTTGAATCGCCATATATTTATGAAACAATTCTTGAATATTATGTTAATGACGGCGAAACAGCACAAAGCGTTGAAGGATACTTTATTTCTATTCCACTTGAAAATTTAAATAAAATCACTATTAATGCCAAAGTTAATGATGAAATCGTTTTCACTTGGACTGTTAATGTTAGCGAATATCAAATCTATGAAAATATCGTTGTTGATACTGGTGAATTTGATGAAGAATCAAACACAATAACAATAACTGCGCCAACCGAAAACATTGTTGTAAATTTGTCGGAACCTGAAAAATATACATATTCTTGGGTTGATGAATTCTATAACCCTATTGATTTTTCAAATATTTCTTCAACCAAAACTAATATTATTCTTTTGATTTATTCATCAAATGAAATCTTGGTTTATGAACAACCATTCACACTTTATTATTTTGTTGAACTTATCTTAAATGACGGCGAAAATAACTTAAATTGTTATTTTGACTACGAAAGTGAGTGCATTATTTATGAAGCTAGCGAAGATATTTCATCTTTAACAATTTCACTTTCGCCAGAGTTTGAAGAAATTTTAAATAATTTTTTTGTTTATGATGAAAGTGGAAATATTGTTGCTTCAAGTGATGACAATGTTTTAAATATAAGCCAAGAATCAAACAATACCTTCACTTTTGAAGTTGGATTTGAAAACACAACCTATTCAGGTAATTTTGAAATAATTTAAAAAATTAAAGGTGGATATGAGTCCACCTTTTATTAATTTGATTAATGTTGCAAAAAATTTCTAAAAAGTGTATAATTATATTGTTAAGTTAATTATCTTTAAGGAGATTTTATGATTATTACAGTTGATGATTACAATAAGCCCATTCCAGATAACATTAAAGTTAAACGATTTGACATGGATATTTGCTTTTATGAATTTGTTAACATTGACGGCAAAAACTTTTTGAAAGTATACTTTTTAAACCCAGCTTACAAACTTTGGTTTCCTTTTTTTGACGACAAAAATAAGGAAGCGTTAGAGATTGAAAGTTCAGCCACAACCTACGGCGAACTTGTTGAAGAGTTTGAAGAAAACTATAAAATTAATCTTGTTGAAAAATTAATACTTGCAAAAGATCGTTACAGAGAACTTGTTAAAGACAAGGTTTTTGCAACAAAAGAATCTAAAAACTTTGTTATCTATGAACTAAAAGTTTCAAAATCTGCAAAGGTTTACACACTTTATAAATTTTTCAATTATAAAATCATTTCAACCGATGCCGAAACAGCAACCTCTTCAGGCATAAAATGCAAACTTATTGAAGTTGACAACCTTCCTGAAGACCTTGCAGAAAACATAAAGTTTTATATTGCAAATGAACCCATAAAAGAATAATAATTAGAGTACATATGAAAAAAGTAAAAATCACAGTTTTGAAAACAACCTTAAACAGCGACCTTGCAAGAGAATATGGAGTTGATGGGCTTAACAGATGCCCAATGCACAAAGAAGGTCAAGTTTTTTATGCTGATTATGCAAAACCAGATGGTTTTTGCGATGAAGCTTGGAAGGCAATTTATCAATATGTTTTTGCTTTAGCGCATAGCTCAAATAACTTGTTTTATTATGGAGATTGGATAAAAACTCCAGGAACTGCAATTGTTTGTTGCAATGATGGTCTACGCCCCGTTATTTTTAAATTAGAGGCCACAGATATTGAATCAAAAATAGATTACACACCTATTAGATAAAATATTTTTAAATTAAAAAAGTGAACAAAACAATTTTGTTCACTTTTTATTTTTTTTGTAAAAACCAATTTAGCTTGGTTGATTTTCAAATAATGGATCTAACTCTAATTCAAATTGCTTGCCTGATGCAAGTCTAACAATCTTGACATTTGGCAATTTCTGCTCAAAATATTCAATAACTTCATCTGTTACACAATGACCAAGATACAAAACCTTAATATCTTGACTCTTAAAATATTCAATGGTTCTATCAATTATATCTTTTTGTTTTTCAAGATTTCTCAAATGGAACCCACCCAAAACACCAAAAACTTTATCTTGACCTGTCACTTTTTTTGCATGTTCAACTGTGTTGCAAACACCCCTGTGCCCACAACCCGTCATAACAAAAAGACCTTCAGATGTTTTGATTGCAACACCCGAATCATCTTCTGTTAAATCTGTTTGAGTTAACCCTTCATCAAGTGTTGTTGAAAAATTTCCTTTTTGCTCAAATTCAACAGTCATTGGAATTTCACCTAAAAAATAACAACCATCAAAAAATACCACTGGCAATCTTGTTTCAATAACATTATGCCTTGATTTAAGTTCTTCTTCAGACATTGGAAACCCAACATATTCTTTTTTTCTAATTGACCACCTATCTTTAAATGCTTGTGGATGCATAATAATGGTTTTGCCATTGTCTAAATAAGGCACACCATTTGTGTGATCACTATGTCCATGAGTTAAAACAACAGTTTGAACTTTAGATAAATCTATCCCTAAAAGCTTTGCATTTTTCAAGAATAGATCTGAATATCCCGTATCAAGCAAAAAAGTTTTGCCAAAGGACTCAACCAAAACTGATAGTCCACCTTCGCCTTTAAATTCACAATTATCTCTGTTTTCTGATAGAATTTTAAGACTAATCATTGCAAAATCTCCCTACCATCATATAATACCATATTTTCTTAAAAATAACAATATAATAAATCCAAATAATATTAATCAATTTGTTTGTTTATTATATTGATTTCAAGCTTTTTATACATTTCAACAAAACTAAAAATACATCTGTCAATATATGGAGCGAGTTTTTTTGCCATATATTCAAAAGTTTTTGCATGTGTTTCAATTGTATATTTTTTTGTTAAAAGAATGGGATCATATCTCCAAGCAACCCTTTCTTTACCAACTAATTTAGATAGCCTAATCAATGTTTCAATGCTTTCATCAATCGATGGAACACTCGGCTCGATATCTTTTCCATAGGCTGTTATTGTGTAGTGAAAATAAGTTCGATACTTTTCTGTGATTTTATGTAATCTATCTAAAATAGGAGCATAATTTTTTGAACAAAATAAAACCACATCAATTTTTTCAGGTGAAAGTTCATACCTAGTCACCTTATTTGGAAAAAGATGATTTCTTGTTAAAACATATCCATCTTCAAATCGTTTCAATAACCAATCACTAAAATATTGCACGGTATCTGTTCTAGCACCTGTATTTAAAATCATAATTTTCTCCAAAATAATTTATTTCAAAAAATAAAAGGCTGACAGCCTTTTATTCATTTGCATAATTGTCAAAATAGCCAGTAACCAGCACAATTGGTGTTCCCTTATCGCCACTTCCACTTGTTAAATCGCAAAGTGAACCAATAAGGTCGGTTAATCTTCTTGGAGTTGTGCCCAGCGACTCATCTTTATTTTTAAGGTCTTTATCTTTTTCTAAAATCATCTGTTTCATCGCTTTTTCGGCTTTAGCGCCTTTAAGCTTTCCAATTTTGTTATCTGCCAAATATTTAAGTTTTAATTCATTTGGTGTTCCAACAAGCCCGCTTGTGTAAGCTGGTGAAACAACTGGGTCAGCAAGTTCCCAAATTCCACCAACAGGGTCTTTGAATGCTCCGTCACCATAAACCATACATTCAAAATGAACACCTGTATCTTCTAAAAGTTTTGCTTGAAGTTTGTCAACAAACTCCTGTGTGTTTCTAGGGAAAAGTTTAACTTTTTCAGGTGTTGAAAGATTTGAACCTAAAACACCAAAATCTTCATTGAAGCCACTGCCGTCAACAGACTCATTCAAAATTTCATTAAGCGTTAAAACTTTTTCAGCACCCTTGCCCAGCAAAATCTTTTTGTTTCTAAACCTTGAGTGGATATCAGCAGAAATAACTTTTTTTGTATATTTTAAAATTGCCGTAGGATCATTTGACAAAATTATCTTACACTTTTTTCCGCAAATTTTTTGATAAAATTCAATATAGTCAACACCTGTAAATGGGTGTTTTACATCACCAACAAGTTTGTAAAATTGCTTTGCCGTGTATGTTTTATTGAAATTAAAAACACCAAGGTCATAGAGTTTATCAATCGAAACCAAAGGATTGCCCACTTCATCAAAAGGGTAAGATAGCTCAATCACAAGGTTATCTGTTCCCCTTGCAATACCCTTCATAATGTTTCCAAATCTGTTTCTTGAAAGTATTGGGAATATAACACCAACAGTGCCCTCTCCCATTTTTCGCCTTACATCTTTTGCAATATCGTCAACTGTTGCAAAGTTGCCTTGACTTTTTGCAACAATCGCTTCTGTTACCGCAACAATGTCACGATCTTTAACTTTAATCTTACTATTTTTTATTGCTTGCCCAACACTCTTTGCAACAATTTTAACAAGGTCATCTCCCGGCCTTATTATTGGTGCTTTAACACCTATTGATGATGTTCCTATATACTTCATAAATTTCTCCCTTTTTTATTTTTGGCGGAGAGTGACGGATTCGAACCGTCGGAGGCTTTCACCTCATCGCTTTTCGAGAGCGACACATTAGACCACTCTGACAACTCTCCCTGATTAATACTCTATAAATATATAACTTTTTAGATTGTTTATCAAGTTTTTTGCATTTTTTTCAAAAGAAAAAGCATATTTTTTATTAAATCATGCTCATTTAATTTAACTTAAATATGCCTTAATCTTTTAACTCATACCAAGATTTCATATGGTGAATACTAAAACCAAATTCATTAAATTTTTCGCCATATTCATCTAATATAATTTGTTTTAATGTTTCAAGTTCGCCATTCATAAAATTCTTTCCTTCTTCAAAAAAAGAAATGTTTTCACTTTCGGCAGATTGGTCACTTGTTTCAACACACAAAAATAATTTTTTATTTTTTTGAGACGCATACTCTAATTCATTTTCTGCAGAACTATAAATTCGTTCAGCAGAATCACGATAACTCATAACAAACACTCGATCTGCCATATCAATCACAAATTTATAAGCTTCTTTGTTTTCGCCATTAAACTCAACAAAATAATCGTCATACCAAAACGGAATATCAAAATCAAACGATATATTATCATTTTTAGCATCAGTTGTAATCAGTTTAACATAATTTAGGTATCTTTCAATAAGTTCAATTCTAACATCATTGTTGTCATTCCAATCAGGGTGCTGATGTGGTTCAACATCAATATGCACTCCACTAAACTTATTTTTATAAGAATTTTGGTATTCTGTGTATTCATTTAACAATTCATTAAAACTTGAAATGTCATCAATCCACTGATATTCTCCACATAAAAAGAAAACCTTTATTCCTAAACTATTTGCTTTATTTATAAAATTGTCAACTGTACTATCAAAACTGCTATCGGCATAGTAAATCTCGTTCACACCATTTTTTCTTAAAAATTCTAAATAAATCTCATCGGGTTCACTAACACTCCACCACCAAACACCTTTTGCAAAAACTTCACCATTATTGTTTTTATTATCTTTTGGATTATTGTTCTTTTTGCCAATAAATACCACAATAATAACAGAAACTATAACTATCACGGCAATTAATACCATAAAAATTTTTGTTTTGTTTTTCATAATTATCCTAAACAAATTTAAAATTATCAATAAAAAACGCAAAAATACTTAAAAAATATTGAAAAATGCTAATTTTTTGTCAATTTTATTATATTTTTAAATAAATTGCCGTTGCATCATCTCTTACTTTTGTTCGTGGATATTTATTGCAACTAAGGTCACTTTCTTGCTCGGCGTAAAGCATTTTATAAAGGTCGACTAAAGTTCCACCCTGCCCCAAAAATTCAAAAACCTCGCTTTTAGTTTTAATTTTAACAGTATCCCAAATTTGACTGAAGCCATCACTATAAAGCAAAAATTCATCGCCTTTTTTTATTTTTAATTCTCCTTGAATTGCATGGTCACAAGCAGTTTTATCATCACACAAAATCCAATAGCCACCGTCTGTGTTTTTTGAAAGTCGTTTCTTTAAAATATCTGCATCAACAAATTTTCGAGCCTCAATTGCATCAATGTGTTTTTGTTTTGCGATTTTTACCATATCATCAATATTCTTTTTATCTAAAACTGGCAATATGCTATCAGTAAAATCTTTAATATCATTTTTGCGTTTATACAAAATTCCACAGTCACCTAGCACAAAGTATTCTATTTTGTTTTTATTTCTTCTAATAACTGCAACGCATGAACTTGGAAAATCAACAATTTTTCTGCCACTAGCAAGAGCCTTATATTCGTTTATAATAATATCAATGCCTTCTTTTATGATTTCTGATATTGATTTTGAAAAATCAGAAAGTGCAGTTTCTAAAAATTTACCAAATGCATGTGAATACCATTTTGCGTCACTTTCTTCCTTTGAATATTTTTCTGGAATGAGCGAAGTTGCACCATCAAGCACAAAATAATATTTTTCACATGAATAAGCATAATCTTCATTCCACTCACGACCACCATAACATATTTGCTCCATAACTTACCTCTTTTGTATATAAAGATAATATCAAACAATTTTATTTTTTTCAAACAAAATTCACTATTGACAAATCTTTATTTTAATCTATAATAAAGCCATAGGAGATTTCTTTATGAGAATGAACGAAGAACAAATTAAAGCTTATAACAAACACAAAAAAGATTGTGAACAAAAATATGAAATTGAAGAAGTTATAAAAGAAGTGATTGAAATTTATAAAAATAGTGACAAGTCCGCACAAGAAGAAATTTTTAATGCCATTTCTGACGGAGACCTTGACCACCTTAAATTAATAATTGCAAGGCACAGAGCAAACAGTGAAAGCCAACAACCAAACAAATAAATCAACCAAAATAATGGTTGATTTTTATTTTGCTGTCAGGGATAACGCTATTTTGTTATAATCTCATGTTAAAATTTATTATTTAATAAAAAATAATAATTTATTTTTAATAATTCATGATATAATAAAACAAACAAATTAGATACAAGGATAAACAATGACAAAACAAATAACTGAATATGAAATTGATAAGCAAAAGAAAAAACAAGAACTTGTTAGAAATGAATTTTTATACCATAACATGTCGGCTGGCAAATATGAATTTCCTATCATAAAAAAACAGAATATTGATGTTAACAAAATTAAATTTTTAAGTTTTGTTGATGCAAAAAAAGATGATAATGAAAATAAAGACAAAACCATACACTTTTTCACCTATGACTGGAAATTTGAAAAAGTTTATCAAAATGCAGATGAAGAACTTGAAAAACTCAAACAATATTATGCCGTTTTAAGCCCAGATTTTTCAATTTTTACCAACATGCCTCTTGCTCTTCAAATTGAAAGCATTTTTAAAAACAGATGGTGTGGTGCATATTGGCAATCAAAGGGATTAAAAGTTATACCAACAGTAAGTTGGGGCGATGAAAGGTCTTTTCACTTCTGTTTTGACGGAATTGAAGAAGGCTCAATAGTTGCCGTTAGCACCTATTACAGGGAAAACTGTGAAGAAGAATTTATGTTGGGTTACAACGAAATGTTAAAACGAATAAAACCAAGCATGGTTTTGTGCTATGACGAACCTTTCAAAGAAATGCAAGGTAATATTAAAGAGTTTTTGCCCACGACCTATGAATGGACAAAAAACCTGAATTGGAAAGACCTTGCCCAATTCAAATGGGAAAAACGTAACAAAAACGTCATAGGTTTAAATAAAAAAAATTTTAAATTTTTTGATTATGACGACCCATATGAAAAAATTGATGTTAAAGCCTGTGATGTTTGTGGAAAACCTGTTACAATTGACCAATTTGGCTATGGCGACTGCAAAAATTGTGGCTGGATTCAAGACCCTGCAAGACTTAAAAGCCCTGATAGAGTTGAATATCCAAATAGAATTTCACTAAATAAAGCCAAAATGCTTTATAAACAAGGTAAAAAACTTGAACCTGATTTTGATGATTTTATTGCAGGTCTTGAAATGTATAGCGAAATGGAATTTACTTACAACAACAAAAGTTATGGCGTTTTTTTATATGAAGATAACCAAGTGGAATTCTTTGAAAATGAAAATCCTGAAAATTTACAGGTTTATTCAAATGCAACTGAATTTAAACAAAAGGCAAATATAAACGGCAAACTTTTAAAAGACATTTGGCAAGATGTTAAAAATCCAGATTTTATGCATGGTTAAAAAGTCAGCAAATTGCTGTCTTTTTTCTTTATAATAAATTTACTTACTTTTAAATTTGTAACATAATAATAAAATTCTAAATTATTTTTCTATTTATAAAAATTAATATTTTTATAAAAGTTAATTTTGTGTTACAATAGTAGCGTTGTAGTTAATTAAAAAAATCTGCACATTATAAGTATATAAAAATATAATAAAATATGGTGATTGAATGAAAAACAAAACATTTCTTATATCTATAATCTTTTCTGTTATTGGCGTGATAAATGCAATAACCTACATCGTTTTAACTTCGCTAAAAATTGTGAATGTTAACATTGGGCCAATTCTTCTTGTTATTTTATATTTTTTAGTTGCTTGGCTTCCTGTCATCTTTGAAAAACTGCTAAAGATGAAATTTAACTTGCTTATAGTTATTTTTTATCAATTATTTATAATTTTCGCACTAGTTATTGGTTCAACTTGGAGAGTTTTTGTTATAACAAGTGTTTATGACAAAATTGTGCATCTTGGAAGTGGCATTTTGATTACCCTTATCTTCTATAATGTTTTCAGTTCAACCAGCAAAGTTAAACTCAATAAATTTTGGCTTTTTTTCATTTCCTTTTCAGTTGGAATGATGGTTGGTGGATTTTGGGAAATTCTTGAATTTTGTTTTGATGGCTTGCTTGGCGAAAATTCACAGCACTGGCAAGGCTTTGTTGGCAGAGAAGCTCTGATGGACTCAATGCTCGACCTAATTTGCGATTTTGCAGGAAGCATCATCGGTGCAATGGTTATTTTGTTTATTGACAAAAACCAAAACAAAGTTGAAAATAATAATAAATAATTAATATCGTAAAGCAATAAAACAGCCATAATTATGGCTGTTTTATTGCTTTTTATTTTCTTCCTTTTCTTCAGCTTTTTCTTCAGGAATTTCTTTTAATTCTTCTTTTTTTTCACTGCTTATTGATTTTATATTTTCACTCTTTTTAAAAAATTTATCTTTTATTTGACCTAATACATCAAAAACTAATTTATCTTTTAAAATTAAAATTACTATTCCATAAATAACAATTCCGACTAAAACAATTATAAACGTGTTTAATACTGATGGCGAAAAATAAAAACTTAATGGATATATCACTGCAAATATGATTATGCTTGCTATTAATGGTTTTATTGCAGACTTAAAAATTTCTTTTATTGATAAATTTTTTCTTAATTCAATTAACATTATTAATGTAACCACAAATTCTGCTACAACAGAAGAAATTGTTGCCCCCAATGCATCAAGCCAAAATATTAAAGGAATATTCAATACAACATTTGTAATGGCTCCTGAAGTTATTGCAATAGTGAATTCTTTATCTCTTTTAAATGGAACTAAATATTGCATTCCCAAAACATTACTCATTCCAATAAAAATAACTAATGCCGAAAAGACTTGCATAAGTATTATTGAAGGCTCATATCCATCACCTAAAAACCATGGAATTACATTTGATGCAACAGCAATAAATCCAAACATCATAGGAAGTCCCAAAAGCCATACAAAATGAATAACTTTATATGAATTTTTATTTACCTGCTCATAATTGCCATTACTTATCTCATGTACATTTCGCGGAATCATAACAGTTCCCCAACAAGTTATAATTGTCATTGCAAATCTAACAATCTTTTCAGCAGATTCATAATACCCGTTTTGTGCATCTGAACCCGTGATAATTCCTATTAAAGATTTGTCAAGAACCGTATATAAACTTGTTGCTATTGTCGGTATAAAAAGCTTAAATGAGCCTTTGAAATGTCTTTGTGGTTTTAAATCTTTAATTTTAACTTTTAAAAGTCTATTTTTTAAGAATATCCACATTACTAAATTACTGCCAATTAGAACCAATGAATTTAATAAAGTATAAATCCAAACATCATTAAAATCTTTAACAAAAACAAAAATACTTGCTGTTCCCAATAACTTGATTATGATGTTAACAAACACCATCTTACCAAATTCTTCATTTCCTTGATAATAAAAACTTATATCAAATGCAATCGCTAAAATATTAATAGATAGCAAAAGCATTAGAAGTGAATATTTATCATAAACACCAGAAACTACTAAAATTAAGTTAACTGCTAAACTTATTCCAACAAAAAGAATCCTTGACAAATTTATTTCCCAAAAAATTATTGATTGTTTCTGTTTATCATCCCCACATGCTGCAATTTCACGCTGTGCATAAATATTATAACCCATGTTAGCAAAAATTGTGAAATATGTTATAAGCGAATAAGAAAAACTATATTGTCCAATACCTTCAGGCATTAAAACCCTTGAAACATAAGGTGTAACAATAATTGGAATTATTATTACCAAAATTTGATAAATAACATTATAAATATAATTTTTCTTTAAATTAGACTTCTTCATTTCGTATTAAACCATCAATTTTATTCTAAATTTTTAAGTGTTTCAAAGGCTGCAACAATAACATTATGCATATCATAATACTTATATTGCCCAAGCCTTCCACCAAAGATAACCTTTTTTTCTTCTTTTGCTAGTTCTTGGTATTTTTTATAAAGTTCATTATTTTTCTCATCGTTAAGTGGATAATAAGGTTCATCACCAAGTTGCCATTTTGCAGAATACTCTCTGCTTATAACAGTTTTTGGTTGCTTTCCAAATTCAAAGTGTTTATGCTCAATAATTCTTGTGTAAGGAACATCACGAGCAGTATAATTAACAACAGCATTTCCCTGATAGTTATCAGTGTCTAAAACTTCTGTTTCAAACCTAACACTTCTGTATTCAAGTGGTCCAAATTTATAATCATAAAATCTATCGATTGCACCTGTATAAATAATTTTATCTGCAATGTTATCAAGTTCTTCTTTATGATCAAAGTAATCATAATTAACTTTAACATCTGCATTTACAAGCATTTTTTCAATTATTTGAGTGTAGCCACCAATCGGAATACCTTGATATCTATCATTAAAATAGTTATTGTCAAAAATAAATCTAACAGGGAGTCTTTTAATAATAAATGCAGGAAGTTCCTCACAAGATTTTCCCCATTGCTTTTCTGTGTAACCTTTAACAAGCTTTTCAAAGATTGTTGAACCAACCAAATTAATTGCCTGTTCTTTTAAATTTTTTGGTTCTTCAACATAAGATTCTTTTCGCTCTTCCTCAATCCTTTTTTTTGCATCTTCAGGTGTGAATACATCTGGCCAAAGCTTTGTGAATGTATTCATATTAAAAGGCATATTATAAAGTTCATTTTTATATCTAGCAATTGGCGAATTTATATAGTTATTAAATTCTGCAAACTGATTAACATAATCCCATATTTCTTTATTTGATGTATGAAAAATATGTGCACCATATTTATGAACATTAATACCTTCAATTTCTTCAGTGTAAATATTCCCACCAATGTGAGGTCTTTTTTCAACAACTAAACACTTCTTCCCTTTTTTGCCAAGTTCATACGCACAAACAGCCCCAAATAATCCAGAACCAACAATTAAATAATCATACTTCGCCATATTTTATTCCCCTTATTTTTCTATTTTTAAAATTCTCTTTATTAAATGTATCACTTTTTTACACATATTTACAAATGGATTGTTAGACCTTAAAAACTCAACTTTACATTCATATCTTTTTATATCACTATTTTTAAATAGCCAAATTGTAAATAATCTTTCGGCAAGATAACCATATGCTCGTTTATTATAATTTTGCCTTAAAATAACTTCATCATTTATAATAGGTTCAACTTCAAATAATATGTCAAATAACCATTTTGAATAATTTTCTATTACTTCTCGTTTAGCAATAAACATGTTGCAAAAATATGTTTCGTTTCCATTTATTACTTCTTTGCAAACATCCGCATATTCAGGATATTTTTTATTAATTATTTCTAAAGCTATATCTAAATCACTGCCTACATGATATTCACAATAATGATCGTAAACTGATTTATCTAATTTTGTAATTTTAGGAACAATAATATCATACTCACTTAAAATTTTATCAATATCTTTTGATTTTAAAAATGGAAATTTAAATAAATATATTTTTCTTTTTGTAAATAATCGTCTGTAATGTTCTAATCCAAAGACATCTGCATCACTGTCATTTTTAATAAAATAATATTGCCCTGTTAGTTCACAAAAAGTAGAATTTTTGTCTGAAATATTATCTTTACTTTTGTCGTAATCACTAAAATAACCTTCTGGTACAACTTTTTCCTTTGCTCCAACAAGCATTATTTTTCTATCTTTTGGATAAGTATTCTTAACATCTTTATGTGTTATTACATATAAACTTTTATTTTTCATATAATTTTCCACCAATATTAATTTATAAAAATTATTTTTCCCCTTTCCATTTTATTTTTCTTAAATAATAATAAACATTAGGAAAATAATAAAATAATTTATGCTGCAATGTTTTATTTTGATTTTGCTTGTAATATTCATTATACATACTTTTTATTCTCTTCAACATTTCTTTGCCTGCTTTTCTTCTTTTAGCAATATAATAAACATAAGCTATTGTTATTAAAACTCGAGATAATGCAATATTTTCCCATTTCGTATTTTTAAAATAATTATATCTTTCAACAACTGCATCAACAATCAAAAAATTATCTTCATTGAATTTTTTTACACCCATAGTGCTATTGTTTCTTTGAAAGTAATAATAAAGTTGTGCATATGTTTTTACTATTGTTTTGCATCTTGAAAAAATATCTAGCATAATAAGTTCATCTTCATGAATTTTTACATTCTTAAACCTTAAATTTTCAAATATTTCCTTTTTATATATTTTACACCATGGAACAATTCTTTCAACACTATCATCATAAAATAATAAATCATATACTGACTCATTTGAATAAACTGATCTTTTATTTTCCAAATTAAATTTATACTTTCTATTCTCATAGACATAACAGCACATACACATAGATACATCGCTATTTGTCTCAATTAAGTTATTATATAAAACTTCAATATAATTTTTTGCAATAAAATCATCACTATCAATAAAACACATAAAATCACCTGTCATAACATCAAGACCAGTATTTCTTGAAGATGATGCTCCGCCATTTTGTTTGTGAATAACTTTTATTCTTGAATCTTTTTTTGCCCATTCATCGCACATCTTTGGACAATTGTCAGGACTACCATCATCAACTAAAATAATTTCTAAATTTTTATAAGTTTGATTAACAACACTTTCTAAACATCTATCGAGATATTGTTCAACATTATAAACTGGTATAATTACTGAAATTAAATGATTTTCCTTAATGCTGTTATTCATATGCTAATACTCCTATTTAGTATATAATTCTTCTAATAATTTAGCCGATTCTTTTGCATTGTATCCTGCATCTTCTATTTCTTTATAATAATTTTCTCTTTTAACTTTATTTTTTGACAAATTTATAATTTCATTTGCCCATTGTTTTACATTATCCAAACTTAAATAACTAATTAAATTTGTTAAATTTGTTTCAGTTGGAACTTCTTTTGAACATAGAGTTGGAAGTCCGCTTGCCTGTGATTCTATTGCAACAATTCCAAGTCCTTCAAATCTTGAAGGTAATACAAATAAATCACTAGCCATGAGTATTTCTGCAACATCATTTCGATTTTCTAAAAATATAAATCTATCTTTCAGTCCATAAACATCTATTTTTTGTTCTAAATCACTTTTTAAACTGCCACTGCCAACTATTATTACTTTAAAATTAAAGTTTTGCTTATTTAACAAATTTGCAATTTCAACAATAAACTCATGATTTTTTTGATACTCTAATCTTCCAACATTGCATAAAACAAATTCATCATCTTTTAAGTTTAAAAGTTTTCTATATTCATCTCTTTTATTTTTATTAAACTTAAACTTTTCTATATCTATGCCATTTTTAACAACAATACACTTATTTTCTTCAATTATTTTTTTTGGAAATTTCCACTCACCCGCTAGCAACGAACAAGCTAAAAATTTATCTGCATATTTTTGAATAAACATATCAGAATATCTTTTTATTAACATATACTTCAAATTTTTTTGACCTGTTAAATGTGAATGAACAATAACTGTTTTAACACCACATTTTTTTGCTATTTTTGCAACATTAAAAAGTGTATAAATGCTTCCACTATGAATGTGAACAACATCAAAATGATTATTTTTTAAAACTTCAAATGCAACTTGTTTTAATTTTTTTCTAAAATTTACGCGATCATAATTATATGCAATAATTTTGTCTCCATGATTTTTAGTCATTTCAACTAGTGTTTTGTTTGTACATTTAAATGGAGTGCAAAAAGTGTAATGTATATTAGTATCAGAAAAATTTTTATACATATTAATCATAAATATTTCTTGACCGCCATATTCTAACGAATCACTAAAATACTCTAACACATTAACCATTTTTTTTGCTCCATCTTCTTAATGTTTTATAAATCGGCATCAATGCCAAATGCATACCAACACCAAAAGATTTTATCACAAAACATTCAAGTTTAATGTATTTTGGTGTATATTTATTAGCTTGAATAGCCTTCAAATTATCCTTTGTACACAGCTTTTTCAAAAGAATTTTTGCCTGTTTTTTGTTCTTTTTATTTGTGTTTATTGATATTGAATGGATCCCTCTTGTTATCATTTCGGTTTTAAAATAAGCAAATTCATCATAAAAATTTTCAGACAAATATTTTATATCATTTTGATCAAGCTTATTAATAACTTCTCCAAACTGCAAAAACTTATCTGAAAGATTATGCATTATTGATGAATCATGCTGAACATAATGGTAAAACCTATTTGAAATAGTAACAATTATATCCGCTTTCAAAAATGCCTTTAAAACAAACAAATTATCCTCTGCAACTGTTAAGCTATTATCAAAATTGATATTTTCCAATAGTTTTTTGCTAAAAATTTTATCCCATAATCCTGGTGAAATTTTATCAAGCAAATATTCACTTAAACACTCGGAGTGGTTGTATACCTTATCTTCTAATTCATATTTTGAATTTTTGCAGACACCTTCTCGAACGAACTCTTCAACGCAACCACAAACACAAATATCAGCACTATATTTAACTATTTCACCTATCATTTTTGAATATGTGTTTTCGTCAATATAGTCATCAATATCAATAAATGTAATGTAATTGCCTTTTGCCAGTTTTAGACCTATATTTCTTGCATTACTTGCTCCTTGATTTTTTTCAAGGTTAATAAGATTAATCTTATTTCCATATTCTTGAAGAATTGTTAGTGATGAATCTTTTGATGCATCATTAATAACAATTATCTCTAAATTAACATCATTTGCAAGCACAGAATCAATGCATCTTTTGATATATTTTTCGCCATTATAAACTGGTATAATTACAGATAAAAGTGAGCTTTTCAATTTTTCACTATTATTTTTCATTAGTATCTCCTTTGTTTGATGATGGCTTTTCGTTATGTGAAACATACTCTATTTCAGGCTTGAAACTTTTAACAGCTCGTGCACCTTTAAATAAAATCCCTAATTTCTTTTTCTTATTTTTAGATTTAGAAAACAAGATACGAAAAACATGTAAATTCTTTTTTAAAAAGAAATAAAATTTACCTTTAATTCCCTCTTTGTTATAAAAATAGCCTTCATTTCTATAAGCATAAAAATACCTGTCTAGTCTATCTGAACTATCCTTTGAAATATCAACACCCATATTGCTGTTTGACTTATGCGTAACAATGCTATTTGAAACAAAGTAGCAATTATATTTTCTTGAAATCCTGCTAGTGTATTCCCAGTCATCGCCCCAAATAAAAAACTCTTTTATAGGAAGACCAACATCTTCAATAACACTAGACTTTATAAATAAAGAAACAAATGATGCTAACTTGATTTTTTGATTTTTAGAAAAATCTTTAATTTCACTTTTAATTGATGTTCTTTGAATATTCATATTGCAAACAGAACCATCTTTCCATTTAACATAACTTGAAAGATATCCAAAGTTATCATCAACACTATCCGAAAATTCTATTAATTTACTTAATGAATCTTTTTGAACTATGCAGTCATCATCCATAACCCAAACATAGTCACAACCAATTTTTAATGCTTGTTTTATGCCATAATTAAAACCGCCTGCACCACCAAGATTTTCACCAGTATTAAAATAAATAAATGTTTTATTATCAATTAAATCATTTATATATTCTTTCGTTCCATCAGTGCTTGCATTATCAATAATTAACACTTTTACATTTTGATATTCTTGATTTTTTAATGCCATTAAGCACTCTTTTAAAAGTTCTTTTCTATTAAAAGTAACAACCACCGTAACAACTTGCTTTAATTTGTTTTTCATCATTTTAACTCTACCTTTACTGATTTATTTAACTTATTATTTTTATTTTCACTATTAGCTCCAAAAAACATCTTCGAATTTAAGCCAATTAGGGATAATAAAAACACATTATATCTTATATCAAATAAAACTCTATCAATCATTCCTTCAAAAAGTATTAATACTAGTGAAATAAACAGCCAATAGTTTCTTGTTCTAAATGCCTTATAAAAAACATAAGTCAAAACACTTAAAATAAATATTGTTGGAATAATTCCCCAATTAAACAAATAAAAGTAGATTGAAGAATCAACTCCGCAATACATGCCTTCACTATCAATCCAATTATAGAATCCACCAAACAAAGTCATAGGTTTTTCAACAAAAGCAGTCATTGTAAAATAAAACCTATTACTTAATATGGAATTTAAAAATACAGCAGGGCTAAAATTATATCTATACAAAACAATACATAAGGCAAAGATTATATTGAAAAAAATTGGAAGCAAAGAGAATATAACACTAAATTTTTTGTTGTTTTCTTCAACATCAAAAAATTCTTTTATTTTTAAAAATATATCTTTCTTTTCGGGATTTTTCAATCTTTCATTTTCAATTATCTTTAAGATAATAGAAATAATTACAATAATAAAAGTTAATATAAATCCCGTTCTTGTATCAGTTAATATATATATTAAAACATTTGCAACAATCTCTAAAACTAAAACATATATCGGAGTTTTTTCTTTATTAATAAAATTAAAAAGCAAACAATATAAAAAGAAAAATATACTTGCCTGTGTTGATGCATTAAATCCTAAAGAATGCCTAATTTTATTAAATCTTTCTCCATTGAGTGTTTCAATAACCCCAATACCAGACAATAAAATAACACTAACTAAACTGACCAGTAATGCGTATGAAATTATTTTTGCAATTTTTTTTAAATCTCCATCTTTAAAAACATATAAAAATGCTAAAAAAAAGCATATTATTGTGTTATGAATAACAATCAAACTGCCAATAGCACAAAAAACTCCAAAAATTAAAAACCATGTCACTTTAAATTTTTTATTCAGCAAATCAAACAATAAATAAAAACATAAAATAACAGCACATAATAAAAGTAATATATTTAATATTGAGTTACAATAATAAATATTGGTTATTGTTGATGTTTTTAAATATCCTATAACACAATATAAAAAAAGTGTGACAGAAAGAATTTTTTCTCTATTCTTTACATATATCGCATTAAAAACTTTTGTCATACTTCTCCTTTGTAAATTTTGCCTTTAAAAAACTATAACCTTTCTTTATCCAATTTACCTTTTCTGTACTAATCACTTTCACTTCTTTAAATTTAATTTTATTGGTATTTAACCAAATATCTAATAATAATTCACTTACTCTGCCATAAAACCTTGCATGAAATGAATTATATTTTGAATTATCAATTCTTTTTTCTAATTCAAACAAAATATCAAATAACCACTTACAATAGGCATCTAAAATTTCTTTTTTCATTATGAACATATTAAACATATGTGCACTTTTTCTAACTTTAAGTTTTTCAAATTCTTTTTGATACTCTGGATATTTCTCTTTTATAATTTCACCTGTTACATCAAGTGGTTCAACATACATTGTGTGTTCATAATGTGAATAGAGTGTTTCAATATAATAATTTCGTTTTTTTGGCAAAATAACATCTGTTGTTTTAAAAATTTCTAATACTTGATTTTTTGATAAAATCTTTTTCGTTTTTCCATTAACTTTAAAAGGAAAATTACCTTTAAAATATCTGCGATAATGAACAAGTCCAACATAGTCTGTTTGCAAATTTTTCCATGCCCAATAAATGCCTGTAAGTTCACAAAAATATGGGTTTTTTAAAGAAATATTATTCCCTTCATTATCTTTTTGAAACCCAATATCATCTTTCCCTTCTGCACCGACATGCACAGGCAAATACATTTCGTTCCCAAAAGGAACATCATATTTTTTGTGTGCGGCGATAATTATTTTTACTATCTTATTATCATTTTGAACAAATTCTCTTTCCATATCTATTTATTTATACTATAAAATAACCCTTAAAGTCAAATAATTAACATTTTTTATAAAAATTGATATACTTTTATATGAAATTTTATAAAAAATAATTTATATTTTTTTAATTTTTTATTGACAAACAAATTGGTGTTTGATATTATATAAGAGCATTTGTTATAAATGTTTATGGGGGTATAGCTCAGTTGGCTAGAGCACTTGCCTTGCAAGCAAGGGGTCATCGGTTCGAATCCGATTATCTCCACCATATAGGACTGTAGCTCAGTTGGTTAGAGCACCACCCTGATAAGGTGGGGGTCGGTGGTCCGAGTCCACTCAGTCCTACCAAATGAAAACAAAGTCGAATGACTTTGTTTTTTTGTTGATAAAGAACACCCACCTTTCACGGAACGCAAGTGAAGTATAAGACATATTCGGCAGCTCCGATTTTGTAATACTTATATTTATACCAAATTAAAAACATTGATTTGTCAAAATTTTTTATTGTAAAAATAATAAAATTATTAACTACTCATCTATAAGTCAAAATTAAATTTTTAATATGCATATTTATTTTTCAACAAATTAATTATCAAATCACAATTTTTCAACATTCTATTGACATAATTCTACTTTTTCTTTAATATAAATGTAATAGGAGGGAGTTTTATGAAGAAAACATTAACAACAACACTTGTTATTCTTGCTGTTGGTCTTGCAATGGTTTTGCTTGGAAGTGTGCTTAAAGGCATCACATGGGGTTCTGGTTTTAGTGGAGCAGAACTTGCTAATGCATTTAACAATATTGGCTACATTGTTTCTGTTCTTTCAGGCGTTGTTCTTGCTGCTGTTGGCATTTCTTGTGCAATCAAAGGCGATGCTGATAACAAAGATGAAAAAGAAAACAACAAAAAATAATCTAAATTTAAACAGCAAAAAAAAGAGTGAAGTTCACTCTTTTTTTATTTTTGATTATTTTGTTATTTTTTTGCTTTAACAGTTCCACCAATAACAACAAGACCACCAAGAATTGAAGCAATACCAGCAACAATTGCACCAACGCCAAGGGTTTTTGTTACTAATTCTGTTACAAGATTTGCCACATCAATTGCACCTTGGAATGCTTCATTTAAAATTGTGAAGTTAACTGTTAAGAAGAATAACACACCGGCAACAATCATAAGCAAAGCCGCAATATAGTTAACCAAATTTTTCTTAACAACTCCAAGCAAACTTAAAATAAGCAAAACAACTGCAACAACAAGCAAAATATATGGCAATAAATTTAAGAATGAAAATTCAATAAATGTTACATCACCTTCAGCCATTCCAAACACAACATCAAGCCCTGTGAATGAAGTTGTTCCCTCTAAACCGAACACACTTCCATTAATATTCATTGATGTAACAAAAATCATGGCTATTGCAACAACACCAAGAGCTATTGCAACCAAATTTAAAATTTTGCCGAGCCCGACAGATTTTTTCTTACTCATAAACATTTCCTCCTGCTTCTATTATAAAAATTATAAATTAATAACACAAACTAAATTAAATATCTTTTATATTTTGTTAATTTTGCACAATTGAATAAAAATTATAATAGCCCGCGGGTTTGCCAATTAAAAACTTTGCAGAAAGCAAAACTCCGTCGGCAAAAGCCTTTCTTGAAAAGGCTTTATGTTCAAGCGAAATAACTTCGTCGCCAAAATAAAAATCAATTTTATGTGTGCCAATTTCTCTTCCGCCACGCTCTGCAAGCAACTGAACTTTTCCGCCAAAACTTTTGCTGATTTCACTTTCAAGTTCAAGTGCTGTGCCACTTGGGCTATCCATCTTTTCTCTGTGATGCTTTTCAAATATGCCAACATCTTGAATATTAAACTTTAAAATATTCTGAATTATTTTTTTAATTATTTGAATTCCTATTGAAAAATTTGAACATTTTAGAACTGCAATTTTCCTGCTAGCATCTTTGATAAATTTTTCTTGGTCTTTTGTTTGCCCCGTTGAACCAATAATAACAGGAATATTATTTTTTACAGCAAACTTCACACTTTTTGTTGAAGTTTCACTATTTGCAAAATCAATCACCAAATCAATATTTTGTTTAAATTCAAGACTATCACCAATGTCAATTTTAACTATTTCAAAATCTTTTTTTAAAACATCACAAACAACACTTCCCATTTTTCCTTTAGCACCAACGACCGCAATTTTTTTCATAAAATACCCCTTGTGTATTTTATTTAAAAACATATATTTTTGTGATAATTATGGCAACAAAAAAGAACTGCAAATGCAGTTCTTTTAATCATTATTCTTCACCCGGTTGATGCCCCGTTAATGCTTCACTTTCCATTTTTGCTCGTTTTTCTCTCATAAGTTTATAAAGGTCTTCAATTAAACTTCTTGCCATAACATAATGCTTTAAGTCCTTATCTTTTTCATCTGCAGGAAGTTGAACAAATGCTGTGTTTAATTCTTTGTTTGTATAAACCTGATTGCCGTCTTCATCATAATAAATATTTTCACGAGCGAGCCACGCTTCATGAATTGCGTTACCAATCATTGTCATTGCAAACTCACGAAACTGTGGATTATCTAAAAGTTCCTTATTTTGAAGTGCACAAACAACTGTTCGTGATGCTGCACAACCAGCCATAAAGTTATCTTTTTGCCAATGTGGTGAAAGATTAATAAAATCAGTGTTTGCAATGTCCATAACAACTCTGCCTTTATCATCTAAATAAAGTGTTGCACTAAGTGGAATTTGCCCTGCATGCACTCTTTCAACATAATTTGCATCAAGTGGGTCATTTAAAACCTTTGGTCTTGGATTATTGATAAGTCCATTTTCATTAGGTGTTGGAAGCCTTCTTCCATCACAATAGTCTTTGTGAAGCATGGCACCCAAGATTGCTCCTAAAATAGATTGGTCTTCTGCTGAAAGCACAAGTGATTTTTTTGACCTTTCAGCAATTTCATTTAAAACTTGAACAACATCTTTTCCATTAAGTTCACTGCAAACCCTGTCAAGTTCCCTTTCAATAAATGTTTTTGCCATTGTTCCCTCCTTACTGATAACATAATTATACCTAAATTTTAACATTTTGTAAATACTAAAATATTAAATTAACACAATAATAATTCCCACCAAAATCATTGCCAAAAAAATTAATTTTTTCTTCAAGTTTGGTTCTTTGAAAACCAGCCCACCAACAACAACTGAAACAATGATGCTGATTTGTTTTAGCATTGAAGCAACTGAAAGTTTGCTTGCAGGGTCATTAAGTGCCCTAAATAAAAATTGATCTCCCACAAAAAGCATAATTGCAGCAAGATAAATAAAGATGTTTTTTAAATCACTTTTATTTGCTTGCAGTTTTTTGTGTTTTATTGAAACTATAAAAAAGCATATCCATAAAAATATTGCCACAAAAAGCATAAACCAAAACTGCATTTGATAAGAAGAGATTGTTTGAAGAGTAAATTTATCAATCAAAGAGGAACATTCTTGACAAATGCAGGCAATTAAATACAAAATTATACAGCGTTTTTGAATACTGTTTGAAATATTAGTTTGCTCATTTTTTGTGTTTGTTCGAAGCAAGAGTATGCCAATAAAAATAACTATAACACCAATAAATTGCCACCAAAACACTTGTTCACTAAACACAATTATTGCTAAAAGAAAAGCAAGCACAACTCTGACTGCAGAAAGTGGTTGAAGAACACTTATAAAATAATCTTTTAAAGCATAAAGTTCAAGAACCCAAGCCGTGCAAACAATTGCCGACTTTAAAAGTAAAAATAAAAAACTTTCAGCTGAAATTGAAACACCAAAAACGATATACCAACTAGAAAGTAAAAAACCAACCGTTGACATTAGTGCAAGAACAAACAAAACATTAGTCTTTTCTGCAGATTTCTTTCGAAAGACTGCGTAAAAACCATTAAAAAAGCCATATAATGCCGAATAAAATATCCACATACAAAAATATTATCACAAAATCACTTGCCTGCAAAATAAAAAGTGGAGCCTGTCCACCTTTTATTGCATATTTTTAATTTTATTCTAATAATCAAATGCTAAAATTATTGGCACTATCATTTCTTCAGCAATAGAAACGGCAATAACAATCGCATCTGCATCAATTCCAAATGTGTCACTCAAATCAGTTAATGTGTAGTTATTTTCTACATTTTGCTCTATTGGCAAGAATGTTCCCTTGTTCATGTCAACACTTAAAATTTGATAATTTTTTTCTGAACTAAATGAAAGTGTAACAAACTTTAATTCTCCACTATTTTTTACAAGGTCACTTGAAAGATGCAAAATATAAGAACCTTCAATTTGTGTTAGGCTGCAATCACCTTCAACATCAAATATATTTCCCTTCATAAAAACAGAATAGTTTTTGCCATTTTCATCAGTTATTTGAACAAGTTCAACTTTCTCAACCACATAATTAATTATCACACTATGGCTGTTAACGCCGTCAGTTGATGTCACGCGAATCGTGTAAGTTCCCTCTGTCATTCCATGTTCGCCATATGGTTGAAGAGTATATTGACCAAACCTTGAAATTATAACTTCACCATTTAACAATATTTCTATAAGTGAATATGAGTTTTCTGCTTTAATCACAACTTCTTCGTAACTGCTTATATCACCAAAGTCAATGTTGATCTCTTCAAGCCCAACATACTCTCTTAAGGTTGTGTTTGTTAGTAGGTCATTAAAATAGACTGAAAAATTATTATTTCCGCTCTTTTGACCTTGATAATCTACATTAAAAAATCCAACTGAATAATAGGTTTCATCATTAATTTTTGTAACTTCAATTTTAAATTTTTGAATAGACTCATCAAATGAGCCAACAATACTATAAACATTTTCATCATAATCTAAAATTAATGAATTTGCAAAAGCATCAAAATCAACATTGATTGGAAGCCTTAACGAATAAATATTTTCATTAGCAAGTGGAACACTGCCAGTCATGCTATTGTAATTATAATTCATTCTTGTTAAAACATTTGTTATATCTTCAGTTATTCCATAGGCATGAACACCCACTCTGCATAAATATTCACCTGATTTTATTATTAAATTAAAAATTCTTTCACCAGTGTAATCAACAATAATATATTGTTTTTCTGAAACTTCACCATTTTCGTCCACAAACAAAACATCAAAATTTCCACCAACTGTTATGTTTAAATCTGAACTTTTTGCAATTAACAAAATTGAACCATCTTCATTTTTAAATGACTCAACCCTGCTTCCACTTGCCTGATACGAAAATCCAATAGTAAAATTATAATTCAATGTGAAATAACTTGTTTCAACAACATTTTCACCATCAAAGATTTTTAAAATAATTTCATTTTTCGTTTCAACATTTTTAAAATCAAAAAGGGTTATTCCGTCACTTTTAAACCATGAATAAGTATAATTTTCTGCACCTTTTTCAAGTTCAACATCAAGCTTTTCAACAAATTCACCAGCTTCAACAACATTTGTTGTTCTATCAAAACTTGTAACTGCTTCAAAAGAAACATTTTCAACAAAAGTTTCTTTTATTAAATAAATATTAATTTGCCTGCCAACTTGCATGTAATCGCCATTTGTGCCAACCATTGCAACTACTGTTATCTTTTTTAATTCATCATTAAAATCAAAGTGTATTGTTTGATTGTTAAATTCAACCAAATCAATTCTATCATTAACATTCGTTGTAACATCAATCGAAAAGTTATCGATTGTTGGATTCATTAAATCAATATCTATGCTTGTTGTGTCGTTAGAAAATTCATAGTAATAATCATAGTTCCCCATTGAATTTTGATTTGCTTCAAGTTCTTGATTATTGACCATAACATTTTTAAAAACATCTGAAACTTGAACTGTTATATAATTTAAATATTCATTTTCTGCATTAAAAAACTCAAAATTCAAAGTTTTGCCAATATCTTGAACTGAAATTGTGTAGGAAACTACACCACTTTTTGCCATACTATATGACTGAATTCCCTGCGACGAAGTGTTATACTCATCAAGATTTATGCCATTTAACTTAACAATAATATCTGGGTCTTTTAACTCAAAATCAAGTTTTTCGCCAGCATCAACCTTTTCATTTTCTTTAAGTTCACTTTCGCCAATCATAATTGTAGCAGGCTTTGCAAGCGTAACAACAAAATCAAGATCTTTTTGGATATCTCCCGTTAAATGAAATTTTAAAATATATGAATTAAAGGAACTCCAAAGTTGTGTGCCAAAACCTATTTCTGCTTCACTTGTATATGACTGATTTGTCATGTGCTCATAATCATCAAAATAAACATCATAAGTTGCCTGAACACCTTCTGGAATTTTAACCTTAATTTTATAACTCTCTGCGTTATAAGGAAGTTCATAACTAAAGGTGTTGCCCGACCTGTCAAAATAATATCCTGTTGAATTTCCGTCAATGCCAATTATTGCTGAAACATCGTCATTAGAAATAATGTCAACACTTATTTGTGTTGACACTGAATTAATATTTTGATTTGTCGGTGTAAAAATTGCCTCGTATGTTCCCGACTCATCTATCACTGTTTCTGGATTTGCCCATGACCAAGTCCCTTCAATTTCGGTAGCAACAGTTTTGTAACTATCTGGACTTGAAACAAGCAAAAGCACAACCTCACCACCTGAAAGTTCACTTTCAGATAGTGTTTGACCATTAATAAGGGTTTCAGCTGTTGGAATTGTTGCAACTGAAGGTGTTGCCTTAACAATTTCAGCATTATCAAAATAGATTATATTTGAAAGTTGATTTGATGCAAAAATAAAATTTGCCCCGCCATTAACACTTTCGCTATTAAGTGTAAATGTTAATGATAATTTTCCACTTCCAACATTTGAAAAGGTCTGATAACCATTATCAATAAATTTTGCGGAATATTCAACATCTAAATTAGATAAATCAGCACTTGAATTTGCACTAAATTCAAAGAAATTATTTTCAATTAAATATTCATGATTAAATGAATAACCACCATCATAAACCTTTGTTATTTTATCATTTTTAAGCCTTGTTACTGAAATAACAGCTTTTTCAATTTGAAACTCTATTGCCTCACTTTTAAGTTGCCAATATTCATCATCTTCAGGAACAACTGCAACCAAATAATATGTTCCTGAAACCACTGGGGTCGTTGAAAGTTTATAAATTGCATCAAGCGACTCGTTGGTGTAATACTCAAACTCAACTTCTCCGTGTTCTGCTTCGCCAAAAGGTATGCTTGGTGCATCACCATAAACCCAATTTTCAATACTTGGCTCAACAATCCAAGAATTAGTAAGTTTAACTGCTTCACTAACTTGAACAGGAAGAGTAACTTCTATGCTTGTGTTTGAATCAGGCGAAAAGATTGCGGCAAAACTATTAGTTCCTGCATCACCAACGCTTGTGTTTGCCTCTTTCCAAACAAGATTTAGTTTTGCAGGCAAAGCAACATCTTCAAGAGTGTCACCTTCAACTGCAACCAAATTATCATAATCAATAACAACAACACTATATGAATATGATAAACTTTCCGCTGAAATAGTAACAGAATAAATTCCCTCTGCACTTCCATTAAAATTTTGGTTCACTGAATACTCATTCGCTGAAAGAGTAGTTTCAGTTTTACCTTTAACCTTTTTTACTGAAGCATCATCGCCAAGCGAAAATTCTTCACCAATATCAAAAACATATTTCAATCCACTAGCCTGAAGTGTTGTTTGCCCCTTGTTGCCTGAACAACTGCAAGAAGAAACAACAACTGGAACAACAATAGCCATAATGGCAAAAATAAAAGTTTTTAAAAATCTTTTCATAAATGCCTCCTAAAATTAGAGTAACACAAACTAATATTTTAATCAAACAAATCAAACTAAAAATTTCACTCACACTTGTTATTATAATATTATTTAATTATAATTCTATTATAAGCATAGCATTTTTTCTAAATTACTCCATACAAGAGAAACAATTAATATATTAAATAAAATTTAAGGCAACAAATTATTCTATTCTAATTTATAATAAAAAAAATAGTAAAATTAACGTTTCCATATTATTTTAATTTATAAGTTTTAAAATAATTCGGAACTTCATTTTTCAACAATATTAATTCTCTAAGTTTTTGAAATTTTTCATTATTTAAAACTGTTATACTTCCAAATTGAGATACTTTTATGAAGCTTTTAAATTCTGATATATCAATTGGATTATCTAATACAAAAATAGCTGTAATAGTAGAAAAATATTTTGATTTAAAATGTACATCATAGTCAAATGGATAATTATAAAATTTTGGATTTTCTGATATAAATCCTACTGCAAAAATTTTTCCTCCATATTTTTTATAAATTTCCTTTGCTTTTAATAAAACTTTGTCTATTTTTTCATTTTTATTATTATGTTTTCTTTTCAAAATAGAAATTTTTGCATTTGCAGTTTTAGCATGCATAAAAAATATAAGTTCTCCAGCTTTCGCATATTTTGGAACACTCCATTCCACAGGACGAGACGCTAGAACATCTTCCATATCCATTGTATTAAATTTATTTATTCTGTTAAATAATTCCTCCAAACTAGATGGAAATGAAATATTATTAATATACACTTTAGTACACATACATAGATTATCCTTATAAATAGTTTATCTTTTATTTGTTTGTTTCTGGTAAATATTAAATGATTCTATCGTGGTTTCAGTTAGCCAATTTACTAAGTTTATTCCATTATACTCTATATTTTCACGAAACATTCTATTATATTCGCTAGTCAATTCTAATAAAATTAGACCAATCCTACCTAAAATCCAAATAAAATCATATTCTCCAATAGATTGATTTAAATAATTGCCATGTGAAAATTTACAACAATATTTATAATCATTATTAAAATTACTTTTCAAATTAATATTGCTCATTTTAGTATATTCTAATAATTCACTAAAAACATATTTTCTACTTTTATTTTCCAATGAATCTAACCATCCATAATTTAAATAATTTTGAAAAACACAATTTTTGGGAACTCTTTTACTAAATTCTAATGAATATTCTCCACATTGTTCAAACTCGAGTCTATATTGCATAAACTTATAAAACTCATCAGCTAGTAATTCGTTATCATTTATAGTAAAAAATACACAAACTTCTTCTATAACTGTCCTTAATAACGAAAAGGCACTACCACAATTGTCAGTTTCAGTCAATAAAAGGATTGATTTAATATTTTTTAATAAAACAACTAAAGTATTTATTTTAAAATTTCCATTTTTTCCATTAGGTTTGATATTTTTCTGAATTTTTCTATCTATTCTCATAAGTAAAAAATTAACTACACATCTAATTGAATAATGTATTGGTATATGGGATAGGTAATTATTACTCTTATCAAAATATTGATACAATAATCTTAATCGACATTGTAAAATGGCTTTATTTTTTAAGTTTTCACAATATTTTAAATCTTTTAAATTTCTACTTTTAACATCATCCGATTCAAATAAATTATCATACCAAAAAATCATTGCAAGATTTGAGCAAATATCAAAATCAATATCATCAACTCCAAAAGCAAGAATATAATTAATATTAAAATTATAACAATTAGGAATTAATAAATTAAATTCATCAGATTTTTTAATTTCTTCTTTTAGACGAATCATCGTGTTTGGTTTCATAAATTTTTTAAATAAATTTTTTAAACTTTCATTCCTATACTCATTATTTTTCTCTACTTCTTTTTGTAAATTAAAATCATTTAAATCTAACATACTTAAACCCCTATATAAATAATTAATAATCTCATAAACATTACATAGATAACTTTTTATAAGTTTTTATTTTAATTCCAAGTAGTGATACTTACAAAAATCTTCTAATTTTTTCTACTTACTCAATTTTAAAAATTTCCATTAAAATATCTTTATTTGACAATATAATTATAAACAAAAATTTTTTTAAAAGAAATCAAAAATAAAACAAAATTCAACTTAAAAATTTCACTCAAATTACACTCGTTTTTTAATAAAAAAACTGGGTTGTTATTCACCCAGTTGAGATACCTGTTTTTCTCGAGTCTTCTCTATTCTTTTCAAGACTTTTTCAATTGCTTTTGCATTTTTCTTCAAAAATTCTAAATACTCTTTATCACTAATTCCACCATGTGTAACATTGAATGCCATCTTTTCATCGATGAGCCCAACAATAGATTCTAATTGTGGTCTTGACAAATCATATCCCCCGTCAACCAAATGCAAAATTGCTTTTGAATGCCCCAAAGCCATGGCAGATGAAACAAGTTCATTTACTTGCCTTTTCATCATATTTGAAAATAATACTAAATCAAAATTCTTTGGGTCTTCATAAATTTTTCTAGAACAAAATTCAAAGTTGCTCCAATTTTTGATTTCTTCATCAAGTTCTTCACTGTCATAAACATCAATTTTATGAAAACTTGAAAAATGTCTGCCACCCTTTTCAATTTCCATTAATTGTTCTTCAACTGATTTTCTCATTTTCACCAATTCCTTTTTAATAAGATATGTTTATTATATATGCTAATAACAATATAAGTCAATAGTGAAAAAGAAAAAAGTGACAAGGTTTGTCACTTAATCCATTTGCTTATCTTCAGTTTTTTCTATTAAATATTTCCAATATTTATCTTTTTCTTTTTTTCTTTCTTCGCTGTTTTCATAGTTTTCAAATTCTTCTTTGCTTATCTTTTTTCCATCTTCATCAAGATAATATTCTTCTTTGTTTTTTCCAACTGTAAATGAATATGAATATTTATTAAAATAATAATAACTCGCAAGTTCCTTTTTATCAGGATAGTCAATTTCATTTCCACTTTCATCAAGCCACTTTTCTTGCTTTGCCAAATTTGAATATCTGTCTAACTTCTGCTTTATCTCTTCTCTTCTGCCATCAATTTTAATTGCAAATTCTTTTAATTTATCAAGATTGGTTTTAACAATTTCTCTTCTCTGTTTTAAAATTTCAAGATATGGTTTATCATATTTTTTAGGTTTTTTAACAGATTCCAAAAACTTGATTTTATCATTGAGCCATGAAAGAGAACTTTGTAAACTCATTTGTCTGCCAATAACGCTGTTATCAAGGTCTGCAAGTTTATGTTTAAAATCTCTAACATCATAAATATTTTTAACATCAATATTCAAAAGTTTATTTGAAAATTTGTCAAAATTTTCTAACCTTTCTTTGTCATATTTTAAAGATTTATTTTCTTTTTCTAAAATCTTTTCAGGGTCTTCATATCTTACAACTTCATTTTCTTCATCAAACACACAGTAGTGCAGTGAAAAATCTTTGCTAGGCTTGCCAACTTTTTTATATGTTTTTACTTTTTTAGTAAATTCATCATCTTCCTTTTTACCTTGAACTGCAGATAGTGTTTTTGCAAGTTCCATTTTTTGAAGCAAACTCATAGGTTTTTGAGCTGACTTTTCTCCGCCATTTTCTGTTGCCGAAACATCAGTTTTTTGCTCTGCTAAAAATTGCTTATAACTTTCACGATTTTGCGAGATTGTTTGCAAAAATTGTTTTGTTTTTTGAACAACATCAAGGTTGCCTAAAATCACTGAAAGTGTGCTCTTATTCTTTTTTACATCTTTTTGAAGGTTTGTGCATTCATTAAGCAAAAATTCTTCTATTTTGTTTAATTTTTCAAGGTCGGTTTGGTCACTTATGGCACAACTATCATCAAGCAAAACTTTTGATGTTCTTGCAAAAAGTTCATCAGAAAAACCATTAATACTTTCTGAATTTGAAAACATTAATCCAAAATATCTTTGATTTATTTTCGAATTTACTTCTTCTAATTCATCAATAAGATTATATGAAAAATTGGCATTATAACTTTTTGGAAGTTCACTTTCTTTTTTATCTTTCTTTGTTTCTTTAGTCTTTAAATCTGTAACTTTTTCCATAATACTCTATTTTGCTTTAACGCTGACTTTTATTTTTGCTGAAACACCCTTATAAAGTTTAAGGTCAACATCATAAACCCCTTCTCTTTTGATTGGACCAGAAACCACAATATCTTTTTTGTCAACAGAAAAACCCATACCCTCAAGTTTTTCACTGATTTCTTTTGTTCCAATAGAACCAAAGGCTTTGCCACGCTCACCAACTTCAATTTCAAAATCAAGGGTTTTGCCATTTAATTTTTCTGCAACAATTTTTGCTGCAGCAGTTTCTTCAGCAATACGCTTTGCTTCTTCTGCCTTTTGCTTATTATTTATTGCAACATTTGTTTTGTTTGCAGGAATTGCAAGTTTGTTTTTAAATAAAAAGTTATTTGCATAACCATCATTAACATTAATTTCATCACCCTTTTTGCCTTGGGCTTTCACATCTTTAAGTAAAATAACTCTCATAAGTCCTCCTAATAAAATTATTATAATAAAGCAAAAAGATGTTGTCAACTTTGAAAAATTAATGATTAATTTTATTTATTTACGTAATAATAAATTTAAGGAGAATTTTATGTTTGATTTAAAATGTAAAAGAACGGGTTGCGAGTTCAACAAAAACTGCAACTGCACAGCCGATGAAATTGAAGTTAAAAAAGATACAATTTGCAAAACTTATAGTGCATCAAAAGACGAAAACAAGAGGCAGGAAGAAAAGATTGGTCAACCACCAATTCGAAAAGATATTGAAGTTCTTTGCAAGGCAAAATGTATTTTTAATTCAAATTATGTTTGCACGGCAAATGGCATAACTGTTCAAACGGATAGCAGTGTTAACGAACCAATTTGTTGCACATTTATGCCCGAATAAAAAGAGCAGATTCGCTGCTCTTTTTTTTATTCTTTTTCAGTTTTTTCTTCTGTTTTTGCAACAACTGGTTCTTCTGTTTTTTCAATGTTTTCAGATTCTGTTGTGCCTTCAACACCTGCTTCTGTTGGTTCAGCTGCATCGTTAGCTGTCTTAATTTTTAATATACCTTTTTTATCAAGCACTAAAACTGTTACGCTTCCAGCAAGAACAAGTGCAGAAATTATCATAAACACAACTGAAACTGTTCGAATAGCAACATTTGTATGGCAAATTAGTTCAACTTTTAAATCATTGTAACCAACACCCATATCTTCACCGCTCATGGTTATTTTGAACGCACTAATCTTTCCACTATAATCAAATGTTGTTGCACCCTCTTCCCTTGTGTAAAGTTCGCCATTTCTTATCTCGTAATCATTTTTAACCGCAATTCGTCTTTGATTTTCAGGAATACCTTCACTTGCAGCAACATCTTTGTCATATTCTATCGTCATTAAAATTGTGTCTTTATCAAAACTCATTTCCATATCCAAAATATGTTGACCCATAAGGTCATAAGACCATGTGTAAGTTTTGCCATGTGGAATTGCACAAATAACAATGAGCATAATCAAAAACACACCGAATAATGCCCCTGAAATTATAACTAATGGTTTTTTGACAAAATTAATAAACTTTTCCATAAAAACTCCTTTTTTTTAAGACTATCATTTTTTGTAAATATTTGTCAATATTTATTTTTCACTTATTAAAATATAAATTTCAATATTGACATAGCAATTTCGTTATTGTAAAATCAACTTATAGGTAGATGTATGGAAGATTCATATTATAGAATTTCAATTTCAAAAACTCAAAATAAAATTTTAAAAAAATTATTTGAGAATATTGATAGTGATAGTTTTAACCTTGATGTTGACCTTGGCGAATTTGATGCAAATGAACTCAATAATTTTTGGATTTACACTTCAGGTTTTTTGAGTGTGCAAAACTTTGAAGCCATGTCAAATCAAATGTCACTTGAAGAAATTGATGACATTATGGAAGGAAAATTCAAATTAAAATCACTTTCAAACGAAGAAGCCAATGCTCTTGCTGAAAGTGTTGGCAAATCCTTTCCAAAATCAGGAGTCAGTCATTTTATTGACCTTTACAACATTCAAGACGGAACTTACACCGTTAACAAAACTGTTGCAAGACATTATTTAGATAAACGCCCTAACTGGTTAAGCCTTAAAACAGATGGCGTTAAATTTTATACCGATAATCCTAACCCCAAAATTACTACTGAACAAGCACTTAACATTCTTCGCAATTTAATGGTGCATAGTGCACCAGTTGTTAATGGGTCACATTTAATTTTTCTTGACGACGAGCAAGATATTGAAGTAACAAGAATGTGGCTTCGTGGATATTCGGAACTATTTTCACAAAAACAAAAGAAAGTTGACGCCGAAGATATTGAAGAAACTCTTTCAAAAGAACTTTCAAAAACTGGCAACTATATTGAAAATCCTGAACAACTTGACAAGGCTTTATCTTTAATAAAAAATCTTTTTGACCAAGATGTTATTAGTCATTATTTCAGAATTAACAATTTTGCGAAAGTTAGAGTTCAATACTTCGATAATTTTTATCAAAAAAGCCTAGACGAAAAAATAAAAATTATTGCATCAATTTGTTCAAACAACTCAAGTTATATAACCGCTTCTAATGGAACAATTGAACCTGCAATAGTCTATAACATTCAACAACTTGTTGCAAAAGAACTCTCTGGTCGTGGTGAACAGGCAATGATGAGTGAAGATGACTATGCAACAAATGAATTCATTGAAACCCATGCTGAATTCAAAAAAATTGACGCCGACCTTGAAAAATTCGAAAAAAATATCACCAATAAAAATTCAGCATTTGCACAGGCTCAAATTAAAAGACTTATTGCTAGATATGGTGCCGTGAAGAAAAAACTTGAACAGCAATTAAAACAACTTGAAAACAGACAAAAACTTGAATCAACCCATGCAGAAATTTATAATCTTTATGGGCTTGAACACTTACCCGTTGAAGTTGCAGTTAACATTGTTTGCCTTATGGGCTATAACAGTTTGGTCACAAGTGCCTTTTATGAAGATTTGCTCGCAAATAATTCGGGTGAATTAAATAACAAACAAAAACAATTTTTTAAAAACTTTAATTTATCTAATATAAATGTGAAATTTTATGACAAGCCAATGAATGTTTACTACTCTCCTGAAGAAAAAATGTATATTTTAACTTGCATCAGAAACGCAATTTGCCACAATAACATAAAATTTGTGCTTCCACCTGCAAAAAAGAATGGAAGTGTTGATTTTAAAGATGTTGAAATCAACTTTACTGCCGATTGGGACCGTGCAAAAATTTCAGGAAAACTTATTGATTTTTACAAACTTTTTGGTTCAGACATTTTCACAAAGGAACGAATTCCTGAAATTATAACAAGAATAGATAAGACCCAAATAGATTCTAAAACTGAAGAAGAAAATCCTAAAAATAAAAACGATAACGGGCAACTCGGAGATGAATAAAAATGTGGAAATTTCCACATTTTTATTTTGAAAAATTAATTTATTTTTGTATAATACTTTTATAAAAATATTTTGAGGTTTTTATGAAGATTTGTTTTGATTTTGATGGAGTTATTTTAGACACAGAAAGATATTTGAAATATTATGCAGATTATTATTCTTACTTTGAACTTGGTGGAAAAACTAGAAAGCGTTCAAACACGCTTACACAAGAAAAATCTTTTGATTGGTCAACTGAAGAAACCGAATATTTCTATAAAAAATATTATATTAAAGCATCAAAAACTGCCCCTTTCGTTCCCGGAGCAAAAGAAATTTTAAAAAAACTTAAAAGTGAAGGCCATGAACTTTATATTGTTTCAGGTAGATACAATCACTATTTTGATGAAATTCAACTTGCACTTGACAGGCTTAAAACTTTAGGCATTGAGTTTTCAGGCTACTTTTGGAATGATTACAACAAGGGTCAAACAGCCGACAAAATTGGTGCTGAACTTATGGTTGAAGACAACCCAAAACATGTGGCAAGTTTTGAGGGTAAAAAGTGCAAATGCTTATTTTTTAAAGATGTTAAAATTGGCGACTACACCGCCGAAAATGTTAAAAAGATTGATACTTGGATGGATATTTACCTTGAAGTTCAAAAATTAATGAAACAATAAATAAAAAAACCACCAGTAAAGGTCAAATCATTTTGAAACTAGCAGAATAAACAAGAAAAAAGGAGTTCTACTTTTAAAGTAAAACTCTTTTTTATAATTAGTTTCAAAAATTATAGACAGATTAAATACTTTTGAAACAGATAAAAATTTGATAAGTAGTGTATAAAGTGTTTGAATTTTAAGATTACTGAGTTTTAGTTTTTTTTCTTAAATTTATTTATAAACAAGAAAACTCCAAGCAATACAATTGTTGAAATGCTTATCACCAAAATCAGTGCAAGTGTTGAAACATCATGGCCGAAAAACGACATTTTCACATCAAACCCGCTGGCAATACCATTTATCATTCCTTGTGGCAAAGTTTCTCTCATCCTATTTAAAACACTGTTTAAAAACCCTTGTCTGAACAAAACGGTTGCGTAAGTGCCTGGCAAAAGAGAAACAAAGTATTGCATACCTTGCCCCATTGTGCTAATCGGCATATATGCACCACAAATAAATCCGTATAAGGCAGAAACAAAAGTGCAAACCCCACTTACTACTCCTTGGGAATGGGTGAAGGTCCAAATTATATTTGCTAAAATTGTACCAAAAAGCGAGGTTATAATAATCCCAAAAACAATTAATAAAATATCAACAAAAGTGATATAAAATCCAACACAGGCAAGATAAATTAGCCCGACTATGAGTAAAACAAAAGTAATTATAAATGTAGAAAATAAATTTGCTAACACATAACTTAATTGAAGTGTACTTTTTTTAACTGGCGATACCATAAAGTCTATGTTTGCTCTATTTATTTTATCAATAACCATCATTCCTGAACAAAATGCAACAGTTACACAAGAAGTTGCAAGAACGGATGAAAACAGCCACCCACCAGTAAAGGCATCAATTAGGCTTTGGTCCAAATCAAAACCTTGGATTATTGAAAGAATGCTGTCTTCATAAGTTGATTTTAAAAAAGCTATAAAGAGAACAAGTAAAATAAGTGGGGTTATAAGTGAAACCAAAAAGGTCATTTTGTCTTTGAAGTATAATTTTATATTTCGTAAAGTCAAATACCTCATCTTTCTTAGTTCTGATTGTTTATTCATATATTCTCCTTCAATTCTTTTCCTGTGATAGATAAAAAGACATCATCCATTGAACCTTTTACAATTTCAATATCTTTAAATAGGTTGTTGTGCTTCACTAGAAAATTTTTCGCTTCATCTGTGCTTTTAAACAGTATTTCTAAGTAATTCTTTTCTTTTTTATATGGTATTTTTGCCTTATCTAAAATCTCAAAAATACTGTTGTCGTATTTATATGCTTTAATGTAATCGTTGGCGTACTTATTCTTTAAAGTTAAAGGAGAACCTTCGGCAACAATTTTTCCACCATCAATAATAACAACATTATCGGCGATACTTGCTTCTTCCATATAATGAGTGGTTAATAGTACTGTCAAATTTGTTGTTTTTCTTAATTCGTTAATCGTATCCCAAACAAGCTTTCTTGTCTTTGGGTCAAGCCCAGTTGTTGGTTCATCAAGTATTAAAATATTGGGCTTATGTAAAAGTGCTCTCACAATATCCACTTTTCGTTTTTGACCACCACTTAACTTATCAAGTTGTTTTTTTAAGATTTGTCCGAGGTCAAGTTTATCTATGAAATATTTTAAATTATTTTCAAATTCTTTTTTGTCCATACCATAAAGCATTGCTCTATATCTTAAATTATCATACACAGATAGTTTTTTATCAAGTACAGATGTTTGAAAAACAATTCCAATACTTGGTAAAATTTTAGAAATTTCATCCACTGAAAAATTATTAACAAAACAGTCGCCACTATCACGCTTTAACACGCCAACAAGAATATTGATAGTTGTGCTTTTCCCTGCTCCATTTAACCCCAAAAAAGCAAACAACTCACCCTCTTCGACAGAAAATGTAATATCATCAACTGCTTTTGTGTCGCCAAAAAATTTCTTTAAATTCCTTATCTCAATAATATGACTCATAAAAATCCTTTAATTTTTTGATTTTCAATTTAAAATTAATATATCATAAAACTTTATGTATTGTCTATCGTATGGTGAAAAAATAAATCTATACGATAATAAAAGTGTGTATTGAAATAAAAAAGAATATAAATTGACTATGTTGTTAGAGAAATTTAAAAAATCATAAAAGATACTTTAATATAATTTGGCTGTTAGACGTGTGCTTGTCTTGATACAAGTGCTGTCGCTTCGCTCCAGCAGACAAGCACACGCAAATAATCTAATTGTGTTGCAAAAAGAGCGGTTGCTGGCAGGGCGTAACGCAATCCGCTCTTTTGCTTTTTTGTTTTCTTCTCTCTATTTTCTAGTGTAAGCGAATATTCTTTGTTGTCAAGGTTAAAGTGCATGTCAAAAGATTTGTAGATGTTGTGTTTCTCACGACAACCTATGACAACGACAGAAGTATTCGTTTTTTTTGCAATTAAGAGAGTTAGGTGTAAAAAAAAACATAGCCGATTTTTTGTCTATGTTTCTCTTTAATATTCCGCTAGTTTCAAAAGTAAGTGACTAAACTGGTGTTTTTTATTTTGGGTAAAACCCAATGTTATTAGCATGGCAGATTACACTATAAAAACATTAAGATTTACTTTTATTACAAAATGTCAAGAAGCAAACATTCCTGAACACATTATTCAAAAATGGGTTGGTCACGAAATTGGCAGTCAAGTAACAAAAAAAGTTTATACAAAAGTTAGACAGCAAGCAGAAGTTGAAAATATCAACATTTACAACCAAATTTTAAACTAAAAATTAAACTCAAATTCTACTCACTTTTTTAGTAAAAATAAAAATGCATAATTTTAATAACCTAAACCTGCGGGGTCCCCACAAAAAAAAGTTTTTGTGGGGTATGAAGCAAAGCAGGCTAAAAACCAGCCCTTGTTTTTTAACAAAAAAAACAAGGCTGAAATTGCCTTGCTACCTTTAGTTGATTTTTGTACTATTTTTTATTATTTGTTTCATTTACTTTTTTTACCGACCGCAACCTGCGGGGTCCCCACAAAAAAAAGTTTTTGTGGGGTATGAAGCAAAGCAGGCTAAAAACCAGCTCTTGTTTTTTAACAAAAAAAACAAGGCTGAAATTGCCTTGCTACCTTTAGTTGATTTTTGTACTATTTTTTATTATTTGTTTCATTTACTTTTTTTACCGACCGCAACCTGCGGGGTCCCCACAAAAAAAAGTTTTTGTGGGGTATGAAGCAAAGCAGGCTAAAAACCAGCTCTTGTTTTTTAGCAAAAAAAACAAGGCTGAAATTGCCTTGCTTTGCGATGGTTGCGGGGGCAGGACTCGAACGGTTATTTGTTGCGACTTCCGTTCGTCGTCGCCACTAACACACGCATCTTAATTCATATTTTAGGCTAAAACGCATCAAACAGAACCTTTGATGAGACACCTCTATCAAGAACCTGTTTGCTGTGTTTTTTCTCTAAAATCTAAATCAATCTGCTTCTCTTCGTTCATCACAATAATATAAAACTGAAACCTATATATTTCTCCTGACAAGGTCTTGGTCGAGATTACCCCATGTAACAAAAATGAAAAACACACCTTTCGGTGTGCTTTTCATTTTTGGTTGCGGGGGCAGGACTCGAACCTGCGACCTTTGGGTTATGAGCCCAACGAGCTGCCATCTGCTCTACCCCGCGATATATATAAAGTTGTTTTGCCAAAATTATTTTGGCATCTACAACAATATTATATTACACCCTTATTTGTTTTATGTCAATATTACCTGACAATTTTTTTGAGATTTTTTGATTTTTTTATAATTTTTGTAATATTACTAAAAAAATAAAAGACTATGTTAAAAATACATAGTCAATATTTTTTATTATTCATAAATATAAAGTGTTTCGCCGTCTTTAATCATGCCAAAATGCTCACGAGCTTGTTCTTCAATAAAAGCATCTGTGTTCATATAATCAAGGTTGTTTTCAAGAGAATTTTTTTCTGCTTCAAGCCTTGCAATAAGTGCGTCATAGTTTGCATTTGTTCGCCTTGCCTTGCCAAGTGAAACAAAAGAAATAACTGCAACCACAATGATTGCCACCAAACCAACTAAACATAAAATTATTGTTCTTTCAACCTTTTTGGCTGCTGCGTAATTTTCCATCAGTTTTTCTTCTCCTTGATTTTGCAAACTTATTATATAATAACTTAACAAAAATTGTAAAGAGAAATTTTAAACTAATTTGCACAATAAATGCACCGAGCATCATTCCAAGCAGTCCAAACCAGCAAAATGAATAATTATAAAAGTTTAAACAAAGGGTTGCGTAAATTCCACCAAAGACTATCCAAAAGCAAAAAGTTATAAGATTATAGATATAAACATTTTTACGGGTTAACCGTATAATAACATCAACTAAAATGAGTCCCAGCCCTAAAACAAGTCCCCACCAAAAAAATTTTAGAAACAAATAAATATTATAATTGTTAAAAAAGTTCATTTAAAAACTCTGCTCCAAAAAGATTTTTTTAGGGCTTTGCCTTCATATTTTAAACCTAAAATATTTCCGCTAACCACCAAAAGTTCTTCTTCGGGAACAAGTTTTGATATTGTTAAATTTGTGCCTGCAATATAAATAAAAGAATCTTCAAGTCTTGCAATAACCTCACGGTCGGTGCTGCTTATTACTTCAACCGCACTGGTAAGTTCTAATTTTTCCCTGTTATATATTGTTAAGGTGTGAATTTTGCTCATATTTTTTGTTTCCATAAATTATCCTCTAATAAAAAATATGAAGCAAATTTTTAAAATATTAAACATTTTGCATGAAATATTTTTTAAGCAAAGTTTTTAGCATGGTGTATCTGACTGCCGATGACTGATTTTTGACCATGTAGTAAATATTAGAAGATTTTCCAATAAGCACCACCATTTTTTTTGCACGAGTAACAGCCGTATAAAGCAAATTTTTATTCATCAAAAGTGGGCTTCCCCCAACTATTGGAATGATAACTGCAGGAAATTCACTGCCCTGCGATTTATGAATTGTTATTGCATAACTTAAAACAATTTCATCAAGTTCAGCATAAGAGTAAAATGCACGCCTGCCGTCATCAAATAAAACCGTCATACTATTAATTTCAGGATTTATTTCTTCAATTTTACCCATGTCACCATTAAACACACCTGTGCCATAGGTGGCATAGCCATAACTTGTAAACTTTTCCCACTCTTTGTCGTAGTTGTTCACAATTTGCATAACACGGTCGCCCGTTCTAAAAATTCGTTTTTGAAGTTCAATTTCTTTTTTATCACTACTTTTTGGGTTGAGTTTATCTTGAATTAAAACATTAAGGTTTGTTGCCCCTGCAAGACCTGCTTTCATTGGGCAAATAACCTGAATGTCTTCACTTGAAATATCTTCATAATATCTTGGAATTCGTTCGGCAACCATTGAAACAATTTCACTTGCAATTTTTTCAGGTTCTGCCGTTTTGCTGTAAAAAAAGTCACTTGACTTAACAGAAAGGTCGGGCATTTCACTGTTATTAATCTTGTGTGCATTTTGGGCAATCATACTGTCTTCACTCTGCCTAAAAATTTGAGTGAGTTCAACCACATTAAATAGTTCAGACGCAATTATATCAGCAAGCACATTCCCCGCCCCCACACTTGGAAGTTGGTCTTTGTCACCCACCAAAATAACCCTTGTGCCAAAGTTGGTTGCCTTTAAAAGCGAACTCATCAAAAACACATCAAGCATAGAAACTTCATCAACAATAATGGCATCGGCTTCAAGCGGATTGTGTTCATTTCTTGAAAATCCTCTTTGACTTGCTGAAAAATTAGACTCCAATGCTCTGTGAATAGTGCTTGCAGGTTCACCCGTTTGCTCTTCAAGCCTTTTTGCTGCTCTGCCCGTTGGTGCCATAAGCATGCACTTTAAACCCTGCCCTTTTAAAATTTTTAAAATGCACTTAACTATTGTTGTTTTTCCCGTTCCCGGCCCACCTGTTATTATAACCACACCTTCACTTGTGCCCGCTAAAATTGCCTTCTTTTGATTTTCATGAAGTTCAATTTTATTTAATTTTTCATACTGACTAATCTCTTCATCGCTTCCATATTTTTGAACATTTGAATTCATTCCAAGAGTGATTAATTTTCTTGCAATAAAGGCCTCCATTGAATAATATTTTGTTATTGCAAATCCTTCTTTTTCATCAAGTTCAATCTTTTTTATTACGCCGGAAATCTCAAGGTCAACAAGTGCATTTTGAATGAGTTCAAGTTCATCATCATCTAGTTCTAAAACTTCAAGTGATAATCTTTGAAGTTCGTCAACAAAAGCCACTGTTGAACCCTGTTTTTCGGCAATTTCGCCAAGTGCAAAAACAACACCTGCACGAATTCGAATTTCACTGGTTCTTTCAAATCCCAACTTGCCTGCAATTTTATCAGCTGTTTTAAAACCAATTCCGTCAATATCTTCAATTAATCTGTATGGATTTGTGGTCAAAATCTCTTCCGTTAAATATTTATACTTATTAAAAATTTTAACCGCCATGTTTATTGAAATATCATATTTTTGCAAGAACATAACCGCTTCTTGCATCTTTTTTATTTCTTGATAAGTGTTATGAATTTCATTGGCTTTTTTTTCACTTATTCCCCTAACCTTTGAAAGCAGGCTTGGTGACCTGTCAATAACATCAAGTGTATCTTTGCCAAACATTTTAACAATGTTATGCGCCGTAACTTCACCCACACCTGAAATAAGCCCGCACGAAAGATATTTTTCAATGGCAAGAGTGTCGGTTGGCTTTGCAACTTTTATTGAACTTGCTTCAAATTGTTCGCCATACCTTTTGTTTATTTTAAACTCGCCCTCAAGTTCTAAAAGTTCTCCTTTGCCAACAACAGGAAATTTGCCTGCAACAACAATATTTTTGTTTTCCACAAACAAACTTAAAATCGTGTAGCCATTTTCACTGTTTCTATAAATCACATTTTCAACTGAACCAGAAATTTTCATAACTATATACTAACCAAATTGAATGTTAAAGTCAATTTTAACAAAAACATAATTTGCGAATAAAAATTGAATTAAGTTAAAAACTAATAGTATGAAAAAAATATTATTGTTTTTAATCATTCCAATTTTACTCTTTGGTTTTATAATTTTATCAAAACCACAAAATGTGCATAATTTTCACAAAAAATCTAATGCCGAAACAAGTTCAAATTTAACTGAAAACAAAGTTCCTATGCTTGCCATTGTTATTGACGACTTTGGAAGTTATGACCAAAGTGGAGTTAATTTGATTCTTCAAGCAAAGCCAATTATAACAGGTGCCGTTATTCCTTCAACCGAATACACCGAAAAAAATATTAAAGATTTAGAAGATGCAGGGTGCGAAATAATTCTTCACATGCCAATGCAATCTCATGTTAATCTTCCTGAAAACTGGTATGGCGAAGTTTATATAAGAAACACCGACACTCCCGAAACTGCCCGAATGAAACTTTCTTCTTGTCTTAAAGATTTCCCAAAAATTTATGGTTTTAACATTCACATTGGCTCGGGAGTCAGCCAAAACGAAAAACTTATGGAAGCCATTTATAACTATGCCAAAGAAAATAATCTTTACTTTCTTGACAGTCGAACAATTGAAACCAAAGCCACTGAACTTGCCTGCTCAAAAACAAACTCAATTTATCTTGGAAGAGATGTGTTTTTAGAAGCAGATAAAAACAGGTCATATTCTGGTGTGGTGTTTAGACTTAAAGAAGCCGCAAACATTGCACTTACCAAAGGATATGCCATTGCAATTGGGCATGTGGGGGCTGAAGGCGGTGAAAACACAGCAAAAGCAATAATTGATACCCTTCCTGAAATTGAAAAAATGGGCGTTAAAATTGTATATTTAAAAGATATTTTTGATATGCTTAATTCCTAGAGATTATCTAGGGATTTTTTCTTTTTAAAATTTTAATTTTGTATAATTTTAATTTCACAAACTAAATTTTTTTTGTTAAAATTTCAATAGAGAGTTTTAGTTTAGGAGAATATTATGAAGGGAATCATTATTTCTATTGAAGGCACAGACGGTTCAGGCAAACACACACAGCAACAACTTTTGTCTGAAAGTTTGAAAGAACTTGGTTACACTGTTTTTGACCAATCTTTTCCGAACTATCAAAGCCCTTCTGCAATGCCTGTTAAAATGTATTTAAATGGTGATTTTGGCGATTCTGCCGACTCGCTAACCGCCTATGAAGCATCTGCACTTTATGCAGTTGACAGGCTTTGCACCTTCAAGCAAACTGTAAAATCGCACTACGATGGTGGCGAAATCATTTTATTTGACCGCTATGTTCAATCAAACTTCATTCATCAATGTTCAAAAATTGAAGATGAAGATGAAAGAGAAAAATACTTAAATTGGATTTCTGATTTAGAATTTAACAAATTTAATCTTCCAAAACCTGACCTTATATTTTTTATAGAAATGCCTGTTGAAAAAAGTTTGGAACTTGCAAGAGCCCGTGAAACATATAAAGCAGAAACACAAAAAGATGTTCTTGAAGAAAACACCGAATATATGAGAAAGTCTTATAACACAGGCTTGTCACTTGCACGAAAATTTGACTGGACAATTATACACTGCACAAATGATGACGGCTCTGTTAAAGGTATAAATGAAATTCATGATGAAATTATGCAAAAAACAAATGAATTTTTAGAAAAAAATTATAAATAATAACTGCAAAAATTAACAAAAAAATAATATATTAATTAAAAATGGGAGGGTATTTATGGCAAAACAAACTGAAATTACAATCAACATAAAAAAAGGCATTTCAAGTGTTAAAAATAAACTTGAATCACTTGGATTTGTTGAAATTGAAAAATACACCGGCATCGATAACTACTTTACTACTATTAGTGGTGAGATTTCATCTACTGATTATAAAACACTTTTAGATTCAAGCATAATAATAAGGTCATTTTCAAGCAAAAGCAAAAAAGATAAAACAAATTTAATGGTATACAAAAATAAATCTTTAGATAAAAACGGAGTTGTTTTAAGCGAAGAAAAAATTTCAACAACTGTTGAAAATTTAGATAACACTCTTAAAATATTAAAACTTGCAGGGCTTAATAATTGGCTTTCATTAAATCAACAAAACTCGTTCTATAAACTTGGAGAGATTGAAATTACTGTAGGGACTGTTAAAGGTTTAGATGGTACTTTTTTAGAAATTGAAGAATATCCATCAATAAGTATGCTCTCTCCTGAAGAAAAAATTGAAAAAATGGTAGAAATAATAAAAAAACTTGGTTTTGATTCAGGAAATGATTATTCTGTTAAAAAAGCATATATGTTGTTTAAGAAAAATTTAGAAGAAACTTCTGTTCAAGAAAAAAGACAATAGCATTAAGCATTGTCTTTTTTTATTTTATTTTTGTTAACTTTTCCCCTTCAACTAAATATGCTTCTTTTGAAAGGTCAAACATTGGCTTATCACTATATGAATCAGAATAGAACGCATCAAGTGTTGTTTTTGGATATAATCTTTGAAACTCAACTGCCTTTGCTTCGCCATAACAATTTTCGCCATAAATTTTACCATTTTGAGTATTGAAGTTCGTAGCTATCCAATTTTTTATGTTGAGCATTTCAATGGCTGGCTTAATGATAAAGTTAAGTGATGCTGAAATAATTATGTCATCGTCTTTCTTTTGAGTGGTATACCAATTTTGAATTTTATTTGCGTTTTTGCTCCAAAACTTATCAACAAGTTTTTCAATGTTATGGTGCCATGGAATAAAGAAAAACAAACATTGTTTTGTTCTTTTTTTATTCAAAATTTTCATGCCATAAAGGGCAAGCACAATCAAAAACCAAAGTGTAAAGATTAATAAATATGGTCTTCTTAAAATTATAAAGAAAAAGAAGTCCGTTGAACTGTCGCCCTTATATATAGTTTTATCAAAATCGTAACCCGTCATAACACTCTCCAATTATATGATAATTTTACAAAATTTTATGCGTTTGGTCAAATGTAAAAACAATAATTTATCTTTTTAATTTTAATAATAATTTTATCAATTTTTCTGTTTCACTAACGTCATCAACCAAAAATGTGTTTAACTTTAAATTTTTAGCAGGAAGCATGTCTGTGTATGGGTCATCGCCAACCATAAGAGTTTCACTAGGAAGAGTCTTTGCATCTTTCATACATTTTTCCATATAAAAACCCTTTGAATAATCTTCACCTTCATGTTTGTTAAAAAGAACCATTTTAAAACAATTTAAGTCAACACCAAACAACTTTGCATAATGCTTAATATAGTTTTCAGGACTATTTGAAATTAAATAAATTGAATACTTTTTTGAAAGTTTTTCAAGCAAAGAGTAGTCCATAAATTTAAGATTTGGATTTGTTATATCATAAATATGTTCATTTAACCTGTCATATAAAAAGTTTACATCTCCGCCAATTTCTTTTAAATACTTGCAAGTTTTGTATCCTAAATTTGGAATATCAGGATATTTTTTCTTTAGCATTTCATAAAATTTCCAACCATCATCGGTGTAGCCATAATCTTCAAAATATTTCAAACACTCATCGTAATACCTTGACCAATCCCCATTTGAATATAATGTGTCATCAAAATCAAAGATTATAGCCTTAATATTTTGCAGATTTAAAATTGTTTTATTGTTTTCTGTTTCTCTACTATCTACTTTTCCAAATTCCATAACCATTTTTATTTCTTTCCTTTAACCATTATAATAGCAAATAATACTATCACTAAAATTATATTTAAAACTATCGTTATTATGTTTAACGCTAAAAATGCGTTTGAAAGTGCAGCAGAATTTGCCGAGGTTTTAACAATTTCAACTATATCAAATATTATAACTGAAATATCTAAAATAAAGCAAACACAAAAAGCAATAAAAAGGGCAAGATAGACTTTATCTTTTTTTATCCAATAAACGAACTTATTCAATTTCATCATCTAAAAGTACCTCGCTTGAAATGTCTTCTAAACTAGTATGTCCCGTTGAACCACAATCATCATCTGTCATAGTTTCATTAACAGACATCTGGTCACCTTCTCCAAAGGTCGCTATGACTGGGCAAGAAAATGAACTGTTTTGAACATAATGATTATTTGAAAAATTCATATTTGTTATAATTCTTCCAACAACACTTGCCACATAAACATTTTCTAAACTACCCTTTCTTGTGAACATAGCATTTGCATAACTGTTTTTTATGTAATTATTCATATAATAATATGAATTAATCATAACATTAAATCCTGCAATTCCACCCGCAAAAGCAAGTGCATTAGAAGAAATCTCAATGTTACCTTCAAAACCCGAATGGTCAATTCCACCAGCATTAAAAGCAACAACACCACCTGAATAGGCTTCACTGTTGGTGCTTGATGCTGAAATTGTTCCCTTTGATTTTGAATATTCAACAAGTCCAAACGTGTTATTTTCCCTCTCACTTATTGTGTAAATGTATCCGCCAATATAAACAACTCCACCACCAATAGTGACAATGCCACCTGCATAAGAATATGAAATATCTCCAGACGCCGAAACATCTCCAAAATTTCGTGAATGACTGATTGTTCCTGCATTATCACAGACAATGCCACCTGCAAAAACAAAACTAATTGTGTTTTCAATCACAGTGTCTGCCGTTGACACGCTTGAAATATCTCCATTATTAACACACTTTGAAATCAAACTATTATTTGTTAAAACCACTCCCGCAGTGTTTGGGTTCCACTCATTAGATGAAGATGTTTGCGACAAATTCATATTGTTTGTTGAATTACTAACTTCTCCATTGTTTGTTGCAACAATGCCACCCGCATCAACGGTGTCAAAAATCCCCTCTCCTGCACCAGTTATGCAGTTTGATATAGTTCCATTATTAACACCGGCAAAAGTTGAATAATAACAATTTGTTGAAACTTTATTTGTAACTGAAAGTGAAGGTATGTTTGCAGTTGAATTTGTAATAGTTCCCGAATTGACATTTGAAAAAATTGAAACATAAATGTCTTCACTTGAATTGCTTTCAATATTTAGTTCACTGCAATAAATTTGCACATTTTGAATATTTCCACTATTATTTTCAGTTAAAATTGCAAAATTTTGCGAAATTTCTTTATTGATATCTTGAATGATTATAGCAATATTTTTTATTATTCCCGAAAAATTTGTGATTATTTCATCATTAAAATCATACTCAAGTTCAATAGTGTGACCATCACCATCAATTACCCCAGAAAAGTTTTCAACATTAAGTTCTTTATTAATAGTTATATCACTATCTAAAACAAAATTCTTCTTTCCGCTTTCAAGTGCTGAAACAAGTTCTTCTTCCGTTGAAACTGTTATTGGTGAACTCTTTGTGCCCAGCCCTGAATTTATGCCAATAAATGCAAGTGAAAAACCTGAAAATAATGAAGAAATAAATAATATCAAACTAACAAAACAAACTAACAATTTTTGTGTTTTTGATTGTTTTTTGTTTTGAATATCAAATTTTGTAAACTCTGCAACAACTTTTGTTTTATGATTAAAATTGTATATTTTTGTTATATTATTCAAAATTTCTTCATTTTTAAATAATTTTTTATAGTTATCTTTTATCAACCTTTGTTCATTTAAAATTGCAAGCATTTCAATTGGGTAAACAATTTTTTCACTGCCAACATAAAGCCTTAAACATTTCTTTGCCTTTTGTTTAAACTTTTTATAAATTTCAAAAGGCTCATAAATTTTTTCAAATCTGTTAACTGAAAGCAACCTGTTTTCATAAACAGATAAAATTTTATAACTTTCAAACAGATAACAAATTGAAAGAAGTGGAAACCTTCCAAAGCATATTTGAAAATCTTGTGGGCTTGTTAAAAGACTTGAAAATAATTTCAAGTCATCTTTTTTTATTGCTTCAAAAATCTTTTGTGCTCTTTCTTGTTCCAAAATCTACCTCTTTGTTTTAACCTTCCGACTCTCTGCCCACCTGTCGATTATATCAAAAATATACTCTTCATTAACATCTTGATTTTCAACAATTTTTCGAAGCAGTTCATTTGATGATTTATATTCTCCAACAAGGTCATCAACACTCTTTTTTTCTTCTTCAAGTCGTTTTGCAATATTTTCATTTCCATCTTTAACCGACTGAATTGACCTTGTGTTTTCAATAATATTTTCAGCAACTTGTTTATTGATAAAGTCACTTACATTTTGCAAGTTTGCATTATATTGGTCAAGACTTTTTTCAAGGTCTTTAAGATTATATGACCTGCGTTTTTCATCTAGAATGGTGTCAAGTTTTCCAATTTGTTCTTCGGCTTTTGCTTCAAGTTCGTTAACAGATGAAATTCTGCCTGAAATGCTTTCAAAAGTAGAAATTAATTTATTAACTTCTTCGGTATATCTGTTTGAACTCTGCAAAAACTGGTCAACTTTTCTTGTTAACTCTGCCGATTTTTCAGCCTGACTTGAAAGTGATGAATAAATTTCTGTGAGTTTTTTTTGAACATCGCCCGAAAATGCTGTATCCATTTTTTGAAGGTCGTTTTTAAGTGCTTCATAAGTCGATAAAAATTCGTGCAAATCACTTTGAATTGGAACAAGCATTTCTCGGTAGCCCACAAACGCATCAATCAGTGCATTAACTTCATTATTATCCATGATATTTCTCCTTAATTTTCTTTAAATTATTTTTAATTTCTCTATGTTTATTTTTTATATTTTCAAGGTCCTGTTTTAATGTTTCAATAATTAGTTTTTGAGCGTCTTCATTATCTTCAAAATCACAGAAAAATCTAACAATATCTGCATCTAAAACAGCATTATTTCGACTTTCTAACTCTTCCAAAAAGTTGATTAATTTTGTGTCGCCCGAAACTTCAAATTGTTTTTTGGCTTCATCTAAAAGACCCGCTTTCCAAAGTTTTATGCCCGCTTCACGAGGCTTGCCCTTAAACACAAACTTTTCATAAGCATCAATCTTTTCAAGTGACTGAATCATTTTTGCTGAATCTTCAAATTTTTGAGCATAGAACCTTGCGTTATCAAACTGACCAAGTTTAATAAATTCGTTAATTCTTTCAAAAATTTCATCATCATCAATTTCAAGTTTACTAACAATCTCCGTAAATTTTTGATAGGCACTCTCTCCACTTAAAACTTCAAAGTTTTTATCAAAAAATTCTTTAAACATTTCAAGTGGTCGGTTTTCATAAACAAAAATATTATGTTTTGCCCTTGACACCCCAACATAAAACAAATTGAAATAATATCTGTAAACAGAATTTTCATCTGCCTCTTTGTGACTGATATTAAATCTTTCAAGTTTTTGCCACTTGTCATAGTTGTTTGAAAGCACATTATACAGTAAAACCGTATCTCTTTCAAGCCCCTTGATTTCTGATATTGTTAAAATTTCTTGACGTTTAAAGATATTTCGAAGTTTTTGCTTTTCGTTTTGGTCATTGACAAGTATGGTAAAATTTTCGAATTTTTGACTTTTAAGTTTATCTAAAAACACATGGTCACTTGAATATATAGCAGATGACAATGTTCCCTCATCAATGCTTTCACCCGACAAAACAAAGCTATGTGTTCCGAATTCTTTTATGTTAATCTCGCCAAGACTATCAAGAATTTCAACAATCTTTTTATTGTTTCGATAATTACATTCAAGTTCAGCAACTGTTGTCACATCTTCTTTATACATTATTCGTTTTAGCCCAGCAAAGCTAAAATATGTTGGATTTATCATTTGAAGAGCATCGCCAACAGCAAAAAGTTTAAGCGACAAACTATCAAGCAAATGCAAATTAATTTCAGTAAAATCTTGAACTTCATCAATAATTGAAAGTGAATGTTTTTCAATTTTTTGAGAATTTTTTAATAATTTATATGAAATTATATTATTATCAAGATAATTTTGCGTTTTTTGAAAATCTTGGTAGGCTTTTGCAAGTGAGTAAATTGTTTCAATTTCAACTTTCTCAAAACTATTACTTCTCTTTTTTGCATAGTCACTAAAAGAAAGCATGTTTAAGCCACTATCTTGAAAAGAGCCAAAAATAATACCATAGATTTCTTTGTAACATACCGAATAAGATAAATTTTTTAGTTTTTCAAATCGGCTTTTTAATTGATGATTATTTATATTTTTTAAAAATTCTTCATTAAAAATTTTTTCTGAAGACATTTCAAACTCTTCACCTAAAACATTTTTATAAATATCTTCAATCAAAAAATAATCAACATTATTTTCAAGAAAATCAACAATTTCTAAAAGCCTTTTAAAAAGATTTGTTTCACTGTCACAAACAATGTAAATACCCAGCCTGTTTTCTATCGCTTTTTTGTGATTTTTATCAGTAAAAACAAGCCTGCCATTTTTGTAATCTTCAACAAAATTTTTAAGATTATTTTTAAAAATATCAACTCTGTTTTTTGTGTCGATTAGCAGACCTCTTGAATAAGTTGTATATAAAATTCTGCCTGTATAGCCTCGACATGCAGTAAAAATTATTTTGCTGATACAAATATTTGTCTTTCCACTTCCAGCCACACCCTGAACCAAAACATTTTGATTTTCAATTTCAACAAGTTTTTGCTGTTTTTCTGAAAGCATCGGAAAATTAACAAAATCAGAATTTGAAACATAATAAAGTTTTTTTAATTCAGCTTCTGCAATTTCAAAATTTGTTGGCATAACTGTTATATTAAAAATTTTATTGAGTTTTAAAAAGGCATTTACCCTTTGGTCATTAGACCTCAACTTTTCATCTTGGTTGTCAAACCCCACAAAAAAAATATCTCTTTCTAAAATATTTGACATTTGCAAAGAAAAACCAAATTTAACATAAAACGAAAACTCTTTGCCGAGCGTTGAAACCAAAAATGTTTTTTCACTTAAATATTTTTTTTCAATATCTTTTTGAATTAGTGAAAGGCTTTCAGAAATTTTTAAAATCAACTTATCAATATTTGCAATTTTTTTTGTTTGATAAAAAAAACTTTCCGTTTTAAAAATTCTTGTTTCACTTGAAAGTATCTGTTTGTTTGTGTTTACCTCTATGCTCAATCCCAATTCTTCTGCCATAGTTTACCTATAAATTTTGCTAAAATCTCCTTTTAATATTTCTTTCAAATTTAACTCTTTTTTTGGATTTAAAAGAATAAAACAATTTTTATCAAAATCAAAAATTGCAACTGAAGTGTTTGAAAATATTAAATTTTTTAGACTATTTCGCTGATTTTTTATATAATTTTCACTTTTTTTTGCGTAATTTTGCATTATTTTATTTCGAAGCAAAAACAGTGCCTTTTCTTTGTTTTGAATCTGCGACCGCTCATCTTCACACTTAACAGAAATCCCTGTTGGTCTATGAGTTATTCTGACAGCCGACTCTGTTTTGTTTATGTGTTGACCACCCGCACCACTTGACTTTAAAGTTTCAATAACCAAATCTTCATCATGAATTTGAATATCTTCTTCAAGTTCTCTTAATGTCACAACAATAAGTTTGCTTTCTTTTCCGTTTTTCACTTCTTTAAAAAGACCATTTGCAAATTTAAGTTTTTCAAAAACACCCTCACCTGAAACCTGAATAACCTTGCTGTTTGTTTCATTTTTTAAAACCATATACATATAATTTTCATTCATGCAAAAGTTCTTTATTGAATCAAAAAATAAATTGATAAATTCAACATCATTTTCTTTGTTTGAAATTTCAACTCTAACTTTTTGTTTTTCAAAATTTTGCAGATTTTCAAAACATTCAAACATCTTATTTTCAAGACCTAGTTTTTCCGTTTCAAGACTTTCAATGAGTGAATTATCAATTTTTTGAATTTTAGCGTCTTCAATTTCATTCAACAAACCTTTATATTTTTTATAAAAGTTAACAATTGGTGAAATTCTCACAAATTGCTTATAATAAAAGGAATAAAGTTTGCTGTCTGAAGCAACTTCAACTCGTGAAATTAATGAATTTAACTCATCAAACTCAAACTCTAATTCATCAAGTGCAGTTAAAAAGTTTGAAAAAAAACTTTCCATATCAACATGATATCAAATTTTGTAAAATTTTACAATTTAAAATTTACAAATATTTTTTATTAAATTAAAAATCTCGTTAAAACAATTTTAAAAATACATAAATTTATGGTATTATATATGCGTTAAGGAGCATTTTATGAAATTTACATTACTTGGGTGCGGAAGATGGGGCTCATTTATCGCATGGTATCTTGACAAAAATGGCAACAAAGTAACAGTTTGGGGAAGAAAGGGTTTTCCAGAAATTGAAAATCTTATTAAAACACGCAAAAACGAATATGTCACACTTCCCGAAACTATAGATTTGACAACCGACCTTAAAAAAGCCATTGACGCAAGTGAATACATTATTATTTCAATCAGTTCACAAGCCGTTCGTGAACTTATGCAGAGCGTAAAACAAATCAGTGGTTATCAAGATAAAAAATTTATTCTTTGCATGAAGGGGCTTGAAGAAACATCTGGTGACCGCCTTTCAACAATTTTAATTGAAGAAGGTGTCAACCGAAATAATATTGCTGTTTGGGTTGGACCGGGACACATTCAATCTTTTGTCAACGGAATACCTAGTGTTATGATTATTGATTCATATAACAGCGAACTTTCTCTTTTTCTGGCTAATTATTTGCGTTCTAATTTAATAAGATTCTATCAAGGGCAAGATATTGTTGGCTCCGAAATTGGTGCAGCATCTAAAAATGTTATGGGCATTGCGGCGGGGCTTCTTGATGGCATGGGATATTCTTCACTTAAAGGTGCACTTATGGCTCGTGGTGCTCGTGAGATATCAAGACTAATTAAAGCCTGTGGTGGTAACGAACTTTCTGCCTATGGTCTTTGCCATTTGGGCGATTATGAAGCAACACTTTTTTCAAAATATTCACATAACAGAATGTGGGGTGAAGCCTTTGCAAAAGGCGAAAAATTTGATAAACTTGCTGAAGGTGTTGCAACTTCTTCGGCTTTATTAAACCTTGCAAGTCAAGTTAATGTTGAGCTTCCTATTACTCAAGCAGTTTATGATGTTATTCATGGAAACATCACAAAAGAAGATGCAATTGAGGTTTTGCTTGCCCGTGAAAATGTTAAAGAATTTTAAAAAACGCAAAAAATAATAAAAAATAATAAAAAAATGGATAAAAAATAATATTTATCCATTTTTTTATTTTCTAAATTTCTTTAATAACTCTTTATCTTCTCTCTTGACTCGATAACTATCATGACATTTTGAAATGCTTTTATTTTGCACAAATTTTGGAAGAGTTTTACTTTTTATAAGTTCAAAAGTTTTTTCTCTAAACTTAACAAAGCAAACGCTGACAAGCCAAGCTATTCCCATTTGAACATAAAAAGCATCATTTGCAACATTTTTACACATATAAATTATTCTATCAATATATTTTTCATTTAAATAGTTGCACATAATTGAAATTATTCCAAATCTTGAAATAAACTCTTGATTAGAATAGCATAGATTATAAAAATAATCAAAATATTTTTCATCTTGATAATTTTTCAAATTTTTCATGGTTGAACAAACCGAATCAACAAATGCCCAACTATCAATCTTTTCAAGCCACCAAGACAAATTGTTTGTCATATTTTCAAAATCTTTTAAATTGGCAATAACAAGACCTTCAATCAAAATTTCTTCATAATATTCATCTAAAAAATTTCTAGTTTTTGAAAATTCTAAAAATTCTTGACAATTTTCCTTTGAAATAGTTTTTGCAATTTTTCGAATATTTGCCATGCTTACGCCAATGATTTCTCTTTTGGTATTTATTATTCTTGCATGCCTTTCTTTATCTAATTCATTTTCATATTTTTTATTAGAAAACAACATTTTTTGAAAATTCTCTATACTAAAATTAGTCATCATTTAACCTCATAGACTGATGAAAGTGAAGAAAGCTTATTTTTTACTTTTGCAAGTTCGTCTTTATCTTTAATGACAACTCCAATTTTAAGCATAAGTTCACCCTGTTTGTTTTGAGTGGTGTTAAGCGAAGAAACCTTTATTCCTAACTCACTTAATGAATTTGTTATTTCAAGATAAATATTGCCTGAATTTTTTGCAATAACATCAACTATTGAAGTAAAACTATAATCTTTATCTTTGCTCAAATTCCAGTCAACTTTTATCATTCTTGACTTATCAAGTTTTTCAATATTTTCACAAGATTTTTTATGTATTATTATTCCACGACCCCTTGAAACATAACCAATGATATCGTCACCCGGAATTGGGTTGCAACATTTGCAATATTTTGTAAGCGTTCCCTCGGCTCCAATAATATCTGAATTATTTTCAATTTTAAGTGGGGCTTTTGAAACTTCGGTGACAACTTTATTTTTCTTCTCTTCAATTGCCTTGAAATTTAAAAGTCTATGAACAAGTTTGTCTGCCGTAAGTGAGCCATAGCCAATTGAAGCATAAAGTTCATCAACCGACAAGTACGCATTCTTTTTTAAAATTTGACTTACCCACTCATCTTTCATAAGCGAAGAGAGCACAATGTCATTACTTTTTGCATATTGTTCAAGCATCGACTTTCCAAGCTTGATGTTCTCTTCTTTCATTTGCTTTTTGAAGTAGTTGTTAATTTTATCTTTAGTTGACTGCATCTTAACTTTTTTAAGCCAATCTCTTGATGGACCTTTTGAATTTTGTGCAGTTAAAATTTCAACCATGTCACCATTTGCAAGCGACGATGTGAGTGGAACCATTCGTCCATTGACCTTCGCACCAACGCACTTATTTCCAATATCAGTGTGAATTGCATAAGCAAAGTCAATAGGTGTTGAATTTTCAACAAGTTTTATTACCTTGCCCATTGGTGTCTGAACAAAAATCTCACCAAGATAAACATCTGTTTTAAGTTCTTCAAGAAGTTTTTCACTTGAAACATTTTCTTTGTTTTCAAGAAGTTTTCTTATCCATAAAAGTTTGTTATCAAGCCCCGCAAGATTTCGCTTATGCTCTTTATATAAAAAGTGAGCAGCAACACCATATTCAGCAAAATCATGCATTTGATATGTTCTGATTTGAACCTCAAAAAATTCTTTTTTAAAGTAAACAGTCGTGTGAAGTGACTGATATCCATTTGGTTTTGGGTTTGCAATATAATCTTTAAACCTTCCGTCAACAGGCACAAATTTTGCATGCACAAGACCCAGCGCCGTGTAACACTCACTGACATTATTCACCAAAATTCGAACGGCGGCAATATCATATATATTTTTGAGTGTTCCCGCCTTTGTTTTTAACTTGTTATAAATGCTTGATAAGTGCTTAATTCTTCCATAACAAGTGCACTCAACACCATTTTCTTTGAGCATGGTCTTTAAATTATTAACCATTTCATTTATCATGTGAGTATTGGCTCGAGTTTCATTTTTAACGGCTTCTTTAAGTCTTTGATGCTCTTTTGGGTGATGAAATTCAAAAGAAAGGTCTTGAAGTTCTGATTTAATTTCACTTAATCCAAGCCTTGCAGAAATTGGTGCATAGATATCATCAATTTCTTTAAAAACTTCAATTGTTTCTTGATTTTCATATTTTTTTACATTTTTTCGGGCAAAAACAAGAATTTGTGCAGTTTTTATTATCATGACCCTGATATCTTTTGTTATGGCAATAAGCATTTCTTTGAGCCCATCAATGTCGGTGTAATTTTCTGAATACTCATCAATTTTAAAAAGCATTTGAAGCATATTCGATATTTCTTTATCAGTTTTAAACTCATCAAGAATATTTTTATCTTCTTCAGCAAAAGGAAAAATCAGCCCCGCCGAAACACTTTTGGCATCTAATTTTAACTTTATTAAAATTTCAGCAATTTCATCAGCAGTGGCAAGCACACCCTTATTAAATTCTGTTTTAAGTTGAAGAGATTTGTAGGTATCAAAAATTAAATTTGCATCAATTCCATACTTGTCTTTTAACGCTGTTATCTGTTGCATAAACTCCCCCTTATTATAAATTTTCCTTTGCATTTGAAAGCATAAGTTTTATTCTGTTCTCTTGATTGATTTTTGAAGCACTGGCATCGTAGTCAATCGCAATTATGTTTGCATTAGGATTTTTTTCACGAATTTGTTTCATTACACCTTTGCCCGCAATGTGATTTGGAAGACAACCAAAGGGCTGTGTGCATATTATGTTATTTATTCCCTTATTGATAAGTTCAACCATTTCAGCAGTAAGTAGCCAACCTTCGCCCATTTTTACACCTTCACTAATATACCCTTCACGAAATTTCAGTGTTTCCGAAAACAGTGTTGGTGGCATGAATGTTCCTTCACTTTTCACAGCATCAATAATATCTTCTTCTTTTTTAAGCAAAAATTTATAGATTAAGTTTGAAACTTTTGCCGTCAACTTTTTCATTCCGTATAAATCAAAGTCTATAACATTATTATACACAGAATAAAGCATAAAGTCTAGAAGTCCCGGAACATAGACCTCTGCACCCTCTTTCACCAAAAATTTTTCAAGGTTATTGTTACCAAGCGGAGAGTATTTTACAAATATCTCACCCACAATTCCGACCTTTGGTTTAACTTCATCACTTCTTTTAATTTTCGCAAAACTGTCAATAATAAGTGGATAATTTGACTTAATATGCTTATATTTGCGAAATTTTTTATTTTTAAACTCTTTTGAAAGTTTGTCTATCCAAAAATTAACAAGCCTTTCAGTTTCACCCTTTTCTTCTTCATAAGGCTCACATTGATTTTTTAAAAGCATCAAAAGGTCGCCATAAAACAAACACTTTGCAAGGTCATAAAATTCTGGTATTGAAAACCTGAAGCCCGGCTGTGTTTTAAGTCCACTAAAATTAAATGACAACACAGGAATGTAGCCATACCCCGCTTTTTTGAGTGCTTTTTTAAGCAAAAACAAATAGTTTGACGCACGGCACCCTCCACCTGTCTGTGAAATTACGAGTGCAATTTTGTGGGTGTCATATTTGCCCGAAAACACCGCTTCTAAAAGTTCGCCAATAACCAATGTTGCTGGGTAACAAGTGTCGTTATGAACATATTTTAGACCTGTTTGAATAACTTCACTTCCACGGTAGTCTAAAACTTCAACCTTGTAACCAAACTCTTCAATCATGCTCTTTAAAAGTGCAAAATGAATTGGAAGCATGGTTGGAACAAGCAGAGTGTAGTCTTTTTTACACTCTTTTGTGAAAACTGCATCGCCATTTTCATCATACATAACGCCATCAATTATCTTCATTTTCTCTTTCATTTTTCTTTTCATCTAACACACCTTTTAAACTTCGAAGTCTAATTTTAACCGCTCCAAGATTTGTTATTTCATCAATTTTAATTTGAGTGTAAAGTTTGCCCTCACTTTCCATGATAGAGCGAACTTCATCAGTTGTTATTGCATCAATTCCACAGCCAAATGAAACAAGTTGCACAAGTTCAACATCTTTATTTTTTGAAGCAAATTTTGCAGCATTATACATTCTTGCATGGAACGTCCATTGATTTAAAACACCAAGATTTGTTGCTAGTTCAATGTCATCAACACTATCTTCTGACAGAACAACAAAGCCAAGCCTTGTTGCAAGTTTATCAATGCCATGATTGATTTCTGGGTCAATGTGATATGGTCTGCCCGCTAAAATTAAAGCATATCTATCATTATTTTTTGCAAATTCAAGTGCCTTTTTGCCTTCTTGTTTTATGTCAAATTTCCATCTTTCATAGGCAATTTTTGCAATATTTATAGCATTTTTCATTGATTTTGCATCAATTTTGCGATATTTTGCAAAAATTTTAACAAGTTCTTTTGAAAGTTCTTTTTCACTGTTGATATTAAGATATGGATACAGAAAATCTACTTTTTTAAGTTCATCTAAATTTGATGCAAGCAGTTCACTGTAATAGGCAACCACGGGACAGTTATAATGATTATCGCCATTTTTTTCATCAACATTATAAGTTAAGCATGGGTAAAAAATTATATCAACATTCTTGTCAAGCAGTTCAAAAATGTGACCATGCATAACCTTCGCAGGATAGCAAACTGTGTCTGATGGAATTGTGTATTGCCCTTTTTGATAGATTTTTTTTGTTGAAAACCCTGAAAACACAACATTAAAGCCCAGTTCTTCAAATAAAGTTTTCCAAAAAGGTGCAAGGTCATACATTCCAAGACTCATTGGCAAGCCTATAGTTTTTTTGTTTTCATCAACTTCGGTATCAAACAATTTTTTAAATTTTTCTTGCTTATATTTAAACAGATTTGGAAGTTGAATTACATCGGCATGCTCTGCCCCCAAACTTTCACCCTTTTCACATTGGTTGCCTGAAATATATCTTTCACCATCATTAAACAGATTTATTGTTAAATTGCAATGATTTCCACAACCATTGCACTTAACCATTTTTGATGTGTGCGTAAATTTTTCAAGGTCCTCTCGTGAAATTAAATTAGATTTTTCAAGTTTTAATGTTTTTGCATAGAGTGCCGAACCATAAGCCCCCATAAGCCCCGAAATAACAGGACGAATAACATTATAACCCAGTTCTTTTTCAAAGGCACGAAGCACTGCATCATTCAAAAATGTTCCGCCCTGAACAACTATATTTTTGCCAAGTGCACTTGCAGATGCTTCACGAATAACCTTATATATTGCATTTTTTACAACGCTGATTGAAAGCCCTGCCGAAATATCTCCAATTTCAGCACCATCTTTTTGTGCCTGCTTAACAGACGAATTCATAAACACAGTGCACCTTGAACCAAGGTCAACGGGGTTAGATGCAAAAAGCCCAAGTTTTGCAAACTCTTTTATATCTTTGCCAAGCGACTTTGCAAAAGTTTCAATAAATGACCCACAACCCGATGAACATGCTTCATTAAGGTTTATGCTGTCAATAGCATTTTTGCGAATTTTAAAGCACTTGATATCTTGCCCGCCAATATCCAAAATATAGTCAACATTTGGATTAAAATGTTTTGCAGCGGTGTAATGTGCCAAAGTTTCAACAAGACCTGCGTCTATTTTAAATGCCTTTTTGATAAGTTCTTCGCCATAACCCGTTACAACACTTCCACGAATAACAATTCTGCCTTCAATAAGTGTGTAAATTTTTTCAAGTTCACTTTTTATTATTTCAACTGGATTGCCATTATTTGAATTATAGTAAGAATAAATTATTTGGTTACTATCTGATATCAAAACAAGTTTAGTTGTGGTGCTTCCACAGTCAATTCCAAGATAGGCATCACCTGAATATTCAGAAATTGGAATTTCTTCAACAGTTGCCTTTGAATGTCTTTTCAAAAATTCATCATATTCATCTTGACTTTCAAAAAGTGGGTCAAGTGTTTTTGTCACCTTCTTTTTTGTATCCAAACTTTTAACCTTTGAAATAAGGTCATGAACATTGAAGGTTTCTTTTATTTTTGATGAATAAATTGCAGCCCCCACAGCAACTGAAATGGGTGCATATTCAGGAAATATTGCATTTTCTGGTGAAAGTTCAAGTGTTTCAACAAACTGTTTTCGAAGCCCCTTGCAAAATGTGAGTGGTCCACCCAAAAACATAACTTTGCCTTCAATTTTTCTTCCCTGTGCAAGCCCTGCAATTGTTTGATTCACTATTGCTTGATAGATGCTTGCAGAAATATCTTCTTTTCTTGCACCTTGGTTAAGAAGTGGCTGAATATCTGTTTTGGCAAACACTCCACATCTTGATGCTATTGGATAAATTTTTTCTGATTTTAAACTTAATTCGTCAAGTTCTTCATTTGTAACATTCATAAGCGTTGCCATTTGGTCAATAAAAGCACCTGTGCCACCCGCACAAGTTCCATTCATACGCTCATCAGTTCCATGGTCAAAAAATATTACCTTTGCATCTTCTCCGCCAAGTTCTATAACAACATTGGTATCTTTTTCAACAGCCTTAACAAGTTCACTTGTTGCAAAAACTTCTTGAACAAATGGCACGCCTATTTCATTAGCCACACCAAGCCCTGAAGAGCCTGAAAAGGCAAGATGAAAACTCTCGTCACCAATAAGTGGCTCAATTTTTTTGAGTTCACCAAGAACCTTTGATTTAATCATCGACAAATGTCTTTGATATGTTTTATAAATAAGCTCATTATCTTTAAAAAGTGCAAGTTTTATTGTGGTTGAACCAACATCAACACCCAAATATATTCCGCTATTAAAAATACTTTTCTTTTGCTCCATAATCGCTCGCCTTGCCTACATATTTACTCATTATAATTATATAGTTTTTATAAAAGTTTTGCAATATAATTGCCCGCTTTATGTGATTTTAATTGAATATAAAACCAAACTTTGATAAAATGATGTTATGGAAAATATTGTTATATCTAAAGTTTGTGGTCTTTGTGCGGGATGCAATTTTGCAATTTTGACTGCCACAAAGAACTTACAAAATCATAAAAAAGTAACACTTTTTAAAGAGATTGTTCACAATGATAATGTGAATAAAATGCTTAAAGAGAAAGGCGTTTCAATCAAAGATGATTTGAATCAAATAAAAAAAGATGAACTAATTATTCTTCGTGCACATGGCGAACCACCTGAAACCTATGATTACCTTAAAAAAAATGGTATTGACTTTGTTGATTGCACCTGCATTAATGTAAAAAAAATTCATGAAGAAATTGAAAAGTTTAGCAAAGATGGCTACATGGTCATAATTATTGGAAAATATGGAAAGACTTCTGGCATTATGCACCCTGAAATTGCGGGGTCGGTTGGATACTCAACAACCAAGCCAATTCTTGTTGAAGATGAAGACGATTTGAATAAACTAAACATCAACTTAAACAAAGTTTATGTTACCTGTCAAACCACATTCAATGAGGCAAAGGCTGATAAAATTTTAGAAAAAATTAAAGCTTTTTGCGAAGAAAATAATATTTTATGCGTAATTAACAAATCAATTTGCAATGCACAAAAGCAAATCAACATCTATTCTGCTAAACTTGCAAAGACAAGTGACCTTATGTTTGTTGTTGGTGGAAAAAAATCAAGCAACACCATTGAACTTTTTAATAATGTTAGTTCTTATGCACCAACAATTTTTCTTGAAGATATAAACGACTTTAAAACTGAACTAAAAAAGAACAATATCAAACTTTCAAAAGACATGAAAATTGGAATAACTGCAGGGGCTTCAACCATGAAAAGTGAACTTGAAGAACTTAAAAAACTTTTAGAAAATGAAATAGGAGAAAAGTATGATGATTAATGTAAACAACCACAGTTCAATTCAAATTAATGATATTTTTATTGACCCTTATGGCATAACTGAAACAAACAAAAAAGCAAAATATATTTTTATTACTCACACACACTATGACCACTTGAGCCTTGAAGACATCAAAAAAATCATTTCAAAAGAAACCATTTTTGTTGCACCAAAAGATGCACAAAAAACCTTGGAAGAAAACTTCCCTAACCATGAAAAATTTTATGTTGAACCTAATCAAGAATTAAAATTTGATAATTTTGAAGTTAAAGTTATTCCTGCATATAACATAAACAAAAATTTTCATAAAAAAGAATTTGGCTGGGTTGGATATGTTTTTAAAATTGATAGTATTACCTACACAATTTTAGGCGACACCGACGAAATTCCCGAACATGAAACCCTTAAAACAAATGTTTTATTTGTGCCAATTGGTGGAACATACACCATGAATGCCGAAGAGGCAGCCATTCTTGTGAATAAAATAAAACCCGACCTTGCTGTTCCCGTTCACTATAATGCAATTGTTGGCTCAAAAGAAGATGAAGAAATCTTTCTTGAAAACCTTGATAAAAACATAAAGTATCAAATATTTTTATAATATGACTTTTCTTGCCAAAAGTAACAATACAACATAATTTTAGACAATAAAAAAAGAGCATAAAACCATGCTCTTTTTTTACTTCATAAACAGCCATGCAATAAGTGCAACAAGCCCAACAAGTGCAACAAATTTGAAAAATGTTCCAACCTTTTTTAGAAAGGAAGTTGGTGGATTGCCAACAACTTTGCCCGTTGTTCCACTGACATAAGTTTTGTAATACTTACCCTTATACTCAAATGTGTTTACATAAACTGGCACATAGGTGAAGTTGAAAAACACATCTTCTGCCTTTGCCTCAACATCAATATCGCTGACCTCTTTATATTTTGAAAGGATTTCTTTTTTTATTTTGCTTTCCATTTTTTGTTCGGCTTTTTTTGTGATGTCATAATAATATTCATGAATATCTTTATTCGCAGAGTCAACGCGGTAACCATAGGTATATTCTGGTACAAAAGGAATTATATCAGCATAATCATCTTCATCAAAAAGTTCAAGAAGAACATCATCTTGAGTGCTTGTTGCAGTTTCATCATAAGATTTTACTCTTTGAATTTTATCACCAAACACCGGCTTTGAAATGCTGTAATATGCTCCGCCTGAATCTTTTCGAAGTTCCGTTGCATTCGCACTGTAGGTTGCAGACACATTGAACGAAAAATTCCAAACCGGAACAAACACACCCATCAACTTGCCATTTGCTGCAAGTTTTTTCAAGTCACGAGGAATATTGAAATGAGTTCTTAAATATTCTCTAAATTTTTTTGTTGCTTCTTCCTTTGTTATTTTAAATGGAATTATTCCATCTGCTGAATAGCCTTCATCTTCAATAAGTGTGCTTGAAGAGTTGCCACAATTCATACATTTTTTCGATTTTTCATCACTAGACATATAATAAACATTGCCACAGGCACTGCACTTATAAGCCTTCAAAAACTGACAGAGTTGATTTGGGTGAAAATTTTCACTATATTGCCTAACCAAAACTGCATCTTCATTTTTGCTTGGCAAAAAATAGTTTGAATCGCAATGTTTGCATTTCAAACAACGAGTTTTAGGGTCAAAAACAAGTTCACTGCCACAATTTTTACATTTTGTTGAAATAACTTCATTTTCCATACATTTATTTTATATTAATTTTTTATTTTCGGCAAACAATTTGCTTTTATATTTTTAGAAAATAAAAAATTCCCTTTTATGGGAACTTTTTATTTTTTATTCTGTTACTTCGGCACCTTCAAGCGAGAACTGGCTGTTATAAAGGTCAGCATAGAAACCTTTTTGCTTAATAAGCTCTTTATGAGTGCCCGACTCAATGACATCGCCGTCCTTTAACACTAAAATTAAGTCTGCATTTTTGATTGTTGAAAGACGGTGAGCAATAACGAAACTTGTTCGATTTTCTGTAAGTTTGTCCATTGCCTTTTGAATGAGTTCTTCTGTTCGAGTGTCAACATTACTTGTTGCCTCGTCCAAAATTAACATTGGCGTGTTTTGAAGCATTGCTCTTGCAATGGTGAGTAATTGTTTTTGACCAACCGAAACATTTGTTTCGTCTGACAAAATTGTGTCATAGCCATTTGATAATGTTTTAATGAAATGGCTGAGCCCGCAGGCTTCACAAACCCTGTCAAGGTCTTCATCGGTTATACCCTCTTTGTTATAAACAAGGTTTTCACGAATTGTGCCTTCAAAAAGCCAAGTATCTTGAAGAACCATTGAAAAGATTTCACGAAGTTCAGACCTTGTCATATCACTTATTGAAATTCCGTCAATAGTTATCTTTCCGCTGTTAACTTCATAAAATCTCATAAGCAAATTAACAATAGTTGTTTTTCCTGCACCTGTTGGGCCAACAATAGCAACCTTTTGCCCTGCTTTGACATCTGCTGAAAAATCATGAATTATAAGTTTGTCTGGATCATAACCAAATTTGACATGTCTGATTTTAACATTACCTTTAATTTTTGAAATGTCAACCGTCATCTCTTTTGTTGACTCGTCAGAAATTTCTTCCTCTTCCAAAAATTCAAAAACTCTTTCACTGGCAGCCGCTGCCGTTTGAATACTTGTCATGGCTTGTGCAATTTGTGAAAGTGGATTTGTGAAAAATCTGATATAGATCATGAACGAAGCAATAACGCCAAATGATGTCATGCCCTTCATTGTGAGAACTGCACCAACAACGCAAACAACAACATAGCCCAAATTGCCAACAAAGCCCATTATTGGTTGCATGATACCTGAAATAAATTGAGATTTCCATGCACTTGTGTAAAGTTTTTTGTTTACCCTTTCGAACTTATCAGTAACTTCGCCCGTTGCGTTATAGGTTTTAACAATGTTTTGCCCCGAATAAATTTCTTCAACAACGCCATCAACTTCGCCAAGACTCTCTTGTTGCTGTATAAAGTATTTTTGTGATTTTGAAATGATTAAAATCATTATTGCAAAACCAATAACCGTTGATGCGATGGCAGAAAGTGCCATTATCCAATTTGTCACAAACATCATGATAAGTGAACCCAAGAACAAGATGATTGCACCAACCAAACTTGACGCACTTTGTTGAAGTGTTTGACCAAGCATATCAACATCGTTTGTTACTGTTGAAAGCACATCACCATAAGGTTTTCTGTCAAGATACTTCAGTGGAAGTCTATTGATTTTTTCTGCAATATCTTGCCTTAAATTTTTACTCATTTTAAAGCAAACAGTTCCAATTAAAACATTTGCGATGTAGTTTGCAACAAAACTGAAAACAAATAGCCCAATAAGCAAGAATGCAATATCCATAATTTCAGCAAGGTTTATTTCAATTCCCGGTGAAATTATTATGTTATCTTTTATCTGTGGAATGGCTTGAGTTATCATATCGGTTATTTTTCCGAGTTGATTTGGACCAACAAGCCTGCAAATTGTTGCACCAACAACTAACACTATTGCAATTATTAACATTGGTGCGAATGATTTTATGTATTTTAAAAGTTTTGCTATTGATTGTTTTGTGTTCTTCGCTTTTTGAGGAGCACTATTATTACCAAATCTAGGCATTTTTCAGTTCCTCCTTCGATAGTTGTGACAATGCAATCTCCTTATAGATTTTGCAGTTTTGCATAAGTTCTTCATGAGTGCCTTCGCCAACAATATGACCACTATCAAGCACAATAATTTTATCAGCATCTTTGATTGTTCCAATACGCTGTGCAACAATAAGGCATGTTGTGTCTGAAAGTTTTTCATGAATTGCCTGCCTTAACATTTTATCTGTTTTATAGTCAAGTGCAGAAAAACTATCATCAAAAATCAAAATTTCTGGATTTCTTGCAAGTGCTCTTGCTATTGAAAGTCTTTGTTTTTGACCACCTGAAACATTCTTTCCTCCTTGATCTATTCTTGAATTGATGCCATCTGGCCATTCCTTAACAAAGTTGGACTGTGAAATTTCAAGTGCACGGTCAATATCTTCCGCAGTTGGCTTTTGACCATCTTTTGTTCCCATGGTTATGTTGCTTTCAACCGTTCCTGAAAACAAAACGGCTTTTTGTGAAATATACCCAATTTTGTTATTGAGTTGCTCAATGGTGTAATCCTTAACATTCACACCATCAACAATAACCTGACCTTCAGTTGCATCATATATTCTTGGAACAAGGTTAATAAGTGTGCTCTTGCCACTGCCCGTTGAACCAATAAACGCAACAACTTGACCCTTTTCTGCTTTGAAATTTATGTTATGCAAAACATATTCTTCAGCATCAGGATATTTAAAACCAACATTAACAAATTGAATTTCGCCAACCTTGATTGGCTTGTCAGTTCCTTCACCACTAAGTATTGTTGGTTTGGTGTGAAGAACTTCGTTGATTCTTCGTGCAGAAACTTGTGCTCTTGGAAGCATAAAGAAAATCATAACAAGCATAACAAAACTCATGACAACTTGAATTGCGTATGAACTAAACACCATCATATCGCTGAATATTTTAAGTTTGTCAAGCATGCCTGCATTGCTGATTAAAAATGCACCAATAACATAGATTGAAAGTGGCAGACCATTCATAACAATCATCATGGCTGGGTCAAAAACTGACATAAATTTGTTGATAAACAAATGTGTTTTTGTGATGTCATCATTTGCCTTTTCAAATTTATTGTTTTGATACTCTTCTGCATTGAACGCACGAACAACCCTTGTTCCTGTTAAACTTTCACGGCTAACTCTGTTAAGATTATCAATATAGGTTTGAATTTTTCTGAATTTTGGAACAGAAACTGCAATAACAGTAATTATAACCACCATTAAAAATACAACCGCAATAGCCGTTGCAAGAGTCCATTCAAAACTTTTGCTCGTTATTTTGCAAATAGCCCAAATTGCCATAACAGGTGCACGAACCAAAAGTTGAAGACCCATGGCAATTATCATTTGAATTTGAGAAATATCGTTTGTTGTTCTTGTGATTAAACTTGCAGTTGAAAAGTGCTTTACTTCTGCCATTGAAAAATTTACAACTTTGTTAAACACAAGCGAACGAATTCTTCTTGCAAGCCTTGAAGCAATTTTTGCTGCAAGGAATCCAACAATAATTGTTGTTATTGCACTTGCAACCGCACAAGCAAGCATATAGCCACCATTTAAAAGTATGTCATTAATTGTACTTCCCGGTGTTTGCACAAGTGTTGTTATTGTGCTCATGTAATCAGGAATTTCAAGGTCAAGCCAAACTTGCAAAACGATGAAACCTATGCTTAAAATAATCATTCCGACTTCTTTTTTCTGTAAATATTTAAGTAATTTAAGCATAATACACCCCTTTTTTTAACAAAGATATTATAATTACTTTTATTAATTTATGCAATTCATTTTTTAAAATGTTTACATTAACAACACAAAATATTTTTTAGATTTTAATTCTTGTGTTATAATATGCTAGAAATTGTAACACAGAGGTGACTCATGGACCTACGAAATTATGGCAGAGCCAAAGCAGAAGAACCTGTTTCTTTAAAAATTTTAGATAGTGAAAGTAATCTTGAAACTGCAATTAAAATGAACGATAAAAACAAAATAAATCAACAAACCCAAAAACCTGCAAAAAAGAACATTCACAAAGACCATAGGTCACGGCTAAAAAGTCAATTTTTAAATAGTGGTTTTAATTCTCTTTCAGATATTCAAAAGGTTGAACTTCTTTTGTTTTATTCAATTCCGCAAAAAGATACCAACCCAATCGCCCACGCACTTTTAGATGAATTTGGTTCAATTAAAGATATTTTATCTGCCGAAGTTAATGAACTTGTTAAAGTTAAAGGTATAAAAGAAAATTCTGCAATTTTAATAAAACTTATCTCTAATCTTATAACCTTAACAAACTTTCCAAATCCTGAAGACTACATTTCTTCAACCGCAAAAGCAAAAGAATTTTGTTCTAAACTTTATGTTGGTGTTGAAGTTGAACAATTTTATATTATTTGCCTAACAAAATCAAACCGAATTAAAAAAGTTAAACTTATCAGTTCGGGAACTATGGACGAAGTTAATGTTCAAATCAGAAACATAACCTCTTTTGCTCTCGACACAAAGTGTAGCAGAATCATAATTAGTCACAATCACCCAAACGGCAAGGGTGTTATGAGCGACGAAGATTGCAGTTTTACTTATTCACTTTTATGCAGTTGTCTGCTTAACTCCATTGATGTTCTTGACCATGTTATTGTTGGAACTGACCGTGCAATTTCACTTTGTGAACAGCAAATTATGAAGCGAATTAAAGCAAAGGCTGTTTCAACCATTCAACTTCCAAAAAATAAACTTTCAATGATTTCGGCTGATTCAGCAGAATATGTTGTTTGTTAAAATGCAACGCACAAGTTGCATTTTTTTTATTGCCAAATAATATAACTTAACTAAAGGAGTTTTATTTTGGCTTACTATAACAAAGATATTGATATTCTTTTTAAAGAACTTGACTCAAACAAGTTTGGAATTAACAAAAACACTGTTAGCTCTCGTCAAGAAAAATTTGGTAAAAATGAACTTGAAAAACAAAAACGCACAAGTTTTTTTAAAAGACTTCTGCTTCAGTTTAAAAACATCATGATTATTATACTTCTAATCTCTGCAATAATAAGCGAAGTCAGTGCAATAATTAACCATGACCTTGAGGGCCTTTTTGAAGGTATTTTGATTTTTGTTATTGTGATTATCAACGCTATTGTTGGGGTTGTTCAAGAACAAAAAGCCGAAAATGCACTACTTGCCCTCGCTCAAAAAACTGAACCTTTTGCACGGGTTTTACGAAATGGAATTGAAGAAAAAATCAAAGTCCATGACCTTGTTGTTGGCGATGTTGTTCTTTTGAAAACTGGCGACTATGTGCCTGCCGATATCAGACTTTTTGAATGTAACAACTTTGCCTGCAATGAGAGTTCGTTAACAGGTGAAAGCCATTCAGTTAACAAAAACCCTCAAACTATAAATAAAAAAGATGTTCCACTTGCCGATCAAACCAACTGCTGTTATTCGGGAACAACCGTCACTTCGGGCAGTGCAAAGGGTGTTGTTTTTGCCGTTGGAAAAAATACCGAAATTGGCAAAATTGCAAAAATTTTAAATACTCAAATAAAAGAAAAAACTCCACTTGAAAAAAATATTGATAAAATTGGAAAAGTTATCACATTTGGAGTTTTAGGAATTGTTTTTATTGTTTTTTTGGTTCAAATTATCTTAAATAAAAACATATCTGTGTTAGATGCACTTTTAACTGCTGTTGCACTTGCAGTTGCTGCCATTCCTGAAAGTTTGCCCGCCGTTATAACAATAATAATGGCACTGGGTGTTCAAAAACTCGCCCACAAAAATGCTGTCATAAAAAAACTATCTGCTGTTGAAACACTGGGTTGTTGCAATGTTATTTGTTCAGATAAAACCGGAACAATAACCCAAAACCAAATGGCAATCAAACACATTTACTTTAATGCAGAACTTATTGATGAGTCAAATTTTGTTGCAACTGAAAGTTCTCCCCTTATTAAAACTTGTGCACTCTGCAACAATGCTGATATTGATAAATCAAACAAAATCATTGCCGATGCCACCGAAACAGCAATAGTTAAATTTTTGCAGAAACATAAAATTGACACCACCTTAATGAAGACAAAATACAAAAGAATTAATGAAAGTGAATTTAATTCAAAAAAGAAAATAATGTCGGTTATTTGCAATGAAGATGATGAAAAACACCTTTACACAAAAGGTGCTCTTGACTACATTCTTCCAAAGTGTTCGCATATTTTTATTGATAACAAGCCATTGCCACTAACCGAAAAATTAAAACAAAAAATCTTATCTTCAAACGACAAAATTTGCGAGCAAGGCGAAAGAGTTATTGCACTTGCAACAAAAACCAACCCAAAATCACTTGATGAAAACAACCTTGTTTTTGTTGGATTTGTTGGCATTATTGACCCGCCAAGACCCGAGGTTTTTGAAGCCATTAAAACCTGCAAAAAAGCAGGGCTTGTTACCATTATGATAACGGGCGACCACCCCGCCACTGCCTTTTCAATAGCAAAAACCATTGGACTTGCAAAATCACAAAAAGAAGTTATCACAGGTGAAACACTTTCAAAATTAAATGAAGAAGAACTTTCTAAAATCATTCTAAATTACCGAGTTTTTGCAAGGGTTACACCTGAACATAAACTTAAAATTGTTAAAGCACTCAAAAAACAAGGTAACATTGTTGCAATGACTGGTGATGGTGTTAATGATGCACCCAGCATTAAGTCTGCAAACATAGGCGTTTGTATGGGGCAAACGGGCACCGATGTAACAAAAGAAGTTTCTGACATCATTATTTCTGACGACAATTTTTCAAGCATTGTTGTGGCTATTAAAGAAGGCAGAACAATCTATCAAAACATATCAAAAACAATTTTATTTTTGCTTTCAACCAACATTGTTGAAGTAATGGGAATTTTTGTAACCTCACTTGTTATGCCCCAAGCTGTGTTTCTGCTTCCCGTGCAAATTCTATTTATAAACCTTGTTACCGACAGCCTGCCCGCCTTCGCACTTGGCATTGAACCATCTAACAAAAATATTATGGAAAAACCACCACGAGATCCCAAAAAATCACTGCTTTCAGGCAAAACGGGCTCTTCAATAATATATCAAGGTTTTATTCAATCACTGGTTGTTCTTATCATGTTTGTTTGTGCAAGACATTTTTCGGGCGAAGAAGTTGCAAGCACCATGGTGTTTTTAACCATTTGCTTAATGCAAATTATTCATGCAATAAATTGCAAAACAGAGGGCAGTATATTCAAAATAAACATCTTAAAAAACAAATTTTTCAATTTTAGTTTCATTTTATTATTTGCTATGATTTTAGCGGTTTACTTTATTCCATTTTTTGCAAATATCTTTGGACTGGTTTCAATTTCAGCAGTCGAGTGGCTCATTGTTGCTGGTGTTAGCATTTCAATTATTCCTCTTGTTGAAATAGGCAAAATCATAATTAAATAATGCCTTTGTTATTATAAATAAAAAAAGATAATGAAATTCTTCTCATTATCTTTTTTATCTTTTTTAACTAATTTTTTCTTTTATGCTTTTTTGTTCTTTGTTCTTAATATTTTTCCAACTATAGACAAAACTAAAAATACTATACTAAAAACTAATGCAACATAAACACCTGATGCCATACTGTAATTTTCTGTCATATTCACAAACACTGCAAATAAAATACCAACCAATGTTAGTAGCACACCCATTGTGATTGAACCACCACCAGTTCCACGCTTACATACACCAACAATACTAACAATCAATGCTATCAATGACAAAACAATTAATACTGCATGTGCCATTACAACAAAAAGCAATGTTTGATCATCTGATTTTGCTGCACTATATGCTGCAAGTTTTGTTAATGTTTCTTCAGCATCTTGCCCAATATAATCTTCAAAACTGTCATAGGTTGTTGCCATAATTATATCAAAATTACTAAAAGATACACTTGATTCTTTTTCAACCAATTCACTTGCTGGTAAAGAAATTTTATAAACTGGCATAAAGAATGTTGTTATTAATAAGATTGATAAGAGCAAACAAAGACCACTTGCAAGTCTTGAAAACAAATTTTTCTCTTTCATGTTGAAACCTCCCCTTTTATTTAATTTTATGATATCAATTTTTTTCTTTTTTTCAAACAAAATATGGTTATAAAATTATATTTATTATTATTTTTTAAAAAATTAATTAAAAGTTTGCAAAAATTATATGTAAAAAAGCAAAAAAACAAGTGAAATCACTTGTTTTTCTATTTAGCATTTATTAAAAATCCATTTTCTTTGTTTACGCCCATATCTTTCATAAACTTAAAATTACCAAGGGCATCAATGCCTTTAAGAGCAACATCTCCAACTGCCATTGTGAATTTTTCAAGATTCATGTCATCTTCTTCTGGAAAAATGAAGTCTATTAAAAGATTGATCAAAAGTTCGCTTTGCTCGGCAGACCTGCCATTTATGGCAATAGAACCATTTGTTCGGTCAGAGTCGGTTGCAGTTAAATCAAAGTCATAAGAAACTGAAAAATATAAAGTGTCTGGAATAATCATATTCAGCAAAAATAGTGGAGTTTGCATTTGTTCTGCAATTTGTTCACGAACATCAGTTGTATCAATTTTTATAATCAAACTCATGTTTGCTGAAGTGTATCCTTCACCATCAAAAGACTCATCTTCAGGGGTAATTTCAACTTGCAAAAGAGTTATATTTAAAACATTCAAGTAATTAAGGTTTGGAAGAGCATCAACAAGCATTCCATCATTCACCATTTTGTTGCAGACTGCGGCAAACTCTTTGTCTGTTAAACTAACTGGTTTGTCGCCTTTAAAATTGTCATAGTCATCAGGATTAACCGTTCCATCGTCAGCAATTTTGTATCCACTTGCTTGAAGTTTTGTTATTGCATTTTTTAAATCGACAGCCGTATAGCCATTAGTTACAAGTTTTGATTCATTTGGACTTTTATAAAGTGACGACACCACACCCACAAGGTCGGGCACACTATTAATGCCATACTGCCCGAAATATTTAGGAATAACAAGCCTGTCAAGGAAAAAATAGCCACCTGCAAAAATGGCAATTATAACACAAAGTGTTATTATTATCTTTCCCCAAAAACCTGACTTATCTTTTTTCATTTAAACAATATTACCCGTTATTGATGCTTTAAAAACAAAGAAAAGAACAACTGCCGCAAGCAGAACAAAACCAACAAACTTTAAAATGCTAAATCTCTTTTTAAACATTGCTCTTCCCTTTTTTCTTATATTTTTATTATAATTTTTTTTAACTAAAATTGTCAACAGATTGTTTTTCAAATTCAAATTTAACAATGGTTTTTGTGTTTTGATTAACCTTTATTTCATCACTGATATCAAAACCAAACACAACCAAAACCTTATTATTCAAGGTTAAAATAGGAATTTTTGCCCGCTCATCATTTTCAATCTTTTTATCAATAAAATATCTTGAAAGAGGCTTTGTTCCACCACCAAACTTTTTAAAAGTGTCATTTGCTTCTTTTGTTCGCCAAATTGAACCTTTAAGTTTGTCATAATCAGCAAAAAAACTTCCCCTTTCAAAAACAGGACTATCCTTAACAATTTCTATTTTTACCCTTCCAAAATTTTCAAAGTAGGTTTCACCAAATGCAAATGGAATTTTAAAACCATTATCAGTTTTATCGTTTTCTTTTATAAAAATAATCTTGTCGTATGACCTTTTAACTGTAACTTTATGTGGCAAGTTTAAAATACTGCCCGTTTGAAGATTGTTTAGTTTTGAAACAAGTTCATAGTGCTTTGATTCAATATCATAAAAAATTCCAAGTTTGTTAAAACATCTTTTTATGTATTCTTGAACTAAAACTGAATTTTGATTTAACACATCTAAATCTAGTTCAACTCTTTTTTTGCCACCTTTAATTTTATTTTCATCAACCATGCTTTTAACAAACTCTTGCATTTCTTTGCATCGTTTGCCAAAATCAAACAAATTTTGTTTGGCAGAAGGATATTTTTTTTCAATTTCTGGAAGCACAACATTTCTGATAAAATTTCGTGAATATAAATTGTCTTGATTTGTTGAATCTTCAACATAGGTAATATCATTTTCTTTTGCGATTTTCAAAATATCACTTTTGCTTAAATTTAAAAATGGGTGCTTAACAAGTTCACTATCAGAAATGCCAACTGCACCTGAAACGCCCGACCCACGAAAAATATGCATCAAAATGGTTTCCGCTTGGTCATCTTTATGATGTGCCAAAAACAATTCATTTATTTTGCTGTTTTTCATTTCATTAAAAATTGCTTGATACCTTAAGTTTCGCGCCGATTCTTCAATAGTTTGTTTGTTCTCATCTTTATAAGATTTAACATCAACATTTAAAATCGCATAATCTATTTTATTTTTTTCGCAAAAATTTTTAACAAATTCACTGTCACGGTCACTTTCTTCCCCACGCAAATGATGGTTGACATTGATAGCCTTTAAATAAAAATCAAGCTTTTTTTGTTTTTCTTTAAGAGCACACAAAAGAACCATTGAGTCTGCTCCACCGCTAACCCCAACAGCCACCCTGTCGCCACTATTAATCAAACAATTATCAATTAAATTTTCTAACATACAACTATATTAATCTATTTTTAATAATTTTTCAACAGATTAATTGCAACAATAGTCATATCATCAGGGTGTTTGCCCATATTTTCAGCATCAAAAATAACATCGTCTAAAAATTTTTGAGTGTCATAAATTTTGGCATCGTTGATAAAACACTTATAGTTTTCAACTGTCGGAAAGGAATCAACAACCCCATCACTTGCCAAAAATATAATATCACCTGCTTGAATGTTTTTCTTTATTATTGTTGGCTTTATGTTTTGAACAATTCCAATTGGCAAACTTTCACAAACAGCAAGTTCACTTGTTGCTTTATGCTTTATAACCGACACTGAAGACCCCAGTTTTATAAAAGTGCACATCTCACTTTCAAGGTCAACAACACAGGCATCAAGCGTTGTAAAATTATCAAGCCCCGCAGGAATCAAAAGTTTATTGACCGATTGAATAATAAGTTCATCGTCAAGCCCAACTTCAAACATTGATTTTATGAGTGAAAGCACCATATTTGAAATTTTGTTTGCCTTTTCACCATGCCCCATGCCGTCTGCAATTGCAACAAAATATCTGCTATCAGAAAGTTTTGTCATCAAAACATTATCGCCACTTCTCTTTTCCTTCGCCTTATTCGACACAAAAAAATTGATTTTTAATTTTGTTATAGGTTCAAACACTGCAAGGCTTAACCCTGAATAGGCAGTGTGTTCGATTGACTTTAAATTAAATTTAATTTTTGTGATTTTTGTTATGCTGTTAATTAGTTCTTTTTTCAAAAGTTCTTCGTTTGGAGCAATAACACTAACCGAAACAATTCCACTGCTATTTTCTAAAATTAAAACTTCCTTTGCATCAATATATAGTCCAATTAGTTTGTCTTTTAAAATTTTAGAAAGTTTTTTGTCGGGCTTTATGTTTCTGTCAATAATCTTTGAAAAATTTAAAAATATCTCACCAAAATTTTGAAGTTCACTTGAAATAATAAGTTTGCTTTCATCTTGAGTTTTCATAGCACTTTCATAGCTTAAAAATAATTTAGCCGTTTGATTTATTTCGCTTATAACAATATTGTTTTTAGAACAATATGCCTGCATTCCATTTGTTAAATCGTTTTCGTTAACACTTCCATTTGTTATGGCTTTAAACATAAGCCCATCAAACATTGCCTTTTTGTTTATGTTGCCAAAATAGCAATACTTATAATTTTCACAATCACTGCAACACTTCAAAATCACATCGCCTGAAAGTTCAACGCTGGCACTTTCACGATTTATTTTTCCAACCATCAAAAGTTTAAAATTCTTTTGCATTGAAAAAAGCGTGTTAGACATTAAAATAAGTTTATTTTTTATTTCAGAAATCTTTTGACTATCAATTTGTCTGTAAATCATTTCAAACGCATCAAATTCAAATAGCATTTGCAAGCTTTGAATAAATTTTTCAGGAATAACAACACTTAATATAATTGATAGTGCAAGGGAAACAATTATGTATGCGTCAAACAATCTGAAAAACAAAACGAGCACTGTGTTAATAAGTAGTGCAATAAGTCCAAACACCCACCTATTAAATTCCTTGAAACCTGCAAGTAAGATTGAAGTTATAACAGCATACAAAAGATAAAAATAATCAGATGAAACAATAACAAGCCCCAGCGCCATTATGCTAGAAAAAATAAAATATTTGTCTGGCGGAAACACTCTTGACATAACTAGCAAAAATAATGAAAGAATAAAAAGTTCTAGAAACCTTACACTATATGTGTAACTAAAAATTCCAAGACTCAAAAGCAAACAAAAAATGGCAAATATAATGTAGTCAATTCGGCTTAACTTTGAAAAGATTATTTTGTTTTTATATTCTTTGAAAAATTTGCAGAAAAACAAGATAAATATTATTAAAAATGCAAGCGAAATAATGTATTCAAAAACATTATAAAGTGAAGATGAATTAAAATAAAGTTCAAGTGCCGACGACAAAATTGCCATAATAAAAAGTAAAACCATTGGCTTTATTGACTTAAAAAACTCTTTTGCAAAATAATAGAGTGAAATTATCACAATTTGATAAATTGCTACTAATAGTCCTTGAAGTGTAAACAAAAATGGTATTTTTGAAATTAAATATTCAGTGCTTACAACAATTATATTTGCACCATAGTAAAGCCTTACAAAGGCAAACGACAACCCAAACGGACTTAAAAATCCAAATAAGTTGATTTTTGAAAAAATAACTTGCAAGAAAAATATCAGCAAGTTGTTAATAATTATCTTTGCCTTTTTTTTATCCACAAAAACATTTTAATAAAAACTAATAAGGTTTATATAAAATTAATTTGCTGAAATTAAAAATAAAATGTCTTTAAAAGCATGATTTTGTTTAAGATATAACTTTATATTAATTTTTAACATGTTCATTAAAAAAATTTTTATTTAACAAGTGCTTTGCAATCAAAACCGCATTAAAACTTGCACCACGGCGAAGATTATCTGCAAGCACAAAAAACGCAATCTCCCTTTTGCCGAACTGCCGCATTCTAAACACAAAAGTATCGTTGCTGCTAGCTAAATCTGTTGGCAAAACAATTTCATCACTATAAAAAATATTTTTGCCACTTATAGCGCCTTTAATTTCATCAGCCAAAACATCTTCTTCAAACTCAACAAAAACACTTTCTAAATGACAATTTGTTATAGGAACGCGAACAGTGCTTGCACATAAATTTATTTCTTCCCCCAAAATTTTGCTGGTTTCAAACATAATCTTATCTTCTTCTGTGCAAAACCCACTATCTAATTTTTTACCTATATAAGAGATTAAGTTATTGCTAATCCCCTCTTCTAAAATCAATTTGGTCTTGTTTTTTAAATCAAAAAGTGCTTCTTTGCCCGCACCGCTAACAGACTGATAAGTGCTAACTACCACCCTTTTTATTTTAGCAACCTTTTTTATGCAAGAAAGTGCAAGCACAAGTTCAATGGTTGAACAATTTGGATTTGCAATTATTTTTGTTTTTTCATTTATCAAATTTATATTTATTTCTGGAACAACAAGCGGAACAAAATTTTCTCTTCTAAAAGCATTAGAGTTATCTATAACAAACGCCCCTGCATTTGAAAAATAATTTGCCCATTTTTTGCTTATTTCATCGCCAGCCAAAAAGAATGCTAAATCAAATTTTTTAAAATTAATCTTTTCATTTAAAAAATTAATTCGATATTCTTTGCCCGCATAAATCATAATTTTGCCTGTCGATTTTTCAGACCCAAACATTGTGATTTCAAAATTATCAAGTAAATTCTCTTCAATTAGCACCTTTAAAAGAGTTTCTCCAACAAGCCCCGTCGCACCAATAATTGCAAGATGATATTTCTTCATATTTTCCCCCTGTTTTATATTATTAAAAAAATTGAAAATGAGTAACAGATAAAAATAATATTCCATAAAATAAATTATGAGAATATTAAAATTTGGTGGAAAAAGCGTAGCAACTATTGAAAAAATGCAAAAAATAGCAAAATTTATTAAAAAAATATATAAAAATGATAAAAAAATAATAATTGTTATCAGTGCTATGGGAAGCAGAACAGATGAATTAACCCGTCTTGCAAATGAATTTGGAAGTGAAAATCTTTCAAAAAGAGAACTTGCAAAATTGCTTTCAGTTGGTGAAACAGAATCTTCTTCACTTTTTTCAATATTATTAAATAGTTTTAATATTCCTGCTAAAAGTTTTTCAGCTAACGAACTTGAAATTTTAACTTATGGCGACTACACAAACGCACGAATTGCCTACATAAATAAAACAAAACTTGAAAATGAACTTCAAAAAAACACCGTTTGTGTGATTGCTGGTTTTCAAGGAATAAATAGTAGTGGCGAAATAACAACGCTCGGCAGAGGTGGTTCAGACACCACTGCCGCTGCAATTGGTGCAATTTTTGAACATGACATTGAGATTTATTCTGACTTTGATGGAATTTTTGCAGGCGACCCACGAGAACTTGACTATAAAAAATTAAAACTGGCAAATTATGAACAAATAAAAAACATGGCGAAAAATGGTGCAAAGGTTCTTGATGAAAGAGCAGTCAGTCTTTCAAAAGATTATGGCATAAAAATATTTTCAAAAAATTCAAGTTCGCCAACTAAAACTGGCTCGCTTGTTTGCCCTATTGAAAGTGATGTTATTTCAATTTCAACAATAAATCATTTGTCAAAAATTTCAATAATTTTTTCAAATAAAAATAAATTTAATTTTATTATAAAAAATGTATTAAATTCATTAAAAGATGTAAATTTTTACAATTTTGAAATAAATAATAATGAAATTTCTTTTTTGGTTTTAACCGCAAATAAAATTCAAATTGAGAGTGTTTTAGCAAAAAAATTAAATTTGCTAAAAAAATAAATTTAATTTTTTTTATAAAAATACTTGACAGTTGAGTTGTTATTCAACTATTATATGTGCTGATAGTTGAATGTTTACTCAACTATAACATAAAATTTATAAAAGGAAGAATATATATATGACAAAAAATGAATTTTATTGCGATTGCTCAATCATTCATGATGATGTTGTAAATTTCACAAAAAGCAAAATGCTAAATAATGACGAATTTAAAAAAGTTTCTGAATTTTTAAAAACTCTTGGTGATTTCACAAGAGTTAAAATTTGCTGGGCACTGTTAAACCATGAAATGTGTGTTTGTGATATTGCAAATCTTTTATCTATGACAAAATCTGCTATTTCGCATCAACTTCGTGAGCTTCGTCTTCAAAACCTTGTTAAATGCAGAAAAGAAGGCAAAACAGTTTATTATTCACTTGCCGATGAACATGTTTCAAGCACAATAAAAAATGTTCTTGAACATGTTAGGGAGAAATAGTATGGAAAAAGAAGAAAAAATCATGATTTCAAGACTTGCAGTTTCTGCCCTTTTGTTTGCCTTGTCATTCTTTGCCTTTTGGGGCAACCTTGGCAAACTTATTGTTTCAATTTTAGCATATCTTGTGATTGGCTATGATATTATTTTTAAATCAATAATTGGAATTTTTAAAGGTAAGGTTTTTGATGAAAAATTTTTGATGATGATTGCATCAATTGGTGCATTTATCTTGGGCGAATACCATGAAGCCGTTGCCGTTATGCTCTTTTATCAACTTGGTGAATTTTTGCAAGACCTTGCAACTGAAAATAGCAAAAAATCAATAACAAAACTTTTAAACCTTAAACCTGAATTTGCGAATGTTTTAGTTGATGGTGAAATAAAAAAGATTTCACCTGAAAAAGTTAATGTTGGCGACATAATTGTTGTTAATGCAGGTGAAAAAATTTCACTGGACGGAGTTGTTGTTAAAGGAAGTTCAACCTTAAACACCCAAGCATTAACTGGCGAAAGTTTGCCAAGAGAAGTTAAAGAAAATGACAGTGTTTATAGTGGTTCAATCAACCTTTCTGCAACAATAGAAATTAAGGTTTCATGCAAATATAGTGAATCAAAAATCGCAAAAATTATTGAACTTGTTGAAAATTCTGATAAAAATAAGGCAAAATCAGAAAAATTTATTACAAAATTTGCAAAAATTTATACACCAGTTGTTGTTGGGCTTGCTGTTTTGCTCGCCGTTATTCCTTCACTTATCACAGGAAATTGGACAACTTGGATAAACCGAGCACTTTTGTTTTTAGTGGTTTCTTGCCCATGTGCACTTGTTATTTCAATTCCACTTTCATACTTTGCAGGAATTGGTGGAGCGTCAAGAAATGGCATTTTAATAAAAGGTTCAAACTATATTGAAATATTATCAAAAGTCAATGCAGTTGCCTTTGATAAAACGGGAACATTAACACAAGGTTCATTTGAAGTTGTTAATGTTAATGCAGTTAACTGCGATGCTGATGAACTTATTAAATTATGTGCCTTTGCAGAAGCAGAATCGAATCACCCTATTGCACTTTCAATAAAAAATAAATATGGCAAAAAAATATTAAAAAAAGATATTATTAGTTCAACAACGCTATCTGGTTTTGGCGTTAAAACAGAAACTTCTTTTGGAACAATCTATGCTGGAAATAAAAAGCTTATTGAAAATTTGGGGATTCAGGTTGAAGAAACACCATCAGTTGGAACGGTTGTTTACGTTGCAAAAAATAATAAATTTATGGGTAGCATTGTCATTGAAGACATTGCTAAAGAAAATGCAAAACTAGCAGTTCAAAAATTAAAATCTGTTGGAATAAATAATCAAATTATGCTCACTGGTGACAAGAGCGATGTTGCTGAAAAATTTGCAAATGAGCTTGGACTTTCTGATTATAAAAGTGAACTTTTACCTGAAGATAAATTTAAAGAAATTAATGAACTAAAATCTAAAAATAATATCGTTGCATTTGTTGGAGATGGAATCAACGACGCACCCGCCTTTAAATCTGCCGATGTTGGAATTGCCATGGGTGCACTAGGAAGCGATGTTGCAATTGAATCTGCCGATGTTGTTTTAATGGACGACAACCCTGAAAAGATTGCTGATAGCATTTTAATTTCAATAAAAACTCAAAAAATTGTTTACGAAAATATTGTATTTTCAATCTCATTTAAAGTATTGATGCTAGTTTTGGGGGCACTTGGATTTGCTTCAATGTGGCTTGCAGTGTTTGCCGATGTTGGCGTTTCACTGATAGCTGTTGCAAACGCACTTCGTGCAATAAAACTCAAAAATAAAACAAAATAAATCAAAAGTAAAAACCACCAAATTGGTGGTTTTTTTATTTTTCTAAAATCATTATTTTGAAATTTACTTAATTTTCATCAATGTTTTCACGAATGCGAAGAACTCTATACCCTGCATCTTCAACCGCTTTGGTTAAGGCTTCGTTAGAAAGTTTTTTCTTGCTTAAAATTTCAACTTCTCCCGAATTCATGTCTATGCTAACACTTGTCACACCCTTAACTTTTTTTATTGCGTCTGTAACGTGTTCTTCACATTTAACGCACATCATTCCACCAACTTGCATAATAGTCTTCATGATTAATTCCTCCTTAAAATTATTATTTTCATTATTTTTTAAATTAATTTGATTATTTTTATCTAATTTTTCATATTTTTTGTCTAACTTTTGCAGTTTTTTGTTTGGATTAAACCACATGAGTCTTAACGAATTTAAAACAACAAACACCGAACTAAAACTCATTGCAAGTGACGCAATCATTGGGCTGAGCCCCACATGGAGCACTGGAACCAGCACACCCATTGCAATTGGAATGCTGACCATATTGTAAATAAAAGCCCAAAACAAATTCATTTTTATGTTGCTCATCACTGCCCTGCTGACTAATACTGATTTTACCACTCCGATAATTGAATTATCTGCCAAAACAACATCGGCAGAATCAATTGCAATATCTGTTCCTGAACTAACGGCAATGCCAACATCGGCACGGGTTAATGCTGGTGAGTCATTAATGCCATCGCCAACCATAACAGTTATTTCGTTTTGTTTTTGATAACTTTCAACAACCTTATCTTTTTCAGCAGGCATTACATTTGAAACAACTTCACTAATTCCAACACTATTTGCAATAACTTTTGCCGTTTCTTCATTATCACCCGTTAACATAACAACTTTGATGCCTAATTTCTTTAAATATGAAATTGCTTTTTTGCTGTCTTCTCGAACAGTATCCGCAACAGCAACCACACACAAAACCTCTTTTTCAGTAAAACAAATTGTTGCAGTTTTTCCCTGTTCATTTAATTTGTTCAATTTTTCTTTCAATTTTTTTTCATTTTTAATTGTTTTTAATTCTTCTTTTAAAAATTTTATATTTCCAACATAATATATTTTTTTATTTATTTCACCCTGAATACCCCTGCCTGAAACTTCTTCAAACTTATCAACTTTTAATTCTTCATTTTTATCAAAATTCAAACTCTCACAAATTGCATAGGCTATTGGGTGTCTGCTTTGCTTTTCAAGTGAAAACAAAATCTTTTTTAATTTTTCTTCTTCAAAATCATTAGATAAAATTTCAAAATCTGTAACTTCAGGCGTTCCATTTGTTATTGTTCCCGTTTTATCAAATATAACAATTGACGCCTTGCCCAAAAGTTCAAGTTTTTCTGCAGATTTAATTAATATGCCAAGGTTTGTTGCTCTGCCCGTTCCAACCATAATTGCAACAGGTGTGGCAAGTCCAAGTGCACAAGGGCAAGAAATTACCAAAACGGAAATTGCGTTTGAAAGTGCATTCTCAAAATTTTGGTCAATGCACATCCAAACAATAAATGTTAAAATTGCAAGACCAATGACTATTGGAACAAACACTCCACTAACTTTATCAGCAATCTTTGCAATTGGTGCCTTTGAATTGCCCGCCTCATCAACAAGTCTGATTATTTCAGCAATAGTGGTATCTTTGCCCACCTTTGTTGCCTTAAACTTAAATGAACCATTCACGCAAACGGTGGCAGAAATCACATTTGCACCAACAATCTTTTTAACTGGCACTGATTCGCCCGTTATTGATGCCTGATTAACAAGCCCTTCACCTTCAACAATTTCACCGTCAACAGCAATCATATCACCTGAACGAACAACAATAATATCGCCAACTTGAACTTCTTTTGCTAGAATTTCTGTTTCTTTGCCATTTCTAATCACTATTGCCGTTTTTGGCGACAGATTTATAAGTTTTTCAAGTGCACTTGAAGTTTTGAGTTTTGACTTTGATTCAAAAAACTTACCCAGTGTGACAAGTGTTAAAATTGTTGCAGCCGACTCAAAGTAAAGTGAGTGCATAAGGTGTTCAACAACTTCAAAATTTCCATGTCCAAGGTTAAATGCCATTGCAAAAACAACAACCAAACCATAAAGATATGCCGAACCTGAACCAATTGCAACAAGCGAATCCATGTTTGGAGCTTTATGCACAAGTGCTTTGAACCCCGAAACAAAGAATTTTTTGTTAATAATCAAGACCGCAGTTGTTAAAACCACTTGAGCAAGTGCAAAAACAACAGCATTTTCACTTCCTTCAAAAAACCAAAAAGTTGGAAACCCAATCATTGGACCCATTGCAATATAGAGAAGTGGAATAAGCAAGATTATTGAAAATATCAATCTGTTCCTTAAAATTTTCAAGTCATTTTTTTGACGCTGTTGAATATTTTTCCAACGACCAACAAACTCATCGTCGTCACTATCGTTATTAGTTGTAGACTTGTTTTCTTTTACAACGGACGCACCATAGCCAATTTTTTTTACGGCGTTTTCAATCTTTTTTATGCTAGATTTCTTTTCATCAAACTCAACCTGCATGCTTCCCGATAAAAGATTGACATCAACTTGCAACACGCCATCAAGTTTTTGCACCGCCTTTGTGACATTAGCCTGACAGGCAGCACAGGTCATGCCTGTCACATCAAACTTTTCACTAACCATATTTCACCTAAATCTTTTTTATAACATCAATCGTTTCATTAATTATAGACAAATTATCATTTTTAATTTCTTCTGCCACACAAGTTGAAAGATGCTCTTTGAGTATTTCATAACTAACCGCTTCAACAGCTTTTTTTATTGCTGATGTTTGAATTAAAACATCGCCACAATATCTGCCCTCATCAAGCATTTTTTTCACACCTTCAATCTGCCCTTGAATTCGACTTAATCTGTTTTTCAGTTTAGAAACATCTTCTTTTGTTCGTGGAGTTTTCTTGTATTTAACTTTATCTTCACAACAATTTTCCATAATAACCTCATATACCCCTATGGGTATTTATATAATATTCTATTTCTGTTAAATCTGTCAATAAATTTTTGCAAGTTTTTAATAATTTAGAATAAAATTACAATATTTATTGATATTTTCAACAAAAATTCATAAAACTTGCATTTTTGAAAGACAATATGTTTAAGGAGTTTTATAATGGTATTAAAATTAATTCTATGCTGTTATATGGCAATTTGTGGAGGATATTTTAAAATGGAAAATGTTAAAGATTGTTTTAATAGTGCCACGCAAATAAAATATATTTGTGATGGCGAAACCTACACCTATCAAAAGGGTGATGATAAATATGAAATTATTTTAAGTTCTCTTGAAAAAATTATGGATGGTGGCTATCAAATGCCCGCCTTTGCTGTTAGCATTGACAAACTCACAAGAGAAGAACTTAAAAGCGGAAATTGGATTGAGTTTGAATTTGATAGCAAAACATTAGAGTGCAACAACATGCCCTTTGAAGCACTTTTAATTAAAGTTCAAAGTGAATATCATGGTTTTAATATAATTAGAAAATTCAACGGAAAATATGAAGGCCGATGTTTTTACTTTAATCTTAACGGTGATATGAGCCAACTTTTTGACACCTTAAAATCATTGCCAACAAAAAATTAATTTGGTATTGAATTAATTAAATTTATATGCTAAATTATTGCTATGGAAAACAAGTATTTAAATGAAGATGAAATCCAAAATTTTATGGAAAAACTAAAAAGAGTTGCCGAGATAATTCAAAAGAACTATCTTGATGAACTTGACCATAAATATATGCAAGAATATGCACCTTCACACGAAACTTTTAAAGAGATAGTTGACCTTTTTGGTTTTAATGGCATGCCTAAAATTTTGAGTGATGAAAAATATAAAAAAAATACCTATCCCGAAGTTTATCGTGGGGTGATTGATTTTGACCATACCGCTGAACTTTTATGTTCTAAAACATACAACCATGGCACGGGCTATATTAATGGAATATTTGCATCGGAATTTAAAGACGCTGCCGAATTTTATACTGTTCCCATCGAAAAAAACGAAGAAAATGACCCAAACAAAGTTCTTTCATTAAAAGTCGATTCTGATAACGGAATTTATGCAAGTGATTTGCATATGATTGCAGACAATCTTTCACGAGGTGTTTTGGGCTTTGTTGATGATGATATAAAACAAAAAGTGGGGCTTTTGTTTTATTTTGGAAATTCTATTGCTGATAACAAACTTCGAAACAGATTTTTTATGACACTTGAAAATGATATTTCAAAACTTGCAGTTATTTTGGGTTACGACTACATTCGTGACACAAAAGACTTTCTTAATTACACAATAATTTTAAATCGTGCCAAAATTTCTGTTTCACAAAGTGAGTTTAACAAATTTTGCAGTAACAGCAAAAATTATAAAAATTTTGCAGTAACATCTTCACAAAATCAGCCAAATATTGAATAAAAAACGCAAAAATCATTAAAAAATATAAAAAAATAAGGCAAAAATGCCTTATTTTTCTTTTTTATTGTTTTTTACTTAAACCATTTTTTCTTTTTGAAAACAATAAGCATTGTGGCAACCAAAACGACACTCACAATTATTATTGTTAAATAGGCATACTTCCAATGAAATTCTGGCATTATAAGGTTCATGCCATACCACCCAACAATAAGTTGAAGTGGCATAAAGATAGCTGTTATAACAGTGAATGTTTTCATCAAACTGTTTTGCCTGCTTTCAATTTGAGATTGATAATTTTCACGAGTCTGTGCAACTGCATCACGAAGATAAACAATCTCTTTGTAAAGCCGTGGAATACGCTTGCTTACAACAATATATGATTCCTTTTCTTCTTTGGTTGAAAAGAATTCTGTGTGGCTTGCAAAAAAGTCAATAATGTAATTTAATTGTTCATAGTGATGTTTATATCTCACTGTGATTTTTTTATAAGTGTTAATCTTTTTTAAATAGCCCTCAATATTTCTTTCAATCGCAATTTTGTCATCAAGAGCACCTATTTCATTTTCAAGCCCTTCAAGTTTGATGTAGTCATTTTCAGTGAGTTCAGAAATCAAATTCATCAAAACACCTGCATGGCTTGTTGACTTTGGAAGCACATTTTCAATAACGCTTAAAACCTGACTTTTTTTGTTTGTGACATAGATTGAGAAAGTTTTAAAATCTGAATACAAACCAATCTTTTCAACTTTTGATGCACTACCTGACTGCTCGGAAAAAATAAAGTTAAAAGTTGCAAGATAATTTTCACCATAGGTGTCAATTTTGCTTGAATTTATGAACTGAAAGGATTCAATTATTTCTCTGTCTGCCCTTTTGTCAAAAACATTTGTGAGTTGTTCTTTTGAAACAATAATAATTTTACCCTTCCAATTAGACTTTAACTCTTCATTTTCTTCTAATGTTCTAACTTTCATCTTTCACCCTTTATTTTTCATTTTTAACAAATTCACGAACTTCTTTTAAAAATTCTTCTTCCGTTCCATTATTAGTGATATAGTGGTCAGCAATGCTGATTGGCCCACCAATCTCAAGATTTTCAATTTCTGCATAGTCACGAGATTTGCTAATCTCATGAGTTAATGGTCGTTCGGCACGCGTTTCAAGCCTTTCTCTTCTCTTTTCAGCATCAGTTGCAATGCAGAGCACTTTAAAAGCATCACCAAATTCTGACTTGATGTATTTATACTCTGACCAACTATAAAGGCTTTCAATAACAACATTATATCCAGCCTCAAAATATTCTCTTATCTTTGGAAGATAAATTTTTGCATAAATGCCCTTGTCGCCCGTTTCACGAAGTTCTTCACGAACAGCACGCTCATTATCTTCCGTTCTTGGAAGCCCACGCTCTTCCAAAATATCCATTGTGGCTTGACCAAAATAAACCCTTTTAAAACCCTCTTTTTCAAACTCTGAAATGGCAGTAGTTTTACCTGAACCACACATTCCAACCACCGCAATAATTTTATTCATAATTGCACCTTCTTAATTTTATTACTAATTCATTTTAAAATATTACATTTAATTAGTCAAATGATTATCACTCACAAGCAATTTTTGACACCTAATTCTTGTTATAATCAACAAACAGAAAAGATTGTTATTTTTTTGATTGACTTAAAAATAATAGCAAAATATAATATTAGTGTCTGCGGGTAATCGCAGAAAATCTTAATTTTAAGGAGATATCATGAAAAATTATATTGAAATTACAGATGTCGTTGCAAGACAAGTTCTTGACTCAAGAGGCAACCCAACAGTTGAAGTTGAAGTTGTTGTTGAAAATGAATGTGTTGGCAGAGCAGCCGTTCCTAGTGGTGCATCAACCGGTTCATTTGAAGCCGTTGAACTTCGTGATGGCGACAAATCTAAATATCTTGGAAAATCTGTTGAAAAGGCTGTTAGCAATGTTAACACTGAAATCAAAAACCTTGTTGTTGGCATGAACGCACTCAACCAAGCTGAAATTGATGAAGCCATGATTAAACTTGACGGAACTCACAACAAAGGTCGCCTTGGTGCAAATGCAATTTTGGGTGTTTCAATCGCCGTTGCAAAGGCCGCTGCAAAATATCTTGGTCTTCCACTTTACAACTATGTTGGTGGGGTTAACGCAACTGTTTTACCTGTTCCAATGATGAACATACTTAATGGTGGAAAGCACGCAGATAACTCTGTTAACATTCAAGAGTTTATGATTATGCCTGTTGGTGCAAAAACTTTTGCAGAAGCCCTTCGCATGAGTGCTGAAGTATTCCACAATCTTAAATCAGTTTTAAAGGCAAAAGGCTATGCAACTTCTGTTGGTGATGAAGGTGGCTTTGCTCCAAACTTAAAACATGATGAAGAAGCTCTTCAATCAATTGTTGAAGCTATTGAAAAAGCAGGTTACAAACCGGGCAAAGACTTCTGCATTGCAATTGATGCAGCTGCAACTGAAATGTATGATGAAGCTAAAAAGATTGGTGAAGAAGGAAAATATTACTTCTGGAAGACTGGTGAAAAATTCACTCAAGATGAAATGATTGATTTCTGGGAAAAAATGGCTGAAAAATATCCTATTATTTCTCTTGAAGATGGTCTTGCTGAAGAGGATTGGGAAGGCTGGCAAAAGATGACTGCTCGTCTTGGCAAAAAGATTCAACTTGTTGGTGACGACCTTTTTGTTACAAACACAGAGCGTCTTAAAAAAGGTATTGACCTTGGTGTAACAAACTCAATTCTCATTAAACTCAATCAAATTGGAACTCTCACTGAAACTTTGAATGCTATTCAAATGGCTAACCGTGCTGGATACACTGCAGTTGTTTCACACAGAAGTGGCGAAACTGAAGATACCACAATTGCTGACCTTTCAGTTGCTCTTAACGCAGGTCAAATTAAAACCGGTGCACCTTCAAGAACTGACCGTGTTGCAAAATATAACCAATTACTTCGCATTGAAGAAGAACTTGGCTCTTCTGCAAAATATCTTGGAAAAGAAGCTTTCTTTAACTTAAAGAAATAGTTTAAATTTAAAAATATGGCAGTCATGCCATATTTTTTTTGACTTTTATTTTTTTGAGCATTAAAATCAACTTGAAATAAAATAATAAAGTTAGGTATTATATGAAAAAATATAAAAAATTATTGATAATTTATCCATTGATTCTTGTGGCTGTTATTACTGCTATTTTAGTTGGTATTAACACAATAAACAAACAAAAAACCACCCTGCTAACTCAATCTTTTCAAAATAGCATAAACACAAAAGTTGAACAATCTATGAAAATTTTGGGAACAACTGAACGAACACAGCCCGAAGTTTCAAATGGTGGGCTTAGCCGTTACCCATTTTATGGCACAGCTCTGCCTAATGCAAGTGTTGAAGAAAAAGAGGCTATTATTGCTGAAAATAATGAACTAAACGCATCGTCTAGCACCTATAACTCAATGGACAAAAATGGCAATCTTCTTTTAAACGGCGTTGAAACGGGCGAAAAGCTTTACAAGCACACAGCATCAACGTTTATGTATTACGGCGATGTTGCTGACGATGAACCTGCAGTTATTAAAGAAATTGCGATTGATGCGAACTCTAACAGAAACTATATAACAGGGCTTTATGCACCTGCTGGTGAAGTTATTAAAATTAAAATTTCTAATGAGGATTTGGTGAAATCAAACGGACTTAAAATTTCGATTGGTCAAATGGGAATGATTACAAATAACAGTAATATTAACAACATTTGGAGTGCAAAAAACATGAATCGCATGCCCGTTATTGCAAATATTATGAATGTTGACTCTACCACTGCTTATGTTGGAAGTTTTTTTGGTGGACCAATTTATATTTCACCAAATAACAGCTGTGATTTCACCGTCACCATTTCAGGTGCTGTTGAGTATATGCATTACATTTATGGACTCACCACCGAAGAAGAATTTGAAGAGATGAAAAACTTTTCAGCTCCTTACTTTGATTTTGAAGTTTGGGATAACTCTGTCAGGCACTCTGGTCCAAAATATTATGCACCTACCGACTATGATAACTTGACAAAAGTGGCAGAACTTTGGGAAAAGATTTCACTCACTTCAAAGCAAGTGCCAACGGGTTCAAACAGCAGTGTTGGAATTGCATTTTTGTATGACCCATTTATTGCTGCCGGTGGTGCAGTTGCCTTTGTTGGAAGAAACTGGTGCGACCTGCCACCTGACTGGATGACAGGCTCGCTTGACTATCAAAATTTTACATCAAACGGACAATGGGGCACAATTCATGAATATAACCATCACTTTCAGCGTTTTGGTTTTTCACCAGGCGATGAAGTAACAAACAATGCTGTATCACTTTTATCTTACATTCTCTATACAAATATATCAGCAAGTCGAAGTCTTTCAGATAGCACACTCACCGACTGGAACAGATTCACTGACCCGTCAAGAAGCCTGCGAGAAACAATTTCAAACGCATTAAGTGAGTCTTCACAACAGTCGCTAAATACCTATGCAGATATCATTCACACTTTTGGTGTTGACACATTTATTTATGCAACTCAGTTCAATTCCAACAAGGGTGGCACAGACAACTGGTATCAAGCACTCTGCGAGGCAACCGGCTATGACATGACTTATTATTTTGAAGAACTTTTGCATCAAACAGTATCCGAAGAAATGAAAGCAATTTATACAAATCTTGGGCTTCCTGTGTTTGTTCCCGTTGCAACAGTTTTTCAAACGGGCAGAAGTTATTTTGATGGCGACACCGAAGTGTTTACCGAAACAGTTAAACCTTATGAAATTGAAAATGGGGCTTCACTTACGCTAGACTTTAATGAAAGGCTTATTTTGCCAGAAGGATTTAGCTTCACAATAAAAAGCATATCGAACCCAGCAAGTGGAACACTTGAAAAATTAGAAGAAAATGTTTATAGATATACGCCAGGAAGTGAAGAATATTCTGGAACAATAAAAATGGTTATTTCACTTTCGCACCAAACAATTGTTACACCAGATATAACAATAACCATTAACATAAGGCAAAACGAACCAAAGATGAACGCAACCAAATACACCTTTGCTACTCAAATTTACTCATCAACAGATGAGGCCCTTGAAAACAACTTTGCAGGCTACTCTTCAATTAACGAATATCAAACAACCAGTCACTTTATGAATGCAATCAACCAAATTTTTAACGAAGTTGGTGTGATTGAAGGTAAAATTTATATTCCAGAATCAGGAACTTACATAATTTGCCTTAGAGCAGGTCGTGGAATTCATGGGCTTTACATATCAATAAACAGCACAAATAATTATCAAAAAGTTGTGAGCCTAACTGGCAACCACCCATATTTTGCCTTTTCTGGTGAACAAACCGTTAGCCTTAATCTTAAAAAGGGTGATTATGTTTATTTTAAAGAAATAACAATTTCGCAGGGCTATGATGCATATATGGAACTTGGCTGGGGCATTCTTGAAAATGGAACGGCAACAATAACCAGCATTCCATCTGAATATATGTTTAACACAAATGTTGATTACAAAGAATATAATTTTACTTCGCCAACCTATTACCCAAGAACTTATGAATTTAACAGCATAACTTATGAACTCAATCAAAGTATTGTTTCAACCGAAAATGACTATGGACAATGGGACGGCTCTTACATGATTGACAATTTGGTTGACGGAAATCTTTCAACGTCTTATCACTCTAAACAATATAAATATATAAACAAAAACACCCCTTTTATTGTTACGGTTGACCTTGGAGCAATTTATTTGTGTAATCAAATGACAATTTATGGCTATAATGGAAACACTGCACATTTGCCAATTGACTTTGAACTTTATGGTGGCGAAACTCTTGATGATATGAAGCCTCTTGGAAGTTTTATTGACCCAACCTACACTAATAGAATCACCACCGTATCTTTTGATTCAACCAATATTAGATATTTCAAACTTGTTATATTTGATACTGATTCACATACCTATATTGCAATGCGTGAAATCGTTATGGGATATGGTTTTGATGATGGAGAAGAAAAATCTCCAACAAAGCTTGAATATTTGTCAACAGGAAATCTTAAGTTTGAACAAATCAACACTATATCAACATTTGGGCATTTGATTGTTGGCAATGGAGTTATTAAATATAACTTTAATGGCGACGGTTTTGGACTTTTTGTTAAACAAAATGAAGCCTGCACTATAAGTGTTTCTGTTGATGGAAAGTCACAAATTATTAAACTTGAAAGTAACCCTTCAAAAGAACTTGCCCTCTTGCTTGATAATTTAGAAAATGGTAACCATGAAATTTCAATCGTTGTGCTTTCAGGCAAAATTTATGTTGACAGCTTTATTGTGAGATAGATAATAAAATAAAAAATCACGACCTTTGCCGTGATTTTTTATTTGGTGCAACTGGAGGGATTCGAACCCCCGACCGTTCGGTTCGTAGCCGAGTACTCTATCCAGCTGAGCTACAGTTGCATAACACAAGAATAATATCACTATTTATGTTTTTTGTCAATCATTAAAAATTTTATTATTTTTAATCTTTATTTAAAATTTTTATAAAAAAAATATTGACATATTGGCTTTTAGTGGTAATATAAATTTATAAGTGAGAGAAAACTATGAAAAATTTTAAAACAAATCATAAATTTGAACTCTACTATTACTGCATATAAGGCTATATGCAGTGTTTTTGTGTTTCGTTTTATGAATAAAAATTATACTGTCATATAGCAAACTTGCGTATGGCAGTTTTTTTATGTTTTAACATACTATTAAATAACTTTGAGTTTTGGTGAATTTTATGATAGAATTGTCTTGTTTAAAAATTTATGCCCCTTGGGGCAATATAGAAATATAAAAATCAAAAAATAAAAAAATAAATATAAAGGAACTAAAATTATGACAAAAGTTGACACAAATTTATTTAATGAACTTAAAGAAAGAGGTCTTCTCTATCAATCAACTGATGAAGAAGCTCTTAAAAAGATGCTTGAGAGTGGCAAGCCAATAACCCTTTATGAAGGAAGTGACCCAACAGCCGACAGTTTGCACATTGGACACTGTGTTCCATACTGTATTCTTCGCAGATTTCAAAAGGCAGGGCACAAAGTTTTGGTGCTTATGGGTGGAGCAACTGCCTGCATTGGTGACCCATCTGGCAGAACAGAAATGCGAAAAATGCTTTCAAAAGAAGAGATTGAAAATAACATTAACAAAATAAAAAACACTCTTAAAGTATTCTTGGATTTTGACGGCGACAACCCTGCAATTATTGTTAACAATGCCGACTGGTTCCGTGACATTAACTATATTGACTTTATGCGTGAAATTGGTGTGCACTTTAATGTTAACAAAATGCTCTCAAACGAAATTTATAAAAACAGGCTTGAAACTGGTGGGTTAACCTTTTTTGAACTTGGCTATCAGCTTATGCAATCTTATGATTTTGTTTACTTAAACAGAAAATATGGTTGCACACTTGAATTTGGTGGGGCTGACCAATGGGGTAACATTGCCTCGGGCGTTGAACTTCAAAGAAAACTCAACTATGTTAATGGAACAAACATCAACTTGGTTGGTGCAACCAACCCACTGCTCTTGACCCCAGAAGGCAAAAAAATGGGCAAGACTGAAAGGGGTGCCATTTGGATTGATAAAGACAAAATTTCGGCTTATGACTTTTACCAAGGCATCTACCAAACTCCAGATGCGTGCGTAAGAATGATGTTTGCCCTATTTACTGACATTCCTATGAAAGAAATTGACACACTTATTGCCGAAGATATTGTTAAGGCAAAAAAGCGACTTTGCTATGAAATCACAAAATTTGTTCGTGGCGAAGAAGATGCTCTTCTTGCTCAAAAAATGAGTGAAAATCTTTTCACTGAAGGTGGCAACAATGCTCCTGAATTTGAAATAACCAAAGCCGAAGCTGATGCTGGCATTGGGTTTCTTGACCTTTTGGTTAAAACAAAACTCACATTAAGCAAAGGCGAAGCCCGCAAACTCATTGAAGGCGGTGGCATTGCACTTAACGGCGAAAAAGTTTCAAACACTACCCTAATTTTAAAAACCGCTGATTTTGATGACGGCTCAATTCTTCTTAAAAAGGGCAAAAAAAGTTTTGTTAAAGTTATTATAAAATAATTGCATTTTAATTTATGAATATAATATACTAAAAATAGAAATATTATTTTTAGGAGATGGATATATGGAAAAAGTTAAAAAAGCCGTGTCTATCGTAACAATTATTGCCTTTATTGCAACCGCCATTTATTTGATTTGTTGGATATTGAATATTTTTGATGAGTTTAATCTTGCTTTATTTTTAACATTTGCCTGCCTTGCTCTTGGCGGATTCTTCGCAATTAACAGTGTGAACATTATGTCTAAAAATCGAATACTGGGCATTGTGTCACTGGTATTGGTTTTAACCGCTGTTGTTCTTGTTATAATTATGGCATGGGCAAATGTAACAACCCTGTTAAATGTAACTATTGTATTTGCACTTCTTTCAATCACATTCAACATTATTGTTTCAACCTATCTTGACCTTGGCAGAACACATTTTGTTCCTCAAATCATTCTTTATGTGCTGTCTGTTATATTAGACCTTCTATTCATCTTGCTTATCTTTGGCGTTATTGGTGGAACATTCTTAACAATTTCAATCATTCTTTTGATTATTGATTTTGTTGGTTTTATCATTTTGAAAGTTTTAAACAAAAAACAAGTAAATCAAACAACAGACCCAAATATGATAACAATTTCAAAACAAGAATATAACACCCTTAAAGAAAAGGCTGAAAAATATGATGAACTTATGAAAAATAAAAACTAAAATTAACAAAACAAAAAATTCACCAAAAATGGTGAATTTTTTTATTTAACCCAAAACCACTTCTAAAATCATCATCACCGCAAAACCAATCATAACACCCCAAGTGCCAAGATGTGGATGCGATTCAATTTTTGAATCTGGGATAAGGTCTTCAGCAACAACAAATATCATTGCACCTGCAGCAAAGGCTAAAAGCCAAGGTTGAATAACTTCTATTTGAGCTGCCAAAAAATAGCCAATAACTGCAAATATAGGTTCAACAATTCCACTTAAAGTGCCATATAAAAATGATTTCTTTCTGCTTCCACAGGCATTACGCATTGGAAGAGCAACAGCTGCACCTTCAGGAAAATTTTGAAGCCCAATACCTATTGCAAGCCCGAGTGCAGAAAGATAAGCTACACTTGTTCCAACAACTGCGGCTGCACCAAAGGCAAAACCAACTGCAAGCCCTTCAGGAATATTATGAATCATCACCGCCAAAAAGAATTTCGTTTGCTTTTGCAAATTAACTTTTGGCCCCTCTTCTTCCTTTGTTCCCGAATGCATATGCGGAACAATCTTGTCAAGCAGAACCAAAAACAAACCACCCAAAATAAAACCCACAACGGCTGGCACAAAACTCCACTTTCCCCAACTAGATGACGACTCCATTGCAGGAATAAGCAGTGACCAAATTGATGCGGCAATCATTATTCCCGCTGCAAAACCAAGAAAAACAGTGTTAACTTTTTCAGGAATTTCATTTTTGAAAAAGAAAACCAAAGCCGAACCAAGCGTCGTCATTAAAAATATAAATAAAATCCCAAGAATCACAATATGTGTGCTATTCATCTTCTTACCTTTATTATACTTATAAAATATTTTTTAGTTACAAGATAATTATACCATAAACAACAATTTATTAAAATTGAATTAAATATAATAAATAATTAGTCCCAATTACACAATTTAAATATTTTTGACTTATATTTTCCTTTTTTAATAAAAAACTATAATTCTTACTTTTTATCCTTAAAATGTTTTTCATAATATTCTTGAGATTTTTCTATTGCATAAAATGGAATTTGTTTATTTTTTATAATATCTTCTTTATTATTTTCCCAAAACTTTTTATATTGATTAAAACTCATCTCATTTGCACCACCAATATAATCTTTATTTTCGTTTTGTACATCATCATCTTCCCATCCACATATTTTACAAATATCATGTGAAAATTCGACTACACCCTGTCCACAAACTTTACATTTATAAGGTGGCAATATATTTTTATTAATGCTATTATTTTCCATAATTTTCTCCTTTATTAATTCCAATAATCTCCATATTTATTAAATTGGTCTAAAAAATATTCTATACCTTTGCTTGGTGGAAAATATGTTACTATTCCACCATTTCTAGATATTATAGCAAACTCATTAGTTTTCGAATTATACATATAACAAGAACCATCTTTTGCGGTAAATGAAATCTTATTTTTATCATTACTTTTTATAAATTCTTTTGCAGCCTTTGAATAATCTCTTATTTTATCATACCCCATCTGTTTTCCATGTTTTTTGAAATGCATAATTTCGTTAATATCTGAAGTCCAATATTCCGCATAAAAACTAGGTCCCTTTTCCATTATATCATTTCCTTGCAAAAATTTTATTAATTTTATATTAATATTTCTATAATAACATAAATTTTTTATAATTCAGCTTTTGTGTGCCACTATTTTTTTAAAATAAAAAATTCACCAACAATGGTGAATTTTTTTGATGTTTTTTATCTTATTTTAATGCTTGCATTGAAGTTATAATTTCTTCTTTTGCATTCTTGCCACCACTAAAACCAAGTTCACTAAAATGCAAGTCATTCATACTTTTTTCAGGGTCAATATAAAATTTTTTATTGAGCACTCCATTCATGAGTTTTGGATAATAAAGCCCCGGTTCTTTGCCCTGTTCTTTAAACTTTTTCAAAAAACTCTTTGTTCCAAGTGCACAAAGTAGTCCCGGAATTTCAACAACTTTTCTTGTGTCACCCAGTGCGTCAAGCATAATTTTTAACATCTCTTTATAGGTGATATTATCAGTTGCAATAGGATATGCTGTTTTAGATTCACCAACATAAGCGCAAGCAACAACTGCCTCGGCAACTCCAATGCGGTCAATTATTGCAGTGCCACCACCCTTTGGAAAATAAATACTATTAAATCCGTCAAAATGAGCAAGAAAACTATCCTTCCAAATTGGCTTTCTGTTTGGTCCAACACCAAAAATATATGGAAGTTCAACAGCATTAACAAAAAACTTTTCATCAGCGAGTTCAAAGCACTTTTCTTGTTGTTCAATTCGAGCCCTAATGTATGGGTGGTATTTTGAAAGTTTTCCACCTAAAATTTTGTCATAATATGCAAAATAAGAACTTAAAATAACAGCACCCTTAACCCCGCACTTTTTTGCAATTTCTAAAATATGATAGCATTTTTGAACAAGCTTTTCATGAAAAAAGTCATAGGCTGGTGCGTTAGGCGTTACCCTGTCATCAGGACCCAGTGCATAGATAATTGCATCATAATCTTTGCCCGCAAAAAGTTCTTTTAACTCCTTATCTTTCATTTCAAACAAATTGCCAAATGTTAAACCAATTCTTTTGTCCATAAAATCCAAATCTTTTAATTCATGTTCAAGAGCAATGGTGTCAACCCTGACCTTTCTTTCAATAAAAATTTCAGCAATTGGATACCCCAAAAAACCTGTTCCGCCTGCAATAAAAACCTTTTTAATCTCTCTCATAAAATTCTCCTTTAACATAATTATATTATACCAAAAATTTCAATAAAACAAATTTTTTAATCTAATAAAATAAAAAGCATGTTTTTCATGCTTTTTACTAATTTTTAATCTTTGCAAGCACTGATAAATGCTTTAAAAAGTGGGTGTGATAAATATGGCCTGCTTTTAAATTCTGGGTGAAACTGTGATGCCACATAAAATTTGTTAGCTGGAATTTCAACAATTTCAACTAAATCTTGCTTTGTGTTTATGCCACTTGCAATCATGCCCGCCCTTTCAAAGTCTGCCTTAAACTTGTTATTGAATTCATATCGGTGACGATGGCGTTCTTCAATATGTTTTGTTTGATAGGCTTCATATGCCTTTGTTCCCTCTTTAAGTTCGCAAGGGTATAACCCAAGACGCATTGTGCCACCTTTGTTTGTGATATTCTTTTGCTCTTCCATGATATCAATAACATTAAATTTGGTTTCTGGGTCAAATTCGCTTGAAGTTGCCCCTTCCATTTTTAGAACATTACGAGCAAATTCAATAACTGCAATCTGCATTCCTAAACAAAGCCCAAGATATGGAATGTTATTTTCTCTTGCATATTTTGCCGCTTCAATTTTGCCTTCAATTCCTCTTGTTCCAAAACCACCCGGAACAACAATTCCGCTATAACCTGCAAGCATCTGCATTGCACCCTTTTCTTTAACATCATCTGTGCTGACAAGTGTAACACGAACATCAACATCATTTGCAAGCCCTGCATGTTTAAGTGCTTCAGTAACTGAAATATAGGCATCGGCAACAGCGGTGTATTTACCAACAACTGCAACATTTATTTCCCTTTTCTTCTTTTCAATATGGCTGACCATTTTCTTCCAATTTATCATGTTTGCACGCTTTGTTTTTAGTTTTAATTGCTTGCAAACAATTGTGTCAAGCCCTTCTTTTTGAAGAAGAAGCGGAACTTCATACAAACAACTGGCATCAGTGTTATGAATAACCCATTCTTTGCCACGAAGATTGCAGAACATTGCAAGTTTTTCTTTCATTTCATCATCAACAACAATACCTTTGTTTGTTCGGCAAACCAAAATATCTGGCTGAATGCCAAGCCTTGTGAGTTCTTTAACACTGTTTTGTGCTGGTTTGGTTTTAACTTCTTTTGCAGCTTCAAGATAAGGCAAAAGTGCAACATGCAAAAACAACAAATTGCTAGCCCCAAGTTCCATTCGAAGTTCTCGAACGGCTTCCAAAAATGCAAGCCCTTCAATGTCGCCAACTGTGCCACCAATTTCAACAATAACAACATCAATGTCAGGTTTTGCAACACTTTTAATAGATTCTTTTATCTCATTGGTCACATGTGGCACCACCTGAATTGTTCTGCCAAGATATTCGCCGGCACGCTCTTTTTGAATTATTTTGCTGTAGATTTTTCCGCTTGTGTAGTTGCAATTTTTGTCACAACTTATGTTTAAAAACCTTTCATAGTGCCCAATGTCAAGGTCGGTTTCGGTGCCGTCATCAGTAACAAAAACTTCGCCATGTTGATAAGGGCTCATTGTGCCGGGGTCAACATTAATGTATGGGTCAAGTTTTTGCACAGCAACTTTTAGACCCCTATTTATCAACAATCTGCCAAGGCTGGCAGCGGTTATACCCTTGCCTAAACTTGAAACAACTCCGCCCGTAACAACAATAAATTTACTCATAATTTCCTCCAAATGTTAATTAAAAAAACATGATAATTATAAAATAGAATTAATAAAAATGTCCATATTTTGAAAAAGTATAAAAACATTTTATTGAGAATAAATAAAATAAAAAAAATTGCTAATATTGCCTTGCAATCAAAAGATGTTTTGATGTATTATTGATTTGTATCCCCCACTTTTCAAGTTTATTAGTTCACCCCGGCGGTGATTTTTTTATGCAAATTTTTTTTGTTTTGAATATACTAAAACTAATGAATATTAATCTTTATTTTGGAATTATTGTTGGATTAATCTTTGTTATAGTTTTGCCAATTTTAATTTTCATTTTTTTATTTAAGCATAAAAAATTATTTAATTTTTTTACCACATTTTACTTTATTTGTTATTTTGTTTCACTTTTTATTTTAACAACGGCTCAAATCAAATTTTCAAATTCATTGGTTTTCATTAACCTTGCATTTGATAATAATTGGTTTTCACCAAAACTTATCATCTTTGGCGGTGGAACTTTTAACATTTTTATTAATATCATAATGTTCTTTCCCCTTGGGCTTTTAACCTTTTGGGTAAATAAAAAACATAAATTTATTTCTACTATTATCTTTTCATTTATAATCAGTGTTTTTGTAGAAACCATGCAACTAATTCTACCTATAAATCGAACAACCGAACTTTTTGACATAATTTTAAATACCATTAGTGGAATTATTTCTGCATTCAGTTTTTATGTTTTATATAATTTAAAAAACAAAACAATACCATAATAATTCACCTAACTCATAGGTTTTTATTTTACTGCAATAAAATTGACTTTTTGTGCCCATTTGATATACACTTAATGTATATTAAGGAGTTATATGAATAAAAATAATAATGATTTGACCAATGCAATTTTTAACAATTCAACTGTTGCTGGAATATCTTCTGATGAAGTTGCTCTTGCAAAAAGTTTGGTTGAAAATAAGTGCAAAAACAAAAACCTTTTTATTTGTGAGGGGCTTTGGGCAACCGACAAACTTATTAATAACGATTTTAAAATAACACACTTTTTTTATAATGCTGATAAAGTTAAATCAGGCAAAGCAACTGATGACGAACTTGAAAAAATCGCAAAACTTGCTAAATTTTCTTTAAAAACCTATGCAATTTCTGAAAAAGCCTGCAAAAAAATTAGTGACCGTGAAGGCTTTGATGAATATTTTATTGTTGCAGAGATGAAAAATTATTCTCTTGACAGTCTTGAAAAAATGCTTGATGGAAAAACAAATATTTTAGCCATTGTTATGGACGGGCTTGAACAGCCCGGCAACATTGGTGCTATTCTTCGTTCCTTTGATGCCGCTGGTGGAGATTTTGCAATTATTGTCAACAAAAAAGCAAGACTTTCAAACAGCAGACTCGTTCGCTCAAGCCTTGGTGCAAGTTTTATGCTTCCTGCTATTGAAGAAGACATTGAAGTTGTTCAAAATTGGCTTGTTAAAAACAACTTTAAATGTGTGGTCACTGACCTAACCGCAAAAAAGAGTTACCGTGATGTTGACTATTCAGGCAGAATTGCAATAATTGCAGGCAACGAACACACGGGAATTTCAAACTCTTGGCGAAATGTAAAAAATGCAGAAAAAATTATCATTCCAATGCTGGGAAGTGTTGAATCACTAAATGTTGGCTTTGCCTCAACACTTGTTGCCTATGAAGCGGGGTTTCAAAAATTTGGAAATAAAAAACAGGAGAAATTATGGAAATAACTCAAAAAACACTTGCATATTTAAAATCACTTACAGCTGAAACGGTGTCTAATGCAAAGTCGGGGCACACGGGTTCAGCACTGGGAGCAAGTTCTATTATGCTTGCACTCTTTCATGACCACCTTTTCTTTGACCCTAAAGACACAAAGTTAATTAATCGTGACCGACTTGTTATGTCGGCTGGGCACACAAGTGCACTCTATTACTCTCTTCTTCACTTGTTTGGCTATGACATTTCAATTGAAGATTTGAAAAAGTTTAGACAACTCGGTTCAAAAACACCGGGGCACCCTGAAATTAATGCAACACCCGGAGTTGAAGTTTCAACTGGTCCACTTGGTCAAGGTGTTGCAAATGCTGTTGGGCTTGCAATTGCTGAAAGCATGATGGAAGCCAAATTCAATGAAAAGAAGTTTGAAATGTTTAATAACTACACCTACTGCTATGCAGGTGATGGTTGCCTTATGGAAGGTGTTGCCGTTGAAGCCTGCTCACTGGCAGGAACTCTTAAACTTAACAAACTTATTCTTTTGTATGACAACAACGAAATCACTATTGACGGAAAGCGTGACCTTGCTTGCAGTGAAAACACTGCCCTTAAATTTGAAGCAATGGGCTGGAATGTTATTGAAGTTAAAGACGGCAATGATTACTACAAATGTTCTTCTGCAATAAAAAAGGCTAAAAAGAGTGACAAGCCAACCATTATAATTTTCAAAACCACAATTGGAATTGGCACAAAATGTGAAGGCAGTGAAAAATCACACGCAATGCCACTTTCAGCCGAAGACCTTGCAGAGTTCAAAACTTCACTTGGGGTGGAAGGCAGTTTTTATGTTCCTGATGATGTTTATGATTTTTGCAAATCTGCACTAACTAAAAATTATTTAGAGAGTGCAAGATATAAAAAACAATATGAAGCCTATGCAAAAGCATATCCCGAAAAATATTTAGAACTTGCCATGCACTTCAAAGAGCCTAAAATCAATTTTAATAAAATATTAAAATCTCTTAATAAAACACAAGTTATTTCGGGGCGTGACATGGGGCATGAAGCAATTAATTTGATTTCAAAAGATGTTCCAAATTTTGTTGGTGGAACTGCCGATGTTGCACCTTCAACCAAAGCCGTGCTTGATGACTATGATTATTACTCACCTTCAAACAGGCTTGGCAAAAATATTCACTTTGGAATTCGTGAACATGCCATGGGTGCAATTTCAAATGGAATTGCCCTTTACACAAATATCTTTGTTTTTGACAGCACTTTTATGGGCTTTTCTAACTACATGACTCCTGCTATTCGCATGAGTGCAATGATGCACCTTCCCGTTCTTTCAATTTTTACGCACGACAGCATAAATATTGGTGAAGATGGTCCATCTCACCAACCAATCGAACAAATTTCTGCTTTAAGGCAAATTGTTGGTCTTAATGTTTTTAGACCAACAAACAGCGCCGAACTTGTTGCTGGCTTAAAAATATTCTTTGAAACAAAAACTCCAACAGCACTCATTTTGTCTAAATCAAAACTTGAAAATAATAAAAATGTTTCGCTTGAAGATGCCCTGAAAGGTGGCTACATAATTTATAAAACCAAAGAAAAGCCAATGATTGAAATTATTGCAACGGGAAGTGAAATTGTTCTTGCAACTCAAATTGCAAAAAAACTTGAAAGCAAAAGTGTTGGTGTTAAAGTTACTTCAATGCCTTGTGAAAAACTTTTTGATGCTCAAGAAAAAAAACACAAATCAAGTGTTCTTGGCGGAACAAAACTTCGAGTTGTTATTGAAGCCTCTAACGACACCGTTTGGTATAAGTATTTAACAAGTAAAGATATGCTTGTTAATGTAACAAATTATCAAACGAGCGGAAAAGGCAGTGAGGTTTATGCCCATGCTGGTTTTGATGCCGACCTTATCACAAAAAATATTTTAAAGAAACTCAAACTAAATTAAGCGAAGAATAATCTTCGCTTTTATTTTTAATTTCAAATTTTGTATAATTTCTCTTTTTTTGTTTACAATTTTAGTAAAAATTATTACTATTAAATTATCACTTTGGTGGAGGACGCTATGTTAAAAAAATTCAATAAATTTTTGTTTGGAATTTTGGGAACTTTTGCAGTTGTTTTTCTTGGGCTGGTTTCGCTTTCACCAAAGACCACTGCAAGTGCCTTAAATAAGTTGGGGTCTTACACCATTTCAAACGGCGAATCTGAAAACACTTTTATTGTTAGTGGTTATGATGATGACTCTTCAAGTGAATATGAACTAACAAGTTCGGCAAGCACTATTGAAGAGGCCCTTTTAGCAGTTGAAAATGACGAGCAAAACTCTTCACAATCAAAAACAATTAACTTTGATAACCTTGTGCTTTCTTCCCCAATAGTTTTAACAGACCAAAACTACACCTTTTCTGGAAGCATTTCTTCTTCATCAAACACACCACTCTTTGTTTTTGAAAACACAACTCAAATTGATGTTATTTTTTCAAATTTAACTTTAACAAACAACTCTTCAACCTGCCTTATTGAAATTTCAAGCGAAAGCAATTCGGCAAATATTACACTTAATAATGTTAATTTTTCATCAACTGCTGATAACTGTTATGCAATTTTTGATTCTGGAACAAATGCGAGCCTTTCGTTTAACGGAACAATTCAAAATTCATGCACCTATCTTTTAAACTCAAATAACAGCACTAACCTTGCTTTTGATGAAACCTTTTCATCTTCAAACAGCACAATTGTTGTTCCTTACACTGCATATAACGATGTTATTGCTCAAAATCTTTCTATTGAAAATTTCAATAAATTAAACTTTGTTGCTAGTGATGATTTCTACACCATTCAAGCACACTTAAACAACTCAACACTGATTGTATCTTCAAAAATCAATGTTTCTTTCAATACTAATGGAGGAAATTTTGAAGACGGTTATAACCCACCTCAAGAAATTCAATTTAAACATCAAACAAACACCTTCTTCCCAACCGCTGAAAATATTTCTAAAGACCACACAAACTTTGTTGGTTGGTTTGGCGAAATAAATTTAAATGAAAATGAAATGGCAACTTATGGTGTAACTCAAAGCACTTGGTATTTTGACCAAACTATGCTTGAACAATATGCCCTTTCAAACTTTGACGCAAATGAATTTAAAAATATTTTTACAACTAACACAGACGACCTTAACCCATTAAAATCTTTTTCATCATATGTTTATGATAATAAAGAAAGCAATATAGCAAATTTTATGCATGTTAAACTTTTTGCCGAACTTTCAAAAACCCCAACCTATATTGCTGTTTTTGAAGATATCAAATACACAATTACCTTTAACTCAAATGGTGGCAGTTTTGTGGAAGCAATCACAGATGTGTTTGGAAGCGTTGTCACTGCACCAAAAAGCCCAACAAAAACAGGCTTTACCTTTGCGGGTTGGTTTACTGACAACAATACCTTTCAAAATGAATACACCTTTAGCACCATGCCAGACACAAACCCAACGATTTATGCAAAGTGGAATATTAATGGATACAGCATTGAATTTATTTTTAATAATGGTGAAGACAACTATGTTTTTGAGGGTGAATTTGATGACGAGATAGTTTTTCCTGAAACACCGACAAAAACGGGTTATAGTTTTGGTGGTTGGTTCACTGACAATGAAATTTTTGAAAACGAATTTAATGAAACAACCCTAACCTCATCTCTTCAACTTTATGCAAAATGGAATATCAATAGTTATTATATTTACTTCAACACAAACGGCGGTTCAATTTTAAGTTCAATTTATGCCGAATATGGCAGTGAAGTTTCTTCACCAGATAATCCAACAAAAATAGGTTTTACCTTTTCAGGCTGGTTCACCGACCAAACTTATAATGATGAATTTGTTTTTGACACCATGCCTGCACACAATTCAACCGCTTATGCAAGGTGGACACCTATAAGATATACCCTTTCATTTGTAACAAACTCATCACTTACCCTTCCATCTCAAATCAAATATTATGGTGACGAACTTAATCTTCCAACAGATTTAACTAAAACAAATTCAATTTTTGTTGGCTGGTTCTTTGATTCAAAATTTGAAAGACTTTGCGATATAACCACCATGCCTGCTGAAAGTATAACCCTTTATGCAAAGTGGCAAGACAAACAAATCATAACAATTAATAATTCTGTTCAAGAATATAATATTGATGACATTGGAAACGCTTTCAAAAATTTCAGTTCTCTTGACGGATTTAATGTTCAATATTTAGTTGGCGGAAACTGGACCAATCGCGTTCCGACCGATGCGGGAACTTATGATGTTAAAATCACAAGAAATGAAGATGACACATACAGTCGTTTTGAAACAACAATTTCAGGCGGGCTCGTCATTACGCCAAGAACTTTAAACTTCACTTGGCTGATTGTCGTTCTTTTTGCATTTGCCTTTCTTGAACTAATCGCTGTTATTGTTATTCGCAGAATGAAAAAAATAAAGGCATCAAAAACATATAGTGTTGCTCTTCCACTTCTGCTTGCAAATGAAGTTTTAGCAACCAATCAACTTGTGCTTCTCATAATATCAGGCGTGCTTGCTCTGTTTGGGTTTGTTATGATTATCTATGAACTTGTTTCACTTCACCGAACACTTCCAAACTTTGATTTTGAAGCGTCTAAATTTGACAACCGAAAAGACCTTAAAACAGTTGTTCAAGATGACGGCGAAGTTGTTACTGTTGACACCAGACAAAAAGAAACAAATTCAAACGACTATGTTTTTTCAACTAGCGACATTGAAGATATGCTTGCTGACAAGAATTATTTTAACAAAGAAAGCAACCGAAAAATTATTTCTAATAAGGTTAATGGAACTCTAAATAAAAATGAAACAAATAGTCAAACTGAAGATTTGTCTAACGAAAACTCTGACACTTCACTTGATAGTAGTGGCACAAATAACACCGAAAACCAATAAAACAGGCAACTCGCCTGTTTTATTTTGCGTTTTTGCTTTACAAAAATAAAATTTACTATTAAACTAACCATGATGAAAGCGAAAGATACTAAAAAGAAAAAAAATATTTTTGTTAGATTTTTTTGTGCAATCGGCAGAGGCATAAACTACTTTTTTTGTTTGCTCTTTTTTGGAATTGTTGTTTTGTTTGCAAAGATATTTCTTCGTTGCAAGGTTTACGGCAAAGAAAATGTGAAAAAAGATGATGAGGCTCGGGTTTTTATTTTTAATCACTATGAACTCTATGGTCCTGTTGCGATGTATATTAGATTTCCCTATAAAAATCGACCATGGATTATTGACAAGATGATGTATCCTGAATTCATTGAAAAACAAATGAGCCTTATGATTATGAATAACTATAAAAAAGTTCCAAAATGGCTCAAAAGATTTGTTATTCTGTGTATCAAAAATCTTGTCGTGTTTGTTATGAATTTTGTGGGAGGCATTCCCGTTTCAAGAGAAAATTTTAGAGATAACCTTAAAACCATGAAAATTTCAACCGAAACCCTTGAAAAAGGCAAAAGTCTTGCAATCTTTCCTGAAAAACTATATGTTCGTGAAGGCGTTGGAGAGTTTCAATCTGGATTTGAACATATTGCAAAATACTATTATCAAAAAACTGGCAAACGCATATCATTCTACCCTGTTTTTGTGTCTAAAATAAATAAAGCAATGTATGTTGAAAAGCCAATCATTTTTAACCCTGAAAATGACACAAACAGTGAAAAGGAAAAGATTGTCAACTATCTTCGTGACTCAATGATTGAACTTTATAAAACAAAGGAAGTTCAAGGCAAAAAATATCAAAAACTTAAAGAAAAAGAAAGAAAAAGAGAAGAAAAATTAAAGAAAAAAGAAGAAAAAAATTGTGATAAAAAAAATAAAAACGCCAAAATTTAGGCGTTTTTATTTAGACAAAATCTCACCAGCATAATCTGAACCATATTGAAACATTTCAAGTTGTTTTTCATCTGGCAAAATCTTATATTTTTTAAAAACTTCGTCAGCAAGTGCCCTGTAATCTAATTCTGCAAATTTTTCCATAAGCTTAATATGTTTTTCTTTTATTTTGCCTTCTTGAATTAATTTCAGCACCCCTTCAAACTTGTCTTCATAACATTCATCGGAAGCGTTTACAACAATGCCCGCTCCATAAATTTTGCTATTTAACAAATAAAACATAATGTCATGTGTTTTCATGCCTTGCGAAAGATAATAACAATAAGCCGATGACTCATTATCAAAAACAAAAACATCATCAAATTTTTTAGAGCCTTTTGATTTGCATAAAATTATATTGTTTGAATGCTCATCATCTAAAAATGTGAAAAGTCCAACAAGCATATATGAAACATATTTATCATAACAATCAGGCGTCATTGTTTGAAGAATTAGCCCTTCATTATCAAGCATACGCGTTAAGTTGTTGCCAATAAGCGTTAATGTCATAATTTGTGACTGAACCAGTTCATCACCTTGAAGTTTGCCACGAGCACCCTTTGTTGCAAAATCACTTAATGTTGTGTATGAGCAGATTGATTTTAAATAGTTTGGCGATGCAACAAAATAACTATCATCAATTTTTCTTGGAAAGTATTGAGCCGTCAAAACTCCAAATTTCTCAAAAATTAACTCTAACAAAAGTTCATTTGTCATTGAATAAAAATTGTCCATTGTGGTAATTTTTTTATCAATCTCAAATGATTTTCCTGAATTTGAAAACAAAGAAAAATATTTAAACCTGTTGCTATGGGTAACTTTAACATAAGAACACAGGTTGCCATAATCAATAAGAAGTTTTCCACCCTTTGTTCTTCGCTCCGTTCCACATCTCCAAAGCATATCAGAATTTAAACCATACTCTTCTTTTAATTTTTTATAGTCATCATAAATGCTCATAAAATTCTCCAAAAAGCAAGCACTATTATAACACAGATGATTTTTATTTTCAATATTAATAAAAAATTTAAATTTTTTTTAAAAAATTGGCACTCTTTGCTTGACAGTGCTAGCAAACGATATTATAATAGTGCTTGTTAAATGAATAAAATCATATTCATTTAAACATAATTAATTTAGAGGTGAATATTATGGAACAAAATAATTTTAACAATAAACAAAACTGCGGAAATGGTGAAGGTTGCAAGAAAAACAGAGAACTTGCAAGCCGTGAAAGAGAAAGAGATTTTGGTTTCTTTGACCCATTCTTTGACGGATTTTTCAGATTTCCTTCATTCAAAAATGAATTTAAAGACCTTGAAAAGGTTATGAGAACTGATGTTCGTGAAGAAGAAAACGGCTACACTTTGGAAGTTGAAATGCCGGGTGTTAAAAAGGAAGACGTTAATCTTGAACTCAACAACGGCTATTTAACCATTGAAGCAAAACAATCAAAGAATGATGACGAAAAAGACAAAAAGGGCAATTATATCAGACGAGAAAGATATTATGGTTCTTCAGCAAGGTCATTCTATGTTGGTGACATCAGTGAAGAAGAAATTAATGCTTCTCTTGACTCTGGCATTTTAAAAGTTTATATTCCAAAAGAAAACAAAGAAAAGAACAAAAAGAGAATTGAAATTAAATAACCTATTTAACTCAATTTTTCTCCTAAAAAAACCAAGCGTTTTGCTTGGTTTTTTGTTTTTAATTAGTTTTACATTTTGCAAAAAATGTTATCTTATCTTGCAAGTTCGTCAGATATTTTTTTAATAACTTCAAGTTGCTCATTTTTAAGTGCAGACTTAATTGTTAAACTTGTTTCAATAAAATTATTATTTTTTAGTGCTAGCAATTTGTTTTTCATTTGACCACCTGCTGTTGGTGCCCACGATCCATTTTCGATAATTGCAAAGGTTTTGTTTTGAATGTTATGTTGCACAACCTCATTCAAAAGGTCTTCCATTTTTGGAAAAATGTTAAGATTGTGAGTTACCGATGCAAAAACAATGCGATCATATTTCATAATGGTAGACAAAATGTATGACGAATCTGTTTTTGAAACATCAAACATTTTTACCTTCACGCCATGGCAGGCAAGTTCATTTGCAAGAACATTGCAAGCAAATTCAGTGTTGCCATAAATTGAAGCATAGGTAATAACAACCCCCTGCTCTTCTGCTTCATACTTGCTCCACTTATCATAGAGAGAAATAAGTTCGCCTAAATTTTTTCTCCAAATTCTTCCGTGAAGCGGACAAATCCTCTTTATTCCAAGTTTAGCAAGAGAAGAGAGTGCATTTTGAACAAAGTTTCCAAACTTTCCAACAATATTTGCATAGTATCTTCTATACATTTCCTTTATTTCGGCATCAAAAACAATATCATCTGCATAGATATCACCTGAAAGTGCACCAAAAGAACCAAAGGCATCAGCTGAAAACAAGGTTCCCGTTAACTTGTCAAAGGTAACCATGACTTCTGGCCAGTGAACCATTGGTGTTTTTGCAAAAGTAAGTGTGTGACTTCCAAGCACAAGTTCAGGGTTTGCATCAATATCAAAATGCTTTTCAGTTAAATTTAAATCAAAAAATTGTTCAATTAAAATTTTGGCTTGCTTTGTGCATACAACCTTTGCATTTGGATACGCCATAAGAATTTCTTTAATGGTTGCCGAGTGGTCAGGCTCAACATGATTAACAATAAGATAGTCAAGTTTTCTTTTACCCAAAAGTTCTTTAACACTCAATATAAATTTTTCTGAAACCGAATGGTCAACAGTGTCAAAAAGTGCTGTTTTTTTATCTAACAACAAGTATGAATTATACGACACACCCTCTGGCACGGGATATAAATTTTCAAACAACTCAATTCTTCTATCTGAAAAACCAACATAAAACAAATCTTCGTCTAGTTTTCTGTAACTTTCCATAAAAGCCTCCTAACAAACTTATTATAACAAAAAATTAAATTTTATAAATCAAATTTAATCAATATTTAAAACTTTTTAATAATTACCCTTTCTATTATGAATTTTATCCAATTTATGATATATTATAATAAAAAAAAAAGAGAGATTTTTATGAATATAAATAAATGGATAAGCAAAAATGGAGAACTGATTAAAAATAAAAACATCGTTATAACAGGCACAACTTCAGGGCTTGGCTTTGAGGCGATGAAGCACCTTGCCCTTGCTTTTGCAAATGTTGTTGTTGGTGTTCGAAACACAGAGAGAGCAAACAGCCAAATTGAAAACCTTAAAAAAGAATGTCCAAACGCTTTTATTGTTGCTGTTAAACTCGACCTAACCGACCCAAAAAGCATAAAACAATTTTCAGTTGAAGTTAACAAGATTTTTACTGATGGTATTGACGCACTTATCAACAACGCAGGAATTTATGCTCAAAAACAAAAAATTCTTGAAACAGGTTTTGAACAACACTTTTTTGTTAACTGCATTGCACCATGCTATCTTTCAAAACTCTTGCTTCCCGCACTTGAAAAACGAAAAAATTCTAAACTTGTTTTTGTTTCAAGCATAAGCATTAAAGGAAAGATTCCAAACTTTGACAATATTGACAAAAGAAATGAACATGGTGACATAAAAATTTATGGCAATTCAAAAATCTGGCTAACACTCTATGCCCTTGAACTTAAAAACAAACTTGCCAAAAACAATAGTAATGTTTGCGTAAACATCTGCCAACCGGGCATTGCCGCAACCTCTCTTATGCACTACTCTCATGGAAAGTTTAGCAAATTTGCTTTTAAATTTATTAATTTTGGAATGAATTTGCTTTTTCCAAAAACAAAAAAGGCTTGCCTTGTTGAAATTTATTCAATTTTTAATAACACAAATGATTATGAGTGGATTTGTCCTTCTGGAAGAAGCAATGTTTATGGCTACCCTAAAACAAAAAAACTTAAACTAAAAAAACAAGTAATGGCCTGTGCCCCAAAATGTTTTGAAATTATTTCAAATGAAATTAGCAAATTTTAGTAAATTTTTGAATTTTTTTATTATTTTTTAATAATTTTTTAATCTATTTTCATAATTTTTGCGTTTTTTGTGTTTTATAAATTTAAATTATTTTTATATTATTTTTATATTATTAATTTATTCTTGACATAAACTTTTATTAAAACTATAATAAGTTGAAATTTTTAAGGAGGCTCAAATGGAAGAAGTTAAGCATATTTTATGGCATTCGTTTACCGACACAATCACACTTGTGCCTCTTTTGATTATTGTTTACTTTTTAATAGAACTGCTTGAATATAAAAATGTTTTTAAATTTGAAAAATCTAAACTTTTGAATGGAAAGGCAAGCCCTGCCATTGGTGCACTTTTTGGTTCGGTGCCTCAATGCGGGTTTTCAGTAATCTCTGCTGAACTTTATGCAAAGAAAAAGATTTCAGTTGCAGCCTTGATTGCCGTTTTTATTGCAACCAGTGATGAAGCTTTACCAATCATGATTTCAGACTATAAAAACATACCTTCACTTTTAATGCTAATCGCTGTTAAAATTGTTCTTGCAATTATAATTGGCTATTTGACAATGTTTTTTTATAAAATTATATTCAAAAAGCAAAATGCAAAAATTTCAAACTCTCTTGAAATATCAGGCGAAAAAAGTGAAGAACATCTTGAAGAAAAACACGAACATGAAGAAAATAAAAGTGCAGACGATGAGCATGAACACGAACACATTCACGCTTGTTGCCACCACGACTTAAATGACAGCAAGTTTGATTGGAAGCACCCACTGATTCATAGTGCAAAGATTACCGCTTATATTTTTGTGGTCAACATCGTTATGAACACCCTTATTGAATTTGTTGGAGAAGCAAGCATAACGCAATTTTTACAAACAAGTTATGCCCTTCAACCACTCGTTGCCCTTGTGGTTGGGCTTATTCCAAACTGCGTGTCGTCAGTTGTTTTAACTGAACTTTACATTATGGGTGGATTGAGTTTTGGCGCTGTTGTGACGGGACTTTCAGTTAATGCGGGTCTTGGCATATTGGTTCTCTTTAAAGAAAACAAACATATTAAAGAAAATATATTCATTCTTTTAATGCTTATTATTCCAAGCCTTGTCTTTGGATATGCCCTGCACTTTATTCCATTTAACTTTTTAAGAATTTAAGACATCGAAGATGTCTTTTTTTGTTAATCATTGACTATAATTATTTTTTTTGATAAAATAAGTTTGTTAGTTTTACATACTAATATAAGAGAAGGCTAATGAAAAATATATTCATCTATAATCCTGAAAGTGGCAATGGAAAAGTTAAAAAATATTTGCCCTTAATTCTTTCAACAATTAATAATAAATATGGCGAAGTGGATTGTCTTGAAACCACCCATGCTGGGCACGCTCATGAATATTTAAAAGAGCATGCTCATGAGTTTGACTATGTTTTTGTTGCAGGTGGAGATGGCACATTAAACGAAACCGTTTCAGGAATAATGGAAAGTGGTTCAAGACCAGTCATTGGGTATCTGCCAACCGGCACTTGCAATGATGTTGCCCATTCTCTTGGAATTAGCAAAAATATTAAAAAAGCGATTAAAAATCTGGCAAGCGGAACGCCAACCTACCATGATGTGTTTAGCGTTAACAACCGATTTGGCATTTATGTTTGCTGTGCAGGACTTTTCACAAAATCAAGCTACACAACAAAACGAAAAGAAAAAAAGAGCCTCGGAAAAATCGCCTACTTTTTTAATGGAATAAAAGAACTTTTTAGTGCAAAGCCAATAAAACTTGAACTTGAAACTAATGAAGTCAAAATATCAACATCGGTTGCTCTTTTGCTCATTTTAAATTCAAAAAGTGTTGCGGGCTTCAAACTAAACAAAGATGCCGACCTTGATAACGGAAAGGTTGATGTTCTTCTTTTTCACTCTCATGAAAAACATATTCTTTTAAGCGAAATTTTAAGAATAACTCACACTTTTTTGTTTGGAGTCAATCGAGCAAAAAAGAACAAACATGTAACTTATTTAAATTTGTCTTCCTTCACAATAAAAACCGATAAAAGCATTGCCATTAATCTTGATGGAGAACATGGCATTAAAGGTTCATTTGAATTTAAAGTTTATGAAAAACAAATAAAAATTATTGCACCAAACAAAAAATAGGGCTATACTTGTTGTGCAAAACAAAAGCAGGAAGTTAAATGAAAAAGTCAAACAATAAAATTGCTATTATTGAAGAAGATAAAAACACAGGTCTTCAAACGCCAAAAGTTTTTGAAGACAACTTTTCTGCTGACAAAAATTCAAAATCAAAGACTTTTGATTTTAGCACATTGTTAAAACCACTTCTTTACTTTGTGTTTGCAATTTTGCTTGAAGTTATTAATTTTGTTTCACTCGACTTTTATCATGCAAGTTCTATTAATTTTGGGCTCTTTCCAAAATACTTTTTGCTTGATATTGGTGTTTTCTTAATTTTTACTGGAATAATTTATCTTGCACAAAAAAAAGTTATCCAAAATATTTTATTCTATTTGCTTTTGGGTCTTCAAATTTTTATTAATATGATCAATGGAAGTTTGTTTAACAAGCAAGGTATCTTTTTTAGTTTTGACCTGCTTTCACTTGTTGGCGGTGCAACAACTTCGTTTTCATGGCAATTTATTGATTTTGCCAGCATCATATTAAATATTATTTTCTTGGTTGTTATTATTGTTGTTCAAATCACATTTGATGCCTTTGCAAGCAAAAAATTTGCGACAAAAAAAGTTAAAAAGTTGCCAATCTTTCTTGCACTTTTTGTTGGATATTCAGGGCTTGGCTTTTCAGCATACTTTACACAACGTTCACTCTTTTCAGAAGATATTCAACTTTTGTATGAAAGCAAATATTCATACCCATCAATGATGTATAACTTTGGAACAATGGGGCTTATGGTAAACGAAATTGCAAGCATCATTATTCCAGAAGATAAAGATAAATATATTGATCAAATTTTGGCAAATGTTGATAGTGGCAAAACCGAACTTAATTCAGATGCTCCGCTTTACGGCGACAATCTTATTGTTTTGATGCTTGAAAGTTTTGACAAATTTGTAATAGACCCATATAACACTCCAACTCTCTATAACATCATGAATAACAGTGTTTATATGGATAACTTCTTATCTAACAACAAAACAAATATCTCTGAAATTTTAGCCTTTTTGGGCTATCAACCAAATTCCCTTTCACTGACTCTTAAAAGTGATAGTGGGCTTGCCACAAAATATTCTCTGCCTAACCTATTCAATGATTTAGGTTACACAACAAACTACTTCCACAGTTATGACCTAACAATGTTTTACAGCCGAAACACAACAAATGTTCGTATTGGTTTTGAAAATGTTACTGGTCTTGAGTCTGTTAACCTTCCAGACAAACGAACTGCTTTTGGTGACTTCAACCTTGAAACTGAATTTCTTAATGCGGTTATTGATGACCTTGCACCAACAGATGGTTCAAAATTCTTTTCATTCTATTTAACGGTTGCAACCCATGGTGATTATAACAACCACCCTGAAAAGTTTGACAAATTTCTTTCAGAATATGACAGCAACCTTGAAAATATGAAAAAGTATTGGGAAGAAGAAACCGATTTCATTTATCCTGAAGATTCACTTTCACAAAAGTATTTAAGAGAACTAAAAAGCCGTGCAATAGATACTGACAATATGGTTGAACTTCTTTTAAATCATCTTAACGAAACTGGATTAATTGAAAACACAACACTTATTATTTATGCCGACCACAACGCTTATTTTGACAACCTTGCCTATTTGGTTAAAGGAACAAGTGCAACTGATTACTCTAACATTAATTCATATACCGTTCCATTTATGATTTACAGCAAAAGACTTGAAACTCAAAAAATTGATAGCCTTTGCACAACGGCAGATATCTACTCAACAGTATGTGACCTCTATGGGCTTCCATACAACACCTTTATGTGCCAAGGCAGAAGTGTTTTTGATGAAACACAAACCTCTTTTGTTTGGTCATTTTTAACAGGTTACTACTCTGATAAATTCTATTCAAGTGACGGCATGAATGTTATAAAGATTGACCCTAATGCAACCGATGAAGAACTTGCCGAATTCAAAACACGACTAAAACAATTTATAAATAAAGAACTCCTTTTAGACAAAACAATAAAATATGATATAAAATTTTAATCATTTTATAAATAACTTTTATAACACAAAACCCAATTATTTATATAATTTATAATTCAAACCACTTGTCAAAAAAAATTTGTCAAGTGGTTTTTAATTTTTTTTATAAAAAAATTTTGAATAATTTTGAATAATTTTGTCTAAATTTTTTTAAGTTGCAAAAATTTAAACAAATTTTATACATTAATACATTTTAAAAATTTTTATTGAATTTTTATATCTTTTAGCAAATTTTTAAAATTTATTCAAATTGACCAAATTTTTAAAAAATCACAAGATATTGTGTTTTTATGTTGACATTACACACTAAATATCTATAAAATGTCAATAGTAACATTTCAGGAGGCGTAAGATGAAAGTCATTAAAAGAAATGGTGATTGTGTTGATTTTGACAGACACAAAATTGAAGTTGCTATCGGCAAGGCTAATGTTGAGGTAAAACCTAGCGAACGAGCAACCAAGGAAGAAATTAAAGATATCATTGAATATATTGAAGGTCTAAACAAAAAGAGAATTTTGGTTGAAGATATTCAAGATATCATTGAAGAGAAGCTCATGGAAAAGGGGCACTTTTCACTTGCTAAAAAATATATAATCTATAGGTATAACAGAGCACTTGTTAGAAAGGCAAACACAACCGACCAATCAATAAAAGAACTCATTGATGGTGAAAGTGAATATTGGAACACTGAAAACTCTAACAAAAATGCAAGAATTGTAACAACACAAAGAGATTACCTTGCAGGCATAACAAGCACCGACATCACAAGAAGATTTCTTCTTCCTGAAGACATTGTGAAGGCTCATGATGAAGGTATTATCCATTTCCATGATGCAGACTACTTTGCACAAAACGCTCTTCACAACTGTGACCTTATCAATCTTGAAGATATGCTTCAAAACGGAACAAACATCAATGGTGTTATGATTGAAAAACCTCACAAATTCTTAACAGCCATGACGATTGCAACCCAAATTATCACAGCCGTAACATCAAGCCAATATGGCGGTGCAACTGTTACCATGTCGCATCTTGCACCTTTTGTTCGTGATAGTTATAACATTTATTACAAAAAATATCAAAAGAGAAATCTTTCGGAAGAGCAATGCAAAAAGTTTGCTCGTGAAGATATGCTTAAAGAGATAACCGATGGTGTTCAAACCTTCCAATACCAAGTTAACTCAATGACCACAACAAATGGTCAAGCACCATTTTTGAGCGTTTGCCTCTATCTTGGTGAAACCGAAGAATATAAAGAAGAATTAGCCTTGATTATTGAAGAAATCTTAAAACAAAGAATTCAAGGTATGAAAAATGAAAAAGGTGTTTACATCACCCCAGCCTTCCCAAAACTTCTCTATGTTCTTGAAGAAGATAACATTAATGAAAACAGCAAATATTATTATTTAACAAAACTTGCTGCTGAATGCACTGCAAAGCGAATGGTTCCTGACTATATTTCTGAAAAGATTATGAAGGAACTTAAAATTGATAAAAATGGCAACGGAAATTGCTATCCTTGCATGGGTTGCAGGTCATTCCTTACACCTTATGTTGACCCAGAAACCAACAAGCCAAAATATTATGGCAGATTCAATCAAGGTGTTGTTACCATTAACCTTGTTGATGTTGCACTTTCATCTGATGGTGATTTTAACAAGTTCTGGAAAATTTATGACGAAAGGCTTGAGCTTTGCCACAAAGCCCTTCAATTAAGGCACGAGCGTTTGGCTCATGCAACAAGTGATGTTGCCCCTATTCTTTGGCAACATGGTGCACTTGCAAGGCTAGGCAAAGGCGAAAGCATTCACCCACTCTTGCATGGTGGCTACTCAACCATTTCACTTGGCTATGCTGGACTTTATGAATGTGTTAAATTTATGACAGGTCACAGCCATACCGATGGTGGTGAAGGCAAAGAATTTGGTCTTAAAGTTATGCAAAGACTAAATGACAAGTGCAAAGAATGGAAAGATGCTGAAAACATTGACTATAGTGTTTACGGCACTCCAATTGAATCAACAACCTACAAGTTTGCTAAATGCTTGCAAAAGAGATTTGGCAAAATTGAAGGAATTACTGATAAAGGTTACATCACAAACTCTTACCACGTTCCTGTTTTTGAAGAGATTGATGCCTTTTCAAAACTTAAACTTGAAAGTGAATTCCAAAAATTAAGCCCAGGCGGTGCGGTTTCTTATGTTGAAACACCTAACCTTCAAAACAACCTTGAAGTTGTTATGGAAGTTATTAGATTTATTTACAACAACATCATGTATGCCGAACTCAACACAAAATCAGACTATTGCCAAAAATGTGGATACACTGGCGAAATCTTGATTGACGATAACTATGAATGGTATTGCCCAAATTGTGGCAACCGTGACCACAGCACACTTAATGTTGCAAGAAGAACTTGTGGCTACATTGGAACAAACTTCTGGAATAAGGGAAGAACCCAAGAAATTAAAGAAAGAGTTCTTCATATTGACAATAAAGATGACAATGAAGAACCAAATAAAAAGGCAAAATAGGAGCGACTTATGCGATACAATAAAATAAGAAAAATGGACATTGCAAATGGTCCCGGCGTCAGAGTTTCTGTTTTTATGCAAGGCTGTTCCTTTCATTGCAAAAATTGCTTTAACCCTGAAACACACGACTTTAATGGTGGCAAAGAATTTACTGATGAAGTAATAAAGCACATTTTGGAACTTTGTGATAAAGATTACATTGAAGGGCTTTCAATTTTGGGTGGTGAACCAATGCACCCAACAAACATTGATGGCACCGCAAAACTTGCAAAGGCTTTTAAAGAAAAATTTCCTAACAAAAATGTTTGGGTGTGGTCAGGTTTCTTATTTGATAAAAATTTAAAAGATACTGAAGCTGTTAAATATATTGATGTTTTGGTTGACGGACAATATGTTGACGAACTTCACAATCCACTTTTAAAATGGAAGGGGTCTTCAAACCAAAGAGTGATTGATGTTCAAAAATCTCTTAAAGAAAACAAAGTTATTGAAATTGAATAAAATTTAAAATTAAGGCTTGGCAAATTCCAAGCCTTTTTTGTTGTTTTTCAACTTTTTAACTTAAAATTAACAATAAATAACAAACTTTTGCAGTTTTTTTAATTTTATTTGACATTTAGCCATTAAAATTATACCCTTAAATTAGATTAGTTAGGAGGATACTAAATGGATAAAACTTATGGTCCACTCTTCACTCCTTGGAAGATTGGAAATGTGGAAATTAAAAACCGAATTGTTCTTTGCCCTATGGGTGGAACTTCCCTTTTTGGTTGGATGGCTCCATCAAAATTCAGCAAAGAAGCGGGAGAATTCTTTTTAGAGCGTGCTAAAAATAATGTTGGGCTTATCATTCCGGGTATTGCCCCAATTAAAGATATGATTGGCAGAAGATGGCTTTATCAAGCAAATGGTGCTTTTAAAAAATTGAAAAAATATATGGAAGAATTTCATAAGACTGGTGCAAAACTTTTTGTTCAGCTTACTGCTGGCTTTGGAAGGTCATTTTCAATTCTTGATTCACTTGTTAAAATTAAAAACAACAAGGTTTTAAAGACTCTTGTAAAACCAATTATTGATGTTGAATACATCATGGCTGCCCCAAGTGAACTTCCTTCAAGGTGGGCTGAAGATGTTAAAACCCGACCACTTTCTGTTAAAGAAATTGAAGAAATGGTTGATGCCTTTGCAAAAACTGCGGTTAAACTTAAAGAAGCGGGTGTTGATGGTGTTGAAATTCATGCCGTTCATGAAGGTTATCTTCTTGACCAATTCACAACCGAGTACACAAATAAGCGAACTGATGAATATGGTGGCAGTTTTGAAAACCGCTATCGCTTTGCAACTGACATTGTTAAGGCAATAAAAAGGGCTTGTGGAAGCGACTTCCCTGTTTCACTTCGTTATTCTGTTACAAGCAAAACAAAGGGTTTCTGTGAAGGTGCAATTCCGGGTGAAAAATTTGAAGAAGTTGGCAGAGATATGGAAGAGAGCATTAAAGCCGCAAAATATCTTCAAGATGCGGGCTATGATATGCTTAATGCAGACAACGGAACTTATGATGCTTGGTATTGGGCTCACCCACCTGCATATATGCCACTTAACTGCAACCTTGATGATGTTAAAAAACTTAAAAAATATGTTGATATTCCAGTTGTTTGTGCGGGAAGAATGGAACCTGACACCGCCGCAAAAGCCATTTTGAATGGCGACATTGATGCAATGGGTGTTGCAAGGCAGTTTTTGGTTGACAGCGAATGGGTAACAAAACTTATGGAAGACCGTATTGAAGATATTCAGCCTTGCATCTGTTGCCACAATGGGTGCTTCCCAATGTCGCACTATAAGGGTATTGCCTGTGGTGCAACCATGAGTGAAAGCAAGCACATGTCACGCTGTGCACTCAATCCACAAACCATGCAAGGTCATAAATTTGATATTATTAAAACAGAAAACCCAAAAAATATTGCCGTTATTGGCGGTGGTGTTGGTGGCATGGAAGTTGCAAGAATTGCAACACTTCGTGGACACAATGTAACCATTTATGAAAAGACTGACAAACTTGGCGGTGTGTTCATACCAGCCTCTGCCCCATCATTTAAAGAAAAGGATAGAATGCTTCTTGACTGGTATCGCCGTCAAATTGAAAAACTTAAAATTAAAGTTGTGTTCAACACCGAAATTACTGATATCACTTCACTTGATGCTGATGCCATTGTTGTTGCAACTGGTTCAAAACCAAAAGAACTTAAAATTGACGGAATTGAAAATTCTATGGAAGCCATTGAATATCTAAACGGCAAAAAAGTTGGAAATAATGTTGTTATTATTGGCGGTGGCTTAACAGGCTGTGAAATTGCTCTTGACCTTTACCTTAAGGGCAAAAAACCTGTTATTGTTGAAGCAAAAAATGACCTTATTGCAACCAAAGGTATCTGCCTTGCAAATTCATCATATCTTCGTGATTTCTTTAAGGCAAAGGGTGTGCCAGTTTACCTTGAAAGCACCGTTAAAAAAATCAACAAAGATTCTGTTGAAATCAATCACAATGGAACACTTGAAACTGTGCTATCAGACAATGTTATCGTTTCAGTTGGCTATAACCCAGCCCCAATCGCCCAGCCTTCTATGAATGTATATGTTGTTGGTGATGCAGACAAGGTTGGTAACCTTAAAACAGTTATTTGGCAGGCTTGGGAAGTTGCCGAATCAATCTAAAAAACGCAAAAATAGTAAAAAAATACTAAAAAATCATATAAAAATATGAAAAGCAGTCAATTTGACTGCTTTTTTACTTTTAAAAACGCCTAAATATTAGGCGTTTTCTTCTTTTAATGTTAAATAGCCATAGGCTCCCAGTTCTTCGCTGTAACCCGCAAAGGCATAGGTTGCATCAATTGAACCATTCCAATTAGAAAGTGATGAGCAGGCTCTAAACATATAACTTGAATTTGTTACATTCTCTACCGTCCAACCACTTCCAACATAGATTGTTTGAAGAAGTGAACAATTAGCAAACATCCAAGATGAATTAGTTAAACTTAAAGTATCAAAACTTGATAAATCTAGTTCTGTTAATGAACTGCAATCACTAAACATATAAGACATGTTTGTGACTTTTGAAGTATCAAAATTTGAAACATCAAGAGTAATTAGCCCAGAACAACCACGAAACATATAAGCCATATTAGTTACATTTGATGTGTTAAATACTGATAAATCTAATGCCGTCAATGAACTGCAATTATAAAACATATTTGACATACTAGTTACTTTTGAAGTATTGAAATTTGATAAATCAAGTTCAGTTAACGCACTGCAACCATTAAACATTGAATCAAAATCAGTTGCTGACATGCCAAAATTTTGTGGAAATATTATTGTTTCTAGTGAAGAACATCCATAAAATAAACCATCAAATGACACCACATTTGAAACATCAAAATGTGATAAATCAATAGTCGTGATTGATGAACACCCTCTAAACATTCCACCATTGCCCCAATATGTGTAACCCATTTGCGTTACGCTTGATGTATCAAAATTTGCAATTATTGAATTTATGTCGGTAATAGAACTGCAATTATAAAACATATTACCCATAAAAAGCACATTTGAAGTGTCCCAAGTTGAAATATTAAGTTCTGTTAATGAGGTGCAATCATAAAATAATCTTTCCATATATAAAACATTTGAGGTATCCCAACTTGAAAGATCTAAACTAACAAGAGAAGAACATCCTGCAAATGTTTGACTTATATTTGTTATATTGCTTGTATTCCAACTATCACCAAAAACAATTGTTGTTAATGATGAACATCCTCTGAAAAGTCCAGATGGTGCAGTTGAAACTTGCCCTGGTGTTCCAAGACTTGTCACACCCGATATATCAAATGATGAAATATCAAGATATTCAAGCGATGAACAACCAAAAAACATTGCATCAATATTTGTTGCACTCGATGTTACAAAATGTGATAAATCAAGAGATGTTAACGATGAACAATCTCCAAACATTCCAGTGTCACCCCAATAAGATCTGCTAAAATTTGTAACACTACTAACATCAAAAGAAGAGATATTTAAATCTGTTAACAATGTGCAACCGCAAAACATTGCACACATTGTTTTTACATTGCTTGTATCAAAATTTGATAAATCTAAACTTGTTAATCCAGAACAATTTTCAAACATACCAGCCCTGTGACCTACTGGATTGTTCCAACCCATATTTGTGACATTCGCTGTGTTAAAATTTGAAACATCAAGTTCAGTTAAACCACTGCAACCTGAAAACATACCTGCCATGTTAGTAACAGAATTTGTAATAAAATTGCTTACATCAATCTCTGTTAAAACAGAGCAATTATAAAAAATTTGTTCCATATTGGTTGCCAATTCTGTGTTAAAATTTGATAAGTCAATTGATGTTAATGATGAGCAATCAGCAAACATAAATTGAAATAAAGTATTTTTTGCTGTGTTTATTTGATTTAGTGCAATAATGTTTTGAAGTGAAGAACATTCATTAAAAATATATGACATATTGGTTACATTCGTTGTATCAAACCCAGTTAAATCTATTTCTTTAAGATTTGAACATCCACTAAACATATAACTAATATTTGTTGTTTGACTTGTTATTTCAAAATTATTAAAAACATATTCTTCAACAGCAGTTAAGTTATAAAATGCATAACTCATATCTTTGCTGGCTGTCACTTTGTCGTTTGATAAAACATAAACTGTTACCAAACCTTCATTATTTGTGGCTCTGTAAAAATCAACGGTGATTGTGTCCCATAAAAGTGATGATGCTTCTATGCCTTCAATCACATTCTCTTCATTTTCAACATAGGTCTTTGCCTCGGGATCGGTGTAATAATCAAAAACTACCCTTTGAATATTCGTGTTCTCTGTTTGATAGTTTGGTGTGCTTTTTATCGCTTGATTGAGTGTTCTTCCACTATTTATATCTGCAACTGTGTAATAAATATTTGACGGATTATTAAAATTTGCATTGACAGCAGAAAAGACTATCACTACTCCCGCTAGTGACAGAGTTATCATAAATAGCATTACATAAATGCCCGTTAAGCCCTTTTTGCCAATTTTCTTCATTTAATAATTCCTTTTTATTTGTTTTAATTCTTTTTCTTTTTGTTTTTGCTCTTTTAAAATATCTTTCTTTTTTTCAATATAAAACTTTGCAATATTTGATGGCTTTTCACCATTTTTAAACATTGTTTCACATGTTCGATTCAAATTTAAAAGTTCTTCCATACCAGACAAATATAGTTGCTTTCGAATTATATATTTTTTTATGCTGTTTGGTGCCGAACCGTCTTTCCACAAAAGTGATAAATAAAGTTTTTTATCTTCATCACTTGCTTGTGCTAAAACCTTATATTTTGTTTTGGTGTCCATTGAATAGCCAATACCATATTTAACGCAAATTTCATCAGTAAGTTTTCGTTTTTCTTCAACAACATCAAGTTCAAGTTTTGCTCTTTGGATATCTTTTAAAAGTGAAATAACCAACAAAATTGTAAAAATCAAAAACGGAATTAATATAAGCAAAATAAAATTAAAGTTGCTTGTTAGTGAAGTTAAAATATATGCTAAAAACCTTGCAAATGCAGAACTATCATAAATTCCAACAACATAGTCTTCATTAATTTTCCAATTATCTATGCCAGTGTTAGATGTTCCCTTTGTTTCAAACCACCTATTTCCGTTTTCATCTTCATAAATATTAACAATTTGATGAAAAACTAACATACTTTTTGCTTTTGATGCCTGCACTATTTCCTTTGACTGAAAACCAAAAAAATTGGCAAGTGTTAATTTGTATTCTACATCTTTTTTATCAAGAGATAATTTTGTGACACTTTGATCGTAAAAACTTTTATAACTTTCAGGATAAACATAAAAAGCAATGTTATCGCCAACACGAAGAGTGTTTGTGTCGACCGACTTAACAACAATGTTGTCACCAACATCAAAGCCACTTGCCTGCATGCTTTCACTTGAAACTCGAAGCAAACTAAACCCTGCAAAAGTTGGAATTGTTCCACTTGCCCGTGAAACAATTGAAGAAACCAAAAGCATTGACGAAATGCAAATTATAAGCACTAAAAAAACATTGAGCAAAACTACAAAAAACTTTTTTGCACCAGCAAATTCAACCAAAAATTTTTCATTAATTTTTCTTTTTTTTGAATATTTTGAACCAAGTTTTAAAGCAGTTTTATGTATTGCCCTTTTAACGCTGTCATCTTCAATAATAGTAACATCTTGCAGTGTCATAACTTTCCTTATGTAAACTCAATTAAAAAATAAGCTTTTAAAATTATCAATTAATCTTAAAAGCTTTATTTTTAAACGGCTTGAAGTGCCCAATTAACAGAACCATTAAATGTTGCATTTTGATCAATGTTTGTGATTGAAACAATAACATAAATTGTTACATTTTCACCTGCATCAAGCGTTAATGCATTTGTTGTGGTTGAGCCTTCAACTTGTGAAGTTTCAAGTTCTTGAGCATCTCCTTCAGCTTCTTGATACATATATGAAACTGTTATGTTTTCAAATGTTCCTGCTTGTGTTCCAACAATTGTGAAACTTTCATTTGAAGAACTTGTGTTTGTTATTGTATACTTAAAAATAACATTGCTTTGAGATGCTGTTAAAACGATATCATTAACTGCATTAAAACTTTTTGTTGCATCACCGCTTCCTGTTGCAATATCACTGGTAAAAGTGATTGTTTCAGGTGTTAAATTTGTCCAACCCTCTTCATCGGTTACTTCAGCACCTTTTTTATATGCACCAGTAACTGTTGCATTAACATGGTTTGCTGTGTATTGTCCACCAAAATTTCCGTTAACATTTGCACTTCTTGTTGCAAAAACCGCTACAACTGCAACCACTGCCACAACAACAATAAGTGCAATTGCTGAAACTGAAATTGCTATTTTCTTTTTAGACGACATAATTTTTCTCCTTTTATTTTAATTTTATAATTTATTAATGAATTTAAATTATCAAATAAACAATTATAAATTTATATTTATTATTTGCATAAACCCGCACAAATATTAGTCCTATGATTTTATCCATAAGATAATAAATGATAAACTTAAATAAATATACTTATATTCGACAATTTCATACAATAAATATACCCCCCCCCCGCGAAATTTGTCAAACAAATAATTGTTAAAAATTTATTATCTTTAATAATAATTTAGTCGTTTAAAAAATTGTTACTCATTTCTGCTTATGGGATTCCTAGGGCTTCGCTCGGAATGACAGCGGGGCTGTCCCCGCGGACAACTAGTGCTACGGCAGGTCTGCACCTGCAAGCAAAATGTGCATTGCACGCTTCTATTATGTTGTATATTAAAAATAAGCGTGTCGCCCTGAGCGGAGTGTAACGGAGTCGAATGGGTCTATTCCGATAGTGCGTAGGCACTTCACATATTTTATAAGTGTATGCTTTATATGGTTGCACATCTTCGGTTAGGGGGTCCTTCGACTTCGCTCAGGACGACACATTAAAGAAAATTAAAAAATTAGAAAGAATAAAATAAATCGCCCGCAGGTGCTGACCTGCCCTGCGGCGACAGCACCGCCAAAAAAAAACAACAGGAACTTCCTGTTACTTTTTTTTATTTTACCTTAACATAAGCTGAAAACTTAACCTTATCATCAACATAGCCTGCAACTAAATATCCAGAGTTTTCATCTTCTTTAACAAACACATCAAGCCTGTCACCCAATTTACATTCTTCGATAAAATTCAGTTGAAAGTGTGAGAATTCTTTTGCTTTAAGTGCGTTATAAACATAGGTTGCATAGTTAACATTATTTAAATGCAAATTATGGTCAATTTCGTTATATGAAACAGTGTGCGAATAGGCTGGCTCGCCCTCCCTTTCAATGCAAGGGGTTTTGACAAACCTTTCTTCATAGTTCACTTCTGGGTAGTATTCATCAGGATAATTAATTTTATCAATGGTTTCAAGGCGTCTTGTTTCAGTTGAAATAACACACCACTTGCTTGTGCCCTTAACAAGAACATTTCCGTCAAGGTCTTTTATTAAATAGTCACGGTCAAAATCAATTCTGCCCTTTTTGTGATACCATGTTTCAACAATAACATCTTGATAGACCTTTGGGTCAATTAAAACATCATATTTAACCCGTGAAACCACCCAAAACAACTTCTTTTCAAGCATCTCTTCAAAACCAACACCCATCTGTTCGCCATGCACACATGCCACATCTTGAAAAAGTTCAAAGATTGAAGTTGGTTTTAACCTATCATTCAAATCAAAATTGCTATTTAACAGTTTAATTTTTTCTGTGTGTTTAAGTTCTATATTTTTTTCCATACGAGTATTTTATATCTTTTTATTGATTAATGCAAACAAAAAAATCTTATTTTTAATAAGCAATAAATTCTTCCAAAATGCGACAATTTATTGTTACAAAAACAAGATTTTTGAATTAAATTTATTTATCTTTAAATACTTTTGCAATAAGTGGTTTTAAAAGTTCTATCACTAAAAATGCCACAATGTTTGCTGCAATAACAGCCAAGAATTGCCAAACATTAATATGCACAAGCCCAAAGATTGAACCTATTGGTGTGAAGAACACAAGAACCTGAACTGCCAAAAGTGCAAGCACTGAAATGTTGAGAACCTTGTTTCCAAACAAGCCTTTTTGGAATGAGAAGTGTTTGAGTTCTTTGCAGTTATAAGTGAACACAAATTCATTGATAACAACCGACAAAAGTGCAAGAGTTTGAGCAACATTATAACCAAACAAGTCTTCAGCAACGAAGAAAACACCCATTGAAACAGCAACTTCAATTATTGCCGAACCGACAATCATTGCAATCATAAACGGAGTAAACACACGCCGATTTAGCCCATTTGGCTTTTGTTTCATTGTGTCTTTTGAATCTTTTTCAAATGCAAGAGCGATTGACGGAATTGTGTCTGCAATAATATCAATATAAAGAATGTGAATTGGAGAAATTATATCTTTCATCATAAGCATACCAATTATGATTAAGAATATTTCAGCAAAGTTTGATGAAAGGTTATATAGTATTGTTCGAAGTACATTGTTATAAATGCGTCTTCCCTCTGAAACCGCTGTTATGATGGTTGCAAAACTGTCGTCCATCAAAATTATATCGGCAACATTTTTTGTTACATCGGTGCCTGCCTTGCCCATACCAACACCAACATGTGCAAGTTTTAGTGCTGGAGCATCGTTAACACCGTCACCCGTCATGGCAACAACCTTGCCCGACGCCTGAAAGGCACGAACAATTCTAACTTTATGGTCAGGCGTTACCCTTGCATAAACGGTATATTTTTTAACAAAACTAACAAGTTCGTCGTCAGTTAATTTGTCAATAACACTGCCTTCAACGCATTGTTCTTCTTTGGTTGCAATGCCAACTTCTTTGGCTATCGCAAAGGCGGTGGTTAAACTGTCACCCGTAATCATGATTGGTCGCATCTTTGCTTCTTTGCATTGTTTAACCGCTTCTTTAACACCATCTTTTGGTGGGTCAACCATGCCAACAAGACCAACTAAAACCAAATCATTTTCGGCCGTTTCATCAAAGGTTTTAAGATTTTCAATAGGCTTATAAGCAAGTGCCAAAACCTTATATGCCTTTTTGCTCATTGCCTTTTCTTTTGCCAAAAATCTGCTAGCCACAAGTTTTGTAAGTTTGAATTCTTTGCCATTTTTTAAGAATTTTGTTGATTTTGAAAGCACTGAACTCAAACCACCCTTTGTCATCATGATATACTTTCCGTCAAATTTGTTAATGGTAGACATCATCTTTCTGTTTGAGTCAAATGGAATTTCATTAACCCTTTCATGCTTAACCCTTAATTCATCAAGATTAATGTTAAGGTTATAAAGATATTTACTTAATGCCACTTCAACAGGGTCACCCAAAAACTCACCTTTATTCAAAACATCAATTTCATTGTCGTTGCAAAGCCCCAAAATGTTGTTGCACATTTCAAGTTCTGCTCTGTTGGTTTTTACATCAAGATAAGTCTTTTCATTTGCATAAATTTCAACCAAAGTCATTTGATTGGTTGTTATTGTTCCCGTTTTATCTGAACAAATAATTTGTGTTGCACCAAGGGTTTCAATCGCTGCAAGTTGCTTAACAATGGTTTTCTTTTTTGCCATTTGCTCAACACCAATGGTGAGCGTTGCCGTGATTGACACAGGCAAAACTTCAGGAACTGCCGCAAGTATCATTGAAATGCAGAGCATTATTATTGAAAGTGCATCTTTTTTGAGCACCAAACCATAACAAAGTGTTATTGCCACTAAAATGCAGGCAATAATTGTGATGAACCCACTAACCTTTTTAATCTTAACTTGAAGAGGTGTTAATGCCTCATCATTTTTATCAAGACTGCCGGCAATCTTGCCAAGTTCGGTGTCCATACCCGTTAAAATAACAATGGCTTCTGCCCTTCCGTTAACAACACTTGTGCCTGAAAACAGGGTGTTTGTTTGGTCTTGAATAAGTTTTTCGCCTTCAAGTTCGCCCGGTTCCTTTTCAACCGCCAAACTTTCACCTGTCAAAACTGATTCATCAACTTTTAAATTGACTGCCTTAATTATTCTTGCATCGGCTGGAACCTTGTCGCCAGCTGTCAAACCTATTACATCGCCAACAACAAGTTTTGTTGCATCAATTTCAACCCATGCACCATCACGCTTAACCTTAACTTTTGACACCGTCATATTTTTAAGCGATTCAATGGCGTTTTCTGATTTCAATTCTTGCGTGAATCCCATTATTGCATTAACAAAAATACAGCCAAAAATAACAATCGCTTCAATGACGCTTTCGCCGTTGACAATTGAGTAAACAAGTGAAACAATGCCAACTAAAATTAATAGCAAAATCATCATGTTTGCAAATTGGCTGAAAAATATTTTTATAGGGCTTTTTTTATTTTTTTCTTTTAAAACATTTTCGCCATGAGTCTGCAAACGCTCTTCTGCCTCTTTGTTAGACAGACCATTTTTTGAACTTTGAGCATAAGAATAAATTTCATCAATGGTTTGCTCGTATAATTTTTTCATAAACTTCTCCTTACACAAAACATTTTATCAATTGTTTGGTTAACTTGTCAAAAAAAATCATAAAAAAAGACTATAAAAATAAATTTATAGTCTTTTTTATTTTATTTATGCACCCGGCTGTGCTTGCTCTTTTTTATCATTCTTTTCTTCATTTTTATTTAAATCAACAACCATGCCATAAGTGCTTTGCATTGAATAATAAGTTTTGCCGTCAAAAGTTATTTTTACATTTTCACCACGGTCACCTGCTGACTTTAATGCGAGCATAACTTCACTTATATTAAAAACAGGCTGTTTAAGTTCAACGGCTTCGGCTTTTAACTCTTTAACAAAATCTTCAAAATTAAGATTTGCCAAACTGTTGCCTTCTCTTTCTTTTTGAGATAATATTTTTGCAAAAAATGTTTCATTAAAAATTTCATTAATCATAATATTCTCCTTAAAAAAGCAAAAACATTATAACAAAAACTGTGTTTGATTTCAATATGTTTTAAAATTTTCTTGTTTAAAATAAGAAAAAAGAAGGGCTTTGCCCCTCTTTATCTTTATTAATAATTTTCTTTTCTAACTTCAAAGAAACTCTTTGGATGCGCACAAACTGGGCAAACTTCTGGAGCTTTTGTTCCAACAACAATATGACCACAATTTCTGCATTCCCAAACTGTTACTGTTGATTTTTCAAAAACTTTCTTTGTTTCAACATTGTTTATAAGAGCTCTGTATCTCTCTTCATGAGTTTTTTCAATTGCAGCAACTGCTCTGAATTTTTCAGCAAGTTCATGAAAACCTTCTTCATCAGCATCTTTTGCAAATTGGTCATACATGTCAGTCCACTCATAATTTTCACCAGCAGCGGCAGCCTCTAAATTTTGAAGAGTGTTGCCAATGCCATTGAGTTCTTTAAACCAAAGTTTTGCATGTTCCTTTTCGTTATCAGCTGTTTTTAAAAAGATTTCAGCCATTTGTTCATAGCCTTCTTTTTTTGCAACTGAAGCAAAATATGTGTATTTATTTCTTGCTTGTGATTCACCAGCAAATGCTTCCATTAAATTCTTTTCTGTTTTTGTTCCTGAATATTTATTATCCATAATAATCTCCTTTTGTTTTATTATTCTTCAACAACTGTTAAGTGTTCTGCACCTGCACCACAAATTGGACAAACAGGAGCAACACCCAGTGGAAGTTCAAAATCTTGATTGCAAACATCGCAATGATATTTAACTGTTTTATTCATAACTTCTCCTTTAATTTCGCTGTTTAGAAGACCATGCTTCTAACAATGTTATTTTACTTAAATTTCACCATAAAGTCAAAGATAATTACACTCTTATTTAAGTTTAATTTAATATTTCTTATTATATATTAACTACTTTTACTAACTTATTTAAATTTTTGAAAACAAAAATATTTCAACTAAAATAACTTATATTTAAAAATATTTATAGTCGTTATAAATCATTGATAATATAGAATTTTGCGTTTAATTGACTTTTATTTTTTTTGATGCTATCATTTTTAATGGAATTTGTTTTAGTATAGACAAGTTTTATTTTACTTTTAGGAGAAATTAAATCAAATATGGTTAATCATGTAAAACTTGAAATTGCCATTCAGTTGATTGCTGAAAAAATTGCTGACATTTACGAAGAAAAAAAACAAGCAAAATCACCTGAAGAACTTCAAATTGTTGAAAAAAAACTTGAAGAGGCTTATGACGAAAAAGAACATATTGCCCATGGCGAATTAAAATTTATTAACAAAATAATCAAAGAACGAGGTAAAAAATAATGGGCGAAGTTATTAGTTTGAATCCTGACCTTAAGGTTAAAAGTCCTGAATATATCGATTTTCTTTTTGGAAGAGTTGCAGACGGAATTAAGGCAAACAAACCTGAACTTGCTCAAATGATGGTTGATTTTGCACTGACTCCAAATGAACATTTAGAGGCTCTTGACAATATTTTTGAATATTGCTTTAAAGGCAAATGCCCTTCTGATACTCCAAAAATATTTTTGGTTATCTCACAAACTGGCGGTGGCAAAAGCGGACTGACTGCCGAAATTTTGCGAAACAATCCAAACACTGTTGTCATTGACTCGGACGCATTTAAGGCATTTAATCCAAAAAAACACGAGATTGAAAAAAATTATCCAACACTCTATGGCTTTTTAACTGGGCTTGATGCATATCTTCACAGAGATGAAATTTATGATTGGGCACTTGACCAAGGCTATAATGTTTTGATTGAAGTTGCACCATCAACAAAAGAAAGGCTTTTCAACATTAACTTTGAAGAACTTTTGGCTCATGGCTATAAAATTGAAGCCAACATTTTGGCTGTTTCACTTGCAAATAGTTTGGTTTCTGTTCATGAACGCTTTGAAGGTCAAATTGAAGGTGGAATGGACGCACCAAAACTCACCGACCTTAAGCGTGCAACTGATTCTTTTGATGCAGTTGAGTTAATTTTAAAAGATATTTTAGACCTTGACTTTGTTGACTTAAAGGTTTGGAGGCGTGGCAAATTTAGCAATGAAGATGAAGAAATGGTTCCCCCACCACAACTTGTTTCAGAGTCAAAGGAAACTGCTCAAGAAGATTTCAAAAACGCAAGAGTTCAAGATGAATCTTTAGCAATGGAAACCATTGATGAACGAATTCAAATGGTTAAAGACTCTATGAAGCAGAGAAATGCCCCTGAAGACCAAATTGAACAATTTAAAAAGATTATTGATGTTATTGAGCAAGCAAAGAAGGCTTTAAACATAAAGCCAAAATCATCTTCTTCAAAACCAAATCCAAAAGATAATGATTAATAATAATTAAAAAAAACAAGTGCATAAAGCACTTGTTTTTTTTCCATTTCTATTTTATTTCTATCCAAAAACGAAGCATTGTTAATTCGCCATTTTGAGCTTCACTTTCAAACACCCCACCATTTGCAAGTATCGTTTTTGCCGAAGCAATGTTTTCTTTTTTGCAGGTGATTAAAACTTTATTCAGTCCAAAATTTCTGCACCAAACAAGTGCTTGTTTAAGCATTTCTTTTGCGTAACCTTTTCGCCTTTCATCAACTCTAACTGAATAACCAATGTGCCCGCCATACTTTGAAAGATAAGGCGTGTTTATGTTATGCCTAACTTGAAGCATTCCCACAACATTTTCACTTTCATCAATTGCCACGAACTGCGTTGCAGGAACTCTGCCCTCGGGCAAATTTATTCCCTTTCTATACATTTCACTCTCTTCTATCCAAGCATCAACATCTGTGTTTTTTAATGAGCCCGAGCCGTCCATTCCCGAGCCGTTTTCAAGCATAATCTTCTTATATTCTTCACACTGTTTTTTATATTTTTTATCTAAAATAACCAATTTAATATTGCTCATACTTTTCTTAACCTCATTAAAGACCTAACATATTCTCTTGCCCACTTTCAAATTCACTTGTTTTAATTGGCTCACAAAATGACCTTGCATTATCACTGAAAATCTTTTGCTTCAAACTTTCTGAAATTTGCAATTTTTCTGCAAGGCTTTTTAACTCTTTAATCGAACCGAATGGAGCATCTGACCCCGCCAAAATTCTGTCTTCAGGCACAAATCTTAAAAGATATTTCAATAAATTTTCTTCTGACATTCCAGCAAATTTTTGACCATCAAACACCTTTTGTGTTGTTCCTTGACCCACACTTGAAAGATAATAAGACGGGCTGATATCAATATAAACATTTGGCATTCTTCCAATTTGTTTAAGTGTTTTTTCATCAAATCTTGCAGAGTGCGCCAAACAAACTTTGCCACCATATTGCTTTGCAAACTTTAATGCGTTTTCAGGCTTGTCATAATCTGTTACACCAGTATGAATAATAACAGGATAATCATAATTAAAATTCCCGTGATTGAACCCAGCTTTGTGAATTCCAAAACTATATGCGTTAGGGTGAAATTTCAAACCAAAAAATCTGCCTTTAAAATCATTTTCTAACCTTTTTAAAATTTCACTTGCAAGTTCTCTGTTGCATGGAAGTAAAACAAACGGATAAACGTTATCTTTTCCACTGCAACTCTCAATTAATTCTTTATTTAAATTATAAAAATAATCAGCATCAAGTGCTTGTGGGGTTAACCCCAATTCCCTTGCATGCTCAAAATAATATCCACTTCCGTCACGCGAAAACTTAATTCGAGCCCCACCAACCGAAACATCTATGCCATCTGTTTTTGCAAAAATTGATTCATCTATTGGATTAGACATAACAATAGCACCCAAAACTCCATTTTTGCCCATATCATTTTCAAGTTTTTGCAGTGTGAATTTACTATCTAAATGAATGTGTCCATCAAAAATTTCCATATTAATTTCCTTATTAATTTGCCTGTTTGCCAATAACTTTTTAGTATAACTATATTCTATCACAATTTTTGCATAATAACAATATTTCATAAGAATTAATCGCCAATGTTTTTATTTTTAACACCACACATCAAATTTTAAAAAGTAATTGACTTTTTGCTCTGCAGTTGCTATAATTCTCTTGTTTTTAGTCTTATACATTTATTTGCTAATCAATAAATTTGTAAAATTTTGTTTCACAAAAATCTCGCCAAACTCAAAAATATGCCCATTGAACTCTCCAACAAAACGCTAAAATATAAAAATGGCAAATTTAACCACTTGAAAAATAACAAAATTTAACTCAAAAACTGAATATGCTGATGTGGCTCAGGGGTAGAGCAACACCTTGGTAAGGAAATTTTAGCGCCTAAAAAAGACTAAAAAATTTAATAAAAATTGCCCATTTTGGGCTTATGCTGATGTGGCTTAGCCGGTAAAGCACCACCTTGGTAAGGTGGAGACCACGGGTTCGAGTCCCGTCATCAGCTCCATTCATAAAACCCTTGAAACCCTAGTAAAATAGGCACTTTCAGGGGTTTTCTTTATTACTTAAATTTTATAAGTTTTTTATCAAAAAATCATTTGCTGTCAATTTTAGGACTAATTGCTGTCAAATTATGGACAAAAAAATAGACCGATAGTCAAAAGATAACTCATCGGTCTAAATCTTTTATAAACTGCCTAAAACTAACATATTTGCTGTCAATTGCTGTCAATTAATCATCTATTAATTCTATTTTTAAAATATTGTTCTATCTCTTTTTTTGTATATCCATCATCAACACACCCTTTTTCATAAGACATTATATAAACTGCCCTATAAAGATTTAATTCTGCGTTCAAATCAATAGGTTCTTTTAAATCTTTTATTAAAATATCATAAACCTTTTTCATATCAAATTCTTCTTGCAATGATTTATCATATCTATAGGTTTTTTCTCCGTTTCCAGTAAGGTTCTGACCATAACCACAAAAATTTTTTATGAAATTTAAAACATCAACTTCTTCTTTTATTACTCTATTGGTTAATCCTTTACAAACATTAATGTCTATATGTTTCATTAAGTAGTAATACTGCACATAGTTGCTATCTGAAAAATTTTCTTTATTATTTAAATATCCCGTTAATTCATTTTTTACTAATTGTTCTATTGTTTCTAACTCTGGTATTGTTATAATTTTTTCTTTTTCTTCATTTATGCTACCATCAGATACTTTACCAGATGAAAATTGTAATGAGCGAAGCAAATCTACTTTTGTATCATTAAGTTTGCCTGATGTATATATTTGGGTCAAAAACTCAACAACATTTATTTTTTCTTTATTTTTTTGGATATATTTTTTAATTATATATTCTATTCTTCGGTCACAATCAACTTTAAATGCTTCATATTCAAAAAGCTCTGGTTCTAGAATATCAGAGAACTCTATCAACCAATTTATAATATCTCTTGCTCGTTTTTCGTTTAATTTATTCTCAATATAATAAGAAATATATGATAAAAATTCAGACAATTCTTTATTTATATTTAATTGTTTAATTAATGTCATAAAGTCATCTTTGCAATAATTAGCAATTATATTATCAATATCCGATCTATTATATGATAGTTTTTCATCTTCAAATTGATAGTAGTTGCTGAAGTTCTCTGCAATGCAACAAAATCCTCTGATTTTCATTTCTTGATATTGATAAGTTGTATATCCCCATGCTACATTAAATGAGTGAGAAATTTTAGGAAATAAGAAATATAAACTCTCTTTAATAAAATAAAGCTCATCTTCATTATATTTACTTTGAAGTTTTTCTAAAAAACTTGTAACAATTTCTTTTATACGTTTTTTCTCTTTTTCATCACTAGAATAATAATAAAATACTCCAGTAAATTTTTCTTGATTTTTAAAAATAAAGTTTCTAACATCTGGATATTTAATTTCTAGTAAAGTCATTATGCAAAAATCATGCATGTCTATATTGTTTTTTAAAGCTTCAAATTTAGGAATAAAAACATTTAAATATCTGTGTACATCTCTCAAATTTAAAAATTGTTGCCAAAAACTGGTTCTCGCTAAATCATTGTTTCGTGTAGGTAAAAAAGCATTTAAATTATTGCAAATTGTATTTAATTTTTCAACTAAAACATTTTGCACTTTAAGTTGGGAAACATCAGGCATGTTGATAGGTAATTGAATTATCTTTTCAATATATTCTTCAGCATGTTCTTTTTGAGAGTTCTGTAATGCGGAAACCACAACATCTTTATCCATTGCCAAAACATATATAACATTTTTGAAATCAGCTAACAACTTAACCAATTGAAAAATTTGGCAGATTTCAATATCGCTTAATCGGTCAACATCATCGATAAAAACGATAATTTTTTTATCCAACTTCAATAGTTTTTTGGAAATTTTTATTTTGATTTCTTCTAATGATTTTTTATATGTTAAATTTTCTAAGGTTTCACCATATTCCTTAATCAAAGGTGCTATTGTTGTTGCGTAAGGCGAGATAATCGGAACATACTTTCCAAAAGATAAGACTTGAGCAATTCTTTTAAAGAAATTACCTAGTTTGGTAAATATCTTATGATAATTTACCATATCTAATTGATTATAAAACTCTTTAAAAAAACATTGTATTAGTTCATCTTGCCCTTTAAAATTCCATGGATTAAAGTGTATTACTTTATATTTTTGTTCTTCCAATTTGGTTGTTGTTAAATTTATAATCGAAGTTTTCCCCGAGCCCCACTTTCCATATAGACCTATTGTTAATGAATCTGTATCTTTATAAGAAGTTAGAATGTCATTAAAGTTTTCTACAAACTTTTTTCTTCCTAGAACATCCTCTTCTTTTTTTGTTATTGGCTTGTCTGCATTTACACTAATCATATTTTCTCCATAAGGTTTTACAAAATGATTATAACATAAAATGTATTTTTTTTCAATATTTTATGACATCACATTTCAAAATTTTGATCTCGTTTACGTATCCTTTCTTTGTGTTCTTCCATAAGGCATTTAAACATCTCATCAAATTCATCGTCAGTCATGTTTTTGACAAGTTTTTCTTTCCTATTTTCAAGAATATTATTGCGCTTTTCTCTCACCAATGCCATCTGATCTTTCTTTACTTTCTCATTAAATTTTTCCATTGTTTGTCTAATATATTTATTATCAACAGAGTTATACACAGTGATCGTTGTTTTCACATCTCTATGTCCTAATAATTGTTGAATAACTTTTGGATTTTCGTTCATTTCAAAAAGCATATTAGAAAATGTATGTCTTAATCCGTGAAAGTGAATATTGAATTTGTCCAGTCCATTTCTTCTCTTAAATCTGTCAAATATCTTTCTAGTTCCAGAATAAGTCCTATAACTTCCATCATCATTTGCAAACACAAAAGATGTAGGAGATGTTAAAATTGCAGTCACAGCAGGGTCGGCTTGTTGCCTATGATTTTGTTTGTCTTTCCATTGTTTTAAAGTCTCTATGACAATATCGGCGACAGGTATTTCTCTTACACTGCAAGTTGTTTTCGTATCGCCAATGACTGTTATTCGGTCTTTAATATTACCTTGTTCATCAAACTTAGGCACTTGCGTTATCGCTCTTTCAACTTTTATTGTCTTGTTGTCAAAGTCTATATTTTTCCATTTTAAAGCAAGAGCCTCACCAATGCGAAGTCCCGCAAACATAAGAGTAATGCAAAGCGGTTTGATAAAATTTGCTTCATCTTTATTTAATGCGTTTAAAAATTTATCTCTAATCTCTGGTGGCATTGCTTTATATTTTTCATCATCGTTTGCTTGATAAATATTCCGTTTACCTTTAATTTTTACTTTTAGTGTAGGATTGACAAGTATCCATTTATTATCAATTGCATATTCAAAAAATTGGTTTAATAAGTGTTTGCATTTTTTGACAGTGTCATTGCTATAGCCTTGTTCCATTAAATTATTAACCAATTTTTGTATAGCATAGTTATCTATTTCATAAACTTTCATTTTGCCTATTAGTGGAGCAATGTGCAATTTGAAATTTCTAATGTTGCCTTCAAATGTTCGTGGACTTACAGCACTCTTTTTAAAGGTCATAAGATATTCAAACATTAAAGTTTCAAGATTATTATTTTCAACTAATTCATAAGAATTACTTTTTAATCTGCCACTTATTTCGGATAGTTTTTTAACAACTTCTGCTTGTGTTTTTCCATAGATTGTTTTTCTAATAATCTTCCCATTCTCATCATAGCCCATCGTTAAAGCTCCGCCCCAACGACCATCACTTCTTTGAAAAATCGAACCTTCATTATTTGCTCTACGAGTTCTCTTGACTGCTTTCTTTTTAGCCATTTTTCACCTCGCTTTCAGTTTTGGTAAGTGTCAACCAAGTCACAAAATTAAGCACACTAACAACTTGTCTTTTGCCGACTTTTGTCGTTGGAAAGTTCTTGCTTCGCATAAGATTTCTCACATTATCTCTGCCAAGTCCAGTGATTTTGATAAGGTCCTCACAGTCTAAAAAATCTTTGTTGTATTTAGTTGAAATTCGGTCAACTTCCGCTTGTATAAGTTCGTTTAAATTTAAGTTTGTATAGTTCATTTTTGTCTCCTCAAAAAATTAAAATTTTCTTTTCTAAATCTATAAAATTTCTCTATTCTAAATTTTTGAGAAAGAACGCATGGTAGCCTTACTTCTTTCTGCATAATAACAAATTTTCTATATTTAAAAGGGCGTCTGGGTATCCCAGCAAAGCCCAAAATGACGAGAAAATCAAAAATTTTAAGTGTATCAGTAAAAAGTGTTTTATTTAGGCACTTTTTAGCACTTAAAATGATTTTTGTTTCTCGCTTATGCTCTATACCATAAATATCCATAAAAACTATATTACATTTCAAAATCACTACTTAAATATCCTTGCTCAATCAGTGTTTTAATTCTCATTTCTTCAAGTGTATTCATATAGTCTTGAAATGCTTTAATAGTTTCGTATTCAACCTTTGAATTAAGGTATAAACATTCGTCAAGTTCCTTCATTAACTTGGTTTTTTGAATGCGTTTTTCCACCAAATTCTTTGCATTCAATTTCAACCTTTCGTTCTCTTTAAGTTTTAAATTTTTAGCACTTTCAATAACAATATTTCCAAGCCTTCGATAAATATCATTCATCATTTTATCTCCAACACTTTGGACTGGTTTATCATATCCATTACGCCTGCAATAGTTATTCACAAGTTCATCTTTTTCTTTCACCATTTCATCAAAATCTTGTTTGTAAAGTGATATATTTGAATTGTGTTTAATTATGTAGTTTGAAATATTATCAACTTGCGATTTTAAATTTTGCATACTTTTAGAGTTATAAAAGATTGGTGTATTTTGTGGAATTTGATTTGCAAGACTTATTAGCATATTCTTTAATTTAAGGCCGGAAATTCCGTTTATTTCTTCTTTAAAACTCTTTGTAAAGTCAGTCCTTATCTTTATCTCTCTTGCCTTAAAATCAGTTGCAGTGAATTCAATATTTGCCTTAAACTCGTCTATTGCCTTTGATGATATTCGTCCACGAGAAAAACCTTTTTCATTGCCTCTAATTCGCAAAGGTTGTTTTTCAAAAAAGACTATATGAATATGTCTGTTATCAGTATTTTCGTGAAGTCCTGCAAACCATTCAATATTGTTAGGATTAAGACCTGCTCGTTTGAAATATTTAGGCAGTTCACTCTTAACAAGATTGTATGCTTGCTCAAAATTCGCACACCACTTTTTGCCGAACTTCTCTTCAAAAGAGATAACACCACTCCAAATAACCGACTTTGTTTTTCTTAAATCTTTTCTCACTTGAGCAATATCTTCACTTTTCATCTTACCATTTTGATTAAATATTCCAGATGACTTAGAATTGTTATTTGAATACTCGATAAAATCAAGTTTTTGCAAATCTTTAATGCCAGTTGCAATGTATTTTAAATAGTCACTATACTTATTTGAAGAATAGTAATCTCTCTTATCTTGCATTTTCGTATCTTTGTAGTGGGGTAGAAAAAACTCTTGCATATACACAACATTAGGAACACTATTCATTCAACAACTCTCGCAAGTGATTTTGTTTTTCTTCGTCAAGTCCATACTCATCAAGTGGAGTGTATTTCCAATTGTTTGTGTAGTTGTGTATATTGATATTGCTAAGCTTGGTTAGTATTTTAGTTATTAAATGCAAAAGAGATTGATTAGTTTTAATCTCAGCATTTGTTTGAATATAGTCCATTTTTTGCCTACCCACAATATTTGCAAGTTTCTCATCTATGCTTTGTAGATATTTTTTAATTTCTGAAAAGTTTATACTTTGATTTATAACATTATCTCCAAGCAGTTTATCCGCACCAACCAAAGCAAAATACTTTACCATATCACTTTTGCTGTCAAACTTATCTGCAAACATTTTAATTGCTCTTTCAAAAACCTTGTTTTCTTCTTCATCATACACCCGAAACAAATAACAATTCTTTAAATCTTTTGTTTTTATTCTTGCCATAAAACCTCCCAATAATTTTTAAAGTCTTTCTATATCTTTTCCTATTTCAAATTAAAGGGACAATAATTTTCACCTCCTTTTAATTTACAACAAAAAAAAGAACTGTCGGCGGATAACAGTTCTCTATTTCGTTTTATATTTATAGCCCCTCATTATATAGGACAAAAATAAGCAAAAAATTAAGGCATTTTTAGAGTTTTATGTTAAATTTTAAAAAAATTTTTATTTTAAAGCCTTTTCTTTCAGTTTTTCAATAAAATCATCAACCATTTTTAACACTTGCATAACATTTCCTTTAAAAGTTTTAAGTTTTTCAAAGTGAGCCTCAATTCCATATTCTGCAAATGCTTTGTTTGTATTTTTAATCCAATTATCGTCAAGATTAGAGTAGTCAATTTGTTTGCTTAATTGCTCTTTAATGTTTTTATTTGCACCAGTCTTTATTGTGCGTGAAATTGCTTTCTTAATCTCTTTTATCAAATCTTGCACATCATTCAAATTTACTTTAAATTGACCAGTTTTTCTTATTTCTTCAATATATTGTTTAAATCCTTGTTCGGTTTCAAGTTGTAGATTATAAAATTCTTCAGTATCTTTAAATTCTTTATCATTGCAAAGATAAGTACGATAATTTAAGAAAATTGTATCAAGTCTGCCATTGATAGCAGCAGGGCTTATTCCAAGCTTCTCGGCTATATCTTTTTGTTTAACACCAGTCATATAGTCAAGCAAAATTTCTCTATCTTCTTGTGACAATTTATAAATATTCCTGTATAAAACTTTAGTGTTGATTTTCTTCTGCCATTCATCTTCAGCAGAAACAGAGTAGTGTCCATGATTTGCGATAACGTTTTCTATATCTTGACCAGTTTTCTGTTCAATCTGTGAAAAACTAACTTCGTGCCTTCTTACTTTTCTTTCCAAGCTTTCTATACTAGGTTGTTTATCTTCCATATTTTATACCTCAAAAATTAAGATTAATGGTTAAACTATCAAAAATTATATCTTGATTTTATAATTTCTTTTATTTCTGACAAAGTATAATCTGCTTCCTCAAAAATCATACATTCTATTAAAACCAAACCAACCAAAAATGCACAAATTGAAGGATTAGTAAAATCAATAACGCCTCCGTGAGCATCATTATTTCTAAATTTTGAAAATTCATCACCTAATAATTTTTCGTTTTTCAATCCATATCTATGTAGAATTTTTATTAAAAAATCATCAATAGCTGGCTGGTAATGTCCTAAGCATCTATTATATTGGGTAGCAACAGAATTTAAATCATTATAAAGAACTTCTATGATATGTTTGTAGTATTTCTTATAATTCTTATTTAATTTTTCTTTTTCAATTTTTTCATCTAGAATTTGTTTTATATACTCAATACTATCTATTTTATATTTATCTTTTTTGGGCAATGTTTTAAAAATAAGTTCATAGTTATGTTCAAATGCTCCACAAACTTTTATATAACTTTCAGATGTAATGTATTTTGCTTCAAAGTTATCTTTTGCAATAAAATTATTATTCAAATCATTTTCAGTAATTTTTGAAAATAGTTTTCCAATATTGGGCACTAAATTATTTATTGTATAAGATAATTTTATATCATTTAGTTTAGCAGTATTATCAATAAAATACCCGATTTTATCGAAATTTCCATTTGAACTTTTCAATCCCACTTCAATTTCCTCAAAATAAATATCTTTTTGTTTTATTAAGAACTGAAAAAATTTACGAACAGAGATATATAATGGTAAAATCTCTTTAATGTCTTTTTCTTCTTCAAAATGAATTTCAAAGTAAGAAACTAATTTGCCCAAATCTTCATCTTTCGGATTAATAGTTCCTGGCCAATATACACCAAATTTGCAATGAATTTGCTCTTGATTAATAGTAGTTTCAAAATCCACATCTGTTTCATCAAAACTTTTTAGTATAATTTTTTTTGAACCATCAAATTTAGCTTTTAAATTTCTTGCACTATCATATTTTACTTTTTGTATAGGGGGAAATAATAAGTTAACTATTTTCCCCTTAAATAATAATCTATTAAATTTATTTTTAATCGGTCCAGCATATCTTGGAATAAATATCATTGATGGGTAAATGACAGCAGTATCATCTATAATATCATTTCGGCAAATATTATTATATAAACCAACTAATCCACCAGTCGTAAGATTTGCCATTAAAAATTCTTCTTTCTTTTCCATGCCTAATCCTACGCCTTCATCTTCTAATAAATTGAGATTTAACTTTTTTCCATCATAATAAAACGAATATTTGTCATTTTTACTAAAAACATCACTTATAAAGCCACTAAATTGATAATTTTCCACTTTTACTCCCTCGTTATTTTTTGATACATTTTCATAAGTTCAGAAACACATTCACTTTCTGTTTTAACTTTTCCCCAAAAACCATAAGCTTCCATAATTGCTCTATCGTTAAGTTGATGTGCTTTTCTTAATTCTGGTGGCATTGTCACATCATCATAAAGGTCAGCAAGAGAACAATCTTTATAAATTGCTCTTGCAGCTAAAATTGCTTGTGCAGTCTTTTCAATTTTTGCTTGTTGTTCTTTTGTTGGATTAGGCCAAGGGAAATTGTTATATACAATAGTAGCAGAATACCTATAGTCGCTTTTTAATCTTCCAGCAACTACTCTCATCCAAGCATTATGCACATTTGATGTTAAAATTCCAAACTCATACAATGTTGCATTTGGCACAATTAAATTTGCATTTGTTGCAATTATACTTGAATCTAAAAATCCTATTGGGATATATCTTCTTCGTTCTGATGAAGTACTTGGAATTAGTAAATAATTTCCTTTTTCTGGTTGTCTAATTTCTCCAAAAAGAAATGGAGTTAACGCAAGTCTTTTGGTTGCATCTCGACTGCTATTCTCTCGGAGTTCCTGAACTGCACTTACTTTTTGTTTAATGTATGGAATTGAATTTATTAAATTAGGAGATATATTTTTCAACCATAAACACCAACGAGTTTTTCCATTAATAAATTCATCTGCCCCAACAATTTTTTTAAAACAAATTTTTGACTCTGGATACTTATTTATTATTTCAGCCATCTCTTTCTCATCTATAGAACTCAAATGTCCACCATCATTCGGCATACTTCCAAATAGCATTTCATTTACATTGCATATAGGTTTCTTTCTATTTTCAATAAAAACATTTTCAGCTTCAATTAAGTATGCATTAATATTTTTAACTTTTTGATATCTATCTAAAGAATAAATAATTTTATCTTTAAAACTAGTTGCAATGCTAAAGCCAACAATAACACAATGAACATGTGCTTTTTGTTGTGCTTCGCTATCCCATATAAATGTTGTATGGGCAAAATCAATATGAATACCTTGCTTAAATAATGGTTTCCATAAATTTATAACACTTTCTCCTTGACATATTGAGTTAGTAGAAACAAGAGCAACTCGTATTGAAGTATCCTCTATATAGTCCGTAGCCTTTTTATACCAACAAGAAACATAATCTAAATTACCAATATTTTTCCATGAGTTTCCAAAAATGCTCAAAACATCTTTCTTTTGATGTTTATTCATTAGTCTAGCACCAACAAAAGGCGGATTCCCCATTATATAAGAGAGTTTATCCTTTAAAATAACATCATTCCAATCAATGCGTAAGGCATTCCCCTCAACAATATTTGCATAAGACTTTAACGGGAAGAACTCAAGCTGTTGATTAACAATTTCTTCTGTTTCTTTCATCATTTGAGACTCGGATATCCACAGTGCTGTCTTTGCAACAGTGACTGCAAAGTCATTTATCTCAATTCCATAAAACTGTCCAATTGATACTTTTATTACATCTCCCAAGTCAATCATAGTTTGTCCACGAGTTTGCGCAATTAAAGCTTCGTTTTCTAATCTTCTTAATGAGATATATGTTTCTGTCAGAAAGTTTCCAGAACCGCAAGCAGGGTCAAGAAAGGTTAATGTAGAAAGCTTATTCCTAAAAGCTTCCAATTGCTGTTTTCTTGTTTTTTCAACCTTAATTTCTTTTATTTTTTCTAATTCATCTTTTAAATTGTCTAAAAATAATGGGTCTATGACTTTATGAATATTCTCAATAGAAGTGTAGTGCATTCCTCCACTTCTACGAGTTTCTGGGTTTAGTGTGCTTTCAAAAACAGCACCAAAAATAGTAGGACTAATTTCACTCCAGTCAAAATTTTCGCTTGCTTTATGTAAAAGAATATCAATAATCTCATCTGTCAAATGTGGGATAATGATATTTTCATTGGCAAACAAACCACCATTTACATAAGGAAATTTTGCAAGTTCATCATCTAAATATTTATCTCTATCTTCAATCTTTGTGTCTAAAACTTTAAATAAATCAATCAAAGCCCTTCTAGTGTCTTTAACTTGAAAACCTTGTAGATAATTGTGAAAAGCCAACTTTTCGCCAAACAAACCACTATCTTCAGCATAAAGACAAAATACAAGTCTTACACAAAGTTCGTTAAGACTTTTTAATTCTTGTTCATCTTTTTCATTATATTGTTTAAGCAAGGCGTCATAAAGAATACCAACAATTTCGCCAGCTTTAATAGATATTTCCATTTCTTTTTTGATGTTTTCATTTTGACTATTTACAATGAATTGTAAACGATAATATTCCTTTGGAAGATTTTTAAGCAATATACTTTCAGGCTCTCCATTAGGTTTTTCCATATCATATATTAAAAACTCTTGGAAATTACAAGTAATAATCCATCTTGGTCTTTTAGAGTATGGAAGGTCGGCAGAATACCTTTTCGCTTGTTGAAATGGAGTAAGAAGAGTTCCATCTGCTTGTCTTATTGCTTTTCTTAAATCTCGGTCTCTACTTTTTTGTTCAATTAAAACATGTGTAGCAGAAATATAGCCATCAATAAAACTTGTATGGTCCAGCATAACTTTATCTTCAAAAGAAATATATTGTTCTGGATTGTCAACACCCAAAACTTTATTTAATAAAGTCAACCAAAAAACTTGACTTTGTCCTTTTTCATAACCTTTATCAGCCCAAAAATTTGCAAATTCTTTTGCTTGTTTTCTTATCTCCAAATCGTTCATAAGTAAATCTCCATAAAACGATTATACCATACAATTTTTCAAAATTAACTATTCTTCTACAAAATTTATGAAAATTATTGGTAAATAGAAAATTAATTTATAAATTATTTTTATTGTAAAAATTGCATTAGGTTTTTCTAATGCTATCTTTGCTATTCTTCTTTTTTATATGTCAATAAAACATCTAATAAATCAGAAATTTCAGTGTAAGGATTTTTATCCAATGCGCTTTGTTCTTTGTCATACATTTGGTTTTTTAAATCTGAATTATTGATAGCTATACCGAACTTTTCTTGTAAATTATATTCTTTAACAATGTCATAGCTCTCTGTATATTGTGGAACATATTTCTTTAATTGTTCTTTTACTTTTTGTGAAGATATTTCTGGCTTAGGATGTTTTGTAAAATAATATAGTAGCCACACTTCAAAACAAGGATTTGATAAAATAAATTCCACTTGGAATTTCTTTTTAACTCTCTTTTTCTCGTCTTCGACTTTCTGAAATTGAGAATCCGATAAATCTAAATCTACTAAACAGAAAACTCTATCACCAAGTCTATTATCTAATTGCATATCATCAATAACTTGTCTAGCTTTCTTGGCCATACTTTTAGGGTCAGTAGCTTCAGATGGAACAATTTTTAAATTGTATGGATTTTCTCTTTTAATAAAATGATTAAAGTATTTAGTCTCGGTCTTATTTCTTCCTTCACAAATAAGGACAATTATTGGATTTCGTTTTTTTGAAAATTTGACTTTTGTATGCCTAACCATTATCCCTCCTTAATAAAAGGGATACCGCCATATCTTCCAAGCAAATATGCCTTTTCTATATTTTCATCTTTTCTTGGAGAGAAATCCGAAAGAGCATACATTTCCGTTGTGGCAGTATTATTATTTCTTTCTGTAAACCATATTTCATCTCTTCTAAATATATCAAGGTTAAGTAAATTTGTATCATGCGTATTACAAATCAGCTGAGCATTATTTTTATTTAATTCATTATCATAAAACTTCTTAATAATGTATTCCACAAGTAAAGGATGTAAACTCCTATCAATTTCATCTATAAATAAAGTTTTCCCTTCCTTAAATGTGTAAAATAATGCTGGTGCAAAATGAAATAACTGTTGTGTTCCATCCGATTCTTCAATTAACTCTAATGGATAATTAGATGAGTTTTCTCCACTTTTAATATTATGAATGGTTTTAATATTAAATATATCTGAATTACCAAACTTCTTCATTTGCTCAGGGTCACTATTAACGATGACATTCATAAGTTTTGTCATTAATTCGGCCTGTTTACCTAACTCTTTTATTTTTTGTGTATTTATTTGGAAATCACTAATACTTATATCGGCATTATTTAAAAAATCTAAACAAAACTTTTTATATTCTTCCAAGTCATTGTTTTCTATAATATAACTTATGTTATACTTAGTAGGCTGACTAATATCATGTAAAATGATTATATCATTCAGTATATAATCAACAACTGGTTTTACTTTTTCATAATTCCATGTGGCTGCTGTTAATAAGAATAATTTATTTTTAGTATTCTTTGTCTTAATTTCATTTAATTGTCTCACATCAGTATTAAATTTGTAATCATTAGTGTTCGTTCTTGTAAATATATTGGTTGGTTTAGCCGAATTATAAACATCAAGTTTTTCATCGATAACCTTTTCAAATGTGCAACTAAAACTATAACTATATTTAATATTATTTTTAACAAATGTTAACGAAAATTCTGATGGAACACTCAAAGAATTTTCTCTAAATTTATATGGACTAATTCCTATCCTATTATTTTCTACTAAGTTATTTGACATCATAGAAAAGATTTTTATAAATTCTATAGCATTTATAAAAGATGTTTTTCCAGAAGCATTGGCTCCATAAATAATCCTTGTTTTTGAAATTCTATCTTTCCCAAAATTAATTAAATTATCTTCGTGTGATTTATCCTTGTTTGCCACCATTGAAAAATCACAAGTATCTACATAGGACTTATAATTTTTAAATGTAAAATTTAATAACATAATAATCACCTCACATTAGTATTATATTCATTATTAATAAAAATGTCAATACATTTTTAAAATATTATTTCAAATTTTGTGAAAATTATTCAAAATTTATAAAAATATCCTGTATTCAATAGAATATTTTACACTTAATAATTAAGTTAAGTTCATAAACAACTTTATTAGTTTTAGGCAGTTCTAACACGATTAAATTACTCAAAAATATCACATTTGTTGTCAACTGCTGTCAAAATCAAATAGTAAAATACAGCAAATATTTTTTGTAATGTTATAACTACCTTTTTTTATCTATGTTTTTAAGATATAGGGCTCACACACTTTATTTATAGGGCTCATTCTTGGTAAGGTGTAGGTCGCGGGTCCGATTCCCGCCATCAGCTCCAAAAAACATCACCCACTTTGGGTGATTTTTTTTGTGCTGTAAATTATCAAATTATATCTATTATTTCTTGCTTTTTGTTATCTCAAAGTAAAAAAACATATTTAAAAATATATGACGTGGTTCATAAAAATAAATCTTATACTGCGTTTAACATTTTCCCCATTTTGTTCATCATATCTGTTTTGTAAGACATCATTGAGTGGGTATATCTTGTAAGAGTTACAACAGGATTTTTGTGTCCAAGAATTTCGGATAAAGTTTTGACGTCCATTCCCATTTCAATAGCGCGAGTGGCAAAAGTGTGACGAAGTGAATGAAAGTTTTTATAACTAACTCCAATTTTACTTAAAATTCTTTCATAAGTTCTTTGATATGCTCTTGTTCCAACAATACCACCAGTGCGAGTTGAAATAACATATTTTGAATTAGATATTTTCTTAATTTTCTTCAATATATCCAACAATGCTTTTGGAAGTGGGATAACTCTGCTTGAATTTTTTGTTTTAGGATTATCTATCACAATTCTAGGCACACCATTTTCTTTAATTCTATAACTTGTTTTTGTAATGCTCATAATTCCTGTTTGAAAATCTATATCTTCCCAAGTGAGAGCCAATAGTTCTCCAAGTCTAATCCCAGTATAAAGGCAAATCACAATCCCAATGTAATTACTTTTGTTTGAAGCAAGGCAATATCTTTCAATCTTTTCTTGTTCGTGTTTTTCAAAAGCCGTAACAGGTTTTTCGGTTGGACTTGGCAACTTTATTTTCTTTATTTCATCTCTTTGCACTTTATCCAATGATTTAGCGAGTGCCATACTACCTTTCAAAACATTCACAATCCCAATAACAGAGTTGTTAGCAAGTTTGCCGTTGTTATTTAGATTACCATTTTCAAGTTCACTCAAAACAAAGTCTTGAAAAATCTCACCATTTAGGTCATCTAAATCATAATCTCCAAGTTTAGGATTGATGTGCTTTTCTATGATGTATTTGTATCTGTCATAGGTTCGCAGTTTCACAGTGTGTTTTGTGTATTTTTCTAGCCATACACTTAGCCATTCTTTAAGTTTCATATAAAATTCCTCCTTGTATATTTTAACTTGTAAAGGTTGCCCTTCTATCTTTATAAGGACATCTAAAGTCAAAAAATTAAGGGAGTAAATTCATATTTCGAAAATTTCTTAAAATTATTTTTGAAAAACATAATTAAAAACCACCTATTCTTATAATAAGTGGCTTCTTTTGATTATTTAATATTTAGATTATAGCATACTTTTTTAAAATTTGTATGCTTTTTAATCAAATTCTTCAAAATAGATGTGTCTTTTCTTATTAAAAGGCAAAAATTTAATTAACTATTATAAGAATAGATGATTTATTTTAATTGCCATTAAACCATCAATCTTAAAGTTTCTTCTTTTGGGGAAAAGGAGAAATAAATGGATAAGCAAGAAAAAGTTCTTAAACTTATAAAACAAGAAAGTGGCAAAACAACTCCATTAGGAACGATTCCAAATGACGAATGTTATACATCAATGCAAGACATATTAAATGAATTATCACAATGGTCGCATAAATTCGAAAATAAAAACATTATATGTCCTTGTGATTGGGATATTGTTGATGACGAAGATGATATTTATTCATTAAGAATTGATTTCGACGACAAGGGTTTTCACGGACACACCAACACCGTAAAATCAATTTCTTGTTTGTATTTCACAAATCCAGAAAATCCGGAATCTAAAGTAATTCCAAAGGAAAAGGTTGACGAATTCTTAAATAAAAGAATAAAGTGTAATTTTATAAGGACTTTTGTTGAACATGCAAAAGAATGGAAAATTAAAAGTATAACAGCCAGTGGTTTTAATCCTGCTACAGGCAAAGGTATTAGATTTCAAGAAGTCGATTTTACTCAATATGATATATGCGTTACAAATCCACCTTTTTCTCTTTATAACGAATTTTTACAAACTCTTTTAGATAGTAAAATAGACTTTATTGTTTTGGCTCCATTTTTAAATAGAGCAAATCCTTGTGTTGGACTACCTTTAATGTTAAGGCAATGTTATCTTGGTTATGGTAGAAAAATAAGAATGAATTTTTATAATCCAACAGCAACAAATAAATTTAAAACAAAATTAGTGGCAGTAGATTGGATAACAACATTTGATGATGCGCAAAAAGAAATAAACAAACTTCCATTAACCAATGGTTTTAAGTATGAAAATTATAAAGATGATTTTGTAATAATGAAAAATATGACAATGAAAGATGGAACTCATCCTATAAGAGTGGAATCGTTTAGGGGAATTCCAGATGATTATTATGGTTGGGTTTTCTGTGCAATTGGCGTATTAGATGTGTTAAGTTATGACTATTATGAATGGTATATAACAAATGCGAAAGGATATTACAACAGAATTAAGCCAAGCTCCAACCCATTCATACATAGAGCTTCAAATGAAATGGTATCTAATCCAGATACAAAAGGATTCCACGGAGTAGTTTTAAGGAGAATAAAATAATGCAAAAGACTGTTAGAGAAATTATTGAAATGATTGATAGTGGAATATTGCACTATGACCAATCAACACAAAGAAATTTTATTTATTTTACAATAAATCAAAACACTGATGATGGCGACCTTACAAAAGCCGGAAATGTTATAAGGTCTATTTTACAATTTGACATCCAACTTCCTGCATTGTATTTTTGGGATATAGGAAATGGTCAATACAACATACACGATGGCAAACAAAGAATTTTGAGTATATATTATTTTTATAAGCCGACCAGCAAAATCAATGTTGTTACCAGAATAAATGGAAGAGAAGTTACTTTTAAAGGTTTGCTTCCTGAACAACAAGAAAAATTGTTAAATTATACTTTTGACATTGTGGTTAAAAAAGGAACTCCGGAACAAGAAGAGAATTCTTTTTATATGATTAACACCAACTCTGTTCCATTAACAGATTATGAAAGTTTAAGGGGTATGTTTCACGGGACTTGGATTTACGAATTTGAACAATTTCTTGATTCTAAATCTAAAGTAATCGATAATATAAAAAGAATTGGACGTGGCGAACAAGCAATTCAGTTTTTATATAACTGTTTTGGTCTTCTTGGAGATAAATCTGCGATTAACAAAATAAGACTTTATCTTCGTAGTGTAAGAAATAACTCTTTTAATCCAGATGAATTTAAGTTAAATGAAATTATAGATACATATTCTGAATTTATTAAAATAACGTCAGTTTCTAGTGAAAAGGCATTGCAGGTTGCAAGTTTCATTACGAGCAAAGGTTGGGATAAAGATTTTATATTGGACTACTATAGAAGAATAATGAGAAAAGCAAATGATGTAAAATCTTGGAAAATCGAAACGCATAAAACAGCGATAAGTAAACTTATACAAGATGATATTGAATGTGACGGATTAAGATTATTTAGTGATAATGATAAAAGTGAACTATATAAACGTTCTCAAAGATGTGCAGAAGCAAATTGTCAAGTAACAAATTATAAAGAACTAGAAGTTGACCATATAGACCCTTGGAGCAAAGGTGGACGAACAATTTTAGGGAATGCTAGATTGTTATGTAAAAGTCATAATGCCAGCAAGGGAAATGATGAAGACGGAGTTAAAGGTTAACTAAAAGACCACCTATTCTAACGATAGATGGTCTTTTTTACTGAATTTTATTAAATTTTTATAATATTTTCGCAAATTTTTAGCCATTTTACTATAAATTTGCGATTTTTTATTTAATTTACTTTATCTTTTGATTACACCTATCGTTAGAATTAATGTTTAGTAATGTTTGAAATTTAGCCATCAATTATTTGCTCTTTTTTACTTAAAAGGAGCAAACTTTGAACAAATTTAAAGATGATAAAGTTGTGGCTTTTGCTGGGCATAGATATGAGTGGCATTGCATTGGCGTAGAAAACAAATTGCCAGAAGTTCTAGAAGATTTAATAAATAAAGGATACGCCATCTTTTATGACGGACACTATGGTGCTTTTGATGAAAAGTGTGCACATGCAGTCTTACAATTAAAACATAAATATCCGCACATCAAACTAATTCGTATTTTAACATATTATCATCACGACAAAGAAAAATATGATTTGCCATCGTGTTATGATGGTTCAATACTTCCAGAGATAGAAGAATTGCATTACAAACAAAAAATCACAAAAAGAAACGAATGGATAATCGACCACTGCGACATTCTTGTTTGCCATATAGAAGAAACCTACAAAAGCGGAGCCTATCGCACACTAAAATATGCTCAAAAACAAAACAAACCAATAATTTATATATAACAAATTGTAAATTATATTATACTTGTATGTCTTTTTCTATAACTTTTTTAAAATCAAATAAAACTTCTGCTTTAATATAATATCCAAGATTTACCATAATTTTTGAATCCGATACTAACTTTTGTGATACTGTAGGTATATTTTCTACTTTAATTTCCCCTGTTATATTCATTTGTGGACCTTGGAATAAAAATCCTAAAAGAATTATTCTTTGACCACCTAAATAAATATTACCTTTTTTATCAGTATATCCATTTTCATTAAGTATATAGATTGGGGAGCCAGAAGAACCTGGGAAACAAGCCATATCAATAATACCTATGTTTTTTCTGTTAAAATCTAAAGCAGGATGACTTGCGGTAAATCCCTTTCTAAATATAGGGAAATTATTTTTTTCATCCCACAAACCAATAGGATAGCCCACCATAACTAACTCTTCCAAAGCACTCAAATCTTGTAACTTTTCATTAGAATAAATTAATGTCTCATCATTATGGATATAAAAAACTTCTTTATTAAATTTTTCTTTTATCAACTCGAATAATGGAGCAGCATAACAAAAACAAAGGTCATAGTCTTTATGAAAGATCCAATTTGTTTGAAATTGAACATTTAAATTTTCAATAGAATTTCCATCTTCACCCTTAAGATGAAAAAATATAGAAACCTGTTCTGTTGGATTATAATTTATAACGTGTTGATTCGTAATAATAACGGGCACAGTTTTACCTTTGACTAAAAAGTTAAAAAAAGAACCCGTTCCACAAGAACCATTACTCGCGGTAATTCTTATTGTATTAAACATCATTTTTTCTGAAGTACTTATTGGTTTCATATTCTCTCCTATATATTTTTTGATTTTATTTTTATTACTTAATATTTCAATCTTCTAATACAACCACATTCACTTTATGTGAATAGGTAGTGCAAGCATCTATGGCTATCATATTTTTTGTTATGAAAGGTTCAAAATTGGCTTTATCTCCAAATTCTTCGTATTTGTCTGGATTTTGTTCGTGCCACAGTGCAGAACAATGCCAATGTCCACAGACTATTGTCTTGTTTGGTTCATAGATTTCATATCTATACATTTCTACTGGGTTTGTCCAACGAGCCTTTTCCCAACGTTCTTTTCTTGCTGTTCGCCAATTACTATCATACAAATAACAATTTTCAACAATCGGTATCCAACCGTGAACGAATATGTAATGCTTTGTTTCATAGTAATCAATACACATATCTAGAACTTCTTGGAGTCTAGTTTCTTTTGCTATCTTTTTAAGGTCAAATTCACTTATTTGCCACTCTGGATACAAATCGACAATTGTTTGTGCTGTGCCATTACAAAGGTCGCCATAATCACTAGAATTTCTTTCAATCATTTGTTCCATCAAGTCTTCGTGATTGCCACGAATAAGAATTACTTTATCTTTGTGTTTTAGAACAAAATCTATAATTTCTTTTGGCTGACTTCCTCTATCAAACAAATCTCCACAAAGGATTATTTTGTGTTTAGGGTTATTCAAGTCAAAGCCTTTCTCATTCAAAGCATTTTGCCACTCATCAAAAAATCCGTGTATATCGCTTGAAACAAAATATTTCATTCTTTCTCCTTAAATGATTTCAATAAAATGTAAAATAGATTTAATGCTTTTTATTGTATCTTCAAAACTAACATTCTCTACATAAGTATTTTTACTTGAATAATTTTTCCATAGGTTTTGTTGACCCCAATCATTTTCAATATCTGCAACTATCTCTTTTGCATTTGTTAAAATATCAGTCGTTTTTCTTTTTGCACAAGTATTTTCAAGTGCTTGCTTTTGAAGATTTTTATCAATTCTATCTTTGAACAATTTGTCAAGCAAATACAAATCGTAATAATCTCTCATTCTAGTTCCTAAAATATTTTTAGATAAAATACTTTCTATTTTTTCTGCAATAATAGTTTCTGTTGAATAAGAGCACAATTTTATAGTTTTATCTTCCAATAAAAGTTTATATCCGTAAACAATTTCTTTTGGAGTTATTGTATCTCCAGTTGTTATATCCATTTTAAGAGAATCCACAATTTTATCCATACAGACCTTAAACGATAATCTAATACCGGGATATTCAAATTCTTCTCTAATATCTTGAATTGATGTAAGTTCAAAACGAATATTATCTCCAATGTCGATATTGCAGATTTCCGTAATCATTCTTTCAATTTCATCTTTGGTTAAAGGTTTATTGATAATAGAAACATCAATATCTTGAGTTGCTCTTGAAGATAAACCAACCATTGAAGAAATCAAAAGTCCACCTTTTAAAATAAAATTAGTTTTATATTTTGAAACGGCAATTCTTGCTAGCATTTGCTCCATAAAATATCTTTTCAAAAGCAATTGTGCATCTATCCCTAAACTTCTTGCTTTATTCTTAATCAAATCCGTTAATTGTCTTGATGTATTCATAACAAAATCTCCAATTTATCCTTTAATTCTTTTTCAACACCTAGCTCTTTTGCATATTTTAGCAACTTTATTAAATTTTTATCTTCCATCTTTAAATATGTTTTCAAACTTTCATTTACAACATATCTATCTCCAACATAATTTTTGGAAAACAAATCACAAATTGTTCTTTCTTTGTCATAAATTTGGATAGTATTTCCATACATCGTTTTTACTGTGGTTAAACCTAAATCAAATTTGCATTTAGGAACAAAATGAAATTCCAATTTATATTGAGATTTTAATTGATAAGTATTATTTCCTTGAATTGTTGTAATGGAAAGAGTTAATGGATTTCTTGTTGTTAGCCCATTGTAATAAGCTGATGTTTCATAAGAATAAATTAAATTCTTTGATTTCAATTGAAGAAAATATAATTCATCTTCCATTGTTTCTGGAGTGATATAAATTCCATTTCTAACTTTTTCTAAAACATTGTCTTGCACAGCAAAACGAAGATAGTGTTTTGAAATATTATTTTCCACAGCCATCTTTGTTTGAATAATTCCATTATTGTCTTTTGCAAGTTTTAATAGTTTACTATAATCTCTCATTTCATAATCCTTATGCACTTTTTTTCTAAAATTATAAGTGTTTATAGAAAAAAAGTCAATAAATATATAAATATTTTTTATAAAGTTCACAAAAGTTTTAGGCAGTTTTATATAGTTTTAGAACACCTAATTTCACTAAATTTGTGCATTTAGGTGTAAAAAAGTGTAGTAAACTAAAATCTTACTACACTAATTGATTTTTAATATCTCAAATTCGCTTATTTTATGGGCGATTTAGGAGATAGAGCGAAACTCTTGAATTTCAGAACAGAGTTTTGGTAAGGAAATTTTAGCGCCTAATAAAGACTGAAAAAATAACTAAAAATTGCTCTATTTTATGGAGCCATTTAATATGCTAACGTAGCTCAGTAGGTAGAGCACTTGCTTGGTAAGCAAGAGGTTCGGCGGTTCGAGCCCGCTCGTTAGCTCCAGACACATAAAACCCTTTAAAATAAAGGCATTTAGCCACTTTAAAGGGTTTTTATTTTTTTCCAAATTTACATTATATTCATAGAGCCATTTTTAATTTTTGAACTATCATCATTATAGAGATTTTTTAACCATTTTTTATCAAAAGTGAAAAGACTGAATTTTTCTATCTATTTCGGTCTATTTCTGTGTAATTGGGGTTAAATGGTCCTACTATGTTTTCATAAAAAAGTCGAACAGTTTTTGTTCGACTTTTTTATCACATCTCAAAATCTTTATTCTTTTTTCTTGCTCTCTTTTGTGCAAGCAATTTTTCTAGCAATTCTATTTCTTCATCATCATCTTCTTCTATTTCTTCTTCTATTTCTCTATTAAGTGCAGGTATATCTTTTTTATTTTCTAATTCTTTATATTCTTTCATTTTATCACTATTAAATAAATTATTAAGTTTATCAGTTGCTTGCCTATAATAACTTTTATCTACACTATTATAGACAGTTAAAGTAGTCTTTGCGTCTTTATGTCCAAGCAAATGCTGAACATCTTTAATATTTCTTTTATTCTCAATTTGCATGTTTGAGAATGTTTGTCTTAGCATGTGGCAATGAAGCCCAAATTCTTGCCTAAAACCGTGTTTCTTGGCAAACCTATCAAATACTCGACGAGTTGCATCATAACTGCGTATCGAGCCATCATCGTTGCAAAACACAAGGTTTGTGGACTTTGTTAAGGTTTTGCCTTTAACTTGTTCTTTGCACCATTGTATTTTTCGCCATTGTAGCAAAGCATCAATTACTAGTTGTGGCATTTTTATCGCTCGTTTACTGCAAGTTGTTTTAGTGCTTGAGATGATATTCTTTCTTCCAACAATGTTAAGGTCGTTATCAAACTCAACATCTTCGGTTAAACCTTGTTCAACAAACAAAGCACCTTTTTCAAAATCTATGTTTTCCCATTTTAAAGCTAGTGCTTCGCCAATACGAAGTGAAGCCAACATCATAACAAGCGAAAGCGGTTTAATAATATCTGGGCCATCATCAAGTGCACGAATAAATCTTGCTCTTTCAGCAACAGGAATTGCTTTGTAGTTTTCATTGTTTTTGTGTTGACCTTTGCTATCCATATATGTCTTTTTATATCTATTGCTCACTTTACATTTTAGGGTAGGATTATCATAGGCAAGTCCTTGCTCAATTAAGTGTTCATAAAATTGATTTAACAAAAACTTTATTCTCTTTGGTGTGTTTGACCTTCCTTTGTGGTCTTGCAAAGATTTGGTCAAAATCGCTTGAACAATGTTTGTGTTAACTTCATTTATTTTCATATTTCCAATCGCTGGAAGAATGTGATTTTTAAATGTTCTAATGTTGCTTTCAAATGTGCGAGATGACACCATTGGCTTTTTGAAAATTCTTAACCAATTTTTCATTGTTTCGCCAACCAAAGCAGTTGTTGAAGATACTTGTGGACCTGTTACAAGTCTATGTTTTAGCACGCTCATTTTCTCTAAAACTTCAGCTTGTGAATGCCCATAAACTGACTTTCTATTTATCTTTCCATCTGGTTTATATCCAAGAGTTACAACTCCACACCAACGACCATCTTTTCTTTGAACAATGCTTCCTTCGCCATTTGCACGTCTAGAATTCTTTCTTTTCTTAGCCATTAGTTTTTCCTCCTGTTGTCTTGAAAGTAAGCCCATCTTGCAAACGCCATTACACTAATAACTTTGCGCTTGCCAACATTGGTGGTTGGGAAATCATATCTATTCATAAGTGTTCTTACATTGCCTTTGCCAAGCCCTGTAATTTTCATTAAATCCTCACAGTCTAAATAATCTTTGTTATATCTATCTGCAAGTCTTTTAGCTTCTGCAGAAATCAACATCTCTGCTTGTAAATCTTCTTGTTTTAACATTAAAATTAGTACTCCTTCATAATCAGTTTCTCCTTTCTATAAATTCTAAAATTTACTTGCATCGAGCAATGTAAAAGTGATGGTTTACCATCATAAACGAAAAATGGGCATTCCCATTTCTCGTAAAATAAAGGAAGAATATTAATTCAGCAAAGTGTATCACTCAAAAATGCTTATATTTAGGGCATTTAAGAGTGATTTTGCTGAAAATTTGTTTCTTCCGCTTATCCTGCTTACTGTAAAAATCACTAATTCTGCTCATCATTTTCACTATTTTCATCACTTTCTGGGTTGTCATCTAAGAAATTATCTTCAATAACTGTCTCTTCAATTTCTTCTTCAACAATCTCGTCTTTATAGTAGTGATGTCTTGATTTAATTAGTAAAACAATGAGTAAAACAACAAGTCCTCCAAGCCCTGCAAGAACAGCAATACTTGGTCCATTTAGTGAATATAATCTTTCAAAAGTATATGTTGTAGAATTACCAGCTTCATCTGTTAGAACAACAATAAATTGTCCACTTTTTTCAATCTCATCTCCAAGTTTATACTCAAATGGAATACCATCAACTGTGATATAAATTGAGTATGGTTCTTCGGAAACATTTTTCATTATTACAACTTTTTTTGTTGTTCCACCATTGGTAACCCCTACCAGTTCAAGTGTTGGTGGAGTTGTGTCGATTGTAATCTCAAATGAATATTCTTTGTTAAAATTTTCATCTAAAATTGTTACTTTATATTCTCCTTCATCATAGAGATATAATTTATTTTCAGTTAGTTCTAATTGATAAATTTCATCATTTTTTGTTATGCTTTTAACAGAAATATTTTCTTGTAAAATGTGAGATAGATTTTTTTGTTTTTTAGTGATGATAGAAAAGAATGAGCTCGTTTTATTTCCTAAATCATCAACCAAAGTGAAAGAATATTCACCGTCCTCATTTAAAATTTGTTCAAATGAATAATCAAATGGTTGTCCGTCTTTATACATAACAATTCTTAAATTTTCGTATGCAATTATCCTAACCCCACCATTTGAAATACCGCCGTGATAAGTGTTTATATCATAGGCAATGGTATTATCAATTGCAAATTCAAAAGTGGTAACATTCTTTGCTCTATCTTCAACAAATACCTTATAATTTCCACTTGCTTTAAGTTCAGTTCCAAGTTTGTATTCAAACTTAACATCATCTAAAATATAATAGCAAGTAAGCCCAGATTCCATTGACGCTACCCAAGCAGATTTGCTTGTGGTTCCAAAGTTTTTCACTCCATACAAGGTGGCTACTGGTGGAGTTGTATCAATGGTAAAAGTGAAATATAAAGTATTATTAAATTCATCAACAAGAGTTACACTATAAAATCCTTCATCGCTAATTATCAATCCAAATTCATAATCAATTTGACTATTGTCTTTTTTGATAGTAATGTTTAGTGGCTCATCTTCTAAAATTCTAATGCCAAAATTTATAAATTCTATATCTTCAATTTTGTAGGTATTCCCACTAATATCAGCTATTGTAAAATCAATTGTTTTGTCTATTGTAAAATTTACATAACTTGTATTTCCTAATTCGTCAGAAAGTTTAATTGTATAGCTTCCTGCAACTGTCAAAATTTGACCTTTTCTATATTCTTGTGTGTTGCCATTAAGAGTATAACGAGCGGTGTATTGCTCATCATTTTGCTCCCAAGTTGCGTAAACACTACCACCAGTTTTCCCATTTGGTTCAACACCAAACAAGTTGATTATTGGTTTGATTGTTTTGATTGTGAATTTATAAGTGTTGTAGTTCTCTGTATCTGTTCTATCAATTAGTGTAATAATATAAACAAACTCTGTGTTTTCTTCCGGATAGAAATATAGGTTTGCCACATTATTATTTTTTTCTTGCTCTGCAATGTAAAGTTCATTATTTTTTGTAGCTATTGCTTCATATTTACTGTTATCAAAAGTAAACATTACATTTCCATTTGTCTTGCCATTATGACTAACACCTGTTAAATATCCTACTGGCAAATCCTTTTCAAATTTATATTCGTAAGTAAGTGTTCTTCCATAATTGTCAGTAAGTTCGACTATATAAATTCCACCACGATGAAAGGTGTAAGATAGTGTATTTGGGCTTATAAATATAAGCTCATTTGTGTCATCGTCTGGAAATTCATCATAGCCAATGTTAGAATTTAAACAAATGTCATTTCTATAAATTTTTATATCAGTTATGATGTTGGTGTCATCTGTATTATTGATTGTAACTTGTAGTGCGGTATTTGAATTTATGTTTTCAAATATAACTTCTGGTGCAGTTCCAAGCAAACACACTTTAAACTTAAAGGCTGTGTTGGTTCTGTCTGCGACAGAAATTGCGTATTCACCTGAGCCAAGTTTATCAAAGTTTGGCAGAGTATCAAGATAGGTATATCGTTGAGTTGTTCCGTTTGGCAATCTTATTTCCATAGTCCACCATTTGTCATCTTCAATAATTTGTGTTATTGAAAAATCTTCATAGTAGAAAACAAGTTCACCATTTTGTGGAATATCGTTTATTGATATTGATTGACTTATTGTTTTATCACTACCATAAACTTTCGCTTCAAAATCCACCATAGGAGACTGCAAATCTAAATATACAAAATAGGTGGTAGAATGACCAACATAGTCAACTTCTTTAATTTTGTATAATCCGTGTGTTGTAAGTTGATTTTTAAGTGCAATGTTGTATTGCAATTCCAACCATTCTTCTGGTCCACCTTTTTGATAATCACAATAAATTTTATAACTTTCATTTGTGTCGGTTTGTCTAAAAATAAAGTTAGTTGCTAAATAAGCCTTAACCCCTTTTACTTCGACAATATTGTCATAAACACTCTCGTCTATTGTATTTCCATAATTATTTGGATATATGCTCGAATTTTGTTTATAGATTTGTTCGTCCGAAACAAAGTCTTTTGCATAATAATTTATTGCTTCATTAAGTGAATTTTTATCAAAATAATAAACATAAAGGTTTGGGTTCTCTCTTGATTTGTAATACCAATACTTGCCAACCTTTACTTCATTTCCACTTGCAATTAAGTGAGTATTTGTAAAATCTTCAATATTTTCTAAATAATACTCTGTAACGCAATTTTGCCTTTCAATACTGCAAGCAAAGCTTAATGCGTCGGCCTGTTCTTTAAATGAATAACTTCCATAACCTGTATATCCATAAGGAATATCGGCAAGATACCATTTCGCAACTTTATAAGTTGTGTCGTTTTGCAATCTATCTAAATTATAACTCGGTGCAGATTTATCAATAGTAAACTTGCTTATGGTTGTGTTGCCTGCAAGGTCAGTTATTGTAACAGTGTAATTGCCTTCATCAGTTAGCCAAGTTCCACTTGTAAGTTCTTGTGTAATTCCATTGAAAGTGTAGGTTGCAACTTCTGGACTTTCGGTTGCTTCATCGTATGAAAACAGTATTTGCACTTCATCTTTAAAAATGCCTTGATTTATTGTTTGTGTTTTTGCACCATTTGCGTTTGTAGTTATTGTGCCAATTTTTCTTGTATCAAAAGCATTTTCATTATGATAAGCAAAATCTATTTCTGGCAACTCTGTATCCACCATACAATAGTAAGTGGTGTAAACATTTTCGGCCCCATTTTCAATTGCAACTTTGGTATATCCTTCATCGCTTATTTCAATGTGATGACCGTCCTTATAAGGGACTACACTTGTTCCGTATTGCGGGGTTGCTTGCACATCATTTATCTTCACATAGTTATTAAGGTTGCTTGCAATAACAGTGAATGTCTTAGGCGAATAGTAGGCGGTTCTTCCATTGTAAATCCCTTTGGTTGCGTTAGAAACAAGCTCATTGACCCAATCTCGTTCGCCTATTGTGATATAATTTGTCAAGTTGGCCGAAACAGATGTATCTCCACCCGTGTTACCCCAGAATGTATTTTTATATTGTCCTGTCGCACTTAAATTAACTGCAAGACAATCATAAGTGTCAGCGTCAGTATTGTAAGTGTCGTCATACATAATAGTTACAAGTGTGCGAGTTTTATCTGTTGGATTTTCTGGCAAATCATAAACCATACTCATAGTGCCTGTCGCGTCAGAAAAATAATAAGTGCATTTTAACTCGGCACCACTTTTAAATTTAGCTTGTTGGTCAGTCCATAGGAAACCTGCGTTTGATTTGATAGGCAACTTCGTTTCAATGGAATAAATATAACTTGGATAATTTACGATTTCATCAGCAAGATTTGCTTTATCTGTTGAAACATCTAAAATACCATCGTCATCATAAATCACACGCCCATCAGTTCTCATAATTCTAAAATATCTTATAAAGGAAGCATATTTAAAGCCATTCCAACTTTTGGAGTCGCGAACAACATTATAAACGCCTATGGATTTATAAGCTCTAAGTGCGCCACTTGCATATGGGCTATCGGCAGAAAGATTAGAGTTTGAATAATCAACTGTTATATCGGGACCTAAAACAACACCGGGATTTAATGGGTCATCAAGTCCAACAATAGGTCCAATAATCACTCCCATTGTAGAGCTTCCACCACGCCTTATGATTGTAGCGTGTCCAGTTGCAACAAGTATGAAAGGTATTAAACAAATTGCACAGAGTAAAAACAGTGAAATTCGTTTTAGTGTTTTTCTCATTTTATTAACCTCATAATTTGTTCAGCTTTAATTCGTATATTTTTCAAATCTTTATCTTCTTCATTTAATTTTTCTAATCCGTTAATAAAATCACATATTTGTTTAAAATCTTTGTTTTCTATTGCTTTTAAAATAGAAAGTTTAACTTCAAATGCTCCATATTGCTCAAAATCAAATTTTTCAATTTGAATTTTAAAATTTTCAATAAATGGAGCTATTTCTGCATAATTATTTTGTTTTTTTGTTGAATTTTTGCTTTTATTTCGGTCTAACATATTGTAAAAGACTTTTTCTTCGTTGAAATACTTCCCAGCAGAAAGTAATTGATTTGTCTTTTCAAGCACAAAATATTTACTCTTAAAACTTGGTGTAAATTTTGACTTGATTGGCGGAAATCCAAAGACATTGACTATTGCATTGCCCATATTATTTGCACTGTTTAATTGTTGTAATTCAGTTGGGTAAATAAGTGGTCTTTCTTTAACACTTACAGAGCTTCCCATACCATCATTTGAAGATGAAAAGCTAACATTTCTTTGAATTATTGAGAAATTTCCACATTTTTTAGAAAATTCTTCAATTGTTTTCAAGTCTGTTGTTCCAATAAAAATTTGGATATTACAGTTTGATTTGATAATATCTGCGCTTTTGTCATCGTAAACTTTTGCCAGTTGTGCATAGGATTGAACTACAAGTGCAAGCCAAATTTTTCGGCTTCTACCAACAGTTATCATTTGTTCGAGTTTGTGGACTTTTGGCAAGTTTCCAAACTCGTCAAGCAGAAAATAGACACTTCTTGGCAAAGATAAATCGGGATATGTGTTTGCTTTTGCGACAAGGGCTTTATATGCTTGCAAAATAACCATTGCCGCTAAGGTGTGCCTTGTCTCTTTTTCATCTGGAATTTGCAAAAACAGAGCAGTGGGTTTTGTTGCAATATCTCCAAAGTTTATTTCATTTGCAGATGTAAGAGAACAAATGCTCATATCTGCGAATAATGAGAGTTTATCAAAGATAGTAGAAAGATAAGAGCCACGAGTTTTATCACTGGCATCTAATACTTGTTTTGACAAACTAACACTCTTTGAGATTGGGCTTCTATGCTGAAAGTATTCCATAAGGTCCTCACAATCATTTTGAGTGTTGGTTGCAATCTTCATTATATTAAAGAAATTAAATTTTTCTTTTGTCATACCAAGCTCTGGATTTTCACTATCTTCAAGCATAGCAAGACATATTGCAAGAATAAAATTCTTGGCGCCACTTTCCCAAATTGGCTCGCTTTTGTTTGTTACAGGGCACAGAACAGAACAAATATCGTTTAAGTCCTCATAAACTTCATCAAAAATTTCTTGTTTTCTAACTTGCACAGCAGAATTTTTTTCATCTTCGTTATAGTAAATTTTATCTTCAAATACATAATAGCCTTCTTCTTCATTTATCCTAACCTTGTCACCAAGTGAAAGCATTTCTTGATACATCTCAAAAGGTCTTTCAAGCGGGTTCCACCTAATTGAGCAATAAGGGTTTCTTAAATCAAGGATTTTGACTTCATATCCACGATTTATAAGGCTTTTTGCGTGCAGGGAATATAATTCACCTTTCGGGTCGGAAATGAGCATTGACGGTCGATTTTGAGTATTTGAGAGTATTTGTATTGTTGGATTGATAAAAGTTGTTGTCTTACCAGAGCCAGTTGTTCCTATGATAAGAGTGTGAGCAGGTTTTGAAAAAGTTATTTCATAACCTTTCTTTGTTTCTTCAGCTTTTATCGGTATCCCTTCAATATCCGTATTTGGCAGTTTGCTATATTCAACGGTTTTAAAGTTTTGTTGTAATTCTTTGTCCGTTTGAAAGTGTGCTTGTTCAAGTCCAGTGTATATTTCTTTGTCCTTTTCAGTTGCTGTCATAATCTTTTTAGGATTTTTACCCACACCTTTATACCAAGCGAAAACAAAAATAAGAGATATTATTGCAAAAAATTCAAAAGTGTAGAGCCAAGTTTTGCCATTTAAGATTAGTGCAGTGTCAAAAGTAAATTCCGCTTTAAATCCACTTGAAACAAACATATTGACAAGATAGCCAAAACAAAAACAAATGATGAATAAACTTGCAAATAGCAATAGTCTTTTAACAAACTTATTCAAGATAGCCTTCTTCCCTTAATCTCTTGTAGTTTGCTTCTTCAAGTCTTTCTCTATATTCCGCAAAAGCATTTACAATTTCCTTATTAACCAAGTCATTAAGTTGCATACACTTGTTGATGAGTATTTTTCTTTTTTTCTTTTCTATGTGTTTTAATATTAACCTATTTCTTGTTTCGTAATTAAATTTATTCTGTTTGGTCTTAATATCTTTGGCAGCAAGAATGACAATGTTTCCAAGCCTTCTATAAAGGTCCTTCATACATTTTTCGTATAAGAGTTTATCCGAACAGTCAACCTTGATTTTTGCATAGGCTTTAAGCAATTCCGTATCCCTTTTTGAAAGGATATGCTCAAAGTCGCTAACTTTTCGTTTTAGCTCTGGATTTGACACAATTATAGACTTCACAATATTGTCAATCATCGGCCTATGTTCAGCCATATTTTCGCTATCATAAGACAGTCGTCCTTTAATTGGCAGAACAATAATAAGTTTATTTATTTTGTTCATATAAGCTCCGTCATTAAATGATTTTTTCAATAAATTTGTTATTTCTTTTCTATTTTCAAAAATATTAAAATTTCTACTAATAAAATATTTTTCTATATCAATTTTAAATTGATTTATTGCGTCAATATCAATATAACCGTCCGAAAATTGCTTAAATCTGCTACTTTGCTTATACCTAAGGGGCTCTTTTTCAAAAAATGAAAAGTGAATATGTTTGTTGTCTGTGTTCTCGTGAAGTCCAGCAAACCAAACAATATTTTCTGGGTCAAGATTTGCATTTTTGAAAAATTTGGGTAGTTGGCTTTTCATCAGTTCATAAGCTTTTTCGTATGTGTCGCAATTTACATTTCCAAAATACTCTGTAAAGGATATAACACCATGCCAAATAGTGCTCTTTGTTGTTCTTAGATTAGTTCTCAATTCTTTTATTTGTTCTGCATTTAATAGGCCATTTTTATTAAAAATGCCTTTACTTTTCTCGTTATTTCCAGAATAGGCGACATAATCTAACTTTTCCTTACTACCAGTGTTTACATATTTAACATAGTCATATTCCTTGTTAGAACTATAAAATCTTCTTGCTTCAAGGTCTTTTGATACTGACTTATCAAGATTTTCAACATAGCCTAAAAAGAGATTTACATTTGGAACACTCATTTTTTACTATATGTTTTTAAAATTTCCTCAAAAATCTCTTCAAGTCGTTCTGGCAGGTCATCATACATTCCCGCTTCGACAAAATCTTTCTTTCGTGGAGCATTGTCAGAGATTCCAAGCAACATATTGTAATTGCAAGATAAGAGTTTTTGATTGACAATGTTATTTGCCACCATTTCTTTTGCATTATCTTCGCTTTGCTTGATAAGGTCATTCAATCTCTCGGCAGTGTTGTGGATTTCCTCATAAAGTTCGTCTAAGTTTTGAATTTTCTTTGCTCCGTCTAAATCTCGTTCAAGAGTTTCAACGCCCTTTGTTAAACAAGCAACCAAGAATTGATTTTTTGTTGTAAAGAAATCATCATATCTTTTATAAAGGTCGCTAATTCGTTTTACAAGTTTGGCGTCATAAATTCTAACCGTGTATTGTTCTTGCATAATTTCTCCTTTTTGTTAGATTTGAATTTTTTATAAAATCCAGAAAACTTTCTTGCCCCTTCACTTTATTAACTACAAACTTTTTGTTTTCTACAATGGGGTTTTAAAGATTTTTTTAAAAAAAGTTGAAAAAATTTTTAATTTTCAGTGTTTTTGATGTTGTTTTTTATATTTTTTTCGGCTCTTAACAATCTTCCAGAAACAGCTTGTTGAGAAATGCCAAGTTCTTCAGCAATGTCATTTTCCGATTTATTTTCATAAAAAGTTTTCTCAACAACTTCTCTTTGAGTAGGCGTCAAGGTGCATAGTGAGTTTTCAATTAAAGTGCGGTAGTGTTCACTCACTGCCATATCAATAAGTTCTTTTTCTTTGTTTTCTAAAATAACTTGTGGATTAGAGCTTTCATCTGCCAAAAACTTTTCATTTTCTGGCTTACTCTCATTGAATATGTTCTCAAACTGTTTATTATAGAAATCATATTGATTTTGTTTTCTACGTCTCTGTTGCTCATCTGCCTTCATAAAAAGTGCAACTTCCTTTGTAACATCAAGTTTAATCCATTGTTTGTGAATTCTATCAAAGTAATCAATAGTTACCATTTCTTTGCTATCATCTTGTTTTTGTGCTAAATTTTTATCTTCATTCATCTTCTATTCTCCTTAATGTCGGGCAGGGAATATCTTTCAATTAAAGAGCTAATAAGGTCTTGATAATCACAATTGCTTTCAGACTTCTGCAAAAGTTTGAGAGCTCGGCCGATGATTTGCAGTTCATCGTTTGTGAGAGTTTGACCTTGATAAACATAGCACTTGTCTAAATAAACTCCGCCTCGTGTTATGCCACCACAAAAAGTTTGGATAGGATAGCGAAAAGATAGAGATTGAATATGTCTTTTTACTGTTGAGCGAGAAACTTCGACTTCATCTGCAATTTCATTTATAGTATGAATTTTGCAATCCGAAAGAATATTCAAAATATCAGCAGTAATGCTTGATTTTCTCAAATCCATTCGCTATCACCTCCTTTTAGTTTTTGTTTTGACAAGCTCATCTTAGCAATGTCGCTGGCTCACCATTTGACCCAGCGGGAAAACTTTTTTAATTTTTTCAAAAAATTTTTTACACAAAAAATCCCAAGCGATTTAATGATGTTCGCTTGGGAAATTTGATGAAATTTGTCGAAATAAAAAATCCCAGCGACCGATTGTAAATTTCAACCGGAACGCTGGGTTCGCTAATGGTTAAGTTTTAGTCTATGAATTCCATAACAATATAAAGTTGTTTTTTGCATTTTAGACACTTCATATCGTGAACAAAATGCTTTTTCCTTAGACGAATGGGTTTTGCTATAAGCACTTTATTGACTGCGCTACTATCACTTGAAACGCATTCGCCTAAACAACGCCCACAATGTGGGCAATATAGTTTGTTAGTCAATTTCTTCGCCTCCTAAAAACTATGGATTACGTGTTTAACAACTCCTTGAATTATAACATCATTAGTAATTATGTCTTGATAATTTGGGTTTTCAGGGTGCAATATAATTTGACCTTTCTTTTTGTAAAATGTTTTAACGGTTGCAGAGTCCTCAATAAGAGCCACCACAATATCGCCATTATCAGCAGTTTCACAAATGTTGGCCACAATTATATCACCGTCATTTATGCCTACACCAATCATACTGTCGCCACACGCTCGTAACAGCATAACCTTTTCATTACCAAAAATAGCTGCAGGCAATTGATAGGTCCCTTCAATGTTTTCTTCTGCAAGTATAGGAGTTCCGCAAGCAATAGTTCCGACTAACGGGGCGATTATTGTCTTTCCTTTGCTTAGTTTGCTTGGTATGATTATTTTTCCAAAAGAATTTTTTTCTAACATTCCTCGTTCTTGTAAGATATTTACATACTTTTGTGCGGTTGCAAGGCTTGGGAAACAACAGCCTTTTGCAATTTGCCTAAATGACGGAGAACGACCTTCTTCCTTTTGAAATTGTCTAATAAAGTCCAAAACCTTTATAACTTTATCTTCGCTAATCACTTTCATACCAACTCCTAATATAAACATACGGTGTGTATGTTTATGCGATTATTATAGAACAAATGTTCAATTAAAACAATTGTTTTTAAATAAAAAAACGGACTTCAGTATTTGAAATCCGTTTTTTAGGATTTAATAAATATTACTCTACACCCAATGCTTTAAATACTGCATCTTCTGGGGTATTATAAAACAACAATGTAATAGAGTTTAATAAATCATCTGGCACATCTACCAATTGCTTTTTTGCATTATTTGGTAGTAAAACTTTCGTTGCTCCTGCATCGTGAACAACCTGTAATACATTTGCAAGTTCTTCAATACGGTTGATTGAGCCACTTATACTAATACTTCCTAAAACTGCAAGCTTTGGCAAAACTTCTTTCTTTAAAGCAGCAGAAGATAAGGATACAAGTGTTGCAAGAGATAAATCTTTCGCATTGCCAACACCTTGTAAATCTCTATAATCCATTAAGTAATCAGATAGTGTGGTGCTTATATTTGCGCTTATATGCTGTTTATTGGCTTTAAAATAATTGATTGCATTGTTTATGCTATCTTTACACTCTTGATTTGATACACCCGTTCTTGTAAATTTTCCAGTGCCAGAAACGCATTCGTTTTCAATTCTATAAACGCCAAAAACACCAGTTTCTGAGCGTTCCACACAATAAACTGTTCCCGGCTTTGTTTGTCCTTCTGGTATTAACTTATCACTGCCTTGTTCTGGAACACCAACATACTTTTCTTCAAATGTTTCGTTGTCTATGTATGAAAAGTTGACAGCATAGAATTCCATTCCACCAATTCTTTTAAGCTGTTCTTTAACTCTTCTTCGACCTTCAAGAGCATATCTTAAAATTTCTTCCAACTGTTCCTTTGTAAAATCTCCATTTGGATATAAAATTTTAACAAGTCCAGACACAGTTTTTCTTACTGCAACAGTATCTCTTTGATTTAATGTATTTCCAAGCTTAAAATACTTATCTAAGGCGTCCGAAAAGTTATATTTTCTCATAGTCCTAAAAAATTCAGACACATAATCCGTAACAAATCCATATTCGTCAGTAAAGTATTTTGGAGCAAACTTTGGGACTTCCCAGCCCGGGATATAGTAGTGCATTCTATCGAAGAAAGCAGTATCATTTGCCATAAGCTCTGGGAATGGTTGAAATAGATTAGATGTTTTTAACAAAACATCAACACTAATATTGATATTTCCTATAAATACCATAGAAGCACTAGCTGTTATTTGGTCTTTGCCACGAGCAAATGAGCCAGAGTTCATATAATCTTTCATTATTTGAATTCCGTCTTTCTCTTTAAACTGAATTCCAGCAACTTCATCAAAAGCCACACAATCCCAATGCCCAACAAGTCCAATTTGGCGTCTGCCCATATTGTAAAACAAGTTTGCAACCGTTGTTTGTCCACCAGAAATCAATATTGAATTTGGCGAAATTTCTTTATAAACGTGAGATTTACCAGTAGAACGTGGACCAAGTTCGCATAGATTATAATTATTTTCAACAAGTGGAACCAACCTCTCAATTAAGTGCATTTTTTCTCTTGGTTTAAGTTGTGTTGGTTCCATACCAATTGACCTTAAAATCAAGTCTTTCCACTCTTCAATAGTGAATTGTTTTCGACCTTCAAATATTTCATTTATATCAAGATTAGGCATTTGTATAGGTTTTATACTTTCAACAATCAAAACCCCGCCCAAATCTTTATCCTTGTCTTTTCTCTTTACTTCTTTTGCGGCTGCTTCAAGGTCTTCGTTCTCGTTTTCGTTAAAATATCCAAGCTTAACAATACACCAAATTCCGCCTGCAAGTAGTTTCTCAAATTTTTTCACATACTCGCCAGAGATTGGTATTCTTACTAAACCCAAATTCATTAAACTTGCAAAACAAATACCTTTTTCTACATCAACAGTAACATCAACTCTGTCAATGACAGTATAAGAGCCATTTTCAGTTATTTTGAATTTAACTTTTTCTGCTTCATCTGGACGAACATAATTTTCTGCAAGTATCTTTTTTACTTGTTTTACGCCTTCTTTAGTGCTATCTTCGTCATCGGTAGAGCAATACATTCCAAGTAAATATTCAAGGACATAAATAGGAACATTTATTCCTTCTTTAATCTTTTTTGATAGGTCTTTTCTTACAACTCTACCTGCAAAAACTTCATTAACCTTTTTATCAAACTCGTTCATATTTATCTCCTATAAATCAAAATCATTTTCTATTAAAATATCAATAGTAAATGGTAGTTTTGTTCGTTCAGCATAACTATCATCATAATCCGAGATTACTAAATAATATTGCTTATTTTTGTCATATTTTTGATTTCTTAAAGTAAATTTTTCTTTACACATTCTGTCTTTAACATCTTCACTCTTGCTGTCGGCGTTGATAACAACAGAGTTTGAAATTCTTTTGCCTTCTTCATCTTCAAAGTAAACTTCATAATTTCTTGGTAGCAATTTTTCACTTACTTTTTCGTTCTGGAAGAATTCCAAGAAAGTGATAAGAGAAGTAATTTTATTAGACAAAGAAACACAAGAAATAGTAACATTCTTTGCAGTATATTTATCTCTCTGTGAACGTCTGTTATCTATTTGTATAATTGGGATAACAATCTCTTGTAAACTATCTCCACCGTGAACATATTTTTTGCTTTCGCCTTGTTTTTTGTAAATATTTACACCATAAGGAATAACTACATTTATATCTGTATTTTTTATCAAGTAATCAAGAGAAATCTTCCTTGACATTTCTGGCTCAATTTTATCTTTTGTTAGGATAAATCTTCTCTTTGAAATTATAGAGTTTTCTATTTCATTTGGAGTTTTGTCCATTTCTTCAATGTCATTTCGCTTATATATAAATCCGTGGTCAGCAGTGATGATAATATTTGTTATTGAGAAATTTTGCAATTTCTTCACAATTGATTGAATTTCGTTAAAGGCATCTTCAACCCCAACAAAAACTTTATTTTCGGTTGATGTTTTATCACCCATAGCATCAATGGAGTCGTGATATATATAAATTACTTTTTGTCCTGCAATCTCGGATTTAATTCTTACTGAATTTTGTGGTTTATTAAATTCTTCAAATTTATAAACTTTTCCTTCTACAAAGGTGTTTAAAATCTTTTCTCTATTTTCTATACTTGAAGAGTTTATTCCATCAACATAAACATCTGCTCCAACATATTCAATTTTGTTATGTGGCAATAAACTTGCCATTCCAAGAGCAGTGTAGCTTGGCAAAGTTGAAATAGCAAAATTTAAAACGGATTTTACTTTAAAAGCATTTGAAATTCTCTTGTTTAGTTCTTCGCCACATTCATATCTTAATGCGTCCGAAATAATAACTGCAATTTTTTCTGGACAAGTTTTTACAAATTTACTATAAAAATCCCATTGTTTAACTGCATTTAGATTTGTGTAGTTTATAAGCTTTAATTCATTTGACCATTTAACAGAAAGTTCATTCAAATACCAATTTGTGTAAGTATTTTCAATTTTATTAAATAGTTCAGAGAAATCTTCATTTTCAGCCTTATCATAGGCAGTTATAAACTCTCTATAATACTGGTCAAATTTAAAGTAATTTTTAACGTATTTTTCAAGTAAAATCTCCGAAGTCCCTTGTGGGAAAGTTTTACTTTCTTCATCAACTTTTGATAAAAATTTACAAGCGTGGTGTAGTGTTTGATATTCATATTTTAATGTATCATTCCAATAAGATTTTCTTCTTTGTTTTATAATACTTAAATATCTATCAAACTCTTTAACATTATCTGTCAAACAATCTCTAATGTTCCTAATAATGTGTAAATCATATCCAATGAATGTATCTACATCTTCGTATGCTTCAATATCCCAATCTTTGGTTATCCTTTCAAATTGGATTTTTTCAGCAACTTTATTTGAAATTGCAACATAACTTTCTGCATAATCACTTTTCATAAATCTATCAACAAAGATATAAGCATTGTTTTTTATTGCAAAATTATTGGTGTCTGGTAGATTTATTTTCCAACTATTAGGCAATGGACTTTTTAAGTAAAGAGAAGTGTGAAGCAATAAAATATTTGTCATTAAATTATCAACATCTTCAAACGCATTTGTAATGCCAAATTTGTTCTCTACAAATGTGTCAAGAGTGTCGATGTCGCAGTATTTTTTAACTTCTTGTAGCAACTCGCCTTCATTTATATAATCAGACAAAAGACACATTAAAGCTTCTTCAAAATCAACAACATTAAGTTTGCAAACAGCACACAAAACTGCAATATGTATAATATTTTCATTCCATTTCTTAATATTGTAGGATTTTAACTTATTTCTTCTTTCTTTGTTATTCAAAAAGTTTTTATATTTCTTTATAACATTTGCAAGAGCAGGGTTATCTATTCCAAACTCTCTCATATAAATTGTTGTAATATCAGCCTCAAATTCTTGACTATAAAGACAAATATCAAGTAAGTAATTGTCTTGTGGTTTTGGCTTGTAGAATGGGGAATAAATAAGATAATTTGATGTTAAATCAGTAACTTCAAGCGTAAATTTTATCTCAAAGTAGTTTTTACCCGTAAATTCCATAATTTTGGTATTTTCAAGGTCCAATTCTTCTAATTTATCTCTAAATTCGCCTTCACCATCAAACCAAAAAACGACATTACGAACTTGACCATCTCGTGGCCTTTTGTTTAACATAATGTTTAATTCTTTTGATACTTCTTTAAAGTCTAATTTGCTCATTTTCTGCTCCTAACCTCTATACTGCTTAAATTATTATACCAACTATTGCAACAATCAACCCCACTACTGCAATTCCGGTCGTAAACCACCATTTTATTTTCTCTTTTTTAGCACCATTTTGATATTCAATAAACTCTGCATCTTTTTTATCATTTATTGTTTTTAACTCTTGAATTTCTTTATCTTTCTTTAAAGATAAATTTTGCAGTTCGATGATTTGTTGATTTTGGTTTTCAATAACTTGATTTTGATTTTTTAATTGTTCATCTTGTTTTTGAATAATTGTATCAAAAACCTCTCCAATAGGTTCAATGTCCGGTATTTCAATAGGTTTTATTAAGTCCGAAATATTTGGAGCAATGAATAAATCACTTGGAGATATTCTAAAATTATCAATCAAATTTTTATAGTTAGTTCCACTTGTAAAATTCCCTAAATTATCATTTTTTTCATCATTATTTGCCATTTCTGCTCCTTAAAATTTTAAGTAGGTTGAAAAGATGTTTTTATCTTTGTCTCCGTCAAGTTTTTGGAATTTTTGATAGTTGACTTTCACACCATCGTCAAGGTCAATTTGAATGTTCATATTGGAAGCGTGATTAAGAATTTCATCATATGCTTTACATTCAAGTATTTGTTTATTGATAAGGTCAAGTTCCTTCTTTGCTTTTGCTTTTTCGGCAGTTATATTTGACTTTTCAATAAATTGTTCAAGTCTATCTTTCTCGTGTTCATATTTCCATTGAATATCGTGCAAATATGAAAGCCTTACAGTAGGAATAGTATTTAGGTCGTATCTATGAAGATACATAAGAGCTCTAAATCCACCATATTTACCACTATCAAACTGCCAGTAAATAGGTCTGTTTTGATATTTTTTGCAATGGTCTTTAAAGAAATCATTTGCAAGATACTCTCTTATCACATTTCTTGGTGTATCGTTAGATTTTTCATCAAGAGCATTTGCAATAAATCTTAAATTTTCTTCCAAACTTGATTGCCCAAAAATAACACTTATAAATTCAACAACCCTATCGACAAGACTAAATTCGACATAGTCATTGTCAGTGTTTACAATACAATTTTCATCATTTGGCAAAAAAGCATTTCTAACTGTTTTAATATTCTTGACTATTGATACATCTGGATTATTTAGTAAATTGAAGTAGTTGTCCCAATTGAAATCTCCACCCGCAAATATTAAGCCTTCTTTATATGGGCTATATCTACCAAAAACACAACCGACAATATATGAAATCAAATCTTTAATAACATCTTGTTTTGTTCTTACATAGATGTTACTTTTCATTTCTTCTGGAATATCTTCCTTTTTATCGTAAATTTTTGCAACTGTTATATCTTTATCAGCAACATTTGGTGTAAGTTCATCTTGCAAACCATAAATTTCAATGAAGATTTTATTGAGTTCTTCTTCATTTTTCTTTAATTGGTCAAACCTTGCATTTACTTCATTTTTATAATTTTCGTATTTGTCTCTTATTAACATCTTAACCTCCACATTTAGGAACTAAAATACAATTATCTAAATAATCTTGTATATACGAAATAGTCATTAGCATTTTTATTGCTTCATTTTCATCAATAATCCATTTAATTTTAGGAGTATGTGCTGTAACATTTCTAACCATCAAAAATACGCCTTTTAGCAACATACACAGCCCTTTTTGTTGATTTTTTTCAGCATCTGTCATTAAAGAATTGATTGCTAATACGGGTTTATCCACTGAGAAAACAGCTTCAAACAACGCCGCACCATCGCCAGTCAAACCAGTCATAGATTTCACTTTATCAGACAATCCTTTGGCCGCCTCAAACACTGCGTGAAAATAATTTTCATTTAGTAATTCTTCATTGCAATAATTCAACACATTAGGATTAACATTCATATTTTTTAGTTTAGAAACAATACTATTCACCCTTTTTCTTGCTTCACTTATTGTCTCGACTTTTTCTACAATCTCAAATTCTCCTTTATTGTTATATTTAAGACCTTCAAATGCAAGAATTTTGTTTATTGAGTCTATTGTCTGTTCAAATACATCTTCTTTATCAATAAAAGCTTCCGGCTGAAGAACAACTTTTATAAATCTCAAAAAAGAATTTGATGAGTTGTCGTTTTGTGTTTTAAATAGAAATGTTTTATAAATCCTGCGCCATTTTGTTGATTCATTACTAACATCTTCAACACTTATTGACTTTAACTTTTGTGTTAATTCACTTCCAGTAATAATTTCTCCTATAATGCGAGAGATTTTTTCAATCTGAACTTCTTTCAATTTAATTTTCATCTTGCAAGCTCCTTAAATTAGTGGATTTTTCTTAAAATCCCAACTTGTTTCATATTGGTCCCAGTCAAGTTTTGATAATTTAATATTATCTTTTGATAAATTTATTATTTTCTCATTATTGTTATTGCTATAAACAATTGGAATATTTGCAATATTCCCAACTTGAAAGTTTAGTGTGGGTGCTAACACACTCATAAATAATTTTATCAAACACGAATTGTTTAATCCTAATAAATAAAATAATTTATCTTCATCATCAGCAAAACAAGACATTCCTGCAACATCAAATAAAAAACCATTGCCTTTATATCTAAATGCTATATTTGAAGAAGAAATAAGAGACCACGATATACAGGGTTTAAAATAAAAATTTGGATTACGTAAAACTGCTTTTTTATCATTTCTCAATTGTTGTCCATCATTTTGCCAATTTATTACAAAATCATTATTACCATACCACTTTCTAAAATCGCCACCTTTATTATATGGATACCATTTTAATTTTGGATTTTCTTTTGCTTCATTATGATTATTACAATTTAAAAACAATAAATTATTACAAATTTCATACCACAATCGGAGATATTTATTATTATCTGCTGTTGCTATGCCTTGTTTAGGAGTTGCCTCATCTAAAAGTAAATTAGCAGTTTTAAAAATATTTACTACTTTCTCGCTTACCCAATAAGCTATTGGAGTCCCGGGTATTTTTGAAAAATTATTAGAATTAACTGAATATCTATATCCACAATTCCTATTTTTTATTGCTTCTAATGTTTTTGGCCCTTGCAGTTCTGGACCCTTAAATTGTTCAAGTCTAATAAATTCACCTGTTTCATTTGTTTTGCAATTTCTTAATGTAAATGTGCAAATAGGAACGACAGCTTCGGCAAATCCACCATATTCAAGTTGGACTAAACTTGTTATTGATTTTGAATTTATTATTCTTGTCCTTAATTTTTCATAACTTTGAATAAACATCCATACATAAGGACACATTATTCCAATTTGACCATTAGTAGTGGAATAATCCATATTTCTTTCAATGAAAGCAGAGAATAAATCCGACTTTGAATTTGGATAGTTTACTGCAAGATATTCACTTACATTTCCCGGCAACTTACTATTGCCTGCATAAGGTGGATTTGTAACTACGGCATCGTATTTTGAGCTTAAATAAATTGCTTGTTTTGTTAAACTCCTAAGCAATGGTTTTACATTATCAACAACCAACTTGTTAACCAAATCATATTGCTCATCTTCAACATTTTCTATCTGTTTTAATACAATATCATATTGTTCTGGGGTATATGAAAAATCTTTAATCAAACTCCCATAAAGTTCGGCATCTTTGAATTTCTCTACCAAATTTAACACAATTTCTTCATCTTGTGAGTTTAGGTTTGCAAGGAGAATAAAATCTTTAAGTTCTTGACTGTTTAATAAGTTACTTTCTTTAATATCAACAACATTTGGATAGACTTGTTTTTTCAAAAAGTCTTTATCATAACTAAGCGCTTTCATAGTAAGAGCGAAAGAAGTAAGTTGGGCAGCACGTTTATCAACATCAATTCCGGAAAGATTGTTTCTAAGAATTAGAGCAGGGATTTCGCTCGCTATATAACCACTTTCTTGATACATTTTAAAGAAGATTTCAAAGGCATAAACAAGAATATGTCCAGAACCGCAACAAGGGTCAATAAATGTAATTTCTTTAACATTTTTTCTTGCATATTCTTTGTTTATTTCATCAAGTTTTTTCTTTACATCTTCCGTTTGTTCTGCAGGTTCGAGATAATATTTTAAATCTTTTTTTAAACTTGAATTTCTACTCTCAACCCACATCTTGCCAAGAGTGTTGTCAGTCATATATCTAACTATCCAATCTGGTGTAAAGATTTGAGTAGCAGCAGGAAGCGTTCCCTTTGTAATCTTAGTATTATTTTTAAGTCCAGCAAAAACATCTTCTTTCTTTTCAGAAATATAGTATTGATAAAGCCAACCAATGATTTCAACTTGGCTTGCATTTTCACCGTCGTCATCTTTAACTGTTATATTGAAATCTTTGGCACTAATATCATTTACTAAATGGGAAATGATAGCGTCATTATCAAGCAAATGGTCTGGTAATAAAAGTTCAACATAGTTATCAATTTTTTCAAACATCAAAGGCATAACTTTGTTAAGTTCATTACATTGACTTGTTAAGATATACCTATAAAGTTCATTTGTTTTATTCTCGTCTTGATATTTATAAACTATTTCTTTGTCAACAAAAGATAACTTATCTGCATAAGTTATGGCATCAGGCTCAGATTTGCCAGCAGTGGTGGAGCCAATCATATAAATAACTTCACCATTTCTGCCATTTTTTAAATAACCGTTAACTTCCATAAAACGTAGTGCAACAATTCGGTTAAACCAAGTGTATGCGATTTCTTCAATAGCGTCTTGATAGCCTACTTGTTTAACTCTCTTAATAAAGTCATCACGCATTTGTTTTTTGTAGTTAAAAGTCATACCATTAACAACAAATCCATTGTCTGTTTCAGCTTGAATTTGTCTTTCTGGCTTGTTTTCATAAACACCGAGCAAGTTCGCTCTGTCTGAAATTCTTTTAATGAGTTCGCGTCTTGCCCAGACTGCGAAATTTCTTAATGCAGATTTGTTCATTTGTTACCTCTTATTTAATGTTTATAATAATGTTATCTTTGACTTTTTCTTTTAATTTTGCTTTTAAATCATTTGCAAGTTTGTCAATATCATCTTCAGTTTCAACCTTGATAATTGACTTTTCAAGAATTTCTCCAATAGATAATGAAACAGTTTTCTTAAATACTTTCTTTTCTATCTTTTTATTTGGATTTTTCTTGCGTTCTTCTTCATATTTTTGTTCATATTTTTCTTGCGCCCTATTGATTAAACTATCACGTAATCTTATAGCTTCTTCACGAACATTGTGAATTGTTGCGACAATTTGTGATTTTGTTGCTTTATCTTTAAGCATTTTAAATTGAATATCTAAGCCTTCCGCAGTTATTTCATACCTATTGTAAACATCAATAACTTCTTTAAGCATATCATCAATTTCTTTGCAAATAGGGTCAGATTCCTTTTCAAGGACCTTAATTAAAGTATTATCGAATTTTTGGCAAAGGTCTGGCAATCTATAAATCTCTTTATAAGGGCTTTCAAGTGTAATTATACTATCAATCTCTCTTATAATATCTTCTACATTATATCCTTCAAAATAGGTCTTATTTTGTTTATAAATATCTATTCTGTTGCAACCCTTTTCAAAAATTTCTCTTTGGTGTTCAAAGAAATTTTTAATGATGTCTATGTTAGATTTGTATTCCATCAATTCGCTTTCGCTATCAATGAATTTTTCAAATAAGGTGCTTGTATCTGTAATTGAGTTAAGTTTTTTGAATAATTCAAAACTCTTATTTACTAAATCATATCCCGGATATTTGTAACTATTATGATAAGGAATTTCATTTAAATAAGTCAGTTGATAGTCATAAGTTCTGTAATATCCGCTTTGTGGGTATAATCCAAACAAAGATTGAATGTGATAAAGTTCATTATCACAAGTTCTTTTAATCATTTGCCTAAGTTCTTCATCGTTAGTGTAACCCACAGATTGAGTAAACACATTTTTGTAAATTCTCTTAATGCTTTCAACAATTTCATCACTTGTTTTGATTTTTAATTTTACAGCAACACGGTCTTTATAATCTCTTTTAGTCAAATAATCTATTAACTTGTCATCGTTAACCGTTATTGGATTACCAACTAATTCGAGTTTAATATCGTCATTCAATAATAGATTTATTACAATGGCAGCAATATCAATCTCATTCCAACCATATGGGATTTTTTGGAACCTTTCATATAAACTTCGCAAATTGATTGGCATTCTTCTTTCATATTGCATTTCAATATATTTTTTCATCTCTTGAATTGCCAATTGATTTGGAGTAACACCATCAATGCTCATCTGTCTTTTGCTTGAAAGTAAAGACTGCAAATCACTTGCTTTTTCGTAATATTTATTGATGTAATTAAGTTTTGTATAAGTGCTTTCAACAAGAATTTTAAAGGCATCATTTATTCTTTCTTTTGCACTTTTTTGTTTAATATCAAGTTTGGTAGTGTTGGCAAAAATATCCGATTTTTCAATTCCTTCAAGGATTAAATTATAAGCTCGTTCTTGTTTTCTTCTAAGTTCATCAGCCTTTAATGACAAAATCTTTTGAATATTAGATGATGAAGCCCTTGAATTTCTTGTTCTTATATATTTTTCCAATTTCAAATAACCTTCAATCTCATCAACAAGCAAAGGATTATCTGGCATTCTAATAACCACAATGTGGTTCATTTGGGTTTTTAATTTAATCTCTTCATCACTAATTGCTCCATAGTATGGAGTGTAGATAGAAAGTCCAAGTTCATTAACTTGTTGTCCACGCGGATTGTCATCAACAATCTGGTTAAATGAGAAAGGATTTACATTGTTATTGTATTTATATCTAAAATCTACAATACTGTTAAAGATTTGGTCTCCAATAAAACTAATTATTTCACTTGGAGCCAAATTCATAGAAGCTATTTCTCTGTTAACATCTTGCTCATCATTTGTTAAGAAAATATATTTATCACCGTCTCTTTGAATAAGATTTTGACTATATAATCTCTTAATACTTTCCTCAATCTTTTTTCTAAGTGCAAGTTTGTCATCATCAATGCTTGTTAAAGACAATGTTGTTAAGTTTTCCAAATTTGCAGGCATTTTATCGTCAAGGTCTTTTACTAAAAACAGGGTTTTAAGTAGATTTAAGTCATCTGGCATAACAAGATTTTCATTATTTTCTGCTCTTGTCATAACATTTCTTATTTCGTGGTCCAAGAATGTTTCTATTGAATTATAAAATTCGCCAAAAGGTATTATTGCTCCTAATTCTTTGTTTTCATTCTTCATCGCACTTTCTTTAAATGCAGAAAGAAGAGAACGTTCACCTTCCGAAAGGTGTTTACCGCTCGCACCACGATTTCTTATACTATTATAAGCCGATTGTAAAAGATTAAATTGATAAGGCAGGAAAGGGTATATTTCTGTAAAATCTTTATCTGACTTAAAAATTTTGATGTCTGGTGTGTCGCTACTAAAAGATAAAAGATTTTTAATAACTGCACCCTTTTGTGCATACATTTCCTTTAAACTATCTGTTGCAAGTTCATTTTTTGCAAGAATCCTCTTTTTAATAACTTCATCAACATTAGAAGAAGAAAGAGAAATTCTTATGCTAAATCTTCCTTGAATTTTAGAAAAATCTTTATTATTTACATTTTTAGAGACAGTGTCGATTGCTTCTTGGCTTGTAACGAATACCCAAGCTCGTCCACCACATTCAACACCAAGTCTTTCGACAATTGTTTGAAGATTTAACATTAGCCCAGAGTCGTTACCAATGTATTGACCCATTTCATCAATCATAAAAATTACATTATGATTTCTGCCTTTACTTTCAATATATTCTCTAACTTTGATAGCAAATTGGTCTATACTTAAACTAAAATTACTTTCGGCCTTTTGATATGTATTTCTTGCGGCATCAAGTGTAATATTGTTTGTTTTTGAAAGAGCTTCAACAATATTATCTTCCTCAAAATAGAAATCATCTCTTCTATTTTCCCATTCATCACCGCAAATCTTTTTAAATTCGTTTTTAAAGTTTTCATAAGTGCCATTTTTAACCATTTGTCTTTCAAGTTCAGCAAGCCAAGGCATACTTTCCGAAAAACCTTGCATACGATTAAAAACTTTATTAAATACCTTAACAAGTCCTTCTTTGTTTGTTTTTGCGTCTGCATCCGAAACACTATCAATATTAAATAAGATAACATCGCTATTATAGTCCGAAGCTGCTTTCATATTGGCAACAATCATAGCATCGTTTATTTTATCTTCAAAATATTGATAAGCTCTTTTACCACGTATTATCTTATTTCCCAAAATGTATGATAAAATTTTAAGAAAGTGAGATTTACCACTGCCAAAAAAGCCAGAAATCCAAACACCAACATCATTTGTTTTAGATTTCAGGGCATCAGCATATTTTTCAAAGAATGTTGCAAAATATCCTTTTAATTCTTTTGTTACAACATATTCGCTAACTTCTTCGTAAACAGCCTCTTCTGTATCTTTTCCAACCTTAATGACGCCTTCAAGTGGTCTGTCAATAGATTTTTCAAATATATCTCTTATAATCATTTTTTACTCCTTATAATAATTTAAACGCTCTATAATAGTTGTCGCCTTTTATCTCATTAAATAAATCTAATCCATAACCCGAATACGCTCCCGGAAAGAACAAGATTAAAGGGTTGTTGGTTATAAATGGAAATAAATTATTTAATAATTTGTGTGCTCTCATAATTGGGTATATCTTTCCAACACCAGTTATAAAAATAATGTCATTAGGTTCCACTTGTTCTACAATTTTCTTAACCATCATATTGTGTTCTGTTTTTAATCCAAGTGAGTTTTTGATTGTATCTACAAATTTTTCACTACCATACCTTTTTTCAAGTTCAATTGCTCTTTCAAGATAGCCTTTTTCTTTAAGACAATCTATTAAAACATCAAATAAATCAATCTCTTTAATTTTAAAATCATCATTACTATTATTTATTTTCTGTTTTAACATTTTAATATGTTCTCGAACTTGAAATTCATCTTGTGGGTCGTAGTCAAATATATAGAAAGGAATTTCATTACCTAACCCCAATGTCTTTATAAAATCTGGTGATTTTATTCTTTCTTCGATTAAATTTAATTTTTCTAATGTTGTCATTTTAAACTCCTAGGGCCTCTAAATATTTTTTATCTCCAATTTCAATAATATGGTCCTTAATATTTTTGTTTAGGATAGGTGGCATAATCATATAAACACTTCCTAAATCTCGTAGCACACCAGCGTCGATTAACACTTTTCTTAAAGAATTTTTGACTTTTGCTTTATTTTCATCTTTCCATTTTGCAATTATATCGCTTTGTTGAGCTTTACATAACATAAATTGATTTAATTCTATATCTGTCAATCTGTAATTCATAAGTTCAATTTTATCCTTTATGACTTCATTCATAAATTCAAATACAAGCCTATCAGTTTTCATTAAAGCATATAGAGATAATAGGGCAGATATATTGTAAGGTTCGTCCGCTATTGCGTAAAGCAAGAAATCATCTAATGTGGCCATTCGAGCAACTATCTTATATGCAAGTTCTTTGCGCCTTCTTTCTGTATTAACCATAAAAATATTGTTTGAAATAGAATTTTGTATTATGGCACCTAAATCATTTGTATTTTTATACTCTTGGCAAGCAATTTTCATCTCTTTACTTAACAATCCCATATCTTTGATTTGTGATGAATATTTTAATTCAGTAACCATAAAAACCTCTTTTTTACTTATATTTCACAAAGAGTATAGCATATTTTTACATTTAATACAATAAAAATCCGGATAATTTCCGGAACAAAGCCAGAAATTGCCCAGATTTTTTCAATTTCTTTAAAAATCATCTTCTAAAAGTTCTTCAATATCTACTATTTCATCAGTAGTCAATTCATCGCCTAACCCGAATAACCAGTCAAATTCTTCCTCTTTATCGGTATTAGGTTCCTCTTTATCTTTATCCATTGTATTACTCCTTCCTTTCATACTTTTTATTCAAAATTTCTATTTGTTCCTTTATTTTCTCTCGTGTTTCCGCAGGTTTTAATATTTCAAAATGTTCACCGTATTGAAGCGCCCAATAGATTAAAGCTTGTTCATTAACTCTTAATCTAACAATACATTCGTCATTTGCAGGATTTGCTACTTGAAACGTATCTCCAAACCAATCAATAAGTTCATTGATATATTTAGGATTTTCAACTTTTATTGTTGTATTAACAGATTTACCAAATGTCATATAAATATGTTCATTGATATAATTTTCTTTTGAAATAGCCTCTGCATTGTCTAATGTTGAAATTGGTTTTATTGGCTCATCTACAATTGAAATATTTGAAATACACTCTATTTTGTAATTTGAAATATCGTTATATTTATCATAATTACAAACTAAATAATATCTTCCACGCGAATTAACCATAAAATAAGGGCTAATTAAAAATTGTTTACCTTTAAATCTCGGTTGCATTTCTTTTTTTGAAGAATATTCATTATAATTAAACTTAACTTTTTTGCCTTGTGATATGGCTTCATTTAAAACTTCAATTACATAAAACATTTCTCTATTTTTTGAACGAGCTATTGTATCAACTTTATGGATTGTATTATATTTGGGTTTTTCGTAAATACTAATAGATTTAGTCAATTTATCAATCAATTCTTTTGCTTGTTTCGCAGGAATGTAAACAGATGAGTTTATGGCATCAATCAAATATAATAATTCTCCTTGTTCAAACTCTCTGCAAGACAAATAACAACCATTTTTACCATTTTTAGTTATCTCATAACCTACACTTATTAGGGTATTTATATTACTGGCAATCGTTTTTGCATTTGGCTTAACATTATGTAATTCTGCAATTTTGTTTTGTATATCACTATATGTCAACAAATGATTTTCATCAGAAAACTTTGTCAATACTTCAAGAACATAAAAAATTACAATCTTTTTATCAGATTCCATTGTATATTCTCCTATAATATTTCCATTATAGCATATTTAAACAGTAAAAAAACGGATTTGTTAAAGATATAGCCATATTTTTATATCTTATAACCTTTAAATCCGTTTTTTTATATTGATTAAGATAGATTTATTTTGAATTTTTGTTAAGGTTTAATAATAACTATATTTGTTCCTTTTGACTTCGCATATTCTATGGTAGATTTTGTTCCACCCGGTAGGCCGTTGAATAAAGCAATCAACAAAGAAGAATTGTCTATCATAAAACGATTTCTTTCTATCATACATTGTGGACCAGTATAGTGGTCATTCTCACATCTTATATAGTCAAGTTGTTCTATTAGTGCTCTATATCTAACTCTTTGACTTTCTGCCCATTTTATATCTTGATTTTTACAAGGCAATACACCTACAATTTTAACATCTTTATATTTTTGTTTAAATGATAAGACTATTTCAGTGCATATCATATCAAATCCCAAAGCCATTCCAGAAAGGAAAGTATCATATCCTTTTTGAATAGCTTCTTCTATATGATTTTTTAAAATTGCTTTCATTGCTAAACATCTTTTATCATTTTCATTAAAACGCCACGGCAGTTTTTGGCTTCTGTGTCCCGTAAAACTGCAAGTCTTTAAAATATCAAAATTTTCAACCTTAAAATTCATAATCACCTCATATTCGGGTTTTCCCTAAATATTTTAATGACTATTTATAAAAAAATCAAGCAAATACCCGTTTTTCCTTAAATAGTTAAAAGCGAAATGTCGGGTAAAATGTTTATATCTTGAAAAGACTAAATATGGAGCGTGAAATGAAATTAAATAAAGCCTTTGCTTTAAGAGTTAGAGAATTGCTTAAAGAAAAGAATATGACCCAATACAAATTGGCACAAGCTACTGGATTATACCACAGCACAATGACAGATATTTTAAATTGTAAATATCAAACACCAAATTTTAGAAATATGGCACTTATCATAAGAGAATTGGGATTAACTATGTCTGAATTCTTTAATAGTCCACTTTTTGATTTTGATAAATTAGAAATTGAAGAAAAATAAAAATTTATCTACTAATATTATCTATTTTTTGTATCAGTTTTGTTCAGTATGTTTTTAGTCATTTTTAGAAAAAATTAGTAAGATTTTTGAAAAAAGTGCATTATTTTGGGTGTTTAGGGTCAAATGGTCCTACCACTTTGATAAAAATAGTAGGTCCAATTTAATTTTGAATATCTAAATGTCTTTATTTATAGGGCTTTTTATAGGTAGGTGTAAAACTCTGCTAAATAAGAACTCAATTTTGGTAAGGCGGAGGTCACGGGTTCAAGTCCCGTCATTAGCTCCATAAACAAAAATCGCTAAAACCCTTAAAATCATTGGGATTTAGCGATTTTTTAATTTTTAAAAACATTTATTAATTTTCCTAATAAAAAATATTTGCTGTCAAATTTATCAATATTTGCTGTCAAAAATTTTTAAAAAAAATAGACCGATAGTCAAAATTTCAACTATCGGTCTAAATCGTTCTAAAACCACCCAAAACTGATAAATTTGCTGTCATTTGCTGTCAATTTTATTTGTTGTATTTTTTATTTCTTTTACCTCACTTCTAAAGGACTCCAACTCCCGCAAATTGCTATCTTTGATAATACTTGCAGCAAATGGATGTTTTTTCATAAAATTGATACTTCTATTTATTTCTTTTAAAAAACTTTTGGTATCTTCATTTGACATTTCTCTTATTTTTGAATGTAAAACATTTTTTTGCTGTTCAATTTCTTTAATTCCTTTATTTACTCCAAAAGAAAATGACTGGTATGTCATCAAGATTGTAAACAATGAAAATAAGAATATTCCTAACAAATTCATAAAAGAAAAATCAACGAGATTAAAATTATATCTAATTGTTTCTCCGACAAACAAAGAAACCATTAAACTTATCAATGATTGCCAATATTGATTTTTAATCTTAATAGTAATTGCAGACATTAATTGAAATAAATATAGTTCTAAAATAAATGCATTAGCCCAAGTATTTACATCTTTTATCCATGAAACATCAATCTCTAATTTTGAAAGCCCTGTTAATATTGCCCATACCAACGTTATAATTAAACTAGGCCAATTTTTCTTTAAAAATAATTTAATCATATAAACCTCTATTTATACAGTATTATATCATACTATTATTTTAAATTCATCTACATCTCAAAATCTTTTTCTTTCTTTCTTTTCTTTTGCTCTTGCAATCTTTCAAGTTCTTGTATGCGTTCTTCTATTTCTTCATCAGTCATATTGTTGTTATATTCATATTTTTTTAATTCTTTTGTTTTTTGATTTTCTTGAATTTTTGTGTTAAGTCTATCGGTTGCTTCTTTTACATAATCACTATTAACAGAGTTGTAAACAGTTATTGTTGTTTTTACATCTCTATGCCCCAATAGTTGTTGAATAACCTTTGGGTTCTCATTCATTTCAAAAAGCATATTTGAAAATGTATGGCGAAGCCCGTGAAAATGAATATTATACTTACCCAAATTATGTCGTTTAATAAATCTATCAAATATCATTCTACAACCTGAATATGTTCTAACACTTCCGTCGTCATTCGCAAAAATAAAAGATGTTGGAGCCGTAAGTTCAGCCGTAACATCTCTATTTGTTCTTTCTCTTTCTATATACCAATAATAATATAAACAGTTTTATTTATATCTTGGTGATAAAGATAAGTAAAAATTAATAATATTACAAATGGAATTGAAAAGTATTTATTAATAAATAATACAATTTCATTAAAAAATAATTTAATCTTATTAGACATATAACTCCCTTTATATATAAAAGTTAATTTTATTATAACATATAAATTTTAAATTTCTAGTAATAATTTTAATTAAAAGAAATTTTTATATTTTAAATGATTTTTTACAACAAAAAACACTAGTAAAATTACTAATGTTTTGGTTCTTATAAATAAGGAGAATTTCTACTCTAATTTAAATTATTTAAAAACTACTAAAAACTTCTTATCTATACTCAATCTTTTTTGACAACTACAAATATCGTTTTTTAAACCTTTTTTGTATTCAGCAGGGATAACTGAATAAAAATCTAAAATTAAATGTTTATAATCATTTCCATTTCTTTCACATTTTATAACAATATCATTATGACTTATTGTATTTCTTAACTCTTTTATATTTAAAAATTTATCTTTTTCGATACAACTAAAATACTTTTCAATGATATTACTATTCTTGTATATATAATCAATTAATTCATTCATCGTTTTTTTATTTAAATCTTCATATTCTTTAAAAATATTTTCATTCCATAGCTTTGCTCTTATGTATTCTTCAAAAAATGACATGTACTTAAAGATATTTATTTGTAATCTTTTGTCATACCTATATAAATTTGAAACATTCTTCCAAGTACATTCACAATTTATGTCTTCCAAAATTTTAGCAAATTCTAAATACTTAATTTCGCCTTTAATATTTATCCATTTATCAATATCTATTTTGTGCTTATTATAATCTATTATTTCTTTTGTTATATTCATAATTATATACCTCACTTATAAATAATTGTGATGACGAAATTTTAGATGGATCATTTTCAGGTTTTTGTTTCTCTTTTATTTTCTTCGGTAATAAATAATCAATAAATTTTAATTTTTTATTGTTATCCCATTTTTTAAAAATTCTATAAGCTTCATTATATTTTGGCAACTCATTCCATGTATATTCATTTTTCGTTTTTGTTTCTTTCTTTATATTTCTTCTTATAATCAAATCGTTTTCGGGGAATGTTTTAATTATCACAAAATCAATATGAAAATTTTGTCCATTGCCTAAGCAACGATAAGTTATTGACGTTGTTGAATTTTCTATTTTTGCATTTTTATGTTCTTTATCTTTATATGATTGTAAACAATTAAAAAAATCATTTTTTATTTGTGTTGCATTACTCAAATCTATTTTACTTCTATTAGTTAGTAAAATTTGATAATCAATATCATAATCCCCGTTATCATCAACTAACATTGTTCCAAGAGATCCCGATCCTACAATTCTTTGAGTAAAAACATATTTTTCCTTTAACTCTTTGTGAAAAAAATTTATAATGTTGTTAGCAATGTTTCTAATGTTTTTTTGTTGTTTTCTATATAATCTTTTAACCATAAACTCTCCCATTCTGATTTTTAAGACATAATTTATTAATTATTTGGCAATCTTATTATAACATAAAATCAGATTCTTTCACTAAAATATTGTTAATTAAAGAATGAATACATGCTTTATTATAAATTTATATTTTTACACTATGTTACTAATTATAAGGCATTTTTACTTCCATATTATATTTATTCAAATTTAATCAGTTTTAGGTAGTTCAAAATCAACTTAGGTGGATGGTGTCATGTAATAAATTTAGCATGGTTGTCAAATGGTGTCTACGAGTTGATGCTTTGACAGCAAAAGAAAAACACTAGCATTTTTGCTAGTGTTTTAAAGGGTTTTAGTGGGCAGAGCAAAATCCAATTTTGTGCTTTGCAAATTGGTAAAAATCAATAAAAGCCGAAGTGTTGAATTATTTTGGTTGCGTTTTGCCATAGAAATTTCGCCAGGCATCAACATTTTTATCCAAAGAATTTTTCCTACATAGACACAAAAAATTGCAAGCGCACTGTTGCAGTCAAAATTATATATATGTTTGTATTATAAATATCCTTATTCTTCCTCAATTTGTTTCTAATTTTTTTACAATGCTTTACTCTTTTGACTTATAAAAACAGATAATTTTCTTTATCAAAAAAAGCACCACATTGGGTGCTTTCGTTATGCTTTTCTTGTCAAATTGCTTTGTCCAAATTTTATGATCCTGAGCTTTTGTATTTACGCAAACTCAAATTAAAGAATATTATGCAAGGGATGACAAATAACATTCCAAAAAATGGTGCTGTTGCGCACAACCATGCAGGAATTGTTCCAATCTCTAAGATGTATGATAGTGGCAAGTAATTGAAACATGCAATAGGAATGATATAGGTAAATATTGTTGTTAACCATTTGGCATATATATTGATTGGATAATAAGCAAGTTCTTTGCTACCATTTGTGATTATATTCAAAAATTCCAAATTTTCAATAGTGTATATGCTGATACCCGCACTTAAAACAAACAGTCCAAATATGACAAATATCCCACACACATATGTCGCAATCAAAACAATCACTTTTAAGGCCGTCCATTCAATGTCCACATTCAAAAACGCAATAATACTGATGACAATACCAAGCACCACCCTACCAAGTTTTGAAAATTCTATTTTAGAACCAAATATTTGATAATGGATATTGACAGGCCTGATCAAAAATCTGTCAAGTTCTCCTGATTGAATAAGTTTTGGGAATTCATCATATCCTCTTGCAAAACACTCTGTAAGAGAATAAACCGTGTAGACAATTCCCATCATAATAAGTGATTGATAAAATGTCCAACCAGCAACTGAGTCAAACTGTTTGAACAGCAGATAAACTGCCAGCACTTCACTGATATTTATAAGCACTTGATTAAACGATATAAACATCATATTGTAACGATACTGAAAAGAAGATTTCAAATGCATTTTCAAATAATTTGCATACAGCATACTAACCTCCTTGAATGACAGTTTTTCTCAAAGCAGAATTTATTAATGCCCGCCCCAACAACATCAAAACAACCAACCATGCAAGACCAATTGCAATATATATGAGGCCATCTGTTATTCCAACATTTCCTATATATATCCTAAATGGCAAATCTGAAATAAATCTAAATGGCAAATAGTTTATTACATTTTGCACACCTTGTGGAAACAAAGGCAAAGGTATTATGAGCCCAGCAAACAGATTGGATATAGAAGACACAATGCCAATAGACCCTTTGTCAGACAGTGTCTTAAAAGTCAAAAAGACTGCGAACATAGAAATTGCGTTGCTAATAAACAACCCCAAGATCAAACTCACAATAAACAATAAAAATGCAACAAAACTGACTGGTCCATGCATTCTTAAATTTGCGGGAAGCAAAAATGCGATGATTATAATTGGTGCAAATCTAAGTAAGGTCGATGCTAATTTTTGTCCAACACCTTCTACATACCATTGATTGTATATGCCAATTGGTCGAATAAATTTGTAGCAAACATTGCCATTTGTTATTTCTTTTCCAATTCTTTTTCCCATGACAATGTATCTCATGGCAAAAAATGCTTGTCCAAGCCAAATGTATGATATCATTTGCGAAATTGTGAAACCATTTACCGCGTCTTGTTGCATAAAAGCTGTATACAAATATATCTGCAAAATTCCCCAAAAAAATTGTGTAGCTATGCCTGAGATGGCTTTCGCTCTATATTGCAGTTCTCCCTTGAACTCCATTTTAAAAATACCAAAATATGATTTTCCCATAACCACCTCTACAATTTATACTCTTTATAGAGCCTTGCTAGAATCTCATCAACACTGAGATTGTTAACTTGAAAATCTATGATTTCATATTTTTGAGATATTTTATTTACAAAATTTTTGGTATGGAATTCTGTTGTAGGCAAATTTTTGAGAGTTGCAAATTTTTTGTTATGTGATACAACTTCATAACCTTCTAATTCAATTGTGTCATATTCTTTTGCAAATTCTATTTCAATTGTCTTAATAGATGAATATTTGTTTTTGATACTATCAAAATTTCCTTGATACAATATTTGACCTTTTCCAATCAAAATGATTTTATTTGTCAAGGCTTCAATATCACTCATATCATGCGTGGTGAGTATGATTGTCGTATGCCATTGTTGATTTATGTATTTGATAAAATCTCTTACAGCCAATTTTGTTACAGCATCAAGTCCGATTGTAGGCTCATCAAGGAACAAAATTTTTGGTCGGTGCAACAATGCTCCGGCTAGTTCACATTTCATTTTTTGTCCAAGCGACAATTGCCTCAGAGGTCGCCCAAGCAACTCTTCAAGATTTAATGCCTTATTCAAAACCTCAAGGGTTTGCTTGAATTCGTCATCAGGTATTTTATATATGTCTTTTAATAGGTCAAAACTATCAATAATTGGGACATCCCACCACAGTTGACTTCTCTGACCAAAAACAACACCAATGTTTTTGACAAATTTTTTTCTGTTTTTCCATGGAACTAGTCCATCAATGATACATGTTCCAGATGATGGGGTAAGGATTCCGCTCATTATCTTTATTGTGGTGCTTTTTCCTGCTCCGTTTGGACCAATGTATCCGACAATGTCTCCTTCGTCTATCGAAAAAGTAACATCTTTTAGGGCTTGTATAATCTTGTGCTTTCGCATGAAAAAATTCTTAAACATGCTAAACCGCCCTTTGTTCCTTTCTGGAACTTTAAAATTTTTGCAAATGTCTGTAAACTCTATGATTCTTGCCATTTCATATCCTCCCTTGTTAAATAGATTAAGAAAAAAAACAAGTAGAAAGTTAAACAGTATTTTAATGCAAAATATTTAATGCCAAAAGCGTATTTGTTTATTATAACATACTTTTAAATCTTTGTCAACAAATATATTTAATATATTTAAAATTCTATTTTTCCATAAATATAACTTACAAAACACTCAACGCAAAATAATAAAAATTTTAATAATCCCACAAAATAAAAAAGCCTTGCTAAAATTTTGCAAAGCTTTCAAATTTGCTGCGAAAATATCTCATACACCAAACAATAAAGTTTCTATTATTTATGTTCAAGATTCCAATAATATGGTTGCAATTCATGTAATGGCAAAAACACTAACTTATTGTCTTTGTTGCTAATTCTGCCAAGTATTGTTTTGAATAGTTAATTTATATATTTTAATTTTATTTTTTACATCAATTTTTATTACTAAATATAGTAAGCATAAATTTTTAATCCATAATCATATTCATGAATTATGTAATCTTCATAAGGTTTGTAATAATGATTATTTTCTTTTATTACCCATGGTTTAAGAGATTTTCCAGTTGTATCAGTTATTTGTTCGCCAGTTCCGTTTTCTTCCGTAAAATAACCCATAAATGTTTTACCTTCACAAAAAGACTTGAAATCTGGCGTATAATTATTAACCACATCATATACTGCAATACCTTGACCATCTTTTTCCGTGTAATAACCACTAGTTTCATAAAAATTGGCGTTTTCAACACCAATTGCACATTTTATTTATATTATAAAACAAAATAATTAAAAATTTAAATAAATTAAGGCAAAAAAGATTAAATCAAATTAATGACTTAATCTTTTTTTATTTATTCATTTATTAATTTGAATTGAATTGTATAACCTAAAACGTCATCATCTTGCACATTTTGTTCTAAATTTGTAAATGTTACTTGATGCCCAACATAATTGCCTTCGCTATCAAAAACACAAACACATTCAATACCAGATCTTGAATCTGAACCTATCATTTTTATTTTAATTAGTCCATTTTCGCTATCAATATAATAACTTGTTGTTGGTGTTTCAGAAAAAATAGAAAGTGATATAAATGGCAAATCAATTTCAAATGAATTATAAAGCATTTCACTATAATTACCACTTATTTGATTTAAACTTCCATCAATTTCTTGAATTGTTACATTTGTTTCAGTTCCACTTCTGTTTGAAATTGTGCCGTTTAAAGTATACAATCTTTCTTTGTCAGTTACAACTGAAAGTTTATTAGTGCTTGCATTATATACATATGTTTTATCTTCACTAAATTGAGCCATATCATCTTTACTTGCATAAGTTACAGAAACATTTTCTGCATAATAACTTTCAACATCTGTCCAGCTTTCTTTTTTAGTTTCAACACGAAGCAATACTTCTGCATTATAGTTAAGTTTTTGTCCTAATCCACTTTCTGCCCAACTTTTCATAACATTAAGTTCTTCAGGTGGTTGATTTAAATCAAATTCAGTATATTCACCAGAAGTGTCTAAAACAAACAATTTTTCTAATTCAATGCTAATGTTATTATTATTATTGCTATAATAAATTGGACTATTTGATACAAATGAAACGGTTATATTATGTAAAATTCTAGGAACTTCATCTGTTAAATTATAATCCTCTATTGTGTAAGTTCCATAAATCTCTGGAACCATAAAGGTTAAACATTCTTTAAATGTTTTGCCCGGTGTTAATACTAAATCATCAGAAAACCTTGGGATTGCATCTAACCTATGAATTAAAACACTAGGATTAAGTCTTGATTCATCAGCAATATAATTGCTATTAACAGGGGTTGCATTAATTGTTACATACACATATCCATTTGTTACACTAGAATTATTAATTAATTCATTAGTTGAATTATATAGACCTGTTGGAGTGAATTTGAAATATTTTCGACTATTTTTTTCAACTATTTCTGCACTGCCTTGAAAATAATTAGAATTGTTTTTATTTTCAGTTCCGATTGATAAAGAACCAAATTCAAATCTATCATCATTAGTAAATGGAATTAAGAATGAACCATCTTCAAATAATTGATCTTCTCCATTGATTTCAAAGTTTGCATAAATTGTTGCTTTGTTAATTGTTTTTGTTACTTCAATATCATTTGTTGTTTGATTGTTCCAAACAAAATTAGTTTTATCTTTAAGTTCAATTTTATATTTATTTTCACCTGCTTGCATTGCAACAATATCAATAACTTTCTTAAGATTATCATCTGATTCGGTTGTGATTTGTTGCCAAGAACTACCAACCCATTTGTAAACATTAATATAATCTAATGGTCTAAATATAGTGCTATTATTATCAAAAATAACAAATTCATAATTGCTTGAACTTTCATTATATGTAATGCTGTCACTAATTTTATTATAAATAATTTCACCCTTTTCAATTGTTAATGCCACTTTTCCAAATTCAACAGTTTTATAATTTGAATCAGTTGGAACAAATAAAACCATAAATTCATCGCCATTATTTGTGCTGTTTACATAAGTTTCTGGATTTTGCCATTGCAACTCTCCACCAACTTGTTGACCATAAAAATTTTCAAACTTATAAGAATCACCAGAATCAAAAATATCAATTTCACTTAAAGCAATAGCACCTGTTTTATGTTCGGTGTTATAAACATCATTATACTCGAATGTTGCAGTTATTTGACCAGTTATTCCACCTTCAGATAATTGAATTGTTGCCTGACTTACTGTTAACTTTGTTGGAACAGAATATTTGTCTTCAAAATTTTCAGAAGATACTTTAACATAAATGTAATACTCTCCAACATTTTGATTAATATTGGTGTAAATAGATTCACCATTATTTTCAAGATATTCTTGTTTTTCAGATTCAGTTGTTTTTGAAAGATATTCTTGATATTCATCACTCGTTAACACTTTATTGCTAGACTCAACAATTTCAAGTTCACCGGTTTCTTGACTTGGTGTTGTTTGAAGTTTTATTTCAGGAATTTCCCTTCCATATTCAACACTGTTTGATGACAATCTAATGTAATATGGATTTATATTTTGCCCTTCAACAACAGAAAAGTAAATATAAGCATTAAACACATTTCCGTTATTTGTGTAAGTATGGCAAATTTCATAAAAACCCAAATTCAGATTTGTTAAATCAGAAATTTGATTTCTATTGCCACTGCTATCAGTGTAATAATATTTAACAGAATAATTGCTGTCATTTGATTGAACATCTTTAGTTGACCCATCAGAATAATAAAGCACAAGTTTATAGTCATCTAAAACTGGGGATTCACCAAACTCAACATCTTGCTTTGTCCAATTATTTAAATGATCAGTGCCTGTTGCCTTTTCAATGATTTTGATATCATTAACAACGGCTGGATCTTTTCCACCACAAGCAGTAATCACTGCCATTAATGGCAATATTAAACAAATTGCAAAAACAAAGCTTAAAATTTTCTTTTTCATAAATCCTCCTTTTTGTTATATGCATAAAAAGGGTTGTTTGTGAAAAATGTCAACATATAACTATAAAATTACAATATCATAAAAATCACAAAATAACAAGCAATTTGCCTGTTTTTTTCATTATCAAATCGTTAAAACAGCAACTGCAATAGCACCAGCGAAAAGCCCGATTGCTAATAGTATTTGAAAAATTCCGACAAATATGTCAAGTTTTTTATATTTTAAACTTGGAGTTGTCTGTAGTTCCGCCTCTAAATTTTCAATTTTCTTTTGATTTTTTTCAAGCAATGCTTTCCTTTTTTCTGCTTTATAAACAACACCCATAATCGCCATCGCAAAAGCAGTGAAGGCATAAACGCCACAATATTCAAGTGCTGCAATAAAGGTTGCAACAAAGAAAATACCAATAAAAATTAGCGCAACAACTTTTGCAACTCCACCACCAAGTGAACCGCCTGTCATAAATGATGACAAAAACCAATATTCAAGTCCGAGCGCAGCACCAATAAAAAGCATTGAAAGGATGATTGCAAAAATTCTTGCACCAACACCCCCTCTTTCATATCTTCGCATATCTCTATAATGCCGACTAGGAATACTAAATAACCAACCTAAAAAATTCATAAATCCCCCTTTGTTGATTTTATATTAATATATTCAGTTCTTTAAAGTCAAATATTCTCTTTAATTTTTCATCATTTGTGACATAATAATCACAGAAATAATTTGATATCTTGATAATAGAATCTTTTAAAAATAAACAAAAAAAATAGACCGAAAACTCATTTTAGAATTTTCGGTCGTAAATTTTTAAAACAATTTTAAACCATCACATATGCTATCAATATGCTGTCATATATTTTATATATTAATCATTAATACATAAATGATGGTTTTTCTATTTTTTCCCACATATCTTTAAGCAAAACACCATTTATATTTGCTTTATTTTCAAATTCTTTACGAGATTTATATTCTTGCTGAAATTCTTTAGAGCAAAATACAATATCGCTATCTTCATTATTTTTAGAGTTTTTATTTGCTCTTAAAAACACCTCATAAATTTCATTATTATATTCAAACAGCATTTCACTATAAAAATATAGTCCATTCAAAAATTCATCAAAGGTCGCTTTAAATGGCAATCCTTTTTTATATTGTTCTCTTGCAGTTGTTGGGGTTGCAATCATAGGGAAACTTATTCCCCTAGATTTTTCAAGTTCAACTTCATCCTTTTCAAAAATCCAGCCACAGTTATCACAATGACCATTACCATAGGGGTCTTTGAATGCCTTGCTTCCACATATTGAACATTTTGTTTCAATATCTTCTTTAGGTGGTTCAAATTCTTTCCATTCACCTTTATCATTTTTTTCATAATATCTTATTAAATATTCCATAATATTAATTTAACATTATTAGATGTTTTTATTTTAAATTTATGTGTTTGCTAACATTATATTTTTTTAATAAATTTTACTCAAGTGTTGGCTGTTGTTTTTCGATGAGTGGAATGTTGTTTTTCTTTAGATATCTTTCAACTTGCCGTTTTGTTAATGAACTCTTGATGCCGTCAACTTCAATAAATCTTTTTGACGGAATAAAACCTTTTATTGATTTTTCATCATCATCAATAACAACATAGTTCTCAAAGTCATTTTTTGAAAACTTATATAAAAGACTCATAAGCCAATTTTTTCTTAATCTAGGAACTTTTTGATTTTCACCCATAAAATTCAAAAAATCTAATATTTTTATACCTCGTGGGGTCATTCCACTTTTTGTGCAAAAAATTGTGTCATCAAATTCAAGTCCATTAACTTTTAAATAGTTAATGCACTTTAGAAGATTATTTCTTCTTCTTGAAGTTATAACAAGTTTTACATCAAACTTCTTTTTAAGTGAACGAATAAGTGTGTTAACCGCTTCAATGCTTTCACTTGACAGTTTTATATTTTCATAGCCTGCAAGTGGGTCATCAGCATCAAGCTCAATCAGTTTTCTGGTTTCAGCATCAACAACAAGTTCACTTAAATAATACTCGCACCAAAGAGTTCCATCAACATCTAAAAAAATATAATAATTTGGTTTTCTTTCTATAAATTCATACATGGAAAATATTATAATTAAAAATTCAAATATGTCAATGTTTGGTAAATTTTTACACTATTAAAATGTTAAAAATTTTAGGCATGAAAAAATGGAAGTATGAACTTCCATCTTTTCAATAAACTTGTTTTTACGCCAACACTGCTAATAAAATGACACTTTGCTAAACTTGCAAAATCTTGGGAAAAACCATATGTTACACTCATTGGTTTTATTTGACAAATTTATGATTTCAGCATTTTTTATTTGTGAATCAGCGGACTGTAAACCACTCGTCATGGCTCCCCTTAACTTTTTCACAAATATAGTTTTTGAAGCCTTGGCAAAAAATTTTTTTGGCTTATGATTTTTAACAAAATCAACAATTATCATCACCAATAAAAACATTGCTTCAATGCCGTCTTCAAAAGCACTGGCATATGCCATAACCATAATGTCATACACAACTGAAAGTGCGTTTGGCACAAAATACATAGCCCTTATTATTTTAACATCGCTAATATACAAAACAAAAGTATACCAAACATAACATGCAAGTGGAATTATATCCCAAATGCTTGACCATGTTAAAATGCTTGCAAAAACAAACATAAAAATAAATGTTAATGCAATGCCCTTTGGCAAAACTTCTTGTTTTTTATCATAATAATAGAAGAACAAATTTTGCACACACGACAAAAGCGCTATTATTCCTGCACCCCAAGAACCTACAAACAAGAATGCCATTCCATATGCAATATCACCAAATAACCCTAAAAGTAAAAAGTTTTTTTTGCTTTTAACTAAATAGGATAGGCATAAAATCAAAGTCGCAATTCCGCCCAAAACTTGAGCAATTAGAAAATTGACATTTGACATAATTGATATGAAATTTTACCTCTGCTCGCCACAAGCCTTGTTGCCTTTTTCTCATAGACTGATTTATAAAACTTATTGCGTCTGCCAAAGACCTTTTTAATTATAAATCCCACTTGTAAAAAAAGAACTTGTGACTTGAATTTCTTGCGAAAGCAAGATTAGTCAAGACAATCGTGACATTTTGCTTGCCATAAATTTTATGGCACTTAAAGTTAACAGCCCTTTTCGCAAAACATAAATCTACGCTCGACTTAAATATTATACCTCAAATTTAAAAAATTTGCAAGTGCTTGAAAGATGACTTAAACGACTTATATAATTTTCAGCAAAAAAGCACTGGCAATATGCTAGTGCTTTTTTAATTAAACTATAGTTATGGTTATTGTTACATTTTTACCTGCACAATTTTCAGTTTCTGGAACAGAAATTGAAAGTGTTATTGTGCCCGCTGAACTAACCATTAAAGTTTTTCCATTCATTTCACATTTTGCTGTTGTTGAATCTTGATTGATTGTGAAAGTTGCATTGTCAAAACCACTGCATGCAACATCAACAGGTTCTTCAATATCAGAATGAATGACTGCATTAAAGGTTAATCCATTTGCAATATCACTCAAATTAAAGGTTGCAGAATTGTTTTCAACCTTTTCGCCATTGATTGTAAAATATTCAACATTTGTTTTAAAAATTTCAAAGACTATTTCATAATCTTCAGTAGGGTTTTCTTGACCACTCCATTCATAATTAACTTTATCTTTTAACATGGCTTGTTTTTCAAACCGTCAGGAAGTGTTAATGTGTAATCGCCATAATAAATTGTGGTTGTTGAACCATCACTTCTGTTGGCTTTAACATTAAAAATACTATTGCATTCATCTTCGTTAAATTCAAAACTTTCAAAATACTCTTTTTCATAAACATCTAGGTTTGTTCTCTTTGTTTTAACTGTTATGCCTGTTACCGTTACTGATGAAGTTGAAGACTTGCCATCACCACAAGCAGAAAGTGAAACCGAACAACCCAAACCAAATAGCACAATAAAAGTTAAAGCCAAAATGTTCTTTAATTTTTTCCTTTTTTTTCTCCTTATTTTATTCTATTAAAAGCATACCCCCCCCCACCGTGACATTTTGTCAATCATAATACATTCTAAAAATAAATTATTAATATTAATTATAATTTTAGTGCAATATCACCATTGACAATGATTTTGCCAAATGCTAAACTGAAAATAGTTATTAGGGGAAATATGAAATATTCTAGTCGCAAAAGAATCATAAAAAGAAATTCAGAGAGTTCACATCATCGCAGTTATGACAGCCACACAGGCAGTGAACAAGAGATTTTGAATAATATTTTGCTCATTGAAAGGGGCAAAAAATCAAGTGAAGACCAAGTTTTTATTGCTGGCAAAAGATTTGTTGGTCGTGAAGCTTGTTTTATTAAAGATTATGTTAGGGCAATTGCCAGCAAGGCAAGGCGTCCTTTTAGTTTGAAATATTTTAACAAGGGATACAGCGAAGAAGACCTTGAAGAATATGAATATGAAATTGAAAAGGCAAAGTTTTTGGCAGACCCAAAAAATGAAGACCTTTTAATTAAAATTAATGAACTTTATTTAGATTCAATTTTTGGCATTGGCGAATGCTATTATTATGGGCTTCCAAATTGCTATAAAGTTAGTGACTTACCGGCAGATAAGCCATCAAGAGAAGATGAAAACTTTATTTTTGTTCATAGTGATAAATTCTTAACAGCCATGCTTGACGCTCCAAAATATTTTATTGAGCCTTGGGTTACTCAAATTAACGACCATTTTCACAAGGTTGAAACCCGAAAGTTTATTTTTAGAATTGGCAATGAAACTTTGCTGGGCGAACTTTCAAAAGACACGCAAAGAGCATATAATTCGGTTGCTGTTAATGCAAAAAGTTCAATCAAATTTAGCGTATACTTCAAAGGTCTTGAAGAAGGAAAGTTTATTGCCGACAGGTGGGACTACCTTCCCCTTTCAACTCACCACAACAAGTTTGATGAAAATGGAAATTTTTGCACCTATGGCATTTTGGTTCCAAAAACAAAGTTTAGCCATAAACACAAATATAATCTTCATAACAGGCTTGTTTTATCACAAAACCAATCGCCAGATATTGAGCCAACCATAATAAATAAAAACAATTCAAATGAAGAAAATATTTATAACAGTTTTGATGATTTTTGCGAAACCTTTATCAATTTAAACAATTTTCAAAAGGGGCAAATTGCCTATGAAGACCTTGTAAAGCACGGGCTTAAAAAAGTTGGTAAAATTCATTGCACCCCTTATGATGAGGCACAGCACACTGTTGTTCGCCATGAAGAACTTAACAAATCGTTGGTTAGTTTGCATCAATATGAATATATTATTGACAACAATAATATTGAATTGCCTGAAATTTTTAATGATAATTTTTTAACTTTCGACTCTTTTTCATCGAACTATTCAATCGGTTCTAATTATGAAAACTTTAACCCTGATTATATTCTTGACTATTTTGACGTACTAAAAAAATCAAAGGAAAATAAAGACTCAAAAACAAGTGATGAAGAAAACAAAAAGCGGGAGATGTGATATGTTAGACATTGCCAAACTTCAAAAAGTTTTTAAATCTGAAAATTCATTCACAAAATATGAAAACGGAATTGTTTTTAACAGTAATCTTTCAAATGATAATGGCGACACTTTTGCCTTTGAATTTGTTGAACTTGAAGGCAAAATTGTTATTTCTGACATGGGCTTAACTGTTAAAAATTTGTTAGAGCGTGGCTTTGACATTTTTGAAGAAATCGACCTTGCCGAATATTCAAATAAGGTTATGCGTCATTTTCATGTTCAAAGAAATAAAAATAATGAACTATTTGTTATTGCAAGTTCAGAAAGTGAATGCCCTGTCGCTCTTGGAAAACTTGCAGAGTGCATAACACTTTTAACCTTTATTGATTTACAATTTGAAGAATAACAAACAACCACAAAACTTTTTGTGGTTGTTTTTGTGTTACGGCACGCTTTTTAGTGTTATTCCGAGCGTAGTCGAAGAATCCCATAAGCAGGAATGAGCAACCATTCATCAACTTGACAAAATAAACAAAAAACTTTATAATCATTGTGTTATCATGAAGTTTTTTTATAAAATAATACTTAAAAATAATTTTGAATCACCATAGCAAATTCCTTAATTTTAGGTCTTTTAATTAAGGTCTTTTTTTCATGCAAAATAATATTAACTTTTAAAGAGGAATTTTTATGGAACAAACAAAGATAATAGAAAAAAAAGAAAATAAACTTAAAAAACTTTGGAACTATTTTTCAACTTATGAAAAGGTTTGGTTCTTTTCAATAACGATTTTAGCGGTTGTTTTTGCCTTTCTTTTTCCTGAAGAAGATGCAAGCGGAGTTAATGGCAACATAATAATGGTTCTATACCTTGTTGATGTTGTGAGCAACATTTTATGCGAACTTTTGATTTCAAAACAAAGCAAATGGAACTTTATGGTTTCGCTTGTGGTTGAAGCAGTTGAAATTGCAATATGTATTATTTGTGCATATCGCTTTGCCACAATGGCAACAACAATATTCTTTTGGATTCCAATAGACATAATCAGCTTTTTTGTTTGGAATAAACACAAAGATAAAAAAGAAGAAAATTTAACAGAAGTTCGAAAACTAACAGGCTGGCAAGAAGCACTTGTTATTCTTGCAATTGTTGTTTGGACAGTTGGGGTTGGATATTTGCTTACTCTTATCGACACCGAAAACGGAATCCTTTCAGACAGCCCAACACTTGAAAAAATTGTGTGCTATGTTGATGCCTGTGCAAGTGCAGTTGGCATTGCCAATGGATTATTTATTTTGTTCAGATATCGTGAACAATGGATTGCGTGGTATATTGCATCATTTTGCGACCTTGCCATAAACATTATTGCTGGGCAATGGGTTCTTTTAGTTTTAAAAGTTGGATATTTAACAAACACCACTTACGGCTACATTAAGTGGACAAAATATATTAAATCGCATAAAGCAAATGTTGAATTAAAACAAAACATCGATGATGAAAAATCAACTGAAATTTCTGACAATAAAATTGAAACAAACGCTTAAATAACAACCAACTTTTTACATTGACATCATTTATTTTATTTTATATAATGTTTTTAGAGGTGAATTATGGCAAATAAACAATTTTATACAAATAAGTATTTAGGCGATGAGAAAGAAAAATATCAAGGTTTAATAACCGAAGAATCATGCGTTGAAAGAACAACAAGTTATTTTGATAAATATGATATTTATGAATTAAACCTTTTTACAGGCAAAAACTCTCAAATTTCTGTTTTTGATTGCGAAGGTAATGAACAAAACGGAATTTATTTATCTTTTTCTTTTAGTGATAAAAATAAACTTCCTAAAGATGTAGAGTTTAAAAGTCGTCGTTTTTCACTGAATGCTAATCTTCCTGACATTATTAAAGCAGCAATAGTTGAAGATTATATTTATGGCGAACTTAAAAAATTGTTTAAATCAAAAACAAAAACAACTTCACTGATTGATTTAAAAAATAAAATTGACCATGCTTTTGACGAAATGAAAAAAAATAATTCAAAAACATTAAATATTGATTTGGAAAAACTTATCGGCGAAGAAAATTTGCAAAACCTTATTGCACAAACCACTGAACTAGCTGAACGACAAAAACAAGGTCAAATGCAATAAAAAAACAGGCACCTGCCTGTTTTTTTTTATTCTCCCATTTGACTAGACTTTTTTGTTTCTGTTTTTGTTTGTTTTTGCATAGATAATGTTTTTAAATATTCCTTTCTCTTTGCAATTTGCTCTGCAATTTCTTCCGCTCTTTTAATTTTTAATTTTTCACCAATATCTTCTTTGTCAACAGTTTCATTATAATAATCTATCAAATTTTTATTCAACCTTTCAAGTGCGTTTATCATTTGTGGGTCAAATGCTCTTTCAAGATATTTTTCAAAGGTTAATTTTTTTGACAAAAGTTCCGTTAACATATCAACCAGCACTCTGCCATATTTATGTGGCACAACTTGACGAAATGATGAATCAACATAGCCATATAACCCATTTTTGCAAAGTGCATAGCCATTTGACACTGGCTCAATTTCTTCATATTCACAAGGAAGATTTTTGCCATCTTCGGCAATCACTCCCCATTTGTTATGATTTTTAACTTTATATTGATTTAAACTAACAACAAAAACAATGTCTTCATATGGTCCAAATTGAGAATGATTTTCATTTTCCAAAAAATATTTCTTTCCAAGTATCCCTTTTTTAATTCTCATAATTCCCTCCATATGTGTTTTTTTTAACTAACCTTAATTATAATAACATAACAAAAACAGTCTGTCAATATTGAATTTGTTTTTATTATTTTATAATTTATTTTTAACGAATAAAATGAGTTTTTATGCTTTCTGGTAATTCTGGTAGCATTATGTTTGACTTTTTGCCAAGGTCAAAGCATTTTAATGCCCAAGCCATGTTCTTTGCCAAATTTTGCATTGTCTGCATACCTTCGCCGTCACCTGTGCACTCGCCTGCACTTCTGCCAAAGGCAACATTCCAATAACTTGAACCAACAACAAACATTCCAGAAATTAAAAGATGCTTGTTAATGTCATCAAGCGCCGAAGTTGTGCCCGCACGCCTTGCAACAGCAACCGATGCTCCAACCTTTTGCTTGAATACACTTTTGCCAGCATAGAACATTCTGTCCATAATCGACAAAAGCCTGCCACTTGCATGTGCATAATAAACTGGTGAGCCAAATACAAAGCCATCAGCATTTTTTGCCTTTTCAAGCCATTCATTCGCCACATCATCATCAAAAACACACTTGCCTTTACCCACACAGCCACCGCAGGCAATGCAATCACGAATTGGTTTTGCACCAACAGAGAGAATTTCCGTTTCAATACCTTCACTATTTAACCGTTTAGCAATTTCGGCAAGTGCTGTTGCCGTGTTTCCGTTTTGATGAATGCTTCCATTGAATAATAAAACCTTCATAATATTTTCTCCTTAAATTATTAGTAATGAAATCAAATATAAAACAAGCAAATGTGCTGGGTAAAAAGAATAAAATAATCCTTTCAAACTTCGTTTGCCCTTCTCGCCATTATAGAGCATCAAAATTGGAATTGATAAAAGTGCAAACAGTGAAACAAAACTATTAAACTCAATGCTTTCTGCAAGCAAAATGTGCACAAGCCAATATAAAATCATAAGTAGTGCAGAAAGGCTAAACATCAAAGGCTTTGCCCACTTTTTGTCAAGGTGGTTAAATAAATAGAATATAACAGATAGCAAAACACCATAAATTCCATAGACAACGGGAATGTCAATTATTGTCATGCATATGGTAAGCACCAATATCACAAAAATTAAAAATCCGTTGAAGATTGCAAGCGATTTATTCTGCCTGATTTTGTCAATCAAAAACATCACTGTTAGCGACACCAAAAAAGTGAAAAATATATTAAACGCAAACAAATTGGTGTTGAGTGCAAAATAATAAATCGGCTGTGAGATTAAAGCCAAAATAAGCATGGTTAAAAAATATCTTTTTTTGCTTCGTGTGTAGTGCCAACCTTCGGCAATAAAGAATGCAAAAATTGGAAAGGATAGCCTGCCCACACAGCGAAACACACTGTAAAGCCACGGCACGCCCAGCGAAATATAAAACTCTTCACCTAGCACTGCCCCCAAGTGGTCAATTAGCATGGTAACAAGTGCTATCCATTTTAAACTTGTTCTATCTAAACCCTTAAATTTCATAATGTTATTTTAATACTTTTCTTGTGTTATTCAAAATAATTGCAAAATAAAAATAGCAAAATTGCTATTTTTTATTTTTGGGGTTCAAAGTTTTCAAAAATTATGTTGTTTGCAAACTTGCGAACTCTTTTTTCTTCCTCTTCACTTTTCACAACCCATGCAAGAACTGGCAAATTTTTAAATTTATCAACATATTTATTTGGCAGATACTTTGCTTCATAAGAAATAAAGTCTGGTTTAATTAATTTGTTAAATAGCATTCTTTTTAACACAAATTTTGTAAATTTGTTAATATTTTCGTCGCCGTTTGAAAACCCGCCTGAAAGTTGCCCACAATAAATTTCGGGCTTATTTTTCTTGAACCACCTGATTGAAAATGGGCTGAATGACTGAATGGCAAACTTGCCACTATAACCTTTTAATTTTTCTAAAAGCACACTTTCAAGTTTCCCCGCTTTTCTATCGGTTTTTGTTTCAATTAAAAGTGGAACTTTGCCGTCAATAAGGTTCAAAACTTCATCAAGTGTTGGAATAACAAAATTTGTGTTAATGAGATTATAATTCTTTAAATCTTCACTTGTTAGGTTTTTGATTTTTCCAGACTTTGATGTCATTCTTGATAAGGTGTCATCATGAAAAACAGCAATCTCTCCGTCTTTTAAAAGATGAACATCAAGTTCAATAATATATCCCTTTTCTATTGCCCTTTCAAATGCACCTAATGAGTTTTCAGGAAACTTGCTTGTGTGAAGCCCACGATGTGCAATGGGCGTTTTAAAAAGCCAATCATAATTACTCATCATTTCACCTGACTTACATTTTTGCTTTTATTTTTTTCATACCTAACCAAAAGAAATGATAAAATTAAGCCAACAATCAAAAGCCCAATGCCAAGCCCAAGGTCTAAACCAAGGCTTGCACCTGCACCCCAACTTCTGTAAACTTCCATAACTTCGCTGTTAAAGAACATGGTTATTATTGAGCCAAGCGACAAACCTGAAATCATGAAAAATGCAGGGGCATGATATTTTTCAAATAGTTTTGTTAAGAGTTTTGACACAGAAACAATTCCAACCAAAAAGCCAACTGCAAGGCAAACATAAACCAAAAGCACACTTGGGTTTGCCTTCCAATAAGTTAAACTTACCGAGTTCATTATTTCAGTAAAAACTCCAAAAGACATCAATAGTGCTGTTGCAGAAAGCCCCGGAACTAGTTGTGTTATTGCAATCAAAAAACCAATCAAAACAAACAAGATGTAGTGATAAAATTTAAGATTTTCAAGTGAAAACGAACCACTTGTAACAAAAATAGAAATAGCAGAAATTGCAACGGGAACGGCAAGCCCTGCCACAAACAAAAGAACTCTGCCAGCCGTTACCTTTTCGCCCTTAATTTCATCAGTAACCGCAGGGTATGCCCCTAGCATAAGCCCCGCAAACAGAGCAATTATTGCAAATGGAATTAGGTTTAAAAGTTCACGAACCCCAAAAAATCCGAGTGCAAAACCAATAACTGCACCAATTAAAATTGGAAGCAAAAACATGATGCACTTTCTAAACCTTTTTAAAATGTTTCCAAATGCGTATAAAAGTTTTTCATAGAGTTTAAATATTATTGCAACTGCCGAGCCCGAAACTCCCGGAACAATAACCGCCAAACCAATAAACACGCCCAAAAGTCCACCCTTTGCAACTTCTTTTTTTGATGCATATGAAAGGTTCATTTCTTCGCCGTCTGTTTGACTTGTTTTATTTTCTTTAACCACATTTTCTTCTTCTGAATTCTTTTCTTTAATCTCTTCTTTTTTCATATCTACCCTAACTTAATTTGTTATAATATTTTTCACCAAAAAATTTAATTAAAACCAATGAAATTGCAAGCAAAAGCACAAACCATGCAAGAATAATTAATTCAAAACCAACTATTCCCACACTGGTTGCCAGCGTTGGAACGGCAAAGAAAATTGCCATTGGCACTGCTGAAACAATCATGTCAACAAACATGCTCACAAACAAACTTAAACTTTGCTTAACTGCTTCGGCTTCACTTTTCCAATTAAGTTTAGGAAAACGCAGATTGATAACAAGCCCCAAAACACTAAACGCCAAAATTGATATAGCTGAAACCACAAAAAGCAAGATAACAAAAATTATATCAAAGGGAACAAAACACAAATAGATTATGTTTGCAACAAACACAAACGGAAGCTCTAAAAGCACGCTGAACAAAATTTTGCTTATTGCCACACTTGAAAAACTAATTGGCAGTTGCTTTAAAATTTGAATTCTGCTTCCTTCCATTGAAATTGATGCACAGGTTGAAACAACCATTCCGGCTATTAGTGGAACAAATATAAAATACATCATTTTAAAAGTGCCATAAACCAAAGTTGCATCTTCGCCAAGATTAATGGCTTCTTTTGCCGAACTGTTAGTTAAAATTCCAAACACAACGGCAATAACCACCACCAAAATTGGACCCATTATTGTGTTTATTGTCCAAAGTGTGCTTCCAAAAAAACTCTTTGTTTCCTTTTTTAATAAAGCCAGCCCCTTTGAACTTTTTTTGAAAGTTATTGGTTTTTTGCGAACACTTGTTTTTGTTGAAATTAAATTTGAATTGATTTTTTTGTATGACACTGTTACAACTGCAATAGATAAAAACAAGTATGCCAAACTGATTAAAACAAAATACAAAAAATATAAAAAATTTCCCGTGTCAATCGCAAGTTGAATAAAGTAGATAAATGGAAAGATTATTTTTATTGCAAGTGGGATTTCGCCACCAACAAAAATGTTAATCAGTTCGCCCGAACCATTTGCCATTGATATTCCAAAAATTGCAACCAAAAACAAAAGCATTATTATTGTTGAAAGAACATTTTTGTGTTTAAGTTTTGATGTTATTAAATTTACCACAAACCCAAGAATTGAACTGACAAGCAAAACAAACATTGGCGAAAAAATAACTGCAAAGATTGCAAAGATTATACCCGTTAGCGAAACACCAGAGTAAACAAAATAAACAACAACCGCAGGAAGCAAAAATAGAAGGTTATAAAAAAGTGTTGTCACATATCCTGTTATAAATTTTGCAGTTACAACCGTTGTATTTTTTATTGGCAAACTTGCAAGCATTTCATAATCTTTTGACTTATAAAAAAGTGCTGGCACTTCATAAATCATTGTGAAAACTGAAAAGATTGTTGAAATCAAAAAACCATAGGTCAAGATAAAATTCTGCCTGCCAATAACTGATGCTTGCTCAGCAAATTGAATGTTCATGGTTGCCATTGCCCACCAAACAACAGCAACAATTAATGCAAGCAAAATAATGGTGGTGGCAAGCCCCCGTTTTTTCGCCTTTTCTCCATAAACATATCTGCCAAAAAGTTGTTTTAACTGAATTTTTGTAAGCGACCACAAACTACTCATTTTCTAACTCCAAAAACAAACTTTCAAGATTTTTTGTTCCACGAACTTTTTGCATCTCGCCACTTGCAACAAGTTTGCCCTGCTTGATGATTGCCACATGTGTGCAAATTTTTTCAGCCACTTCCAAAACATGAGTTGAATAAAAAATTGCTGAACCATTTTTAACAAACTCATTCATAATTTCTTTAAAAGCATGACTGCTAACTGGGTCAAGCCCAACAAAAGGCTCATCAAGCAAAATGAGTTTTGGCTTATGAATAAGTGCCGAAACCAAAGCAAGCTTTTGCTTCATGCCGTGTGAATAACTTGAAATTGGTGCACCCAAATCATTATAAATCTCAAGCCTTTTTGCGTAGTTTTCAATTTCGGCTTTTCGTTCTTCTTCACTAACATCAAAAATATCAGCAATAAAATTAAGATAGTCGATACCTTTAAGATGTTCATAAAGGTCAGGGTTATCAGGAAGATATGCAATTTTCTTTTTTGCTTCAATTGAATTTGTTTTAATGTTGATGCCGTCAATATAAATTTCGCCACCATCAAAGTCAATTATTCCAGCAATCGCTTTTAGTGTTGTTGTTTTCCCTGCACCATTATGACCAATAAAGGCACAAATCTGACCCGCTTCAACATCAAGTGAAAGGTCGTTAACTGCGATTTTTTCACCATATTTTTTTGTTAAATTCTTAATTTTTAGCATAATTTCTCCTATTTTTTTATATTTTTGCGTTTTTTATTTCATAAATTTTGTTATAAAGTTCTTTAAAATCATTTACTCTGAAAATGTTTTTTCCATAAACATCTTTGTTATAAACATTATCATAACAAATAACAGGAATTAGTTTTGAAATTTCTTTTATATTTCTTGGGCTATCTTCAATCATAATATCTATTTTTTTATTTTTGATATTATTTATTTTACTTTCACCACTAAAAATAATATCATCATATTCAATATTGTTTGTTTTTAACCAGTCTTTGACCAACTGTCGCATTTTTTCGCCCCTTTCATCATTTAAAGTTGAAAGGTATCTTGCAGTTATTATAAAAATTTTGTTTCCGTCTGCTTTAAGTTTATTCATAATCTCGCTCGCAAAGTCGCGAACAACAACTTCTTTTGCATAGTCAAAAACCAACTTATCCCAAAACTCATCTTCATCTTTTGAAGTCACTCCAAACATGTTACATAGGTGATAAGCATTTTCATCTATTAAAGGTATGCCCCGTCTTGCAAAATATTTTGTTCCTGCTTCAATTTCCCACTTTCTTGAATTATTCAAAACACCATCAATATCAAAACCAATATTCATAACTATTACTAAACCCTCATAATAAGTTTGCCATTAAGGTCAAACACCGAAACTCCGCTTTCATCTAAAATGCCATAACATTTAACGGAGTCACCCTTTGGGTATGTGATGCTTGCAATATTAAAATAGGTCACGCCGTCAATTTCTGTTATTTTAGTTTTATGGAAGTGCCCATAGAGAACAACTGTGCCCTTTGCAAGTTTTGCTGGGGCTTCGTGGCTAATGTGGTGACCATGTGTGCAAAAATATGATTTGCCTTGAAGTTCAATCATCACACTTTCATTTAATTGAAAGTTGAGCACCATTTGGTCAACTTCGGCATCGCAGTTGCCACGAACAGCAACAATTTTATCTGCAAAACTATTTAAAATTTCTATTACGCTCTTTGGGTCATAGTCATCAAGCATGGTGTTGCGTGGTCCAAAGTATAATAGGTCGCCAAGAAGCAAAATTTTGTCTGCCTTTGTTTCAGCAAATTTTTGTTTTAAAATTTCGGCGGAATTTCTGCTTCCGTGAATGTCGGTCATAATTAAATACTTCATAATTGTCTCCTAAAAATTATGATTTTATTTTAGCATATATTAATTCCTATTACAAACAATAAGCCATAACAACTATACAAATTTTAATATTTATGAAATAATCATATTGATTTTTTTCACTATTTTTACATATTTTTCAATTATTTTTGCAGTTATTTTTTATATTTAAACAAATTTCATTAAAATTTATATGAAATTTATTAAAAAATCGCAAAAAATATAAAAAGCGGGGCAAAAACCCCGCTTTTTATTCTTCTTCATTTGCTTTTTTGATTGAAAGGCCAATTCGCTTTTTAGCGATGTCAAGACTTATAACTTTAACTTTAACAATTTGACCAACTGTAAGTTCTTCACTTGGGTGCTTGATATACCTATCACAAATTTCACTGATGTGAACAAGCCCGTCTTGATGCACGCCAATATCAACAAATGCACCAAAGTCAATAACATTTCGAACAGTGCCCTTTAACACCATACCCTCTTTAAGGTCTTCAATGCCCAGCACATCGGTTCGCAGTTCAAGGTGTTCAGCTTCTTCACGAATATCTCTGCCCGGCTTCACAAGTTCGCCAACAATGTCATTTAAGGTTGGAACACCAATGCCAACTTCTTTTGCAACTTTTTCTTCGCCTGCATCTTCAACAAGTTTTGGAAGGGTTGCAACCTTGCCATTTTTAACATCTTCTTCACTCATTTTGAATATTTTAAGCAATTTTTTTGCACTTTCATAACTTTCAGGGTGAACGGCAGTGTTATCCAAAATTTCATCTCCGCCAACAACACGAAGGAAACCTGCACATTGCTCAAAAGCCTTTTCTCCAAGTTTTGGAACCTTTAAAATTTGTGTTCTGTTTTTAAATGCTCCATTCTTTTCACGGTATGCAACAATGTTTTTGGCAATGCCTTCATTAAGACCTGCAATTCTTTTAAGCAAACTTGGGCTTGCGGTGTTAACATCGGCACCAACGGCATTAACACAGTCTTCAACAACTCCGTCTAAAACTTCGGTGAGCCTTTTTTGTGGCATGTCGTGTTGATATTGCCCAACACCAATGCTCTTAACATCAATTTTAATAAGTTCAGCAAGTGGGTCTTGAAGACGCCTTGCAATTGAAACTGCACTTCGAAGGTTAACATTAAAGTCTGGAAACTCTTCCGCTGCAAGTTTGCTGGCTGAATAAACCGATGCCCCCGCTTCAGACACAACTGCGTAGCCAACTTTTCTTGAAAGTGTTTTGATTAAGTTTGCAACAAAAATTTCACTCTCTTTGCTTGCAGTTCCGTTGCCGATTGAAATAACATCAACTTTATATTTTGAAATAAGTTCGGTTAAAATTCGCTTGCTCTCATCAATCTTTTTAAATGGCTCGGTTGGATAGATAACCGCAGTGTCAAGCACTGTGCCATTTTCATCAATAACAGCAAGTTTGCAACCCATTCGGTAGCCCGGGTCAAACCCCAAAATTCTTTTGCCTTTGAGTGGGGCTTCCATAAGCAGTGGCTTTAAATTTATTTCAAAATTTTTGATTGCCTGCTCGTTAGCTTTATCTGTAAGGTCACTTCTAACTTCCCTTTCAATGCTTGGCTCAATAAGCCTTTCAAAAGCATCGACATGAACTTCATTTAAAAGTTCTTCAAATTGAGATTTTTTGATTTTGAAATGTTTTGCAATAATTTCTAAACACTTTTCTTCATTAAACTCAATGTCAACTTTCAAAAATCCTTCATTTTCGCCACGATTGATAGCAAGAATTCTGTGTGACGGAATTTTGCTAATTTCTTGCTTAAATCCGTCATAAGTAAGATAGGTGTCGGCTTCTCTTGGCTTGTCGTTACCCTCTTTATCTTCATATTTATTGGTGTTATCAATAACTTCTTTCTTGGTCTTTTTTGCCTTTTCCTTCTTAAGGGCTGAACAAATGAAACCTGTTTTTTGCAAAAATTCTCGAAGGTCTTTTCGAAGGTCACTGTCATCACTGACCCTTTCAGCCAAGATATCTTTTGCTCCTTGAATGGCTTCTTCAACTGAATTAACACCCTTTTCTTCGTCAACAAAATCCTTTGCAATCTCTGCAAGTGGCTTTGTTTCTTCTTGCTTTTCAATGATATCTGCAAGAGGCTCAAGCCCTTTGGCAATGGCAACAGTTGCCCTTGTTTGACGCTTTGGCTTAAATGGACGATAGATATCTTCAAGTTCGGTGAGTGTTTTTGCCTCATCTAACTTTTTAACAATTTCGTCTGTTAATTTGCCCTGCTCATCAATATTTTTAATGATTGACTTTTTTCTATCTTCAAAATTACGAAGATAGCCAAGCCTGTCTGCAAACTGTCTGATAACTTGGTCATCAAGACTGCCGTGCATTTCCTTTCTATACCTTGCAATAAATGGAATGGTTGCCCCCTCGTCAAGCAAACTGATAAGGTTTTTTGAATACTCTTCCCTTATATTAAATTCCTTTGCAAGTGATTCATAAATTTCCATAAAACTTCCTTTAAAGTAAATATTTGCCATATTTCAAGCGACTTTATTATACCAAACTTTTCCACTTTTTCAAAACAAATAACATACTTTACACCCTAAACTAAAACAAATAATTTGATATTGTAACAAAGCCCTATTCATAAATTTTATATTGAATTATTTTTTAATTTTATTTTGATAATTTTAAATTTTTGATATAATTAATTTAGGTGGTGAATATGAAAATAGCAATTTCCGCAGAATCAACCTGCGACCTTTCAAAAGAACTTTTAAACGAATATGAAATTTCAATAATTCCATACACAATCATTCTTGGCGACAACGAAGTTCAAGATAATGCAGAAGTCCCTGCCAAGATTTTTGAGTATGTTGAAAAAACAGGCAATCTTCCAAAGACAAGTGCCATTAATGAAGAAACTTACACAGAGTATTTTAAAAATCTTTTAAAGACTCATGATGCCGTTGTGCACCTGTCTTTGAGTGGTGGAATAACATCTTCAACCGAGCATGCAAAACTTGCAGCCGAAAAACTTAAAAATGTTTATGTTATTGACTCAAAGTCGCTTTCAACTGGCATTGGACTGCTTGCCATTTATGCCCGAAAACTTGCAAGGCAGGGATTTAATGCAGATGTTATTGCCCAAAAGGTTGAAACAAGAGTTCCTTATGTTCAAGCAAGTTTTGTTGTTGAACGCCTTGACTATCTTTATAAGGGTGGAAGATGCAATGCTCTTGCACTTTTTGGTGCGAATGTTTTTAAAATCCGCCCACAGATTTTGCTTGTTGACGGCAAAATGAAACCAGCAAAAAAATATCGTGGAAAGATGGACAGAGTTATTGCCGATTACACAAAAGACACTCTTGCCGAGTTCAATAACCCTGACAAGTCTGTTGGCTTTGTGACCTACACAACCGCAACACCTGAAATGATAAAAAATGCAAAACAAGCCCTTATTGATGCTGGCTTTAAAACAATTTATGAAACCACTGCTGGTGGAACAATCACTTCTCACTGCGGTGAACATGTTTTGGGCATACTCTACATTAACGACGGCGACAAAATTGAAAAATAAAATTAAAAAATATTACAAGCAAAAAGACCATAAAATTTATGGTCTTTTTTTATTTTTTTTCTGTTAAATGTTTAACAATTTCATTCATATCACTGTTTGAAAACTCAAAGTCGTTTTTCACAAAGCCAATCAAAGGGCGAACGCCGTCATCTTCATGAAAATCTGAACCAATGGTGACAAATAAATTATGTTTTTTTGCAAACTTTTTCCACCTTTCAATTTCGTTAAAAACAACATTGTTTCGATTTGCATAAATGTAATATGCTTCAAGCCCCTGAACTTCCATTGAATCAATAATTTTTTCAATATCTTCTTCATCAAGCCCATCTTCATGAGAATATGCCACAGGGTGTGCAAGCACAACAATGCCCCCCGCCTGCCTTATTATTTCACTTGCTTCTTTTGGGGTAACAGACTCTTTTTTAACATAGGCTGGGCAATTTTCATTCATAATGGTTTCAATAAATTCGCCTTTTGTTGGAATATGCCCAAAATTCTTTTTTAAAATTTCTTCATTTTCACTGTTACCTATTATATCAAGTGCAATGTGAGCCTTTGTTACCGCATCAATCTTGTCAAGTTCTTCAAAGTTAACTTTATAGCCCAGTTCTTCAAGTTTTCTTGTAACTTTTTCAAGATAGATATGCCTTGTGTTTCGAATTTCATAGAGCCTTTTAATTAAAAACTCATTTGTCACATCAATATTATAACCCAAAACATGAATACCCACACCATTAAACTTGGTTGAAATTTCAACAGCGGGAATAAGACAAATATTCTTATCTTTTAATTGCTCAAAGAGTTCATCGGTGTAAGCCGAAACAGTGTCGTGGTCGGCTATTGAAAAGTATAAAACATTGTTTTTTATCGCTTCATCAACAATCTGTTTTGGTGTAAGCTTTCCGTCCGAACATGTTGAGTGAATATGTAAATCAATATGTGTCATATCTTTTCCCCCTACTCTTGATTTCTTTGCATTTCGTCTGAATCTAAACTTACAAGAAGCCAATTACCCTTTTCAAAATCGCCATTTCGCCAGTCTGTAAATTTTTGTTTGATTTGATTCATAACAAAAGGGCTTCCAATTCTTCTTTTTGATGATGGGCCTGCAACATTACAAAGAATATCAAAAACTTCTTCTTCGGTGAACATTGAAAATATTTCACTTCTAACTTGGTTAACAAGATTAATAACATCTTTTTGCTGACTCGTTGTTTTCGAGTTTGCACTATATGGCAAAATGGTAAATGCCATCAAAAAATCAAACACATAGTTGTAGCCCTGTGAATCAAAATCCCATTTTTTGCGAAGAGAAAATGGATTGATTTTAAGTTCTTCAACATCCGTGCCCATGCTTCGATGCATATAGTTTGGAACACTTGAAATTAAATTTTTCAGATAATTCAAGCCCACAACATGAACATCAACAGGAAGCCCCTTTGCAGGAATTTTCCCTCTTTTTAACGTGTCTGCAATTTCTGCCATATCATTTATTGCTTTTATTGGATTGGTATCAGAAGTTTCAAGCCCTTGCTTTTTTAACCCACTTTCAATCTCACGCATCAAAGCTGCTCTGTTACTATCAAAAATGCTGTCGCTTTCAATCGCCTTTGTGTCGTCATAAACATACCAAACATCAAGGTCTGGAAGACGGTTCAAAATTTTTCTTGGCTTGATTTCATTCGGAATTTTTGCACAAGGATAGCACACCATTTTTAAATCAGGCATTCTGTGATAATTTTCAACAAGGCAACCACCGCATTTCCAAGTCATGTTTTCCATTCCACGCTTTGCAACTTGTTGCATAAGTTCGTTGTTATACCTATACTGCTCATCAATTTCCTTTAAACTTAAGTCATAGCCCGGATAGCCCGTTGTGAACATAAGCACTGCGTGCTTGCTGTCCCCTGCAATCTCACGGTATTTGTCGTAATTGCTTTGAATATATTTCTTTTTTGCTTCAGCACCAATTTTTGTTCTTCCAAGTTCTTCAAAAGAATTAGAAGAATCAACTGCAGTTTTGCAAACTTCAAATATTGTTGAATTTTTATCTATTGCCATAATTATCTCCTTAACAGTTTTATTTTACCATTTATTTGTATTTTTTTCAATAGTTAAAACACTCATATTCTTTTAGTTATTTTCTATTATAAATTGAAAAAGTAAAAAAATATTGATATAATAATTTCGTGTGAAATACTTTATACTCATTTTTACTTTAAAATGGTTTTTGTAAAAAGTATAAAAATAAAAATTATATAAGATTAATTAAAAAATAAAGGATTAATGTTATGCAACTAAAAATAAAAAACGCAACCTTTGGGTATGGTGGCGAAACACTGCTTGAAAACTTTTCTTTTGAAGTTAACACCGCCGACAAAATTGCAATTATTGGCAGAAACGGAACGGGCAAAACCACAATTTTAAAGATGCTGACTCAAGAAATTGAACTTCATCAGCCAGACAACGCTCCACCTGTTTTTTCAGTTATTGGAAAGCCTGTGATTTCATCACTAAAACAGATGACTTTTGATAACGAAAACCTAACTTTAGAAGAAGAACTTTTATCCTGTTACAGCAAAATAATTGAAGTAAAAACCAAACTTGATGAATTGCAGAGCAAACTTGAAAAAGAATATAGCGACAAGTTGATTTCAACCTTTTCTTCCCTTCAAGAAGAATTTGAAAATATGGGTGGCTACTCATATTTGAGCGAACTAAACAAAGCCATAGCCTCTTTTGGTTTTAGTGAAGATGACAAACATAAAAAATTATGCGAATTTTCAGGCGGGCAAAGAACAAAGATTGCCTTTATTAAACTCATTCTTTCAAAGCCCGATGTGCTTTTGCTAGACGAACCCACAAACCACCTTGACATCAATGCCGTGAACTTTCTTGAAAACTATATTTCATCATACAAAAAAGCGGTTGTTATTGTGTCACACGACCGTGCATTTTTGGATAAAACTATTAATATTGTTTATGAAATTTCGCATAAAAAATTAACAAAATATGTTGGCAACTATTCAAAATACATTGAAACAAAAAACACAAATTATGAACTTTTACTCAAAAAATATGAAGCCCAACAAAAAGAAATTGCTTCTATTCAAGAATTTATTGACAGGTTTAGATACAAAGCCACAAAGGCAACACAGGTGCAATCACGAATAAAAATGCTTGAAAAAATGGAAAAAATTCCTGCACCTGAAAAGCCTGAAACAAAAACATTTCGTGGAACAATCAAGCCCCGAATTGAAAGTGGAAGCGAGGTTTTGTCGGTCAATAAATTAAAAATTGGTTACAGCAAAGATGCTGTTCTTGCCGAACTTGACTTTAAGGTTCAGCGGGGCGACCGGCTGGGCATTATTGGTGGAAACGGACTTGGAAAATCAACCCTGCTTGAAACTCTTGCCGAAAAAGTCCCTGCCCTTTCAGGTGAATTTAAGTTTGGATACCACACAGAAGTTGGATATTTTAGTCAAATATCTTCAAAATCAAACAGCACAAAAACTGTTTATGAAGAGTTTCAAAACATTTATCCACACCTTTCAGATGGTGAAATCAGAAGTTCTCTTGGTGCTTTTTTGTTTTCAGGCAAAGATGTTTTAAAGTTAATGAACTCCCTTTCGGGCGGTGAACTTGTTCGTTTTGAACTTGCCAAAATTTTTGAAAAAAAACCTAATGTTTTAATTTTAGACGAGCCCACAAATCACATGGATATTGTGAGCCGCGAAACCCTTGAAAACTTGCTTTTGAACTATTTAGGAACCATTATTTTTGTTTCACATGACCGTTATTTTGTGAAAAAAATTGCAACCAAACTTTTGGTGTTTGGTGAAGGTTCAGCAAAATTTTTTGATGGCACTCTTGCTGAATTTAATGACCCCGTTTCAAGGCAGTTAAAACAAGAAGACAAGCCCGTTATAAAAAAACCTGAAAAGGTTGAATACCCAATAGATTTTGAAGAAAAAAAATCTGAAAATGAATTTGAAGAAATGTCGCCCTATCTTCTTTCAAAAGAAAAGAGCAGGCTTGAAAACAGACTTAAAAAAATTGAAGAAAACTCTAAACTTTTAGACGATAAATTAAAACAATTAGAAAGTGATTTTGTGAACCCTGAAATTGCAAGCGATTTCAAAAAACTTATGGAAATTCAGGCTGAAATTGAAAATACACAAATTTCAAATTCTAAACTTGAAGAAGAGTGGCTTGAAAAGAATGAAAATCTTGAAAAAATCAATGCACTTTTAAACAAACCTGAAAGCGAAGAATGATTTTTAATAATACAAAAAACAGCAAATTTTATTAATTTTTGCTGTTTTTATTATATTTTTATTATTTTTTATTTATTTTTTGCGATTTTTAATCAATTAAATTTTGCTTCATATATGTTTTATATTGTTCAACGCCCGGTTGATTGAATGGATTGACACCCAAAAGGTATCCACTGCAAGCACAAGCCTTTTCAAAGAAATAAACCAAATAGCCATATTCAAACTCATTGATTTCATCAATTTCAATTATTGCTATTGGAACCCCCGCTTCACTATGAGCTTTTATTGTTCCATTAAATCCAGCTCGTGAAATTTCACTAACAAATTTATTATCTAAAAATTTTATAGGACTGCCCAGTGGAACATTTAAAACTTGATTATCTTTCTGCGGAATCTTAACATCAATAAAGGTTTCAGCAACAATTGGTGAACCCTGTTGAATAAACTGACCAACAGAATGCAAATCAGTTGAATATGTTAACGAAGTAACAAAAATTCCTTTTTTGTCTTTGCCCTCACTTTCATCAAACAACTGTTGAAGCCAATCACCAAAAAACGCAAATTTTGTTGAAAACGATGCAAAAAACTCAATTTTTTTGCCAAGTTTTCGATTTAACAAATATCTATACACTGCATATCTATAAGCTGGATTTTTTTCAATATCACTTTCATCAAGGTCGTTATAGGCTTGAAGTGCACCTTCTAAAACTTTTTTAACATTTATTCCAGAAACTGCAAAAGGCAAAAGCCCAACTGCAGAGAGAACCGAATACCTTCCGCCCATGTTATCAGGAACAGAAAGGGTTTCAATACCTTCTTGATTTGCCCGTGCACGAAGATAGCCCTTTTCACGATCAGTTGTAAAAATCATTCTCTTTTTATAGTCGTTTTTATATTTATTTTTCATGAATCGTTCAATGATATTGAGTGTCACCAAAATTTCAACCGTTGTGCCCGACTTTGAAACAACATTAACCGTTATATCTTTATCTTTAATGGCTTCAAGTGTTTGAGAAAGGTCACTGTAATCAAAACTTGTTCCTGCAAATAGAACTTCAACTTTAGATTTTTTTGAAAGCAGTGATATGCCTGCCTTTGCACCCAAATAACTGCCACCAATTCCAACCACCAAAAGAACATCTGAATCTTCTTCAATATGTTTTGCAAGTTTCAAAATCTTTGAAAGTTCTTTTTTGTCGTAAGTAAGTGGAAAATGCACCCAAGTTGTTCCCGCCGAATGGTCAGCAGAATGCAAATTTTTATGGATTTCATCTACTTTTTTTTGAAGGTCCCTTGCATAAAATTCATGTTCTTTAATCATGCTGTGTGATAAATCTAATTTCATAACCCTTCTCCTTCAACTAAATTTTAATCAAACAAACACCTACAACCAAGTATGCCCGCATCGTTTGCAAGTGTTGCCGTTTTAACTTTTACTTTGAACCCCGCATGACGTGCATAGATATGATTATTAACATATTCTTCAAGTGGGGCGGTAAGTTTTGACCTTTGGCTTGAAACCGCACCGCCTAAAAGTATTAGTTCAGGCTTAAAAATGTTGACCAAGTTAACAATGCCGTCCCCAAGATTTTTTATAAACTTATCAAACACTTGCCTTGCTGTTTCGTCACTATTAATGTATTCAAAAACAGTTTTTCCCGTAACTGTGTTTAAATCGTAAGTTTGCCACATGAGTGATTCAGGGTGTTTTTTCATTGCGAGTTTTGTTTCACGAACAAGTGCCTTTGTGCTTGCGAGTGTTTCAAAACAACCAAATTCTCCGCAAGTGCACTTGATTTTTTTGTCTGTAATTTTCATGTGTCCAATTTCGCCCGCATAATCACTGTGGTCAGAAATAAGCTTTCCGCCCATAACAACACCACCGCCAATACCCGTTCCGAGAGTGAGCATAACAAAATTGTCTGTTTTCTGCCCCGCACCAAAGTGCATTTCTGCAAGTGTTGCAATATCGGCATCATTTGCAATTTTTATTGGAATGTCAAACACCTTTTCAAGTTCGCTTTTAAGTGGATAATTTTTTAGTTTTAAATTTCCTGAAAACCCCAACACTCCATTTTTGCTGTCAATAAGCCCCGGAAGCCCAATGCCAATACCAAGAACATCTTTTGCTTTTATTTTATTTTCCTCTAAAAGCGAATTAATTATTTTTATTATACTATTTGCCAAAAAATTTGGTTTATCAGGAATTGTTTTTATTTTTTTTGTACATAAAATATCGCATTTTCCATCAATTATGCCTGCTTTTATATATGTTCCACCCACATCAATGCCAAAATAATATTTCAAAGCACTCACCTCTAAAATAATAATAACATAAATTTCAAAAAAAAGAAAATTAAATAATAAAAAAAGAATTAACAAATTTTGTTAATTCCTTGCCAAAATAAATTCTACAAACTTTTTTGGTGCATTTGAAAGTGAATCAGGAAAGTATCCACAATAAATGTCTAGTTTTGGTGTTGTGAAGGTTGTTTTTAATTTTTTTAGTGTTCCATTTTTAAGGTCTTCACGAATATAATCTTCTTGAACATAGCCAACACCATTACCCTTTTTAACAAGTTCAAGCATTGTTTCACTTGTCCAAGACTCAATTATTGGATTGATTTTTAAATCGCTTACGGCATTTCTTAAAATTCTTATTTCTTCAGAATTTTGCGAAGAGATAATAAGTGGCAAACTTGAAATAGAGTCAATGCCCAGTGCCTTATCAGTGTAAAACTTATCAGAAGTAACAAAGCAGTGTGAATAAGAAGTCAAATATTTTATTTCAAGTTTAACTTTGTCAGTAACGATTGGTGAACTATCAAGCATGATATCAATGTTTTGAGTTTGAAGCATACCAACAAGTTCAGACACCGACCTGCTTACAATTTCAATTTTTATGTTAGGATATTTTTGACGAAATGCTGTCACAACATCTGCAAGATACATAACTGAAATGTATGATGGCGAACCAATTTTAACAATACCTGTTTTGAGCCCTGCCATATTTGAAATTGTGTTTTCGCCCTTCCAAATTGAATTGAATGCACTTGAAATATATTTATAAAGAGTTTCGGCTTCACTTGTTGCACTCATGCCATTTGCCTTTTTATAAAACAAACTTATGCCGAGTTGCTTTTCAAGTTCTTTTATGTTGTGGCTGACTGCTGGTTGTGAAATGTAAAGAAGTTCTGCCGCTCTTGATATATTTTGAGTTTCATAAACAACCAAAAAACTCTTATAAAGGTTATAATTAATATTAGAAAATTGCATAATTTTTCTCCAAAATAAACACAACCATTATAAATAAAATTTAAAAACTTGTCAATAGGTATAAACAAAATTTATTTTGCACATAAAAAAATAGAGATTTTTGAGTATTTTCTCTATTTTTTACTATTTTTTATTAATTTTTATAAATTTTTGCGTTTTTTGTTATGCAATAACTAAAACAATTTTTTAAATTACTAATTTTCTTAACCAGCAATTATCAATTATTCTCTTTCATATTATCAATCGCTATTGATGCTTGAGATAGAAGTGACGCAATTGTCATTGGCCCAACCCCACCCGGAACAGGTGTGTAATGACTTGCCTTTTGGTATGCCAAATGGTCAACATCTCCAACATTGCCTTCATTGTAGCCAGCATCAACAATAACTTGACCTTCACCAAACCACTCTGCATTAACAAATTCTGCCTTGCCTATTGCAACAATAACAATCTTAAAATCTTTAACCATATCTTGAAGATTAAGCGTTCTTGAATGAGCCACCGTTACAGTTGCCCCCGCCTTCATAAGCATAACGGCAAGTGGAAGCCCAACAATTTGGCTTTTGCCAATCATCAACACCTTTTCGCCAACAAGGTTTATTTTATATTCTTCAAAAAGTTTCATAATTCCAAGTGCCGTTGCAGGAACAAACATCTGCCTGCCCTGTGCCATAAGCCCAAAACTTTCTGCAGATAATCCGTCAATATCTTTTTGATAAGGAATAAGATTGAAACATTTTTGCTCATCAATATGTTTTGGAAGAGGGTGCTGAATCATTATTCCCGCATATGCTCCATCATCTGCAAGTTCTTTCACTTTGTTTTCAACTTGCTCTTGAGTTGCGTTTTCATCAAAATGAAAAACATCACAGCCAATGCCAACATATTCACTCTTTTTTTTCTTCATGTTGCAATATACCGCCGAACCATAGTCATCGCCCACCGAAACTATTGCAATCTTTTTATCTGTTGGCTCTTTTTCAAACTTTGCCTTCAATTCTTCAACAATCTTTTTTGATGTTGCCTTTCCATCTAAAACTATATTTTCCATACTTACTCCAAAGTGTCAAATTTTTGTTTCATTTCTGCCTGCTTTCCACAACAGAGTCTGCCTTCTGGGCAAACGCCAAAGGTGTAACAACTTGGACCATACATTTTAAACATCTCTCTGTCTAGTTTTTTGAGTTGCCTAATCATCTCTGTTGCTAAATTTCGAATTTCCCACTGTGCTCTGTTGCAGGTTCGAAGATTTGCAATATGCAAAAGTTCACGAGCATTTAAGGTTGTAACAAAATCAATCGCCGTTGCATGTGGAGTTACATAAATCATCAAATATGGGCTAACATTTTGTTCAACAAACTTGTTATAAATTTTTCTATTTTCCTTTATTGCCCTTTCAAAATCTGCCTTAAGTTCGGCATTTTCTGCAATGCTATCAGGCATAACAAACTTGTTTTTGCCTGCCATAACAAAGATTGGTTCAGTTGAAAGTGCTTGCATTCTGTGTCTTGTGTAATGCTTTAAAATAATGAGTGCAAAGTTTTCAACTTTAAATGTGTAGTTAAAGTGTTCAAGCATCTTTGAAAGTTTGTCATCATGAAGGGCTGTTTTGAAATCAAATTTTTGATAGCCACAAAACCTTGCATACTCGTCAAGTTTTTCACTTGCATTTTCTGCCGACTGAACAAGAGTTGCCGTGTGCCTTACATATTCAATATCCTTGCATTTTTCAAAGTTTGCAGTTATTGCATTTGAAAGGTCACTTGTGTAGCCACTTGCACTTGCTTCAACAAGCCCCGGATACCTTTCATCAAATTGCTCTTTTAGTTGCAGTCCTAGTGACTTTATTTCTTCATAATGACTGCCCCTGCCATAGATCATTGTGCAAATCACATGAATGAGTTCACGGGCATTAAGACTCATATAGATGTTGGTTTTAAGCCCATAAGGAAGCACAAATCTTGCATCTTCAACAGGCACACCTGCCTGAACAAATTTATCATAAATTTTAAACATATTTTTATAGTGTTTTTTAAGCACTGTCTTTTGTTCTTCACTAAAACCATTTGGAAGATTGAACCCTGCTTTGCTGAAATTAACATATCTGCCCGACTTAATGGTATACGACGCAAGCCTAAACTCAATTAAATATTGCTCAATGAAAATACTGACATTATTAAAAGCAATATTAAAATAGTGATGTTCAAGCACTGTTTTATGCCCTGAAGACACTACCTTTTTGATAAGGTTTAAATTTTTTTCTTTATCGGTTGCCTTTTTATAAAGTTCAACAGCACTGCCCGGTCTGGTTGAAATTCTGCCCCCACAAGAAACTATTCTTTCACCATTTTTTGTTTCGCTTAAAATAAATGCACCCGTTTCATTATATTTCATAGTTTTATCCCCCAAATCGTATTAATAACATTTTAATAAAGTTACAGCTTTTCTGTCAATTTTAATATAAATCAAATTGAACAAATTTTTTGCATAAAAAAAGAGAGCAACTTGCTCTCAATTTTTTTTAGCTGATAAGACCAACGAAGTTTGACCATGTGCTTGGGAAGAACATGCAAACAACCACAAGTGCAATTGCAACATAGCAAATAATTCTAAATACTATGTTCTTATCTGCAACAAATTCAATGCCAACAAGTGCAACAACAACAAGTGGAGCATATTGTTCAATAACCACCAAAATGTTATAAACCGTTGGAGCATCTCCTAAAAATGGCCATTGTGCATTAATGCAAAGAATCACATAAGCAATGATTGTGATGATTGCTGCAAAGCAACTGATGAAGTCAAAAACTTGTTTTCTTACTGATTTGCTGTTATCTACCATAATTTTATCTCCTTGATATTTTTATGATACAAAAATAAAAATCATTTGTCAATTTTTAAAATAAAATAATTGTTAAATTTTTTAACAATTATTTTGCAGTTTATGAAACAAGTCTGATTTCAGTGCATATATTATATTAGACCAACATTATTGGTCTAAATTAATTCACAAAAGACTAGGCTTATTTTAAGTAACATAAAAAGTTTCAAAAACTTGTTTGTGATTAATTTAAAAAATTTTCCATAGTCACAAAAAAAACACAATGTTTTCAAAGCAGACAAATTTGTCTGCTTTTTATAAAAAACAAATTTTTGCACAAAATAAAAATATGGATAAAAAATCAACAACCTCATATCAAAATTTATATAACAGTGATTTAAAACACGTTGAAAAAAATTTAAACAACTTTATTCAGGCAAAACGAGAGAATGCAAAACAAACAAACACCTATAAACAAGATTATTAAAAAGACCACAAAAGCCACAGAAATTCTGTGGCTTTTTGCATAAAATTTGATAATATTTATAATTTTTGCTATATTTTTTAATAATTTTCAGCAATTTTTGCGTTTTTATTTTAATTTTTCATCAATCATTTTTTCAAAATCGCTTTGAATCATCATATCGGCAAGTGGCATAATCAAATAGCCATTTAATTTTTTGCTAAATTTGTTAATAAGGGTTGCAACTGCTTGAAGTTCGTTTGACCAAACAAACCATTTATCAATATATTCCTTTGCTTTTGCAGGACTCTTATCAATTTGAATTCTAACAACTTCTGCCATCATTTTTCTTGTTGTTTCTTTTACCTTGTCAAAATCAAACCTAATCTTTCCGTCTGGCTGAAGAATAATTCCGCCCGCCGAAAATAGCCTATTCAAAATCATAACCGAACGCACTCTGTGAGCCTGACTTAAATCTGGCTTGCCCTTCAAAAAGTCACCTGACAGGCTTGACACAATAATCTCTTTTGACTGCTCATCGCTAAACACCCCTGCTTGAACAAATTCATTCAAAAACGCATACATACCCATATCTGCTTTGAACTCTTCCATTATTGAACTATATTTGCCAAGCGTTGAATGTGCCTTTGGCCCAAGTGAATGAGTGTTTTCATGACAGATAACTGCCCAATGGTCAGCATCAGGATTAAAAAATTTGAATTGGTCATCAGCAATTAAATTCTTATATAATTTTTTATTTACACCAAATCTAACTTGCCTGTGATAAACATTTCTTCTTCCCCCACCAATTTCAAGTGAAGGCTTGTCATCGTTTGGAAGATTTTGTGCAAGCACCAAACTTGCCCTGTATGCTCCCTCGTCACCCGTGAGTGAAATAAGGTCAACATCAACAGCCGTTTGAGGAATGTCATCATGCTCTTCAAACTGCTCATACTCATCTTTATAAGGCATATATTTTGCAGAGATATCAATCAAACCTTTAAGTTTCTTCAAAAGTTTTGTTCCGTTTTTGTTGACAATACCAACTCTTGCACCAAGGCTGTCTTTGGCATAAACTGTTATGCCAGCCATCTGCAAGCGGTCATACAAAACCTTGTTTTCATAAATGGTCTTTGTAAGTTTTTCTTGATAACACTCCCTAGAAACCGTGAATTCAAACTTGCACTTGTCAAGAGTTGCCCAAACCTTGTCTGCCTTTGCATCAAGTTTTGGGTCAGGTGTTTCAAATGCCTGTGCCTGAAGTTCAAGATATTCATTAAATTTTTTGTCGGTTGAATGCTCTTTTGCAAGTCGAAGTTCTTTTGCAACAGACCTAAATTCATCAAAAGCCGAAACAAAGTCAATAGCTTTCAAAAGTTCGCCGTCACGAACAACAATACTTCTTTGATTAAGAATCTTTTTTATTTCTTCAATTTGCCCATTATCAAGCATCTTATTTAAAATGCTATGAAATTCGCTTTCAGTTAAATCTTCAGGAAAGTAGCCAAGCCCGTCTGTCTGCTCTAAATTTTTAACAAGTTTTGTTTGGTTGCCAAGAGCATCAGGTGAAAACATGCTCTTTTGTGACATAAAAAGCCTTTTAGTAAGTTCGGCTTTTTTGTTACCTTTTTGAATTTCTTCATTTAAAAATTCAAGAAATTCCATATTATGATGATTTTCAAGTTTTAAATTGATTGTATCAAAATAACTTGCTGCCCGTGTTAAATGACAAAGCACCAAAAGGTCTTCTTTAGAAAGTTTTTTAACTTCTCGGCTGTCAATATTTAAAAACTTGACAGGTCTGTATCTTGACCTTGAAGTTCTGGTTTTTAATTCTTTTAAACTCATATTCAAAATAAATTTCATAAGCACCTCTAGTTTTATTATACACTAATTTTAAATTCTCTCATCAAAAATCACAAGCATATTTTGTAGATATAAAAACTTTAATTAAAATTTTTGCTAAAAAAAGAATGCTAAAAAAAGCACTCTTATTTTTTTCTTTTAATTTTTTTTATTTTTAAAACAACACTTGCAACAACTAAACCCAAAAGCAAAAGTGAAAAAATTAAAAATACAATATCAATAAAGAAAATCGAGCCAACAGCCTCTTCAACTTCTTTAAAGGTTTGAACCTGATTAAAAAAATACACAAATCCCAAAACGCAAACAACAAGTGCAACACACAAAACCACAAGGGTTTTTGTTTGCTCTAACAGTTGCCCCAAATTGTGCATAAAAATTTGAAGTTTTGTTTTTGGTTGAACAGGCTTAATGTCATTTGTTTCGCCCAACTTTTCTTGCTCATTTTCATAAACGAATTCTTGATTTCCACAATCATCGCAAACCAAAACTTCATCACTTACAACTTTTCCACACTTACTGCATTTTTTCATAAGTCACCCTACATTTGTTTTCTATCAGAAATTGCCTTTGAAAGCGTAACTTCATCGGCATATTCAAGTTCACTTCCCATTGAAATGCCCTGTGCAATTCGTGACACGGTTACGCCTAGTGGCTTTAAAAGTTTTGCAACATACATTGCTGTAGCCTCACCTTCAACATCAGGGTTTGTGGCAACAATAACTTCTTCTGTTTGATTTTCACTGACCCTTTTAAGAAGTTCTTTAAGCCTTATATCATTTGGACCCACACCTGCAAGCGGATTGATTGTGCCATGCAAAATATGGTATTGCCCTTTAAAGTTGCCTGTTTTTTCAATCGCCATGGCATCTTTTGGTTCTTTTACCACGCAAATAACCTTGCTAGACCTTTCACGGCATATTTTGCAAGGGCTCTTTTCAGTATAATTTCCACAAATTGAACAAAATTTAACTTTTGATTTTACATCAAGAAGAGCTTCAGCAAAATTCTTTACATATTCATCACTTGACTTAATGATAAAATATGCGTATCTTTCTGCCGACTTTTTGCCAACGCTTGGAAGTTTAGAAAATTCATTAATTAGCCTTGCGATTGGTTCAATGCTATTAATATCCACTAAATTAAGCCTCCGAATGCACCAAGTTTTTCCTGTTTCATTTTATCAGCCTTTGATTTGGCATCATTGAATGCAGCAACAACAAGGTCTTCAAGCATTTCAACATCATCAGGGTCAACGGCTTCTGGCTTAATTGAAACACTAACCATTTCAAACTTTCCATTTATAACAACTTTAACAAGTTCGCCACTTGCACTTCCTTCAAACTCACTTTCATCAAGTTCTTCTTTTGCACGCATTGCGTCCTGTTGCAATTTTTGTGCTTGACGCATCATGGCTTGCATGTTTCCGCCACCGCCAAATCCGCCAAAACCACCAAATTTATTTCCCATAATAACATCTCCTTTCCACATTATTATAAAATTTATTTGTTATTTTTCAAAATATTTTTACACTTAATTTTTTAAATTATTTTTAATTTAGACCCAAGCAACATTTTTAACTCTTCAAGGTCTTTGCCGTCTGGCTGTTTTGTTTTTACTTTAAAAGTCAACTGCCTTTCTTCAAAAAAACTTGAAAGCACTTTGTTAAATTTTTCATTCTGTTCAAGTTCAACAAGTGAAGGGTCTTCGCCATAAATTTCAACAACACTATTTTCGACAAAAATCTTTTTTATTTGACGAGAAAGCATTAAAAGTGACATTTCTTTACTTTTTCGAAGATAACTTAACAGTTCGCCTAAAAGTTTTTCACCAAAATCAAGTTCTTCTGTGCTTTCAAACAAATTTTTGAGTTTTTCAGAAGCAAAAGGCTCAACCTTTTCGTTTGTTTTTTTGTTTTTTTCATCTAAACTTGTTTTACTCTCTTTGTCTTCTGACTTGATTTGTTTTTTTATCTCATTAACTTCATTTTTAAGTTCTTGAACAGCCTGAAAATTTTTATTGCCGGGGTCATTAGCTGGGAAAATTTTTAAGTTTTTCCTCTAATGCTGAAACCCTTTGTTCAAGTGAAATATTGCTTATTGTTTTTATTATCGCAGTTTCAAGCACAAGTCTTGGAAGAGTGCTGTAACGAAGTTCTTGCTCAACACTGCTTAAAATTTCAATGGCACTGACAAGTTCGCCATAATTTTCAGCAGTCGCTTGACCCTTCATTTTTTCATAGATATCATCTTTAACAACAACAATTTCACGAGCCTTATCGCCAAGTGAATAAATTAAAAGCAAATCCCTAAAATATGAAATCAAGTTGCTTGCAAACACAAGTGGACTTTTGCCACTTGAAAGCACTTTGTCAAGTTCAACCAAAGCACTGCCAACATCTTTTTTCAAAATTAAATCTGAAAGGGCTATCAAAGTTTCTTTTTCTGAAATGCCTAAAACTTCAACAACTTTTTGATAGGTTAAATTGTTGCCTGAATAAGACACACACCTGTCTGCGATTGAAAGTGTGTCACGCACACTGCCTTCGCCCGCCCTTGCAATAACGCTTATAGCCTGTTCATCAAATGTGACACCTTCTTCTTTTAAAATCTTACGAAGAATGGCCGACAAATCTTCAACTGAAACAAGCTTAAAATCAAAGCGAATACATCTTGAAAGAATTGTTGCAGGAAGTTTGTGAACTTCAGTTGTTGCCAAAATGAAAACCGTGTGTGCTGGTGGCTCTTCAAGTGTTTTAAGCAGTGCATTGAACGCACTTGTTGAAAGCATATGAACTTCATCAATAATGTAAACTTTATATTTGCCGACCACGGGTGGATACTTAACCTTTTCTCTTAAATCACGAATTTCGTCAACACCATTATTTGAAGCAGCATCAATTTCAAGCACATCAATGTTGGTTTTGTCAAGGGCTTTGCAAGTTTCACATTCAAGGCAAGGCGAACCATCACTACTGTTTGTGCAGTTGATTGCCTTTGCAAAAATTTTTGCTGTTGTGGTTTTGCCCGTTCCCCGACTTCCCGTAAAAAGATATGCGTGTGAAATTTTGTCTAACTTAATTTGGTTTTTTAGTGTGGTGATAATGTGGTCTTGACCAATAACTTCATCAAAAGTTCTTGGCCTATACTTTCTGTAAAGTGCTAAATACATACGGCTTTCCCCTTTATTTTTTAATATTTTTATTGTTTTTGCTTATTTTATATATATTTTTCTACTATTTTTCAGTGTTTTTGCGAAAAATTATTTCATCTTTGCCTTTATTCTTTGAATGGTGTTATCAATAGACTTTGCATCACGATTTAAGTTTTTTGCAATTTCTGCCTGTTTTTCACCCGCAAGATAATGCCTTAAAACCTCTAACTCAAACTTTGATAATTCTCTTTCACACTTCTTTAAATTTTCATTGAATTTTTCTTTATCAATAAAAATATCAAGTGGGTCATTTGAAGTGTTTCGGTCAAGCACCTTATCTAAAATAGATTTTTCTTTGCCATCAGCGTCTGTGCTGGTTAAACTCAACGACTCGTTCAATGCCTTATTTTTTTGTGTGTTAGATTTTTTTATTGCATCAAAAATTTGACGACGAATACAAAGTTTGACAAATGGCTCAAACCTTGGCTCATTAATACTTTCACCATTATAATTTTTGCAGGCTTCAAGAATTCCAATAACCCCCTCTTCAAAAAGGTCTTCATCAGTGCCACCGGCAATATAATATCTTCGGCAAAAACTTGAAACATAACTTGAATATCTTTGCACAACTTCAACAACTTCACTTGGACTTATATTTTTCAAAACTACTTACTCCTTTGTTTTACTGCTTCATAAATTGCAATGCCTGCACTAACACTCGCATTTAGCGAATTAACCTTTCCAAACATAGGGATTGACAATATTCCGTCACAGACCTTTCTTGTTAGTTCATGCACGCCATCGCCTTCGCCCCCAACAACAAGAGCAAGGTTTCCTGTTAAATTGCACTTTGTTATATTTTCGCCGTCCATGTCAAGAGCATACACCCAAACACCTAAACTTTTAAGTTTTTCAATAGTTTGGCTTAAATTTTGAACTTTGATAACCGGCATGTATGCCGTTGCTCCCGCTGAAGTTCTGACCACCGTTTCGTTAACAGATGCACTTCGCCTTGCTGGAATGATAACACCCGTAAGCCCTGCACACTCTGCCACACGAATAATTGAGCCCAAGTTATGAGGGTCAAGCACACCATCTAAAATAACAAAAAACAATTCTTTGCCTTCACTTTGAGTTTTTGCAATAACATCGTCAAGATCGGCATATTCATAATCGCTTTGCTCGGCAATAACACCTTGATGATGCTTTGTTTCACTCAACTTATCCATGGCTTGTTTTGGAAGCCACTCAACCCTTATTCCCTTGCTTCTAGCAATATTGAAAAGTTCTCTTATATCGCTGTCACTTGCACCATTTAAAAAACTAATCTTTTCAATCTTTGCACCTGATGCAAGCAGTTCTTTAACAGGATTTTTGCCTTCTATTTTCATAATTTCTCCAATTTTTTGTTAATTTTAATATATTTTTAAACTATTTTTTAAACTTTTTGCGAATTTTCTTGAATTGCATCAAGTGAATAATTCAAAAGTTCATTAAGTCTTTTTGTGTTACCAATAACATAGTGATAGCCAAGCAGTGCTTCAAATGCCGTTGCATAGATATATTCGGTGTATGAAAAATTTTTTGCCTTTGTGTGAACGTGTGAATTCCTTGCCCGCCTTGCAATATCTTGCTCTTCTTCCGTTAAAAAAGGTTCAATTTTTTTGAAGGTTTTAAACTGTTCACCCGCACAAACCACACTTGAAACAAGTTTGTTCATTTTGTTGACTTTAACAGGATTTGTTTTTGCAATAAATGTTCTGACAAAAAGTGAATGCACACTATCGCCAATCATGGCAAGAACCAGCGGTTGCATAACTTTTGCCTGCTCTTTATCAAGACTTTCAAAAATTTCCATAAAACCTTCCTATTCCACTTGATTATATCACAAAAGCCTTGATTTTAGCAAGAGTTATAACAGTATCAAGTTTTAAGTAAATAAAAAAAGAGGCTAAAATAGCCACCTTTATTTTATTTGTAAAAACTTTATTATTCCCATATAGATTGAATTAATAATTTTTTCTTGATATTCTTCGCTTAAAAGCAATTTTTCTTCCTCTTCATTTGAAAGAAACCCACATTCAACAATGACTGACGGTGCATAGGTGCACTTGAGCATAAAATAATCACCTGGGCTGATTGACTTGTTGCTATGGTCAAGATTTTTTAAAAACTCTTCTTGAATTGACTGTGCAATCTGTTTGCTGATTTCACTTGTTTTATCATAAAACACTTGAGCACCACGGAACTTGTGGTTTGTGTAACTATTTTGATGAAGTGAAATAACCATGTTTGGTCGAACTTTTTTTATGATTTCTTTTCGAAGTTCCATATCTTCTTTTTTAAACGCCTTGCCACCCGAACCCTTTGCCAAACTGTCTTCTGTTGTTCTTGTCATAACAACATTTATGCCTGAACCTTCTAATTTTGTTTGAAGCATTTTAGATAATTTTAAATTTAATTCAGACTCTTTTATTTTTGACTTATAGCCAATTGAACCGGGGTCTGCACCGCCATGCCCCGCATCAATAACAATTGTGTAGTTTCGGCTTGGCACGGTGTCGGTTTCTTTTTGCGGACTAACAGTTTCAACTTCATCACCTTTAATTTCTTCAAACTCTTGAACATCTTTAGCCGAATTATCAAACTCAATATCTTCTGGGGTTTTTGCAAAACCAAATTGAATAGTGCATGCATTTGAAAAACAAAAAATTTGCAAAGTTAAAACAAAAATAAAAGATAAACTTATAAGCATTAACAGTTTTTGATAAATTTTCACCTTAACTATACCTCTAATATTAGTTGTGTTTATCTTTTTATTTTTTATACAGATAAAAAGAAAAACTGCAAAATATGCAGTTTTTAATATAAAAATTTGTATTTTTTATTATTTTTATTGAATTTATTTTAATTTTAATCTATTTGAACAAAATTCATACTTGACGCTTCAAAAGTAACTGAAATTTGATTTTCTTCACCGTCACGCGAAACCGTGATTTTAACACTGTCACCCACACGAACATCGAGCATCAATTCACGGAATGTGAACTCACGAGTTATCATTGTTTTTTCGCCATTGATTTCAACGCTGACAAGTGTGTCATGAACTTGAAGAGTGCCCTCTTCAACAGCCTTGCCACCTGAAACCAAACCACTAATCATAACTGTTTCAATAATCTCAATTTCACCTGTTGTCTCATCAAATTCTCTATAACTATCAACCCAAGATGTGTTTATGCCCAGTTCAAACTTTTGAATTTTTGTGCAATCACTTCCGTCACAATTATAAATTATGTTTTTTACAACTTTTTTAACAAGCGAACTTGGAATTGCACAATTGTGGCTGGTGTTTTCAATTCCACCATTGGTTATTCCTATCAATCTGCCGTTCATATCAAAAAGTCCGCCCCCACTGCTTCCACCTGCAATGTAGGCATCATGTCTTAAAACTCTGTAAGTTCCGCTTACACCCGCAATGGTCATGTTTGCATATTCACTGTCAACACTAACCACTCCCTTTGACACTGCAATTCCGTTATCAGAGGTGTTGCCAACCGCAAGACAACTTATGCCAGAAGCAACATTTTCATCATACATTTGAACAGCCCTTGCATCATTTTTTAACAAAACTTCACTTTCTTCAACAAAGATGACTGCAAGGTCGTAAGTTCTTGACCCACCAAGATATGTTCCACGAACAATTTCATTTGAACCATAAAGTTCAATTTTATAATATTTTAAAATTTGTGACCTATTTGGTGCACAAACATGATAGTTTGTGATTATGTAAGCATTGCCACTATTATCAAGAGAATATATCACACCCGAACCATCTGTTGTTGAATTGCCCATTAGCGATTGCGAACTATAGCCATGAACTTCAACCACTGAAAGCAGTGCTTTGCCCGAAGCAAGTGCAGTTGTGTCTGCAACAATATTAAAGTTTTGCAAAAATTCAATATATGTTCCTGAAAACTCTCCATTTTGAACCGCCTGCGTGTATGCTTCGTAACTATCAATAAAGTCTTTGCCGTCTTCACCATTTAAGCCATCTTCGCCATTTGAACCTTTCAAACTTTCAAGCCACTCTTCTTCACTGCCAACAAAGCCATGTTCAACTGCAATTTCATAGGCAGATTTTCCACCACAGGCAGAAAACAAAAACAAACAAGGCACAAAAACCAAAACTATAACAAATATCTTTAAAAATTTAAAAATATTTTTTGACTTTTTCATATAATTTTCCTTTAAAATAAGATACTTTTATTATATCATTTTAAACATATTTGTAAACAAAAAACAAGCAATAAAAAGGGGCGAACCTTTCGCCCACAAATTTTAATTTAATTCTTTTTCAAGGGTTGCAAGTGCATAGGCAATTCTTTGCTTAACTTCATAAACTCCCAAAAGTTTCATTATTGAATGAAGGTCAGGGGTGTTTGCTCTGCCTGTTATTGCAACGCGAATAATGTTGCTTGCATCTGCAATATTGCCTGCATAGGCTGTTGGGTTTGCCTTATAAGTTTTCATGTCAGCAAAGCCACAATAAGCCGCACAAGTTTTAAGCCTGTTGAACCAATCTTCTTTGTTGTCTTCTGAAGAATAGGTTAAATAATATTCCGATAAAAGTTTATAAACCGCATGTTTGTTAAGTTTTGGGTCAAAGTTTGTGATTGTCTTTGGGTCAAAATATTCATCAAACATATAAGAGTAAAGTTCTTTTACTTCACTATAGCAGCCGATGTCCTTTCTTGGTCTTGGGCTGTTTTCACGGTCAATTGCAAGAAGCCTTTCTGCAAAGCCTTGGTGGAATAATAGAACTTTTGCAAATTCTTCATCATACTCATTTGCCCAGTCAACAATATTTCGAAGAAGTTGTTTTGCAGGAATTGTTGAAATTATATTTTTTGAAATGTCATGAATTTTAACAATATCAAACATTGGGTTGCTTGAATTCATCTTTCTTATTGAAAATGGATACTCGGTGTAAGGAAGGGTTGGGTTTGCCTTTCGCCAGTTTTCGAACTCACTGTTTAGAAGATTTAAAAGATATTCATTTAGGGCAATGGTTGGATAACCCTTTTCCAAAAAGTATCTTGTGTCGGCTTCTGGGTCATAACGCTTGCTTAACTTTCTCTTATTGCCAGTTTTTTCATCAATCTTGCTGATAACTGGTGTGTGTGCATACTTTGGTGGTTTGATACCAAGCGCATCAAACACTTCAAGATGTGCTGAAAGTGATGGCCACCACTCTTCTCCACGAACAACGGTGGTTGTGTGCATAAGTGTGTCGTCAACCACATGTGCAAAAGCATAAGGTGGAATGCCGTTGCTCTTCATAAGCACAATATCTTTTGCATTTTCATGAAGTTCTCTTTTGCCTTTAATTAGGTCAGTGAACTCAAATGTTTTATCTGGGTCGCCATTAGACAAAAGTTTAAGTGCCCAAGGCTTGCCCATTTTTAAATTGAGTTCAATATCTGCAATGTCAAGATTTCGGCAAGGGTCATGACTTAAAATGTCACCCATTTCTTCAATCTGTTTTTCACGGCGTTCTTCAACATCTTCCTTGCCCTCTGTTTGTTTGCAAAAACATGGAAACGCTCTGCCGAGTTCAACCATTCTTTTTGCAAAAGCCTGATAGATTTCAAGACGCTCTGACTGCACATAACTGCCATAGTCACCAAGTTGTGGTTTGCCTTCGCCCATAAAGCCTTCATTTGGCTTTGTGTTAAATTTTGTGAGCATGTTAAAGGCAACATCTGCAGCATTTGCAACCTTACGCTTTTGGTCGGTATCTTCAACTCTCATATAAAAAATGCCGTTTGTTTTGTCTGCCAAAAGTTTGTCAATCATCGCGCCATAAAGTGTGCCCGTGTGAAAAAAGCCTGTTGGGCTTGGAGCAATTCTTGTTACTTCTGCCCCCGCAGGAAGTTTTCTTTCAGGATATTTTGCATAAAAATATTCAGGTGTGAGCGTTACATTTTTATAAAGTAAATTCGCAAGTTTTTGATAATCCATAATCTCTCCTTAAAATTAATTTGGTGCGGTTTCATCTAGATAAGTTGCCATAACATCTGCCATATGCATAAGCACGCAGATTGGATATTTGTAATATGCCTTTGAAAACTCAAAGTCGCCACCAATAACTCTTTTATCAAACCCGCCCATATGCCAATTTATTGCAAGGGCTTCTTCACGAGTGAGCCTCATATAGCCATTTATTATATAAACTGACTTTTCGCCATGGCCATAAGGAAGCATATCATCAACTGCATAGTATGGTTTTTGCACCCACTCGCCATTTTCTTTCACATTTCTATATTCCGTTTTATAAAAACAACATTTGCAAATGTCATGAAACAGTCCACATATTGCAATGGTTTCTCTGTTAACATTTTCTTCGCCATATTCAGCAGTTGCCAAATTCAACATTCTTTTATAAACATTAATTGAATGCTTGCAAAGACCACCTGCTTCTGCCAAATGAAACTTTGAACTTGCAGGGGCTTCAAAAAAGTCAGTGGTAACAAGCCAGTTAATCAAATTTTCAAGCCCTTCCCGCTTAATATTTTCACGGGCAATGTTTAAAAACTCTTCTTTATTCTCATTAATCTCTTTTTGTTCCATGAACTTATTTTATCACATTTTGCCTTTATTGTAAATTGCTAACAATGATTTTATATCTATTATTGTATTTTAACAAATAAAAAAAGCAGAAATAAATCTGCTTTATTTTTTTGTGAATTCTGTTGAACCACAACTTGGACACCTTATGTCACCATCTGGCACAGGAGCACCACAGTATGCACAAACTCTGTTTGTGTTTTCAGCGGTTTCAAGAGCAACTTGTGCCTTTGCTTCTGCTTCAGCAACTTCGGCAGCATTCTTTGCATCTTGTGCAGCCTGTTCCTTTTTAGATTTCTTTAAAGCCCTAACAATCAAGATGATTAAAACCAGCACAAGCACACCAGCAATAACCCCAAACACTGTTGTCATTGTTTTTAAATTGTCTTTAGATGCAAGTTGAACTTTATAATCTTGATTGTTTTCAAGTTCATAACCTGTGTTCATAACAACCCAAGAGCCGTCATCATAAGTGTAAGCAACATCAATTGTGCCATTTAAACCATTAAACTGTGAAGATGAAAACTGTGTGTAAGTTTCACCAACCATTGTTTCGCCGGTTACTTCATTTTCATATTCAAAAACAATATAGTAATATGCAAGGCCATCTACTTCAACATATTCATAAGCACCTGTTCGTGGGTTGTCGTCATTATAATAGGTGTTAAACCTTTCATCAAAGGTTGCAGTTGCAAGATAATAACCCTCTTCACCTGCCTGTGCCTTTGAAATCATCTGCTCGTAATATTTTGCATCGGCTTCATAAACTTGAACTATTTTTGTTTTGTTTGAAAGATTGACCCCCATGATTATTGTTGCAATGAGTGCAATAATAAACAAAACAGCAACCATTCCAAGACCGCTTCTTGTTCCACTGCTCATAACAACTGGCCTGCCAAAGAACATATATGTTCTTGGAGCCCTGTTATAAACATGCCTTCTTCCGTAAGAATTATATCTTGGTGGTGGAGGTGGTGGCATTGCTGCACCCCTGTGCATAGGACGTGATGAATAAACCGACCTTGTTGATGGGCGTGGTGCACTCACTCTTCTTGAAGAACTGCTTGCTCTTGAACTTCCCCCGCCTGACCTTGACCTGCTGTGTGATGGACCTACTGGCATAAAAACTACCTCCAAAAATTATTATATTTTTATTATATCAAAGATTTTTTCATTTTTCCACAAAAATAAGCACTTTTATTATTTGTTTAACATTTCATCTATTTTTAAATAACTTTTATCAATTTTACTTGATTCTTTTTCGTCAAGCAAAACAATTATTGCAAACATCAAAAACACAAAAAATCTGTCAGTTAAAATTGTTTCTTCTAACCCTAGCACCAAAAAAACAAAGAGTGGAAGAAGTTTTTTGAAACTTATATCAAATTTTGTTTCTTTGCTTTTTAAATAAGAGTATGCAAGCAAACATAACAAAATAACACCAATAAATCCGAACCTGTGAACAACAAACAAATATGTGTTGTGAGAACCAATATCAATGAGGTCTGCCGTAAATAATCCCACCCCAAAAAGCATTTTTAAAACTGATGAACGAATATCATTTACATATAATTGCCAAATTGCCGACCTTCCTGTTGTTATTTGATTTATTAACGAATTATTTTTGTTGTATGCCAAAAATCTTTCTAACATATCGATAACAAAATCATTGAATATAAAGCAAAGAATAGCAATTCCTGCAAGCACTGGAAGAATAACTCTTAATGATTTCTTTTTAAATTTTATGATGAGCAGTATCAGCACATAGCAAACAATTCCAACAAAAACAACTAAAAAGGCTTTAGATAATGTTAAAATTCCAACCACCAAACAAAGAATGATTTCTAAAATATTGAATAAAAATTTATCTTTTTTATTTGCAATTTTATAAACACTAAATGAAATCAAAAATAAGCATAGCATTGAAAGATAGTTGGTGTGATAAGTAAACAATTTTAGTCTGTAATAAACTCCATCAAAAGGAGCAACGTCAAAAGAATAATTTGAAAACGCAAGTGAAAACAACGACAAAACTATTGAAACCAAAAGACCTAAAGTTAAAAACTTTAAAGATTTTAAAATATCAATATCTTTGTTCATAACAAAAATTAAATATGTGCCAACCAAAACAAAAATTATGTTTAGCCCTTGAATAATTCCATTTTGGTCAATTCTATAGTGAATAAGTGAATAACAAACAAGAATAAACAAAGTTAATGCAAGTGGAATAACTGCTACTTTTTTTCGTTTTTTAACAACATCAATAATATAGTGAATTAAAAGTGAAACAACCCCCGCAATTTGACCGATCATAAAATAATGTTGAACCACCGAAAACATCTCTGAAAACATCAGTAGACATAAAATATCCGTAGGCTTTGAAAAAAGATAAAAAACAATTGCCACAGCAGATGCAAAAAAATAAAAAGGATACCAAAAGCCCGATAAAAATAAAAATATTGAAATTAAAGAAATAACAAAAAATATTTTATATTTAAATATAAAACTACAAACCTTGTTATTATTTAATTTTGATAATATTAACTGCATCTCTATCCTTTTATCAACTTTTCAAAAAGTATAATATTATTTGAAAAAACTCTACCTAACTCATATTTTTTTGAAGTTAAAATTGCGTTTTTCTTGATTTCTTCTTGAAGTTTTAAATTATTTTTAACAAGTCGGAATTTTGAAACAAAACTGTCAAGGTTTCCAAACTTATAAAGCACACCATTTTCAAGGTCTGAAATAACATCAACTGCACCCTTAATGTCTGCCGAAAAAACAACTTTGCCCGCCATCATTGCTTCAATTATATTAAAGGGGCAACCCTCAATTTTGCTTGCTGAAACATAAAAATCTGTGTTTTCAAGATATTTGCTTATATCTTTTTGATAGCCACAAAAATTAACTTTTTTATCAACCTTTAATTTTTTTGCATAGTTAATAAATTTTTGTGTTTTAACCCCATACCCCAGCAAATTAAGTTCAATGTTATAATCAAATTTTTCAAGTGCCTTAACTGCCTTAATCAAAAACTTTTGATTTTTTCGAGCGGAAAGTTCACCAATAAATGTAAAGACAATCTTGTCATCATGGCGTTCTTTTTGATTAATCCTTACTCTTGAATTATCAACACCCATTCCGTCAATAAAGAACACTTCGCCTTTTGAAAGTTTATGCTTTTTTGCATATTCAAAATCTTCTCTGTTCATCGTGACTATGTTGTCTGTTTGCTTTGCCACAAATTTTTCCGCAAGTTCAAGAGCAAATCTTTTAATAGCGCCAACATGTTTGCTAAAAAGATATCCGTGCACAATGTTAACCACTTTTGGCTTGTTTTTAAGACCTTTAACTGCACACCTAACATAAAAGGCTGCAAGAGTTGTATTTAAAAAAATTACATCAAACTTATATTCTTTTAAAATTTTTCTTATTTTTTTAATAATACCTATGTTTTTAATCAAAAAATCTTTCTTTTCAAAATGTATATCAAAATCAGCTTCAAAGCCAAAATCATTTTTTGCCATAGTAAAAACATCATAAGTTTTTTTTAACTCATTAATGTATGGCATATGAAAATTTGCAATGTGACTCATTGTTGATGCCACAACTAAAATTTTTTTCTTTGTCATTTGTTCCTCAAAGCATGTCTTTTTAATTATCATTATAAATATAATGTCTTTTTTACCTTTTGTCAATTAATGATATTTATAATCTTTGGCATAAACAATTGATTTTTTTATAACTATGGTATATAATGTATTACGAGAATAAATTTAGGAGAAATATAATGAAGGAAGAACTTTATAGCAATTTAAGCATAACAAACTCTTTCTATTCAAAATTTGTTAAAAGATTTTTGGATTTTTCATTGTCACTGACAGCAATAATCATTTTGTCTGCTGTGCTTGTTATCTTCTACGTTTTAACCCTGCTATTTCTTGGACGCCCAGCAATCTACAAACAGGCAAGACCGGGCAAAAATCACAAGGTTTTCAATATCTATAAATTTCGTTCAATGAACAACAAAAAAGATAAAGATGGAAATCTTTTGCCAGATGAACAAAGAATAACCGCTTTTGGCAAATTTTTAAGAAAAACTTCTATTGATGAACTTCCACAACTCTTCAACATTTTAAAAGGTGACATGAGTTTTGTTGGTCCAAGACCACGACTTGTTAAAGATATGATGTTCTATGAAAATGAAGTTTTTAAATATTATGTTGTTCGTCCGGGTTTAACTGGTCCAACACAGGTTACTGGAAGAAACAAAAACACCTGGGAACAAGTTTTTGAAAAAGATATTGCATATATGCACAAGATAACTTTTTGGGGCGATGTTAAAATTTTCTTCAAAACATTCACATCAATTTTTAGTTCAACTGGTGAAACCCACTCAAATGCAGAAGAAAACAAAACAAACACAAAAGAACAAGAATACTACTATGCAGATTACCTTAAACGAACAAGAAAGGTTTCTGATGAACAATATCATTACGGAATTGAACTTTCTGCAAAAATAGCAAAAGGTGAAAAGCCACTTGTGTTCCATTCCGAAATAAGAGATGCTGAAGCCTTTGAAAAACTTATGGCAAAGCAAGAAGAAAACGAACTTCAACCAATTCTTCTTGAAGGGGATATTGAAGAAGTTGTTTTAAACAAAACAGAAATTGCATAGAAAAACAGCACAAATTTGTGCTGTTTTTTTTGTGGAAAAACCCAACCTGTCAGTTGCCTTCGGCTTTTCTTCCACTCTTTCCGTGTTATTCTCTATTGCAGTCGAAGATCCCCCATTTTTTTCGTGTCATTCCAAGCGAAGTCGAGGGACCCCATTTCTTTCGTATCATTCCGAGCATAGTCGAGGGACCCCATTTCTTTCGTGTCATTCCGAGCATAGTCGAGGAATCCCATAAGTAGGAATGTGCAACTATACAAAGCATTCAACATACCACCGCACAACCGCCTGCACACGCTGGTGTGTTGCGAAGTGTTGTCACCAAAACTTATTCTTCATCAAAAAACTTTTCTGAATCATAACTATCCAAAAAATTATGTCTGCCCTCATTATCTTTATAGCCAATAATGGTGGCAAGATTCACATTTTGAACACTTCTAAAAATATTTGTTTCAATTTGAGCATTGTCTTTTTTTAGTTCAGCAATCAACTGCTTAACCTTTTTTCTCTTTGAAGAAAGTTCTCTGTTTTCCTTTTCTTCCACAGAAATTTTTTCAGTAAACTTGCACGCACAAGCAATAAATTCAAGCCCATTATACTTTGCCCAATTAATGATATCCGCCTCACGAATAAGATACATTGGTCTAATTAGTTCCATGCCCTCAAAATTAGTGCTGTGAAATTTGGGCATCATGGTTTGCACTTGCCCACCATAAAGCATACCCATAAGTATTGTTTCAATCACATCATCAAAATGATGACCCAGTGCAATTTTGTTGCAACCCAGTCTTTTTGCTTCAGCATAAAGATAACCCCTTCGCATTCTTGCACATAAATAGCAAGGGGATTTTTCAATTTCAAAAACATTCTCAAAAATATTGCTTGAAAAAATCTGAATTGGAACATTCAAAACTTTTGCATTATATTTTATCTTTTCTAAATTTTCAGGGTTATAGCCCGGGTCCATAACCAAAAACACAAGTTCAAAATTAAACTTGTTGTGACGCTTAAGTTCTTGAAAAAGTTTTGCCATAAGCATTGAATCTTTTCCGCCTGAAATGCAAACGGCAATCTTGTCATTAGGTTCGATTAATTTATATTCATTTAATGCTTTTGCAAACCTTGAAAATAACTGCTTGTGAAATTTTTTGCGAATAGAAAGTTCCGCTCTGTCACAAACAGACATTTCTTCACTATTAATTTTTTTATTATTTTCTAAATTTTTCATATTTTTTATTTTACTACATTATTATTTGGTTCTTCAATAAATTTTTCATTCTTCTGTTTTGTTTCTTCTTTATTATTCTTTTCAAACATTAACATTACTGAAATTATTAAAAATACAAATCTTGCATCTAAATTCGTTTCTTGAATTGAATAAATTAAAAATGATAAAAATGGAAGCAGTTTTGTTAAAGAAAAATGCAATTTTTCTTCACATGATTTTGCATAGATAATTGCAAGTGCAATAAGTAATAGTGTTCCCACAATTCCAAATCTAAATAGAATTGCAAGATAAAGATTATGTGGACCAATATCAACAACATCTAATGTAAATAGTCCCTCACCAAAAATTAATTTAACTGGTGAAGATAAAAGTTCATCAATAAATTTATTCCAAATATCAAGCCTTCCAGTTAACATTTCATTAATAATATTAACCTTTCCTATAGGTATAAGTCTGTTTATTATATCTATTATTTGATTATGAAAAATCAAACCCAAAACAATAACCACACTTGCAAATATTGCAATAGGAAGAATAGATTTCTTTTTATATCTTATAATTAAACATATAATTGCATAAATTATTTCAAATAACAAAACTACTAAAAATGCTTTTGACAGAGTAAATAATCCAACAACTAATCCACTTACAAAGAATAAAATATCTTCTATTAAAACAAGTTTTGTCATTTTATCATTTATAAGTGAGTGCACTGAATAAGCAATAAGAAATAAACAAATATAAGCTAAATGGTTTGTATGGAAAGAAAATAAAACAAGCCTAGTTTCATCACCACTTCCAAATAAAACTTTATCTTTTATGCTGATAAAAGAATAATTCCAATTATCAAAAACAAAAACCTTTGCTGAATCTACCCAATACAACATCAAAGTTAAAACAGCCGATACTGCAATGCCAGCAAAAAGAGAACGAAATAATTTTCTAAACTTTATTTGGTCACGATAACAAAACATTACATAAATTAAATACATAAAAGCTATTATTAACAGACCTTGAAAAAAACTATACTTATTCACTGCATAATGAATCAGCGAATAAATAACAACAATTATAGTTGTTGCAATAAGCGGCCACTTATAAACTTTTACTCGTTTTTTGCAAATATCAACTATATATTTGATAAAAACAATCAAAAATGTTCCAACGGCGATAACAATATAAAAAACAATCACACCTGAAAACAGTATAAAATAAAACGAATAAGCAAAAATATCCTCAATGCTTGATATTGCATATGATGCAAGAATAAAAACCGCCGCAACATAAATTGCAGGATTCCAAAATGTAGAGATAAAAAACAACAATGTTCCAACAAACAGTGTAATTATTAATTGATACTTTTTATAAAAGTCAATAATATTTTTCTTTTGAATCTGCATAAAACACCCAAACCAAAATTAATAGAAAATAAAATTTATTTTAAATTAATTTAACAATTATTTCTATACATATAATAAATATTATATTGTTCTTTGTCAAATTGATACATATTTAAAATAAACTACATTAACAATATTTTCTTACATTAAATATCAAAACATGTTAACTTATAATTTATATTTAACATAAAAATCTCACAAAATTGTGAGATTTTTATATATTTTTTATTATTTCTTTTAATTTTTTGCGTTTTTTATTTCCATTCCACAAGGCATAATTTTTGAAGAAACACATTTTTCATCGTGCACAATTTGATAGTATCTAAATCCACCTGCAAAGTTATATGCATCAAAACCATTTTGCATCAAAATTCTTGTTGCAATGTAACTTCGAAGCCCTGACTGACACATAACATAAATCTTTTTGTTTTTATCAAGTTTAGATAACTCTTTTCGCAAACTATCAACAGGAATGTTAACAAAACCATCTGCGTGCCCACGCTTAAACTCATTGATTGTTCGCGTGTCTAACAAAAAGGCATTCTTATCTTTTTTTATCTCTTCAAGGTCTTCATAATAAAACTGCTTAACTGTGCCCGTGACAATGTTATCAATCATAAAGCCTGCCATATTCACAGGATCTTTTGCCGATGAGTATGGCGGAGCATAGGCAAGGTCAAGGTCTTTAAGGTCGCTGGCTTTCATGTTATTAAACATTGCCGTTGCAATAACATCAATTCGCTTGTCAACCCCTGCATAACCCACAATTTGGGCACCAAAAATTTTCTCTGTTTTAGGGTCAAAAATAACCTTCATCGTCATTGCCTGTGCACCCGGATAATAAGTTGCATGATTTGCTGGCGAAAGCACAACTTTTTCATAGTTAACGCCTGCCCTTTTTAGCAAACTTTCATTGAGCCCAACCATGCCTGTTGTTAAACTAAATAGTTTTAACACCGATGTTCCAAGCCCACCAACAAATTTGCTGTTTCTTCCACAGATATTATCTGCAACAATTCTGCCCTGCTTGTTTGCTGGGCCTGCAAGAGATATAACCGCTCTTGTGCCTGTTACCAAATGTTTGATTGACACTGCGTCGCCAACGGCAAAAATATCTTTTTCAGAAGTTTCCATTCTTTCATTAACAACAATGCTTCCCTTTTCGCCAAGTTCAAGCCCTGCATCTTTGGCAAGCGAAGTTTCAGGCAAAACACCAATAGCAAGAATTATTATTTGAGATTCAATCTCTTCACCCTCTTCAAAAACAGCCCTGATTCCTGATGCTGTTTCCTTAAACTCAACAACATTTTTGTTTAAAAGTAAGTTAACACCATTTTTTCGAAGTTCAGCATGCAAAAGGCTTGCCATATCAAAGTCAACAGGGTTTAACACATGGTCACCTTTTTGAACTAGGTTAACTTTTATTTTTTGTTTTATGAGATTTTCAACCATTTCAAGCCCAATAAACCCACCACCAACCACGGTTGCAGTCTTCACTTTTTGACTTTTTATGTAATCAAAAATTTCAAAGGTATCTTCAACTGTTCGAAGTGTGAAAATTTTTTTGCTTCCAACACCAACAACCTCGGGCAAAATTGGGTGAGCACCCGGGGCAAGCAAAAGTTTGTCATAAGATTCTTCAAAAACATAGTCCTTTGTTAAATCTTTAACAAGAACCGTCTTTTTATCTTTATTAATTTTTATAACTTCATGATTCACAAAAACATCAATATTAAACCTTTCTTTAAAACTTTTTGGCGTTTGAAGAGTAAGGTCTTCTCTGTTTTCAATCTCGCCACCAATGAAATATGGAAGCCCACAATTTGCATATGAAACATAGCCCGTGCGTTCAAAGATTTTTATCTCGGCACTTTCATCAAGTCTTCTAATTCTTGCTGCTGCCGATGCACCACCAGCAACTCCGCCAACAATAACAACTTTCATTTATCTTTCAATCTCCCCTTTATAACTTGCAATTCCGCCAATATTTTCAGTGTTAACATAACCTAAAAAATTTAATTTTCGAGTGGCATCAGCACTTCTTGCACCGCTGTAACAATATGTGTAAATTTTTGTGTTTTTATCTTTCACAAGTTCTTCAATTTTTTGAATTTCATCAAGCGGAAGGTTCACACTTTTTGGAATATGCCCTTCTTCAAATTCTTCTCTTGTTCTAACATCAAGAAGCACCGCATTTTTTTGAGCATTAAACTCTTTTACACCACTATTAATATCATTACCAAAAAAATTAAACATAGACTCTCCTATTTAACATTATATTAAGATTATACAAAATTAAACTTTCTTTGTAAAACAAAAACAAAATTCAAAATTAGTTGGTTAAGGGCAATTTGTTTTAATAACCAAAATAAAAAAGTGTATTTCTACACCCCCCTTTATTTTAGTTTTAATGCATATTTAATCGTTTGCAAGTTTCGACCAATTTCAAACGCACCCGCCTGCATAATGATGTTTCTGAATCTATAGTCACTATCTTTAACTTCAAACAAAACACCCAATCTTTCACCCTGCTTTAACACTTTTAAAAGTTCGCCAAACAAAAACTTTCCATATCCATTAGACTGAAACTCTTTCAAAACAAAAATTTCAATAGGGTTTGTTTCTCTGTTAAAAAGATATCCAAAGCCAACTTCTTTGCCGTCAACTTTTAAAATATATTTATCTGCAAGTTCTCTGTCTGAAACATCGGCTTTAATCACTTCTTTTAACTCTTTTATCATTCACCCATTTCTCCCCTTTCAACTTTTCTTATTTTATAGTCATAAAAATCTTTAAAACTGTCATGACTACTATATGTTTTTTCTAGTTCTTCAAGCAACCTATCCTTTTCATCTTTACTTTTTGTTCGCAAAAACTCTTTGTATTTTTTAATCAGAAAATCCGTTAACTGCTCTTCATTCAAAACAACCTTCTTTTCAGAGTCTGAATAACTTTTTAAACAAGACTTTCCCGTTAACCCCCAATCTGCATCATAGTCATTTTCTAACTTAAGGTCGTCATCAAGCAAACTAATCATATAAGCCGAATAGGTTTTAACAAAATCAATTTCGTTTACTTCTGCATTAAAAGAATACTTTTCTCTTAACCTTTTAATTGCCACTTTATCTTGCGGATTTATTTTTGAAAGTTCACTTAAATAATGCATTTTCATAACATGAAAACGATGCATTCCATTTTGAGCAACAATATATTTTCCACTATCAACTTCGTTTAAGCAAATTGGCTCTTTTTTGTTGCTTTCTTCAAAGGCAGACATCGCTTCGCCCAGTGGAATATTAAGCATTGAAAGTGAACGAGTGTGATAGGTTTCACCTTTTTCATCAAAAAAGGAAGAAAGATTGTCAATAATGTTATCAGGACTGCCATAGTTATAATCACAGCCAATAACATCTGCTATTGAAACTTTCTTTACTCTTTTTTTAGGTTTAAACAAACCATAACAACAAACAACCTTGTTTACATCAAAACCCCTTTTTGATTTACACTCTTCAAGTTCTTTTGCTTTTAAAGCATCTAACCCTAATCTTTTTAAAAATTCTTGTATTGTTTTATTCATAATTTTATTTTAATAGTTTTTTATAGTTCCTGTCAATTTTAATAAAAATTAGCCTAAAACTATAATTCCTTTGCATTTATTGCTGATTTTAAAATTTCTATTAATTTGCTAAACGCAAAAGTGACCGCTCTTCTTCGGACAGTGTTACGCTTTTCATAAAATTGTTTTTTAAAGGTATATGTTTTGCCTTTAACGCAAAAGCCAAAGCAAACTGTGCCAACAGGGATTTCCTCTGTTCCCCCACTTGGACCTGCAAGCCCTGTTATGCCAACACCAATATCTGCACCAGTCACTTTGCAAACACCCTCTGCCATTTCGCCTGCAACCTCAAGGCTCACAACATTATTCTTTTCAATGGTGCTTGGGTTCACGCCAACAAGTTTTGTTTTCATTTCGCTTGAATAGGTCACAAAACTTGCCTCGACCACCTTTGACGCATCAGGAACATTTATAATTTTTGAAATAAACATTCCGCCTGTGCAACTTTCAGCTGCCGAAATTTTTAAATGCTTTGTTATAAGCAAATTAACAAGTTCATATTCTTTCATAATATCACCAATAAAATAATACCACAAATTGTTTGCATTAAATTTTTTTTATCAAATATTTATCGAATATTTTTAAAAAATTGCTTTTCTTTTTTTGAAATGGTTGTTTATTAAAAGTAGATTCATTAATACTTAAAGATTTTTTATTTTTAATAAATTTTTGTGCATATTCTTGCTTTTCATTATCTGAAACTAATTTTCCCCAAATAACTTCTTCAATTTCTCTACAGAACCAAACCAAATCATATTTTTTCATTTTACAATAGTTTTTTATATCATTATTAAGATTATTATCTCTTATACTTATATCAAATTCATCAGTATCAAGACAATATATAACATAAAACTCATCATATGTAGATCGCTTTTTAAGTTCTTCAATTTTTTTCTCTACTTTTATATAATTATAACTAGGTTTTCCATCCAATGGAATAAACTCTAATTTTATAGTCGAATCAATAATATAAAATATATTTAATAAAGTTGAAATATACATATGATCACTTTTCCCTTTAGGTGACTCTATTACAATAGCTAAAAGTTTACTCATTCTCTTCATCTCCAAATACACCTAAAAAATCAAATGATTCAATGTTAAATGGAGATAAATTTATTAATCCCTTTTTATATAAATTTGAAGGAGAATAATTTCCATTTTTAACCCAAGGAACAATTTGTGAATTTGGCGATAAAAAATCGATTGACAGATTATTGACTTTCAAAATATCCATTAATCCTACATTATGTGTTGTAAAAATTAATTGACCTTTTGCATACTTTATTACATATTCAACAATTTTATTTAGCAAAACATCATGAATATTTGCATCAAATTCATCAATAAAAACTATTTCCCCATTATTTAAATTACTTAATGCAGAATATAGATTAATAATTTTTTTAATACCCGTACTTTCATATTTTCTATTAATTTTTACTCCATTACTATATACTAAAATTAATTCACACTCATAAAATTCACCATTATCAACTTTTTTTATTTCTATATCCTCTAAATCATTTTTAAATACTTTAATAAAAGACTTTAAATTTTTTACCCATTTTACATAATTATCATAGTTTTTTCTACTAACAGTTTCTATACTATCTTTAGTTATCCTGTTTTCCGATAACATTTTCCCTAATAAAATATCATCATCTAATTTATTTTGTAATTTATAAATGATTTTAAGAGATTCTCTTACAGTTTCAATATTTATATAGTTTTCATCAGTATCCTGTAAAACAACATTAATACTTCTACAAAATACCGCTAAAGTTAACATATCTAATGAAAAATTTTTATCTAATTTTATAAAATCATCATTTTTTATAAGAATATTTGTTACTGTAGATATAAATGTTTGTCTACTTAAAAGATTATGAGTTGCATTATTTATTAAATTAATTATTTTTTTATTGTATTTTGTATTTATATTTTTCAATTCACCATTTACTACTTCATATAAAATATTATATTTTTCATTATTTAATAAATTTTTGCCTCTCAATTTAGATAATTTTTCTTCACTAATTAAAATTCTACCATTATTTTTAGTCAAACATACATAACTAGAATAAACTCCTAGTACATTATTATTGTCATCTAATATTACATATATGACTGATATTGAAAATTTTTCTTCTGTTTGATTAATTAAATTTATTAAGTTAGGTTGTGTATTCTCTATAGTAATATAATCATCATAGATCATTAAATTTTTAAAAATATCAATAGCCTTCATAATTGCAGTTTTCCCTGCTCCATTTGGACCATATATTGATTTTACATGATATTTTTCTATATCTTTTAAATTTTTTGTTAAATTATTTTTATAAAAATTTAACTCAATTGGCTTATCTATATTTTTTATCCCATTTATTTTTATTTTTAAAACGAAAAAATTCATTTTCTCCTCCTATATATTAATAAAATATACAAAATGTATATATTTATATTATATATATTATTATAACCAAAAGTCAATATTTATGTCAAAAATTTAAAATATTTATGATTTTACTATAAACATTATAAATACCTTTTTGCTAATCTGTTTTTATATTAAATATAAAACACTAGAAATATTCACTTGTAAAAAACAATTATTTGATTTCAAATTCGTTGGTAAAGTTTTATTTCTTCAGTTTAAGACATTTTTGAATTTGTAAAACCAATTTTGGATAAAATTGTAAAAAATAATTACACTTATAAAGTTGTTAAACAAGATGAAGAACACTATTTTGATAAAACATAAAAATTAAAATTTTATACAAATAAATTTGAACTTAAATGCGAAATATCTATTTTTAATGAAAGTAAACTTAATAGTTTTTTAATAAGAGAAAGTAATGGCAAAACAACAACTTACAATAAGCGAATTTTACTTGCAAAGTATTGTTGGATTATCATTTATAAATTTTTTGGAGATAAAATGTCTGAAAAAGAAAAAGGAATACTTATATTAATGTCAATTGTTTTTGCATTTTCTACTATATTTCTCTTTGGTTGAATTATTATAAATATAACAGATAAAGACTATACTTGCTCTATTTATATTTCAGAAAAATTTGAATTAATTAGTTATAATGTTTCAGGAAATATAAAAAATCGTTCTGATAAAACCATATATGTTGATAGTGTTATTATTCATATTTTTGGAATAAAAAATAATACAAAATAGATAGAGTTTTATGATTTTTACAATATTAAATTATTACCAAATGAGAAATATTACTTAGAAAATTATAAAGATTTAAACCTGTTGTTGATTGTAATATAGAAAAAGTAACTTATACCATTGGTGACAAAAATTTTGAATTAAGATATTCCCAAGATGAAGCCAAATTTAGATATACAAAAGAAAAAATAAAAACAATTGTTAATAATTCTTTTGTTATTAACATAGTAATTATATTATATATTATTATTCTAAATATATTAGAATATAAAAAATGCAAACAATAATAAATTCAAAAAATACACAAATTAGTCGCTGAATAATTCAGTGATACTTTTTATTTGTCTCACAATTCTTTCACAATTTTATTCTTATTAGATTCTTTAAAAATTTTAAACAAAAAAACCTGAATTTATCAAGGTTTACAATATGATATTTCAAATATCTATATTATTTAATATTTTTAGAATTTATCAATTTTTTTAATTTAGATTCAATTGTTTCAAATTTAATTAAATCATTTTGAAAAACTTCATGTGCATCAAGACAATAGTTTTTATCCATTTTATTATCTTTTAAATATTTTTTAGATAAAAACTTAGAAAAATCCAAAATAAATGTAGCTATATATTTATTATCATTTTCTTTTAATGGCAAAGTAGCAAATTTACCAACAAATTCTCCGGTGTGCAATATTTTACATCTTGCACGATGAATAATAAATTTTAAATCTAAATTCTTATCTAAATGTTTAACTTTTGATAAATTTTTAAATTCATCTATAATTTCAATTATATCTTCCCCATTAATCCATTTATTCTTTTTTTCATCATACAAAATATAAAACAAAGAATCTAACGATATAATTGCATTATATAATAATCTGTTAATTTTAATTAAATTATTAGCTTCAAAATTTTCAATATCACTTTTTAACTTAATTTAATTATTATTTATTTTTTCAGCAAAATATTTTTGATATGACTCAAGGTTCATCATAAAATCTTTAATATTCATTTTTGCATAAAAAAATAAGTTAATTAGTTTGTTTAGAGATTTTTTTGAGCCACTAATATATTTTTCAAAAAAATATTTATTATTCATTTTTTACTTCCTCTTAATTTATACATCTTAAATAAAACTAATTTTAAATTAATATTTTTCTAACTTAAAAAGGTAGCAAAAATGCTACCTTCTTTTTATAAATATTGCAATATGTGAACTTTTAAAAATATAAACACATTCATAGTTCGCATATTGACTGTTTTGGTGACCCCAAGCAGATTCGAACTGCTGACTTCACCGTGAAAGGGTGATGTCTTAACCGCTTGACGATGGGGCCATGTTTGGTAGCGGCGATAAGATTTGAACTTATGACCTGCCGGGTATGAACCGATTGCTCTAGCCAACTGAGCTACGCCGCCACATTGTTCGTTATGCTTTTTGCCCGCTTTAAACCACTATGCGTAAACAAAAACATGCTTAACGACAATAATATAATATAATTTATCTTTTTTGTCAACATTTATTTTTTATTTTTTATAACAAATTTTTTATTGTTTTTTATTTAGTTTTTCACAGTATTCTGTGTAGTGCTTGCAAACAGTATTTGACTTTCCATATTCCATAACTTTAGAATTTTCAATCCAAAGTGCATTCTCGCATAATTTTTGCACACTTGCAATGTTATGTGAAACATACATAAACGACACGCCTCTTTGTTTGAGTTCTTGAATTTTTTCCATACTCTTTTTTTGAAAGTTTGCATCGCCAACTGAAAGAACTTCATCAACCAAAAGAAGGTCTGGCTTAATATCGATCGCAATTGCAAACCCCAGCCTTGAAATCATGCCCGAAGAATAATTTTTAAGTGGCATTTGCACAAAGTCTTGAAGTTCAGCAAACTCTATTATTGAATTGATTTTCTCTTTCATATGTTTTCTGCTAAAACCCAAAATTGCACCATTAAGATAGATATTTTCAATGGCATTTGCCTCCATGTCAAACCCCGCCCCAAGATTTAGCAAAATAACCTCGCCTTTGGTTTTAATCTTTCCGCTTGTTGGTTTAAAAATACCCGCAACAATTTTAAGAAGTGTTGACTTACCCGCACCATTATGCCCAATAACACCCAGCGACTCACCTTTTTTTATCTTAAAACTAACATCTTCAAGCACGGTTAAAAATTTCTTTTTATTCTTTCGCTTAAAAAATTGAACAACCCTTTCTTTAAGTGTGTCAACTTTTGTTTCACGAACCTTAAATTGCATGCCAACATTTTCTGCTTCAACTAAAAATTCTTGGTTTTGGCTTTGCTCTAAATTTTCTTCACTTGATGATTTATCTGAATTTTCGTTTGTTATACTCTTACCCTGAACTATTTCATTTTTAGATTCTTCTGCCATAAAACTCTCCTTAAATGTTTGTCATAAAGTTCTTTTTTAATGATTTAAACACAACAATTCCAATAAAAAGCGAAACTAATCCACATAAATATAAAACCCCCAGTGTGTGCATGTATGGAATTCCGTAGCCAATATAGTGGAAGTTATACATTGCATTTCTGAAATAATTCACAAAATGATACATTGGGTTGAGTTTAACTGCAACAAAGGCTGGTGACCCCGGACTTAAAATATCTACCTTATAAAAGATTGGTGTTAAATAGGTCCAAAGTGTTAAAAACACATTATAAATATGCTTTATATCTCTGCAATAAACATATATTGCCGACAAAAACAAACTTATTCCGTATTCAAAAAGAACAAATGCAGGAAGCATTAAAATTACAAACAAAATTTGATAACCAAAGATGTCATAGCCACCAAAGATTGCCATGCCACCCATAATTAAAAGAAGTGCAATAAAAGAAAATCCAAAAGTTACCAGTGATGACATCGTTGATGCAAGTGGAAACATATACGCATCAACTTTTGTTTTTAAAAGGAGTCCTCTATTGTTGACCACCGAAGGCAATGCCCCACTTGTTGCCGAACGAAGTGCCTGAAACATAATGTTACCCGTTAAAAGATAAATTGGATAGAGTGGGTCGTTTCTTCCAAAAAACTGTGAGAAAACAAGCCACATAACAAACATGTTAAGAAGTGGGTTTAAAATTGTCCACAAAACACCAAGAGTGGAGTTTCTGTATTGCGTTTTAACACTCTTTCGAACAAGTTCATAGAGCACATTCTGATTTTTTTTCAAATTTTTAACAAGTTCCATTTGTTCTTCCTATTAAAGTTTAGATTTTAATTTTTTACGAATATTGCTTCCCTTTGGAAATAGAAGTATCCCCAAGCTATAAAAAAATCGATTATGAATAATTTTAAGTTTAAATGATTGTTTTTCTTTTGGCATAACAAAATTTGCAACTTTTTTTGTGCTTGCCAAGTCAAACTTTTTGCCAAATAAAAACTTAATCATAACAAGTTCTTGAAAGGCAAAACTTCGCTTTTTTGCAAACACAACCAAATGTTTGTTGCTGAAAAACACCTTTTGAATTGCACTTTCAACTTCTTCAACATTTTGTGGCAAAAGTTTGTGTTTTGCATAGGGCTTGTGTGCCACCCAAGGCAGTCTTTTGACTTTTTTCACACCATAAATATCTTTGATTTCCCTTGCCTTGTTTTTAAATTTTGAATGCTTTGCGGTTTCATAAGCCGAAGACGCCATTATGTTTTTCCACATATAAAAATGTTTTGAGAGCTCGTCAAATCTGCCAATTTCTTTTAAATGCTTTTCCATTAAAGAGAATACTTTTGACATGGTTAAATGCTGATTAAAAAACTTATCTTCACTGCTAACAAAAATCTCTTGCCCGTCATGAATTCTGTAATAATAATTGCCCAGATGTGTGTTTGCAATTTTGCTCGCTTTTGAAAAGGCAAAAAAAGTGATTAAAACATCTTCGGCAAAGACCATTTTATCTAAATTTTCTTGGTCTATTCTGTTTTTAACCCAAAGCAAAAGTTCTCTTTTAAAAATTTTATTCCAAAGCACATAATATGAATGCTCGGTGCCAAAAAAACGAAAGTATCTGCGAAGAACGCCGTCTTCTTCTGAAATAAAATTGGTTTTTATTGTTGAATCGTTTTGGCAAACATACTTTGCCCGTTCCGTCCAAAAAGCCCAGTTGTTTATAACGATTTCAGCACCTGTTTCCTCTGCCATCAAAAACATCGCTTCATAGTAGTCAAACGACACCTTGTCGTCACTATCAACAAAAGCAACATAGTCACCTGTTGCCTTTTCAATTCCAAAAAGGCGTGCAGAAAGAGTGCCCTTGTTTTCTGTTTTAAAAAACTTGAAGTTCGGATATTTCTTTTTTAAGTTATCATAATTTTCAGTTGAGCCGTCATCAACAACAATAACTTCTAAATCTTTAACCGACAAATTTTTTAAACTTTCAAGGCAGGTAACAAAAAATTCTACTTTTGTGTTAAACACAGGAACAATTATTGATAGTTTTGCCATAACATCTTCCTTTATATTCTTTTTATATAATAACACACAGCAAAAAAAGTGTCAAAATATAATCTTAAACAAATTAATTGAGTTTTGTGCAAAAATGTGGCACACATGTTTTGAATTTTTCATATTTTGTTTTATCATAAAATTATATTAATCACAAAAGGAGAAGCCTATGGATTACGACAGAATGAAAGCCACCAAAGTTTCTAAAAAGAAATACGATGGCGGGTTTGAAGTTTCAAGGTCAACAAAAACAAAAGCCAAACGCACTCTTTCAAAAGCAGGCATCAGCATTGTTGCAGTTATTCTTTGTCTTATTATTGGTGTGGCGGGTGGATTTTTTGTTTCTAAATTCGCCTTTAAAAATGACACTTTTGAAATGATGGCCTATGCAAACGGCAGTGCCGACATCTATATTGGAAGCGATGAAGACCAAACCACCTACACCGAACTGGGCGTTAAGTGCATCGCCTTTGGAAAGGACATTTCTAGCGATTGCAAAGTTACCTATTACTACCGCTCTGACCTAACTGAAAGTGAAGTTGAAGTTGACGCCGTTGATGAATCTGTTGCGGGAATATACTACGCAGTTTACACCTGCCCTAACATAAAGTTCAGCACGGTTAAACTTATTCGAAACATAATTGTTTTGGGTGAGGAGGTGTGATATGGCAAGAAGAAAAACATCAAAAACAAATAACATAATTGCTTCAATCATCTGTCTTGTTTTGGGGCTCGCCATTGGGTTTGTGTTTGAAACCTATCGGTCACTTCCTGACTCTTACAAAATTCCTGAAAAGGTTGCAGGTGGAAAGTATGAAAGCGTTGTAACGGGCGAAATTGATAGCGAAGTTGTTACATCAAGCGACCTATCAATTCACTTTATTGAACTGGGCAACAAGTATACAGGCGACTGCACCTTTATTAAAGTTGGCGACACCGAAATGCTGATTGATGCCGGCTCAAGAGCAAGCAGTATTCCATATATTTCAGAATATATCGACACTTATTGCACAGACGGCGTGCTTGAATATGTTGTTGTGACCCACGCTCATCAAGACCACTATGCAGGTTTTGCAACAAACAGTTCAACCGACAGCCTTTTTGACCTTTACAAAGTTGAAACAATAATTGAATTCGCCCAGACCTATAAAAGTGAAAGTGCAAGCCAATACAAAAACTATCGCCGTGAAGTTGAAGAAGAGTTAACTGATAATAACGGAGCACTCTTCACTGCCCTTGATTGCATTGAAGGCACTGCCACAATGAATGGGCAAACGGCAAGCCGAACCTTTGACCTTTCAGACGACGGCTCAATTTATTTTGAAATTCTCGACCAAAAATTCTATCACCCAGAAAACAAAGATGAAGCGGATTCTGAAAACAATTTTTCTGTTTACTTGCAAATTGTGCAGGGCGACAAAAAATATTTGTTCACTGGCGACCTTGAAGAAGAAGGCGAAGAATCTTTGGTTAAACTCAATCGTAATTCACTTTCACATGTTGAACTTTACAAGGCAGGGCACCATGGTTCAAAAACCTCTTCATCAAACGCCTTGCTTAAAGTGATTACACCTAATGTTGTTTGCGTTTGTTGCTGTGCAGGAAGCAGTGAATACACAAGCAAAAATGAAAATCAATTCCCTACTCAAGAATTTATTGACAGGGTGTCACCTTACACCAATCAAATTTATGTGACAACCCTTTGCGTTGATTACAAGGCGAATAAGTTTGAATCATTCAACGGAAATATTGTTGTTTGTGCCAGCACCAATCAAGAAACCGAAGAAACCACCATTGCAGTCTTTTGCTCAAACAACACAACGGTGTTAAAAGACACCGAGTGGTTCAAGGCGAATCGAACACTACCTGAAAACGCAGTTGCATAATAAAAAATCGCAAAAATTCAATAAAAATAATAAAAAATATGGCAAAAATTATTAAAAAATAATAATTTTTGCTTTTTTTATTTCAAATTATGTTATCTATAAACAAGTGAAATCTTTCAAAAATTATTGTGACAGGGGTTGAATTAAAAATCAATATTTGTATGTTAAAATAAAAGCAAACAATAAACAAGGAGATATTATGACACAAATAAACTTAAAAGAAGAATTCAACCATTTAAAAATCAAAACACCTTATGCCCCAATTGTGTGCGGAAACAAAAATTATTCAATTTCAATTGATTTTAGCGACGATTGGAGCAATATTCAAAACAAAATTGCAGTTTTTGTGATAGGTAGCAAAAAAACCGCAGTCGAATTTTCGGGCGACACATTTGCTGTTCCTGCACTTCCAAATGCAAATCATGCAAAGTTAATAATTATGTCAGCCGAAAGTGAAAGTGAAGCAAAAGTGACTTCAACCTTTGAACTTAACTTAAAACCAACCCTTCATGCCGATGACATGAAAGAATTTAAACCACTCTCAAACTATGCACAGGAAATGATTTCAAAAATAAACGGGCTTGTTAATGGAACTGTTAAAGCAAAGCATGCCGAACTTGCCGACACCGCAACCATTGCACTCAACTCATCAAATTCAAACTTGCTTATAAACGGCGACTTCAAAATCAACCAGCGTGGAAGCACAATTTATAACTGCACAAAAAATGAATACACTGTTGACAGATGGCTCGGCTCAAACAATTTAACTGTAACAAAAACCGCAAGCGGTGTTACCCTTTCAAACACAAGCACATCAGCAAGCACAACTTTTGTTCAAAAATTAGAAGAACCCTATTCATCATTTGCAGGGCAATCACTCACACTTTCTGCAAAAATCGCTGGCGAAATTTACTTTTTAACAACCACCATTCCAGCCACAGCACCAACCACTGCAACAACTCTTAAAACCGCAACCATTTCAACTGGTGTTTCACTTGTTATGAATGTTTACACAAACAGCATTTTAGGTTTTGGCATAAACCTTTCACCTGAAGCAACCACAACTTTAACCTATTTAAAATTAGAAGTTGGCACATCGCCAACAATTTTCACCCCTCGCCCCTATGCCGAAGAACTCGCCCTCTGCCAAAGATTTTATTTAGAAATAAAACCATATAACAATAATTATGATTTGTTTGGTATAGGTGGTGTTACATCAACAACAAATTCACAAATTATTATTACAATAACAAATCCATTAAGAATTACTCCAACTCTTGTTGTTTATGGAAATGGATTTACAATAGTTACTGCTGGACTCCAAACAATATATAAACCAAATAATATTTCAATTAGAAGTATATTTTGCAATCAAATAATTTTAAATTGTGGTTCTGAAACAGAAATTCAAAATACAAATCAATTTGTTTTTTTAAGAAACCATGAAAGTGGTTCTTCAAAAATATCATTAGATGCTGAAATTTATTAAAAAAAGCCAATATTTTGGCTTTTTTATAATGAAATAATATTTGTATATTTTTGACCTGAAAGGTTAATATATCCAATATTTAATACGGCATAATTTCCATATTCTTCTGAATTTATTTCATTTATACATTTCATTCCTATTATTAAACTATCAAATTTATCAAGATCTAATTTTTTATTAATAATTAATGGATTGTTTATTAAATTAGTAATATCTTCAGAATATATCTCATTTTCATTTATTTTTATATATACGTATAAACAACTCTTTTCTATTAACATATTAGGCAAAACATTAATATTAATTTGAATATATTCTTTATCTATAACTTCTTTATTTACTTTTAATTCACAATAGTCATCTTTTTTTATGTATTTTTTATCAAAACCAAATGTTGTTTCATATAGTCCAATTATTTTAAATATTTTATTATTACTATTTGTATTAAAGGTTATATTATTTTTTAATCTTATTTCATTAAATTTATCTATTTTGTATAAATCAAATAAACTATCTTCACTATTTTCTATATAATACAATAATTCAGGCCATAACTTCTTTGTCGTTAACTTTACTATTAAGTTTTTATCTCTAATTATTTTTGGTTCACAAAAACCAAACTCTAATAATTTTCTACAATTTAATAACATATATGTGTTAAATGCCCAGTCATTTTCAAGTAAAGTTGCCGCATTGTTCCATGCACTCATTCTCTGTTCCCAATAAAATAATCTAACTCTTTCATAATCAAAAATCTCATCCCATTGGTTTCTCTTCCAAAAGTCATTAATTATATCCTTTATTTCGTGACGAATTGACCAATACATCATCCATCCTGACATGATTTCTTGAGGTGAATTATGTTTTGGTGGTTTTGGATAAACATAAGTCAAATCTCTAATTATTTCAATTAAATTACTTTGAACGTGAATTCCATTTGGTAATTCATTTAAATATTCTTGAATTACACCTGGAATATGTTGATGATAATGATTTCTTTTAACTATTTTTAGCATTTCATCATTTAATGAATGTTTTAACTTTAATGTCTTAAAATTTAAATTATAAACCTCACTAATTTTTTTTGCATAATTATAATCCTTAAATCTATTAAATTGGTTATAATCTTTCAAATTTGGTGATTCATTTACAAAAGTAAAAAACACACATTTATCTTTTATTTCTTTACATGCCGAAATTGTCAATTTGCTATCATTCCCTGCTGTTGTTGATATAATTGGTGTCGTATATTTAGCAAGTGTTATCATTTGATTTTTTAAATGATTTGGTAAAATTGTTAAAATTTCATCTAATGTTGTTTCTTTATGATTTTCTCTAGGATAAAATCTTCTAATATTTAATTTTTGTAAGTCAATTTCATGATTAGCCAATAAAATTTTTATATTTTTATAAGGGGTCAAATCTCCTGGCAATGTCCAAGGTCTATTTTTTTGTATTTTATTATAAATTTCATAAAATGGATGGTTCGCATCTTTTGTTAAACCTGCAATAATCTCATAATGTGAAGCAATAATACATTCTTTTTCATGATAATAAACACTTCTCATAGCGGTAGCATCATTTAAAGCATATAAATTTTGATTATGTCCATAAATTATAATAAACCTTCCATTTAAATTATCTATATATTCATAAAAATTATTTAATGATTTTTTTAAGTTATTTATTAAGTTTTTACAAATTAAATCAATTTCCATATGCCAATCAATAGTATCCATCGCATATCCCATAATAAGACACATATTATCATCTTCTCTTTTATAAGAAAATTGATTTTTTGAATCATACCATAAACTATATGTTTTATTACAGTATTCAAAAGAAAAATTTTTCCAATCTTCTTTTGGAGATTCAATTTTTTTGTCCGAAAAAACAAATCCTCTGCAAAATAAAGCATAATTATAGTTCATATCACAATTCTCCTTAGTTTTTAACTAATATTTCTACATTATTAATTGTCTTTACATTTTTATAATAATTTAATAAAAAACTATTATATTTATTATAAACATCAACATTAACAATTACAAAATCGAAAGGCATTTTAGTGCCAATATCAATATTTAATGAATAGATTGATAAAATATTAAAACAAATAATTAATATTAAAATGAGAAAATAAACTTCTAAAAAAAATATTTTGGGAAAAATTTTATATATTCTTCCAAATTACCATAATCCTTTTTTAGTTAAATATTCATCTCCTGCTTTTTTACCAGCAAATATTCTAATGAAGCAATATTTAATTCCCCTTTTTTTTGCTAATTTTAACTTTTGTTTAAATGGAGTTTTTATTTTTTTTGACTTACAATTGCTTTTATTTTGTTCGTTTTTTAATATAATCTTTAATTTTTTGTTTTCATCTATAATATCATTAAAATACTTCATTATATTTGAAATTCCCAACAAATATTGAATAAACTCATAATTGTTTTTTGAATACCAATAGTCCTTTTTATGATTATTAAAATCAAAAAATGTATTAGAATTTTCTTTTATTATAGTCAATATTTTATCAAGTCCTTCAACTGTTTTTACATTTTTAAAATTATTTACTATTTTATCTAATGAATTATTTAAAAAACTTTGTTTGTATTTATCAAATAAATTATGTTCTTTTAGGTAATTATAAAGGATCATATTTGCATCCCAAAATAATGATGGGGTTTCATCTTTTGTAGATTCAAGACTATTTGAATTATTAATACGATAATATAAGAGTCTTTCTTTTACACAAGTTATTCTTTTTGCATATGCAAGTGCTATAACAACAAAATAAAAATCTTCTGACCTTTTTATCGGCAAAAATTTAATATCGTGTTCAATTATAAACGAACGTTTAAACATTTTTGCCCATGGATTTCCACCTGTTATATTAAATATATATTTTGGAATATCATCTCCATTAAAAACATCTTTTGGAGGGAGTAGTCTTTCATTTAATGAAAAACCTGCTCCATCAATTGACACTTTTTTTGTTTTATCATCTAAAGAAAACGCCTTTGTTATAACAATATCCGAGTCAAAACTTATTGCTTTTTTATACATTTTCATTAAAGCATTCTCTTTTAATTGGTCATCTGCATCAAGAAAAACTATATAATCTCCTGTTGCTTTTTGCACCCCATTATTTCTTGCAACTCCCGCATATTGATTTTGTTGTCTAAAAAGTTTTATACGATTATCTTTTGATGCAAATTCTTTTAACTTTTCATAAGTTCCATCTGTTGAACCATCATCAACACATATTATTTCAATATCTTTTAATGATTGACTTGTAACAGATAAAATGGTTCTATAAATATATTGTCTTGCATTATATGAAGGAATAATAACTGAAACTAAAGGGTTATCAATTTTAATTGTATCTTCATTTTGTAGTTCTTGTTTTGTAAAATATACGTGATCTGGTTTTATTTTTTTTAAATATTTTCTATTTAATTCTATTTTATTAAATGGTGAATTTCTAAAATATTCAAACCATTCTTCTGCTAATGGAACATCAATATATTTGCTTGGTTTATCAGCAGAAGCAAAATGAACGATATCAGCATTTTTTAAATAATCAATCATTTTTGATTGTTTTTTTAATCCAAAAAAATTAATAAAAATATCTTCACTATAATTTCTCCAACAAGTAATTACGAAATTATATTTTAATGATAAATATTTTACCTTATCTTTAAAAACAACATTAAATGCGTCTTGATCCATATAAAAGTTGTTTTTATATAATCTATATTTTATAAGTTTTTGTGGAATTTTATCTTCTCTTAATTTTTTTAAGTTTAATAGTAACATTCCCGAATTAAAGTAATATTTATTTTTTACCTTTAACCTTTTTCTAAAGTCAGATGGATATGTTAACCCATTATAATCAACAACTACCCCTGAATAAACTTTTGATATATCTTCATTGTAAAGGTTTACCAAATCTGATTGAAATAACACATCGCCATCGATATATAAAATCTTATCTAAATTTTGAAATATATTAGGTAAATCAAATTTAAAAAGAGCTGTCGTTGACACGTGCAAATTATCTTTTTTTAAATTTTCATATTTTGTTCCATCAACTTTAATAATGTTAATTTTAAAATTTTTTGATTTTAGTTTATTAAATTTAGATATATAATTATTATCAACATTATTACAAATTATATTAATGTTATATACACAATTATCATTTCTATGTTTTTTTAATGAATAAATTGCAACACCTGTAAGAATTGAAAAATCATTATCTGTTATAAAAACAATATTAATATTTTCCATACATTTAATCCCTTTCAAAAATATCTCTTGTGTAAACTTTTTCTTTTGCGTTTTCAAGAGCCTTGTCAAACCTGTTAGCCAAAATTATGTCACACTCTTTTTTAAATTTTTCAAGGTCACTTTCAAGTTCGGTTCCTTCTGGTGCAATTTTGATGCTAGGTTCAAATATCACAACTTTTCGTTCTTTTGCTAAAATTTTTATTATGTCAAAAATTGCACTTGACCTGCAGTTATCAGAACCCGACTTCATAATCAGTCTGTAAATTCCAACGGTATCGGTTGAAATTGTTTTATCTAAAATGGTGTTAGCAATAAACTCTTTTCTAACTTGATTGCTATCAACAATTGAGTCAATCAAACTGTTTGGTATGCCACTATAATTTGCCTTCAACTGTTTTGTGTCTTTAGGAAAACAATAACCACCATAACCAAAAGATGGATTGTTATAAAAGTTTCCAATTCGTGAATCGGCACACATTCCTTCAATTATATCTTTGGTATTTAACCCGTTTTTAATTGCGTAGTTATCAACTTCATTAAAATAGGCAACTCGCATTGCAAGATATGTGTTAGAGAAAAGTTTAACACTTTCGGCTTCCAAGGTGTTCATAACAAGAATTGGCATATCTTTTTTTATCGCACCTTCTTTAAGAAGTTCAGCAAATTCTTTTGCTTTTTCAAGTTCACTTTCATTTTGTTTGTTGCAACCAACAATTATTCGTGTTGGATAAAGATTGTCTTTAAGGGCTTTGCCTTCCCTTAAAAATTCAGGAGAAAACATTATGTTTAAATTTTTAAACTTATCTTTAACTTTGTTTGTGTAGCCAATTGGTATGGTTGATTTAATTATAACGGTTGCTTGACTTTCAATTTGAGAAAGGTTTTCAAGAACGCTATCAACTGAACTGGTATCAAAATAATTTTGTTCTTCATCAAAATTTGTTGGTGTTGCAATTATTGCAAAATCAGCAATTTTTGCAAATTTTTCATCTTTGGTTTTAACAGATAGGTTAAGTTTTTTATTTGCAAGATAATCTTCAATTTCACTATCTTTAATTGGAGATATTTTTTTGTTTAAAAGTTCAACTTTTTCACTGTTTATTTCAATTCCAACAACTTCGTTGTTTTGTGAAAGCAATATTGCGTTTGACAACCCAACATATCCCATTCCAAAAACTATTATCTTATTATTCATTTTTTCTTTATTCCTCAATCTTTTCGCAAAACAATAATTTTGCTAATATTTTTTATCCTTAACTTTTTAAAATTAGACCTAATTAAATATACCATAATATCGCAAGTTATGTCAATAATCGTGGCTTATTCTTTGGCTTATTTAACATTAAAAATAATAAAAATAAAATGATTTAAAAGAAAAGTAAGAATTTAACACAAAAAACGCAAAAATATAATAAATTTTCATAAAAAATATGACAAAATTCGACAAAAATCAAAAATTTTGTCATTTTTCTTTTTAACAAACTATTCATACAAGTTCAATTTGGTTAGCAAAATTATTGTTTTGCGAAAAGATTTGGTGAAAATGAAAAGTAGTTTAAAAAATCCATTGATTAGTATAATTGTTCCAGTTTTTAATGTAAAAAATTATATTGAAAAATGTATTTTAAGTTTAATTAACCAAACATACGAAAATATTGAAATTATTTTAGTTGATGATGGCTCATCTGATGGAAGTGAAATTGTTTGCGATAAATTCCAAAGTGAATATAAAAACACCGTTAAAGTTATTCATCAAAAAAATCAAGGCCTATCTGTTGCTCGAAATGTGGGGCTTGAAAATGCCAGCGGTGAATTTGTTTGTTTTGTTGATAGTGATGACTATGTTGAACCAACAATGCTTGAAATGCTTTTCAATTCTCTTTCTTTTGCCAATGCTGACATTTCAATTTGTTCTTTTTTTGAAGAAAATGAAAATAACAAAACTCTCCAAACTGTTAATTTTAAAGATGAAGAATTTTCAAACTATAATGCCATAGAAAATTTGTCAAATAAAAACAACGGATATGGGTTTGTTGTTGTGTGGAACAAACTTTTTAAACGCAACTTGTTTAAAAATATAACATTTCCCAAAAACAAAATTCACGAAGACCAATTTGTTATTTTTAAACTCTTCTTTTTGGCAAATAAAATCTCTACTTGTTCAAACAAACTTTATCATCATGTTAACCACAAGCAAAATATTTCTGCATCTTCAAATTATATAAAACATTTTGATGATATTGATGGAATTTTCAGCCAAATTGAATTTTGCAAAGAAAACAATATTTTGTTTTTACTTTCAAGTGTTGCGATTCATCTTTACGAACTTATTAAATTTTATTTAAACAAAGGATATTCGCTTGGAAATTTAAAAAATGGTGAAATAAAAATCATAAAACAATACTTAAAAAAATGTCGTCAATTTTCAAAGTATTGCTATAAATTAAAACTCATTTCAAAAGATGATTATTTTAAATATAAAAAGACCTATTACCTTTCACCAATAAAAAAATTTAAACTTAAACATCTTGCGAAAATTAAAAAATCAAAACATGCATTGTTTTATAAATCAATTTATACAAAACTTTTTATTAGAGGTAAAAAATGAAACAAGATTTAATTAGCGTTATTGTTCCAATTTATAAAATGGAAAAATTTATTGAAAAATGCTTATATAGCATTAGAAATTCTTCATATTCAAATTTAGAAATTATTTGTGTTGATGATGGTTCTCCTGACTCTTCAATGAGTATTGTTAAGGCTATTCAAAAACAAGACTCACGAATTAAAATTGTTACTAACAAAGAAAATTTGGGGCTTTTCAGAGCAAGGGTTGAGGGCATGAAGGTTGCCAGTGGCAAATATGTTGCCTTTGTTGATGCCGATGATTTTGTGTCTTTTGATTGGTTCAGATTGCTTCATGAAAAAATTGTTGATGAAAATGCTGATATGGTTATTGGAAACACAGTAAATGTTGATGAAAACCAATATAAATCATATTTTAACAATTCAAGAAGTTTAACCAAAACACATAAAACCTTATCTGGAAATGATGTTTTAAACACATTTATAAGTCAAGAGGGCTCTTGCTTTATGTGGCACACTGTTTGGAATAAACTTTATTCAAAAAATTTAGTTGATGAATGTTTGCCATATTTTAAAATGGTTGATTTTCACCTTGTTATGTGCGAAGACATCGCCTTTTCTTCTGTTTTTTATACTCATGCAAAAAAATTGGCTTTTGCTGATGCAGATGCGTATTTTTATTACAGACACAGCGAAGCGTCAACAAGCACAACACTTCCTAAAGAAAAAATATTAAACAACATAAAAGATATAAAGAATGTTTTTGATTTTGTTGAAAATGCAATGAAATCTTATGACAAAAAAGTTTTTAATAAAAATAAAAATCATATTGAAAACTTCAAACAAACTTATCGCAGAAATTGGGTTGGTTTTTTGGCTGATAAAAATTATATTGATAAAAATTCGCTTCAAATTATTAATAATTCTTTTGGTTCTAGTGAAATTGTTCACCCAAATATTCACGAATATTATTTTACAGAATTATCAACCCCATGGTCAGACAGACTTGAATATATTAAACACGAAATAACAAAGCCTGAAATAAAACTTGTAAGTTTTGATATTTTTGATACGCTTTTAATTCGCCCACTCTATTCCCCTGATGATTTGTTTTTATTCGTTGGCAAATTTGCTTCAAAACTTGTTCCTTTTTTGAATGAAAAAACCTTTTTGGATTTAAGAAAAGAAGCCGAAAACTCTGCAAGGCGAAAACTGTTTTTGTCTAAACCAATGTTTGAAGACATCACTCTTTCTGAAATTTATGAAGAGCTTGCAAATATTGTTGACATAAACAGCAACATTTCAAAACAAATTATGCAAGAAGAATGCAGGCTTGAAACTAAATTTTGCAAACCAAGAAAACTTGCTGTTAGTCTTTTTAACCTTGCAAAATTTGCTGGCAAAAAGGTTGTTTTAACGTCAGACATGTATATTGAAAAAGATTTTGTTGAACAACTTTTGTTAAAAAACGGAATTATTGGATTTAACAAATTATATCTTTCAAGCGATAAAAAAGCCTTAAAAAGTTCAGGCAAACTTTTTGATATTCTTTTAAAAGAATCTAAACTTGAACCAAATGAAATTATACACCTTGGAGATAATTGGAATTCAGACTATATTTTGCCAAAACAAAAAGGAATGCAGTCTGTGTTTATTCCAAAAACCATCGAAACTTTTGAAAATAAAATTGGTGACATCTACACAGGTTCTGCATTAAGTTTTTACAATCAAAAAACTAACGGAATTGTTGATGTTTCTGCTCCTTTAAACGACCTTTCATTTAGGTCTATGGTTGCACTTTCAGCAAACAAATGGTTTGATAACCCATTTGAACCATTTCAACAAAAATCTAACTTTAACGCAGATGTGTATCACACAGGTTATTACACTCTTGGAATGCACTTTTTTGGTGTTTGCAAATGGATGCTAAATGTTATTCGAAAAGAAAACTACAAAAAAGTGGTTTTTCTGGCTCGAGACGGCTTTGTTATTAAACAGATTTTTGATTATCTTATTTCAAAAACGGGCGACAAAATTCAAACAGATTATTTTTATGCTTCAAGAAAGTGCTTACTTCCTTACAGCATAAAATCTGCAAAAGATATTTTTGGTGCTTATGAATTTATTAATATTAATGCCGGGCTTCACACCCCAACAAATATTATTAATATGCTTCAACCAATTTTATCTCCACTAACTGAAGAAATTAAAAATAAATATCTTGCAGATGGAATTATTTTAGATAAAAAACTTTCTTCAAAAAATGAATTCTACAAACTTGCAAAAGCAATAATTAAATACCAGTTTAATGAAAAACTTTTAAAAGAAAAAAGAAAAGAAATTAAATTGTGTTTTGAAAAAGAATTTCCTGAAAAAACTGCCACCTTTGATATTGGCTATAGTGGAAGGCTTCAATCAATAATTTGTGACCTTTCAAACAAATCGGTTGATGCTTTCTTTATTCATTCAAACGGATATTCAAGTGATATGATGGCAAAAAATAAATTTAAAATTCATTCATTTTATGATTTTTCACCTAATATGTCGTCAATTGTTCGTGAGTTTATTGTGTCGGCACCTGAACCACCTTGCACGGGATATAATATTCAAAATGGAAAACTTTCATTCGTTTTTGAAGAAGATAATTCTAAATATTATCAAAACTTTGCAATAAAAGAATTTCAAAAAGGTGCTTATGATTTTTGTGTTGAATTTTCGAATATGTTTGATGAATATTTAGAAGACCTTACCCCAAGAAAAATTGATTCTTCTCTTGCACTCGACTATTACCTTTTAAATGCTTCTGAATTCGATAGATATGCTTTTAGTTCAGCAACAGAAGACGATTTTGTTTATAGTGCATATAACAGAGAAAGCATATTTGGAATATGGTCAAATCTTTTAAAATCTAAACAAAATAATAATCAAAATAACATTCAATTAATTTCATCAAATCAATATTTGATTAACTATATTTCTAAATTTTCAAAATTTAAAAGAGCAATTTTTTGGCTTCTCTTTGACCGAAAAACTTTCAAAACAAAACTAAAGAAAAATATTAAAAAAAATAAAAATAAATAGGTGTAATTATGGAAAATGTAAGCATTTTAGAAAAATCAAAATGCACAGGCTGTGCACTTTGTATGAATATTTGTCCATTCAATGCAATTGAAATGAAACCCGATGAAGAAGGGTTTTTGCGACCTTTTATAAATGACAAATGCACACATTGTGGACTTTGTGCTAAAAAATGCCCTGCTCTTTCAAAACAATTAAATTTAAATAAGAATTACAAATGTTATGCCGTTTGGGGTAAAGAAAAATTTAGAAATCAAGGTAGCAGTGGCGGTGTGTTTCCAATATTGGCTGAATATGTTGCAAGTAATGGTGGCATTGTTTATGGGGCTTCTTTTAATGAATCTTATCGAAAAGTGTTCCTTACAAAAATAACAAAACAAAAAGAACTTAACAAACTCTATAAATCTAAATATGTTCAAAGCGAAGTTGGACTTATTTATCAAGATGTAAAACATAATCTTGATAACGGAAAATTTGTTTTATTTAGTGGTTGCCCTTGTCAAGTTGATGCCCTGAAATCGTATCTTGGCAAAGATTATGAAAACCTGCTAACAATTGACATTCTCTGCCATGGAACACCTTCTCCACTTGCTTACAAAAAATTTCTTGAAGAAGTTTCTAATAATGACTTAAAAAATATTTCTTCTGTTGATTTTAGAGATAAAAAATACGGCTGGGGAACACTTATAAGTGTCGCATTTAAAAATAACAAAACTCATTATGACCTATATAATGGAAATTATATGAAAGCCTTTTTATCAGGATTATCAATGAGAGAAGCATGTTATTATTGCAATTATTCACAAGAAAAAAGAGTTGGTGATATAACACTTGGTGATTTTTGGGGTATTTCATCTTATAAAGAAGATTGGAACGATAAAAAAGGAACTTCGTTTGTTCTTATTAATAATGATAAAGGTTTAAAATATTTTGAAAAAATTAAATATCAATTTGAAAGATTTGAATTAATTGAAAATAATTCTGCTGTGGAAATTTGTAAAAAAAATAATGGGGCTTTTCTTTTTCCTACAAAGCCAAACAAAATGCACAAATGCTTTTTCAAACACCTTAAAACAAACTCTTTTTCAAAGTCTGTTAGATATGCTGAAAAGGCTATTATGGATATTGGTATTGTTGGGTGGTGGATTCAAACAAGCCGTTCAAACTATGGCTCAACATTAACTGACTTTGCACTTTATCAATATCTTGGAGAACTTGGGCTTTCGGTTGCTTTTATCTCTCCACCAAATTTTGATAGAAACAATGCCGGCGAATTTAATAAACGATATGACTATCGAATGACAATGAAATACTCTCCTGAACAAATGGTTGAGAATAATAAATATTTTGATGGCTATATTGTTGCATCTGATACATTGTGGTATTATGATGCCATGATAAATCAAGGCTATAATTTTTTGCTTGATTTTGCAGATGATGATAAAAGAAAAATTTCTTATGCAACGTCTTTTGGAAACACTAAAAGGTTTTTCCCTGATAGTGAAATTCCTTACGCAAAATTTTTAATTAATAAGTTTGACCATGTTTCTGTTCGAGAATTTGAAGGTGTTGATATTTGCAAAAATGTTTTTGAAGTTGATGCAACTCAAGTTATGGACCCTGTGTTTTTATGTGATCAATCTAACTGGGAAATGCTTGCAAATAATGCTGAACGCAAAACCTCTGGGAAATTTTTATTTTCATATATGCTTGACCCAACACCTGATAAAGCAACTGAACTTCAAAAATTAGCAAAAAAACTTAAACTCAAACTGGTCACTGTAACAGACAGGCAAAACAAAGCTGAAGAAAGAGAAAATATTTTAAAAGATTGTGGAATTATTTCAAAGGCAACAATTGAAGAAGTTATTTATCATTTAAAAAATGCTTCTTATATTGTAACTGATTCCTTCCATGGATTTTGTTTCTCTTTGATTTTTAACAAACAATTTGCCGTTTTGGTAAATAGAACACGAGGAGCTTCAAGATTTGATACGCTACAAGAAATTGCTGGCGTTGGTGACCATATGTTTGAAAATTTGAATGATGTTACTGCTCTTTCAACAGAAACACTTACAAATTTAAATTATGATAAAATAAATAAAAATCTTGATATTGCAATAACAAATTCTAAAAAATGGCTTGATAATGCTTTAAATTCTAAAAAAGAAAATAAAATTTTATCAAACGAACTTATGCTGGGCAAAGAACTTTATGACACAAAAAAGAAGTTATCAAAACTTGAAGAACGTCTTTCTATTATTGAAAATAAATTTAAAAATTAATAATTTTCTTTATAAAAAAACAACAGATGTTAGTCTGTTGTTTTTTGTTTCATAAATAATGGCTCATTAAAATATTGGCTTTGGGCGTGGGCATAGCGGTCGCCATAACCTTCATCAATCTTTGTCCAACCATCAAAATTTTTAATAAAGATATCGCTGTTAACTTCAATTATGTTTCCGTTTTCATCATATTTGGCGTAAACCCCAATAGGTTTTAAACTTTCATCAAGCACTTTTGTGCCATGATTATTTTCAACAAAAACTGCTTTTGAAATATCTTCAACAACAGCGTCATCATCTTCAAAATCTTGAACTTCACTTTCGGTTTCTTCAATCAAATTTTCATCTTCAACTTTTATTCCATTAACATATGATTCTGTTTCAACTTCATCAGTTTCTTCACTAATATTAGCATCGCTCATATTGTCAAAATCTACTGTTTCCATTTCCATAAACTACTTTTCTCCTTATCTTTAAAAACTTTAATAAACTTTGGTGTTTTATTTAAAATATCTTCAATTGAGTTTGGGCGGGGCTTGCTGTTTTTAATTTCTTCTTCTGCCTTTCTATGCACTTCTTCAATAAATTTTTGATGATTGATTAATCTTTCACTCTGTTTGTTTTCTTGAAAATTTTCCATTAACTTTATCTTCCGTTAGGGCTCCAACTCTTTTTTCTCATACGCTCTAACACTGCATTATAGTTATCAAGTGCGGTTTTAGGTTTATACTCTTTTATTCTCTGCTTTAACCTTTCATAAAAATCGTGGCTGGCATCTAGGTTTCTGTAAATAAGTTCATCAAGAGTCATATCACAAAGTCTGTAATGCTTTTCTTTTCTCATAACACTCCTTAATACATTTCTGAATCAAATTCAATTTTTCCACCATAAAGCATACAAATATAACTTGCTTGATTTGAAACAAAACCTGTGCCTGTGACATAACTTTTATATATTGTGTTTAAATTATTTGAATTTGCATAACTCATTGACGCAATGGTTGTTGTTGAGTTTGTTGAATCATTCATGCCAACTTTAAAGTCATTTAACGAACTATAACTTATTGTTGGAATTTTTCGCATTGGAACAATAAAATTAAAAACTGCAAATCCTGCCGATGTTGATGCCGGAACAATTGTTGCAATTTCCAAAAAATTTTGAGCAGTGTTTTTTATCATAAAATAATATCTTTGACAAAGGGCAAGTTCTTCGGCGTAAAGCCTTGGAATAAACCTTGTTGCAACATCACCCTCTTCAAGTTTTGCCCATTCAAGTTCAGCTGAAATATCTGAACTTGAATTTGAACCATTATAAATTGCCCTGCAATTTAAACATGTTGCATTTTCGGATATTTTTTTAGTTACACTATATATTCCTGCTTCACTAATTTTGACTGATGATGCATCAACACCATCATAAATTGAAATAGATGGAACTCCTGTTGAATATGAAAGTGATTTCACTTTAACACTTAATGTTAATGTTTTCCCTTTATACTTCTCATAATCTTCAATTTTTTGCTCTAAATAATTCCAACCATTAAAATGTGAAACCGTTATTGTTCCACTTTCATTCACTGAAACATATGTTCCCGAATTTTTCCACCTGTCAACCGTGTAATTTGAAGTTCCAGTATATGAATTTTGTCCGCGTTGATTTACCTTAAAATCACCATTAATCAAAATGTTTGGATTTGAAACATTTTCAGCAATCTCTGCTTTTTTAACCGTTAAATTTCCACTTTCAATATTGTTGATTATTCCAAGCAGTGACGCAAGATAATGTTGAAGCGGATTAAATTCTTTTGTTTCATCAAGAAGTGGCGTGCTTTCAAGCCTGAGACGAAGTTGTGTGCTTGCAAGTTGTTTGTTTGAATTGTTTGAAGTTATCAGTGCAACATAAACAAATGGTGCATTTGGAAGTATTGGAACTTCAACCGTATCACCCTCAAACTCAACAGCCGTCTTTTTTCCGTTAACAAAAAACACCGCCGTTTTTTTGTTACACTCACTCCACTCATCGCTAAAATCAAAATGAAGTTCATAATTAGAATTTCCGCAGACGATTGGAGTGTAGGTGTCGGTTATATCAAGGCGATTTCCCCGCTCTGTAATATTAATAATGTTAGCCATAAATTCCCCCTTTGGTGATTTTATGATAACATCATTTTTTTATAATTGTTTCTTACCCCTGACAGCATTTTTAAAATTTTTTAAGTATGATTAAAAAAAGTTAAAAAACACTAAAGTGCCTACGCACTATTTGAATAAACCCATTCGGCGGTGCTGCCACCGCGGGCAATTTACCTTCGGCTTTTTCACTCATTCTTCCCGTGTCATTCCGAGCGTAGTCGAGGAATCCCATAAGCAGGAATGAGCAACTAAACAAAACTTATTATCCCCCGTGTCGTCCTGAGCGTAGTCGAAGGACCCCATAAGTAGAAATGTGCAATACTACAATGCAAACACTTACAACATAATAAGGAGTGCCTACGCACTATCGGAATAGACCCATTCGACTCCACTTCGTTCCGCTCAGGGCGACAGTGGGGCAGACCCCACCTGTCAGTTGCCTAACGGCTTTTCTGTCTTAGTTGTTTTTGTAATTATTAGTATTTTTTCGTCGAATAATGTTAGTTTTCATGTGCAACACATTCGAAGAGTGCGAAGCACCACCGCCCGCACAAGCAGGTGTGCTGTCATTCCGAGCAAAGCGTTAGCGAAGCCCTAGGAATCCCATAAACAGAAATGTGCAATACATTCAAACAAGTATAACACACCAATTGTCAGCGGGGACAGCCCCGCCCTGTGGTGATTGCACCGCAAAAAAAACACCAAATATTTGGTGTTTTTTATTGCAACTTAACAACTTCATCGGCAATTGTTAATGCTCGCTTATCATGTGAAATCAAAATAACAATTTTATCTTCTTTTGCAAGATTTTTTATGACTTCAAGCACCTTTTCAACATTTTTCGCATCAAGTTCATTGGTTGGCTCATCAAGAAAATAAATGTCTTTATCTTTAGAAAGTGCCCTTATTATATCAAGTCTCTTTTTTTCACCACCCGACAAAATCTGCTTTATTGAATAATACTTTGCTCGTTCTTGAACCTTGTCAAGTTCAAAAAATTTAACAAGTTCCTTTGCCCTATCATTCATTTGTTCATCTGGATAGGCAACATTTTCTTCAAACGAACGGTCAAATAACACCGAATCTTGAAACAGATAAGAAATTTTATCACGATAATCATAGAGTGATTTGGTTTCAATTTCGCCATTGATCACAATCTTTCCGCTGTCACATTCACGAAGCCCACACATGGCATTAATTAGTGTTGTTTTACCCTGTCCGCTTTGCCCAGAAATAACATAAACTTTGCCCGAATTAAACTTAACATTATACATCTTTTCAAAACTTCCCAGATGCACTGAATAATTAATAATTTTTAATCTCTTAATTTTGAGATTGTCATTTTTTGCAATACTTTCTTGCTCATTTGCAAGTTCTCCAAAATATTCACTTGGATAGAGTTTGTTTATGTTCATAAATTTTATTGATGCCGCCTGAATGTCACAAACAATAAAGCCCCAATCTTCAACCATTCCATAAATTGCACCAATTCCGCTGACAATAATTGTTATTGAAGCCGCAACTGCCGAACCTTCATTCATCGACAAATAAACAATTAAAAGTGCCGCAACGCCAACATACTCAATTATAATAACAATATTCCAATACCAAAAACCAAGGTTGGCACGCTTTTTATGCTCTTTAAAAAATTGCTGGTTTTGCTTGTCAAGTTCTTGTTGTTCCTTCTTTTTTGACTGCAAAATTGTTATCATTGGAAGGTTTGAAAGCACCATTAAAAAATGATTGCCAATTTTTGCATTTGTATTTTCAATTTTGTCAACGATAATCTTTTGAAATCTCATTCGAACATAAACACAAATAAAAATTAAAATCAAAATTAAAATTGTGCCAAGTCCCACCCAAAGATTGAGCGAAAACAGTTGCCAAACCATGATTATTACACTCAAAAAATATGATGCCATATTCCAGCAAAAAGGCTCTATCATATCATAAATATTGTCAACGGCACTTTTTAAAATATAGTTTGCCTCACCAATGGTCATGTTAAACTCAAGATTTTTTCGCTTCATTAAAATGATTTCTTGTGCCCTGTGGTTAACCCTGCACATCATTCGCCTTGCAAAAACATCAATCATGCGATAATGAAGCATTCCCAGTATCCATAAAACAATTATTATTGCAAACATTAAAATTATGTAACTTACTGTGTTCAACTTCAAAAAATCAAAATATTTTAAAATAAAAATTCTTTCACCAGTAAACTTCGCAACAATAAGCGATGGCAAAAAAGACTCAAAAGTTTTTGTGAGTGCCGTTACTATTGAAAATAGAAAAATCAACACAAAGCAAACCCTGTCTTTGTGCGTCATAAATTTCCAAAGAAGTTTATAACTTGCAATCATTCCCTGTTTTTGGGTTTTTTCCATAAAACAATTATAACAACAATTTTTTATATTTCAAACAAAAAAGACACCTAAAAAAGTGTCTTTTAATTTTTTATTTTTCTATCATTGATTCAAGCATGTCATCTGGTTTTTCAAGCCCCAAAAGTTCCATAACTGTTGCAGCAACATTTGCAAGTGTTCCGTTCTGTTTTAATTTTGCATTTTTATATTTTTCACTAACCAAAATAAATGGAACAGGGTTTGTTGTGTGTTTTGTGTTTGGCTCGCCATTAGGGTATTCCATTTCTTCACAGTTTCCGTGGTCGGCAATGATTATGCAATCGCCCCCTGCATCAATTGATGCCTGTGCAATTTTGTAGGCACATTCATCACAGCATTTAACAGCAGTGATTGCAGCATCAAGTTCGCCAGTATGCCCAATCATATCAGGGTTTGAATAGTTAACCAAAACAAAATCATATTTTTTGCTTGGAATAACTTTTAAAAGTTCTTCAGTTATTTCTTCGGCACGCATCTTTGGGTGAACTGCAAAATTTTTGTCATTATAACTTTCAATAAGTTTGCGGTCTTCCCCTTCATATTGTTTTTCAATGCCACCATTAAAGAAAAATGTTACATGTGCATACTTTGTGGTTTCAGCAATGTGATATTGCTTCATACCCGCCTTTGAAACATAATATGCAAGATTATCTTCAACAATTTTTGGTGGATAGATTGTGTTTAGCCCAGCAAGTTCCTTTGCATATTCTTGCATTGGTGTGAAGAGCAAATTGTTAAACTTTTCTGTTTTAAAAGCATCAAAAGTTTTGTCTGTCAACGCAAAGGTTATTTCTCTTGCCCTGTCTGAACGATAGTTATAAAAGATTACTGAATCGCTATCTTTAATTGTTCCGTTTTCATCAATAATAACTGGCTCAACAAATTCATCTGTTATACCTTTATTATAACTTGCTTTGATTGCATTTTCAAAGTCGTCAAACTTTTCACCTTCACCATAAACATAAAGATTGTATGCTTTTTGAAGTCTGTCATATCTCTTTTCACGGTCCATAGCATAAATTCTTCCGCAAATGGTTGCAATTTTTGCATTTGTTCCCTTAATCTTTTCAGTGGTCTGTTTTAAAAATTCAATGCCACTTTCAGTTGGTGTGTCACGACCGTCAGTTATTGCATGAATATAAATATTTTTAATGTTATAATTTTTTGCAGCATCTAAAATTGCAAACAAATGTGTTATTTTAGAATGTACCCCACCGTCAGACAAAAGCCCCAGCAAATGCAAATCTGAATTGTTTTTTTCAGCGAACTCAAAAGCACGAACAAGTGCTGAATTTTTTTCAAAGTTGCCTTTTTTGATTTCGTTATCAATATGCAAAAGGTCTTGCTCAATCACTCTGCCCGCACCAATAGTTAGGTGCCCAACTTCAGAGTTGCCCATTTGCCCAGCAGGAAGCCCCACTGCTTCGCCACTTGCTTCAATTTGCGTGTGTGGATACCTTTCTTTAAGTTTGTCAAGATAAGGCGTGCCCGCAAGTTTGATTGAATTTCCCTTTTCTTCTTTTCTGATTCCAAATCCGTCTAAAATACAAAGTGTAACCATAATATCTCCTTTAAATGCAAAGTGTTTTTATTAATAAAACCATTTTGCTATATCTATTATACTCAAATTTTTAAATAACAAAAACTGTTTTTGCACGAAGTTTGTTTCTGTCCATCTTAAAGCCCTGCATTGTGCCGTCGTTAGAAATTTTGATAGCAATGCCATAGTTTGACAGGGTTTTTGCAGCGGCAAGGCGGCCACCACCAGTGCTTCCCGCTTCAATCTTTATTATTGCACCAACTGCCAAAAGTTTTCCGTCATAATCAATAACGGTCGCACCATCCATTGCAATAAGTTCTTGACGAAGTTTTCGGTCAAGTTCCTGAAATTTTTTGCCTGAAATGATTTTTATTAATGTTGCGGATTTCACACATTTGTCTTCTGTTAAAAATTTATCAAATTCAGGTATCTCTGTTTGAGTGTCGAATGTTGTCGCAAAAAATGATTGATTAATCTTATTTTGTTGAATTGTGTCGTAACTTTCTTTTAAAAGCACATCGGCTTCATCAATATGTTTTAAAACTTCTTGTGAGTCACCACTATTTATATGCACAATACAGCCACCAAAGCGGTTAAAACTTGTGTCGAGAGCAGAAAGATAAATTGCTCTTCGAACATCTTCATATTCGCCCGCTTGCTCGGAAAGTTTGCTAACAATTTCGTCATGAGTGAAGCACACCCAATGCCCGCTTCGCTTTGCAAAAAGCAGACTTCTATCTTTAAAAATCAAAATTTCGCCTTCATGATTAAGGCACACACCAATCTTTGAACCCACCGAAAGCATTGCAAGTTTAAGGTTCATATAAGGTGCGTAAAGCGAGTAGTCAATTTTGCTGGGTGCATAAACATAGTCGCTAACAAAGCCGTCAGCGGTGATTTCAACAAAAGAATCTTCCCCGTCTGAAAGCATTGCCGAAAAGTCTTTATCAAAAATTCTTGAAATATGCAGGTTCATGTTGGTTTTGCTTCCCGCCTTTCGCCTTGTTACAACACAGCCAATGGCTGGGTGCTTGCCTTCATAGGTTCGCTGACTCCAATAACCCAGTTTTGAAAGCAACAAACTTAAAGTTTTTGAAGATGAACTTGAAAGCGACCTGCAAATTGCCTTTTCAATGATGATATTTTCAAGTCCATGGCGATATTCACTTGAAAGTGAAAGTTCATCTAACTTCTTCATTTCGTCAATAATCGACCGAATTAGATGAATTTCGAAATTTTTAAAAGGTTGTGCTCTTTTAACAATAACACGAAAGGTATCTTCTTTTGAGAATTTGATTTTTATTGAACCCGCTTCGCCTTGGGCAACATAGTTATCTCTTGGCGATGAAGGTTCTTCACCAATAATCTCTGACCCCGTGAACATTTTGAGCACAAAGCCACGCACAAACTCTAAAAATACCGCCTTGTTCATTTTTCACTCCAACTTTTTATTTGCATTTTTCAAGCATCTTAAAATATAATTTTTTAAATTTAGGAATGTTTATCTTTGTGCAGGTGAGTGCGTTTGGTTTCTTTTTAAAATCCATAACAAGCACACCTGTTTTTATGCTTTCATAATATTTTACGCTTGCACAAACGGGACTGGTTTCAAAAAGTTCAGGATTTGTTACATAGGCAACTGCACAGCCGTCATGAGTGGCAATACCGTTTTTAACATGACGGTCTTTGTAACTTCTAAACACAACTTCTAAAACCGAGCCTGTGTGATTTTCTATTTTTGTTTTAAACACATCTTCCCAATCAAGATAGGCGGTGTGCCCCATTTCCATTGGAACAATTTCAAGTTTTATGCCTGACTTTATCACAACTTCACCAGCTTCTGGGTCGGTTGCCACATTAAATTCAGGGTATGGCATTTCATCTTTTTCAACATCTTCAATAGTGCCCGCCATCAAAACAATTCTTTCAATTTTGTCCAAGCACTCTTTGTGTTTTTTTATGAGTTTTGCAAGGTTTGTTGTTGGTGATAAGCAAATGATTGTCACCCTTTCATCACTTTCGTTAAGAGTATTGGCCATTGCATCAACGGCATCATCTGAAAGCAATCTTCTTGAATTTTTTTCAAAAACATATTCGCCAAGACCGCCATTGCCATGCACCGCAACTCTTGGGCGTTCCTTTTCAAGCGGTTTGCCGTCGCCCGCAGCAACTGGAATATCAGGAGCCCCAACAAGTTCCAAAATATTGAGTGTGTTCTTTGCCGCCCTAACCGGCTCAACATTACCAACATCGGTGGTTATGAGTTTTATATCAAGCACTCCGCTTTTAACCGCAAGCATAAGTGCAACTGCATCGTCAATACCTGTGTCACAATTAATTATTACAGGAATTTTTTTTATTTCTTTTTTCTTCATAGCAAAAACTTCCCCCTACTTCAATATATTACCACATCAACCCAAATTTTGTATACTTTTTTAATTTATATTTTTTGAATAACTTTTCAGAAATTTGTAAAATCAAAAGATCAGGGCGGGTCTGCACCCGCGGGGCGGGGCTGTCCCCGCTGACAACTAGTGCTACGCACTCTTTTAATTTGTTGCACATCTACGATTATGGGATTCCTAGACTACGCTCGGAATGACAGCGGGTCGGCACCCGTGGGCAGAATGTGCTTCACAATTCTTTGAATGGGTTGCAAAAAAAAATACATTATTCGACGAAAAAAAATAATTCTTACAATAAAAATCAAGGTAGAAAAGCCAAAGGCAAACTTCCCACGGATGTTGCAAACTGCCACTCGGAATAACAGCACCCTACCACCCGAAATATCACAGAAAAAATAAAATCCACACAAAAAAAGTATGGATTTCTCCATACTTTTTTATTTTTTAGTTTCTTCCAAAAAGGTTTGCAAGGGCATCTTTTGCTTCAGCAGGAATGTTCAAATCTTCACTTTCAAGAGCATCTTGAATGTAGGTTACATCTCCGCCAAGACTATTCACAACATCTTTGATTGCAGAAGCATCAGTGCTTGTGTTAACTGCATCAACAACTGCCATAACAGCACTTGAATTTGCAATGGTTTCAACAAGATTATTTGCCGCTTGTTTCTTTTCTTCTTCTGTTTCGCCAAGTGAAAGGTTTCCGCCATGATTTTGTGAAACATTGATAATATTTATAATCTCATCAGCGGCTGCAATGTCTTGTTCAATCTTTTCAGGAGTGATTTCATCAATGAATGTTCCAAACATTTCAGTGACTGCCGATGCGGTTTCTTTGTATTCTTCAGGAACAAGTTCATCAACAATATCTGAACTGATTAAATCTTTAATGGAATCCTTCATCTCTTGACTGCCCGCAACTGTTACAAGTGTGTCTTTAATATTTTCAAGTGTAACATTTTCTGGGTCAGATGTCATTTTATCAACAAGGCTAGCGGTTTCTTGAAGGGTTTTAAACATTGCCTTAAAACTATATGTTTCACTTGTCCAATAGTTATTAATGTTTCCATTTATTTGGCTCTTTATATCTAAACTTAATGAAACATTTTCGGTGTTAATGAAGCCTGTAATAAACTCTTTCATTGGGTCGCTTAAAATAACTGAATTTCTTGAAAGATCAATCGCTTCACCAATACTTGAAAGTTCATTTAACATTTGATTTGAAGATTCTGATGCCGAGCCGTCATCTTGAAGATTTTCAAATACTGATAAAAGTGTGTTTACAAGTTTTTGAAAAACATCTGCTTCGCTGTTCCAATTAATTGCAGCGATTTCTTCACTTGTTAAGTTTCCACCTGAAAAACTTGCATCTTCGCCAACAACGCTCTTATAGCCAATTGCAAGGGCATCATTTATTATTATTGGAAGGTTTGAACGAAGTTCAGGAGTGGTTGAAAGTTGAAGAACGGCATCTTTAACAAGTGTTTCATTACCTGCCAAAAATTCCATAACATCAACATCTCCTGCTTGAATTGTTGAAATTAAATTGTTATTGTTTGCAACTTTAACAACACCCATAACAGCTTTAAGGTTGTTTGAAATTCTGTTTATGTCATCTGTTTTGAATATTTCAAGCACATGATTTAACATTTGGGTCATTTCACCACTAACAGGTGGTTCAATTCCCAAAAAGGCTTCGCCATTTGACCAGTTTTCACAAAGTTTTGGCAAAAGTTCAATAATATAACTTTGAACAATTTTTGAAGTTGTTGCAACATCATAAATAGAAATTATTCCGTCAACAGAATTGTTGTTTGTTATATCAAACTTATTTGCAACAAAAGTTTCTTTATATTCATTATAAACTTTTATAACTGAAACGATTTCATTTGTAACATTAACTTCAAGGTCGCCCGACTTAACCGATGTTAAATAGTTAAAACTAATTGAGCCCAGTTTGCTTATTCCAAGTGCATTAAACACCGCACCCATTGGCGACTTATCATAATTTTCTTTGATTTTAGCATAGGTTTCAACATAGGTTTCAACAGTTCCAATATTCTCATCTTCGGTGTAATAAAGGTTTGCACCCAAATAGTTTTGAATAGAAGACGAAGTGAGCACCGAAGCATTTGCACTTTCACCGCCCTTTTCATCGGTTATGAATGTGTTGCAAATATTCATCACGCCAAACACCGGAATTAAGAAAGTGAAACAAATAATTATCATTGAGAAGAATCCAATTCCACCACCAATAAGTCTGTTTGCTGCTTTTTTTGCTGTGAGTGTTCCATTTTTCTTTGCCTTTGAGTGAAGAACCAAGAACACAATAAAGTGAACAAAAAGTGCAAGTAATGAAAGCACAAGAAACATTGCAACAAACAAAACTACATTAACCGCAACATTCATAAGAGCAAAGGCAAGTTCTGTTGTTGTGCCATCAGCGGCAACAATATCGCCAAGCCCTTCTGAACTGCCTGCGATTGAAGAAACTAGTTCTTGAAAATCGTAAGTAAATCCAAAGATGCTTATTGTTGTGCCGTCCGTGCAGGCATTAATTATTGCCGAAGAAATCACTGGCGTTAAAAATAGTGCGATAAGCAAAATCACTAAAAGTGCAATAAATCTTGCAAGTGACTTTTTCCAACCTCGCCAAACACCAATTAAAAATCCAATAACCAAAAGACCAATAATTGTGCCCGACAAAGCCATCATGATAGTGTTTAATGTTGATGCGTCCATATTACTCTCCTTTATCAAAAGGCAAATACTCCATTTCAATACCTGCCTCATTTAAAAGTTTTACTGAAAATTCATCAGGATAATTAAAGCCATAAACAATTCGTTTTATTCCCGCATTAATTATTAGTTTTGTGCAAATTGTGCAAGGGCGATGAGTCACATAAATTGTTGCACCCTCAACCGACACGCCCAGTTTTGCAGCTTGCACCAAAGCATTTTGCTCGGCATGGGTGGCATAACACATCTCTTGCCTTGTTCCGCTGGCAATATTAAGTTTGTCACGAAGGCACTCGCCCCTTTCAACGCAACTTAACACCCCCGATGGTGCACCGTTATAGCCCGTTGCAATAATTCTTTTATCACGAACAATAACCGCACCAACCTGCCTGCCGTTTCGAATACAGGTGCTCCAAGAAGAAACAACTTTTGCAACTTCCATAAAACGCCTATCCCACTTTAATCTTTTTTGAAGAGATATGCCCGCCTTGTCGGTGTAATCAGTGGTTCTATCTGTTTTACTCATTTTTAACACTCCACGAATTATTATATTAATTTTGTTAACAATTAAATTATAAACAAAAAATAATATTTTTTCAATAATATTTATATATTTATTACTTTTTATTCTATTTTTTATAATTTTGAGGTGAATTTTGAAAAGCATAAAGGTTTTAAAACGCTATTACAGTTTAATAAATGTTAAAAAAGTGATTTTGATATTTGAATTCATTGCCCTTTTGGTGCCTTCAATTCTTTCCGTTTTAACTCCAATTTTCACAGCAAATGTAATTTCAAGTTTAACCGTTTATGACTTTAGTGCCGCAACATATTACCTTCTTTTAAATCTTATAATAATTATTATCTCAACAATTTCTTACTTTATTTATCATATCTTAAATTCAAAGGCACGAAGCACAATAAGTTTAAATTTAAATCATTATGTTTATGAAAATGTAAAGGCAAACAGCAAAATTGAGTCTTTAAGTTTGTCCGTTTTATCAGGCATTGAAAATTGTGTAGATTTCAGCCGAGAGTTTTTGTTTAAACTTTGTTTTTTAATAAAGTCTATTATTTTGCTTGCAATAATATTCTATTATAATGCACTTATTGGGCTTATTTTAACCGCCGTTAGTTTTGTTTCTGTTTTTCTTTTAAACTTAACTGACACTAAAATCAAAAACAACACAAAGGCCTTTGGCGAAAATCAACAGAAAACACTGCACCTTTTTAACAGCATAAAACTGGGAAGCGAAGAAGAGCGAACATTTAATATTGAACATTCGCTTAAAGGTCGCTATTTTAACTATGTTTCTGAAAATATAAAAATTAAACGAAAAATCGCAAATTATTACTTTATTAATAACAATTTAATATCATTTTTGCTTAAATTAACAGTTTTTGCACTTATGGTTTATTTAATCACACTTGTAAGGTCCACTGTTTTTACACTGTCACTTTACCTTATTTTTACACCATACCTAACCTATGCCGCCGAAAATCTGATTGCCTTTTTTGGCATTTTTGCCGAAATTGGAGAAATTGATAACACCCTATCAGAACTTGAATCACTAAAATTTCAAGAAACTAAAACAAATCCAAAAAACCTTGAATTTGAAAGTTATGAACTTGTTTTTTACAACACATCACTTTTGAAAGAAGAAAAAAATAAGCAAAATATAGTGAGCAGTCTTCCGCCAGTCAAAAACATAAATCTTCACTTTGAATTCGGAAAAAGTTATTTGATTTTAGGTTCTTCCGCTTCGGGCAAACGCACTCTTTTTTATTTGCTCAATAAAAAACTCACACCATCTTCAGGAAGCATTTTCATTGATTCTAAAAACATTTTTGATATTCCCGATGAAAAATATAAACAAATAATTTCATTCACAAACAAAAAACCACATTTTTATAATATTTCAATCAGCGAAAATCTTTTAATGGTTTGCTCTAACAGGTCGCAAGTGTTAAAATCAATTTCTGACTTTGGATTAAAAGAATATATTCAAAACTCGCCAAACAAATTAAACACAATAATCGATAACAAAATAAGTTCTAATCTACTGTTCTTTTTAGGAATTCTTCGTGCCTTTTTGTCAGGCTCTAAAATTTTGGTTATCTACGAAATCCCTGATAATTTTCAAAAACTAGATTTTGATAAACTTAAAAAAATTCTTGAATTTTTAAACAAAAAATGTCTTGTTATTATCTTTTCTCATGAAAAAACTTTATCAACTTTAACAAACAAAACAATCACCATTGAAAACGGAAAAACGAAAAGTTAAAATTTATCAAAAGTGGGGCAGATCCCACCTGTCAGTTGCCTTCGGCTTTTCTATCTTGGTTAATTATGTAAAATTTAATATTATTTCGTCGAATAATGTTAGTTTTCATGTGCAACATATTCGAAGCGTGCGTAGCACCACCGCCTGCACACGCTGGTGTGCTGTCATTCCGAGCGAAGTCGAGGAATCCCATAAGCAGAAATGTGTAATAATACAAAACAAACACATCACCAATACTATTAACAAATTGTTTATTGTTTTTTTCGACAAATTTTGCATAATTAAAATCAAACTGCAAATAATAAAAGTATAAACTAAAAAGGAGATAACTATGAAAACAAAAAAAACAACTGAAAAGAATTCAAGTTCAAAAAAGTGTTGTGGTTCAAGAGTAAAAAATTCCTCTTCAAAAGTTAAAGATTGCAAATAAACACAACATTCCCCTAATTTTAGCAAAGCAAAAAAAGTCCGTTTTTTCGGACTTTTTTGCTTTTTTGTATATTTTTTATTATTTTTCAAATAATTTTTGCATTTTTTTATTAAACAAAGTTAAATATAATTACGCCAATACCTAAAAGGAACAAGTAAATTGAAAAGAATATGAATTTATTATTTTTCAAAAGTTTTAGTGTTATTTTAAGTGAAAGCATAGCAACCAAAAAAGTTAACACAAAAGCAAAAATACACTGCCACACAGGTATGCTGGCAAAAGCATTACCCGCCCCGCCATCTTTAACTAGGTCAATAATTTCTAAAATAAATCCACCTAAAATTATTGGAATGCTTAACAAAAAACTATATTCTGCCGCCTTGCCTTCATCGTTGCCTGCAAGTATAAGCGATGAAATTGTGCTACCCGACCTTGAAATGCCCGGAAGAACAGCAAATCCTTGAACAAAACCAACAAGAACTGCACTTTTTGTTGATATTTCAGGGGCGGGAACAACTGCTGATTTTCTTTTAAACATATATGTTGAAAATAGTAGGATTGATGTTATTAAAAAACAGAAGCCATAAACCTTTGGCATATATTTATCAAGGTCAAAAATTTGATAAGTGAATGCAAACACGCAGGTTATAACAGTTGAAAGAATAAGTTTGTAAGTTAGTGGCTGAAAAGGTTTTTTGATAAGTGCCCAAATTATTTTTCTATAAACCACAATAACTGCACAAAGAGTTGCAACATGCAAAAACAAATTAAGAAGCAAAAGTTCACCTTCAATCCCAAAAATTTGTTCAACAAACAAAAGATGCCCACTGCTTGACACTGGCAAAAATTCGGTTAGACCTTGAACAACGCAAAGCAAAATCAATATCCAAAAATTCATAAATAATTCCTTATTAAAATATATTAAAAATAACTAATAAATATGATACACAAAAAAGTTAATTCTATCAAGCAAATATAATCTTTTACTTTATTTTTTTGTTTTTTTATTATATAATTATCAAAGTTAAAACTTGATGCGTAAGGAGAAATTATGGAACTTGGAATTGTTGGACTTCCAAATGTTGGAAAGAGCACACTTTTTAATGCAATAACAAAGGTGGGAGCAGAAGTTGCAAACTATCCCTTTTGCACAATAGAACCAAATGTTGGCATTGTTCCCGTGCCAGATGAACGCTTGGAAGTTTTGGGCAAAATGTATAACACAAAAAAAATTACTCCAGCCATTTTAAAATTTGTTGATATTGCAGGGCTTGTTAAAGGTGCTTCACGCGGTGAAGGTTTAGGCAATAAATTTTTGGGGGCTATTCGAGAATGCGATGCAATTGTGCATGTTGTTAGATGTTATGACGACAGCAATATCACACATGTTGACGGAAGCATTAACCCGGTTCGTGATATTGAAACAATTAACACCGAACTTGCACTTGCCGACCTTGAAACCGTTACTGCAAAACTTGCAAAAACAGAAAAACTTGTAAAACAAGGTGTTAAAGATGCCATTCAAGAATATGAACTTTTAAAGCGAATTAGTGAATTTTTAAATGATGGCAAACCTGCAAGACTTGCAATTAATAGCGAAGAAGAACAAAAACTAGCAAATGGATACTTCTTGCTCACAACAAAACCTGTTATCTATGCTTGCAATATTTCTGAAAACGACATTTCAAAAAATGAAGATGACATTGCCTATGTGCGAGCCGTTAAAGAATACGCAAAAAAAGAAGGGTCTGCCGTGCTTGTTATCTGTGCAAAAATTGAACAAGAACTCTCTGAACTTGAAGATGATGAAAAGCAAATGTTTCTTGACGACCTTGGGCTTAAAACAAGCGGCCTTGAAAAAATTATAAAACTTGGCTATGAAACATTGGGGCAAATTTCATATCTCACTGCTGGTGAAAAAGAAGTTCGTGCTTGGACAATTTTAAAAGGAACAAAAGCCCCGGGTGCTGCTGGCAAAATTCATTCAGACTTTGAAAAGGGATTTATTCGTGCCGAAGTTGTGTCTTATGATAACCTTGTTAAATATGGTGGCTACAACCAAGCAAAGGAAGCCGGCAAGGTTAGAAGCGAAGGCAAAGACTATGTTGTTCAAGACGGCGATGTTATGCTATTTAAATTTAATGTCTAGTTAAAATGTATATTTTTATTAAAAATAAGCATTTTTATACATTTTAAATTATAAAACAACACTATTAACCTATGGTGTTGTTTTATTTTGCTATTTATTAATAAACTTAATTTTCTTATCTTCCCCACTACCTTTATGTCATTCAATTCGACGAGTTCACAGTTGTTAAATAAGATAGACACCGCTGGCAGTTTATTTTTATTCTTTCTAATTTTTTATTTTTAATGTGTTGTCACAAGCAATAGTTATACTACTGCTGAACGGGTCAACACCTGCGGACATTTTGTCTTTGAATTATCTTTCATTCTTCCAGTGTCATTCTGAGCGAAGCATTAGCGAAGTCGAAGAATCCCATAAGTAGAAATAAGCAATAATACAAAGCAATCACTAAAATAATTTTTAATTATAACGATTGATATATGAAAAGGAACGCCGCCCAAGTTATCTGATGAGACCCGTTCGACTCCACTTCGTTTCGCTCAGGGCGACACGTTTTTTTAAGCGTCATTCCGAGCGTAGCCCTAGGAATCCCATAAGCAGAAATGTGCAACACATTCAAAGCGTGCGTAGCACAACTGCCCGCAGGTACAGACCCGCCCGCACTGCAGTCGTTAGACTATTTAATTATAATCATAAACACAGAAATCCCTACGCACCAAAATAACCAAATAATTGTTTCACGACAAACAAAAAGAGAAACAAAATTGTTTCTCTTTTTTGTTTATTTATTATTTGCATCTAATTCTCTAATAAATTTTGTAAATTTTTTAGATATTCCATAAAGAACTATTGGCTTATTTTTTGTATATTCATTTTCACGGGTATTACTGTCATTTGTTTCAGAATAATAAACCAAAACTTCATCATAATTTGAACCCGGAACAATTACATACATTATTGCAAACGCTGTTAAAACTCTTGAATCACCTTCATAATAAACAACAAAATCTTGTGCCTGTGAAAACACAATTTCAACTGCAATATAACTTTGCTTCATCTCTGTTGAATAAGTATTGAACTTTCCGCCTAAATCTTGTTCAATCTTGTCATCAATTCTTCCCCTGTTAACCAAACGGGTAAAAATTGGAACATTTGTAACAAGGTTTAGGTTTTTCAAAATGTCATCATATTCTTTATCTTCGCTTGTAAACGAATCTTTACCAATAGATGTTGTTGATTGATTGAATATATTAATTTGATGAATATCTTTATAATTATATTCAAGCGGAATGTTTGTTTTGATAAAATTTAATGTTATCAAAAACAAAACAACAACAGCCATAATGCAAGCAGCTATTTTTGAAAATATTTTTTTCATTGTTTATCCTTCAAGTAATTTTATTAATTATCAATATCAGTTTTATTTGTTTCTTGTGAAACATCTTGAGTTTTTGCTCTAGATTTATTTGTAGATTTCTTTTTTGTTACATCTGATGAAGCAGTTTTCTTTTTAGTTGTTGTTTGACCACTCTTTTTTGTTGCAGATGTTTTTGATGAACTTGCTTTTTTTGAAGATTTTGCACTATTTTTTGAAGAATTTTCAGTATTTTTTGCTGATTTTTTATTATTTTCTTCTGTTTTTTCTTTATTTTCTTGTTCTTTTTCTCTATTTTCTGCAATTTTAATTAGATTATTAATCAAATCTTCTGCAGTTTTTTGAACTTCGGCTGAATTTTCTGTTTTTGTTTCTTCTGAAGCATTTACCTTTTCTTCAATATTATTTTCAGGCTTTTTGTTTTCTTCATCTTTTTTATCTTTGCTGTCAATATAAGCAATAACTTCTTCTTTGCTCTTTCCGTCGATAATCATATCAACTTCTTCAGCATAAATTGTTTCTTTTTCTAAAAGCACATTTGCCATTGTTAAAAGTTTATCTTTATTTTCGGTTAAAATTCTTTCAGTTTCCTTTGCACAGAAGTCTATAATCTTTTTAATTTCTTCGTCAATAAGTGCCGCTTGATTTTCGCTGTATGGCATTCTTTCTTGATAAGACTTACCAATAAACACTTCGCTATCACTTCCACAATAAACCATGCCAACTTCACTGCTCATGCCCCATTCAGAAACCATTCGTCTTGCAATATCTGTTGCTCTTTTTAGGTCGTTTGACGCACCTGTTGAAATATCTCCAACATAGAGTTTTTCAGCAGTTATACCGCCAAGTAGCATTTGAATTTTTGATAATAGTTTTTCGCGGAAATAAACCGTCATATCATCATCGGTTGAAAGTGTGTAGCCACCCGCACCACCACGAGGAATAATTGAAACTTCATGAACAGGCGATTTTTCTTTGGCAAGTTTGCTTATAAGTGCGTGACCCGATTCATGAATTGCGGTGTCATACTTATCTTTTTCATTAATAACACGGCTCTTCTTTTGAGGTCCAAGTGTAACTTTCATTATTGATTTTTGAATATCTTCGGTTGAAATTTTCTTTCGATTTTCCTTTGCCGCCAAAATTGCTGATTCATTTAAAAGGTTTTCAATTTCTGCACCTGTGAATCCTGAAGTTATTCTTGCAATAGTTTTAAGGTCAACATCATCTTCAAGATGTTTGTTTCTTGCGTGAACTTTAAGAATTTCTTCTCTTCCACGAATGTCTGGAATGCTGATATTTACCCTTCTGTCAAATCTTCCCGGACGAAGAAGTGCTGGGTCAAGAATATCAACACGGTTGGTTGCAGCCATAACAATTATGCCTTCATTGTCTTCAAAACCGTCCATTTGAACCAAAAGTTGATTAAGAGTTTGCTCTCTTTCGTCATTTCCACCACCAAGACCTGCACCACGCTGTCTGCCAACGGCATCAATTTCATCAATAAAGATTATACATGGCTTTGCTTTTTTTGCTGTTTCAAACAAATCACGAACTCTTGACGCACCAACACCAACAAAAAGCTCCATGAAATCTGAACCACTTATTGTGAAAAATGGAACATTTGCCTCGCCTGCAACCGCTCTTGCAAGCAAAGTTTTACCCGTTCCCGGAGGTCCAACCAAAAGCACACCTTTTGGAATTTTTGCACCAAGGTCAATATATTTTTGTGGATTCTTTAAAAAGTCAACAACATCTTCAAGTTCGGCTTTTTCTTCATCAGCACCCGCAACATCTGAAAATTTTGTTTTGCTAGGATAAATTCTTGCCCTGCTTTTAACAAATTCAAAACTTTTGTTGTTTGCACCTTTAACCTGCCTTACCACAATCACAACCATAATAATCAAGCCCGCAATCAATATAATTGGATAAAGTATGTTAAATATTGAAACCGTTGTGGTTGTTCCAAACACCACCTTTGGAATTGAACCTGCGAATGTTCCTGCTTCTTGCTCATCATAAAGTTCATTAATAAGTGCAACAATGGTTGTTTCAGCACTATTTCGGTTATACATCCAATGTGCGTCGCCATTCACATAATAAATTTGTATTTTTGATTGATTTAAATGAATTTCTTTAATTTGACCATTTGAAAGTTGTGTTTGAAATTCATTATATGAAATTTCTGTTCCGCTTGAATTTCTTGAAACAGACCAAAAAATGATTGTGAAAACCAAAATAACAGCCAAACAAATCAAAAGATTTCTCATAAAAGTGTTTTTTTGTTGTTTGATTTTCATATCACGATTATTTTCTTCAATTTCGCTCATCGATATGCCTCCATTATATTACTTGTTATATTCTATCATTAAAGTTAAATTTTATCAATTCTTTTTTATATTATATTTATAAATATATATATTATTATCTATAATTATCCATATTATTTAAAAGATTTTGTCGCAAAAAATAGACTAATTTAAAAATTTATAATATAATATTCTCATAGGAGTATGGTATGAACTGGTTAGATCTTGGACTTATTATATTTATAATCATATTTGTGGTTATTGGCATAAAGCGTGGGCTCATGAATTCAATGCTTTCACACTTTTCCTTTGGAATTAATGCCCTTTTAAGTTTTTTTGTATGCAAACCTATCGGTTGGATTTTTAATAAATGCGGACTTGGTGGTGCCATTGCCAGTTCTTACAGTTCAAAAATGCTATCCGCTTCCGCAGATTTTGGCAAAAACCTACTTGATATTGCCGAAAGCGACTTGTCGGGTTTTGTTTCAAGCACAATAAACAGTGGTCCATTTTTTGGCTTAACAAAATCAATATTTAATATATTTATCAATAATGACAATCTTTATAACACTCTTCACTCATCAGACCACACATCAAGAACTCTTGCAGACATAATCTCTGGTGCTTATTCAACATTTTTTGTTAATATTATCTCATTTGTTACATCTATTCTGCTTTTGTATTTAATTGTTTGGCTCTTTAAACTTCTTGCAAATAAACTTCGAACCATTGGTTTTGTTAAATTTGTTGATAATGCTTTGGGTTCAATCTATGGAATTTTTAAGTGTTTGATAATTTTAATGATAATTTGTTTAATAATAAAGCTTTTAAGCCCAATAGGCTTTATGGAACCTGTTGTTTCATATATTAATAGTTCACTATTTGGAAAGTTTATATACTCACAAATAAGCAATTTCTTTGATAATTATCTAAACTTTAATGACCTTGTTAATGTTATCTTTAAACATTAAGATGTTTCACGTGAAACATCTTTTTTTATGTAAATGCTGATAATTTCGGTTTTTAGGTATTTTTTTGTTATTTTTATTAATTTTTTGCGATTTTTGTTTTTATATATTTAACTTTAACAATCTTAACAAGTGTTTCACGTGAAACACTTATTTTTTATTTTTACTGCATAAAAACCATTTGTAATAAACTAATTGTTAACTTTGTGCATTTTAATTAATCAAAATAAATTTATTAAACAGTCAACCCCCTATTTATTCATTATAATTAAATATGGATAATTGCTTATAACAAAACAACTTAACACATCTCAAATGTTTCACGTGAAACATTTGTGCTTGTTTTTAGTGATAAAAAAGAATGTTTCACGTGAAACATTCTTTTTGTTTTTATTCAAAAAAATAAAGGCTTTCGCCTTTACTTTATCTGTTTAATATGTCATAAATTCTATCTAAATCATCTTTAGAATAATAATCTATAATAATTTTACCCTTTTTGTCATCACCTTTAATTTGAACACTCGTCGAAAATAATCTTTTAATTTTATTTTCAAAATCTTTAAGTTCTAAACTCTTTTCTTTTATTACAGGTTTTTCAATTTCTTTTGGGCTTAAATAACTTTTTATAAGATTTTCAGTTTCACGAACACTTAAACCTCTTTCAATAACTTGAAGTGCAATTTCTTTTTGTTTTGCAGGGTCATCAACCGCAAGAAGTGTTCTTGCATGACCTGCTGAAAGTTTTCCACTTTCAACAAGCGAAATTATTTGTTCTGGAAGTGACAAAAGTCTTAATGTGTTTGCGACTGCTGGTCTGCTTTTGCCAATTTTATCTGCAACTTCATCTTGAGTTAAATTAAATTCTGTGATAAGGTTTTTAATCGCTCTTGCAGACTCTATTGCGTTTAGGTCTTCCCTTTGCAAGTTCTCAATTATTGAAATTTCACTGATTTCTTGTTTTGTGTAGTTTTTAACTATACAAGGAACAGTTTTAAGCCCTGCAAGCCTTGCAGCACGCCATCTTCGTTCACCAGCAATAATAATAAACCTGCCATTACTCTCTTGAACAATGATTGGCTGAATAATTCCATGTGTTTTTATTGATGCAGAAAGTTCTTCAAGTGCATCTTGATCAAAAACTTTTCTTGGTTGTTTTGGATTTCTATCAATCAGCCCAATATCAATTTCTTTAGGTTCATTAACAACAATTTCTTTTGTTTCAACCTTGACTTCACTTTTTTCTGCCACACTCTCATTAGGTTCATCATAAGACCCAAACAATGAATCTAAACCCCTACCTAAACCTCTTTTCATTTTACACCTCTATTAAATTTTTAAATATTTATCTTTTTGTCTTTCAAAATACTCTTCAGTAAGCATTTTATAAGCCTTTGAACCAACACAACTTTTGTCATAAACATAAATTGGCTCGCCATAACTTGGAGCTTCTGCAAGCCTAACATTTCTTGGAATTGTGGTTTCAAAAACTGAATCAGCAAAAAATTTACGAATTTCGCCTGCCACTTGCTTACCCAAATTGCTTCTGGTGTCACGCATAGTGAGAACCACACCATCAATCGCAATATCAGGATTAAGCTTCTTTTTAACCAGCCTAACCGTATTCATAAGTTGACTTAAACCTTCAAGAGCAAAAAATTCACATTGAATAGGAATAATAACCGCATCAGCAGCCGTAAATGCGTTGATTGTTAAAAGACCAAGTGATGGTGGACAATCAATAGTTATGTAATCATAACTATTTTTAATCTTATCAAAAATATTTTTAATCACATATTCCCTTGATTTCATATAAACAAGTTCAACTTCAACACCTGCCAAATCAATATTTGCAGGAATTATTGAAAGATTTTTAACTTTTGTTTCATAAATTGCCTCTTGAACCTGTTTTTCTTCTGCCATAACTTGATAAATTGAATTGATTTTGTTTCCCTTTTCAAAACCAAGGTTGCTAGTTGCATTCCCTTGTGGGTCCAAATCAACCAAAAGAACCTTTTTACCCATTAAAGCCATAAAAGTTGCCATGTTAACACATGTTGTGGTTTTTCCAACCCCACCTTTTTGATTTGCAAAAGCGATTATTCTGCTCATAATGACCTCATAATAAATATAGATACATTAATTATATAGAGTTATATTAAAAATTCAAAACATTTTAAAGCAAATTTTCATAAAATAAAGTATGCTATCATTCTTTTTATTAATATTATGCCTAAACATAGACGCATTAAGTTATGGAATAGCCTATGGCATAAAGAAAATCAAGTTTAAAATTCCTTTCATATTATGTTTAAGTTTGCTATCGACCTTAATGTTTGCACTGCCACTTTTCTTTTCAAAATATATCTACATGTATTTTGATGAATTTGTTTTGCGGATAGTTAATGCTATAATTTTAATAATCCTTGGAATAAAATATATTTTAACAAAACCGCAAAATTTTAAAAAAATACATAAAAAATATGTAAAATTATTTAAAAATAATAAAAAAATCAATAATTTAAAAAATAATACTTTAAATTATTATGAAAATAAAATATTAATAAATAAAATTAAATTTAAACCCTTTTATTTTGATAATAAAAAAAGTTCTGTTTTAAATAATAGTTTTAAACAGAACTTTGGAGAGTGCGTTGCATTTTCTGTTGATGCAATTTTCACTGCACTTGTTAGTGGGTTTTCCGCTAGTTATTATTTATTTTCTGTTTTGTTTTATTTTTTTACTAATTTTTTAGCTATTTTTTGTGGCAATATAATTTTATATAATATAAACAGAAAATTAAAATTTAATTTAAATATTTTTAGTGGATTAATCTTCATTTTTTTGGGGATTCTTAAAGTAATAGGATTTTAGATATTTTTCATATAGTTCATGAAGCATTTTGCAAGGCTTTTCCCAAGTAAAATAAATTTCTAAATTGGCATTTTTGCCAATTTTTTTAACATAATCTACATTTTTGATTAAAAATTCTAGTTTGTAAACACAATCATTATGGTCATTTTTACAAACAAAACCATTTCTTCCGTCAACAATAACTGAAGACAAAGCTGTGTTTTCTAAACAGAGGGTTGGAACATCATAACAAGCAACTTCTGTTTTCACAATTGAATCGGTTTCATAACATGACGGAAAGAACATAAGTGAAGAGTTTTTGATAATAACCGACTTTTCATCATCGTTATCAATTCGCCCCGTAAATTTAACAATATTTTCAAGCCCATATTCTTTGCATTTTCTTTTCATTTTTTGTTCTTCTGGGCCATACCCCAAAAAGATGAAGTTGAAATTTTGATTTGTTTTATAAACATCTTTTAAAACATCAATCAAAAAATAAATATTTTTAACCGCAACAAATCTTCCAATAAAAATTATATTAAAAATATTTTTGTTTATTTTATGCCTGTTTAATATCTTTTCTTCAAACTCTGTATCAAACTCTTTTTTTACCAAATTTGTTGCATTAGGAATTATTTCAATCTTTCTTTTTATTCCATACTCACGCATAATTTCTTTTGCAAAAGGATTCATTGTGAGTGCAACGGTTGCTTTTTTAAAGACCCCCAAAATCATTTTTGTGAGCCACATAGCAATTGTTTCATTTTTAACCACATCATAAAAATTTTTCTTAAATTGACTGTGAAAAGTTGAAAAACAAGGTATTTTTCGTTTTTTTGCAAGCGCAAGCCCAAAACTTCCCATATTAAAAGGTGATTGCAAATGAATTAAATCTATTTTAAGCATAGAGATATATTTTTGAAAATCGGTGTCTAGTTGAGGAAAGGCAAGGTCATAACCCTGCTTTTTTACATAGATAGAATTTACATATAAAACAAAATATTTATCAATTTGACTACCCTTATTTTTATGTTTTGGTGCACAAACAACAATATTATAAAAGTCTTTCATATACTTTATATAATTTTCCATAACCATGAGCACACCATCAATGCTAGGATAGAATGAATCAATAAAATATACTATTGTTTTTTTTCCGTTATTGTTAAATTTGTCGATTGTCAAAAAAACATCTCTCTCTTCTTTTTCATATGAAAGTATGTATTTGTTACACTTTTTTACTCTTTTTTGATTGTTTTTTGCGATTTTTTTATTGTTTTTTATAGCATTTTTGCGAGTTTCTATAACATTTTTTGCCAAATCTTCTTTTATAAATAAATTTTTAAAAAAGTTTTTTTTGGTTTTTTTAGATTTATTTATTATATTTTCATTTGTTTTATCACTAAAAATATACTCATTCAAATTGTAGTCAAGAGGAATTTCAAAGGATTTATTTTTAGTCACTTTTCGTGTGTGATTTTTTTCTTTCATCAATTAATAGCCCCCATTCGTTTGACTTAAAAAAGGTTATTATTTATAATAATTTATATTATTAATTATACTATTAAAAAAATATTTTATCAACACTTTGGGTCAAGAATGAAAAAAAGAAAGAAAAAAGAATTTGGATATTTTTCCTATTTAAAAAACTATAAGTTTTTTTCTTTTCTTGCACCATTTTTTAAAGGAATAGAGTCTGTTTGTGAACTTTTTGTTCCAATAATCATGGCAAATATTATTGACTATGGTGTTGCAAACAGCGATGAGCATTACATTATTTGGAATGGTGCTCTTATTTTAATTCTTAATATTGCTGGATTCATTTTTGCAGTTTTTGGTCAAAAATGTGCCGCCATTGCATCGATGGGAGTTGGAAAAGATATTCGAAAAGATATTTTTTCACATATAAACAGCCTGTCTTATGCCGAACTTGACAAATTTTCAACCACAACACTTCTTAACCGTTCGGTTAACGATGTTCGAAATATTCAAGACGGTTTGGGTTCTCTTTTAAGAATGATTATGCGTGCACCATGTCTTCTTATTGGTTCACTTATAATGTCGCTTTTTATAAATATAAAATTAAGTTTAATTTTTGTTGTTATTATTCCTATTTTAGTTTTTATTGTTTGGATAATAATGAAAAAATTAAAACCAATTCTTTTAACAATAAAGTCAAAACTTGACAAAACAACAAACATAACTCGTGAAAACCTTACCGGTGTAAGGGTTGTTCGTGCTTTCAATAAACAAGCATTTGAAACTGAAAGATTTAAAAATGCAAACTATGACCTTATTAGTTCACAGATAAAACACGGTGCATTAAATTCTCTTTTAAGACCACTTATTTCAATTGTGGTTAACTTTGCAATCATTGCTCTGTTTTATTTTGGTGGAATTGAAGTTAATATTGGCGAACTCACTCAAGGTAAACTTTTGGCTTTCATTAACTACTTTGGAAAAATTTCAACCTGCATAATTTCAATTTCAAGCCTGCTAACCATTGTTAACCGAATGAACGCATCAAATGAAAGAATAAAAGAAATCATGTCGGTTAAAAATTCAATAAAAGACCCATCAAATCCTGTTAAGGTTGACTTTAGCGACAATAATTTGGGTAGGGTTGAATTTATTAATGTAAACTTTTCATACTCTAATGTTAAAAACGCAATCAACAATCTTTCACTTGAAGTTAACCCGGGTGAAATTATTGGTGTTATTGGCGGAACGGGAAGTGGAAAAAGTTCAATCACAAACCTTATTCCACGATTTTATGATGTTACTTCGGGTGAAGTTTTGGTTGGCGGAAACAACGTAAAAAAATACAGGGTTGAAGACCTGCGCAATATTATTGGAATTGTTCCACAAAATCCAACACTGTTTGAGGGGTCAATTCGTTCAAATATGTGCTGGCGAAAACCAGATGCCACCGACGATGAAATTATTAAGGCATTAAAAATTGCCCAAGCCTATGATTTTGTTAAAGAGTATCCAGACTTTTTGGAACACCGAGTTAATCGTGGGGGAACAAACTTTTCAGGTGGTCAAAGGCAAAGACTTACCATTGCAAGAGCCTTGGTTGGAAACCCACACATAATCATTCTTGACGACTCTTCGAGTGCACTTGACTTTGCAACCGATGCAAGACTTCGAAAATCAATTCGAACCTATCTTGACAGTTCAACCAACTTTATTGTTACACAGCGAACAAACTCTATTCGTGACGCAAACAAAATTATTGTTGTGGATAATGGAAATATTATTGATATTGGCACGCACGCAGAACTTTTAGAGCGTTGCAAAATTTATCAAGAAATTCACTATTCTCAAAATAAGAAGGAGGTTAAATAATGAATAATTATCAAAGACTTTCTTCAAACGAGATGCGTGATTCTTTTACCAAAAAAGCCAATCAAAAATATAACAGAAAGAAGGGTTCTTTAAAGACCCTTAAAAAAGTTTTCTTTTATGCAAGAGAATATAGATTTTATCTTTACCTTGCCGTTGTGATGGATATAATCAACACCATTTGTGCAATCTATCTTCCTATTTACACTGGCTTTAGCATAAACACAATCATTGGTGTGGGCAATGTTAATTTTAGCGAACTCTATAAAAATTTGCTTGTTATTGCGGGGCTTGCTGTTGGAAATGCTGTGACTGCCTTTATAAGCGAAGTCAGCCTTGCAACTTATAACTATAAGGGGACTTTTAAAATCCGTGACCTTCTGTTTGAAAAATTTCAAAACCTGCCAATAAGTTATATCGACACCACTTCACATGGCGACCTTATTTCACGTATGATTAATGATATTGACATAATGACTGACGGATTTTTAGCAAGTTTGGCAGTTGTTCTTTCAGGTATCATTTCAATAGCAGGCACTTTGGTTGCAATGTTTATGTTAAACTTTAAACTTGCAATTATAATTTTAATTTTAACACCTGTCAGCCTTTTGTTTTCATACATAATTATCAAGCGATCTAAAAAATATGTAAAACGACAGATTGATATTCAAGGCGAAATTTCGGGATATTTAGAAGAATACATCGGCGGAAGCAGGGTGGTTAAAGCATTCAATCACGAAGATGAAAGCATTGAAAATTTTGGGCACCTTAATAATAACTATAATAAAATTGCTGCAAAATCAATTTTTTATAGTTCACTCACAAACCCAACAACCAGAATAATAAATGGGTTAGTGTATGGCACAGTCGGTCTTTATGGTTGTGTGCTTGCACTTCAAGGCGAAATTTTGGTGGGAACAATAACAACCTTCTTGTCATACGCAAACAGTTTTGGTGAACCTTTTGCAGATATAAGCGAACAGGTTTCAAGTTTGCAACAAGCCTTTGCCGCCGCAAACCGAGTGTTTAATGTTCTTGAAGAAAACAACGAACCTAGCGACGAACATTTGCCTGACCTTCTTAACTGCACGGGCGAAGTTGAAATTAAAAATGTTAACTTTTCATACATACCAAAAACAACACTCATTCAAAACTTTAATTTGAGTGTAAAACAAGGTCAAAAGGTTGCATTTGTTGGCCCAACGGGTTGTGGAAAATCAACAATTATCAATCTTTTAATGCGTTTTTATGATGTAAATTCAGGGTATATCACAGTCAGTGACACTCCAATAAAAGAAGTTTCTCGAAATAGTTTAAGAAGTAAGTATGGCATGGTTTTGCAGGATACATGGCTCTTTAATTCAACCATTCGTGAAAATATTGCATACGGAAACCCGAATGCTCCACTTGATGATATTATTGAAGCCGCAAAACTTGCCGGTATTCATGAATACATTGAAAGACTTCCAAAAAAATATGACACCGAAATCATTGAGGGCGGAAGCAATTTGTCACAGGGTGAAAAACAATTGATTTGTATTGCCCGTGTAATGCTTTTAAAACCGCCAATGTTGATTTTAGATGAGGCAACAAGTAACATCGACACCCGAACAGAAAAGAGTGTTCAAGAAGCCTTTGATAAAATGATGAAGGGTAGAACAAGTTTTGTTGTTGCACACCGACTTTCAACAATAACCTCTGCCGATATTATTCTTGTTATGAATAAGGGGCAAATAATAGAGCAGGGCACACATCAAGAACTTTTGAAGAAAAAGGGCTTTTATGCAAATCTTTATAACAGTCAATTTGAATCTTCAAGGTCATAAACAAATAAAAATTGCTGGCATCTTTCCAGCAATTTTTTATTTTTATAAATATTTAACATATAAATAACTAACATTATTCGACGGAAAAATAATAATTCTTAAATTAATAACCAAGAGAGAGAAAAGTCGTAAGTGCGGGGCTATCCCCGCTAACAATTAGTGCTTCGCACTCTTTGAATAAATTACACATAAAATCTCAAGCGTGTCGCCTCGAGCGAAACACAAGTGGAGTCGAACGGGTCTCATCTTTTAGTGCATAGGCGCTCCTTATTATATTGTAAGTGTTTGCTTTGTATTATTGCACATTTCTACTTATGGGATTCCTAGGGCTTCGCTCGGAATGACACGGGAAGAGTGAGTGAAAAAGCCGAAGGCAAATTGCCCGCAGATGCTGACCCACCGAACGGATTTCAGCCAATTAAAATGTTTGTAAATTAATACGGGATTAGTTATATTAAACATATGAATAGTAATAGTTATTATGTTTATATTTTAACAAATCAAAACAACACAACACTCTATATAGGAGTGACTAATGATTTAATAAGAAGAGTATATGAACATAAAAATCATTTAGTAAAAGGATTTACGGATAAATATAATATAAGTAAATTAATATACTTTGAAGATACAAATGATGTTTATTCTGCGATTTCACGAGAAAAACAACTAAAAAAATGGACAAGAAAAAAGAAAGAGTTTTTAATAAATAAAATCAATCCACAATGGATTGATTTATATGATAGTATAATTTAGTAGAATAAAAATATTTGTTTTGTATAGTTGCACATTTTTACTTATGGGATTCCTAGGGCTACGCTCGGAATGACACTTAATAATCGTGTCGCCCTGAGCGAAACGAAGTGGAGTCGAATGGGTCTCATCTTTTAGTGCGTATGCACTCTATATTATGTTGTAAGTGTTATGCTTTATATGGTTGCTCATTTCTGTTTATGGGATTCCTCGACTTCGCTCGGAATGACACGGGGGGATAATATATTTTATAAGGTTACACATTCCTGTTTATGGGTTCCTTCGACTACACTCAGGACGACACGGGAGGGCAATAGAAAATTACCCGTAAATGCCGACTCTCCAAATAGGACGACACAAAAAATTGGTTATTTTCAACTATATTAATGAAATATCATAAAAATAAACCAATAATTAGCACATAAATTTTATTTACTTTTCTCTTTTAATAATCACACCTTTTGTTGGGTTATAACGATTTTCTCGAATTTTTTTTGTTTTTATTAAATTTCCTTTATTATCATAAAAATTTAAATATCCGCTTGAATAAAAACCATCTTTTGCATAACTTAATCTTTTTTCTTCTCCAACCAAAAGGTCATAGTCTCCATACTTTTTATAATTGGTTTCAATAACCTCGGGTTCGGCAGGAATTATTTTTGTTTTTTCACTAATTCTTGTTATTTTATACTTATTTTTTAATCCAAAAATTTTAAATTTGCAGATATTGTTTTCGCTTGACGATGTTATTATAATTTGTCCGCCCGTGTTGTTTTGAATAACAAGGTCGCTTGACCCAACATTAACCATGGCATCAAAACTTGGCTCAACATATGAAACCGGCAAACTGTGACTGTGAACTTCTAAAACATCAAGACCCGCAAGAAGGCAGGCATTATAAAGCGTTGTGCTCACTTGGCAAACCCCACCGCCAAACCCTTCAGTGAATGTTCCATTTGTTATAATTTTAGCTTTTTTGTAGCCTGCACTTTCATCACGAACACCCGTAACTGCATTAAAACTCAAAACTTCACCCTCGTCTAAAATTATTCCGTCAAATTTTGACATGGCAACCTTTATATTATTTTTTCGCTCGGGGGAACTTGTTACAAAACTTGTTGAAAATGAACTTTTTTCTTTAAATTTTTCACTTAATTTTTCATTTGTTCTATAACTTTTTTTATTTAGATTGATTTTAATTTCTTTTTCACCATTTTTTATTGAATTAATAATATCTAAAAACAACAAATTTTCATCAATAAAATAACCCTCTTTTCCTTCTTGAAATTCAAGAGCACATTTATTTTTACAAACTAGCAACTTTCCAAATTTTTCATCTATATTTGTAGATTTTTTTAATTTTTCAATAAAAATTTGCAATTCTGGAATTAAATAACAAATTGTCTCTTTGTTTGTTAAACCAAAACTTTCAAGTTTTTTTATTGAATAAAAAACATTTTTTTGAGCCTTTTGTTGTTCGACTGTCTTTATTATATTTTCATTGGTTTTTTGTGCGTCGAATTTAAAAATTCTGCCGTCATCAAAAAAACTAATTGAAACTTCTTGAAGATAATTTTCTTTATTATTTTGATATTTTGTTGCATACGAAAAATTTATATTTTCACCATAAAAACAATTAAAAATAATCAACTGAAAACATAAAAAAAATAAGAGTATAAAAAACAGTTTAGTGTGTGCTTTCATACTCTTATTATGTGAAAATTTTGTCTATTTATTAATTTTTTTAATGATTATTTGGTTTTTTTGATGATTTTTGCAGAATTTTGCAATTAAATATATGGTTATAACAAAACTTAAAACAGAAACATAAATCATTAATCGAGATAATAATCACGGTTTGAATTTATTACTTTGTGCATAACTAATAACAAATCTTCTTTGTTATTCTTTTTCGGGTCAAGTGCAACTCTTTCTAAAATATTTTCAATAAGTGTGTCAATATTTTCAAGTTTGATGTTTGGCATATTTTTAATTATGTCATCACCACGAATGTTGAGGTCACGCCTATCAAAAGGTGCGTGCTCTTTAAGCATTTCATTATATGTTTTTCGAAGAATGTCTCCCGACCTAACCTTTTTTATAACAGGCTTACTTTCATTTTTAACAACCGCTTTAATTTCAATTATATTTTCAATTATGTCATAATTTTTAAGTATAAACTTTTTCACAGCATTTTTTGTTGCCATACAATGATTATTATAATCATAGCCAAGAATGGTTCGAGTTACTCGGCTGATGACATCTTTTGAATAACCAAGCCCATAAGGTCCAAGATTTGTGTCTACAATAACAGGAACAAATTCTTTTGAGCCAAAAAAGTTGTGTTCCTTTTCCATGGTTTTAACCTTTGCAGCATCATGAAGAAGAACGGCAAGCCTGATTTTTGGAGAAGCATTTTTTAATGAATTTAAAATATGGTCATAAATTCGCTCACCCTTTTTGTCGGTCAAATTAGAGTGCATAATGTGGTCAACTGCTGGCAAAATATACTTCCAAACATCAAGTTCACCAAGAAGTATCATCGCTCTAAAATGAGCATCTTTTGTGTAGAGAAGATTAGGGTAAACCTGGTCAGAGGTTAAAAGCCTTTCAAATTCATTTCGAAGCCTTGTTTTTGAAATAAATTGAATTTTATAAGAATTTTGTTTTGCATAATAAAATTCTTCTTCGGGAATATCAAACCCAAGTGAACAAGCAAATCTGATAAATCTTAAAATACGCTCGGGGTCATCATTAAACACTATTTTAGGAACTTTAACGGTTGTTATCTGTTTTTCACGAAGGTCGGCAATGCCACCAACAGGGTCAATATATTCTGACTTTTCAATATCATAATAGATTGCATTTATTTTAAAATCACGCCTTCTTGCATCTTCCTCTAAACTATTAATAAATTCAACACTATCAGGAATATGCGATTCATCTTCATAAATTTCTCTTCTAAAGGTTGCATATTCATATCGGCGTTTACCCAAAATTTCCATAACACCAAGTTTTTCATTTATTGGTGAAACATTAAAGTCACTGCCATCAAGCATTTTAACAAGTTCTTTAGGTTTAACATTTGAGCAGATATCAATATCATCACGAAGCAAACTTGAAAGACCCAAATAACTATCACGCACAAACCCGCCAACAATATAAAGCGACTTTCCATGTTCGGCAAAAATTTTAGATAAAACCTTAAGTTCAGCAGGAATTTTTAACATAATCTTCTCCTAACAATTTCTATATTAAAATGATAACATATTTGTTTTTTTTACTCAATTATTTTTAATAATAACTTTCAATTTTTTTATAGAAATTATTGCAAGTTTTTTGAATAAAAATAAAGATTATTCACAATCTAAAAATATGAAAAAAATATTTTTATTTGTTTTAAGTTTATTTTTAATTTTTTCTGTTTCTGCTTGCTCTAATGTAAGCGAAAAAAAACAAGATAGTGAAAGTGAAGTTTTATCACTTCTTTCATCAACTGAAAATATTGATAATCTTCATGATGAAACAATAAAGGCACTTTCAGTTATATATAGAACACAGATTGAAAGAAATTGCTCTCTTTTAAAAACAAAGAATAAAACCACCAACCCAGAACGAATAAAAAATCTAGCAAATCAAACAAAAGGAGAGTGTTTGATTTTAAAAGATATTTCACCTAAAAACTTATTCGTTTTTAATGGCGAAAAAACTTGGAATATAGAGATTAAAAAATCAAAACTTCTTGAATTTTTAAATAAAAAAAATATCAGCCTTGCAAATTTAACAAATATCAGTTCTGATTATGACGAAGAAAAAAATCTTAAATCAATAACTCTTGGCGGAAAAACTTTATCTTTTGACGACCTTAAAAATGAATTTGGATTAATTTCAAGCAAAATAACAAAGATAACTCCCACCCTTTCAAGCATAATTGTTGAAGGCGAAGTTCAAAAAACTATTGGTTTTTTTGATATAACCGAAGCCGAAGATTTGGCTAAAAGTGGAAAAGATTATAAACAGTTATTAAATCATTTCTATAATTAAAAAAATAAAAAAATTTTTTAGTTATTAAATCATTTCTATTGTTTTTTGGAGCTAAATTTTCAATGTTAAAAAGTGTGAATTATTAAACATTTTACTCAAAAGTTTTCAAGATTTTATTAACACACAATCTCTTGATTTTTTGAGGGTTTACAGAGTTTTTAACAAACTAACAATCCCTATTATTATTATTAATCCTAAAAATAAAAAATATATAATATTAAAAAGAAAATAAAAAAAAGAAAAGAGAAATTAAAAATGCTCTTTTTTTGTTTTTATTATTTTATTCAAACTTAAAAAATTTTATTACTTTTTGTTGGCACATAATCTTGAAAAACAAAAAATTATGTGTTATTCTTTTTGTGTAGTCTATATTTGTTTTATAAAAAATATTAGGGCAATATTGTTGAAAAAAAAATCAAATAATGTTAAAATTTATTCATTACGATTTAGGGGCAATTTATGATAAGAAAATATGAACCACTTAAAATAGAAAAAAAATGGCAAAGCATTTGGGAAAAGGAAGAAACTTACAAAGTTCCAAATCATGCTGACGGTAAAGAAAATGAATATATTTTAATTGAATTTCCATATCCAAGTGGAATTGGTCTTCATCTTGGCCATTGTCGAAGTTACACCGCCATTGACGCCTATGCAAGAAAGGAACGCCTTTGCAGAAAAAATGTACTCTTTCCTTTTGGCACCGATGCTTTTGGGCTTGAGGCAGAGCGAACGGCTATTCGTGAACATAAACTTCCACAAGAAATTGTTGCAAGAAACATAAAAACCTTTCAATCACAGGTTAAAGAATTGGGGCTTTCTTTTGATTGGTCACGAACAATAAATTCTTGTGATGAAGATTATTATAAGTGGACACAGTGGCAGTTTATTCAATTTTTCAAAAAAGGGCTTGCAGAAAAGCAAGAAACCACTGTTAACTGGTGCCCAAATTGTGGTGTTTTATCTAACGAAGAAGTTGAAGACGGCAAGTGTTGTCAGTGCCATGCCGAAACCACTCAAAAGGCAAAACAGCAATGGGTTTTAAAGATGACCGAGTATGGTGATCGTTTGGCTGACGACCTTTCAAAAACAGAATATCTTGACCACATAAAAACAAGTCAACTTAATTGGATTGGCAAAAGTGAAGGTGTTGAAGTTGATTTTGAAATAAAACAAGGTGGAAAGTTTTCAATTTTCACAACTTGTATTGAAACAATTTTTGGTATAACTTTTATGGTTCTTGCACCTGAAAGCAAAATTGTTGATAGCCTTCGTGATAAAATTAAAAATTGGAAGGAAGTTGAAGAATATAGAAAGCAAACAGCAAAAAAATCAGAGTTCGACCGCACTGAAATGAATAAGGAAAAATCAGGTTTAAAACTTGAGGGAATTTCTGCAATCAATCCTGCAAATGGCAAAGAAGTTGATGTTTATATTGGTGACTTTGTGCTTGCAAATTATGGAACGGGTGCTGTTATGGCTGTTCCTACTCACGATCAAAGAGACTTTGAGTTTGCCGAAAAATTTGGCATACCAAAAATTCAAGTTATTGATGGGGCAGATGTAAGTGAAAAAGCCTTTGAAAAACAAGATTATTTGGGCAAGGGTTGCAAACTTATTAATTCGGGTGAGTTTTCAGGTTTAACAGTTGAAGATGCAAAAGTTAAAATTACTGAAAAATTAATAGAAAAAGGTGTTGCACGCAAAAAACATAATTTCAAAATGCGTGATTGGATTTTTTCAAGGCAAAGGTATTGGGGCGAGCCTATTCCAATAATTTACTGTGAAAAATGTGGCTGGGTTCCCGTTCCTGAAAATGAACTTCCAATAACCCTTCCAAAGGTAGATAGTTACGAGCCAACCAAAGACGGCGAATCACCACTTTCAGCAATACCTGAATTTGTTAATACCGTCTGCCCAAAATGCGGTGCATCAGCAAAGCGTGAAACAGACACAATGCCGGGTTGGGCAGGTTCTTCATGGTATTTTTTAAGATATTGTGACCCACATAATGATAAAGAGTTTGCAAGTATGGACGCATTAAAAGCATGGCTTCCAGTTGCACTTTATAATGGTGGAAATGAACACACAACAAGGCATCTTCTCTATGCAAGGTTTTGGGTTAAAGTGCTCTATGACCTTGGGCTTGTTCCTGTTGATGAGCCTTTCAAAAAACGAATTTCACAGGGGCTTATTCTTGGCACAGACGGCAAAAAAATGAGTAAGAGTGCTGGTAATGGTGTTGACCCAAGAATTATGATTGATAGATATGGTGCCGATTCACTTCGTGTTTGGATGTCGTTTATTGGCGAATATTCCGAGTCAGCAAGTTGGAGTGAAGAGGGGCTTAAAGCTTGCAACAAACTTCTCTCTAGAATTTGGAATATGCAAGAAATGGTAACTGAAAAAAGTGAAGAGAGTGAACTTGCCTTTGCGGTTCATTCGGCAATAAAAAAAGTTACAAGTGATATTGATAACACAAAATTTAACACAGCAATTTCTGCAATCATGATTTTGGTTAATGAAATCTACAGGCTTGGCAAGGTGGGAAGAGAAGATTACAAAAATTTAATTTTGTTAATCAGCCCATTTGCTCCACATATTGCAAATGAACTTTTTGAAGTGATGAAGTTTGGCACAAAAATTGAAGATGCAACTTGGCCAGTTTTTGATGAGAGCAAACTTGTTAAAAATGAAATTGAACTTCCTGTTCAAATCAACGGAAAAGTTCGTGGAGTTATAACAGTTTCAGTTGATGCCGGCGAAGACGAAGTTTTGGCAGCCGCAAAAGAAAACAAAGAGATTTCAAAATATTTAACAGGAAATATTATAAAAGTTATCTTTGTTCCAAAGAAGATTTTAAATATCATTGTTAAAATTGTTTAATAAGATAATAATATAATAATATAATATATAAAAAATGAGTGGTTTTTTACCCACTCTTTTTTTGTGTTAAAAAAATGAGAAGGCGGGTCAGCACCCGCTGGGCAGGTCTGCACATGCGGGCGATTTGTCTGTCGGCTTTTCTATCACTTTTCCCGTGTCGTCCTCTAGCGTAGTCGAAGGCTCCCATTTCTTTCGTGTCATTCCGAGCGAAGTCGAGGAATCCCATAAGTAGGAATGAGCAATACTACAATGCAAATACTTACAATATAATAAGGAGTGCCTACGCACTATATGATGAGACCCATTCGACTCCGTTATACTCCGCTCAGGGCGACACGCTTTTTAAGTGTCTTTCTGAGTGGAGCGTTAGCGAAATCGAGGAATCCTATAAATAGAAATGTGAATTATATTCGAAGCGTGCGTAGCACTAATTGTCAGCGGGGACAGCCCCGCCCTGCAGTCGCTGGACTGCTGTCATTCCAGTGGCGGTGCTGCCACCACGGGCAGTTTTTATAATTAATTATCACTCATTTTTAATAATTTTTTTGAATAAAGTTTAATAAATAATAAATTTATTAATAACATTTTCTCAATATTTTTTATTAATTTTTGTTTATTTTAACCAAATTTTTATTTGCAAAACAAAAAAATAAAATAATTATCAAAAAAAATCAAAGAAAATTATAAAAAAATAGTTAAAATGTTTTACTTAAAAAATAAATTAAGTTAAAATAAAATAGATAAAATATTAAAAGGTGTTTATGGAAAGAGGTTGTGGTGTTTTGCTTCCAATATCTTCACTTCCAAACAAATATGGTTTTGGTTGTTTTTCTCATGAAGCCTTTGAATTTGTTGATTTTCTTGCGTCTATTAACATGAAGTATTGGCAAATTCTTCCACTGGGCATTGTTGATGATGTTGGCTCGCCATATAGCACCATTTCAGCCTTTGCGGGTGAACCGCTCTATATTGATATTGAAAAGATTTTAAGTGATGACGAAATTGATTTTTTTAAATTAAATTCAAACCTTTCATTTTCAGAGTATAGATCACGAAAAAATGATGCTCTTCGCTATGTGTTTGACAAACTTTATTACTCAACAAATATCGACCACTTTATTGAAGAGAATGAAGATTGGGTTTATGACTATGCCGTGTATATGGTTTTAAAAGACGAACTTAAAGTTCCATACCTTGAATTTCCAAAGGAATATAAAAATATAGATTCAGTTGAAACTATTAATTTTATCAAAACGCACTCGGAAGAAATATTATATTATATATTCTTGCAATATTTATTTTTCACACAGTGGAATGAATTAAAGGTTTATGCCAATGTTAAGGGCATAAAAATTATTGGAGATATTCCAATCTACTGCTCTATGGATAGTGCAGATATGTATGCCAGCAACAAGTGCTTTCTGCTTAACAGAGAAACAGGAATGCCCGTTTATGTTTCAGGAGTTCCGGGTGACTATTTTAACCCAGACGGTCAAATTTGGAATACCCCAATCTATGATTATGATTACATGAGAAGTAATCATTATGAGTGGTGGGTAAAACGGCTTAAACATCTTTCAAAACTCTATGACTATGTTAGAATAGATCACTTTCGTGGGTTTGAATCATACTTTGCCGTGCCTTATGGTGAAGATACCGTCATTCATGGAAGGTGGTTTAAAGGTCCGGGAATAGAAATTTTTGATGAGTTTAAGCGAAACAAAATCAATAATCTTATTCTTGAAGATCTTGGCGACATTTCAGACGAGGTTCGAGAACTGCGAAGGCAGACGGGGCTTGCAGGTATGAAGGTTATGCAATTTGCCTTTGATGGCGACACAAAAAATTTGCATCTTCCACATCTCTATCAAGCAAATTCAGTTGCCTATCTTGGCACTCATGACAACAACACATTCATGGGATACCTTAAAAATAAAGATATAAAGGCACGAATTTGTAACTATCTTCATTTGCCACAAGATGTTTCTAATGAAATTGTAACAAAAATGGCGATTGAAAATTTGATATCAACAAATGCAAATGTGTGCGTGCTCACAATGCAAGACATTCTTTGTGAAGGCAGTGAGTGCCGAATAAACACCCCCGGCACAAACAAAGGTAATTGGGCATACCGGTTGAACCCAAACTATAAAAACAATAAATATTATGCTTATTTAAAAGAGTTAATAAAAAATAAAAACAGGTAAGGAAAGGTTTATGGAAAAATCAAAAGAAATTTATTTATTTCATCAGGGAACATATTATCATGCATACAATCTTTTGGGTTGTCACCCAGACGGCAAGGGTGGTGCATGGTTCAGATGTTGGGCACCAAACGCAAAGGCAATAAGTGTTGTTGGTGACTTTAATGATTGGAACGCTGAAGCCGACCCAATGAAAAAAATTGAAAACAGTGGAATTTGGGAAGCGTATGTTAAAGCAGTTAAAATTTATGATAACTATAAGTATGAAATAACAACGGCAAGTGACACACAACTTTGGAAGGCTGACCCATATGCCTTTCACAGCGAAACAAACGGAGCAACGGCTTCAAAGGTTTATGACCTTGGCACTTTTGAGTGGACAGATAAAAAATATTATGAAAAAAAGGCAAGTGAAAACCACTATGAAATGCCAATGAACATCTATGAAGTTAACTTTGCTTCTTGGAAAAGGCATGAAGACGGCGGATATTACACCTACCGTGAACTTGCCGAAGACCTTGTGTCTTACGTTAAAAGTATGGGCTACACTCACATTGAAATTATGCCACTAACTGAATACCCATATGACGGCTCATGGGGCTATCAGCCAACTGGATACTTTTCAGTTACAAGCAGATTTGGAACTCCGGAAGATTTTAGATATTTTGTTAACAAATGTCATGAAGAAAATATTGGAATCATTCTTGATTGGGTTCCTGCACACTTCCCAAAAGACGCCCACGGGCTTGTTGAATGGGACGGCAGTTACCTTTATGAAAATCAGGGTTGGGATAGGATGGAATTCTCTGCTTGGGGCACACGCAAGTTTGATTATGGCAGAACAGAAGTTCAATCATTCTTAATCAGTTCAGCAACCTTCTTTATTGATAAATATCACATCGACGGCATTCGTGTTGATGCTGTTGCGTCAATGCTCTATCTTGATTATGACAAAAAGGCGGGCGAATGGATTCCTAATAAAAATGGCGACAACAAAAATTTAGAAGCCATTGCCTTTCTTCAAAAACTCAACTCGGTTGTTTTGACGGAATATCCAAACGCAATCATGATTGCTGAAGAATCGACTGCTTGGCCAATGGTAACAAAACCAGCCTATATTGGTGGGCTTGGTTTTAATTATAAATGGAATATCGGTTGGATGAACGACACCCTTGAATATGTTTCAATCGACCCATTCTTCAGAAAAGACAATCACGACAAATTGACATTTTCAATGTTCTACGCCTTTTCAGAAAACTTTATTCTTCCAATTTCACATGACGAAGTTGTTTATGGCAAAAGGTCACTTCTCAACAAAATGTATGGCGAATACGACCAAAAGTTTGATTTGATGCGAACCTTCTTAACCTATATGTTTGCTCATCCGGGTAAAAAACTCACTTTCATGGGCACAGAGTTTGGTCAGTTTGATGAATGGAACAATGCAAAGGGCATCGACTTCATGCTTCTTGGCTTTGAAAAACACAACAAAATGCTTTCGTTCACAAAGGACCTTAATCATCTTTACATAAATTCAAGCGAACTCTATGAAATTGACTATTCTTGGGAAGGGTTCAAGTGGCTCACTGCCGATGACCGCAAGAATAATGTTGTTGCCTTTGAAAGAAAGAATAAAAAAGGCGAAGCAATCATCTGTGTTTGCAACTTCTCACCTGTTCCTCATGAAAATTACAGAGTGGGTGTTGAACCGGGAAGTTATGAAGAAATTTTAAACACAAACAGCGTTAAGTATGGCGGAAATGGAACACTTATTGGAAATGTTGACAGTGAATATGTTGGAATAAATGGTTTTGATAGTTCAATCAAAATCAATCTTGAACCAAACTCGGCAGTTCTATTTAAAAAGAGAGAGTTTGAAGTTAAAATTGGTTCATTGTTTTCAAATCTTGAAGAAGGTGAAAGAAAACTCGCTAAAAACAAACACACAACAACCCTTGAGGCAAAGAGCATTGTAACAAAAATAATAGAGTCAAAATCACCAGTCAAAAAGATTTCGAAAATTGATGATATAACGCAAAACAAACAGGCAGAATTAACCAAAGAAGAAAAAGAATCACAAAAAAGTAAAAACCCGATCACAGAAAAAACAGAAAATGAAAAACAAACCACAGAAAATCTAGAAAATGAAAATTCAAAACAAGACCTTCTTTCAAAGGAAAAGCGAGGTAGGGGACGCCCAAGAAAACCAGTCGACCCAAACGCACCAGTCAAAGAAAAGCGGGGCAGGGGCAGACCACGAAAACCAGTTGACCCAAATGCACCAGTTAAGGAAAAGAGAGGCAGGGGCAGACCACGAAAACCAGTTGACCCAAATGCACCAATCAAAGAAAAGCGAGGCAGGGGCAGACCAAGAAAACCAGTTGACCCAAACGCACCAGTCAAAGAAAAGCGGGGCAGAGGCAGACCAAAAAAAATTAAGGAATAAAAAGTAAAAAGGAAATTAAAATTTGGAGAAAATTATGGAAAAGACAACAAAAAAATCAACAAAGACAACTGCAAACAAAAAGTCTGTTAAACCAAAAGCCGAAAAAGCAGTTGCAGTTAAAGACAAGCAAGAGGTTGCTGTTAAACCAAAAAATGAAATTAAAACCAAAGAGAAAAAAGAGGTTGCTGTGAAAGAAAAGCAAGAAGTTCAAGTTAAAGAAAAACAAGAAGTTCAGGTAAAAGAAGATAAAGTGCCTGAAGTTAAAATAAGAAAGCAAGTACTTTTTGTTGCATCTGAAGCACAGCCATTTTGTGCAACGGGCGGGCTTGCCGATGTTTGCGGAAGCCTTCCAAAAGAAATCAAAAGAGAAGACCCATCAATTGATATTCGAACAATTATTCCGCTTTACTCTAACATTCCTTATTGTTTTAGAAAAGACTTTAAATATATTGGTCACATCTATGTTACGCTCTCTTGGAGAAAGGAATATTGTGGTGTGTTTGAATATGACTATGAAGGCATAAAATATTACTTTATTGATAATGAAAAATACTTTAAGCGTGACGGCGGTGAATATGGTTATTTTGATGACGGCGAAAGATTTTCATTCTTCTCACGAAGTGTGCTTGAAATTTTGCCAACAATAAACTTTTTCCCAGACATAATTCATGTTAACGATTGGCAAGCCGCACTTGTTCCAACCTATCTCAAAACTTCAAATTGGGATTGGCGATATGACAAGATTAAAACAATTTTAACCATTCACAACATCATGTATCAAGGCAGATTTGGCAAGCAAATCTTAACCGATGTTTTGGGTATTGACCAAAAATATGCGGGCATAATTACTTACGACAATGATGTTAATATTTTAAAGGGTGCAATTGTTACGGCAGACAAAATTATAACCGTCAGTCCAACCTATGCAGAAGAGATTAAGACCCCAGAACATGGTGGTGGACTTCATGAAATTGTTAAGCAAAATGCTTATAAACTTCGTGGAATTTTAAATGGACTTGACTATGACTTCTATAACCCAGCAACTGACAAGGTTATCTATGCAAACTATGATGCAGACCACCTTGAAAACAAGGCAAAGTGCAAAGAACTTTTGCAAAAGGAATTTGGGCTTGAAGTTAACCCAGATATTCCAGTTGTTGGCTTCTGTTCAAGAATGAATATGTATAAGGGCTTTGACATAATCAAGTGTTCAATTGAAAGGCTTATTGGTGAACTGGGCATTCAGTTTGTTGGTGTTGGTTCAGGCGATAAGGAATACATGGATTTCTTTAACTATTTAAACAATAAATATCCGGGCAAAGTTCATGTTTCACTTGGCTATAGCCTTGAAATTGGAAAGAAGATTTATTCAGGTGCCGACATCTATATCATGCCATCACTCACCGAGCCTTGTGGGCTTTCACAAATTGTTGCAAGCAGATATGGTGTTGTTCCAATCGTTCGCGAAACAGGTGGTCTTAAGGACACCATTCGTGACTTTGGTTGCCTTGGTGGCGGAAATGGCTACACTTTTGCAAATGCATCAGTTAACGATTTTGAATATTCTGTTCGTCGTGCAGTTAACGATTTTAAAGATAAGGCAGAGTGGAAGAAGAAGATTCTAACTGTTATGGGAATTGACTTCAGTTGGAAGAAAACAGCAAAAGAATATATTCAAACATATATTGAATTATAGGAGAAACTATGTTAACAAAACAACAAATTGTTTCAGCCGAAAATGGACTCACTAAATTTTTAATGAATTATTATGGAGCAACCATTGAAAAAGCAACAGATAAACAACTTTATTATGCTCTTGCAAAAATTTCAAATGCAATTCTTTATGATAGGCGTGAAAAGGTTTTGAATGATAAAAATACTAGCAAAAAAACCGTTCACTATATGTCTATTGAGTTTTTAATTGGCAGAAACTTAAAAAACACACTTTGGAATCTTGAACTTGAAGATGTTTATCGCAGTCTTTTAGAAAGAAACGGCAAAAACATTGATAATGTTTATATTGAGGAAAAGGATATGGGTCTTGGAAATGGGGGTCTTGGCAGGCTTGCAGCGTGCTATCTTGACTCTCTTTCAAGGCTCGGATATCCTGCTTATGGGCATTGCATAAAGTATGAATATGGTCTTTTTAATCAAAAAATAGTAGATGGCAGGCAGATTGAAACCCCAGACGATTGGTTTGACACGGGCAACATTTGGCTTGAACCAAGAGAAGATCAGGCCGTTGAAGTTTTACTCGGCGGACGGGTAAAACAAAACTATAACGAATATGGTTTAAGTTATGAGTATGAAGGTGCAACTGTTATTAAAGCACTTCCATTTGACCTTATGATAAGTGGCTATAAATCAAACACAGTTTCAACACTTCGGCTTTGGGAAGCAAGGGGCAAAAATGTTTTTGATATAAAAAAGTTTGACCAAGGTGACTTTTTGGAAGCCATGCGTGCAAGAAATCAAATTGAAGCCATTAACAAAGTGCTCTATCCTTCAGATAACAACGAAAATGGCAGAAATTTAAGGCTTATTCAACAATACTTTTTGGTTTCAGCCGCAATGCAAAACATATTGAACAACTACTTTTTGAATAACAGCGACCCTAAAAAAATTCCTGAACATGTTTCAGTTCATATCAACGACACACACCCAACACTCTGCATACCTGAACTGATGAGGCTGTTAATGGATAAGTATAGTCTTGGTTGGGACGATGCATGGAATATTGTTAAAAACACAGTCAGTTACACAAACCACACAATTTTAAGTGAAGCACTTGAAGTTAAGTCGATGTCAGCCATTGAAAAAAATATGCCAAGAATTGCACTTATCATTCGTGAACTTGACCGCAGGTTTAGGCTTGAACTTCAAGAGTTCTTTAAAAATGATTTTAGAAAGATTGAACAAATGGCAATCGTCAGCGGAAACAATGTTTACATGGCAAACCTTGCAATTTATGCAAGTTACAAGGTCAACGGCGTTTCAAAAATTCATAGCCACATTTTAAAAACAAGACTATTTCATGACTATGCCGAAATGTTTCAAGGCAGGTTCACAAACATCACAAACGGCATCACTCACAGGCGTTGGCTTGCTGTTGCAAATCCAAAACTTGATGAATTTATTGTTTCGCTTATTGGCGACGGTTATTACACCAATCCGGGCGAACTTTCAGGGCTTGCAAATTTTGCAAACAACACAGAAGTTCTTCACAAACTTCAGTCAATAAAACTTGAAAACAAAAAGAGATTTGCCGAATATCTTTGGAGAACACAGAGAATTGAAGTTGACCCAAACGCAAGGTTTGATGTTCAGGTTAAGCGTATTCATGAGTATAAAAGGCAACTTATGAACGCAATGCGAATAATTTATCTCTGCAACAAAATTCGTGAAAATCCTGATGAGTATGTGACTCCACAGGTGTTCATTTTTGCAGGCAAAGCCGCATCGGGCTATGCAATGGCAAAGCGAATAATAAGACTCATTAACCAAGTTTCGCTTGAAATTGAGCGTGATCCACTACTTTCGAGCAAAATAAAAGTTGTGTTTGTTGAAAACTACAGCGTCACACTTTCTGAAATTTTGATGCCAGCAACCGAAGTTTCTGAACAAATTTCTCTTGCAGGTCGTGAAGCATCGGGAACGGGCAACATGAAGGCGGTTATCAATGGTGCACTCATGCTCTGCACAATCGATGGTGCAAACATTGAAATTTGTGACACTTGTGGTCATGAAAACATGTTTGAATTTGGGCTTACTGCCGACGAAGTTGAAAAAATTAAAAATCGTGGCTATAATGCCATGGATTATTACATTGGCAGTGAAAGGGTTAGAAGCGTTGTCGACAAACTTAATGCTGGCATTGCTGGCGAGTCGTTCAGCGACATTGTTGACTACCTTTTGGGTCACTCTGACTATAAAGATTCTTATATGTGTCTTGCAGATTTTGACGCGTATATTGATGCACATTACAAAATGGATAAAGTTTATGCCGACCAAGAAGAATGGAACAAGCGTTCACTTCGTGCAATTTCAGCAATGGGATTTTTCTCATCAGACCGAGCAATTGAAGAATATGCACAAAAGATTTGGCATCTTCAAAAAAATGAAGAATAATCTTTTTGGCAAAGGGAGAAAAAATGAAAGATATTGTTTGCTTTGACCCTTTGCTTTTTAAATCTCCAGAAGGGGTTATAAGCAAAGGAACAACTGTTAAATTTAGTGTTAAAACCGAACGAGATATCAAGCCCGATAAGGTCTATTTTATGCTTCGGGCAGACAGCGAAGATGCCTATCAAGAATTTGAAATGAAAGAGGGTAAGGCAGAGTTTTATATTGACCATTATTTTGAAAAGCGTGGGCATTATTGGTACTCTTTTAAGGTGATAACAGGAAGCGACACAAAATACCTAAATAAAACATATTATAACTTTTCTGCACTTGAAGAAACAAAAGGCGAAGATTTCTTTCAATTAGTAACAGAATTCGACTATAAGTGCACAAATTCTATGCAAGGTGGCATAATCTACCAAATTTTTGTTGACAGATTTGCCAAAGTTGGCGAAGTTAAATGTCGTGAGCCACTTGTTCTTCGTGATGATTGGGGTGGCGGTATTCATAAAAACACAACCGACCCAATTAAGATTAATCAAGAAGTCTTTGGTGGAAATCTTCGTGGGGTTATCTCTAAACTTGACTACTTGAAAAATTTAGGGGTAACAACAATCTACTTCAATCCAATTTGTATGGCAAACTCTAACCATAAGTACGACACAGCGGACTACAGCATTGTTGACCCAATGTTTGGTGATCATGACGACTTTGTTAACCTTTTAGCCGAAGCAAAAGTGCGTGGAATAAAAATTGTTATTGACGGGGTTTATAACCACACGGGCAGTGACTCAATCTATTTTAATAAGTATAACAGATTTAAGTCGATTGGTGCATATAACAGCCAAAAATCGCAGTTTTATAATTGGTATAATTTCACGGAGTATCCTGATAAGTATGCTTGTTGGTGGGGGATTGATACCTTGCCTGCTTTAAGGGAAGATTGCAAAGAGTTTGAAGATTATATTGCGGGCAATGGCGGACTTATTGAACACCTTATGGAACTGGGCGTTGATGGAGTAAGGCTTGATGTTGTTGATGAAATAAAAGATAATTTTGTAAAAAAGATTTCAAACAAAGTCGCAGAATATGGTGAAAATAGAATTGTTATGGGTGAGGTGTGGGAAGATGCTTCAACAAAAATCAGTTATTCTGCAAGAAGAGAATATTTTTCAAACAATGAACTCAACAGCGTTATGAACTATCCAATAAAAGAGTCAATATTGAATTTTGTTCGTAACAAAGAGCCAAACGACCTTGTTTCAACAATAAGAATGATTCAAAACAACTATCCAAAGGCTGTGCAAGATAATCTTATGAACTTTTTGGGCACGCATGACACGGGGCGAATGTTCAGCGAACTTACTAATCTTGCTGGCGGAGATAAAGAAATCGCTAAAAAACTTTTTAAAATTTGTTTTGTTTTAACTTTCACAATGATTGGCGTTCCTTCAATTTTCTATGGCGACGAATATGGCATGGAGAATAACGACGGAAGTTCAAGGGGTTGCTTTGATTGGCAAAACTATAAAAATGATATCTATTATTGGGTTGAGACTCTCACCAAAATCCGAAAACATAAAGTTTTTGTAAGTGGAAAGTTAAATATTTTGTATGCAAAAAACGGCAAGTTTGTTTTTGAAAGGGTTTGTGAAGACGAGCGAGTTATTGTTATGGTTAACCTTCGTCCTTCACCAATTAATGTAAAGTTAAACGGAATTTTTAGAAGTTTCTTTACAGGCAGAATAAAACCAAACTTCACACTAAAAGAAAATGAATTTGAAATTTTGTTTGAAGAAAAACCGCAAAATAACAAAATAATATAAAAAATAATAAAAGAAAATGAAATAAACTAAAAACCTATGAAAATCTACAAAAAGTGAAAATTTACAAACAGTGAAAATAAAAAAACAATAAAAGTCGACAAAAGGTTACATTAAACAAAAATAAAATAGCAAACAATTAAAAAAAATAAAATAAAAAATAAAAAGACAAAAGACCAAACCAGCCTTTTGTTTTTTTATCTGCAACAAATTAAAAGAGTGCAACGCAGTATTTGCCTACGGGTGCTGACCCGCCGAAGCACAACCGCTTGCAGGTGCAGACCTGCCCGCCTGCACACGCTGGTGTGCTGTCATTCCGAGCGACGGTGCTGCCACCGCGGGCAATTTGCCTTCGGCTTTTCTACCACTCTTCCTGTGTCGTTCTCAAGCGTAGCCGAGGAATCCCATAAGCAGAAATGTGTATTATATTCGAAGCGTGCGTAACGAGAGCTGCCTGCAGGTGCAGACCTGCCGAAGCACTAGTTGTCCGCGGGGACAGCCCCGCAGTAGCACCACCGCCCGCAGTCGCTGGACTGCTGTCATTCCGAGCGAAGCCGAGGAATCCCCTAAATAGGAATGTGCAATAATACAAAGCAAACACTAAAATAATATTTTTTAATTACAAAATAAAAATGTATAATTTTGCTTATAAAAGAGTAAATTATACATTTTTATTATTTATTTTTTATGTTTTCAATCCAATTTTCAATAATAGAAACAAGTTTTAGAAATCTTTTGAAATTTTGTTTTTTGTTGGTTAGGTTTGAATTTATTTCAATTTGAATTGTCCAAAGACTTTTGTGTTTTTGTTTTGTTGAACCTGCAATGGTGTCTATATCACCTGAAAAGGGTTGGTCAACCGAAACAACAAAACCAGCACGCTTTAAGTTATCTGCAAGGTCATCAAAAATTTTAACATCAGACTCAATGTTTCTTCCAAGATTTGTTCCAAGGTTGATGTCCATATCTCGAAAAGATGCAAGCCCATGAATATCAACAACATATTTTATGTTATGTCTCATAACAAATTCGTCGAGGCTTGTGCGATATTCACACGCAGGGTCAAAGTTTGCATCATCAAAATTATTTTTTGTTTTTGCAATCAGGTGGCTGTTTGTTAGTTGTTGAAGCAAAAGTGCAGTGCACAAACTTCCACTCTCTTGAACTTTGCGTTTGCCCAGTCTAACTTGGCTTACGCCATGTGGGGCAGAGAGCAAAACATCGCCACTTCCCAAAACAAATGCGTGGTCTTTTCTTTTGTTCTTTTCTAAAAAATCTTTTCTTGCGTTTCTAAATTCTAAATATTCCATAATTACATTATAAAACAACTTTACATTTTTTCAAAACAATATTAATTCCAAAGGTCTTTTGGATATTCTTTGTTTTTAATCAAAAATTTTATATGGCTTTTTATTTCGGGCAAATCATTTTTATGCGTGAGCCCCTGCCATTTTGAAGGTGTTTGCAAAACTTTAACTGATGCCAAATTTTCTTTTACCATGTTACCTATTGCGGTGGGTAAGAAAAATTCGTCGCATTCAAGATTTGCGGTTTTTAAAAATTTATCAAACTCTTTTTCAAGATAGTCAAAAACAAGGGGTGAAAATCCAAACAAGTTCATTGAAACCAAACTGTTTGCATCAATTTTAAATTTGTCATAATTATTTTGTTGAAGTGGTATTGCAAAAATAGAATTGTTTTCTTCAAAAATTTCCGCTTCTTGAATAGATTTAAGATAATGATTTTCTGCAAAGCAGATGCCTCTTTTCACACTTCCAAATTTTGACATTGTGTTAAAAAGGTTGAAGGCAACGAGAGCAAATTCATTTTCATTTTTATTTGTTTTTAAAAAATCAGCAAGAATTTTAATAGACTCTTTGCCGTAAAAGTCATCGGCATTTAAAACAACAAAGGGCGAGTTAACAAATTTTTTTGCACACAAAACGGCGTGCCCTGTGCCCAGTGGCTTCGTTCTTGATTTTGGAATAGTGCCCAAAGTTTTTAAATTTTCAAAGTCTTGAAAAACATATTGAACTTTTATTTTTTCTTCAATTCTTTTGCCCACTGTTTGTTTGAATTGGTCAAATATTTCAGGCTTTATGATAAAAACAACTTTTTCAAAGCCTGCACAAATAGCATCAAAAACCGAGTAATCCAAAATAAAATTACCATTTTCGTCAACAGGCTCAAGTTGCTTAAGTCCACCAAATCTTGTGCCCAGCCCCGCCGCCATAATAACAAGGTCCATAGTTTCTCCTTGCTTTATTTTATTCATTTATTAAATTTTTGCTAAAAGATAAATTAAATATATTTTGCTAAAAAAACTTTCTTGTTGTAAAAGTTTTTGTTTGTTTGTTTTCGTTTAAAGATTTATTATAATTATTTTGATTTGGTTGCCTTGACTTTTTTATTTTGTTATTAATAAGCAAAACAAGTTTTTCAATGCCCAAATAAACATACATTGAAAGAAGAGCCATTGCACTATAAATTGCAAGATAAAATGGAATATAAATGTAAATATTATTAATTTCTAAAAATGAAGAAACCAATGGAATTTCCCAAATTGTGTATGGACCCATATACATCAGGTTAATTTCAGCATTGCCAGTGATTGCATACAAAATTAAATTCAAAATAAAACCTAATAAGCACCAGAATAAAAACACGCAAAAGGCTTTAAAAAATGTTTTTAATTTTAAACTTACATTTCCCCTAACAAAAAGATAGATTGCAGTGAGTGCCAAAAGCATATGATGTTGAACGCTTTGATAAAGCAAAAATACATAACTTGTGTTAAAGATAGCCGATGGCATAACTATTGCGGAAATTCCAGAAAAGAAACCATAAATTGCAATAAAGGCATAAATCCATTCATTAAATTTTTCAAACTTTTTGAAGTTGCAGGTAATTGCGACAAAAAGCAGAGAATACATAAGTGCACTGCAAGGCTGAAGAGGCAAATGTTGCCAATCATATTCATAATTTCCGCTATCATAAATCAAAAGAATTTGTTTTAAAATTTCAAATATAATTAAAACACTTGCAACTACAATCAAAATAATTTGATGTTGTTTGCTATTTGTTTTTCGCAAAAACACACAAACCAAAATGGTGAGAACAATAAAAACAAATAAAACAATAAAATGAACAAGTCCAAAAATTTTTGGTGAATTAGTTGTGGTTGTTGAAATAATATCTAACATAAATTTTTATCCTTATAATATTAGTATACAAAAATTAATAAAAATAATAATTCATTTTGTTGGTTTTTGTAAAATTTTTTACAAGTGATTGTGTGACTCAAAAATTTAATTATTAAAAATGTAGAAAAAACCATATTTAAAGTAAATTAATACATTTTAAATTAAAAAATATTAAAAATTAAAATTTTGAATAATGTTGGGTTTACTGGCAATTATTGTGTTAGGAGGATTTTATGGAACAAGAATTTACAACAAAAGACCTTATGGCATTGAATGAACTTATGACCTTTGAAAATTGGATGGCTGTAAAAATGAAGGCTTGTGCGGGGTGTGTTAAAGATGCTTCGGTGAAAAAGATGTTTTGTGAAATGGCTAATATGCACTATGAAAATCACAACAAACTTTTGTGTTTTTTAAAGAACTGTGAAGGAGGTGAAGATTAATGGAATTTACTTTGCAAGAAACTCTTCAAGATGCAATAATTGCTCATAAATTTTTGATGAATATGTATGGTCAATTTGAAATTGAATGTTCAACCGAACGCCTTCGAAAACTGATGCAAGAGTTGCATGCTGTTGCTTCAAAACACAATCTTAAAATTTTTAAGGTGATGAACAAAGAGGGCTTTTATCCAACAACGCCTGCACCTGAAGAAGATATTAAAAATGCAATAAAAATGCATACTGATATGCAAAATGAACTCAAACAAAAATTAAATTGCAAAGATTAAAACAAAGAATAAATATAAGAAATCTCGAACAAATTAATTGTTCGAGTTTTTATTAAAAAATAAATTAAGTTGTGATTAAAATTTATTATTATAATTTTGTTATATGTGATATACTTATTATTGAAATAATAGTAAAGGAATGGCTAAATATGAAAGCAAAACTTGAAAGTGAACGAATAAAACTTCGAAATTATGTTCTTGAAGATATTGATGATTATTATGACTACATCAAAAGCGAAGATATTTCAGGCAGGCTTGGCTTTCCACCATACAAAAGCAAAGAGCAGGCACTTGAACGCTTGAAAATTGAAATAAAAAAGCCCTATCAATTTGCTATTGTTTTAAAAAGTGAAAATAAGGTTGTTGGTTCAATTGAAATTATGCTTCCAAGTCGTGATAGAAACGCAAGAGCAAAATTTGATGAGCGATATGCTGGCATTGATGCTGGCGAAAATCCAGTTGAAATTGGCTTTTTGCTTTCGCCAAAATTTTGGGGTCTTGGCATTATGCCCGAAGCAACTGTGCTCGCAACCGATTATGCCTTTAACACTCTTGGTGCGAGTGCGGTTTGTATTGGTCACTTAAAAGCAAACACAAACAGTGGCAGAGTTCAAGATAAAATTGGGTTTAAAATTGTTAATGAAATAAAAACTGATAAAACTTGGATTGATGGCTCGGCAACCACTTCGGTCAGGCGAATTATGACAAAAGATATGTGGAATAAAATTCGAAAGGCAAAGTTTAAAGAATTTGTGAAATAAAACAGGCTAGTTCCTGTTTTTTTATTATTTAAAATAATTAATGAAATATTGCACAAATAATGTGAAAGATATTAAAAAATTATTATTCAAAAATACTTTGTTGTGCTATAATTTCAGCGTGAAGAAAATAAAGGAGATTATTATGAAATTTAAGTATGCAATTTATGGTGCAGGGTCGCTTGGAATTGTGCTTTCAGCGTATCTTGCAAAAAGTGGAGAAATATTCGATATTATTGATAGAAATCCAAAAAGTGTTGAGGCACTTAACAGCAATGGTGCGGTTGTTAAGGGCAAGGCAAATTTTTCAGCAAAAGTTCATGCAATTCATGAAGATGAAGTTACAAAAAAGTATGACATAATTTTTATGCTTTCAAAGCAGATTGAAAATAAAAAAACCGTTAAAAAACTTTCTAAAATGCTTGCTAGTGACGGCGTTATTTGCACCATGCAAAACGGACTTCCTGAAGCCGATGTTGCAGAAGTTATTGGCGAAAACCGAACTTATGGCTGTGCTGTTGGTTGGGGTGCAACAAGGCTTGACTATGGTGTTAGTGAACTGACCAGTGAGCCTGAAAAGGAAAATTTGGGTTTCAGTTTTGGAAGTATGGACGGTCATAAAGATGACAAGTTTGACGAAATTGTTAGAATTTTAAATGTTATGGGCACGGTTGCCGTTGAAGAAAACTTTATTGGTGCAAGGTGGGTTAAACTTTTGATTAATAGTGCCTTTTCAGGAATGAGCACTGTTTGTGGCGACACCTTTGGTGCGGTTGCAAAAAACAAGGCTAGCCGAAAGGTTATTCAAAGAATAATCAAAGAGTGTATAGATGTTGCAAAGGTGGCAAAAATTAAAATTGAACCAATTCAAGGCAAAGATGTCGTTAAACTTTTAGACTATAAGGGCAATGGCTTCAAAAAATGGTTTAGTTTTGTTATTATTCCAATAGCAATCAAAAAACATAGTGCTCTAAAGGCAAGCATGCTTCAAGACATTGAAAAGGGCAAGCCTTGTGAAATTGATTCTATTAACGGAATAGTTTCAGAGTTTGGCAAAAAGTATAATGTTCCAACACCTTTTAACGACAAGGTTGTTGAAATTGTTAAAAGTTTTGAAACAAAAAAGCGTCAACCAAGTTATGATAATGTTAAACTTTTTGATGAACTTTTTAAATAAAAACGCAAATTTATTATAATTTTAATTAATTTTTTATGAATTTTATTGATTTTTGGAGGAATTTATGAATAAAGTTGTTTTAATTGGATGCGGAAATGTGGGCATGAGTTATGCTTACAACATTGTGACCACTCCAAATGCTGTTGGAGAACTTGTTTTGATTGATGTCAGAAGAGAAAGGGTTGAGGGCGAGGCTCTTGACCTTATGCATGCATCGGCTTACAGCAATGCAAACATAAAAATCAAGGCGGGCGACTACAGCGATTGCAGTGATGCAAGCATTGTTTGTATCTGTGCGGGCAGAAACCAAGAGGTTGGCGAAACAAGGCAAGACCTTGTTAACAAAAACACAGAGGTTTTTAAGTCAATAATAAGTGAAATAAATAAGACCAAATTCAAAGGAATTTATTTGATTGCAACAAATCCACTTGATGTTATGACGGCGATAACTCAAAAACTTTCGGGCTTTAAACATAACAGAGTAATTGGCAGTGGAACAACTCTTGACAGTGCAAGGCTTCGCCATATTCTTGGGGAAAAGTTTGAAGTGAGTGCAAAGAGTGTGCATGCTTATGTTATTGGCGAGCATGGTGATAGCGAAATGATTCCTTGGAGCAATGCAACAATCGGTTTAAATAAAATTTCTAATGATATGACTGATGCCGAAAAGCAAAAAATTAAAAATGAAGTTGTTCAAAGTGCTTACGACATCATTCAAAAGAAGGGTAACACTTGCTATGGTATTGGCGTGTGCTTAATGAAGATAACCAATGCGATTTTGAACAATAGCCATGAAGTGATGACAATTTCAGCGTATAACAAAGAGCATGATTGCTATTTCAGCATGCCAACCGTTGTGGGCAAAGATGGTGCAGTGAAGACATATTTTCTTGAGATGTCGCCTGAAGAGCATGCCGAGATTTCAAAGTCGGTTAGTTTTTTGGAAAAGGCAACCCACGATGCCATTGCAAAGTTATAAAGAATAACAGATTAATAAAAAATTTAAAAGCAGGTGCAAGAGAAGCACCTGCTTTTTGTGTGCAGTTCAGTACCCGCTGGTGTGCTGTAACATTTTGTCGAAAAAAGGCTCATGTAAATAATTCTAGGTATTTTTAAGATACTAGTTTTAGGAGAATGTTATGGGCAAGGAGCAGAAGAGGGTAAGAAAATCAGACCAAATCAAAGGGAATGCACAAAAAACAAACAAAAAACTACAAAATTCATCATCAAATAAAAAGAATAATAAGATAAAGGGTAAAAAACTGCAAAATCAACCACAAACCACCCAAAAAAACAATAAAATTGACAAAAAAATAGAAAATAATCAAAAAAACCATAATTTGGTTGAAATTATTTCCAATTCTTTTGTCGACGAAAACAGAGTAAATTCGTCGAATTTTATCATAAATGGTGAAAAGATTTCAGTGTTTTATGTCGAAAGTTTGATAGATAAACAACTTTTATCGTCGGGTTTGCTCGCACCGCTTGAAAAATTTGTAAAAAATAGTATAGAAAATGTCGAAAATTCTATGAAACCCGAGGAAAAACAATCAGAAAATGTCGAAAAAGATATGAATGTTAATGAGCAACAATCAGATAATGAAAAAAATAATACAAAAAATGACAAAAAATCACCAGAAAACAGCGAAAATAATACAGAAAATGACGAAAATTTAGCTAAAATCACAAAAAATAACAAAATAAATGTCGAAAATTATACAAAAAACGCAGAAAATAGTACTTATAGTGATGAAAATAGTGATAAAAATATCGAAAATGGTGATAATATTGTCGAAAAAACGGCAGAAAATGTAAAAAATAATGATGATATTGTCGAAAATTTGGCAGAAATAATCAAAAAACAGATAGTTTCTGTTAGTTCAGTTCAAGAAGAATATAAGCCCGATAAGATTATTGAAGCAATTTTATCAGGTTCGGCAGTTATTGTTTTAAAAACAAAAGCGCTTATTTATCCGCTATATAATCCTGAAAAGAGAGCCATTCAAGAGCCCCCAACATCAAGAGTTGTTAAAGGTCCAAGAGAAGGTTTTGTTGAAGATATTGACATCAACACTGCACTTATTCGAAAAAGGCTCAAAACCATCGATTTAAAAATTGTTGAATTTTTGGTTGGCAGGCGAACAAAAACAAAGGTTTCAATGTTTTATTTAAAAGATATTGCAAAGTCCGAAACCATAAAAAAACTGAAAAAACAGATAAAAGAGATTGATATTGATGCAATTATTGATTCGTATTACATTGAGTCGTTTTTAGAAACCAATAAGTTTAAATTTTTTAGAAGGGTGGGCAACACTGAAAAACCCGACATTTTTTGTGCAAAAATTTTAGAGGGCAGGGTGGGGCTTTTGGTTGATGGTTCACCCGTTGCCCTAACTGTGCCCTTTATGTTATTTGAAGACTTGCAGAGTGCTGATGATTATTACAATATTCCTGCACTTGCCACACTTACCCGAATGCTTCGAATTGTTGGATTGATTTTTGCTCTGCTTATTCCCGGAATCTATGTTTCACTTCAAAGTTATAACTATCGAATTTTGCCAATAAATTTTTTGATAACCCTGCTTTCAAGCATAGAGGGGCTATCAATTCCGCCACTAATTGAAATTTTGATAGTTTTGTTTTTGTTTGAAATTATTATGGAGGCGAGTCTTCGAATGCCAAATTCACTGGGCATGGCATTGTCTATTATTGGTGCTCTTGCCCTTGGAAACACCGCCGTTGATGCGGGAATAATTTCACCGCCAAGTATTGTTGTTGTGGCAGTTTCAAGCGTGGCACTTTACATTATTCCCGACCAAATTTCACAGACAAGATTGCTCCGCTTGCTCTTTACTGCCATTGGGGGAATTATTGGACTTTACGGAATTGTTACAAGTTTTATAATTCTGTCAACCTATTTGGTGTCAATAACAAGTTATGGTGTGCCATATATGACACCGTTTGCACCGAGTGTGAAAAGCGACAAAAAAGATGCCTTTATCAAACATTCTATTGAAGATATGAAAACTCGTCCTGAACTTATTGCAGACAAAAATAAAACACGGCAAGGAGGTGACAAAAGTGTCGGCTAGGCAATTTTATTTAACAGTTTTAATTTTTTCAATTTCAATGCGAGTGCAAAAAATGCCAACCATCATGGCGTCTTATCTTGGCAAGGATAGTTATCTTTTGGTTATTGTCTATTACCTTGTGAGTTTTGTTTTGATTTGTTTGGCTTTCTTTGTTTTAAAGTGTATGAAGCTTTATAAAGAAGCATCAAAAAACTCAAATTTAAGCAAGTTTTTCAAAGGGCTGTTGCTGTTTTTTGTTTCGCTTTACTTCATATTTTTAAGCACACTGCTATATGAGTCGATTCAAGACCTTTTTGCTCATGTTTTGTTTGATAATATCTCTTGGAATCTGTTTAGCATACTTTTGGTCGTGGCACTGTTCTATATGGGTCTTTCGGGTCTAAAAAGCATAGGAAGACTTATGGAAATGTATTTTTTTGTTATAATAATGTCGTATTTTGTTATAGCAATCTTCGGCGGAATGCAAACGGACTTTTCAGCAATTCTTCCACTTGAAACCATTAACTTTGCAAAAATATTCAATGAGTATATACCTTTTAACATTTGGTTTGGCGACTTTATGCTGATTTTATTTTTGGGCAATCGCTCGGAAGGCATAAAATTAAAGTGGACGCTTTTAGTTTACTTTATTTCAATGGCATTTACGGTGCTTGTTACAATTGAATTTTTTGGAATTTATGATGTTTATGCGGCAATTCAATCAAGCCTTATTAGTGTTATAACCGAAATGTCAATGCTGGGCATTGATGTTGGAAGAGTTGATTGGTTTTTGATTTTGTTTTCTGAAATGGGAACGATTGTGTGTTCGGGGCTCTGCCTTTGCCTTGCAAAAGAGTGTTTGAGCGAGTCGTTGCCAAAGATTAAACCAAACTATATTCTGTTTGTTATTTCGGTTTTATTGTATTTGATTGACACACAAATTTTGGTGGACACAAACGCAAAAGAAATAGTGTTTTTAGAGATTTTAAGTTATTATGCCTTTTATTTAAAAATAATAATTTTCGCTAGTATTTTGTTTATAAGCATTGTCAGTTGGTTTAAGTATCGCAAACGGCAGGGCAGTGAACTTGATTTGTTTGGGCAGTCTTTGCAAGAAAAGCGAGAAGTTCCTGCTTTTTCAGACTCTGCAACCATGCTTGCGGGCTCAAGCCACAATGAAGGGTCTTCAGGTGAACCCCATAAAACAAATAATTTGACTCTGCAAAAAAAATCAAATAGCAAAAAGAAAAAGGCAAAAGATAAGGCGGTGGCAAAATGAGCCATATCAAACGAATTTTTAAAAGGCATATTGGTGTGATTATTCTTTTGGTTTTGCTTTTGGTGTTTCCGTCAAGTGTGTCGAACCAAGCAAAACTCAATATGCGAATAATTGTTACAGGTATTGCTATTGACAAGGTAGATGATGAATATGAAGTGACCGCACAGGTTGTGAAAAACACCCCCGGCACCGAAACCCCCGGAACAAGTGCCACCATTGAACTGGTTTCAGATAAGGCACCAACAATTTCACTTGCAATGAGCAAACTTTCATATAAAGCGGGCAAGGTTGCCGCCTTTTCGCATACAAGTTTTGTTATTTTAGGCAAAAGTGTTTATGAAAGTGAGGGTGTGAAGTGTTTGGATTATTTTATTCGAGATAAAATTATAAAGGCATCAACAATGCTTTTGTTCGCCGAAGATAAGGCGAGTGACCAAATAAAAAAGACCAAAGACATTGAACTTTCGGTTGGCTTGGGGCTTCAAAAGGTGTTTTTGTATAAAGAGCGTGAGAGCGACGGGCTCATGATTACCATTTTAGATTTTTTAAAAAACAGCGAAAACTTTTCACAGACAGCCGTTGCAAGCACAATAAATCTTACCACCAATGATGAAAGTGACGAAAATGGTAAAAGTTCGTCGAGTTCAGGTTCTTCGGGGTCAAACTCGTCGAGTGAAGGTGGAAATTCGTCAGGCGGAACATCTTTAAGTGAAGATAGTGGCGAAAGCAGTGGAGAAAACAGTGGTGAAAGCTCGAAATCTGGTGGTTCGTCAAGCGGTTCATCAGGCGGTGGAAGTTCAACTGCATCAAGTGGGCAGGGAGCGTCGGAATATTTTGAAGCACAGAGCCCAATTATGTGTTTTGTTGGTGGAAAATTTGCATGCAAGCTTGAAAGTGAAGAGGAATTTGTGGGATTTATGCTTGTTTATAAAGAATCAAAAAACTGTGATATTTCACTTGAAAATGAAGAGTCTAAAGTTTCAATAAACATAAAAAACAAGTCAAGTTCGCTTGATGTTAGGTATGAAAATGGCATTCCATGTTTAGATGTTGTTATCTATATAAAAAATGCCGAAATAAATGAAATTTTAACAGATAAAATTGTTAATGATGTGACCTACAGCGAGTATGCACGAATTGAAAAGGCAATAAAAGCAAAAATTGGCGAACTTGTTTCAACATGTTTTGAAAAGGCAAAAAGTGCAGGGGCAGATATTTTTCATGCTTACGACATTGCAAACAAATTTGAATTTAATAAAACCAAAAAATTGTATTCATCTTATGAAGATTTTGTGAAAGATTTACGAATAAATGTCGACACAAAAATAATCAAACTTGAGTATTAAAAAACAGAGACACCCAAGTTTGCCGTGCTGACCTGCGGGGCTGTCCCCGCTGACAATTAATGCTACGCACTTCTTTGAATGGGGGTTGAACATAAAAACAAGCGTGTCGCCCTGAGCGGAGTGCAACGGAGTCGAATGGGTCTCAGCCAATTAAAATGTTTGAAATTAATACAGGATTTGTTATATTAAACATATGAATAGTAATAGTTATTATGTTTATATTTTAGCAAATCAAAATAACACAACACTCTATATAGGAGTGACTAATGATTTAATAAGAAGAGTATATGAACATAAAAATCATTTAGTAAAAGGATTTACGGATAAATATAATATAAGTAAATTAATATACTTTGAAGATACAAATGATGTTTATTCTGCGATTTCACGAGAAAAACAACTAAAAAAATGGACAAGAAAAAAGAAAGAGTTTTTAATAAATAAAATCAATCCACAATGGATTGATTTATATGATAGTATAATTTAGTAGAATAAAAATATTTGTTTTGTATAGTTACACATTTCTGTTTATAGGGTCCTTCGACTACGCTCAGGACGACACGGGGAATAATATGTTTTGTTTAGTTGCATATTTCTGCTTATGGGATTCCTCGACTTCGCTAACGATCCGCTCGGAACGACAGCACACCAGCGTGTGCAGGCGGGCAGGTCTGCACACGCAAGCAGTGGTGCCTCACACTCTTCAAATGTGTTGCACATAAAATCTCAAGCGTGTCGCCCTGAGCGAAACGAAGTGGAGTCGAATGGGTCTATTCAGATAACGCGACGGCGTTCCATTTCATATATAAATAGTTATAATTAAAAATTGTTTTAGTGTTTGTTTTATATTATTGCTCATTCCTGCTTATGGGATTCCTCGACTACGCTCGGAATGACACGAAAGAAAGGGGATTCATCGACTACGCTCGGAATGACACAAAAAAACATATTTTATATTGTTACTCTTTCCTGCTTATGGGGTCCTTCGATTTCGCTAACGCTTCACTCAGGATGACACGTAAAGAATGAGCAGAAAAGCCAAAGGCAAACCGCCCGCGGTGGCAGCACCGCCGCTCGGAATGACACGAAAGAAATGGGATTCTTCGACTACGCTAACGCTACGCTAGAGAACGACACATTAAAAAAAATTAAAAAATTAGTAAGAATAAAATAAATCGCCCGCAGGTGCAGACCTGCCCCGCGGTGGCAGCACCGCCGAACGGGTCTATTCCTATTAAAAAATATAAAATAAAAAAACCACCAGTTCTATTGGTGGTTTTTTTGTTGTGTGAAATTTGCGGGCTAGTTGATTTTTATGCGGTCCATAACTCTGTATAGAACATTGATTACTGTTGGGGCAACAAGTGCAAGCACGGTTACAAACAAGATGTTGGTTATTCCCAGTTTGCTTACTGCAATCATTCCAAAGAACTCTGGCCATGCAAATATTGCAACAAAGCAAAGTGTTATCATTGCCACAAAAAGTGTTACGGTGAACGCATTGAATGGTTTGCAAAGTTTATAAAGCATTGCAAGACCGGTTAAAGTTAGCACGATTGTTGACATGGTTGAAACGATTTCCATGTTATCTGAAATTGAGTCATTCACAAGAAGATTGAAAATGTAAACCGCTGCAATATTGATAACAAGTGTGATTGCACCCGGAAGTGCATTTTTTATTAGGTTAAATATAAACTTACCTTGAATCGGCTTATCGTTCGGCAAGAACGCCAGTGCAAACGAAGGTATGCCAATAACGAACCATTCAAAAAGAAGCATTCTTGAAGTTGTGAACGGATAAGTTTGACGAAGAATAATGACCAAAATTGAGAAGAAGATTGAGAACAATGTTTTCATAAAGAATAGTGACGATGCCTTTTGAACATTGTTAATAACTTTTCTTCCTTCAACAACGGTGTCTGGCATGCTTGAGAAGTCTGAATTTAACAAAACCATGTGGCTTACGCTTCTAACGGCTTCATTTCCGCTTGCCATTGCAATAGAGCAGTCTGCTTCTTTAAGTGCCAAGATATCGTTAACACCATCGCCCGTCATCGCAACGGTGTTTCCGTCACTTTTAATTGTTTTGATGAGCAGTGCTTTTTGTTCGGGTGTAACCCTTCCAAAAACGGTGTATTTGTTTGCGGCTGCAATAACTTGTTTTTCATTGAGCCCGTCAAGACTAATGAATGAGTCGGTGCCTTCAACGCCAACTCTTCTTGCAATTTCGGAAACAGTGAGTGGGTTGTCACCCGAAATAATTTTAACTTTAACATTGTTGTTTTTAAACCAAGCAATGGTTTTTTGTGCGTTTTCTCGAATGTGGTCTTCCAAAATTATGATGGCGATTGGCTCTCTTGATTCTGGAAGAGTGTCTTTAACAATAGACTTTGGTGAGTGAGCAAGAAGCAAAAGCCTGTAACCATCTTTTGAATATTGCTCAATCATACTGAGTAGTTTTTCATCCTTCATCTGTGGCATAACAAATTCAGGTGCACCCATTATGTATGTTCCCGAACCGTCAAATGTTACGGCTGAAAGTTTTCTTGATGAACTGAACGGAATTGTGATAACTGGGGTCAATTCTTTGTTATAGCCAAAGTAGTTAATGAGTGCTTGGCTGGTTTGGTTATTGTCGCCAAGAGCCGAGAGCATTGAACCCATTATTCTTTTGATTGTTTGGTCAGTGTTTGCAAGTTGCACGCAGTTAAACACCTTCATTGTGCCGTCGGTTATTGTTCCTGTTTTATCAAGGCAGAGAACATTAACACGGGCAAGCATTTCAACGCAGTAAAGGTCTTGAACAAGTGCTTTTTTGTGAGCAAGTTTTATTACTGAAACGGTCAGTGACACCGAGCAAAGAAGGAACATTCCCGCAGGTATCATGCCAATAATTGAGCCCGCCGTGGTGGTTATTGCCGTAACAATGTCACTGTTTGGCTGGGTTGACGCATTAATATACATTAAAACTGTGATCGGAATAATTAAAATACCAATAACTTTAACAATAAGTTTAAGCGAACTGAAAAGTTCTGATTTTGGCTTTCTATATTTTTTTGCGGTTGTTGCAAGTTGTTGAATGTAGTTATTAAGACCAACTTTTTCAACTCTTGCATGGCAGTGCCCTGAAACAACAAAACTTCCTGCCAAGATTGTGTCACCAACTTTCTTTTTAATTGGAAGGCTTTCACCGGTGAGCACACTTTCATTAACTTCAATGTTGCCTTCAACCACAACGCAGTCTGCAACAATTTGTTTGCCTGTTGACAAGATGATGATGTCATCAATAACAACTTCTTCCATTGAAATGGTGTCTTCAACTCTGTCACGAACAACCTTAACAACAGGGGCGGTTAAAAGTGACAATTTTTCAATGGTCTTTTTTGCCCTGATTTCTTGCACAATACCAATTATGATATTGATTAAGATGATTGCCATAAACAAGATATTGCTCCAAGGCTGTTTGTAAACAATATCAACAACAACAAGGGCAATCGCCACAATAAAGCACAAGATATTAAAGAATGTGAACAGGTTTTCAAAGATGATGCTCTTTATGGTTTTAACATTTGTGTTAGGGCAGAAGTTTGTTTGACCCTTTTCAATACGCTCTTGCACTTGCTCGTGTGTGAGACCTGTTTGATAGTCTGTTTTAACTCTTTTAACACGCTTTTGAACAACAACTTCATTCTTCTTTTTTTTCTTTTTAGAGCTTTCAAACATCATTTTAAAGACATCTCGAAGTTTTGGTTCGCCGTCGTCTTCTTCTTCCTCTTTTTTCTTTTTATTTTTCTTTTTGTCGAGTTTTTTAGATTTTTTGTCAATTTTGTCAGATTTTTTAGTTTTCTTGTCTTTTTTGTTGGTTTTTTCTGGCACTGAAAAATTTGTAAGGTCATCATCAACTATAGTGGTGTCCTCACTTGGCTTTTCATCGTTTTTTGCAGTCAAAACCTCACCTTCAGCATTTTCAAGGTTTTCAGTTTCAGGTTTATTGTTTTCGGTTTTTGATTTAGAAGTTTTAGATTTTGGCTTTTCGCTTTGGGCAGCCATTGGTTCGGCTGTCAATTCATTTTCTAAAACATTATCGTCATTAACTTTTGTGATTTTCTTTTTTGCCATACTTTCCTCAACAAAAAAATTACTTAAATTTATAATATATTAATTTTGAATAATTGTCAATTTTGTTTTGAATAATAAATTAATATTATCCATTTTATTTTTTAATGCAAACTAGCCATGTATTTTTTTGTAATATTGTTATTAAAAATATACTTGCAAAAATGGTTAAGCCGTGTTATAATCTGTTTACAGTTCCTTGTTTTAGCATGCTGTTGCTAAAACCGAATGAGTCCAAAAGGAGGCAGATTTATGAGAAAGTATGAAATTCTTTATATTATTGATGCTAGCATTTCAGACGAAGATAAAGAAAAGGTAATTGCTTCTGTTAAATCGCTTGTTGAAAACAATGGTGGCACTGCTCAAGAACCTGAAAAATGGGGTGTTCGCAAATATGCTTATCCAATCAACTACAAGCAAGAAGGCTTCTATTGCCTTATGAACTTTGAAGCAGAAGACAAAGTTCCTGCAATTATCACTGAAAAACTTAATATCAATAAAAATATCGTTAGACACATGATTGTTGCAAAATAAAATAGGAGAATATTATGAATAAAGTTATTTTAGTTGGCAACTTAACAAAAGACCCAGAACTTGTTACAACAAACAATGGAATATCTCTTTGCAGATTCACTTTGGCAGTTCAAAGAAGGTTCACTTCGGGTGACGGCGAAAGAGAAGCAGATTTTATTAATATTGTTGTTTGGCGTGGTCAGGCAGATAACTGCTATAAATATCTTAAAAAAGGTAGCAAAGCAGGCGTTGTTGGAACACTTCAAACTCGTGCATACGACGGCAACGACGGCACAAGAAGATATGCAACCGAAGTTGTTGCTGATGAAGTTGAATTTCTTTCAACAAAAAGTTCTTCAAACAGTGACGAACAGCCAGCAATGTCTGAAACAGGTTCAAAATCATCAGGCAAAAATGATGTTGTTAACAAATTTGAGCCTATTGATGATGATAATTTACCATTTTAAAGGAGAATATTATGGATAAAAAATATAAAAAAGATAATTCTTCTTATGATGATAAAACCCCAAATAAATACAGAAAAGAAACAAAGAAAGTTTGTGCATTCTGTGCTGAAAAAACAGAAGTTATTGACTATAAAAATGTTGCAAAACTTCGCAAGTTTATGACAGAAAAGGGCAAAATCATTCCAAGAAGAACAACAGGTCTTTGTGCAAAGCATCAAAGAGAGTTAACTCAAGCAATCAAAAGAGCAAGAGTTATGGCTCTTCTTCCATATCGCACATTATAATAATCAAAAAACAGGCAACCGCCTGTTTTTTTATAGACTATAAGAATAATAATTGTCTACATTTTGTATCACGGCTATTTGCCGTGTTTTTTTATTATCAATTAAAGTTTTGTTGATGCGTGCAATTATTTCTTTATTGACATATTTGGGGTAATGCGTTATACTAAAAATCGTAAGTTACTTATGAAAAAATAAGGAAAGGTGAATAACTTTGGCAAAAAAGAGTGAAGTTGAAAAAGTGGGAAGTGTTGAAGGCAGGGTTTTGCCTAACAATTTTGAGGCAGAGCAGGCTGTTTTGGGCTGTGCGCTAATTGACGGCGAAGCAACTCTTTCAGTTGTCAGCAAACTTGAAGACATTGATTTTTATAATGAAACCCACAGGAATATTTTTAGAGTTATTCGAGAACTTTTTAAAAATTCAAAACCTGTTGATTTTGTTACCATTTCAGATGAACTTGAAAAAAGGGGTTTGATTAACAAGGTTGGCGGAATAACCTATGTTACCAGTTTAACAAATTCTGTTCCGTCATCAGCAAGTGCGGGGCACTATATCGACATTGTTAAAAGGGATTCAATTTTAAGGCAGGTCATCACCGCTGGTGGAAAGATTATTGAAAAGGCATATGACAAGGATAACAATGACTCAATTATAGGCTTTGCTGAAAAGCAGATTTATGAGATTGCTGAAAAGGGTCAAACGGGTGCTCTTGAAAAAATTAATATTTCACTTGAAAAAGTTATTAATCGTTTTGAAGATATTCACAAAGACAACACAATTCTTCGTGGTTTAAAAACGGGCTTTTATCAAATTGACAAGGTCACAAATGGGCTTCAAAAAACCGACCTTATCATTATTGCGGCTCGTCCCGGCGTTGGTAAAACTTCGCTTGCAATGAACATTGTTTCAAATGCAGCAATAGAGTATAAGGCAAAATGTGCCGTCTTTTCACTTGAAATGGGCAAGGAGCAACTCACTCAAAGAATGCTTTGCTCGGTTGCAAATGTTTCAATGGCAAAGGCACTTCGTGGCGAACTTGTTGACAGCGATTGGGCAAAGATTTGGAAGGCAGACAAACAACTTAAAGAAGCAGATATTTATATTGATGATAACGCAATGAACACACCTGCTCAAGTGCTTTCAAAGTGCCGAAAATTAAAGAGAGAGAAGGGTCTTGACCTTGTTGTTATCGACTATTTGGGGCTTATGAAAGCAGACGAAAAAACTGACAATCGTCAAAACGAAGTTGCAAGCATTTCAAGGCAACTTAAAGTTCTTGCAAAAGAGATTGAAGTGCCAGTTATAACTCTTGCCCAACTTAACCGTGCGGTTGAGCAAAGGGCAGACGGCAAGCCGGGCAGGCCAGTGCTTTCAGACCTTCGTGAATCGGGCTCAATTGAGCAAGATGCCGATATGGTTTGGTTTATTCATCGTGATATGTCAAAACAAGAACTTGCAAATGACCCAAACGGCAACTATACCGCCGAAATCATTATTGCAAAATTCAGAAATGGTCAGCCGGGAAGTGTGTTCCTTGGTTGGGACGGTTCAAGAACAAGTTTTGTCAATCTTGAAAAAGATGCTAATGAACAGAGTTTGGTCAACATCTATGAAAAGAATGATGATATAAAAAAGGCAAAACGCAGAGAAAGAGAAGAAGGAAACAGTGCTGAAAAATTTGAAAGTGTAATCAATGAAATCATTGCAAATGATGACAGCATTTCAGGGCTTACCCCACCACCTGAAGAACCAAAAGAAAACATTCCAGATTTTAGCAATGTTGAAATTTCGCCTGATGATGAATTGTTTTAAAAAAAATCAAAAAAAATGAGCCACACGGCTCTTTTTTATTGTGTTTTATCTTTATTTTTTCTAATTTTTTAATTTTTTAATGTGTCGTCCTGAGTGTAGCGTTAGCGAAATCGAAGGACCCCATAAGCAGAAATGTGCAATAATATGAAGCAAACACTTACAACATAATATGGAGTGCATACGCACTAAAAGATGAGACCCGTTCGACTCCACTTCGTTCCGCTCAGGGCGACAGTGGGGCAGACCCCACCTGTCAGTTGCCTTCGGCTTTTCTACCCTGATTTTTATTATAAGAATTATTATTTTTTCATCGAATAATGTAGTTTTTTATTTGCAACCCATTCGAAAAGTGCGTAGCGAGAGCCGTTTGCAGGTGCAGACCTGCCCGCCCTGCAGTCGCTAGACAGCCCCGCCTGCCCGCACTGAAGCAAAAATTAATAAAAAATATGGTGTAAAATCATAAAAAATTAAAGACTAAATAAAGCCCTTGTTTGTTGACAATAAAAAATAATATTGATATACTTGTTTTATTAAGGGGTAATTATGGCAAAAAGGTTTGCAGTTACATTTTTTATAGTTTTGGGTTCATGCTTGTTTTTGCTTGCAGTTTTTGTTATTGTGCTCTTTTTGGCACCGGGTTTATCTATTTTTGGGCTTCGTTATATTGCTGGGGGTTCTCGTGTTGGCACCTTTGAAAGGCAAAGTGTTTCGGAATATTTAAAGATTAATGATAATGAATTTACGGGCACATTTATCCTTGAAACAAATGAAATTCCTGTTAACATAATCTTCACAGAAAAATGGATTTATGAAGTTGAATACTATGAAGATTTTAATGGGCTCACAAAATCTGATATTGACTATCCAAGTATTTCAATTGACCTTGACCGCAATGGCTCGATTGTTATTAAAACTGATGAATTTAAAAAGTTTGTTTATGAAAGCAATTCTTCAAAAAGATATTTGAATTTATATATTCCACTTGCAGCAACCACGGGTGACACAAGTGAGTTTAGAACAAGTTTAACAATTGATGCAGGGTCATCAGATATCAATTTTTCAAAGGTTGAAAATTATGACCTTCGTGATGCCGAATTTAACCTTGTTAAAATCAAAACCACTGGCAAAGTTACTTATGACACGCATGTTTATGCTAACACCTTTGATTTTGAAACAGATAACTCAATTTTTGTTAAGGAAGATAGGGCATCTATTGTTGATGCAACCAACTATTACCTTAAAAGCACCAATGGCAGAATAAGAATTGAAAGAGCGGTTGAAGGCGATATTGAAGCCGAAACTTATAATTTTGATATATCGCTTGTTTCTTGCAAAAATTTAACAGCAACTTCAAACTATGGTGATGTAAATTCTTCAAAAGAAGGGCAAAAAGTTAATGTTTCGGGGCTTGTTACAATAAAAACAAAGGCAGGCGGTGTTTATTTGGGCGATGTTCTTGGCGAATATGGCACAAGCAAAATAACAACAGGCGCAGGTAATGTTGAAATTGATAAAATTGAAAATGTTGAAATAACAACAACCCGTGGGCATATTGAAATTGTTTCAGCAAATGAAGTTAAAGTTTCAACAAACATGGGCAATGTTGAAATTCAAGAAGTCTTGACTTCGTGCAACATAGAAACAAAGAGAAGCAAGGTCAACCTTGGTGGTAGGGGTATGAGAATAAACAACCCAACAGTTTTTTCAAGACTGGGCAGGGTTAACATTGCAAGTGCATCGGGCGAAGTTAATGTTCACACAATTTCAAGTGACATAAATTTCACTAACTATGACAGCCAAAACATAACCATTGTTTCAGGTGGAGAACTTGAGGCTACGGGGCTTACCGGCAAAGTAAAAATAACAGCCACTGAAGATTCAAGTATCAGTTTTAGTGATATTTCAGATGGGTCTTCTCTTGAATTTGGCGAAAATGCAAAACTTGTAACGATCAATGCACTAAATGATACTGTTAATGACATAAGATACATTATCACAGGTTCAAAAATTGAAACTTATGAAGATAACGGAACGGGCACATTCAGCAAGATTGTTGAAACGAATAACACATTAAGCAGTATGAATGGTTCGGGTCCACTTCTTGAAGTTAAAGCACCAAGTGCAGTTATTAAGATTTATTTCAAGGCAAGTTAAAAATTAAATATTATTTGGGCACAGCAAATGCTGTGTCTTTTTTATGTTTGATTTATTATATAGTTGCACATTCCTGCTTATGGGGTCCTTCGATTTCGCTACCGCTACACTCAGGACGACAGCAGGTCTGCACCTGCAAGCAAAATGTGCTACGCACGCTTCGAATGTGTTACAGATAAAAACTAACATTTTTTGACGAAAGAATACTAAATTTTACAAAAAAAACCAAGACAGAAAAGCCGATAGGGCGGGGCTGTCCCCGCTGACAGAATGTGCTACGCACGCTTTGAATGGGGTTGTTCGTCTACGATTATGGGATTCTTCGACTACGCTACCGCTTCGCTCAGAATGACACATAATAAGCGTGTCGCCCTGAGCGGAACGAAGTGGAGTCGAATGGGTCTATTCCGATAGTGCGTAGGCACTCCAGTTTTGCATACCCTCATACACTTAAAAATTGTGTTAGTGTAAACTTTATATAATTGCCCATTTCTGCTTATGGGATTCCTCGACTTCGCTCGGAATGACACGAAAAAAATGGGGTCCTTCGATTTCGCTAACGCTACACTCAGGACGACACGGGAAAAGTGCTAGAAAAGCCGAAGGCAAACCGCTCTGCGGTGGCAGCACCGCCGAACGGGTCTCAGCCGATAACATACAGGCGATCTGTTTTTTATTTGTCAATCCCCCAGCGGTTCAAATAAAAATCAAGGCGTTATAAAAAATTTATATAATGCAAGGCGCATTATAACTTTTATTGAAGAACGATTTTGGCATTGGGTATTTACATTCACAAAAAAATATGCTAAAATACTATCAATAAATTAAAGAAAATATCATTTAATTTATTAGACAAATTGTTTTGTAAGTGATAAAATCATTATAGGTTATTATAAAAATTTGTTGAGGTAACAATGAAAAGATATATTTATCCAATGGTCTTATTCACCGATGAAAATGATTTGTATACAGCTCTTTATCCAGACTTAAATTTGCTTGCTTCAGGTTCATCAATTGAAGATGTTTATGCAAGGGCAAATGACTATCTTAACTTTTATGTTATATCAGTTATGAAGTTTGATGCCAAACTTGCAAGTGGTTCAACCTATGCAGAAATTCAGGCACTCAATCCAAAAAAAATTGTGCTTTTAGGTTCAGCCGAAGTTGATGAAGACAGTATTGTTTTAACCGAGCAAGAAGAGTCTGAAAAAAGCTTCTTAAATGAATTTTTGTTCACGGAGGAGAATAATTAAAAATGAGCTTAGATAACAATTCAATTAGCAATGCATTTTTTTCAAATACTGAAGTTCCATATTCAGCAAAACTTGGTGCAATTGCAACAATGTGTCATGGAACATTTCAAATTTTTCCAAAAGGAAGCAAAAAAACTTTTATGGCAACAATTTTGAATAATAAAAGGGAAGTTGTTGCAACCATTGCCTTTGATTTTGGCAATAATGACAGCATGGGGCAAAACAACTGCAGTGCTTCAATGCAAACATTGGTTGAAAAACATGGATTGACTGAAAATTTATATAATAATTTAATTGATGGTCAAATGCCAAGTGATGAGCAAATTATTGAAGATATTGTTCGTGCTAATGCAGAAAAGTTCAGCATTAGTAATGACGGTCTTGTTGAAGATTTTGAGAGAAATATAAACGGCAAATTAGATAACTTTTTCAAGGTTTTAAGAGAAAATGAAAATGCTAGTTTATATCCTGACAGCATGACAAATGGGCTTAAAAGCATCTATAAAGAAAAAGCCAGTGAACATGGTAAAAAAAAACAACAGACAGTAATGGCTGAAGCGTAGTTTAAGGAGTATTGTGTGGCGAAAATAGATTTGCATAAACTCGCACTAACGGTTGGTTTTGAAGTTGTTTGCGTTGATGATGATTTCACTAATTATGAATATATGGTTCGTATTCGTGATATTGAAAGCGTGTCATATGTTCTTAAAATAAAAAATGAAATTGAATTTGAAGATGTTGATAACATTTTGCAATCAATTGTGATCATGCTTCCAAAAGACCTTAGGCGTAAAATAAAAAAACTTGCACGAAAAAAAGACGAGCAGAACATTGATAACATAATCGACCTTCTCTGTTACACCATTGATGAGTATAAAAGCAAAACAAAGTATAGTTTGCTTAAAGAATATGGTGACCTTGTTGGCGTTAATATTGAAGATTATGGTTATTATTTCACATATAACATGTCAAATAAAAAATACAGGCAAATACTGTCGCTTATTGAGAGCAAGTTAAGTGTTGACGAGGCTCCAATCGTTGGCAAAATAAAAAGAATTGAATATAAAATTGGCTATATGAAGCAAAACAGAAAAGCAGACATTTAATTGTCTGCTTTTTTTGTGCAACATTTTAAAAACTCTGCACCATTTTTAAATTTATCTTTTAATTATTATTATTTTTTTGACAAATTTTTGTGAATTTATTATACTTTTTGTATAGAGGGTTTTGTTTATGAAAAATGTAACCGATTTTTATAATAAAACAGCAACGGGCTGGTCTGACGAATTTTTGAGAGATAAAAAGCAGAGCACAATTTTAGAAAAATTCTATAATTGCTATTCACAGGGCGGAACATCTCACCCAAAAATTTTAGATCTTGGCTGTGGTGCAGGCTATGACTCAAAAATCTTGCATAATCTTGGTGCAAGGGTTGTTGGCATTGACATCAGTGACAAACTTATTGATATTGCAAAAAAACAAGTTCCTGAATGCAAGTTTTTTGTTGGCGACATAACCGACAAACTTTCAGCCTTGGGCAAGTTTGACGGCGTGCTTTGCCTTGCCACACTCATTCATATTGATATTCAAAATATGAAGAAAACTTTTGATAATATTGCCGAAGTTTTAAAAAGGGGAGGTTTGTTTTTGCTTTCTGTTTGTGACGGCACGGGCAAAAATGCTAAAAAGAGTTATGTTAAAATTGACGGCGTAAGTTATGATAAAGATTTCAATAACTATAACGCATCTGAACTTTGTGCCTTTGCCTATCCAAAACTTAAACTTGTTGATACTTGGCGTTTTGATGATTTTTTAGATGGCTGGCGTTATTATGTGTTTATGAAACAGTAAAATATTGGGCGTGCCCAATATTTTTTAATAATAGTTTTAATTTTTCAAATATTATGAAAAAATTATAAAAAATGGAGCAAAAAATGGAAAATCCAAGACTGAATGGAAACATGAATTTTTACGATGCCATGACCGCTATGTGTGAAGGCGATGAAGCGTCTGCTGAAGTTTTGAAAACACTTTTCAATAGCGGTGGTTTTAAATATGGAAATTTTATTGAAATCATGCTTCTTGACAGTTTTGGCATCTATGGCAAAAACATTGCAAAATTTTATGAAGAAGCTTGCGAAAGTGATATTAACAAATTGAAGTTGACACTTTTAACCTTTCTTTCGGGTGAGTTTGATGAGAATGACATAAAAATAAATTTGTCAAACGAAAAGGTCTTGCCATTTATTGACGATGCCCTTCCCTTTGATGCAGAAATTGCAGATTTTCAAAAATATGTTATTTTTGATGAAGAAAAATTTAAGGAATTTTCAAAACTTCAAAGCGAAGGTTTCAAGCAAAGATTTATAAGTCAAAATTTGTCGGGCGAATCACAATCTGAAAATATATAAATGCACAAAAATTCGGGGATAACAATATTTGTTACCCCTGTTTTTTTTGTGCTATAAGTATTGACTTTTTGACAAATTTTAGTTATAATATTATTACTAAAAACATGGGGCTTGAAATAAAGTAAAGGGGGGTCAAAATGATTAATATTAATGAATGTTCTAAAAGTGAAAAACAAAGATTGTTTTCGTCTGAACGAATAAAAACAAGACTCTCTGATTTAAGTGTCAATAAAAAAATATTTGAATCTAAAATAAAAAAACAAGATGACGCTGATGGTGTTAACAGTGTGATATATAACAACCTTTCATATTTTCAAGATATGGTTGATGACGGCGAAATTGATGATTATGAATTCAGGTTAAAACTTGATGAAGCTTGGATGTATATGACCTATAAACTCAATCCGCTCTTTGTGCCGGTTTATATTATTAATATTGTTATGGATATGTTTGGAATGGCAAAAGATGCATTTTTGCTTATGCTTGAAAATATGACACCAAAGCCAAAGGCAAATGAAAATCAAAACGAAAGAAATTTGTTTAAAACCCAAGAAAAAACAAAAGAAAAGGAAAAAACTTTTGATAAAGCATTTGAAAAAGGCAAGGCAAAGAAAAACCAAAAAGATACCGAACTCTATAAAGGTGCTTATTATGATGATTCTTATGCAAAAGAGATGTCTAGACAAAGAAAAGAAGAGTCGAGCAAGGCGGTTGAATACGGAAGCAGAGTGGCAAGAGAAGTTGAGAGAAATGCAGGTATTTTTGTGGCAACCCACAGCAAGGGAAGTGGCGAAAGTTATGGCTGGGCTGAAAGTTCAAGTTCAGGCGGTTGGGGCTACTCACCTTCCTTTGAAAGTGAAATGGCAATGAGTATGTATTAATAATTGCAAGGGGGGGTAAACTCTCCTTTTTCATAAATGTTTGTTTAAAATATTGATATACCCACAAAATTTTACTATAATATTATTATCAAAGGTATGGGGCAAAAGGAGAAATCATGGAAGAAGAATTAGATTTAGTCAAAAGAAAAAATGACCTTCAACAAGTTGCGCTGAAAGTGGAAACATATATTGCCAAAACAAAAAATGTTAAAGAAAATAATGTTCGCTCGGCATATTTTGACTATATTTTTGAAAATGATAAAGACAAGGTTCTTGCTGCCGCATATTTAAAAGAAATGAGTGAAAATGGCGACAAAGATGCAAAAAGAGCCTATAAAGAGTTTAAAAAATTGCCTATTTTTACACAGCTTGCCGACCTTATTCGTGACATGGTTGACCTTTACAAAAAAGCCTTTGCCCTTATGATTGAAAACATGAAGGCTATTTCAATAAAAAAGAAAGAAAAACCAGTAAGGTTTGCAGATTATAGTAAGAATGAAAGTGCCAAACCAAGAAAAATAAAAAGTAATGAAAAATATGCAAATGAAAGAAGGGCAGAAGAACGAGCAAAACAAGAAAGGCAAAAAGCACAAAATAGTGGCTTTGCTGACCAAAAACTAAAAAGTTATAACGAAGGTGTTAAGGCAAGGGGCAAGGCTTCCGCTCAAAAGTCTGCCAGCCAAATGGGCATGGGCTCACAGATGTCAAGGTAAAAAGAGAGAGTTCATCTCTCTTTTTTTATGAATTATTTTTATGTGCAACACATTCGGCGGTGCTGCCACCGCAAGCAAGTTGCCTGATGGCTCTTTTGTAATTTTTTCCGTGTCGTCCTGAGCGTAGTCGAAGGACCTCCTAAATAGGAATGTGCAATAATACAAAGCAAACACTTACAACATAATATGGAGTGCCTACGCACTGTCGGAATAGACCCGTTCGACTCCGTTACACTCCGCTCAGGGCGACACGCTTTTTAAGTGTCATTTCTCTAGTGGAGCGGTAGCGAAATCGAAGAATTCCATAAGTAGAAATGTGCAATAATAAAAAGCATTCGCCAACACAAAATTAGATGGGAGAGTTATAGTGAAGGCAAACGCCATGCCTTTGCTAACAACTTTTTTAGAATAATAATAAAAATAAAACTATTTTTTAGAATAAAAACATAAAAACTTATTGACTAAACTTGGGTTTTAGTATAGAATAATATCGCATAAATATGTTATGTTTGACATAATGTCTTTTTTTATTGCTTCGGTGGGCAACAAAACTAGGCTTGTGCTCAAGAATTTCCTCGATCGGGTTTTAGAGAAAATTCACCAAATTTACATAGGAGGTATAACTATGCCAACCATTAACCAACTTATTCGTCATGGTAAAGGCAGAGAGCAAACTACTGTTAAGGCAAAGTGCCCAGCTCTTGAGCGTTGTCCACAAAAGCGTGGTGTTTGCTTGAACGTAACAACAACATCACCAAAAAAGCCTAACTCTGCTCTTCGTAAAATTGCCAGAGTAAGACTTACCAACAGAATGGAAGGAACTGTTTATATTCCAGGCGAAGGTCACAACTTGCAAGAACACTCTGTTGTTCTTATTCGTGGTGGTCGTGTTAAAGATTTGCCAGGTGTTCGTTATCACATTATCCGTGGCGTTCTTGACACAGCAGGTGTTCAAAACAGAAAACAGGCAAGAAGTAAATATGGTGCTAAAAAAGGTAAATAATAGCCCACGCAAAAAATAATAAAGGAGGAAATTTTATGTCAAGAAGAAACAGAGCCGAAGTTCGTGAAGTTGCCCTTGACCCAATTTATAACTCAACAGTTGTAACAAAAGTTATCAACCAAGTTATGCTTGATGGCAAAAAGGGTATTGCTCAAAAAGTTGTTTACAAGGCAATGGAAACCGCTGGCAAAAAACTTAACGCAGAGCCTATTGATGTTTTCAATAAAGCACTTGAAAACTTAAAGCCTGTTCTTGAAGTTAAATCAAGAAGAGTTGGTGGTTCAACATATCAAGTTCCTGTTGAAATCCGCCCAGAGCGTCGTCAAACACTTGCAATTCGTTGGCTTGTGTCTTTTGCAAGAAAGAGAACAGAAAGAACAATGGCAAGCAAACTTGCTGGCGAACTTGTTGATGCATACAATAATGCAGGTAACGCATTCAAAAAGAAGGAAGATGTTCACAGAATGGCAGAGGCTAACAAGGCATTTGCATCTTACAGATGGTAATTTTGTGGAACTAAATTCCGCTTAAAAATATATAAAAACAATAAATACTACTTAAAAGTATTTGGCAGAATTTAAAAAATCTAGTATACTTAATTAAGTAACTATTATATTACGCTAAACTAAATTAGGAGATAATTTTATGCCTAGAGATTATGCAATGAACAAGGTTCGTAACATTGGTATCATGGCTCATATCGATGCCGGAAAAACAACAACCAGTGAAAGAATTTTGTTCTACACAGGAAAGACTCATAAAATTGGTGAAGTTCACGATGGTGCTGCCACTATGGACTGGATGGCACAAGAACAAGAAAGAGGTATCACAATCACTTCTGCTGCAACCACTTGCATTTGGAAGGATTATAAAATCAACTTAATTGATACTCCAGGTCACGTTGACTTCACTATGGAAGTTGAAAGAAGTTTGCGTGTTTTGGACGGTGCAGTTGAAGTTTTCACAGCTAAAGAAGGTGTTCAAGCACAGTCAATTAAGGTTTGGAACCAAGCAAATAAATATGGTGTTCCAAGAATTGCCTATGTTAATAAGATGGACACACTTGGTGCAGATTTCTTCTACGCTGTTAGCCAAATGAAGGAAATGCTTGGTGCAAACGCAATTCCAGTTGAACTTCCAATCGGAAAAGAAGACACATTTGAAGGTATTATTGACCTTGTTGAAATGAAGGCAATTTACTTTAAAGATGATGAAGGCAAAGTAATAGAAGTTGTTGATATTCCAGCAGACTACAAAGCACAAGCTGATGAATACAGACAAAAGTTGATTGAAGCAGTTGCTGAAACCGATGACGCTCTTCTTGAAAAATTCTTCGCTGGTGAAGAACTTTCAGTTGAAGAAATCAGAAATGCAATTCGTAAGTCAACTATTGAACTTAAAATGCTTCCTGTTCTTTGCGGTTCATCTTACAAAAATAAAGGTATTCAAGAACTTCTTGATGCAGTTGTTTATTATCTTCCAAGCCCAATTGATATTCCACCAATGTCAGGAACTGACATGCACGGAAATCCAATTGAGTGTAAGGCAGATGACAAAGCCCCACTTGCTGGTCTTGCATTCAAAATTGCAACCGACCAATTTGGAAGGCTCACATTCTTCAGAATTTATTCTGGTTGCATCAGATCAGGTTCTTATGTTCTTAACACCACAACTGGTGAAAAGGAAAGAATTAGCCGTTTGGTTAGAATGCACTCAAATTCAAGAACTGAAATTCAAGAAGCATATGCTGGCGACATCGTTGCCATCATTGGTTTAAAAGATACTTCAACTGGTGACACTCTTTGTGATGAAAGTCACCCAGTTAAACTTGAAAATATGGATTATCCAGACCCAGTTATCAGCATGGCTATTGAGCCAAAAACAAAGGGCGACCAAGAAAAAATGACAAATGCTCTTTTAAAGCTCGCTGGCGAAGACCCAAGTTTCCACTTCTCAACCAACAAAGAAACAGGTCAAACAATCATTGCTGGTATGGGTGAACTTCACCTTAACATCATGGTTGACCGTATGAAGAGAGAGTATGGTGTTGAATGCAATGTGGGTGCTCCACAAGTTGCATACAAAGAAACTCTTCGTGGTGAAGTTGAAGCCGTTGGTAAATATATTCGTCAGTCTGGTGGTAAAGGTCAATATGGTCACTGCGTTGTTAAGTTTGAAGGGCTTGCACAAGGTGAAGGTTACAAATTTGTTGACGCCACTGTTGGTGGATCAATTCCAAAAGAATATATTCCAGCTGTTGATAAAGGTATTCGTGAAGCAGCACAAACTGGTGTGCTTGCAGGCTATCCAACTGTTGACTTTAAGGCAACTGTTGTTGATGGATCATATCACGAAGTTGACTCATCTGAAGCAGCCTTCATGATTGCCGGTTCAATGGCATTCAAGGAAGCCTTCAAAAAGGGTAATTCAGTAATACTTGAACCTATAATGAAAGTTGAAGTTCAAGTTCCAGATAAATATTTAGGTGATGTTCTTGGCGACTTATCAAGAAGAAGAGGCAATGTGCTTGGAACAACACTTAAAAACGGCAGTCAAACAATTGAGGCTGAAGTTCCACTTGCTGAAATGTCTGGATATGTTACTGATTTAAGATCACTCACTCAAGGTCGAGGCGACTCAAGCATGGAACCATGCAAATATGCAGAAGTTCCAAGAAATATCGCTGAAAAAATAACCAGCGATCGTGCTAAAAATAATTAATAAAAAATAAAAAGGAGATAAAATTAATGGCAAAAGCTAAATTTGAATCTAAAAAACCACACGTTAACATTGGTACAATCGGCCACGTTGACCATGGTAAAACAACACTCACAGCTGCAATCACAATGATTCAAGCACACAAATTTGGTGGTGAATCAAAGGACTACAGCCAAATTGACTCTGCTCCAGAAGAAAGAGCAAGAGGTATCACAATCAACACTGCACACGTTGAATACGAAACTGAAAATCGTCACTATGCACACGTTGACTGCCCAGGACACGCTGACTATGTTAAAAACATGATCACTGGTGCTGCACAAATGGATGGTGCTATCCTTGTTGTTGCTGCAACAGATGGTGTTATGCCTCAAACACGTGAACACATTTTGCTTGCTCGTCAAGTAGGTGTTCCTAGAATCGTTGTATTCATGAACAAAATTGACCAACTTGGTGGTGACGCAGAACTTGCTGACCTTGTTGAAATGGAAGTAAGAGAACTTCTTTCTAAATATGAATATGATGGAGATAACACTCCAATCGTTCGTGGTTCAGCATTCCTTGCTCTTGAAGCTGCAAAAGCTGGCAAATGGGATTCTCCAGACACAAAGTGCATCGATGAACTTATGGATGCTGTTGACGCTTGGATTCCAACTCCAGACAGAGCTACTGATCAACCATTCTTAATGCCAATCGAAGACGTATTCACAATCACAGGTCGTGGAACTGTTGTTACTGGCCGTGTTGAAAGAGGAACACTCAAAATTGGTGAAACTGTTGAAATCGTTGGTCTTGAAGACAAGCCAAAATCTTCAGTTGTAACTGGTATTGAAATGTTCAGAAAAACACTTGATGAAGCTATTGCAGGCTACAACATTGGTGTTCTTCTTCGTGGTATTGACAGAACTGATGTTCAAAGAGGTCAAATCCTTTCTAAACCGGGAACAATTCACCCACACACAGAATTTGAAGCTCAAGTTTACGTTTTAACCAAAGAAGAAGGTGGACGTCACACAGCATTCTTCAACAACTATCGTCCACAATTCTATTTCAGAACAACCGACGTAACTGGTTCAATCGAACTTCCAGAAGGAACCGAAATGGTTATGCCTGGTGACCACACAAAGATGACAGTTAAACTCATCTCTCCTGTAGCTATCGAAGAAGGTCTTCGTTTCGCTATCCGTGAAGGTGGAAGAACTGTGGGTTCTGGTGTCGTTTCTAAAATTATTAAATAGTTTTAGCGCCAAAATTTAAACGATTAACTTCGTTACTACAAAAATTCTAGACACTCATTATCGAAAGATAAGTCGTGCCTAGAATTTTTTTTGTGCCTTGTTACTCATTTAAATTACATTAAACTGGAGGGTTGCACATTACACTTATTATCGAAAGATAACTCATGTTTAGAGATTTTTTTATTCTTTCTCTTGCACTCAAATTTTGCCGTTAAAACGGTTGCTGGTTTTACTTCAAAAAGTTGCACGTTCTTAAAAATTCCCACACACTCATTTACGTTTAGTAAAATCCTGCTTGGGATTTTTTTTATTTCTTTTATCTTACTCAAATTTTGCCGTTAAAAGAAACAGATAATTCAAGCGTGTTACCATGAACGGGCAGTTCAGCGATTGCAGGGCGGGGTTGTCTTCGCTGAAAAAATGTGCTATTGCTGGTCTTCAACTGCAAGGCGGGGCTGTCCCCGCTGACAACTAATGCTACGCATGCTTCGAATGTGTTATACATTAAAACTAATATTATTCGACGAAAGAATACTAAATTTTACAAAAACAAATAAGACAGAAAAGCCGAAGGCAACTGACAGGTGGGGTCTGCCCCACTGTCGCCCTGAGCGAAACGAAGTGGAGTCGAACGGGTCTATTCCGATAGTGCGTAGGCACTCCATATTATGTTGTAAGTGTTTGCTTTATATTATTGCACATTCCCATTTAGGAGGTCCTTCGACTATGCTCAGAACGACACATCAAAAAAATGTTTATATATAGTTGCACATTCCTACTTATGGGATTCCTAGGGCTACGCTCGGAATGACACGGGAAGAGTGATAGAAAAGGCGAAGGCAAATTGCCCGCGGTGGCAGCACCGCCGCTCGGAATAACACGGAAAAATTACAAAAGAGTCGTCAGACAAACTGTAGACGGGGGGGTGCAGACCCGTGCTATTAAATCAATGTAAAATAAATAAGAATTATATAACTTTTGTTTTATCTTTTACTTCAATATTGTGCTCCTGCAAAAGGGCAAAGTAAATGTGCCATTTTTCTTGGCGAATTGGCATTGGCAGGTGGTTATCAAAAAAGAGAACAAGGGCTGGTGAAATTTGATTGTGCACTCGCATAAGTTCACCATGTGTGCAGTGCCCAGACTCAATCAGTTTTTTTGCCTGTGCATGATAATTGTAATATGTCATATAAAAATTATTGACAAAAAATAAAATTACACTTAAAAGCAGTGTAATTTTTTTATAAGAAAAAATATATAAAAAATAAATAAAAAATAAACTAAATTTATTAAAAAATCATGTGAAATTGCGTTTTTTAGTTTTTGTTCAACATAAATTCAATAACACTTTTTATTAAACTGATTTTATATTTTTCAAAATTAAGTTCAATTTCTTTAAAGTCTTTTTTTTGTTCTTTTGACAAATCTTCAAAAAACTTTTGCCGAACATAGTCAAGATTAAATTCGTTTTTTTCATGTTCATAATTTTTGTTGTTTGAACTTAAATAATCTTTTGTCAACTTATTTACAATATCCATATTATACCTCTTTGTCTAATTATACTACAATTTGTCGAATATTCAATACATTGAAGTATAATTTTATAAAAAAATTATATGCTATTTATGAGGTATAGCATATGAAATTAATAGATGCAGTTGCGACAAAATTAATTAAAATCAAAAAAGAAAAAGATATAACACAATACAAGATGTCGGTTTTGACAGGTGTTCCACAGAGCACAATCAGCACAATTATAAAAAGACAAACAGCAACAATAAAACTTTCAACAATTTATGATATTTGCTCGGGGCTTGGCATTGAACTTGCTGAATTTTTTAATGATGATGTTTTTAAAAATGAAAATCTTGATGATTAGTTAGAATTTGTTTTGCAAACTTTGTTAAAAAAGATATAATTTGTTTAGGAGATTATTTATGCAAAAAACAAATGCAATGCGAATTTTAGATAAAAACAAAGTTGAATATGAAATAAAAACTTATGATGAAAATTTAACCTCGGGCGAACTTGTTGCTGAAACCCTTGGCGAAAGAAAAGAAGAAGTTTTTAAAACACTTGTAACAGTTGCAAATAATGGCGAACACTTTGTGTTTGTTATTCCAGTGGCTGAAACACTTGATCTTAAAAAAGCGGCAAGAGTTGCTGGTGTTAAAAGTGTTGAAATGCTGAAGCAAAAAGATTTGTTACCACTTACTGGTTACATTCATGGTGGGTGTTCACCAGTGGGCATGAAAAAGCTATTTAAAACTTTTGTTCATAAAACTGCTGAAAAATTAGAAAAATTTTGCGTCAGTGGTGGGCATGTCGGCATGCAAGTTAAACTTGCACCAAGTGAATTAAAAAGAGTTGTTGGCTTTGAATATGCTGATTTAATTCAAGACAATGAAAATTAAAATTAATTTTAAAAATGTAAATTATTTGCTAAATTAAATAAAATTATACATTTTAGATTAAAAATTTATAAAAAAATACAAATAACAGTTTTTAGGTTTTTTAAAATTTTATTTGTATCTTTTTTATTTTAGGATTATAATATATTTGTTTAGGAGGTAATTATGAAAAAAGTAATTCCAATAACTCTGCTCACAGGATATTTGGGTGCAGGCAAAACGACCTTGCTTAACCATGTTTTAAATAATAAAGAAAATTTTAAAGTTGCAGTTATTGTTAATGATATTGGCGAAGTTAACATTGACGCAAGTTTGATTTCTGCTGAAAATGTTGTTTCGCAAAAAGATGATAGTCTTGTGCCCCTTCAAAATGGTTGCATCTGTTGCACATTAAAACAAGATTTAATCAAGCAAATTGCAGAACTTGTTGCAAGCGACAAATTTGATTACATTTTAATTGAAGCATCGGGCATTTGTGAGCCTATTCCTATTGTTCAATCAATCACACTTGTTGAAGAGGCAAGCAAAGAATATAATCTTCCAAGTATTTGCCGTCTTGATAATGTTGTTTCGGTTGTTGATGTTCTTCGTTTGTCAAAAGAATTTTCAGATGGAGAAAACTTGCTTAAAGATAAAATTGAAGATGATGACATTGAAAACCTTATCATTCAACAGATTGAATTTTGCAATAAAATTATTCTTAACAAAATTGACCAAGTCAGCGAAGATGAAAAAAATAGGGTTCGTGCAGTTATTAAAAAACTTCAGCCAGAAGCAGAAATTATTGAAGCAGAATTTGGCAAAGTTCCTGTAGATAAAATTATTGGAACAAACTCATTTGATTTTGAAAAGGCATGCACTTCTGCGGGGTGGATGAAAGAACTTGAAAAAGATGAAGAGGAAGAGCACGAGGGCGAAACCGAAGAGTATGGCATTGGCACCTTTGTTTATTTCAGAAGAAGACCACTTGTAAGAAGCAAATTCAGAAACTTTGTTCACAATATGCCACGAAACATAATCAGGTCAAAGGGTATTGCTTGGTTTTCTAATGATAATGACAATATGTATATTTTTGAGCAGGCTGGCCCACAATTTAATACCTATAGGGCAGATTATTGGATTGATGCCCTTGATGATGAAAATAAAAAGTTATTCATTCAAGAAAACCCAGACATAAAAAAGGATTGGGACGACAAGGTTGGCGACCGTATGGTTAAACTTGTGTTTATTGGTCAAAAGATGGATAAGGAACTCATCACAAAAATGCTTGACACTTGCCTTGATAAGTAAAAAATAAGATGCTGAATTTCGGCATCTTTATTTTTTATATAAAAATTTAATAATTTTTAGTTGGTTTTGCATTTATTTTTAAATTTAGATAAAATATTTGCGAATAATAAAATAAATTTTATAAAAAATCGCAAAAAGTGTAAAAAAATATGAATAAAAACATTGAAAAATTAAAAGAAATTATAAATAATTCAAAAAATATTGTTGTTTTTACGGGTGCTGGCATAAGCGTGCCAAGTGGCATTCCAGATTTTCGCTCATCAAATGGGCTGTATAGTGAAAAAATCAAGGGGAATATTTCGCCTGAAACAGTGGTTTCTCACGATTTTTTTATGCTTTTGCCAGATGAATTTTATAATTTTTATAAAAGCAAAATGATTTACAAAAATGCAAAGCCAAATATTGCTCATAAGTTTTTTGCTGAACTTGAAAAGCAGGGCAAAGTGAGTGTGGTTATCACACAAAATATTGATGGGCTTCACCAGTTGGCGGGTAGCAAAAATGTGCTTGAACTTCATGGAAACATCTATCGAAATTTTTGCACAAAGTGCCACAAGGTGTTTAATTTAGATTACATTTTAAATTCAAGTGGTGTTCCAAAATGTGACAAGTGCGGTGGGGTGATTAAGCCCGATGTTGTGCTTTATGGCGAAATGCTTGACGGAAATGTGGTAAGTTCTGCAATTAAGGCAATTCAAAATGCAGACACACTTATTGTTGTTGGCACAAGTTTGGTTGTTCAACCAGCGGCAAGTTTTGTGCAGATGTTTAAGGGTGAAAATTTGGTTTTAATAAACAAGTCAAAAACCCCACTTGACGCTCTCGCTACCCTAGTGATTAACGATGACATTGAAAAGGTTATTAATAAAATCATGTAATAGTTATTTTAATAATTCATAGTAAAACTGGAACGCCGCCCAAGTTATCTGATGAGACCCGTTCGACTCCGTTGCACTCCGCTCAGGGCGACAGTGGGGCAGACCTGCCGAAGCACTAGTTGTCCGCGGGGACAGCCCCGCCGTTCAGGGCGACATACTTATTTTTTATAATTATTTTAAGTTGGTTTTTGCATTTTAAACCAAATCATAAAATAAACTACAAAATTAGCACTCTTTGCTTGACAGTGCTAAAAATCTGTGTTATATTATGTTATGCTTATGGATAAAATATAAGCATAATTTTTATTTTGGAGGCAATTTATGAACTACCAAAAATACACACAAAAATCATTATCGGCTCTTCAAAGTGCTGAATCGGTTGCCACTGAATATGGAAACCCTGAACTTAAAGAAGAGCATTTGTTTTATGCACTTGTTAGTCAAGAAGAAGGGCTTATTTCGGAAATAATTAAAGGTATGGGGCTTGATGCAAGTCAAATTTCTCGTGATGCACTTGCCGAAATCAACAAACTGCCAAAGGTGCAGGGGCAAAGCGGAATTTATATGTCGCAGAGTTTAAGCCAAGTGCTTGTTGATGCTGAAAAACAGGCAAAATCAATGCAAGACGACTATGTTTCGGTTGAGCATTTGATGCTGGGCTTGTTTTCAAAGGGTTCATCAAGTTTTGCAAGGTTTTTAAGTTCGCATAACATCACAAAAGATGCCTTTTTGAAGGTTTTGATGACCGTTCGTGGAAATCAAAGGGTATCTAACGAAAACCCAGAAAATACCTATAATGTGCTTAAAAAGTATGGCACAAATTTAACCGAAATGGCAAAACTTAACAAACTTGACCCCGTTATTGGCAGGGACGACGAAATTCGAAATGTCATTCGAATATTGTCACGAAAAACAAAGAACAACCCAGTATTAATTGGTGAAGCGGGTGTTGGTAAAACAGCCATTGCCGAGGGCATTGCCATTCGTATTTTTAAAGGAGATGTTCCAACTTCGCTTAAAAATCATGAAATATTTTCGCTTGATATGGGAAGTTTGGTTGCGGGTGCAAAATATCGTGGCGAGTTTGAAGAAAGGCTTAAAGCCGTGCTTTCAGAAATCAAAAAGAGTGAAGGCAAAATCATACTTTTTATTGATGAACTTCACTTGATTGTTGGTGCGGGCAAAACCGATGGAGCAATGGACGCAGGCAATATTTTAAAACCACTTCTTGCCCGAGGAGAACTGCACTGCATTGGTGCAACCACGCTTGATGAATACCGAAAATATATTGAAAAGGACCCAGCGTTAGAGCGAAGGTTTCAGCCAGTTATGGTTAACGAGCCAACAGTTGAAGACACAATCACAATTCTTCGTGGGCTCAAAGAGAGATATGAAGTGTTCCATGGTGTTAAAATTTCAGATAATGCTCTTGTTGCTGCTGCCACACTTTCAAACAGATACATAACTGATAGGTTTTTGCCAGACAAGGCAATCGACCTTATTGATGAAGCCTGTGCAAGCATAAAAACCGAAATTGATTCAATGCCAACTGAAATGGACGAGATTAATCGAAAGATTATTGCCCTTCAAATTGAAGAGGTTTCACTTAAAAAAGAAACGGACGACATTTCAAAGTCAAGGCTTGAAAAAATTCAAAAAGAACTCACCGAGCAGAGGGAAAAATATAATGAAATGGCTGCAAAGTGGAAGAATGAAAAAGAGTCTATTGAAAAAATCAACAAACTAAAAGAGCAGATTGAAAAGACAAAGGCCGACATTGAATATGCTAAAAAAGAGTATGACCTTAACCGTGCTGCTGAACTTCAATATAGCACTCTTCCAAGTTTAACCAAAGAACTTGAAGAACAAGAAAAGGTTTATGAAAAATCAAAAAGCAACCTTCTTCGCAATAAGGTAACCGAAGAAGAGATTGCCAAGATTGTTTCAAGGTGGACGGGCATACCAGTAAGCAAACTTGCTGAAGGCGAAAAGGAAAAACTTATTCATCTTGCAGATATTTTGCATAAAAGAGTTATTGGTCAAGATGAGGCTGTTGAAAAAGTTGCCGATGCGATTTTAAGGTCAAGGGCAGGCATTGCTGACCCAAACCGCCCAATTGGTTCATTCTTGTTTTTGGGTCCAACGGGTGTTGGTAAAACTGAACTATCAAAGGCACTTGCCGAGTGTTTGTTTGATGATGAAAAGAATATGATTAGAATTGACATGAGTGAATATATGGAGAAGTTCTCTGTGTCAAGGCTCATTGGTGCACCACCGGGATATGTTGGCTATGACGAAGGTGGCGAACTCACCGAAGCCGTAAGGCGAAAACCATATTCTGTTGTGCTTTTTGATGAGATTGAAAAGGCACACCCAGATGTGTTTAACATACTTCTTCAAGTGCTTGATGACGGCAGAATAACCGATTCGCAAGGCAGACTTGTTGACTTTAAAAACACAATCATAATTTTAACATCAAACCTTGGTGCAAACATTATTCTTGATGGAATTGATGAAAGTGGCAAAATTTCAGCCGAAGCCACCAACGAAGTACATAATTTGCTAAAAACAACCTTCCGTCCTGAATTTTTGAACCGTATTGATGAAATTGTTATGTTTAACCCACTAACAAAAAATGAGATTGGAAAAATTGTTGACCTTTTGCTTGAAAATGTCAAAAAGCGTCTTGCTGATAAGTCGCTTTCACTTGAGGTCACAGAAAAGGCAAAAGATTTGATTATTGAGCAGGGTTATGATGTAAGCTTTGGTGCAAGACCTCTTAAAAGATTTATTCAGCATACCCTTGAAACCATGGTCGCAAAAATTATTATTGGCAAAAATATAAAGCCAAACAGCACTCTTGTGGTTGATAGCAAAGGTGACGAACTTGAAATATCAATAAAATAATATTGATATTTAACATAAGTTATGATATTATATAACTATCAAAATATTCTATGAAAAGGGAGAAAAATTTTATGTACGAAATGTTTACAGATAAAATTGAACACATAATAAGAGAATCAATATCAGAATTAAAACCAGAAAAAAGAAACAAACTATTCGAAGGTTATATGGAGGCTCTTGTAAGATATTGTGAATTTATTAAAAAATATTCAAATACAGGTCTTCCAAATGATGAAAGAGTAAAGGCTGAATATAGGCAAATAGATAGAACTATGCGTTTTATTGAAGAATCATTAACAAGAGATGAAGTTGAACTTGCTCAAAAAGAAATAGTGAAAAGATTTGGAAATGTTCCACCAAGAATACCTAGATATTGGGGCAAAGATATTCAACCGGGAAATGAATAATCAAAAAAAAGAAGGGTTTAACTCTTCTTTTTTTCGTGCAATATTATAATATGCTATTGAAAAATTAAGGTAATTGTGATATAATGCTTTAGCGGAGGAAATCATGGAAGATTATTTTATTAAGGCAATCGTTGGTTGGTATGAAGCTGTTGAAAAAAGTGATAATGAAGCCTATGTTGTAAGTCAAAAAGAAGAAATTGAAGACTTGCTTTCAAACTATCTTTTTTATGCTTCACCAGAAGAAAGATGTTCACTTTATATTGAAGCGGTTTTAAAATGTGAAGAACTTCGAAAAAAATATAACGGAAAAAATATTTCACAACTAAAAGACTTAAGAGAATATAATAAAAATGCTGTTATTGAAAGCTTGGTAAAGCCAAACCTTTCAGAAGCAGAAAGAAGAATGTCTGACTCAATGATTGATAATCTAATGAAAGAGTATTCTCTTTCAGATGACGAAAATAAAAAACAATTTGGTGAATAACTTTGTTTTTAAAGAGAACTTCGGTTCTCTTTTTTTGGGGGCGGGGCTGTCCCTGCTGACAACTAGTGCTACGGCAGGTCTGCACCTGCAAGCGGCTCTCGCTACGCACTTCTTTGAATGGGGGTTGCACATTAAAAATAAATAATTTTCTATGAACAAATACTAATTTTTAAAGAAAATAACCAAGATAGAAAAGCCGAAGGCAACTGACAAGTGGGGTCTGCCCCACTGTCGCCCTGAGCAGAGTGAAACGGAGTCGAATGGGTCTATTCCGATAGTGCGTAGGCACTCAATATTATGTTGTAAGTATTTGCTTTGTAGTATTGCACATTTCTGCTTATGGGGTCCTTCGGCTACGCTCAGGACGACACGGGGGGGGGATAATAAGTTTTGTTTAGTTGCTCATTCCTGCTTATGGGATTCCTAGGGCTTCGCTCGGAATGACAGCAGTCCAGCGACTGCAGGCGGCAGTGCTACGCACTCTTCGAATGGGTTGCATATGAAAACTAACATTATTCGACGAAAAAATAATAATTCTTACAATAAAAATCAAGACATAAAAGCCAAAGGTAAATCGCCTGCAGGTGTAGACCTGCCCCATGGGCTTTGGATAACATATTTTTTTAAATTAGGTATACAAATTATTTATAATGGGTAGGGTTATTATATAAATTTCTTATTTTGTTGTTGACACTTTTGCTTGGTTATGTTAATATAAGTGCGTATACTATAACTTTAAATTGAGAGTTTGTGTCTTTTTTTGGTTTTTTGTTATGGTTTAAAGCGAAAAATTGCAGATATTCGCCATAATTTTTTCCGTTTTTTTGTGTGCGGATATAGAATCGACTGATTTTTTGCTTTACTTGTTTTTTTATGCGGGCATTTTTTCTAAAAATGGTTACAAAATTTCCATTGGAGGACTTTATGGATACTAGCGAAATAAAAACTAGCGTAAACATCAAAAAAGTCAAGTATGGTTTAACGGAAAGATACAAATTCGGAAACATCAAAGAAGTTATGGACATTCCATATCTTGTTGAAGTTCAAAAGCAAAGTTATCAAAACTTTATCACAAAGGGCATTCGTGATGTTCTTCGTGACTTTTCTCCTATAACCGATACTGACAACTTGAATCGTTCTGATGCAAGAGAAGACAACACCGATTCAAGAGTAGAACTTTACTTTCTTGACCACAGATTAGACGGCAAGCCAAAGTATACCGAAGCAGAGTGTAAATCAAGAGATGCAACCTATTCTCTTCCACTCAAAGTTAAGGTTCGTTTGGTTTACAAAGAAACAGGTGAAGTTGTTGACCAAGAAGTTTATATGGGCGACATTCCTGTTATGACCGACAACGGTTCATTTATAATTAATGGTGCCGAGCGTGCCATTGTTAGCCAACTTGTTAAAAGCCCTAGCGTTTATTGCAGTCAAGGTGTTAACAAGGCAGGCAACTTTGTTACCGAAACCGATATCATTCCAGCACGTGGTGCGTGGATTGAGTGGGAAGAGGATAACAACAATGTTTTATGGGTTCATGTTGACCGTTCAAGAAAAATGGTGGGAACAATTTTCCTTCGTGCTCTTGGGCTTTCAACTGATGATGACCTCCTTCGTATGTTTGATAATGACCCAACCATTGTTAAAACTATTGAAAAAGACCCAACAAAATCAGAAGAAGAAGCATTGATTGAAATTTCAAAAAGGCTTCGTCCGGGTGAAGTTTTTAACTTAAAAGCAATTAAAAAAGATTTAGAAAAGAGATTTTATTCTACAAGAAGATATGACATCACTGGTGTTGGTCGTCATAAATTCAATCAAAAATTAAGTCTGGCCACAAGAATTGAAGGAAAAACACTTGCTGAAGATATTGTTATTAACGGAAAAGTTTATGCAGCAGCAGGTGAAGTTTTAGATGAAGAAAGAGCAAGATTTGTTCAAAATGCAGGCGTTAACAAAGTTGCTGTTGTTGGAAAACTTTCAAAATTCTATGTTCTTGGCAACAACCGTGTTGACCTTGCTGCATACACAGGTCTTGATGCTGAAAAGGCAGAAATTGATGAACTTGTTCATCTTCCAACCCTTATTGAAGTGCTTAAGGGTTGCAAAACAAAAGAAGAAAAACAAAAAGCCATTGAAGAAAACAGAGATGAACTTCTTGGCAGGCACGTTCTTCTTGATGACATTTTGTCAGCAGTTAACTATCACCTTTGCTTAAAGCAAGGGCTTGGCAATCTTGATGATGTTGACCACCTTGGCAATCGTAGAATTAAAACCGTTGGTGAACTTCTTCAAGCACAGTTCTTTATTGGAATGGCAAGGCTTGAAAGAGTGATTTCTGAAAGAATGCAAGTTCAAAATGTTGAAGAAATCAGCCCAAGCACACTTATTAATGTTCGCCCTATTTCGGCTGCAATTCGTGAATTCTTTGGTTCAAGCCAAATGTCACAATTCATGGAACAAACCAATCCAATTGCGTCACTTACTCACAAGAGAAAAGTTTCATCTATTGGTCCGGGAGCACTCACTCGTGAAAGGGCAGGCTTTGATGTTCGTGACGTGCACTACACTCACTATGGTCGTCTTTGCCCTAATGAAACTCCTGAAGGTCAAAACATCGGTCTTATCAACTCTCTTGCAACCTATGCAAAAATTGATAAATATGGATTTGTTGAAGCACCATACAGAAGAATTGACAAAGAAACCGGAAGGGTTACCGACGAAGTTGTTTACATGACAGCCGATGTTGAAGAAAAATATGTTATTGCACAGGCAAACGAACCACTCACCGAAGACGGCAGACTTAAAGATGAAAGAGTTACTTGCCGAAAGAAAGGTGAAATTGTTGAACTTCCAAGAGAACAAATTGACTTTATTGATGTTTCTCCAAAGGAACTTGTTTCAATCGCAACAACACTCGTTCCATTCATTGAAAACGACGATACCACTCGTGCGATGATGGCATCTAACATGCAGCGTCAAGCCGTTCCACTTTTAAAGACGGAAGCGCCTATTGTTGGCACAGGCACCGAACACAAGATTGCAGTGGATAGTGGTGTTATGGTGGTTGCAAAGTCTGACGGCGTTGTTAAGTATGTTTCAAGCGAAAAGATTATTCTTTCAACAAAAAACGGCGACGAAACTTACGAACTCACAAAATTTGTTCGTTCAAACAACGGAACTTGCATGTGTCAAAAGCCAATTGTTAGCCATGGTCAAAAGATTAAGGCAGGCGATGTTCTTGCCGATGGTCCATCAACAAATAATGGTGAACTTTCTATTGGTAAAAACATTCTTGTTGCGTTCATGCCTTGGGAAGGCTATAACTTCGATGACGCTATCTTGATTTCTGATGAACTTGTTGAAGATGACACACTTACATCAATTCATATTGAAGAGTATGAACAAGATGCTCGTGACACCAAACTTGGACCAGAAGAAATTACTCGTGATATTCCAAATGTTGGCGAAGATGCACTTGCAAACCTTGATGAAAATGGTATTGTTAGAATTGGTGCCGAAGTTGGCACGGGCGACATTTTGGTTGGAAAGGTTACTCCAAAAGGTGAAACCGAACTTACACCAGAAGAAAGACTTCTTCGTGCAATCTTTGGCGAAAAGGCAAGAGAAGTTCGTGATACATCACTTCGTGTTGGTCACGGCGAAGGCGGTATTGTTGTTGATGTCAAGGTGTTCACTCGTGAAAACAAAGATGAACTTTCAACAGGCGTCAACAAACTTGTTCGTGTTTACATTGCTCAAAAGCGTAAAATCAGCGTGGGTGACAAGATGTCTGGTAGACACGGAAATAAAGGTGTAATTTCAAGAATACTTCCAAAGGCAGATATGCCATTTATGCCAGACGGAACTCCTGTTCAAATTCTTTTGAACCCACTGGGCGTTCCTTCTCGTATGAATATTGGTCAGCTTCTTGAAGTTCACTTGGGCTTCATTGCAAAGGCTCTTGGCTGGAAGATTGCAACCCCAGTATTCGATGGTGCAAAAGAAGTCGACATTCAACAATTATACAGAGAAAATAATTTCCCAGATGACGGAAAAATTCAACTTTATGACGGAAGAACAGGTGAACCATTTGAAAACCGAACAACCGTTGGTATCATGTATATGCTTAAACTTCATCACCTTGTTGTTGATAAGATGCACGCAAGGTCAACAGGACCTTACTCACTTGTAACACAACAACCTCTTGGCGGAAAAGCTCAACTTGGTGGTCAAAGATTTGGTGAAATGGAAGTTTGGGCTCTTGAAGCGTATGGTGCAAGCAACATCTTGCAAGAAATGCTCACCGTTAAGTCAGATGACGTTGTTGGTCGTCTTAAAACTTATGAAGCCATTGTTAAAGGTGAAAACATCACCGAACTTGGCATTCCAGAATCATTCAAAGTGCTTATCAAAGAACTTCAAGGCTTGGCTCTTGACATCAAAGTTCTAACTGAAGACAAGCAAGAAATTGGTCTTAAAGAACTTATGGAAGATGACAGAGATATGCCTGAACCACTTCGCACAAAACCTAACAGAAATGAAGAAGTTGTTGAAGTGGAACTTAATCAAGATGAAGATCTTGTTCCGGGTGAAGTTGTTGATGACAGAAATATGGACACAGATGATGCCGGAAGCTTATTCGATTTTGATGATGACTTATAATTTAATTAAACAAAAAAATTATTTAAGGGGAAAGATATGTTTGAATTAAATAACTTTGACTCAATACAAATCGGTATTGCAAGTCCAGAGAAAATTCGTGAATGGTCTTATGGTGAAGTAACAAAGCCAGAAACCATTAACTATCGAACACAAAAACCTGAAAGAGATGGTCTTTATTGTGAACGAATCTTTGGACCTACAAAAGATTGGGAATGTCATTGTGGAAAATATAAAAGAATTCGTTATAAGGGCGTAATCTGTGATAAGTGCGGTGTTGAAGTTACTCGTGCAAAAGTAAGGCGTGAAAGAATGGGGCATATTGATTTAGTTACCCCAGTTTCACACATTTGGTATTTTAAAGGTGTTCCTTCTAGAATTGGAACAATTTTAAATATCTCAATCAAAAAACTTGAACAAGTGCTTTACTTCACTTCATTCATTGTTACCGACCCAGGAACAACTGAATTTGAATATAAGCAAATTTTAAACGATAGAGAGTATCGTGAAGCCGTTGAAAAATACGGTCCAAAAGCATTCAAGGCTGGCATGGGTGCAGAAGTAATCAAAGAACTTCTCTCAAAAGTTGACCTTGAAGCTGAATCAAAAGAACTTAAAGCTCAACTCAAAAATTCAAAAGGTCAAAAGAAACTTGCAATCGCAAAAAGGCTTGGTCTTATTGACAGTTTCATCAGAACAGGTGCAAGACCTGAATGGATGATTCTTGATGCAATTCCAGTTATTCCACCAGAACTTCGTCCAATGGTTCCACTTGATGGTGGAAGATTTGCAACAAGTGATGTAAATGACCTTTACAGACGAGTTATCAATCGTAACAACCGTTTGAAAAAACTCATTGAACTTGGTGCTCCTGAAATTATTTGCCGAAATGAAAAGCGTATGCTTCAAGAGGCAGTTGATGCCCTTATTGATAATGGCAGACGTGGCAAGGCAATCAGCGGTGCAGGCAACCGTGAACTCAAATCTCTTTCTGCTCTTCTTCGTGGAAAGCAGGGAAGATTCCGTCAAAACCTTCTTGGCAAGCGTGTTGACTATTCTGGTCGTTCAGTTATCGTTGTTGGTCCAAGCCTTAAAATGTATCAATGCGGTCTTCCAAAAGAAATGGCACTTGAACTCTTTAAGCCATTTATTATGAAAAGACTTGTTGACCTCAATCAATCTCATAACATCAAAAGTGCAAAGCATGTTGTTGAGCGTGCAAGACCAGTTGTTTGGGACGTTCTTGAAGATGTTATCAAAGACCACCCAGTTCTCTTGAACCGTGCACCAACACTTCACAGGCTTTCAATTCAAGCCTTTGAACCAGTGCTTGTTGAAGGTGGAGCAATGAAACTTCACCCACTCACTTGCACGGCATTCAATGCGGACTTCGATGGCGACCAAATGGCTATCCATGTTCCACTTTCAATTGATGCACAAACCGAAGCAAGATACCTTATGATTGCTTCAAACAACATTTTAAAACTTTCTGATGGCGAACCAATTTCTGTTCCATATCAAGACATGCTTTATGGAATTTATTACCTTACTGTTGAACTTCCTTTTGAAAAAGGTGAAGGCAGATGCTTTGCTGATATAGATGAAGCTGTTATGGCTTATCAAACAGGCACAGTAAGTTTGCACTCAAAAGTTTATGTTCGTGTTCAAAAAGAAATCAACGGCAAAATGTATTCAACAAGGCTTCATACCACCGTTGGAAGAATGATATTCAATCAAGTTATTCCAGAAGGTATTGGCATTATTAAGCGTGAAACTCCTGAAGATATGCTTAAAAACGAAATTGAATTTGCCGTTAACAAAAAGCAAATGAAAAAGATTATCAAGGCATGTTATGTTAATCTTGGTTCAACCAAAACAGCAATCATGCTTGATAAGATTAAGGAACTTGGTTATAAATATTCTACTCTTGCATCACTCACAGCAAACTTGTTTGATATTCGTGTTGCTAAAGACAGAGAGCAAATTATAAGTGAAGCCGATGCTGCTTCAACAGTTGTTGAAAAACAATTTAAGCGTGGACTTATCACCAAAGATGAAAAGAGTGTTAAACTTCTTGACCTTTGGAGCAATGCTCGTATGAAGATTACTGATGAAACCATGCAAGCCTATGAGTGTGATAACCCATTCAAACTTATGGTTGACTCTGGTGCCCGTGGTTCAAAGGACAATATGTGCGACCTTTCTGGTATTCGTGGTCTTATGATGAGCACTTCTGGTAAGGTTATTGAAGTTCCTATTCGTTCAAGTTTCCGTGATGGTCTTTCAGTTATTGAATACTTCATTGCAACTCGTGGTGGTCGTAAAGGTATGGTCGATAAGGCGTTAAAAACAGCCGATGCCGGATACCTTACAAGAAGACTTGTCGATGTTGCTCAAGAAGTTGTTATTGATGATGAAGACTGTTTTGCAACCCTTGGCGAAAAGGTTAGAGGTATGGAAATCTCTGCAATTTATGATGAAGATAGCATGGTTGAATCACTTTCATCAAGAATTGTTGGAAGATACACTGTTGACGATGTTATTAATCCAAAAACAGGTGAAGTTATTGTTCCTGCAGACACAATGATTTCTAGTGAAAAGGCTCAAGAAATTGAAGATGCAGGCATTGAAAAAGTTAATATCAGAACAGTATTTACATGTAAGTCTAAATATGGCGTTTGTGCAAAATGCTATGGAAGAGATATGTCATGTAGGTCAAGAATAAAAGTCGGTGAAGCAGTTGGTGTTATTGCAGCACAATCAATTGGTGAACTTGGAACACAGCTTACCATGAACGTCTTCCACGGTGGTGGAACTGCAACTCAAGACGATATCACTGCAGGTCTTCCAAGAGTTGAAGAAATCTTTGAAGCAAAAAAGCCAAAGGGTGTTGCTGTTATCTCTGAAATTTCAGGAAAGGTAACAAAGATTGATGAAGCAAAACAACAAGTTACTGTGCTTTCTGATGATGGCAGTGAAGTTGTTTATAACACACCTTATGGTGCAAGATTCAAAGTTAAGGTTGGAAGCGTTGTTGAACCGGGTGCAAGAATAACCGAAGGTCCTATCAATCCACATGATATTTTGAAGACCCGTGGTGTTCGTGACACTCAAGACTACATGATTGTTGAAGTTCTTAAGGTTTATCATAAATCTGGTGTTGATGTTAACGATAAGCACCTTGAAATCATTATTCGTCAAATGCTTCGAAAGGTAAGAATTGAAGATTCTGGCGACACATCAATGCTTCCGGGTGACTATGTTGATATGTTCAAGTTTGAAGAAGAGAACGAAAGAGTGCTTGCAAATGGTGGCGAACCAGCATCTGCAAAGCGTGTGCTTCTTTCAATCACAAAATCTGCACTTGCAACTGATAGTTTCCTTTCTGCTGCATCATTCCAAGAAACAGTTAGAGTTTTAACTGATGCTGCAATCAAGGGAAGTGTTGATAACCTTGTTGGTCTTAAAGATAACATCATTATTGGTAAGCGTATTCCAGCCGGAACAGGTATCAAGAGATATCGTGATATCACCCCTACTGAAGTTACTGCTTATGAACCAGAACTTGATGGCGAACCAACTGAAAAGGTTGAAAATGCGTAAATAAAAAACGCAAAAATTAAATAAAAATACTGCAAAAATAGCAAAAAATTTGCAAAAAATAACAAAAACCACCTAATTTTAGGTGGTTTTTTATTGTATTTTATTGGCGGGTCAGCACCCGCTTGGCAGGTCTGCACCTGCGAGCAATTTGCTTGATGGTTTTTCTACCGCTCTTTCCGTGTCATTCCGAGCGTAGCCCTAGGAATCCCATAAGCAGGATTAGCAACTAAACAAAACTTATTATCCCCCGTGTCGTCCTGAGCGTAGCCGAAGGACCCCATAAGCAGAAATGTGCAATAATATGAAGCAAACACTTACAACATAATATGGAGTGCCTACGCACTATCGGAATAGACCCATTCGACTCCACTTCGTTTCGCTCAGGGCGACAGTGGGGCAGACCCCCACCTGTCAGTTGCCTTCGGCTTTTCTATCTTGTTTGTTAATGTAAAAATTATTATTTTTTTTTCATATAATGTTGGGATTTTTATGTGTAACCTATTCGAAGAGTGCGTAGCGAGAGCCGCCTGCACATGCTGGTGTGCTGTCATTCCGAGCGGCGGGTCAGCACCCGCTTGCAGTTTGCCTTCGGCTTTTCTGTCTTGGTTGTTTTTGTAAAATTTTGTATTTTTTCGTCTAATAATATTAGTTTTTATGTGCAACCCATTCGAAGAGTGCGAAGCACTAACTGTCAGCGGGGACAGCCCCGCCCTGCAGGTGCAGGTCTGCACCTGCTGTGTTTATTCAAAATCGTCAGGCGAAATTTTGTCACTCTCTGCATTTTCTGGTTTTTCACTTATGTGCTTGTATTCAATAACTTTGTGGGTGCTATATTTTTCACTGCAATCTTTCATAAAAGTATAAACTTCATCACGAAGTTTTTTCTGTGCTTCCTTTCGTGGCAAAGTGGTGTCAGGGTAAATTGGGTCGCTTACATAAACTGTCACATTTGCTCTTCGAAGTTTGTGCATAAAGCCCTGTGGCTCGCTATAGGCGGTAAAAAATGCACAGACAGGTGAATTTGTTATAACGGGGTAGGCGAAAGATGTGTCTTTAAAATTACGAACCCCAGTAAAAAATGGCCAAATATGAGCTTCGGGGTAAATTGTTATAATCTGTTTTTTCTTATTATAGTATTCAACCGCTTGAACAAATTTTTTCATTCCACTGGCATCATTAGGAACGGGTAATGCACCCAGCATTTGCACAATGTTTTTAATACCTTTAATTGAAACAGTGTCGGGAGAAACTAAAATTTTGCTTCTTTTAGGATAGCAGATAAGCCCCGGCGAATAGGCATCTAACGCAGCGGTATGGTTGCCATACAAAAAGCAAGGCTCTTTAAGTTTTCGAACAGCCTTTCGGTTAACATATTTCACATGTCGAATACATCTTGAATAGAACCAAATAACTGGCACGGCAATAACATAGTATATCAAAAAGGCGAACATTCGTTTAAAAATATTTTTATTTATAAATTTAAAATTGCTATCAACTTTCTTTTGCTTTATGTTTGTGCCAGCAAAATCATCATTAAGTTCATCAGTGTAATAAATAATTTTAGTTTTCTTCTGTTTTTTTGTTTTCATTTTTCTGTTTGCTTTCACTTACAACCTCAAAAATCATGTCTTCCATACGCTTCATACATTCTTCTTGATTAAATATAATTGCTGATTCAAGATATTTTTGTTCATAGATTTTCTTTTCTTCAGGGTGTTCAATCCAATAATCGATGACCTTTGCCAAACTTCTTGGATTGCGATTTTTAAATATGCACTTTTCATCAACGGCAAATTCTTTGGTTGCTGAAAGTTTAGAGTCTGAAACAATTGTGAGTTTTCCACACGCAATGGCTTCAAGACAAGCAATACCTTCAAGTTCAACTTCGGCAGGGTGTGCGTATATGTCTGCAAAATTCAAAACATCAATAATGTCTTTTCTTGAATAAAATTTAAAAATTGGCTTAATTGGAAGCGATTTTGCAAGTCGTTTGTAATATTTTTCCTTTGCACCCTGTCCGCCCAAAATAAGTTGAATTTTGTTTTTGTGTTTAGAATATTTTATTGCTTTAATCAAGGTATCTTGAGATTTTTCTCTAGCATATCTTCCAATGGTTAAAATAACAATTTTGTCTTTAAGTTCAATTGGCTTTGGAATATCTCTCTTTTGAACATAACTGTTAACACCATTTGAAATAACATAGCCATTTGTGTGAATTTTAATTCGGCTTTCAAAAGTGTCACGAATAAATTTTGTTGGGTAGTGTATTGCATTGACATGGCTATACATGTGCTTCCAAATAAACTTATAAACATAAGTGTTGATAAATTTAACTCTGTTGACTTTTAAGTGTGAGGTAAAATTTTCGGCTTGCATGTGAAATCCCGCTGTTACTGGAATGTTATACTCATTTGCAATCTTTGTTGCAAACATACCCAGCATTAGTGGAATCATAACATGCACAGCGTCCGAGCCTTTTATTGTTGTTCTAACAATGTCTTCATCAGGTTTGGCAAGGGTTACGCCAACTTTTTTAATATAACTATCAATAATTTTAGGAAAGTTATAGTTTGGAACAACAAAAAAGCCTGCTTCACCCTTTCGGTTTTGGTCAGCACAAAGAACTCTTACAGTGTGGCCCTGTGATTTTAAAAATCTAATAAGATTCATGGCAGCAATGGTTGTTCCATTATTTTCTTCACCTAAAACATCACAAACAACGGTAATTGTCATAAAATTCTCCTTTGTAATGGAATGTTTTCATTATAATTATAGTCAAAAAATTTGTAAATTATTTTTAGTTATGATTACATATAATCTTTTTGGAGTGAACTCTACTAAAAGTAGAGTGAAAAATTTATCTTTATTTTAATAAAAAGAAACATAATAAATATATAAATCAATTCATAGTATTTTGATTTTTGAGCAAAGCCAAGGACCCCATGTTTTTTATCTCATTTCGAGCGGCGGGTCAGCACCCGCTGGCAAGTTGCCTAACGGCTCTTTTGTGATTTTCCCCGTGTCGTCCTGAGCGTAGTCGAAGGACCCCGTTTCTTTCGTGTCATTCCGAGCGAAGTCGAGGAATCCCATAATCGAAGATGTGTAACTATATTAAGTGTACACCAAAAAACATAATAATGAGTGCCTACGCACTATCGGAATAGACCCATTCGACTCCACTTCGTTCCGCTCAGGGCGACACGCTTTTTTAAATGTCATTCCGATTGTAAGTTTAATTCGCTTGACAATTTATGTAAAAATTAAGGTATAATATAATCATTATAAGGGATAAAAATATGAAGAAAAAGATTTTCACATTAGTTTTTGCTTTTTTATTAATTTTGCCATTTGCACTATCCTTTACTGGGTGCGGAGAAAAAACCTTTTCAGTATCCATTCAAAAGGTTCAGGGTGTAAGCATTTCGGCAGATAAAACATCGGCAAAAGAAGGTGAAAAGATTACACTTAATATTCAGATTGATGAAAGTTATGAAGAGTATATTTACACACTTAAAAATGTTTACTATACTGCAAGTGGCAGTTCTTCAAAAATTAATCTTTCTTCAGAAAATTCAACTTATGAACTCACCATGCCAAAAGGTGATATAACAATTTCAGCAGAAGTTTCTGCCACAAAATGTTATAATGAATTTGCGTTTTCCGAAAACGCATTAGTTGCATATCTTGGAACCGATGAAGATGTTATTATTCCTGAATCTTATTCGATTTTTAATACAGGCAGAAACTACAAAATAATAAACATCAACACGCTTGATGAACTTGGAAATCTTCAAACGGCAAGTCCACTTGCAGAAATAATTTTTTGCTCGGGTGCAATTTATGTAACAAAAAATAATGCCGAAGAACAATTTATTTCTCCTGCTCAAGCAGATAGATACTTTGCAAATTTAACAGATAGTGACTTTCCAATTTCAATAAAACTTGCTGACTTTACTTTAAATTTTAACGATGTAAATCAAAACACTTATCTTAATGCCATGTATTACCCATTTTTGCTTGTTGAATCAAACATTTTAAGTTCAGTCAGTCTGACTTTTGCAAACGAAACAAAAATTGAAGTAACAACTGAAAACTTTGCAGAAAAAAAAGAAGAAATTTTAAACTTTTTAACTCAAGAAATAAATGCCAATCTCTTTCCATTAAACTTTACTTTTGGCGAATTTAATATTGCAGTTGATGGTGACGATTTTGCGGTTGACGAAATTTCAAATTTAACACTCATTTCAAATGGTGCTTTTGAAAATTCTTTTGTTAAGTCGGTAATGGTTCCAGATTCAATAACAAACATTGGTTCGCTTGCGTTTTCAAACTGCACTGCTCTTGAAACTTTAACAATTTCATCTAATGTTGAAACAATTCAAGAAGATGTTTTTTATGGTTGCAATAACCTAAATAAAATAATAATTGAAAGCACAGAAATCTATATTAATTTATTAAATGAAAATTCTTTTGGAAACCTTGCAGCAAACGCAACAGATATTTTTGTTTTAAAGTCAATTATTGATAACAGTGAAAATGATAATTCATTTTTAAATAATCCAATCTATTTTGACAGGGTTGAAGAAGGCGAATATTATCACTTTATAAAAACAAATTTTGTAGAGTAAACACACAAAAAAAGCAGACAGATTGTCTGTTTTTTTTATGAAAATAAAAAATATACTGACAAAAAAATTTTTTATGGTATAATAGTGCTATGGAAACTAAAGATATTGTTGAACAAATTTTAAATGAAGCCCAAACGGGCAGGGTTGTTATTGGCGATGAAAAAGGTGGATACTTTCAGTTCAATGCAAGGTTTTATGCAGAAATTGAGGGTGTAACAAATGCAAAAAGCAACAAGTATCCAATATTTAAAATTTATAACTTTAATTCTTTTATTGATAGCCTTGATGAGTACTTAAAAAATGCTCGAATTTTTTATAAGGACGACAAAGAGTTCTTTAATTTGTCAGACTATAGTTTTAACAAAAAACTTGTGTTTGATTTGTTTATCAACGCAACAATTTTTGATGCTGTTGATTTTGAGAAATATGTTTTGATAAGAACAGATATGATTGATGACGACATCACCAGCACAACCACCACCGTTGGCGGAATTCAGGGGCTTGAAGTTATTTATGAAACCGTAAAAACTCGTTCAAATGCAGATGCGCCATTCAGATTTGACATAAAAATTGTTGATGAAAACGGCGAAGAGTATTATTTGCCTTCTGTTTATTATGCTCGCACAAACAATTTAACCTATATTTATTCAATAAAAAACATTCGCAAAAAACAAAATAAAAGAATGCCAAAACATGTTATGGACTTTTTCAGGTCAATGAATATGGGGTTGCCAAAAATTGGTGTTATTCACGGAATACCAAACAATGTTTTTAGTTCTTTAACAAATTCTTTTGTTAAATGAACAAAAAAATGGCAGGTTTGAAATAATGATTCCTTGTGCAGTTCCACTTAAAAGATATGTAAAATATCACACAAACAAAATGATTGGTTTTAGGCATCTAGATGACAGGTGGAACAAGATAAATGAAGAGAGCAATCACCCTTTCAACAAACTAAACAAAACCAGCAGATTTATGAAACTTTTGTTAAGGTTTAACTATCACTTTCCAAGTTCGGCAATGTATTATGACGAAGTGTCAAAGCAAATAAAAATTTCACTTCCAAATAACCTTGAAAATGAAAAAGATCAAAATGTTATTCAAGAACTCTATAGGCTTATAAAGGCGAAAGAACAGGCAGAACTTGAAATGGGCGTGTATGATTAAAATTATTAGTGTGGAAAGTTATGGATATTAGTAAGATAATAGAAGAAATTTTGAATGAAGCATCAAAGGGCAAAATTTTGATTGGTGATAAGTCAAAAGGCTTTTGGATTTTTTATGCACGATTTTACGCAAAGATTGAAGGTATAACCAATGCAAAAAATAATAAGTATCCAATTTTTGAAATTCCTGATTTTGATAGTTTTATAAGTCAAATAGAAAAATATTTAAGCGTTGCAAAAAATTTTTATCATGAAGATAAAGAATATTTTGATTTGAATGACGACGCATTTAGCAAAAAACTAATTTTTGATTTATTTGTAAATGCAACTAATTTTGATTTGATAAATTTTAATAATTACATAAAAAAGCAGACTGATTTAATAAAAAATGAACTTGATTTATCTGAAAAACAAATAGGGGAATTTCAGGGTTTAAAAGTGTTTGGTAAGTTTGTTAAAAATCATTCAAATCTTGAAGCACCTTACAAGTTTGAATGTTGTTTTGGCGATGGCGACCAAAAATTTTATTTGCCTTCAATCTATTTTGGTTTTGGGGAAGATGAAAACTATATCATGGCGGTTCAAAACCAACATGGAAAACAAAACAATGACCTATCAAAAAAACTAGATAGATTTTTCAGAAAGGTTAATAAAGATGTTCAAGAAAATGATGTGATTTCGCAGGTGTCGCCCAACGCACTCGTGGCTCTCACAATCTTTTTGGCAGAAGCAAAAAGATTGGGCAAAGAAAATTTTGTTGCACCATGTTTTAGACCCGTTCGCTATCATGCAACAAAGATTGCGGGGCTAAACAAAACAGATGATAAATTTGAAAAACATTCTTTTGATGAAAAGCATGACCATGACCAGTTCAATATAACAAACAAGTTTATGTATCTTATGCTTCGCTTTGGTCATCACTTTAGTGGTGCAGATGTTGAGTTTGACGAAACCGCCGAACAAATGCAAATTTCAACAAAAAATTTGACTGCTAATGAAAATGATAAAAACATAATTCAATCAATTTTTAAAATTGTTCAAAATAAAAATATTTATGAAAATCAAAAAGACTTAAACTAAATTTAAGTCTTTTTTGTGTTTTTTTATTTTTAAAAATCTACATATAAAAATGTATTTTTATTATTATTTTAATAATAATTATACATTTTAAGTATTTATTTTTTAAATTATAAATCAATGTTTTTGCAGTAGGTTAATATTTTTTCAGCAAGGTTGCCCTCTTGTTTTTCATAAGAGTGGTTTGCATTTTTTATAACGCAAAACAAATTTTTGTGAGATGAAAAGTGTGATGAAAACTTGTTAATTATATCTTCAGATTTTTGAATTGTGTAATCATTTTCGCCATAGCAGAGCATAAAGGGTTTATTCAAATTTTCAAATCTTTCAAAAGCATTATCATCAGATTCTGTGGCAATACTAATTTTTTCAATATTATCAAAAATATTAACAACGGCAGTTGCACTTGTGTCTGTATTTAAAATTGCATTTTTAATAAGGCTATATTTTTTGCCTTCTTTTAATTTTTCTTGTGCAAGTTTATAAACTTCTTTTGTGTGCTCGCTGTTTTGCTCAACAATAAATTTTTTTGAGTCAACAGGCGACAAAAATATGTATCCACAAATGCTGTTTAAAATTTCAGTGTTATTTTTAAGTTTTAATTCTTCGACAGTTATCAAAATTTTTGAGCAGCCCAGTGAATGCCCTTGCAAAATAAACTTTTCAAAACCAAAATTTTGCATAGCAAGAATTGCACCAATAACATCATGGTGGCAATCAGTAACAATGTCATAAGATGCCCCGCCAACACTACGCTCAATCTTTCCATTTTTATTAATTTTTAATTTTCTTGCAAACATAGAGCCACGGTTGTTAAAGCAAAAATATGCAAAACCATTTTGAGTTAATGTGTTTGCAATAATGTCCTCTCGCTTGTTTTCAATTCCGCTTGAACTGTGCCCATGAACAGAAATAATAACGATGTCTGCGTTTCTATTTTCAGGCAAATGCAAAAGCCCAAAAAGTTCCACCCCGTCAGTCGCCTCAAAAAATATTTTTTTAATGTTCATAAAAGTCTCCAAAATTAATAATATGAATAGTATAAATCTATTGCAAAAACAAATCAATCAAAACAGATAGCAAAAAAATGTGTTTGAAAGAAAATGTTGGTTGTGTTATAATGGTTTCAGAAATTATGTTTATCAAACTCAATGTTCTTGTTGCTGTTTTTGTGAATGTCTCGTGGAAGACAACTTTTGACTTTGACGAATTTAATGAATTTCTTGAATTTTTAAAGATTGATTATGCTCGAAGTGGTGACCAGTTAAAAATTATTCTTTCAGATAGTTTGCCAAAAGAATTGAGTCACGACATTGAATATAATTATGACCCAAAAACAAACACAATCAGTTGCCCGAAGGGTATTGGCGTAAAAGAAAATTATGACTATTTAACAAGCATAATGTCACCTGAATATATTGAAAAATTTTCAGATGCCACCCATCGTTTTTTTAATGAAAAATATCACAGCAAGTTTCCACAAATGTAAAATTTAAGTTTTTTATGTAAGATTAAAATTCATCTTTTTGGCTAAAACACATCAAGCAGAACCAATTCGAGAATAGCCATTCACGAAGAACCTGTTTGAAGAGTTTTATCACAAAAATCTAAACCAAATTGCTGCAATCCGTTTTCTCGAATAAATTATTTCTTTTTAGTGTTGCACATCTCGTGACGAAAGATTTGTTAGTTTGAAAACACCTTGATTACAAATAAAAAACCACGACTGACATCGTGGTCTTTTATTTGGTGCAACCGAGATGATTCGAACATCCGACCTACCGCTTAGGAGGCGGTCGCTCTATCCAGCTGAGCTACGGCTGCATGATATGTTTTTTATTTTCAAAATTAAACAGGTGGGTGTAAAATGAATTTGGACAAGCGATTTTAAATTTTTGTTGATGCAAAGTTTGAATGCGTTTTTTTCAAGTTACTAAAAAAGTATAGCACACAAAAACTCAAAATGCAAGAATTTAAAAAATAAGATTAACAGCTGTTAAAAATAAAAACACTTAAAATATTAAGTGCTTTTTAATAAGTTTTTAAATTTATTTTAATCTTCAAGTTTGTTATATTCTTCATCGGAAACGGGTTCAAGCCATTCGTTTGAAGTGTTTTCGCCCGGTGCTTCAAAAGCAAGGTGTGAAAACCAACTATCTTTTTTTGCACCATGCCAATGCTTTACATTTGCGGGGATTGTTACAGAGTCGCCTGCATTAAGGCTTTGGGCAGGCTTACCTTCTTCTTGATACCAGCCACTCCCTGCAACACAGAGAAGAATTTGTCCACCACCTTTGGTTGCATTGTGTTTGTGCCAGTTGTTTCGGCAACCCGGTTCAAAGGTGACATTTGCAACAAACTGCGTTTTTGTTGGGTCGGTTAGTGGGTTAAGGTAAGAGTTTCCAATAAAATATTTTGCAAATGCAGTGTTTGGATTGCCTTTTTTAAAAATGTTTGCTTTTTCAAATTTTTTTTCATCTAAAATTTTTGTATCAGTCATTATAAACCTCCTTGGCAATGTTAAATGCTGCCCAAGCATTTGGCCAACCCGCATAAAATGCGACATGAGTAATAATTTCAGCAAACTCTTCTTTGGTTATTCCATTTGCCTTGCCCATTAAAATGTGGCTTTTAAGGCTGTTGTCAAAAATGCCTTTGCTTACAAGTGATGTGATTGTTATAATTGACCTTGTTTTAAGTGGAAGTTTATCTTCTCTTGACCAAACTTCAGCAAAGAGAACATCGTCATTAAGTTCAGCAAACTTTGGTGCAAATTTGCCAAGGTTATCCCTTCCTGCTGTTTGTTTTTTCATATTGTCCCCCTAAAAAATTATTTATAAGTTCAGTGTAACACTTAAAGTTAACTTTAAGTCAAGAAAAATTTTAAAATAAATAAAAAATTAAACTTGAAAAGAATTTGTTTGAATGATAAAATAAGCATATGGAAAATGTTAATAAAATAGTTGCAGAAAACTTAATAAAACTTCGAAAATCAAAGGGACTCACACAACTTGAAGTGGCAAAAATTTTTAATTTTAGTGACAAAACCATTTCAAAGTGGGAGAGTGGCGAGTCGCTTCCCAGCCTTGAAGTTTTGCTTAAAGTTTGTGAATACTTTCAAATTTCTATTAATGATTTAGTTGATGAAAAATTTAAAATTGTTTCAGAAGAAGAAAAGAAAGAAAATTTGGTTGATGCTCGAAACAAGGTTTTAATCACACTTCTAGGTGTTACTGTTATTTGGATTATTGCGTCGGTTATTTTTATTTATCATAATCTTTATTTGAATTCAAATTATTGGATAGTGTTTGTTTGGGCGGTTCCGTTAAGTTTTTTTGTCGGAATAATTGCAAATGCAATGTGGGGCAATCGAAAAACAGCTTTCATTTTGTCATCGTGCTTTATTTGGACTTTTTTAATTGCCATTTATTTGCATCTATTAAGCCTTAATCTTTGGATGGTTTTTATTTTGGGTGTGCCACTTCAAATTGCAATAATTTTGTGGTCAGGCTTAAAGAAAAATAAAAAGAAAAAATAATTTATTTGCCACAAAAAGTGGCATTTTTATTTGCAGAAAAAATCAAGCAAACACAAAACATTTAATAACCAAAAATGATAAATTCTCATACCTTATTAGTGAAAATATTTTAAGGAGATGTATGGGAGTATTTTTTGGAACAGATGGGCTTCGTGGAAAGGTTAATGGCGACCTTTCATATGATTTGGCTTACAGGTGCGGAAATGCACTTTCAAGTTTTGCGGGTGTCAAAGCAAAAATTTTGATTGGTACCGACACAAGAAAGAGTGCGTCATTAATAATGCTGGGCTTTGCCTGCGGTGCTGTTAATGGTGGGGCAAAGGTTACAAGCGTTGGGGTTTGCCCAACGGCAGGTGTGTCGTATTTAACAAAAACATTGGGCTATGATTTTGGAGTGGTGATTAGTGCTTCACACAACCCAGCTGAATTTAACGGAATAAAAATATTTGATAAAACTGGCATCAAACTTTCTGAAAAACAAGAAGAACAGATTGAAAAGTTATTTTTAAAAGAAAGTGCACTTTCATTTGATAAACTTGGAACCTTTGAATTTTTGCCTAAATATGTAAATTTATATAAAGATTTTTTAATAAATTCTTCAGATTGTTTGCTTGAGGGTCTTAAAATTGTTTTGGACTTATCAAACGGAGCAAGCAGTTTTGTTGCACCAAAAGTGTTTAAGAAATTAAAGGCAAAGGTGATTGTGCTTTCAGGCAAACCTGATGGACTCAATATAAACAGAGATTGCGGAGCACTTTTCACTCGAAATTTAGTTGAAAAAGTCAAAAAATGTCGTGCTGACATAGGTTTGGCGTTCGATGGCGATAGTGATCGTCTGATAGCGGTAGATGAAAGGGGGAATGTGGTAGATGGCGACAAACTTATCTATCTGTTTGCCTGCATCTACAAAAAATATGGAAGGTTAACCCTGCCGATTGTTGTTGGAACAAGGCACACAAACATGGGGGTCGAACAAGCACTTGGTGATATGGGCATAAAACTCATTCGAACAGAAATTGGAGATAAATATGTCAGTGCAAAATTAATAGAGCAAAATTTGCTTATTGGCGGTGAGCAGTCGGGGCATATTATTCTTCGAGATAAGCATGTCACGGGTGACGGCATACTTGCAGGGGTAATGCTTGCAAGTATCTTAAAAAAAGAACAGAAGCCACTTTCAAGTTATTTTAATTTTGAATGTTTTAAGCAGGCAAACATAAATGTTGAAGTTCATGATAAAATGAAGGTTATAAACAGCGAAAAACTTTCAAAAGAAATTGAAAAAGAAGAACAATGCCTTTGTGGTGAAGGGCGAATTATGGTTAGGGTGTCAGGCACCGAGCCTTTTATAAGAATCATGGTTGAAACAAAAAGTAAACAAACCAGTGAAGTTATAGCACAAAAGATGGCTCAAATTGTGAGCGAAGTTGATAGGGAACTTTGATGTGCGGAATTGTTTGTTATTTGGGAAGTGAGCGAAAAACAGCATATTTAATTGATAAACTAAAAAGGCTTGAATATCGTGGCTATGATTCTGCAGGGTATTCAAGTTTAATAAAAAACGCATTTTACACTCAAAAAGTAGTTGGAAAACTTGAAAATTTAGAAAAATTAATAAAAAATGATGAAAAATCAACTTGTTTAATCTCACACACAAGGTGGGCAACCCACGGAGAGTGTAATAAAATTAATGCACACCCACACTTGTCTAAAAATAATTTTTGGGCAGTTGTTCACAATGGAATAATTGAAAATTATATCAATATCAAAAAAGAACTTAAAGACGAACCTCAAAGCACAACCGACACGGCGGTGGTCGCAGAATTTTTAGAAGAAAGAAATCCAAAATCTCTCGAAGAGTTTGTTGATGTTTTTAAAGAGATTAAGGGAAGTTATGCTCTTGTTGCACTTTCTAAAAATGAAGAAAACACAATGTATTTTGCAAAAAACAAAAGCCCAATGTTTATTGGCGTGTCGGGCGAAGACTTTATGATTGCCTCTGACCCAATATGTTTTAGTGGTTTTGCAAAAGAATATATCATTGTTGAAGACGGCGAATTTGGAATAATAAAAAATAAAAAAATATTGATTTTAAATAGTGAAAAAATACAGATAAAAAAACAGATACAAAAGCTTGAAATTGAATTTGAAAATTCAAGCAAGGCAGGCTATCCACATTTTATGTTAAAAGAAATTATGGAAGAGGCAGGTGCACTTGAAAACCAAGTCAACACCTTTCTTTCAAGAAAAATTTTAAAGCCTTTTTCAAAGTCGTTTATTGACGAATTTGATAGAATTGTGTTTGTTGGGTGTGGCACAGCCTACCATGCGGGACTTATGGGCACACATTATGTTAAAGAAATCCTACAAAAAAATGCTGATGCCTACATTTCAAGTGAATTTTTATGTGAAAAAGATACATTTTTAGACAAAAAAGCACTTTATATATTCATCAGTCAAAGTGGGGAGACCGCAGATACCCTTCTTGCACTAGAAAAGGTCAAAAAACTAAAGATACCCACTATTGCACTAACAAATGTGATGTATTCCACCATTTCAAGAAGGGCGGACTATGTTCTTCCTACTTGTGCGGGCAAAGAGATTGCTGTGGCTTCAACAAAGGCATACATTTGCCAACTGTCTGCAATATATATGTTTTGCAAAAACGCAAAATATGAATATTTTGATGAAAAAAATGCGTGTTATTTTGAAATAAACAACATTTCTAAAAAAATAAATAATTTTGATAGAGAAAAAATTAAAAATTTAGCAAACTTAATATCAACAAAGCAAGAATGTGTTTTTATAGGCAAAGCGTTAGATTATGTCACATCGCTTGAGTGTTCGCTTAAACTTAAAGAAGTTAGTTACATCAATTCTTGTGCCTATCCTTCGGGTGAACTTAAACATGGCTATCTTGCAATGATAACAAAAGAAACGCCACTATTTGCCTTTGCTACCAATGAAAAATTTAATTTAAAAACAATTTCTTCTGCCGAAGAGGCCCTTGCTCGTGGTGCAATGGTGTTTGTTATAACAAGCAGCAAAGAATTTGCTAACTCAAATCAAAATGTTATATATATTGACGAACAAAATTCGCTATTATCACCACTTTTGGCTTCTTCCGTGATGCAATATTTAGCCTATAATGTCAGCATCAATAAAAATCTTAATCCAGATATGCCACGAAACCTTGCAAAGAGCGTTACTGTTGAATAATATAAAATATATAAAAATTAATCATTTTAATAGTTTAAAATGTAAAATTTTGCATTATTTTAATAAAAAAATACAATATAGACCTGAAATTTTTGCAAAATACTAAATTGTATAATTTTGTTAAAAATCAATTAATTTTTACATTTTGCTTGTTTAAATGAAATTCATTTGCTATACTTTTTGTGTTTATAGGAGATTTATAGTTATGGATACAAAAGTTAGTGAAAAAGATTTATATTTTGCAAAGATTCGTGAAAGTGCAATTATTCCTAGCAAAAAACAGGAAGATGCAGGCTATGATTTTTATGCGTGCTTTGAGGGCGACTACTTTGTTATTGAAGCGTGTGAAACGAAGGGTGTTCCAACGGGCATTGCAACGGCTTTTTCAAACAAATATTATGCTCAAGTTGAAGAGAGAAGTTCAATGGCAAAACTTGGCATAAAAAAATCAGGTGGCGTTATTGATTCGGGCTATCGCGGTGAATATTTTATTATGACTTATAACACAAACAATAAGCCATTTGTGATTTCTAAAATTGAAAAAGAAAATGTTCCAGATAGTTTTGAAGTTCAAGGAAAAGTTTACAAAAAAGAAGATGTGATTTTATATCCAAGCACAAAGGCAATTTGTCAAGTTGTTATGCATATTGTTCCTGAACTTGAATCAAAAGAACTTTCATATGAAGAACTTTTGCAAATTTCTTCCGAGCGTGGAACGGGTGCTTTTGGAAGTTCAAAAAAATAAAAAATAAAAAAAATTCAATCTAATATTCAGAATAAAAATTGAGTGGTCAAATTTGTTTGACACTCTTTTTTTGTTATAATATACTTTACTTGTTATAATAATTATTGTGTAAATAAATTTGCATCAAAAGCAGGTGAAAAATGTCTAAAATTTTTATAGAAAAAAAAGAGATAAAATTCAAAGTTCAAGAAACCGTTGAAAGCACTTCGTTTGACATTGTTGATGGCAAGTATGTTGAAAACACAAAACTCGACAGAAAATACATTTCAGATATATATTCATATCTTGATTTTAATGTGCTTTTTGCCATGGAAAATTTGTTTGATGAGTTTTACATAAAAATCATTCTTTTTAACGATGAAAAAAAGATTGGTTATAACTTAATCAGCCTTTCAAACAATCTTGACATTTCAGTTAAAAGGGTTTCACCAAGAAACTTTTTGATTTTGGGCATAAACAAAGACCAAGAAACTCAAGGTCAAGCAAGTTTTTGTTCGCTTCAAACCGATGGTTCAGTTACCGAAGCAACAATCAATTTTAACTATATAAATCAATACAAAGTTATTGAGCAAAAATATTTTCTTTTGAACTTTATTGAAGTGCTTGATGATAGCGAAGTTGGCGGTGAAGGCAAAAAGGCATATGTTAACACGATTGGCGTTTATCGTGACGACGGGTCAATTCTTCGAATTTTATATGAAGAAAGGCTTAACATTAAGCGAGATTTGGTCTGTGAAATTGATGGCGATACCCTGCTTATTTACTATAAAGATGATGGCTCGGTTGTTCGAAAAATGAGCGTGTCTGAAATCATGATTTCAACAAATTAATTAAAAATAAAAAAATAAAAAATTGATAAAAAATTAATTTATTTTATTTTTTAATTTATTTTATTTGATTTATTTTTTAGATTATATTAAAATGTGTATTAGATAGTATGCTAGTTTAGTTTTTGTATTTTTAAGGAAGAATTTTTGTAAAGGAAGTAAAAATATGTCAGAATTAAATCAAGAAAATGTAGAAGTTCAAGATGCTAATGAACAAAGCGAATTCACAAGAGTTATTGGTCTTGATGTCGCAAACTCAACCCTTAAAATTTGGACAGATGAACTCAATTTAAAATATGTTAACACCATAAGGCAAATTAATGATGCCGGTCTTGTTTATTCATTCAAAACAGATTATCAAATGTATGTTTATGACAAGGCTGTTTATGAAGTTGGTGTTGTGTCTGCTGCTGGCTCTGGTGGCAGAGGCATTTCTAGATATGGATCAGAGCAATATAAAATTGAAGCACTTATTGGTATTACAAGTTGCCTTAAAGAACTTCCAAATCTCAACGACCATGAAGTTTTGAGAGTTGTTACTGGTGTTCCAAGTTCTCTTGCTAAAAACCAAAAAGTCATTTCTCAAATCAAGCAAATGTTAACTGGTGTTCACGAAGTTAAATCAGTAACTTGGGAAAGTGTTCGCCCTATCGTGTTCGAAATTCGTGAAGTTATTGTTGTTCCTCAACCACTCGGAACGATGTATGACTATGTTTATGACCCAGAAGCAGATGCTCTTAATGAAAAACTTCTTGACCAAAGAGCAATTGTTATTGATATCGGTTGGGGAACAACTGATATTGCTATTCTTGAAACCGCAAGGGTTCGTTCAACCTTCAGTTTTGACATTGGAACTTCTGACTATATTTCAGACCTTCAAGAAGATGTTAACAGCAATGTTCCAGAGGCAAGCATTTTCTCGCTTTCACCTCATGAACTTGATTTAAGCCTTCTTGAATCGCCAGTTGTTGAAACTCCTTTTGGTCAATATGACCTTTCAGCTTATGTTGAAAAACATTGCAAAAATCAAGCAAAACGAGTTTATCAAGAAGTTATGGGCTTGGGACTTGAGTTTAACAAGTTCTATAAAATCATCTTAACTGGTGGTGGCTCACTTCTTTATGAAAAATATTTAAGAGAATTCTTTAACGATCCAAGACTTGTTATTCAAGATAATGCTGTTATGGCAAACTGCCGTGGTTTCTGGCTTCTTGGAAATTATTAATATAGGGGAATGTTATGACAATCAATGAATTAGAACAAGCCATTAGAAATTTAATCGCCACACAGCCTGCCGTTATGTCAGGTGCAAGTGGTGAAGTTGTCAGTGGCGTTCTTTCAATTATTGATGCCTTTCGCAATTTGTCATTCAGAGTTCAGTCTTATCCCGTTCAAGATGTAATGAAGTTCAATATGCAAAATGAACTTTCTAAACTTGAAAATAACTATTCAGCAATGGTTAGTCAAATGCTTCAAGAAAGAGGCATAAATTTAATGCTTTATGTTCCACGCGTTCAAATGGGTGGCATGCCAAATCAGTTTGGCATGGGTGGCATGGGCATTGATGCAAACATGGTTATGGGGCAAATGATGTATAACAGTGTACCACAGCCTTATGGCATGGGTATGGGCACGCAAGTTGCACCTGCACCTCAACAACAGATGTATGGTCAAATGAATGCTCCTATGATGCAAATGGTTGGTGGGGCCCAAATGGCACCTCAACCACCACTTCGTCCACAACACAAAGCCCCAGTTTTTCCGGGGTATGAACCACCTCGTCCAGCAGTAAGGCCAGAGCCACCTGTTGGCGATGTTCCAAAACCAAGAACGGCTCCTGCTTCAAAAATTAAGCCAGCCCCAAAGGTTGACCCCGCAAAGAGTGAAGTTCGAAAAACTGCACCTCCACCACCTCCACCAAAGGAAGAGGTTGCACCACCAGTTGGTCCAAGCCCTGCCGAAATGCTTATGGGCGGGTTCGATGGCGATGTTGGCGGAAAGAAGGCGGCGGGAAGGGATTATCTTATGGAACTCCTAAAAAAATAATTAGTCAAAAATAAAGCATTATGCTTTGTTCTTTAAAAAAATCTCAGACAGTCATTTACGAAAGTAAACTCGTGCCTGAGATTTTTTTAGTGCCTCGCCTAATATTCTATTTTTGACTAATTACATTTATATTAATATAGTATAAAATGTTAATAAAATAATAAATTACTAGAATTTCAAAATATCTCACACACTCATTTAGAGCAACTAAAATTAAGCGTGAGATATTTTTTATTTTTTCTCTTGCAAACAATTTTCGAGCTATTTATATTTTCTATTTAGGTGAGATTTAGTCAGACAGTCATTTACGAAAGTAAACTCATGCCTGAGATTTTTTTAGTGCCTCGCCTAATACTCTATTTTTGACTAATTACATTTATATTAATATAGTATAAAATGTTAATAAAATAATAAATTACTAGAATTTCAAAATATCTCACAAACTCATTTAGAGCAACTAAAATTAAGCGTGAGATATTTTTTATTTTCTCTCTTGCAAACAATTTTCGAGCTATTTATATTTTCTATTTAAGTGAGGTTCAGCCAGACAGTCATTTACGAAAGTAAACTCGTGCCTGAGATTTTTTTTAGTTTCTAAAAATGTAGAATATGAATTTTTATTAAAAAGAAATACAAACTTTAAGTTTATTGACAAAACAATAATTAATGGTATAACTTATATTAAGTGGAGGATTGATTAATAATGTTTAATCAAAAATGGTGGGAATTATTAACAGATGATGAATTAAAGTTTCTAGCAGAGGAATTTCCAAATTTTAAGGAATATGAAAACCCAACTTTGGATATGAAAACAAGGTTAGATTTTTATTACATTGAAAAAGAAAAGAACAATTAAATAATTCTTCACAAAATAAATTTAAAATTCTATACTTAAAAAAGGAGAAAAGTATGAAAAAGAAATTATTTTGTATTTTGATGGTTTTAATACTTCCTATAAGTATATTACTGGTTGGTTGTGGAGATGGCGAACCACAAACTATTAATAACAATGAAAATGAGTGGCTGGAAGTTCAAAGTATATCATATATAATAAACAATGAAGAGTATACTCAAACTTCGCAAATAAAATATAATGTAGAAAATATAGAAAGTATAACATGGGAAGAATATGAATCTGCTCCTAGTGATTATAAAATAGGAACAAGTATATCTGATTTTTATTCAAATGCTCAAACAATAGATATATTTAAAAATGAAATAAAAACAGCTAATAAATATGTTGGTAATATATGTTATTTTGCTAGCATATATGATTCTAATTGTTCCAAAGGACTTATATCAAGCTACGAAATATATTATTTAAAAGTTCGTTTTATGGGTAGTGATATATTAGAAATAAATTATTATGATAATTTGTTATCTTCTACAACAACTTCACGTATAAAACCAACATCATACGAAATAACATATTTCAATGATTAAGGAGGGTATTTATGAAAAAGAAATTATTTTGTTTGTTGTTAATTTTAGTTTTGCCAATTAGTTTATTGTTAGTAGGTTGTGGCGGAGACAGTTCTAAAGGTCAAAATCCAGCAGACCAAATAGAATTTGTAGAAGTTGGAGGATATTATCTTGGTGGACTTTATTCAACTCAAATAATAGTAAATAAAGCAACAAAGGTTATGTATTTAATAGATGCAGATGGAGCAATAACAGTAATGGTAAACCCAGACGGAACACCAATGATTTACCAAGGGGAATTAGAGTAAACAACTCAATAACAAGGCATTTAGCAGGTTTATAAGCCTGCTTTTTATATGCAAAAAATAATAAAAGGAGAGAATATGAACACAATAAAAATTTATTTAAAACCAAGTGGAAGTGTTGCAGAATTATACAAAGATTTTGCACTTTTTGTGAATGCATATCAAAACAAACTTGTTGATGTGTATGGTTCGAAATATCAATTCGAAAATGGGCGTAGAGCACCTGAATTCGAACCTTTTGATAAAATAACACAAGTTGAGCCTGAAAACGAGAAGGTTGAACCTGAAATTGGCAAAACTGAAACAGCGAATGAGAATGTTGAAACCCAAAATAAGAAAAGAGGAAGACCCAAAGCAAAAAACAAAACAACCCCACCAACTACTCAAAAATTTTCAAACTACATCAAGTTCATAGACTACATCCCAACCCGCGAAATAATAACTTACCGCCATCTCTTCGCCTATGGTTTTTATGTAGAGTAATTTATAATAAAATATAGACAGACAAGCAAAAATATGATATACTAATATAGTAAGTGAATTTGCTATGGAATTAACTTACTACTTGATTAATATAAAAGTATATTAATCTTTCCCCCTCCAAATTAAATAATAAGGAGGATAAAAATATGTTTGAATATGTCCCAAAAAGGGAATATAAACCTTTACGAGATTATGTTGAACAAGTAATAAAAAATGTTCAAAAAGAATTTCGTAAAAAAAATATTTTAACTTTTCAGTTTTATCGTATTGGAAGTGCTGGTGATAGACACTTGATAACTAGGGAAATTAATGGTAATAAAGGATTTGATTTTGATTATAACTTTGAAATAGAAAAATATAATAAAGATTATTATAATCCAAAAATATTAAAATTACTATTTATCAAAACTTTTGACAAGTATTTTGGCTCAAGTTATGAATGTGCAGAAGATTCCACATCGGTTTTTACCATTAAAAATATTGATAAGACAAATTCAAAAATTTTGCATAGTTTTGATTTTGCAATAGTAGAAAAAAATTATGATAATGAAGGAAGGTTAAGACAATGCTACATTAGATTTGATAAAAATACTGGTGGATATTCTTGGGCTTTTAGAAAACTCAATAAAAATCATAGCAATATTGAGAATTTTATTAAAAAAAATGGTTATTGGAATGAATTGAGAGATTTATATCTTGCAAATAAAAACAAAGAGCCGCATAAAAAATCTAGAATAGTTTATTATCAAACTTTAGAAACAATTTATAAACGAAATATTCAATAGAAAAGAGAGGGTATACCTCTCCTTTTTATTTTTTATATAAACTTGGATTAAAAACCTACCATTATTGACAATTTTACTTAGAGAGTTAATTGACCGCAAATGTTATTGTAGTTTATAATTTTAATAAACGAGAAAAAAAGGATTTTAATGTTAAATAGCGATTCTAGCATTATAATAGCTAACATAATATGAAGACTTTATTAAGAAATAAGAAATTATTTTATAAGATAATAATAAAATTTTATTATTTCTTATGCAAAAATACAAAAAATATGCTATAATACATTCTATATAGTTTTGGGGAAAAGAAATGAAATTTACAGGAGAGAAGATGAAACATAATAAAATCCCATGGGATAAATATGAAGTAGCATTATTAATTGAAACTTACCAAAAAATACAGAGAAAAGAAGTTTCAAGGATAAAAGGGTTGAAGGATTTATCAAATATGCTAAGGATAAAAGCCTTAAATGAAGGTAAACAAATTGATAATATTTTCAGAAATTACAATGGTATGTGTTTTATGATTAATAGCATTGCAACAACCTTTAATCCAAATAAATATTTAATTCATGGGTCAAACCTTTTTACGGATATAGTTAAATTATACAATACAGACAGGGAAAGTTTTAATGATTTATTAAGAAAAGCACATTCATTAACTTCATTTTCAGATAAAGATTATGTATTTCACTCTAAATTTGGATATGGGGTTGTTTTAGGAGAAGAGAAAGATCTTCTAAAAATTAAATTTGATAGTCATTTTGGAATAAAATATGTTATAAAGGGGCACGAGTCAATCAAAAAAATATCTAGAGAAGAGTATGAAAAAAATGTAAGGAGAATTGATACTGATTATTTAAGCGTTGATGAAAACGATTTTAATGATGGAATTGTAATAGAGGAAAAGTTTGATATTGATGATTATATAGTAGTATTAAATAAATATTTTGAGGATGGGTTTTCTTATAATAATCCAATACAAAAAAAGAAGTTTATTAGATTATATACTGAGGAAATAAAAAAAGAATTTAAAGATTCTGATGACTTATATCTAAAGAAAATAACAAATGCGGGTTTTGTCTATGATAATAGAGTTTATCCGTTATCAATTATTTCTGAAAGTTTAAAAGGAGAAATTAAAGAACATATAGAATCCAATTTAAATAGTGATTCTACGGTAATATATTACAATTCCATATTTGATTCATTTAGGGCATCTCTTAGTAGTATATTTGATGAAAACATGCTTAAAAAATATATTTCTCTTGCATTTAAAGATGATTTTAAATTTGAAAATGAGTTTGTTTGCTTAAAAGGACAAAAAGCGGATGTAAAACAAATTTTAGTAGATTTATTTATTAAATTTGATAAACCGCTAAATAAAGATGAGATTTATCATAAACTTCCAAACATTTCAAAAAATGCTATTGATTCTTTACTAAATGATAAAGATTTCATTGTGAATTACAAAGGGAAATCCTACTTTTATAAAGATGTATTTCATATAAATAATAGGGAATTGGAAGCTATAGAGGTCTTTATTAGAGATAAAATAAGAAGACAGGATTATCTTACTGGTGTGGAATTATATGAATATATTCAAGAGAATCTACCAGATGTTACAGAGTCTAATCCTGATGTTACAGATTTGGGGCTTAGAAATATAATTAAGGTGTATTTGGGTGATAAATTTAGATTTAAAGGCGATTTGATCAGTAGTTATGATAATCAGACAGACATAAAAGCACTTTATAAAAACTTTTGTAGGGGATATGAAAAACTTACAATCGAAGACTTAGAAAGTTTTAGAGATAGCATGCGATTGTCATATATAGATTATGATGCAGTATTTACTTTAATGATAAGAATAAATAAAAAAGAATTTGTTAGGAGAGATCTTATTAATTTTGAAACTGAAATAATTGATAATGCTATATCAAATTATTGTATTGGACAATATATTTCATTTACAGATGTAATTAATTATATAGATTTTCCGACAATTCAATACATTTGGAATAGTTATATTTTAGAAAGTTATGTTTATTGTTTTAGTAATAAATTCAAATTAATACATGCAACATTCAATAAAGAAATGCCTGTTGGTTGTATAGTAAAAAAAGATTCTAATATAGAAACTTTTGATGATTTGATTGTTCAAATAATTAAGGAACATAAACTATTTAGTAGAGAAAAAGCCTTTGATTTTCTATTGGAAAATAATATAATATTAACAAGAAAAATAAAAAACATTGATATTTTAATAGATAAAGCGAAACTGGAGGTATAAAGCATGTATTCCTATGAATGGGATGAAGAGACAGGAGGTATATTATTAAATACAACGCCATTACAAATGAGTAAAGAACCAAGACCAGTATATTACAAAGAATTAGATTTGCTAGGTTTTGATAAATTTTGGGATTATGATAAGGATGACTCAAAGCCATATATGTGGGCGGAATCAAATAACTATTTTTATAGAGGCAAACTAGTTGCAAAAACAAAAGGTGGTTCTGTTTGTGTTGCACCAGAATTAACAATTATTGATGAACCAGAACCAAACAATGGGAAATTACAACCTGTTGATATTGAGAAGATGGTTCAAAAAAATAAGACTATAATGGAACAGTTAACTCAATACACTATAAAGAAGGTATATAATAATTACTTAAAGTATAGGAATAAAGTTGATATTTTTTATGTTGCCTTTAGTGGAGGTAAAGATAGTATTGTTACATTAGACATAATACAACGAAGTTTACCACATAATGAATTTATAGTTTTATTTGGTGACACAGGTATGGAATTTTCTGATACTTATAAAGTTATAGAAAAAATTAAAGTATATTGTGAAAATTTAGGAATTAATTTTTACACTGCAAAATCACATTTAAATCCTAAAGATTCATGGAAAATATTCGGTCCACCTGCACAAAGAATGAGATGGTGTTGTAGTGTACATAAGTCCACACCTCAAATTTTGTTATTGAGAGATCTTTTAAAAAATAAGAACTTTAGAGGAATGGCATTTACTGGAGTTCGTGGAGATGAAAGTGATTCTAGAAGTCAGTATAAAGAAATTAATCTTGGCGAGAAAGTAAGAGGTCAATACAGCTGTCATCCAATTTTAGATTGGAATACTGCAGAACTTTATTTATATATTTATAAAAATAATTTGATTTTAAATGAAGCTTATAAAAAGGGGAATACTCGTGCTGGTTGCTTAGTTTGTCCACTCGAGGGGCAAAAGAATTCTTATATAAAAAGTAAATGTTATAATGAATCCATAAATGGCGAAAATACAACAAAAACCTTTAACGATATAATAATTGAAACTACATCAAAAAATTTATCTTCACAAAAAGCAATTGATGAATTTATGATTATAGGAGGTTGGAAAGCTCGAAGAAGTGGAAGAGAGATAAATATTGCTAGGGACGTTTATAATGTTGAAAATAAAAATGGAACCTTAATAATAACTATAAATAACAAAAATGATACATGGAAAGAATGGATTAAAACTATTGGGAAAATTGTTTATTTAGATGATAACAAAGTTGATATTGAATTTAATGACTCAATCTATGTAGTTGATGTATCAGAAACAAAAAATTCTCTTGTTTTTAAAGTAAATTTAAAATCAAATACAAAGAAAGATATTTATTTTGGATCATATTTAAAGACGGTGTTAAAAAAGACTTGTTATTGTGTTGGATGTAGAGTGTGTGAAGCAAATTGTCCTAATGGATTTATAAGTTTTACAAACGGAAGAGTATATATTGATGATAGATGTTATAAGTGTAAAAAATGTTATGATATTGATAATGGTTGTTTAGTTGCTTCAGCTTTAAAACTTCCAAAAGGAGAAAAAATGGGTAGTATTGATAGATATACAAATTTTGGTATTGAATATGATTGGGTTAAAGAATATTTTGAAAAGAAAGATGAATTTTGGAATTCTCATAATTTAGGTAGTAAAAAAATTGATGTATTAAAGACATTTTTGAGAGATGCAAATGTGTTAGAGAAAAACAAAATGACTGAATTTGGTAAATTAGTCTCAAATTTGGGAGTTGATGATATATCAGCCTGGGGATTAATGTTAGTAAATCTTGCTTATACTCCCGAATTTAATTGGTGGATAAAGCATATAGAACTAAATTCATATGTTGATACTGATTTAATTATTAATATGTTAGATAGTTCGCTTACAGATAATACAAAAGATCATATAGCAAGTGCATATAAAAACATGTTTATTTCATTAAAGCCTCTTTCTGAAGAAATAGGACTAGGCATTTGTGATTATGAGATTAAAAATGGGAAAAGGAAATTAAATTCAATCATGAGAACATCTTGGAAAAATCCTGATCCTAAGGTAATTTTATATGCTTTATATAAGTATGCTGAAAAGTGTGGGAATTATTATCAATTTTCTTTAACAAGGTTATTGAATCACAGTATAGAAAGTGAAGGAATTAGTCCAACTGAAATTTTTGGATTAAACAGAGAGGTTATGGAAAAAAATCTTCAAGGATTAGCAATAAATTATCCAGATTATATTTCGGTATCATTTACATTAGATCTAGATAACATAAATTTGAGAAACAATATTACATCAGATGATGTTTTAAAATTATTTTAAGGAGAAGACATATGAGCAAAAAAACATATAGGACTTATTTTCATATTAATGAAGGTTATTTTCCTGCAGTGAATGAAGATGTTATAAAAACACAACCTGATGTGTGGAAGTCTTATTATCCACATGAATCTTTTATTCGTCTTTTAAATCAGACGAAAAGTGTTTTAACAAATAACCAAAGGTTGTCTATTTGGGTTGAAGGTGCATATGGGACTGGAAAATCTCATGCAGTTTTAACCTTAAAAAAATTAATAGATTGTTCAAATGAAGAATTAAAAGAATATTTTGATAAATTTAAAAATGTTTTTGAAACTAATGATTTATATAATGAATTTTATAATATAAAAAATCAAAATAAGAAAATTTTAACCGTTCATAGATATGGATCATCAGATGTAAGAAATGATAAAATCTTAATACAATGTGTTCAGGAAAGTATTATATCTGCACTTAAAGAACAAGGCTATTCATATTTTGGTCAAGTTGGGATTAAACAAGCTATTATCAATTGGTTGAGTGATAAAAACAATATGGCATATTTTGAAAGTATTATTTCCACGCAAGAGTATAGACTAAAATTTGGCGGACTTGGTGCAGAAGATATTTTAAATCAATTAAAAACATATTCAGAAGATAAAGCTGTCCAGGAATTAATTGAAAAAATACAAAGTTTAGGAGAGGAAAAAGGTATAAAACCATTTGTTTTAAGCAAGGAAGATTTACGTGGATGGATAATAGACGTTATAAGCAAAAATAATATAAAAGCCATATTATTTATATGGGACGAATTTTCCGATTATTTTAGTCTTAATAAAGGGAATTTGTCTGGATTTCAGTTTTTAGCAGAAATTAGTGAATCTTATCCGTTTTATTTAGTAATAGTTACTCACAAATCTGATATTTTCTTTGAAAATGCTAAAGATGATGTTAAATTAAAGATAAATGGTAGGTTTATTGCGCCACATTGTTCTATCGAGTTGCCAGATAATATGGCCTTCGTTTTAACTGCACATGCGATGCAAAAGGTTGAGGATAAAGCATTAATTGAGGAATGGAATGATATTGTAAACACACTTTATGATCTTACACATGATTCTAGGGAACAAGTTTTGAAAGCAACCAAATTAAGCGAAAAAGAATTGAAGGGAGTCTTACCAATTCATCCATATGCCGCTTTAGTATTAAAACATATTGCATCTGCATTTGATTCTAACCAAAGAAGTATGTTTGATTTTATTAAAAATGACAGAGGTGATGAGGTTAAGGGATTTCAATGGTTTATAGATAATTATGGACCAGAGGATGAGGAGGAGTCTCTTTTAACAGTGGATTTTCTTTGGGATTTTTTCTATGAAAAAGGGAAAGACCAATTAGCTCCTCAAATAAAGACAATACTTGATGTTTATACTCGAATTGAACCTTATAATTTAAGTAAAAAAGAAAAAAGAGTTTTGAAAACAATTTTGTTGCTACAAGCTATAAATGAAAAAGTTGGAGATTCTGTTTTATTATTTGTGCCTAATAAAAAGAATCTTGGGTTAGCATTTGAGGGAACAGATATTACCTCTAGTAATGCAGAGGCTTTAGCTTCATCATTAATAAGAGAACAAATAATTTTTGAACGACCAATGGGAGGAAATCAAACTAAATATTCGGCATTAACTTCTAGTGGTAGTATTGAGGAAATTATAAAAGAGAAAGATAGATTAATAAAAGAAATTCGAACTGATAAATTGATAGAAGAAGGTGAGTTTATGAATGAATTTAAACTACCTAAAAACCTTTCAATAAGATTTCAAAACGTTCGTTATCTCTCTTATGAAAACATTAGATTAGAAGTTTCAAGATTAAAGGCTGATTCAGAAAATCATCCAACAAGACTTTATGCGGTATATACATTTGCAAGAAATGAAGATGAACATGAAAGAATAAAAAATGAAATTAGTAAAACATTCAATGATGGATTTAATAAAATAGTATTTATTGATTATTCAGCCACTTATTTAATGCCAGATTTATTTAATAATTATGTAGATAATATGGCTAATTGTATCTATCAAAGATTTAAAGATGAAGGACAATCTAGAACATATGACAGAAATGCCAAAGAGGCTTTACGTCGATGGCGAATGCAGTTAAAAAATTCATTACCAAAAGTTTATACATTTAATGATCGCAATGGAACAACTTGTAATTCTGAAACAGAAATATTTTCTCTTTTAAGAGCTTTTGATAAGCAATATTTCCCATACTCTCTTGAAACACAGGTTACTGTAATTGATACAATGTATGATGCAACACAATTAAAATTGGGAGCAGAATGTGGAATTACAGGTGAAATAAAAGGGACGTTTAGATCATCAAATGAAAACACAAGGTTAGAGAAGCAATTCTCTGGAGTTTGGAATGTAGAAAGATATTGGGAAATTAAACCAAATGAATTATTATCTAGAGTTAAAATTGCTGTTAATAATGTTATTGATACAAATATGCAAAAATCTTCAAGAGTATCTATATCAGAAATTTATGATGTTTTAAAAGAAGAGCCTTTTGGATTTATGCCATGTAATCTCACAGCTTTTGTGTTAGGTTTTATTTTAAAAGAATATGCTAATGATTCATTTAATTGGTCTGATGATTTAACAACTTCACCAATGTCAGTTGATAAATTGAAAGAGATGATTGACGAGGTTATTAAACAACAAAATACACCAAATATTAAATATAGAGATAAATATATTGTCGCAATGTCTCCTCAACAAAGAGAATTTAATAAAAGTACAGCCTATGCTTTTGGAATTGATGAAGCTTATTGTTCTTCGGTTGAGAATACAAAATCGAGGGTTCGCTCACAAATGACAACGTATGATTTTCCTATTTGGACATTAAAATATGCAAATTTTAACACAATAAATAGTAGGGAAATTGTAAATAAAGTTATTGATTTATATGTGAAATTAGCTAATAACATTGAATCATCAATAACAGAAACAGATATTGCACTAGAGATAGGTAATATATTTTTAACAAATATAAAATTAAAAGAAGATTTAAAAAGTGTTCTTTCACGAGAAAATTGTACGAAAGCTATGAATGAATATCTTAAACAATTCAATTCAGGAGAACTTATATCATTAGCAAGAGAAATAAATGATGCGGGTTCTTTTATTGGTGAAATTCGTCGAAAATTTAGTGAATCATCTAATTGGGTTTGGGATAAAGATACTGTTGATTCAAAAATTAATGAAACAATCCTAGAATACAAAATTGTAAAAGAAAGTAATAAATATATTATTAGGACCTCATCTTATAAAGATTGTTTAAAGGAATGGAATAAAAAGTGTTCACAATTTAAGGTTTCTTTTAATTCCATAAGACAAGAGGTTGGTGAGTTAGCAGAATTTTTAGAAATACTATATCAAATTAAGAAAAATGATTATATTTATGATGTAGATAAGAAAAAATTCTTAGATTGCTTAATAAATGAATCTACAGAATTTAGGAATTTCTGTGAGAACCAATCTCAGATAGCGTTATTAAAGAAAATTGGCTCATTCTACTTAGATGGGTTAACAGATAAAGATATAAATGAAATTGCAAATAAATACCTATATGATACATTTACATGTGAAAATGGTGAATTTCAAAGTCGCTTCGAGAGCGGTGTCCAACAATATAAGACACATATGTCTAAATATCAACTGGTATTAATTTGGAAAGAAAAAACAGGTACTTTATCACCAATGGAATGGTCTGACAAATATTGCATGCCTATCTTATGTTTGGTTCCGTCTAGTGATCAAGAAAGAGCTAGAAAAGTCTTTGATACAATTAATAATCCAAATGTTGATAAACAAATAATTGATAATTCTATATCATTTATAGGAAAAGCTAAATATTTAGATGATTTTAATAATGAAGAGTATAGAAATGAGTGTTTCAAAAAATATGTATTAAAGCAATTCTCTAGTTTGATAGATGATATTGAAGGGACAAAGAAACTTATTAAAACTCAGGTTTCAAATATAAGACCATATTATTGGTTTTGTAATGTAAATATAGACGACTGTGTAAAAGATATTGCATATAAAAAATATTTAAATGGTGGAAGAGATAAAGTTAGTAAAATAATTGATGCTATGGAGGCAGACCAAACAAAAAAATACCTAAAAGAGTTGGTAAAAGAAAACATGATAGTTGGAATTGAAATTATGAATAATAAAAAATAGTGGAGAAAATTTATGAAAGAGAGTGTTAAGAGAAAGATTGAATCATATAGAAAAAGTAATGACAAGAGACCTCTTGTAGTGGATGTATCAACTCCTGAAGAATTGAATAGTTTTAATCAGGAATATGCAACTATAAGCAAGAAAGATGTTTACGATTTAGTTAAGGTAGGGTCTGAAATCCCTCAGCTCTCTGATATTCATGAATATTTGGGGAATTGTAATGAAGATATAGTTATTCTAACTGGAATGGGTGCTTATTTGCGTTTAATGGGGAAGGTTCAACTAAATCAAATTATTCATTCAATTATCGCAACAACTTATAATTCAAAGTTTATAATAATTACTTATCAATGTTCTAAGTTTTTTGATGAAAAAGACCCTAGATTAAAAGATAAAATAATTAAAAGTGAAGAAAACAATTTAATATCATCATCGATTGTATTTATCGATCCAAAATATAAAGATATAGTAAAAGCTGAGAATGGATTAATGAATGCATTAAGAATTGTTGAAAAAACATCCTCAGAAACTATATATGTTACAACTACATATTCTGTAACTGATTTTAAAGATTCATTAATTCGAATAGAAGAATATAGTTCACCATACAATTTAATTTGTATTAAAGATGCATCTTTAAAAAGGATACCAATAGATTCTGCTACCGAAGAGCAATGGGGTAAGCTTTTGAACAAATTAAAAAATAATTCAGTCGAAAAAACCATACAGGAGTTCATCAAATACAAAGATGTTTTAGATTGTTTAAAAAATTGGAATGAAATGAGCGAATTTGAACAATGGCTGCTATTTTTATACTTAAAATTATATAATACAAGAACATCAAATTGGGCTGTAAATTATGCTATAGATAAATCGAAGAAGTTCGAAAATTTTATAGAAAATATATATTATTCATTAATAAATCTAGATTATAAAGAGATTGGATTTTGGGATAAATATAATGAAAGAAAAAGAATTTTAAAAGCAATTAATGAAGATAGTATAATATATAAGTATTGTAATTATATTGAATACAAAAATGAGGACACCTTATTTTATTTAACTGACAATACAGAAAATGAAAAAAAATTAATAATTAAAATAATTGATCGATACCATGATACTTTCACAAAGAAAAAATTAATGGAAATTCTTGTTAAAGTTTATCCAGATTTATATTGGTATTTATATGAATATAATTATGGAAATCCATTTTTAAGTAATTATTTCAATGAATACAAATATTTAAAAGTTACAAATGTGTTAACTAAAGAATTTAAAGAATTGGTAGAAAGAGAATCAGTTAATCGATCATTTAATAAAGATTTAATGTATAGATCTGAGATTTTGAATGATTTAGAATATAATGGCGCTATAGTTTATTTTATAGATGCACTTGGAGTGGAATATTTGAGTTATATAGAAAAAAAGTGCCAGGAGCGGGGTTTGGCTTGTAGGATATCAATTTGTAAATGTAATTTACCGTCTATAACTGAAAAAAATACAGAATTCAAAGAATTTTTTAGATCAAAAAATATAGATGTGTTAGATGAAAAAGCTTTGGATATACTAAAGCATTCAGGAAAAGATGATTATGATTTTTCCAAAACAAGTTTGCCAATTTATATTATAGAAGAATTTAAAATAATTGATAAATGTTTAGATAATATACGTCAAAAAATAAAATCACAAACAAATAAAAAGGCTATTATCGTTTCTGATCATGGCGCTACTAGATTGGCTATTTTAAATAAGGACTTAGTTAGAGAAAATGTAGAATCTATTGGTGAGCACGGAGGAAGAATTTGTAAATTTGTACCAGGAATGAAAACTATACCAAATGCTATTAGGGTAGATGATAGTTATGTCTTGGCAAATTATAATGCATTTAAAGGTGGAAGAATCGGTAAGGTAGAAATGCATGGTGGCGCAACATTAGAAGAAGTTACAGTTCCAGTAATTGAAATTTATGAAAAAGATCAAGTAGTATACATAAAGGTTATTACGGAAGTTATAAAAGTTAGTTATAAAACCAATGCATTATTAAAATTTTATTCTTCAGTAAAGTTAAAAAATGTAATTATACGTATCAATGGTAGAGAATATAATTCAAATACTTCGGATGGTAATAATTTTAGTGTTGAATTGGAAGATATTAAAAAAAGTGGCGAATATTGTTTTGAAGTATGGGCTGACAATGAATTAATATCTTCAGATAATTCATTTAAAATCGAAAAAGAATCTGCTGTTGCAGTAGACTTGTGGGGGTAAGATATGATCGACAAATTAAGAGAATATTTTGACGATATGGTTGTTTATAAGGATATTAAAAATTCAAGTTTTTTTACAGGACTTAATTTACCATCGTTTCTTAGGGATTATCTCATAAAGATTTATCAAGATGAAAACGGGAATATTGATTATGAAGGAATGAGTGAGTTTATTAAAAATAGGATACCAAGAAAAGAAGATTGGATATCTATAAAGGATAAGGTTGTTATTGAAGGAGAAAGGGTAAAGTTTTTAACTCGAATTTCAATAGATATAAATGTATCAACACAATCAATCTCGTTCTCATTACCTGATTTTGGACTATCAAGTAAAGACACAATAATCGAACCTCATGTATGGGATACAATAAAAAATGATTTAATTAGTGCAAGAGATGTTTGGGGAATTGTTGAATTAGGCTACAAATATCCAGAAACGCCAAAAGAAAAAGGGAAAATTAAATTATGCTCATTTAAAAATTTTTGCCCATATAAAGTAGATTTAGATTATTACAAGAATATTAGAAAGAATTTTGATATTCATGAATGGATAAATATTCTTTTAGAGGCGGTAGACTATAATTCTAGTGGATATGAAGATGAACATCAAAAGTTGGCGGTTTTAACTAGATTGTTAATTTTCGTTGAAAAAAAGTTAAATATTATTGAGCTAGCACCTAAGGGAACAGGGAAATCTTATATATTTGGACATGTTAGTAAATATGGAACCCTTGTAGATGGTGGTAAGGTTTCAAGATCAAAAATGTTTTATGATAACGCAGCAAGAAGGTATGGATTTATACAAGGAAATGACTTTGTAGCTATAGATGAAATCAAGTTAGTTAAGTTTAATGATGATAATGAAATGAGGTCAATACTACAAGGATATATGGAGTATGGGACATTTAATTGTAATGGTGTTAAAGGTGAGTCAGATGCAGGAATAGTTTTTTTAGGAAATATTGCACAGGATAATATGGATGAATATAAGTATATGCTTGATGAACTACCTCCTCTTTTTCAAGAAACTGCACTTTTAGATAGAATCCATGGATTCATTAAAGGTTGGGATATACCTAGAATGAATGACAATTTAAAACTTACTGGTTGGGCTTTAAATTCGGAATATTTTTGTTCAATTATGCATGCTTTAAGGGAAGATTCTTCATATAGAACAATTGTTGATAGGATTATTGAACTTCCTGATAAGGCAGATACAAGGGATACAGAAGCTGTAAAAAGATTGGCAACTGCATATTTAAAACTTTTGTTCCCAAATGTAAGAAAAGTAAATGATATAAGTGAAAGAGAATTTAAAATTTATTGTTTAAAACCAGCAATAAAAATGAGGGAAATAGTTAGGACACAACAAGCATATCTAGATAAAGAATATAAAGGGAAGGACATACCTGAATTTAAAGTTTTAATAAATGAGGATAAAGATGAAAAATAAATGCATTGCATGTTCTGTAGAAATTTTTGATAAAAATACAATAAGTTTAAACATTAAGCTTTTGGGTAAAAATATTGAAAATTATTATTGTTTGGATTGTTTAGCGAATTATTTGAATGTAACCAAAGATGAATTATTGGAAAAAATTGAAGAATTTAAAAGTGAAGGATGTAAACTTTTTAATTGAGAGGATTTATGAGTAAAATTATATATGCTGATAATGCTGCAACAACAGCAATGGATGATGAGGTTCTTGAAATTTATAGAGATTTAATTACAAATTATTATGGGAATTCATCACAACCATATTCCTTTGTGAGACAAAATAAAATTAAATTAAAAGAGGCGCGTGAGATTATAGCAAAATGTATAAATGCTGATCCAGATGAAATATTTTTTACGTCGGGAGGGACTGAAAGTAATAATTGGGCAATAAAATGTGCAGGAGAACAGAATAAAAAGAAAATTATAACATCAGAGATAGAACATCATTCAATTTTGAACTCATGTGAATTTATGCAATCAAATGGATATCAAATTGAACTTTTGTCGGTGAATAAAAACGGTATCATTTCAAAAGATGATTTAATAAATAAATTAGATGAAAACACAAAACTTGTTTCTGTAATGATGGCAAATAACGAAGTAGGAACCTTAGAACCAATTAAAGAATTATGCGAAATTGCTCATAGAAAAAATGTTATTTTTCATAGTGATGCTGTTCAGGCATTAGGACATATAAAAATCGATGTAAAAGAATTAGGTATTGATTTATTATCAGCCTCTGCTCATAAGTTTAATGGTCCAAAAGGAATAGGATTTTTATACATTAAAAAGGACACAAAAATATATCCATTTCATGATGGTGGTAAACAAGAAAAAGGATTAAGAGCTGGCACTGAGGATGTGGCATCAATTTTTTCAATGGCGATAGCGCTAAAGAATAACTGTGATAATGTACAACAAAATACAAAAAAATTATTATTATTAGAAAATATTATAACTTCATATTTAAATAAAGAATCAATAGATTATATAAAAAATGGGGACATACATCATATTCCAGGGAATATTAGTTTATCATTTAAAAATGTTAGCGGAGAAATGTTGTTACACAGGCTAGATTTAAAAGGTATTATGGTTTCTACTGGGTCTGCTTGCGATGGAATGGATGATCAAGTATCACATGTAATAAAAGCTCTTAATGTACCAACAGAATATATAACAGGCACGATTAGGATATCGTTAAGTAAGAAAAATACAGAAGAAGAAGCAAAAATAATAGCAAAGGCTATTGTTGAAATATTAAAAAAATAAAAAATTAATAACAAACTCAATGATTTGCTCAATTTCAATGGAGTGGAGTTCACCTATTGCTGGGTCAAGGTTAAAGTATTCACGCCATTTAGCTTTTGAAAAGTCTTTGGTGAATTTGTCTTCTAGTTCGACAATCTTGTTTAATTGAAGTTTGTATTCAGCCGACATTTTTTGTTCGTAATATTTTTCCTTAATAAATTCTACAAGAGTTTCATTTTTCATAAGCCCTCCAAGTGTTGAGTGTGTTTTAACTCCGTTTGAAAGTTATTGCAAGTCATTTGACAATATTAAGAAGACTCATTGCCTCTCTTTTTGAGATATAAGAAAAGGGAAGTGGAGGTCACACTGCGAGGCGTGGCCTTTTTTGTGCAAAAATTAATATACTATTGAAAAATCGATATTTTTTATATAATATATGCTATAATGAGTCTAAGGAGATATTATATGTTTTTAATAGTGTATGATAGCAGTTGTATCAAACAAGATAGAGAATATTATCTTTGTAAGGCAGATTTCTTACAAAATATTTTGGATTCATTCCCCGAAATTAAAGATATAAAAAAAGATGATATAGAAGAAATTTTGTTATGTTCAATAAAAAAAGAGGATAGGGATCTTTCTTCAAAGATTTGTAAATGTAAGCAATTTTATATTGATGATAAGCAAATAAAAATTTTTTATGAAAATATAGAAAATCTGTCAGAAAATTGTGAGAATATTAGAAAAAGAAGTTTTTTATATCTTTACAAACAAGGGATAAAGAAAAAGGATAAGTTGCCACCATTTGTTGTTTTAATAAAAGATTACCAAACTTATATGGATATTAAAGAAAATGTTAGTGAAGTTAAATATAAAGCCTTCATGGATATTATAGTGGATCTTAAATCAAGACATAAATGGCAGGAAATTGTAGATAACTTTCCAAATGAGCAGAGTATTGAAAATCATGAGTTTTGGAATAATCATTTTTGTTTAAATGAATTATCATATGCGTTATCAAAAATTATAGAGCCAGGCTATAAAAAGTTGGATAAAAATGCAAAAGTGAAATTTGAAAAATATTTTTTTAAAGTTATAAACAGATGCATTGAACTAGAACCAAATAGTTGTGTTCACAAAAGTATTCTTGCTTACCATTATTATGTTGTTTTTATGAGTGAAAAAAATAATAGAAAGGGTTATTATGAAAAAGCGGAATCAATTTATTCGGAACTTATAGAAAAATCCAATGAAAAATTTAAGGAATTATATAGATATACTAAGTTAAGAGAGTTTAATTTTGAATTAATAAGGTGGCAAGGTGGCGAAGGTTGGATGAAAAAAGCAAATGAAATTGTTGACAGTTATTCACAGCTAATTAGTGATTATGATTCTTTGTCTGAGGATAAACAAAAAAAATATAAAAAAGAATATATAGGAGCCTTGTTTGGTTATTCAAAGTTTAATTTAGAAAATTATTTATGTTATTATGATGCGTATGTTGATAATAAAATTTTCAAAAAACCAATTAAAGATTATTTATTCAAAAAAGAAAGGTTGGAAATTATTTCAAAAATTGAGTCATACTTAAATAAAATTATTGAACTACGCGGCTACAATGAAAATAATAAAAGAATAAATTTACAAGATAAACCAAGTTATTTTGATATTTATTATAGATTATCACAGATAGAACAATTAAAAGGATTGGTTTACATTTTAAAAGGAGAGGATGAAGAAAAATATGTTGATTTCTTTAAAAACTCTAACGAATATGTAGAAAAGGTTTTAAAGTTAGCAAGGGAAAAAGTTGGAAAAGAAAAATTTTTATTTCCAGATTTTGTTAAACCAATAAAGGCTATAAATCTACACTTTTTAAATCAATACGATGAATGTCATAAAAATTTTTATAAAGCAAAAAGTTATATGATTTATGAAGAGGGAGTTTTATATTATTTACAAGGAGAAAAAGAGCTCGCATTAAAAGTTTTAAAAACTATTCCTAGTAAAGATATGTGCTATAATAAATCTCAAACATTAATAGAAAGGATAGAAGATGAAATTCGATAAAATAATTCAAACTTATGAAAGTCAACCCGAAATTCCGAAAGAAATAGAGGAGTCTATTATAAATTTGTTCGGTGTAAAAAATTTGCAAGAAATTCAAGATAAAGTTGCCCTATCAAAAAGAATAGCGAATTTATTTTATAGTGATGGAGAAGCCGATTATAAGCAAAATCATAAAGAGTATACACTTTATTATTTGCCTGTAAATTTTTATAAAGTTTGGCAACCATTAATAGATCTATTGAAATACAATTTAATACATGAAAGATTTAAAATTTTGGAACTTGGTGCAGGGCCTGGATCTTGCACATTTGGTATGATTGAATTTTTTAAAATGCTAGCAATAGATAATTTAGAAACAAATTTTGTGGTTAGTTTTTGTTTAGTTGAAAAGGAAAAAGAATTTATTGATATATTTAATACAATATTTGAAAGGTATAAGGTTACTTTTCCAACAAACTTAAATATAGATATAACATGGCTTCATAATGATTTAAATAATTATATTGAAATAAAAGATAATAAATATGATTTAATAATAGAAAGTAATATGTTAAATCGAAACGAAAAAATATTTCGAAAAGCTATAAATAATTTAATTGATTTATGTTTGAATAATTTAGACAAACATTCTTCAATAATTTTTATAGAGCCAGCAGATGAAAGTGTTGTAAATTATTTAAAAGCAATTAAACAGAAATTAAAAAAATTATCTTTTAATTCATTTAGTCCTTGTTGCTGTGATGCTGATTATTGCAAACAATTTGCATCTGCTAAAAATTATATTGGAAAATCCAGGATAATAAAAGAACTAAAAGATTTAGAGGAATTTAAAACCGTAAAACTTTATCATTATTTTGAATATGTAGTATTAAGAAATGATGGATTGAAAAAATATAAATTCTTTAAAAATAAGATCTTATTAAATGATATTGACGATTATATTGGGCAAGACATTTCTTTTAAGGCGTTTATTCTTTCATCGTCAAATAAAGAATCAAAGATTTCTCTTAAAATTTGTGACGGTTCTTTTAGTGAGAGAAAAGATATTTGGTTTGAAATTCCTAAAAAAATGATAATGTCGTTAAGATACAATCCAATAGATATAAATAGAGGAGAATTCATAGAAGTGAAACGGGCAAAGATTGTTTCAAAAAATAGAATCTTTTGTGAATTACATTCGCAGATAAAAGTAATGAGGTAGTGGTTATGATATTAAGTGTTAGTCGAAGAACAGATATTCCAGCGTTTTATAGCGATTGGTTTATTAGCCGTTTAAGAGAAGAAGTTGTTTGGGTAAGAAACCCAATGAACTATCATAGTATAAGTCAAATTAGTCTAACTCCAGATGTTGTAGATTGCATTGTTTTTTGGAGTAAAAATCCACAACCAATGTTTAAATATTTAGATGAAATTGATAGAAAATATAAATTTTACTTCCAATATACTATAAATGCATATGAAAAAGATATGGAACCTTATTTGCCAGATTTAGATGTAAGATTAGAAAATTTCATATTTTTAGCCAAAAAATACGGCAAAGAAAGAGTTATATGGAGATATGATCCAATTGTTATAACCCCCAAATATAATATTGATTGGCATACTGACAAGTTTGAGTATATTGCAACTAAATTAAAAAATTATACAAATGCATGTGTGTTTAGTTTCTTAGATATCTATGATAAAATAAAAAATAATTTATCAAAATTAGAGATCCAAGAGATACCTAATAATTTAATGACTGAAATTTCTAAAAAATTAAAAATAATAGCAGATAAAAATAAAATTGAATTAAGAACATGTAGTGAAGATATTGACTTGCTTGATTTGGGAATAAAAAAATCATGTTGTATTGACCCAAACTTAATATCTGAAATAATTGGTTGTAAAATAAAGGCATCTAAGGATAAAAATCAAAGAGCTTCTTGTGGATGTGTAGAAAGTATTGATATAGGACAATATAATACTTGTAGACATGGTTGTATTTATTGTTATGCAAATTACAGTAAAGAATCTGTAAAAAAGAATTGCCTAAACCACGTTAAAACATCCAAACTCTTGCTTGGCGAAAAAGAAAAAGATGATAAAGTTCATGAAAGAGAGGTGAAATCTTTAAGAGACCTCCAAATTAGCTTTATAGATATAAAATAATTTAATTATATAAGATATTTATAATAAACCCAATTACCTGTTCAATTTCAATAGAATGCAGTTCTCCTATTGCAAGGTCTAGGTTAAAGTATTCACGCCACTTGTCTTTTGAAAAGTCTTTGGTGAATTTGTTTTCAAGTTCTACAATTTTTGTCAGTTGAAGTTCATATTCAGCTGACATTTTTTGTTCGTAATATTTTTCTTTAATAAATTCTATAAGAGTTTCATTTTTCATAAGCCCTCCAAGCGTTGAGTGTGTTTTAACTCTGTTCGAAAGATATTGCAAGTCATTTGACAATGTTTTTTAAAAAAATACTCATTGCCTCTCTTTTTGAGATAAAAGGAATGGGAAATAGAGATGGTCACACCGTGAGGTGTGGCTCTTTTTTGTGCAACAAAATGTGGGAAAGCAGGGTGGCGAGAATAAAAAGTTGAAATAATTTTATTGGGTGTTAAAAAGACTTATAAAATAAGGGATCGCAGGGTTTTGGGTGATTGAAAAGTGTGTTGAATAATGATGGCGGAGATGTATAAAAGGGGTTGATTTTGCTTGATATTAGGAGATTTTTACGCAACAAGAGTGTCTTATATAGAGGGGCATTTTTTTATTTGAGTTAAAAAAATCTATTATTTTTGCCTTCATTTTAATAACGAAACGGGCAGTTTTGTTTTGAGAAAATGCGTGAAAAGTGAATAGAGGGTGAAGGGGGTGTATTAAAGGTTGTTGAGTAGAGCAAGGGCAAATATAAACGGAGGTGTTTTTCAAAAAATATAAATAATTAGCAGAGGAAAAAATAAGTTAGTGGTCTAAGATTTAAGTTTAATGTTGAGGTTGGTAAGGGGATTAATGTAAGGTTTGATAAAGTAAATAAAATAGGTGGTAACGGCGAAAATGGGCGGTGTTTGGCGAGATAGAAGAGTAACGGAGAAAGTGTAAAGGAAAAGGGTGTTTTAAGAAAATTGGGGCGAGTAATGGGCATAGTTCAAAATAAGCAAGTGGTTGTTGATTTTGGTAGGAAATTGAAGGAAATAAGGCAAATTGATTGTTAAAATTATTGAAGCAGGAAAAGAGGTGGCTCAAAGTGCTGAAAATATGCCCAAAAGCCAAGAAAATAAGGGTGCGTTTTGACGCACCGCCCATTAGCACTGACGCACTTTGCGCCACCTACGTTTAGCCGAGAAGTGGGAAACCCACTTTCGCTTTTAGAAGGTTGTTAGTGGTTAGAAATTTTAAATTTATAGAATTCGTTTAAACCAAGCCGGCTTTTCATTAGTCCAAAAAGTTTAGCAGATAATACTTTTTGGGATCCCACTTAAAACAAGAAGAAATAAAATCTTTAAACAAAAAATTATTTAACTCATTGCCTCTCTAATTGTAATGAGGAGAATAATTATGAATGAACAAAATTTAAACAATGCGGTTGTGATATATAGAGTTTCAAAGAAGGTGTTAAATGAAGCACAAATTGAGATTGACGAAGAGGCATACGACGAGGCAGTTTCGAAGTTGGTGGAGAAATTGTTGGTAGTTTTAAGGCAGAATAGAGATCTAAACAAACTGACCCCAAGGAGTGCGTTTTCATATCAAAAGGCAGACAGTAGAAAAACTTCGCGACCATAAATTTGCAAACAAATTTATTTACTGCGTTAACTATAAAACATCCCCAAATAGTCATTTGGGAAAACCAAACTCCCGCTTTGGAATATTTTACGAGCCTTGTCTCGCTGGTTTTTCTGCAGCCTGGATAATAGTAAAAAACTTCCAGGTTTGTGCTGGACTTATGAAAAAGTTTGTGGTATGTGTTTGTGATGAAAGATACTCAAAAAATACAAAAATTAATTATAGGAGAAAAGATGAAGAAAATTGTAATTTATGCTAGATATTCTAGTGACAGGCAAACGGAGCAGTCGATCGAGGGGCAACTTCGAGTGTGTCACGAGTATGCGGAGAGAAATGATTATGTGGTTGTTCATGAGTATATCGACAGGGCGCTTTCTGGGACGACTGACAGAAGACCTGCCTTTTTGCAGATGATTGAGGACAGCAAGAAAAAAGAGTTTGAGTATGTGCTGGTGTATCAACTGGACAGGTTTGCGAGGAACAGGTATGACAGTGCGAACTACAAAATGAAACTTAAGAAAAATGGAGTGCGAGTGCTGTCGGCAAGAGAAAATATTTCGGATGACGCCAGCGGAATTTTGATGGAAAGCGTGCTTGAAGGCATGGCGGAATATTATTCTGCCGAGCTTAGCCAAAAGGTTAAGCGTGGGGTTCGTGAAAGTTTGATTAAGGGCTACTACACAGGCGGGCAGGTCACCTATGGCTACAAAGTAGAAGATAAGAAATGGAAAATAGATGAAGAGCATGCAGAGTTTGTTCGGCAGGCGTTTAATAAATATGCGGTGGGCGAGAAGGCGACCGAAATTGCAGACCACTTAAACGCACAAGGCTCAAGAACGTCAACTGGTAAAAAGTGGACCGGCAATGCGATTTCCAAGATGCTACACAACCAACGATATATGGGCATAGAAAAGTTTGGCGGTGAGATTTTCACCGATGTAATTCCGCCGATAGTTGAAGAAAAGTTGTGGCAAGTTGTGAATGGTATGATGGAGCACTTTCGAAGGAACTACAAAAAGGATAAATACGACCCATACTTTTTGACGGGCAAAATCTTCTGTGGATACTGCGGTGAAAGCGTGATTGCCGAGGCAGGTTCCAGTCATTTGGGAACGAGATATAAATACTACAAGTGCCACACGAAAAAGGTTAAGGGCAAGGCGTGTTTGCTTAGAAATTATCGCAAGCATGAACTTGAACAACTCATTATTGACAAAACTAAAAAATATATTTTAACTCCAAGCAAAATTGAAGAGATTGCACATATGGTTGTGGACAGATACAACTCCGAAATTTCAAACAACATCGTGCTTAAATGTCTTGAAAAAGAACTAAGGCAGATAAACAACAAAATAAATAGCCTTGTGAAGAATATGGAGCAGGGCATAATTTCGCTTGCCCTTCGTGAAACGCTTTACAAACTTGAAAATGACAGGGCAGATATTCAACTTAAAATTGCCGAAGAGAAGAGCAAGTTTGATAAGCCACTAAACTTTGAAGATGTCAAAAATTTTATATCACTGTTTGCAAGTAAAGACTACGATGACGTATTTGAACGCAATGAATTTTTCAACCGATTTATCAAAAAGGTGCTTTTATTCAACGATAAAATTATTGTGATTATGCGAGGTAGCAAAGGTGCGGATAATGAACTTGCCATAAACAATGACGAACTTTACGCAAAAAGAATTTTAGAAAAATTTGAGAAAAAAGAAACAAGTGAAAATACTTTTGAAAATAAAAATGGGAGCCTTGACAATTTGGGCTCCCATTTGCATAAAAATGATGAAATTTTAAAAGAAAAAGAGGCTGAATTAGACAATTTCGTCCATCAGCCTCCTCGTGGCGGAGAGAGCGGGATTGTAAAAAGTGCAAAAAACATACTAAATTGTGTGTAAAAACACCATATTTATAACATATTTTAACATATTTTTGCATATTTTACACTACTTTTTAAATTTTGTTGACCAAATAGTTGACCAAATTTAGCTTGCATTTATTATGTCAATTAACTCTGATTCTGAGTTAGGGAACAGGTGAGCATAAGTGTTTAATGTTTGTTGTGTATTAGTGTGACCAAGTCTTTTTGCAACCAGCACCACATTAGCACCTTTCTGAATTAATAAGCTCGCGTGACTATGTCTAAAATCATGTATTCTAATTTTTTTATTTCCACAAAGTTCTGTATACTTTTCTAACCTTCTATAAATTGTATGGTCATCTAGTGGTTTATCTAATCCAAAGAAGAATTTAGAGTATTTGCTTTCTGGAATAGTATTTAGATAAATTTCAAGCTCATCAATTAATTTTTGTGGTAATAATATCTTTCTGTAACTTGAATGAGTTTTTGGTGCTGTTATACTATATTTTTCTAATTTATTAGAAATTCTTGTTGTAAGAGTTTTTGAGATGTTAACAGTTTTGAGATTGAAATTAAAATCATTATAAGATAAAGCCAAAGCTTCACCAAGTCTGCACCCTGTGTAATATAAAAATGTGAAAAAAGTTTTAAAGGTAATGTCCTCATTTGGAATAATATCTATAAAGTTATTAAATTCTTCCAATGACCAAACTTGCATTTCTTTTTTTATATTTGGTTTAGTGAAAGGCTCTACTCTTGCGATTACATTATCAATATCATAATAATAATATAAATATTTATAAAAAGAATAGAGAACACCTCTTATTTTTGTCTTATATTTGTAACTATACTTTGATAAAGTTTGTTGCCATTCTAGTATTGAAGTTTTATTAATATCTTTAATTCGTTTGTTTTCAAAAAATGGTTTTATGTGTAAATTGTAGATATTTTCTAAATCATAAAATGAAGAGTCTTTAACTTTTTCTTTTTTGTAAATTTTATATTCATTAAACACTTCATCTAAAGATTTATTTAAAATATTATTAGGAGAACTTAATTGGTGTGGGGTTTTACTATATTCTTCCATAAAGGCACGATAAGCCTGCTCAGCATCTTTTTTGCGTTCATAGCCACTGAGTCGTTTCATTATTACTTTGCCATCTTCAATTATCTCAAATCGAACTGACCAAAGTTTCTTTTTGCCTCTGCAGTCATAACTTGCCATTTTTTCTCCTTTAATTTTTTTATAAAATATGACAGGGATATTGTTATAAAAATGTATTATTTGCATATAATATTATTATATAATACATTTTGAAATTTTTTTTAATTTCTATTGACATCCGCGGAATCGATAATGTATTATATAAATATATTTATATACTTGAAAAAGTATTGTTTGCTCACCAATCCATGTGTTGGAAGAGCCAGGGGGTCGTTCTTGAAATATAGGGTGGCTACCCTCTTTTTTTATTTTAATTTATATTTAGAAGTATTATATTTTTTGATTTGTTTTTTGATATAATTATGATAATGTGCGTAATATGCTGTGATAAGAATAAAAAATGTTTTATGTTCAGCTAACACTATAATTATTTTTTCTTTTTCACATAAAATAATATGTCTCCATTGACTTTTTCTAATATCAAATTCTTTCCAGTGCTTAAAGTTTGGGCAAGCTTTATTTTCAGGTTCTTCTAATAAAACTTTAAATTTTGGAGCATATATACATCTTAAGATTTTTAATTTGTCATTTATTGTAGGTTCATCAATTTTTAAAATGTGTTCATAAGAAAACTTATCATTATATGGATATTGTGCTTTTATTTCTCTTCCTCTAAATTTAACGAGGCCAAGAGAAAAATCTTTTATTAATATATTTGTTGCTTCATCTATAATTTGTTCTAATGTTTTATCTTTTTGACTCAAAATAGTCGGAAATTCAGAATTTTTACAATCAACCATGATAATGCTCCTTATGTTTAAAGAACATTAAATCAAATTTAGAACTATTAATGTTTTCCTTACTTTTTATTTTGTCTTTAATTTTATCTTGAATAAGGTTTATTATTTTAACTTTACTTGTGTTTTTTTTATCTTTATCGTTTAACTCATATGAAATTGCACCTGTTAGAATATCTGTCAATTCCATAATTTCAATTTCATGTGACTTTATAACTTGAATAGGTTTTATTATGTTAGAAAAATAATCGAGATAATGTTTTTTTAATATTTTTTCGAGAACTCTAACTCTTTCAGCATTATGGGTATCTTTTTCATCAATATAAATTTTATTTAAACAAAATGGATTAATTTTATAAGATATCATATAATACATTATTTTATAGTAAAATTCATTGTGTGTTTGATTAAATTCCTCATGTTTTAAATAGCGTTTATCAACAACTATTGAATTAAAAGACATATCACTATATGGACTAAAAAAATATTCAATTAAATCTTTGTAGTATAGATATGCACTAGAAGATAATTTAGACCATTTTGTTTCTATTGAACGATTTATATGATGTCTATCCTTTAGTTCCAATATTTTCTTCTTAATTTCTCTATAACTTGATCTAGGACAATAAACCATGCCTAGAACCATATATCGTGATTTGTCATGTTCTAAGTAACAACTCTCATCACAATAAAAATTTATTTGTTCTTTAAAATCCATTAATCTTCTCCTTATAAACTTCTCCTGATTTCAACAGCAACACCAATTATTCTAACTGGAACCTCGTCAACCTCTTTATTAGAGAAGAATGTTGGTTTAAAATCGCAGTTTGAATTATGTGGCAGAACCCAGACCCCTTGTGGGTCTTTTTTTATTTCTTTTAAAGTTGCATCAAATCCATTAATCATGACAACGCAGATTTGACCACTTTCGCAGTCATCTTGCTGTCTTACTATAACAACATCTCCGTCTTTAATAGTGGGGAGCATTGAATCACCTTTGACTTTAAGTGCAAAAAATTCACCACGACTAGCCATATCTTCTGATATTTCTTCATAGTCAAGAATTTCTTCTATTGCTTCAATAGGGATTCCTGCAGGAATTGTTCCAAGAACTGGGATTTTTGCTCTTTTTAGATAATTATCAGCCTTATTTTCTAATAACTTAAATTTATCTTCTCCAAATTCATTGATAAAATCATCAATTCCTAATAAATAATCTACTGAAACTCCAAAATATTTTGCCAATTTTGCAATTGTATAACTATCAGGGTCTCTTTTGTCTGACTCCCACATAGAAATTGTGCCAATAGCAACATTGAAGTCACTAGCTAATTTTTGTTGAGTTATGCCTTTTGATTTTCTTATTTTCTTCAGATTTTGACCTATCATATTACACCTCTTATTTAAATTTTAACATTTTGTGAAAAATATTTCAATATTATAAAAAAAATAATTTTAACTTTTTGTGAAATATTGCTTGACACTATAAATTAAAATTGTTATTATATTCACATAAAGTGAAAAAAGGAGGTTTAAAATGAAGATTAAAGAATTTCGGTTAAAATATAATTTAACTCAAAGTGAAGTAGCTAAAGAACTCGGTGTTCAAATTAGCACAATTTCGCAGTATGAAAATAATAAAAGACAACCAAATTCAAAAACATTAAAAAAACTTGCAGAAATATTTAACTGCAAGATTGATGATTTGGTTTAGGAGAGTTATGAGATTTTTATTAATTTTAAGTTATATATTTTCGTTTTTAGCTTTTATTTGTATTATTGCACAATGTATTCAAAAAGAAAAAAAATTTCAAAACAGGTGGTATTGTTTATTTGTTATTACTGGTATCATTTTTGCTCTTTTCGGTGTTGTTTTTTCTATTATTAACATTCTTGTTTAGAGAACCAAATAATATATTTTGTGTTTGTTGTATCTCAGATGAAAAGTGAGGTATAAGTTTTTCAAAAAGATAGTATACACGATCTTTATCTGGTTCACTTTTAAGTTGTTCTATTATTAATTTAATTTGTTCATTTATTTCTTTATTACAAAAAAGCATTAACTGACATAAAAAAGACAAGAATTCATCTATATGTGCAGTAGTATTTCGTCTAAATTTGCCAAAAGAATCCATTAAGCTTTTAAATGTTTCTAATTTATTTTTATATAAATACTCTATTCTTTTATTTTTTTCATCGGACCTTTTATTTATATAAGATTGAATTAATGGAATAGAAGCTGTGAAAAGAGCCATTAAGGTTGTTATTATAGATAATATTTCTGTTGTCATAATAAAAATCTCCTTTTATAGGAGTATACCAAATCAAAATTAAAAAATCAATAAAGGAGGTAAAAATGTCGACACAAGAAGTTTTGCAAAAAGAAGTGTTCACAGTCAAAGATATTGAAGTGCTGTTTCAAGTAAAGCAAAATGTGGCTTACCGAATTATAAGGCAAATAAAAGCGACAAGTGATAGACTTCAACTATCTGGCAGAGTTCACAAAAAAGATTATGAAGACTATATTAATCGACCATTAAAAAAAGAGTTGTCGTTCAGCCTGAGAAACTCACAACAACTCTAACTCACAAAAGTGTTTAAATAACCACTCTTGCAAGGTCATTTTAACACTAAAAACTAATAATTGCAAGAAGTTTTAGTTCCCTATAGGTATGGTTAGTTACTAAAACATTAAACGGTGTGAAATGATTTTAATACTTGAAATTATTGCTGTTAGTGGAATCATTTTGCCCTAACAGTTTTTTAATAAGGAGAAAATTATATGGAAAATGAAAACAAATTTATTGAATTATTAGACAATCTTGGAGATTTACTTACAGAAAAATTTAAAGAAGAAGTTAAAGACGAAAAATTAAACAATTTGATAAAAAAAAACAGAGGAATTATCGAACGAAATATCTGAACTTATTGATTTAGAAATCAAGTCAGATGAACAAAATTTTACAGTTAGAATTCTTGCAAATTCAATACTTAAACTTAATAGAAAATTTCAAAAATATATTCTTAAAAAAATAGGAGAAGCAGATGGAAAAAGTAAATAGTGTTTTAGACTTTGCCAATGGTGCAATGCTGGAAAGAGTGAATTATGAACTCGTTAAGGTTATGGAAAATATAAAAAATCCAAATACTGATGACAAGCCAAGAAAAATAACAATTGAACTATCAATAACTCCAGTTAATGATAGAAATTCAGTGACAATCAAATCAATTGTCAAAAAAACATTAAGACCAACAAGTTCAGTTCAAACACAAATGGCTGTTCAAACTATGGATAACAAAATTGGTTGTTATGAACTTACGGGCATTCCTGATGGTCAATTAGACCTTTATGGAGAAGTCCATAAAACAAAATTTATTGAAATAAATAGAGAAAAAGAAGAGGTATAGGTATATGGAAAATAATATTGTTCAAGATATTGAAAGAATTATTAAAGAAAATATTACAGTAACAGATATAGCTGGAAAGTTTTATTCAAATCAAAATCTCCACGAGATAAAAATCAAAAATACAGCTGATGAGATTGAATTTAATGACTTAAGCTCATTAGTTTCAATGATTAAAATAGAACTAAAAAAATTTAATAGACCTTTATTCATTAATATTGAATCACCAACAAAAGTTTCTGTTTTTACAGCACTTGATAACGAAAAGGACAGAGAAATTCCTTATATTGCTAGATACAGCAGTGAAGGATTTATGTTTGGAAGAAATTACAGTCATGAAGATTTTGTAATTGCATTGCGTTCACAATTTATTCAAAGTGATGATACAAAGGATATGCTTGAACTTCTTAAGAAAGTAACAAATGCACAATCAGTTGAAACAGAAGATGATGGAATTACTCAAAGGGTTACAGCTAGTCAGGGTTCATCTTTAGCAAGAACAATACAAAGTGCACCAATAAGACTTTTAGCACCATATAGAACATTTAATGATGTAGAGCAGCCAACAAGTGAATTTTTATTCAGAATGAAAGATTCATATTCATTTGCTTTATATGAGGCTGATGGTGGTGCTTGGAAAAGGCAAGCAAAAGAAAACATTAAAACTTATTTCTATGAAACACTTACTGAAGAAATTGATAATGGAGAAGTTGTAGTAGTTAGTTAAACAATCACTTTTATGGAGGGAATTATGAAAAGTAAATATGACAAACTTAAATCTAATTTAAAAAAAGAAAGAGATTTAATTAATAAAAAAAACACAAAGGCATCTAATTTGATAGCAAAATTACAATCTAGAATTGCAAAAATAAAGTATGAGAGAGATATTTATTGCACACTTCACAATAATACCATAACTGATTTAAATTCGCTTATAGACAATGAAGTTAGAAGAATAAACAAAGACTATGAAGTTGAGTAGGTGAGTTTATGGAAATAGAATATGAATTTCAAACATCAGAGTCATCTTATGACGATGATTTAGGTGAAGAATATTTTAATACAGATACATTTGTGTTCAACACAACAGAGCAAGATGTTGATGTTGAAGAGGCTCTTACAGATATTATTTACAATCAATATTTTAAAGATTGTTTTAGTTCAGATATACAAAAAGAAATGTTTAAAAGAAAGTTAAAAGAGTTCATTAACTATGCAAATGGTGAAGAACTTGAAGATTTATTTTATGAGGCTCTGAAAGACTATTTTGAGCCTCAAGCAAAAGAACAATTTTACGAAGAAATTTAGGAGGGTTTATGGAAAACGAAATCATAGTTCACGAAACTGGTGAAGTTCAAAATAATTTAGATTTTAGTGCAGATAACATTATGGTTCTTGCTGAGCAAGCTGAAAAAAGAATATCAGCTGTCAAGAAAATTATGAATGCAGCACTTTCAATAACCCATGAAAACGATTGGGTTTTAATTAGTGGAAAACCATATTTGCAAGAAACGGGTTCTGCAAAGATAGCAAGATTATTTGGTGTTAAGTGGGAGTTTATTGGGAGCAATCCACAAGTTGAAGTTGATGCAGAAGGTTATAAGACTTTTACTTATAGAATGGCATTTTACATGAGCAATGACAAAATCGAATGTGAGGGCTCAAGGTCAATGAGAGAAGACTTTTTCGCAAAGACAAAAACAGGATTAAAAAAGCCAGATGAAATTGATGAGCGAGATGTAAAAATGGCTGCTTATACAAATTGTATCAATAACGGAATAAAAAGACTTATACCCGGTGTTAGAAATATTGGAATAAATGAATTAAAAAATGCTGGATTAGATATTGAGCAGATTAGTGGATATACTTTTAAAACTGGTTCACAGGGTGGAAAAGATAACACAAAAGTAGATAACGAATTAAAGTGTTCAGAGTGTGGTAAAGAAATAACACAAAGAGTTGCAAGTTATTCACAAGGCGAATTTGGAAAATTTCTCTGCGTTGAGTGCCAAAGGAAGATAAAGAAGGCTGAAAAACAAGCCACAGAAGAGGTAAGTGAAAATGAACTCACAAACAATTAAAGATAAGTTAAATCAAATGCTCGAAGACGAAATCAAGGTTTATCCTTGCAAAAATCTTCGAGCTTCAAACCTCGGTCACCCATGTGAAAGATATTTATATTTGCTCTTAACTCAGTGGGAAGAACAAAAGGCTCATGATAAGGGTTTACAGTCAATTTTTGATTTGGGTAATCACATGGAAGATTTTGTTATTTCTCAGCTTAAGAAAGCAGGTTTTGAGATTATTACACCAAATAATAGAAATTGGAAAATTGAAGTTAAAGGTGGAATTATTTCTGGCAGGGAAGATGTTCGAATCAAGGCAGAGAATGGGGAATTGATTCCCTGCGAAATCAAAGGTTTAAGTCCAAATGAATTTGAAAAATTGAATTCTATTGAAGACTTTTTGAACTCAAAAAAATATTATGTTCGAGCATATCCAACACAGCTTTTTATATATCTTTATAAGTTTGAAAAAGAATATGGTTTTTTCTGTTTAGTAAACAAAGTTACAGGTGAAATTAAGCCAATTGAAATGCATCTTGATTATGATTTTGGCGAAAAATGTTTGGAAAAGGCAGAGCGAATTTATAAGGCAATTGAAGATAAAAAAATACCTGAGCCAATATGTGACCCAAGTGTTTGTGAAAAGTGCTCACTTCAGCATATTTGTGGTTCACATTTGGTTAAATCAACAGATATTGAACTTGATGATGAGCTTGATAATTTGCTCGACAAAAAAGAGCAATTACAGCCTTATGTTTCTCAGCTCGAAGAAGTTAAAGAGCAGATAAAAAAGAAGGTTGGAGATAGGGAAAAAGTTCTCACAGGTAAGTATTTAATAGAGAGGAAATCCTTTGAAAAAAAATCTTACACCGTGCCAGGAAGAACAGAGTGGAGAATGACATTTAAAAAACTAGGATAGGTGAATTATGAGAAATAGTTTTTTATTTTATAAATCATATTATGAGGCTATTAATGAATTACCAGAAGAGGAACAAGGCATTATTTATAAAGCTCTTATTGATTATGCAATGACTGGTAAATCGCCTAAATTAAATGGTTATTTGAAAGGTTATTTTTCACTCATAAAACCTAATATAGACTCAGGAAATGCAAAATATGATGCTAGTGTTGAGAATGGGAAATTGGGTGGTAGACCTAAAAAAATAAATGTTGATAACTCACTTACTAACACATTAGAAAAAACCCAACAAAAACCTAACGAAAACCCAAGCATAACCCAAGACAAAAGCCAAGTAAAACCCAAGAAAAAGCAGGAACTAGAACAAGATAATAATACTTGTTTGTTAAAAAATAATAAAAAAAATATAAATAATAACGCGTGCGTGCGTGAGGAAATTGTTAATAAGTCAGAAGATGCTAGAGAGCCTTATATCAAGTTCTTTAATGAAATTTTTGATTATTACAAAGAAGGTAAATACTATGACTCTGCCATTGAAATCATTGACACAATGATAGATGCTAGAAGTCAGTCAGTATTAAATGGTTTCAAATTTAATCATAAAACTTATAGCGAAAAAGAGCTTTTACAAGTTTATCTAAATCTTGATAATGAAAAATTTAGAAAAATAATAACACAAATTACTCTAAACGAAGAGATTGTGGATAGACCTAGATACATTATGGGTTGCATTTTTAATGCAGGCAGTAATGAAAGTGTTTTAAACACAAAAACAAAACTAAAAGAGTTTGAGCAAAACCTAGGAGGTGAAAAAAGTGACATTTGAAAGTCATGTTAAAGAATATGAGAAATTAAAGTTCAAGTTAAAAAGTATTGAAATTAAAGAGAATGAACTCAGAATGCTTGGTGGTTTTCCAAAATCAAACAATACAGAAGGTATGCCTAAGACAAAATCGTCAGCATCGTCAGTTGAAAACATTGCCATTCGACTTACTGAACTACTTGAACAAAAAAGTGTCTTACAAGAGGAAATTCAAGTCAAGAGAAAAACATTGGAAACTCTAATTGGTTATATTTCAAATCTTGTTAGCAGGGAAATTGTCGAATCAAAAACATTTTTGCCTTGTGGTTGGAAATATATTTCGTTAAAATCACATCTTTCAACAAGTCGATGCAGACATCTTTACTATGATGGAATATTTGAAATTAATGCAGTTTTAAAATCAAAAGAGGGTATTTATGAATAAAGCAATACCATACAAAAACAGAAGTTGCGAAGTTTGTGGAAAACTCATTTGTTTTTTATGTTCAGACCCAAATGTTTGGGTCTATAAGATTTATTCTAAATTCTTTTGCAGTTGGAAGTGTTATCGAGAATATCAAAAAGGAAAGAAGAAAAATGCATTGGCATAAAACAGGAAATATGCAAAGTGGAATTTGTTATGTTGCACTTGGCAAAAATGGTGCTTTTCATATTTGGAGCAATAGAAGATTTTATCACGCAGAGTATATTGGCAAGACTAAGCGATTTAGGTTTCCAAGAAAAAAGACACTTGAAGAGATTAAAAACTTATGTGAAATGAATGATTACTGGGAGGATTAATCCTATGGAAGAAAAGATAATAGAGAAAACAAAAGAGATAAAGGCACAAGAAAATTTACCACTCAAAAAATGTGTGATAAAAGCAATACGAGAGCTTAACTGTCTTGGAGAAATATATAAGTCATGCACATTGTTTAACATTAGTTTGGTTGAGTATGTAGATTCTATTTGTGAGAAGGTGAACTTATGACAAAACAAGAGATAGAAAAAGCCATAGAAAACGGTGAGAGTGTATGGGTAGTTACTAATGAGCCAGAGATACTGGACTTCAAAAAGATAAACAAGAGAGATATACATTTAGAAGATGGGCAGTTAGAAATTGATACTTACTATGGTGAGTTGTCAAGTGATATTTATCAGTTTGAAGAAGTATTCAAAACCAAAGCCGAAGCCAACTTTTACAAAGCCTATGATGAGTGCGTAAGGCTGTTTAAAGAAGAAGAAACATAAAAGATTGATTAAGGAGTAGATTATGGAAATAATGCAAGTAGAAAATGTTTTAAAGAGTGTTTATTTAGAAATTATATCAAATCAGTTAAACGCAAATATATCTTCCGTTTTGGCTAAAATTGAATACACAAGTAATGATATTTATGGAAAAGAAATAATAGTTCCTTTAATAATAAATAATAAAGATTATCTATTTAAAAGCGAACTAAAAACTATTTATGGAGATATTGAAATATCGGATAAAGCAGTAAGATGTTCAAACGCAAGTTCATTCGTGAATTTATTGAATAGCGAAGTAGAGAATATGCTTAAATATACAATGTTGCATATTTCAAATGCTTTTTATGATGAAGATAAAAAACCAAAATATTTTAATGAAAACGAAACCTATAATATTCTAAAATTAAATGGTCTTAAATATTTATTTGATGAAAATGAAAAATATTTATATGGTGTTGATAGAGAAAAAAATAAAGATATTTTGCCAGTTATTAAGAAAGTTAAAGAATTTAATTGGAACGAAATTTTACAAATTATAGATGAAAATAATGATGAAATCAATTTTATGATTTGTAGCCCAGCAACAAAAAGAGCATATATGGACTATCAAACTGAAATGCGACAAAATATCAATGTTCAAGAAAATGGTTATTTTAAAAACATATTATTTCAAAACTTAATTCCAATCGAAACTAACATAAACATAAGTGATAATGAAATTTATTTGATTAATACTAATGACTTCAAATTACATCAATTATGTGATTGGCAATGGCTAGAAAATGAAAACAATAGAATTTTAAAACAATGTTATGGCAAACCAGTTTACAATGCAACATTAATTAAATATGGAGATTATATCTGTCATTATCCTAATAAGCAAATTAAAATAATTAAGGAGTAAATTATGAACCAAGAAATATATGTAAAAGAAATGCCGAAAAGTTGTGTTTGTTGTAAATTTTTTGCTCAACATAGAAGACAATGTGAAATCAACTTAGGATTTGAATGGAATGAAGAAAAACAAAAATATAACGATTGTCCACTCATTGACATCAAAACTCACGACCGAGAACTCGTAAAGGAAGTGTGCGAGAAGATTAGAGAATATTTAAGAACACAAGTTATTTATTGTGGTGGGAAAGCAACTGAATTAGATATTATGATTGCAAGTGCTGGGAATCAAGTATTAGAAGATATCAAACAATTTTTAGACCAAATACAAAAGGAGTATGAGAAGTGAAAAATAATAGTGAAATAGTCAATAACATGATGTGTAAAAGTTGTTTTAAAAGACATAAAGAAACGACAGGACACGAACCAATAGATTGTGCTTTTAAAGCATTTGACAATGAATATTGCGAAGAAGCACAAGAACTGGCTGATTACATTACAAATCAAGACACCAAGTGGCAGAAGTTGAAAGAGATTTTAAAAAGACAAATTGATATAGATAGCAAAGAATATCTTGAATCGGGCTTTGCTGTTTTTAAGAACTATGTTGCTGTTGAAAACTTTATTTTACAGAAAATGCAAGAGTTGGAGGCGGAAGATGAAATTTAAGTCTAAATATAATATTGGTGACATTGTTCTATTTTATACAAACAGCTGGGAACAAAAAATTGGAAGAATTATAAGTGTTTGTATTAAATTTTCATACGAAACATTAAAAAAAATTAGCTATGATATTAGTTTATTTGTTCCAAATTCTTCACAGGTTTACACCAACTATATCAATGAAAATGACATTATAAAAAAAATAAACAAGAAAGCATTTGAAAAAATTTATGCTGAAGAATGTGCAAAATATGTTGTTAATGAAAATTTGGAGGGAGATTGAGGTGACAGGACTTGATATTTTAGAAAAGATTTTAGTTGCAAGAGAAAAATATAAAAAAATGAATTATAAGTATCCTGAGTTTTTAATAATAAGCAATAACTTATATTTTAAGCTTTATAAATATATAGAAGACATTGCTCCATTAATTATTGACCCAGGAGAATTACTTACAGAGCCAACAATTGCTGGAATGACTGTTAAGACCATCTCGGATAATGGTATCTTAATTGTTGGTTGTAATGAAATTTTAAAGCAAAAAGGTGGTTTTAAAGATGAGTAAAAGAACCTATAAAGAATATATAGACAATAATTGTCATCCTGTTGGATATAATGAACCTTGTCAATCCTATATTTTTGGACAAACAACCGTTGATTTACTTTTAGATAAAATCGACCAATTTAAAGAAGAATTAGCTGAGAAAGACAAAGAGCTAAGAAAATATAGTTCATATAAAACTGATGATGAAAGAATTAAAGATTTAACTAACTTGTATTCTCAGTACAAAGAAGAAAATAATCAGCTCAAAAAAGAGCTTAAAGATAAAGATTTTGCTCTTGAGTGCAAAGAAAGAGATATAAAAGCTATAGAGAGACAAAGAGATAAAGCCTATGATGACTATGGTTATCTAGATAAAATCTCAAGAGAACTCGGTTTGCAAAATGTTGATTATGAAAAGCAAATAGCAATTTTAAAAAGCAGTGAAAAGTGTTTGACAGAAAGAATTAGAAATCAAACCCAACTCGCAATTCAGGAACTTGAAAAAGTGAAAGTTAATTTAAAAGATAGAATTACAATGATGAGCAACGAAGAACATTCTTACTTGCAAAAAGTTGTTATTTGGTATGATATTTGTAATCAGGTAAATAAACAAATCAAAGAGTTAAAGGGAGAATGATATGGCAGAAAGATTGACTGAATTAGATTGTTATGATGATTATCAAATTTTAGAAGAGGATTTGCCAAAAGCAATTGACAAACTAGGCAAACTCGAAGATATACTCGAAAAGTATGGCATTGATATACAAAACTTGGATTATATTCTTGATGATTATTCTAAAAATCAAGGTAGAGATTTTGCTATTTGCGAGGAAATGGATGACTTAAAGAAAGACCGTGACACTTGGAAAAGGGCTTGCAAAGATGCTTGTGAAAAAATAAATATTTCTCAAATAATCACGAACGAAGAAATGTTAAAATATGAAGATGATTTGAAATATTACTTTTATGAGCAAGCAAAGCAAGTTACTAGCAAATAAAAATGAAAAAGACAGAGATAAAAAACAATCAAGAAAGAGATAATTTCATTAAAAAATTCAAAAAGTTAGCACACTTTAGCCACATTTAGCACACTTTAGCACACTTTAGCCACTTGCAACACACTCAAAATCTTGATATACTATAATTGTGCAAAACGAGTAAGTAAATAACCGATTTTGCCAATATAGCAATAGAAAATTAAGCACCTAACACCTCCTGGGTGCTTTTTTGTTGCAAAAAAATTAGGTGTGGCTTGTTTGTTGAATCTTCACACCATTTAACAAATGAGCAGGGTTGACCCTATACCAGAGTGAAATTGGTCAAGTGGGAAAAGTGTCTGGTATAAAAAACTTTTTTCTTTTATATTTTCTTTTTTGAAAATAAAAAAATTAATTAATATTATTTTTTATTATTGATTATTAATATTTATAACTTTTAGGAGATGGTTTTTATGTTTGATAAAAATACAGGACTAAGTGACAAGCAGAAGAATTTTTGTTTGGAATATTTGAAAGATTTTAATGCAAAAAGAGCAGCAATTAGTGCTGGATATTCTGCAAGGTCTGCAAAATCAATTGCCAATCGTATGTTGACTAAAGATGTCCGAATTAAAAAATATATTGAAGAGCAAAAAATAAAACTTGAAAAACACAAAATAATGGACATTCAAGAAATTCAAGAGAGGCTAACTGCAATGGCTCGTGGAGAAACCGAAGAAGAAGTTGTTGTTGTGGAAAATACAGGAGATTTTTCTTCCACTGCAAAAGTTGTTCAAAAAAAAGTATCTGCAAAAGAACAGGTCAAAGCACTTGAGCTTCTTGGAAAAGCGAATTCTATGTTTGTTGAAAAAATTGATGCATCTATTAAAAGCAAAAACCAAGAGCTTCTAGAAGATTATTTAAGGGGAACTAAAGATGGCAAATTTACTAAAAGTTAAAAAGCATAGAATAGAACGGAAATATGATAAACTGATTGCTAAGACTTTAAAACGAATGAAAGACAACACAATGCAAGAGCTTTGGGTGGAACTGGATAAGCTTAAGTTAGAGATGGGAAAAGAACTTATTGAGGCAGGAATAGTTGAAAGTTAGTGATATTATCTGGACGCCCAAGATGGAAGCAATCATGAAAGATGATGCTCAGATACTTTTCTTAACTGGAGCAACGGGTTGCTCAAAATCACTTGTTGCAGGACATAAATTTACTGACTGGCTTTTGCATGCTCCTGAAAAAGAAAGCCAATTTTATATCATCTGTGAGAATATTGGAACAGGTGTAAGAAACTTATTGCAGAATCCAGATAGTTTTTATAATCTATTTGATTTTTGTAGGGAAGAATATAAGGCATCAAAAGAGGGTGGCATACAGTTTATATTTCACGGACTGCATGGAAATAAAACAGTTTATATTGTGGGTGCAGATAACAAGACTTCTTGGTCAAAAATTCTTGGTTCAAACCCTGATGGACTTTGGCTTGAAGAATTATCCGTTCTTCACATTGACTGTATTCGTGAGGCAATGGGTCGTGCTATATCAAGGCGATGCAAATTAATAGCAACAACCAATGGTGGACTTCCTACGCAAGAGTTTTATATAGAATTTGTTAATCATGCAAAAGTTATGTTCAAAGAAACAGTTCCATCAATAGAACTTGCAGAGATGACGGAAGATAAGCCATATATGCATTACTACCATTTCAATATGGAAGACGATGCACCACATTTAACTGAAGATGAAAGAGAAAAATTAAAAGAACTCTATCCTGAGGGTTCTTTTTATTATTACTCAAAAATCTTAGGTGTTCGTGGTTTTGCCGAAGGTGCAGCATATGCAAAGCTTATGGACAAGTCAAAACATTTAGTTCCATTTGAAATGATTGAGCTTAGTAATCTATGGGAGATTAATTTGTATGTTGATGTTGGTTCAAACAAGAATCCAGATGACCAAAGCAAGGCAAGCACAATTGCAACACTCGTTGGATATTCAAAAAACTGTCAAAGAATTATTATACTCGAATGTTGGGTTGTGCCAGCAACCAGTCATGATGATATTATTAAAACATGTGAAGATCATATTGAATGGTGGTGGTTTAGATATATGCAGAAGTTTAGAAAAATTGTTATTGATTCTGCTGAAAATATTTTAATCAATACGTGGAGAAATAAAAACAAATACAAAACAATAACAGTTAAAGGCTCAGTTAAATCATATAAAAATTTAATAACACTTGTTACTAGATGCACATTAAAACAGCAATTATTGCTTCAACAAAGATTACTTTGGACTACACATGCAATAAATAACTACAATGCTCATACAAGAATACTTATTGCAGATGACGGAAGTGAATTGGATTTGGGTGTTCAAGACAATGATATGGGTGATACAGTTGCATATGGATTAACTGAAAAATGGAATGATATAACAACAGAAACAAGGAGATAAAATTATGGAAAATGAAAGTGTTAATATTAAATTTGTTGGAAAACATAATACAGTAAAAAATGTAGTAGATAAGGTTACATTTGAAAAAATTTACAAACCTAAAGGTTGGGTTATTGATACAAATAATTCAACTTCACCAATTGAAATTAAAGATTTTCAAGTGAAAACTACAGATGAAACTGTTATAAAAAACATTGAGCAGAAAAAGAAAATTGAAAAAACAAACAATGATTTTGATGATAAAATTATAAAGGAAAATTAATATGTATAGTTTTAATTTAAAACAAAAAGAAGTTTTAGACAATATTAGATCACCGATTATTTATAATTACAACCTTGCTCAGAACTTAGCTCTTTTAAGTAATGATGTATCTGTAATTAGAAGATTTTTCCAAGTCGAAATACCAAAATTTTTTAAAGATACATGGCTTGCTATGGAAGGTAAAGATATGTTCATGGGACAATATATTCCAGGACAAGCATTTTGTTATTTTGGTATTATTCCAATGATAGTTCAAGGTAAAGTTAATCTTGTTGCAAGTGCAGGTTTTAATTGCAGGAGTGATGATAAAGAAGTTGATGATGTTCTTAATAAATTTAAAGAAGAAGCAAACTTGCAAGAAAAATTTATTAAAGGTGCATATTGGGAAAGTGGCATTGGTGATTTTGCGTATCGTTTATCATATCAACCAGATATAAGTGACAAACCAATTATTGATGTTATTGAACCTCAATATCTAGAAATTAATTACTCAGATGATAAAATTAAATCATTTGTTATCAGAAAAGTTTCACATGAAGATCCAAGTTATGAACTTCGAGAAATTCATTATAAAAATGAAGCAGGTTTTGCTTGTATAGATTATTTATTCCATATCGATAACCACTATGTTGATATGTCAGATGAAAGTTTAGTTAAAGAATGTCTTAAAAAATTTAATATGAAAAAACTCCCTAAAAATGTGGTTTTACCATTTAGGGATTTTTTAATTATTTATAAACAAAACGCAAATTGTAATATGCTTTACAAAGGTCAAAGAGGTGTTCCTGACACTCAAGGACTTGTTTCTATTGAAGATGCACTTACGGAAAGTATTTCTGACTTAATTGATGCAATTAGAAAAGGTGGACTAAAGGAATATGTTTCTGATGAATTGATTCCACAAGACCCAGAAGGAAAGCAAATGTGGATTAATCCTTTTAATAAAAGAATTATAACAACAAAGGGTTCTTCAACTCCTGGTGATAGTAAAAATCTTTGGCAAGTTACACAAGGTGATATTAAATGGGAATCTTACACAAGAACAATTCAAAACTTAATGTCTGTTGCAATAAATAAAGCAGGACTTGCACCTACAACACTTGGTTTGACTGGTCTTGAAAGTATTAATAGTTCTGCAGAAGCACAAGATGCGAGAGAAAAAACTTCAATGAGAACAAGAGATGTAGCTCTTGAGAGTTGGTCAGTAACATTAAAAGATCTTTTAAATCGATATTTGCAAGTTAAAGATTATATTGAAGGTCGATCAATTGTTGATTACTCATCACTTATTAACATTACTTTCAACGAGTATACAAATCCAACACTTGAAAATATAACAAATGTTCTTGCAAGACAAGTTCAGACAGGACTTAAGTCTCAACTTACTGCAATTAAAGAATTAAATAAAGGTATGAGTGAAGAACAAGCAGTCGCTGAATATGAACAAATTAAAGCTGAAAATTTACCTATGGGACAACAAACATCAGATGACGGCATTAATCAAAACCAACAACCTTTATTTAATAAAAATCAAAGAATTACCCTTACACAAATTCCTGTAAATTGATTTTATAAATAAGCATCTAGTGGAGTAAGAACCACTTTAACAAACCTTAATTAGGAGTGTAGGACTCTTATAAAGCCTAAATAAGTGGCAACTTAATGCTAGTGTATAGAGCACGATAAAAGTCTAAATTACTATTTTTTAGGAGAAAAATAATGAACGAATTAAAGAAAGAATTGTCTAAACTTTCTGGAATTGATTTTTTTAATCCAAAATACAGAGAAGTGTTTAAAAAATATTTTCCAAACGACAAAGATGCTGACGAAGAGGAGAGTGTTGATAAATCACTTAAAGATGATGGTATAAAAAATTCAAAACAAATAGAAGACAAAGTTGAAGATATTAACAAAGCTGAAGACGAAAGAGAAATTGACAAAATTGAAGAAAACAAAGCTGATTCAACTGAAAAGGCTGATGAAAAAGCTGAAGATGTTAATGAAGAAAGCAAAGAAATCGGAAAAGATGTCGATGAACTCAAAGAAGACAAAACTAACGATGAACTTCTTGATGCAAAAATTGAACTTGAACTTATGCGTAATGGTGTTAGACCAGAAAGAATTGGTTCAGCTAAAAAACTTGCAAAAGTTGAGGTTCATTCAATTGATGAACTTGATAAAGTTAAGGATCTTATTAAAGAATATCCTGAATGGGTTCGTGGATATAAAGCAGAAGGCTTTGGCATGAATATCACAGATGACGGAGATGACCTTACCGAAGAAGAAAAAAGGTTAAAACAAATGGGAATTAATCCAAGAGATTAAAAAAAAATTAAATAAGTGGAATTTTAAGGACGAAGAAAATCGTCCTTTTTTCATGCTTAAATTTTATTTTAGGAGATAAAAAATGGCTTACACAGAAACATTACCATCAAGTTTTAAATTGAATTCCGTTGAAACAGTAGATACTGTTTTTTCAAAAATTTTAATTAAAAACTTGTTTAAAGATAACACCTTTGTTGCAGGTGTTACATTCACTGATAAATATAATGAAAGAGCTGGTCAAATTTATGCAAGAAGACTTGGCAAAACTGCAGCTACAGTCAAAACTGCAACATCATCAGGTGGACTTGATTTAACACATACAGAAACAGCTGATAGCCTTGTTTTAATTCAAAAGAATGATGTTATTTCTCGTTCTGAAAAATGTTATGAACTTGTTGAAACTTTGAGAGCAAGTGGAAAATCTGTTGATAAAGTTTCAGAAGTAATTGAAGAATTTAAAGAAGGATGCCAAATAACTTGGATGGGTTACCTTCTTGCAACACCAGTTACAGCAAATGCTGTTGGTGTAGGTGGTGCAACAAGATCAGCAAATACAACTGCTGATACAACTCTTGCAACACTTATATCATCAATTCTTGCTGATAGACAACAAATTAGAGTTAATGGTGGAAATCCAGATGTTCTTATCATTTCACCTGAAATGGAATCTTTATTCCTTGCGAACGCATATACATCAGGCAATGCATTTTTACCTGAAACAAATGAAGAAATTCTCAAAACAGGTAAGATTGGAAGACTTTATGGTATGGCAGTTTATTCATCTAACCTTATTGGTTCAGGAACACCAACAACTCTTCCAGTTGCTGGAAATGCACCTGCAAACACTGGAGATGCAGCAAATTGCGAATATATCATTTACGATCACGATGCCTTTGCTATTGCAATGGATGTTGAAGGTCTTCGTATGGTTAATGCAATCGATTTTGTCGGATCTTATGCACAAATTCAAGCAATTTCTGGTGGTGGTATAACAAATCCAGCACTTGCAATTGCAAAAGTTGTTGCAGCTTAATAAAAAAAGACACTCTTATTTAGGGTGTCTTTTTTGTCATAGTTAAAGGAAAAATAATGGGTTCGATTCCCATAACTATGTGGAGAAAATTTATGAAAAATGAACAACAAGTTGTAGAAGTCGTTTTTCCGAATGGTAAAAAAACTTATTCATATATTGGTGACGGCAATTTAAGAACTGGTCAACATATTGAGAATGCTCCTGTAAATCACTATAAAACAGGAACACCTTACACAGCCCCTGTTACAGTTGTTGCAACTCATAATGTTTTTGGTGCAGAGGTTGGTGATCATATTGGTGTGTCTGGTGGTCAAGTTCACAGTATAAAAACAGGATTAAAATTTTTACCAAGTAACAAGGCTTTTAATGAAGATAGAAATATTCCAGAAATCAAAGGTAATCCATCAACATTAGAATATATGTCACCTTATAGTCAGGAAGCGAGAGAAAGATTGATGAGTTTTAAAAACAAAAATGAAGACCTTGAAAGAGATTCAGCAAGAAATCAATTACTAGGGAGATAGATAATATGTCAAACTTTATAAAATTAGTTTATGCCACATTAAAAAATGAGGGTATAGACACAAAAGATATGGATACAGATGAGGCTATAGAAAAGTTTAAAGAACTTCAAAAAAAGAATGGTGGAAAAGTTGGAGAAAAAGAAGGCACACCAGCTGAACAAAAACGATTAATGGAATTAGGTGTTGAGAGTAAAAGTTTAGATAAACAAATAAATGATGTTCTAAGTGGTGAAAACAAAGAACATTTTGTTACATTATTAAACAATACACCTAAAGTTTTTC
>CALWKE010000002.1 GCA_944381185.1 uncultured Clostridia bacterium
TTAATATTTGGTTCACTAGCTCAGTCGGTAGAGCACTTGACTTTTAATCAAGGGGTCCCGAGTTCGAATCTCGGGTGAGCCACCAAAAAGAGTGACCTATTCACTCTTTTTTATTTTTTCAATTTATATTGAATATCTAAAGATTTTACTATATAATAAACTTATCAAGTAAAAGGAATGAATTAAAAGTTTTACAGAATTATTGTTTTCCCTGCCTGCAAGATCTGATTGGACTTCTGAAGATGCCTTTGCTGTTTGGGAAGATATGGATTCTAAAAATCCTAAAAATATAAATGCAAGAATCGCTAAAGAAATTGACTACATTCAAGGTTCTGTTAGATATTTTTATTACTGTAAAAACAATCAAGTAAAATTTGATAACAATGACTTAATTGAATGGCTTGGTGAAGTTACTGATGAAAAAATTAAAACCAAAATTGGAAGAGATATAAGAAATAAATTAATCTATGAAAACCCAGCCTTTGAAAAACTTGGTTTGAATGAGATTTTAGCAAGCCAACCTAATAATTTATAAAATAAACTTAACAAAAGTTATTGCACATTTATTAAAATTAATGTATAATGCTTTTGTTATATTTTTTGCGGATGTGGTGAAATGGCAGACACGCAAGACTTAGGATCTTGTGCCGAAAGGCGTGGGGGTTCAAGTCCCTTCATCCGCACCAAAAAATATTAATATCATCAGATATTAATATTTTTTAATACTGATAAAAGTCTTGAAAACAACAGGTGATTGTCAGGAGAAGTAGATAATATTAAATGTAAAGATTATTGTGATAAACGAAGGATAGCAGATTGGTTTAGATTTTAGAGATAAAACACAGCAAGCAGGTTCTTCATAGAGGTGGCTCATGAATGGTTCTGATTGGTGCGTTTTAGCTTAAAAGATGAACCAAGGTGCGTGTGTTAGTGGCGACGACGAACGGAAGTCGCAACAAAAAATGTTCAAGTCCTGTCATCCGCACCAACTCATTTGAGAAGTATCTCAAATTCGCATTAAGCGAATGAACAGGACAGATTGAACGTGTGACGCTCGCTATGATAGTAGATACAGTAAATGTACGCTCGCTATTCCGTCGCAAGTGGCTTGCTCCTTACAAGTCCTGTCATCCGCACCAACTCATTTGAGAAGTATCTCAAATTCGCATTAAGCGAATGAACAAGACAGATTGAACGCGTGACGCTCGCATGTAAAAAGCAGGTTGGCAAACAGACGCTCGCTATTCCGTCGCAAGAGAATTTTGCTCCTTACAAGTCCTGTCATCAGCACTAAACAAAAACAATCTGAACTATTTTGGTTCAGATTTTTTGTTCTTTTACTTTTTTATATTTCTTTTTAAATTATTTGTGAAATAAGAAAATTGATATATTTATGAGAAAAAGGATTAAAACTATAGAGGAAATATTTATTATATATGCTTTTTATTTAGATAATAATTGACAAATAATTTATATTTTTAATAATATTAAATGGTAAAGTTATGGAGCATATTATTGAAATAAAAAACTTAAAAAAATATTTTGGAGAAGTTAAAGCTGTTGATGATATTTCCTTTTCAGTTAATGAAGGGGAACTTTTTGCTTTTTTGGGCTTAAATGGAGCAGGGAAAAGCACAACAATAAATATTTTGGTTGGTGTTTTAACAAAAGATAGTGGTGAGTGTTATATTAATGGATTGTCAATCGACAATATTGAAAAAATTTTGCCAACAATAGGCATTGTTTTCCAATCATCTGTTTTAGATAAAAAATTGTCAGTTTATGATAATTTAAAATATAGAGCAATGCTTTATAATATAACTAAAAATGAATTTGAAGATAATTTAAAATTTTTTACAGAAAGGTTAGAACTTAATAACATTTTGAAAAAACCACTTGAAAAGTTAAGTGGTGGTCAGAAGCGTAAGGTAGATATTGTTCGAGCACTTATTCATAAGCCTAAAATTTTAATTTTAGATGAACCAACAACGGGGCTTGACCCACGAACAAGAAAACTTGTTTGGAATTTTATAAGTGAGTTGATTAAAAATGAAAATTTAACAGTTTTATTAACCACACATTACATGGAAGAAGCGACTATTGCAGATAATGTTGTTATTATTGATAGTGGAAAAATTGTTGCAGAAGGCTCACCAAATGTTTTAAAAAATAGATATGCTAGTGATTATTTGCGAGCATATAAATACGATAAAGAGATTTTAAACATTTTAAGTGATTTAAAATTGCCATATAAAAAGAGTAAAAATTGTTTAGAGATAATCTTTAAAAATACTGAAAGTGCAAAAGATTTTCTTGTTAAAAATAATAAATATTTTAATGATTTAGAAATTGTAAAGGGTTCAATGGATGATGTGTTTTTAGCCGTTACGGGAAAAGAATTAAAGGAGAATATATGAGCAGTAAGTCACAATTTAAAAAGTTAACTTATTTGACAATGCGAAATGTAAAAATTTATTTTAAAGATAGAATGACATTTTTTGTTTCGCTTATAACTCCAATCATTTTATTAGTATTATTTGTATTTTTCTTGCAAACAACTTATGAAGATAGCATTTTTTCAATTATTCAGGGATTTGATGTTGACCAAAAATTTATTGATTCATTTACTGGTGGCTGGTTATTCTCGTCGATATTATCAACATCTTGTATAACAGTCGCTTTTTGTTCGGGAATGATGGTTATTGATAAAATTAATAAAAATAATATAGATTTTATAGTTTCGCCTGTTAAAAAAAGCATTTTACAATTAAGCTATGTGATTGCAAATGTTTTTTCGACATTAATAATTGCTTTTATATTACTTGTTATTGGTCTTATTTATCTTGCGTTTATTGGTTTTTATTTATCATTTTTAGACTTATTACTTATAATTTTTACAATAGTAATAACATCACTTTTTGGAACGATTCTTGCAAATATAATTTGGATATTCACAAAAACGCAGGGCGTTGTTAGTGGAATTTGCACGCTTGTTTCAGCACTTTATGGTTTTATTTGTGGAGCATATATGCCAATTAGCACAATGGGTTCAGGTATGCAGACTTTCACAGCATTTTTACCGGGAACTTATGCAACAATACTCTTCAGACAAGGTTTTTTAAATGGTGTTTTAAATGAAATGAGTAAAACATTACCAAATGAGATGATAAATGGAATTGCAGAAGGGTTTGATGTAAGAATGTTATTTTTTGGGAACAATGTTTCGACACTTGCTCTTATTTTAGTTATAACAATTTCAACATTTGTTTTATTAGGAATATTTTTGTTAATTTCAAAATTGAAATTTAGGAATAACAATTAGAGAAAGTTTTCTTAAATCGACACTTTTAAATTTTTGTGTTGAGTGTTTTATGCTTTTTTTCTGTTATAATTTGTTTGTAAATTCATTAAGGAGGGAAAAAAATGAATACAGACAAAATTTATGCAGAACAAATTGCAAGTGAATATGCACCAAAAGAAGCAACAAAGGTTAATCAACTTCGAAAGTTAGATAAAAAAGCAAAGTTGCCAGCAACAATTTTTGCATTTACATTTGGCATAATTAGTGCACTTATTTTAGGAACGGGTATGTGTTTTGCAATGGAAGTTGTTGCAACAGGTGCAGTTGCAATGGCAGTTGGTATTATTATTGGAATTCTTGGTATTATTGGTTGCTCGGTTAATTATCCAATTTATAAAAGATTGCTTGCAAAAGGAAAGGAAAAATACGGAGATGACATTATGCGTCTTGCAAAAGAAATTAGCGAAGAAAATTAAAAGGGGAAGGTGCTATGAATAAATCAGAAAGCAAATATTTTAATACATCACTTTTGATGAATCAAGCACTTATTCAACTGTTAAACAAAAAAGATTATGATTTTATAACAATAAAAGAAATATGCAAAAAGGCAGGCGTAAATCGTTCTACATTTTATTTGCATTATGACAATATTGATGATTTACTTTATGAAACAATTGAAAATTTAAATAAAGAGTTTGACTCATATTTTAATAAAAATAATGCCGTGGTGGAAAATATTGATAATGCGAGCATAAATGATTTAATTTTAATAACTCCAAAATATTTAATACCATATTTAAATTTTGTAAAAGAACATAAAATTGTTTACGAAGTTTCAATTAAGCACTATACCCTGATGCGTTCTATTGAAAAGTATAAAAATTTGCAAAATAAAGTTTTGTTTCCAATTTTTAGTAGATTTAATATAAAAGAAAATGAATGGAAATATTTTTCAGCATATTATATTAATGGAATTAATGGTGTGGTTTGTGAATGGATTAAATCAGGTTGCAACGACAAGATTGAAACAATTTGTGATATTATTATAAAAATGGTTGACCCAATAAAAAATAAAGAAGAAATATAATTATGAAATTAAATATAAACTTTCAACAAAGAACAATTTTAATGGCGATATTTTCTGCTTCAATAAATCTTGCATTCATTGTTTATTATTCATATTTAGGTTTAAATTTTAAAGATGGTTTTGCAATAGGAATATCTACTTATTATTTTTTGTTGTTTTTAATAAAAACAATAACATTGTTGATTGAAAGAATAATAATAAAAAAAGATGAAAATTCTAAATTAGATATAAGGTTAAAAAATTACAAAATTTCATCAATTTTCATTTTTGTTTTAGATTTGTGTTTAATTGCACCAATAATATTAATGGTAATAAATCCAAAAGAAGTAAGTTTTGGAATTATTCCAGCAATCGCCATGGCCACTTATTGTGTTTATAAAATCACAATATCTATTGTGGGTTATAGAAAATCAAAAAAATCAAACAATCCAACAATAGTTTTATTTAAAGAAATTAATATTATTGGTGCGGTTGTTTCAATTTTAACTTTGCAACACACATTAATAATGGTTAATAGTGGAATGACCAATAATATGCGAACTTTATCATTATACACAAGTGTTGCATTTATAATAGTTATTATAAGTTTTTCAATAATTTCATTTCGAAAAAATCAAAAATTATTCAATCAAGCAAAATAAAAAGGCATTATAAAATGCCTTTTTACTTTGTAATTTTTGTTAATTTATTTTTGTAAGGTTTTATTTTTTCTATTTTTGTATTTTTCTTTAAAGTATTTAAAATTATCAAAGAAATATAGAACATAGCCAAGGGCGACAAACACAACAAATAGAATTGCTATCCACATAAAGAAGCCACCCCAACCAAGAGTGTTAACATCTAAAAAGAAATAAGGGTATAAAAGTGAACCACTTACATTTTGCATAATAGTAGCACGAATTAAAATAAAGATAACATAAACAATAGGCATTATGGTGCAAAGAAGAGGGTGAAACCATTTAAGTTTATTGTGTTCATAAAAAAGTATCCAATGAACCAAAAACATAATAGGCAAAATTAAATGAAGTGCAAGGTTAGAAATTGATAAAAAGTAAGAACTTGCTGTTTGTTCGCCAGCCAAAAGAAAGTTATAAACAAGGCAAGTTATCAAAATCATAATAACACACAAAAAATTAAAAGTTGGTGCAGTTTTAACATAGCCATCTTCTTTTTTTGATGATGCCTTTGCCGTTTGAATTAAAGCAGCAAGCATAACACCAAAGCAAATATAGTTGCTTAAATTTGTGTAATAAACATAAAAGTTGCCATTGAAAGTTTTATCAAAATAGCCAATGCTACCAATAATTCCAATAAACCCTAAAACGACATAAACAGTTTGAAAAATTAATTGTGTGGTTCTGTTTTTAATCATAAAAATCTCCTAAATTTAGTATTTTATAAAAATTTTTAAATATGTAAGATTATTTTTTGAAAAATGCAACGGCTATTGCATCTGGACCAACATGAGTTCCGATAGTTGAACCAATCATATAAGTTGGAATTTCATTTGTTTCATGTTGCCAAATGTGTGCATGGTCTTTTAAATATTTTTGAAGAAATGTATCACTCAATCCCGAGTAGGCAACGCAATAAGGCATTTCAAAGTCAACGCCTCCACATTTTTCAATTTCTTGATTTAAAAGATTATTTCCTTTTTTTGAGCCTATGGCTTTTCCAACAAGTTTAACTTCGCCGTCAACAACTGCAACAACGGGTTTTATTGAAAGAAGTTCACCAGTAAAGGCGGCGAGTGATGAAATTCTTCCACCTTTACGTAAATATTTAAGAGTTGCAAGAACAGCTAAAACTTTTATATTTTTTTTCTTTTTATTAAGTTCATCAGCAATTTCACTTGCTGATTTATTTTGTTTTATAAGTTTCAAAGCATACAAAATTAACACTCTTTCGCCAATGCAGGCATTCAAACTATCCACAACAAAAACTTTGCCACCAAATTTTTTAGATGCTTTTACGGCTGAATTATATGTGTTTGAAAGTTTAGATGAAAGAACAATCGCAACAACTTCGTCACCATTTTGTGTAAGTTTTTCAAATGCTTCGCTAAATCTAAATTCATTGATTTGACTTGTTTTAGGAATTTCAACACTTTCAATCAATTTTTCAAAAAATTCTTTATGTGAAAGGTTAACTCCATCAAGATAAGTTGTGTCGCCGAATGTAACTTCCATAGGAAGCATTTCAACTCCATATTTTTCTGCTTCTTCTTTATCAAAATCGCAAGATGAATCAACTAAAATTTTAACCATTATTATTTCTCCTTATATCGAACAAAAACGCTCTGTAAATTTTTATCAATTTTGTGAAGTGAACTATAAAGATACTTTCGCTCTTGGTCGTTAATGTTATAACTAGACAAATTCCAAATCTCTTGAATTTTATCATTAATTAAAACCCCAACATCTTTACCTTTTTGAGTTAAAGTGATTGGATTTTTATATTTTTTTTCACCACTCGCTTCTTGTGAAACTAAACCCTTGTTTTCAAGGTCTGCAATGGTTCTTGAAATTGCCGCTTTGTCTTCGCCACAAAGTTTACACAGTTTGCTAGATGAAATTCCATTTGGTTCATTAAATAAAAAATATAAACATTGAACCTGATTTCCTTTGAGACCAAATTCAAACATTTCAATATTTTTTATTTTTTGAATATTTTTGTTTATGCTTGAAATAAGAGTTGTAAATTCACTATACCTGATATCCATATTTTCTCCGAACAAATTTTCTTCACGAGTATGAATTTAATACAAAATTGTTGATTTGTCAACAAAATTTTATATAAAAATATATAATGATTAAAGTTTACAAAAGTGATAAAAAACAGTATAATAAAAAAAGAATAAAGGTGGGGTTATAAAATATGAATAATGAAGAATATAAAAATAAAAAATTAGAATATGCTTACACACTTGCAAAGAGAAAAAAATTTTTTAAAAAAGCAAGGGCGATTGTTTTTGAGCGGAACAATATTTTGCTTATAAAAGTAACATATCCAAACAAAGAAAAAGAAGAAGAATATTTGCTTCCAGGTGGTGGAGTTGACTCAAATGAAACTGTTAAACAAGCAGTGGCAAGAGAGGCTGAAGAAGAGTATGCAGTTAAGGTCAAACCAACCAAATACCTTGGACGTCAATATTATAAAGTAAAAATGAATTTTAATGGTGAAGATTTTGTTTCTAATAGAGTTGAATATTATTATCTTTGTGAAGTTGAATCTTATGATAATGATAACCACTTTGGAATCGATGGCGAGTTTTCAGCGAATGATAAGATTTATGAAAAAATAAAAATTTCAATTGATGAGTTAATGAAAATTTCTCCCAAAAAACTTAATCATATGAAAGAAGAAGTTTATGAAAAACTAATAAATATTTTTAAAACTATGTAAAAATTGCACTATATTTCAAATAAAATTGATATATTTTGCGTTTTTTTGAGAAAAAATAAAAAAGATAGAAAATCTTCTATCTTTTATTTTGGTTGATTTTGATTTGTATATTTTATGATGTTTTCACAAATATTTTGTATAGAATTTATATTTAACAGGGAAGCCCTTTTTTGATTTAATTTAGTATTTTCAATATCTCTTGATGAGAGTGAGTTATCATTTGGGTCAGTGAAAAGATTGCTTACTTCAACTGTTGCGGTTGCATATTTTTTGTATGAATTTGGGTTATTTCTATAAATTTTATTTGCTTCATCAGTTGTTGCAGAAAGCAAACTTTTTTCATAGAACTCATCTGGTTTAAGATAAACAATACTTCCTATCATTGAAAGAATTTTTGATTGATAACTTTCATAATCTTTAAGTTCATAAACATAAAATTTGTCTTTATCGTTAACGCCATCAATAACTGTTCCAATATTTCCGCCGGCATCAATGATAAGTGGCATGTTAATTTTCTGTAAACACTTTTCAAGAATTTGAAGAGAAATATAGTTGTCGAAGGCAACGATGCCACTATTTGAAAGAATAGGAGAGTCTTCAAGAAAATCATAAACTTGTTTCATTCTTGATATTATATTTTTAAAAGATTTAAAATCAAAAATTTTATTTAACTCAAAAACTTCTTGCACATATTTTGAAATTTGTTTTTCTTTTTCTTTTTTGATTTCTTCAAAATCAGCTTCTTGATTTATTTTTTTTAATTCAGTTTTTAAAATTTTCGCTTTTAATTCTTCAGGACTCATTTCAAAATATCCAGGGTTTTCATAGTATTCTTGACATAGTCCACGAATAAGGTCAAGTTTAAGAAGAAAATAACTTTCTTTGCCACTATTTATTGTTGCAGACAAATTTTCTGCAATCAAAGATTTTCCAACACCTTTTGGACCAATCAAAATTATTGATTTAGACAAATTTTCATTATTCATATACTTATTATATCATAACTAATAACATCTTTCAATAGAATATTGAAATTAATAAAATAAATTTTCATTTTTAGATTATTGTGTTATAATGGTTTCAGGAGTAACTTATGAAGAAAGTTTTAAGATATTTTTTAATTTTATCACTAATAATAGTTTTTCCGATTTTATTTACTTCATGTGGAAATAACAAAAAACTAACAATCACTTCTAGTTTAAGTCAAATAGAAGTTTATGTTGATAACAAAAAACTTGAACTAAATAAAGAGTTAAAGGGCGATTATTCAAATAAAATATTTAAACTAAAAATAGGTAATAATGTTGACCCCAATTCAATAGAAGTTTTTGTTAATGATAGCAAAGTTGATTTAAATGTTTTTGATGAATTTTCACTTTCAAATAATATTAATTTTGATATTGTTGACTATGCTGAATTTTCGGTGAGTAAATTATCAAAAAACACAACAATAAAAGTTGTTGCAAAAGAGCGGATTATAAATTTTAGTATTTCGTCTTTAAATGAACTTTCGCAAATTCAACAAGACTATGCGAATAATATTTTTCTTAATAAAACATCTCTTTTAAATTTAATAACTCAAAATCAAACATATAAAACAACATTAAATGAAATTTATTCAAAGGGAATAGTTTTTGAAACTTCAAAAGTTGGAATTTTTAATTCTGATGTGTTAAATGTAGTTTCAAGCGTAAATGAAGTTGAAAACAATATTTTAGCAATTCAAACTGAAAATTTAAAGGAATACAAGATTTCATTATTTGATGAAACTGGTTTAAAAGTAAATTTAACTGAAAATAATTCACTTGTTTTAGATTTATCAAATCTTGAATATTCGTCTTTCAAAATAATTAATGATAAACCCTGTAAAGCGATAACTATTGATGAAATTGGTGAAAATTCAACCGTAACTTTTGGAAGTCAATTTATTTTCAATGTTACATTTAATAAAGACTATATGTTAAACAAACTTCAATTTGTTTTAAAAATTAACGGTGAAGAAATTTTGCCTTCAAACAAGACCGATGATTATTATAGTTATATGATTTCAAAAGATAATGTTCCAAGTGATTTTGGAGATGGAAGCAACGCGAATGAATACATAATAACTTATGAAGGACTAGATGTTTCAAATATAAAGAGTTTGGCAGAAATAACTTTTGATACAAATAATTTAGTTGGGTTAAAAGAAAAAGAAAATTTGTTTTATTATGAAGATGATATAAATTTCGCTTTAAAAAATGAGAATGTGATTTTTAAAATTGTTAGTTTAAATAATTTTGATGAAAATAAAAAACTTTATATAAAAATTGGCAACAAATTAAAAGATATTTCAAGTGTTCTTTTTGATGACAATGTTTTTCCTGTTTATGAAAACGGAAAGAGAATTCTTCAAATTTCAGATAGCAACTTTGTTTTAACCATAGAATTTAAACCTACAACAAATAATGAAGATAAATTTATTGAAAGCTATAGCGAAATTTTGAATTTTGAACTAGAGATAACTGCAAATGATGATATGAATATTATTTTTTACCAAGATTAAAATATATTAAGGAGTGAATATGAAAATAGCAATAGTAACAGGTGCAAGTAGCGGAATGGGCAAAGACTTTGCACGAAAACTTGATAATGAAAAACTTGATGAAATTTGGGTGGTTGCAAGAAGTGAAAATGGTCTCAATGATTTGAAGAATGATTTAAAAACAAAAACAAAAATTTTAACCTATGATTTATCAAATCTTGATAATATTGATAAAATTCAAAAAGAAATAGAAAAAGAAAAAGCAACTGTTATGTGGCTGGTTAATGCCGCTGGCTTTGGCAAGTTTAATTCGTGGGATAATATTAAAACTGAAACAAGTTTGAATATGATTGACCTGAATTGTAAAGCAGTTGTAAAACTTACTGATGTGTGTATTCCAAATATGATAGAAGGCTCTAGAATTGTTAACTTTGCATCAGTTGCAGCATTTCAGCCTGTGCCGTATGCAAATATTTATGCTGCAACAAAGGCATTTTTGCTTTCATATTCAAGGTCACTTTCATATGAACTTAAATCACGAAAAATAAGTGTGACAGCAATTTGTCCTTATTGGACAAAGACAAAGTTTTTTGATAGAGCAGTTAGTCAGGAAAACAAAGTTGTAAAAAAATATGTTGTTATGTATGACAGTGAAAAAGTTGTAGACAAAGCATATAAAGATGCATTAAAAAGAAAGAGATATTCAATTTATGGATTTATATCAAATGCACAAGTATTTTTAACTAAATTGTTTCCAGCATCGTTTATTGATTATGTTTGGTTAAAACAACAAAAACTAGATAAAATGCCTAAAAATAAGTAAATTTATATAAAATTTCAACAAAAACTGCATAATTTTGCAGTTTTTTCTTATGCTAAAAATAGGTAAATTTTATGAAAACAAATAAAGTATCTGTTTTTTATGTTCTAACATCAATCTCACTTTTTTTGCTTTTAATCTTTGGTGGGGTGTATGGGGTTTATGTTTCAGTTGGGTTAAACTTTGTAAAATCAAGTGTGTCGAACATTGCAAATGTAACAAGGTCAAACAATATTTCTTATGGCGGTTCAGTTAATTTTGAAGCGTCAATGTCGGGAGTTATTTTGCTTTCAATTATTTTGATAGTTTTGGCAGTTGTTGACATTGTTTTGTTAATTCGTCAAGTTGTGTTTTTTAAGCAATATAAATTTATAAAAGATTCAAGTTTTGAACATAAGATTGAAAAGAAAATTAAATCTAAAAAAATATTAATATTTTTTGTTTGCCTTTTTAATATAATAACATTTGCGGTTGGAATAGCGGGAATATTTGTAAATGTTCGTGCTTTTGTTGGCAATAATATTTCATGGGTTTTATATTTAGTTGATGGACTTGTTTCAATTTTTTCATTAATTTCGATTGTTTTACTTTTTAAAAAGTTGGCACAGTTAAAGAAGATGAAAAAAGACTATAAAAACCGTAATAATTCTTTTGATGTTGATAAAAAAATTATTCAAGAAAGTAAAAGTGAAATTGAATATAAACAATCTAATCAAAATTTTGAAAATAAATTTCACAACTTCAATATAGATGATTTTGAATATAATCTTTTAAAATTAAAAATGTTAAAATCTAGCAAAATATTAACAGCTGAAGAATATCAAAAGTTGAGGTTAAAGATATTTGAAATGCTTGAAAATAAAACTAATACTAGTGATGAACAACTAGAAAAACAGAGTGAAAAATAATTGATTTTGTCGTATTCTCTTTACAAAAATACCTTTACCTATTATTATGTGGCTGGAGGTATTATTTTTATGAGAAAGTTTTTTAAAGAATTTAAAGATTTTATAAATAAGGGCAATGTTATTGATTTGGCTGTTGCTCTTGCAATAAGCACAGCATTCACTGCAATTGTTAATGCACTTGTCAACAGTGTTATCATGCCATTAGTCACTGCAATTTTTGGAAAGGTTGATGTGACGGATTTAAGTTTCACAATAAACAATTCAATTATTCCAGTAGGTGTGTTTGTTCAAGCGATTATTAACTTTTTAATGATAACTTTCTTCTTATTTTTGATTATTCGTGCAATTAATAAAACAAAATCTGTTGCTGAAAAAGAGAAGTCTAAAAAAGTAACAAAAGAAGAAAAGGAAGAAATTAAGGCACTTGGAACAGTTGACATGAAAGATAAAAAGGCAGTTTATGCAGCAGCTCTTGAACTTCGAAATCAAAAACAAGCAGAGAAAGAAGAGACAGAAGCAAAGGCTAAAGCAGAAGCAGAAACAACTGAAAATCTTTTAAAACAAATTCGCGATTTGCTTATTGAACAAAAATCAGTTAAAACAAAATCAAACAAAAAAGAAGACTAAAAATTAAATTTTTAAATTAAGAAAACAAAAAAGGAACTTTATTATTTTTGAAAAGTTCCTTTTTTGTTGAATAAAAAATAGCAAGATTTTAATCTTTTTTTATTTTCTTTAAGATGAGTTTATTAAGTTTGATAATTTTGCCCGAATTAATTAGCATTGCAAGAATTGGTGCAAGAATTTGGTATCCAACGGCAATTAAAAATATATAAGAAATATCAGGATAATTAATAAACGAAATATAAAAACAAATAGTGATAAGCCAACCAAAAAGTGAAAGGGTAATTATATCAACTTTCTTTCGAACACAGCATAAAAATATGAATACACTAATGTCAATTACAGGTGTAATGTAAACAAAAATGTAAAATAGCGGAAAACCTTTATAACCAACCATTGTTAAAACAAAATATGCAACGCAGGCAAGAAGAATAAATATTGCATCAACCAAAAGAAGCATATAGAGTTTCCATCTAAAAGGAACGGCTGCTTTGGTTTTAATTGCTTTTTTATTTTCAGTTGTAATTGGACTTGTCAATGTATCTAGTGAAACATTGAAGATTTTGGCTAATTTTTTTAAAGTAAAAATATCTGGAGTTGTTTCAGCAAGTTCCCATTTTGAGATATTTTTATTTGAATATTCAAGTTTTTTTGCAAGTTCAGTTTGTGACATATTCATTTTTTTTCTAAAAAAGGCAATGTTTTGAGCAATTATTTCTTTTTCGGTCATAGTGCTTGTTATGTCATCTTCAAAAATTTCTTCTTTTTCAGCAATATTATCCATAAATTTCCTCACAAATATTAAAACTAGGCTAATTATATCATAAAATTTAGCAAAAATAAAGCATTTTATTAAATTTCGCTTTAAAAGCGATTGTTAAAACAAATCAAGCGATAACCACAATAAAAGTGTAGATACGAATTTATAAAAATCAGTTTTTATTTAAAAATTTTCATAATATACTATCATTGTTAAAACTTTTTAGCGGGGTGAATTTATGAAAGAAAAAATTAAAATAATAACAGACACAACAACAAGTCTTTCTCCTGAAGAATGTAAAAAGTTAGATTTAGATTATGTTGAAACAACTTATGTGGTTGATGGTGAAGAACATTCTGCCTATGATAATGAAAGTGAAACTCTTCCAATGTTTTATGAAAAACTTGATAATATAAAATCTTGCTCAACGGGGTGTGTTAATGTGCAGGCATTTGAAGATGTTTTCACAAAATGGATAAATCAAGGTTATAAAGTTATTTATACAGGTTTAAGTGCAGCATTAAGTTCAACATATCAAAATGCAAAGATTGCAGCTGATAAAATTAATAATGAACATGGCAAAAAACTTGTTGTTACAATTGATAGCAGGTCGGCTAGTTATGGCACACTTTGCCTTATTGATGAAATTAAAGAGTTGATTGAAAAAGAAAAATCTATTGAAGAAATTGAAAAACTTGTTGATGCTATGGCGCACAATATGTCGGTTGCTTTTGTTTGTCGAGATCTGTCATTTTTGCATAAAAGTGGAAGAATAAGTTTGCTTTCTGCGGGGCTTGGAAAACTTTTGCATGTTGTTCCAATTGTTTATGTCAGCAAAGAAGATGCAAAACTTCGAGTTGGTGATAAATGCTTGGGCTCAAAACTTGCGTTCAAAACCTTGAAAAATAGATTTATTAATTTTATAAAAGAGAAAAAACATAAAAGATGTTATATAACAAGTTGCAATTTGCCAAATGAAGTTGAAGAACTAAAAAAGGCAATAATTGAAAACACAGATATAAAAGAAGTCAAAACGGGACTTATTGATAAGACTCTTGCATGTTGCTGTGGTCCAAAAACAATCGCTATTTTCTGTGGTTAAATATTTTAGTTATAATAATATAACTATAATATAATTTTTATTTAATAAATCACCACCAGTTCTGCTGGTGGATTTTTATTTTAAAATATTTTTAGATTTTTGTCAGGGGTTCATAACAATTTTGATTTTTACTTGCTATAATAAGTGTGAGCACGGGGGCGGGGTTAATTGTTAAGAAGGGGGAATAAATTTAATTTTTTTAACAACTATTTTTCTTTGAAACAAAATGTTGTTTTTAAAAATTTTGCATAATTTTGGCTTTATTTGCAGAAACTTTATACTATAGGGTAAATAAAAGGAGGTAAAAAAATGAAAATAAGGTCAAAATCTCTAAAGCGGGCATTTACTTTAGTTATAACGATGTTTGCAGTTTTGTTCAGTGGTTTAGTTCTTACTGCCTGCGGTGGCAAAAAAGAGCAACAAACTGAAACAAATGTTCGTTCTACTTACGTGTTTGAAACAACTATGCCATCTAAATTAACGGTTGGCGAAATTTACAATTTTGATGTAACATTAAAAGCGGATAAAGTTGGAAACAAAGGTTATGACCATGTAAGAATTTTGCTTGAAATTGACAATACTGAAAATCTTGAAATTGTTGCTGTTACTGATGAGGGTCATGAAATTGATATTGGTTTAATAGGGGCATGGGGACCTGAAGGTGGTTTTGCATTGTCGCCTAATTATAACGAAACAACATCAGTTAAACTCAAAATAAAAACAGCGGGCACATTTAATGTTACAATGAAACTTGTTGATCTTGATAATAATAACGCAGTTATCATTGAAGATAAAGACACATATGTTGTTTCAAATGCTTCTGTTTAAAATATTTTTATTGAAATTGAAATAGTTTGTAAAAACAAAAAATCTCACAACTCAATGTGAGATTTTTTTGGTGGGCGATCAGGGACTCGAACCCTGGACCTTATGATTAAGAGTCATCTGCTCTACCAACTGAGCTAATCGCCCATATAGACAACAAAAATATTATAGCACATATATAAAAAAAATCAACTAAAATTTTAAATTTGTTAAAAATTAAATTTTCTTTTTATAAAACTTGTTAAAATTTATGTAATTTGCTATAATCATTTTGAGGTATTACAAATGAGTGAAAAAAGTAGTGCAAAAAGCAATGATATCAGAGATAAGATTGCTCTAGTTTTAAGAATAGTTGCCTTTGTTCTCTATGCTTTTGCAATAATTTTATTTATAGTAGGGTTCATTAATGCATTTGGCGATATTGCTGGCTTTGGTGGGAATGATTTTGAGTTAGATGATTTTAATGAAAACATTGTTGGCTTTGGTTCAATTATTAATAAAATTGTGTCTTATATTGCAACTGCTTTTACTTGTTCTGTTTGTGGTTCAATTTTGCTTATTATTTCAAACAGTCTTAAATTTAAAGTAAAAAAGGATATGATTGAGAGTAAAAATAATAATGCAACTGAATCATTAAATGACGGCAAACCAAATGATGAAAAATCTAAAAAGTATAGAATTATTTGTGCGTACTGTGGGTCGGAACTTGACCTTGATGATAAAAAATGTCCGAATTGCGGAGCCTCAAAAAAAATTCAAAAGAAAATTAAATAATAAATAACTTGCATAGTGGAGGAAATTATGTCAGAAAAATTTTATATAACAACGCCAATTTATTATCCAAGCAGAAAGTTTACACTTGGAAATTGTTACACAACTGTTATTTGCGATGCAGTTGCAAGATTTAATAAACTTCTGGGCAAAGATGTTTTTTTTATGACAGGCACTGATGAGCATGGTCAAAAGATTGCTCAAGCGGCAAAGAATGCAAATAAAACAGAAATGGAGTATTTGGATGAAATTATTGCTGATGCAAAAAGCCTTTGGAAACTTTTAAATATTGATTATGACAAGTTTATAAGAACAACTGATGATTATCATGTTAAATCAGTTCAAAAGATTTTTAGAGAGCTTTATGATAAAGGCTATATTTACAAATCTAAATATAAGGGCAAGTATTGCGTGCCTTGTGAGTCGTTTTGGACAGAGTCACAACTCGTTGATGGAAAGTGCCCAGATTGTCATCGTGATGTTATTGATCAAGAAGAGGAAGCATATTTCTTTAAACTTTCAGAGTTTGGTGATAAACTTTTGAAACTTTATAAAGATAATCCAGAATTTTTAAAGCCAGAGTCAAGAGTTAATGAAATGATTACAAATTTCATAAAGCCGGGGCTTGATGACCTTTGTGTTACAAGAACAAGTGTAAAGTGGGGCATTCCTGTTGATTTTGACCCAAAGCATACAATTTATGTTTGGATTGACGCACTCACAAACTATATCACTGGGCTTGGTTATGGAACAGAAGATGATTCACTTTATAAAAATTATTGGCCAGCAGATGTTCATGTTATTGGCAAGGAAATTGTTCGTTTTCACGCAATAATTTGGCCAGCAATATTAATGGCATTAGATATTCCGCTTCCAAAGCGAGTTTTTGGTCATGGTTGGCTTCTTTTTGGTGGTGACAAACTTTCAAAGAGCAAAACCACAGGCACGGCTGAATGTGTTGACCCTAGAATTTTAGCACCAAGATACACCGCTGATGCTGTTAGATATATTTTGCTTCGTGAAATTCCATTTGGTTCAGATGGAAATTATACAACAGAATTATTTTTAAATCATATAAACAGCGACCTTGCAAATAACTACGGCAATTTGGTTTCACGAACATTTTCAATGCTTAAAAAATATAGAAATAGTATTGTTCCAAAATTTGAAGAGCCAGTTGAAGAAATTGATAAAGATTTATTTGAAACCATAACAAAATCAGCAAATGATGCAAAAAAATATATTGAATCCAATTTTGATGTTTCAAAGGCACTTGCAAGCATTTTTGATATTTTTTCAAAGGCAAATAAGTATATTGAAGTAACTGAACCATATCGTTTGGCTAAAGACGAAGCAAAAGCAGATAGGCTTGATGCAGTTTTAAGAAATTTGCTTGAGGCAATCAAGGCGGGAACAATTCTGCTTTCAGCATTCTTGCCAGATTGCTCAAAAAAAGTTTTAGATGCACTTCACTTAAAAAATGTTAAGTTTAAAGATGTTTTAAATAATGATTTGCTTTTAACTGGTGAAATGGTTGATGAACTTGGAATATTATTTCCAAGACTTGATGTTCAAAAAGAACTTGAAGAACTTTCAAAAATTGCTGAAGGAAAATAAGTGTAAAAATAAATTTAAGCATTGCGTTTCGCAATGCTTTTTCTTTGCATAAAATAAATTGAGGTGATATTATTTCAGTTTTAGAAATTAACTTAAAAGCAATAAAAAGTAATTTTGAATTAGTTAAAAACAAAATAAAGGTAGGTCAAAAAATTTGTGTTGTGGTCAAGGCAAATGCTTATGGTTTTGGAGCAAAAGAAGTTGTGAAAACCCTTCAAAAAGATGCAGATTATTTTGCCGTGTCGTCAGCCTATGAGTATTTTGAGATTAACAAACTCACAAGTAAACCAATTTTAATTTTAGACCCAATTTATGATGAGAATGAATTAAAAAAACTTATTGGGGTTGGGGCTGAACTTTCAGTTTGTAATTTGTTTGGTTTGGAAAAAATTATTGAAGTGAGTTCAAAATTAAACAAAAAAGCAAAGGTTCATATTGCAATCAACACTGGTATGAACAGATTTGGATTTAAAGAAAAAAGAGAATTTGTTAAGTTGTTGAATACTGTCAAAAAAACGCAAAATTTATGTGTTTTAGGTGTATTTTCACACTATTTTCAAGCAAATAATAAAAATTTTGCAAATTTGCAGTATAATAAATTTAATGATATAAAATTATTTTTTGATCAAAACTTACCAGAAATTAAACTTTTTCATCTTGCAAATTCTGATGGATTAGAATATAAAAATGGATTTGATATGGTTAGAGTTGGCATGGCTCTTTACACTGACAAAGAATTTCAAACGGTTTCTCTTTCAACTAAAATTGTTGATGTGCAAAACTTATCTAAAGGAGAAGTTGCAGGTTATGATGCAGTTTTTAAAGCAACAAAAAGTGTAAAACTCGCAAGTATTCAAATAGGCTATGGAGATGGAATTTTTAGGAATATCGCTGGCAGAGGATATGTTTTAATAAACGGAAAATTTTCTAAAATTGTTGCAGTTTGTATGGATTCTATGATTGTTGATATAACCGAGATTGATGCAAAAATTGGTGATGAAGTAACTGTTATTGGTAAAAATGGAGACAATCAAATTTTTATTTGTGATGTTGCATCATGGTGTGATACAATAGATTATGAAATTATAATTGGGCTTGCTGAACGAGTTGAAAGAAGATACATAAGTTGAGGTTTTTTATGCAAATTATTACAGGCAAATACAGAGCAAGAAAACTTGATGCCGTTCGTGGCGACACAACAAGACCAACTCTTGCAAGGGTAAAAGAATCAATTTTTAATTTACTTTCAGTGGGTTATTCAAATCTTATTGTTCTTGACCTTTTTGCAGGAAGTGGTGCTTATGGCATTGAATGCATCAGTCGTGGTGCAAAAAAAGTTATTTTTGTTGACAGAGAAAAAGAGGCTGTTAGAACAATTACTAATAACACCAGAAATATGAATGATGATTTTGAAATTATTCATTCGGATTATGAAAAGGCATTAAATAATTTTGCTGAAAAAAAATTAAAGTTTGATTTGGTGTTTCTTGACCCGCCTTATAAAAGCAGTTATTTGCAAAAATCTCTTGAATTATTACATTTGCTTAAATTACTAAAAAAAGGTGCAATTATTGTGTGTGAACACGAGTTTGAAAATGATTTGCAAAGTTTGCCAAATTGTTATATAATAGAGAAGTCAAGAAAATATGGCATTGCCTATGTTGACATAATTGTTTTTAATGGGTAAAGATTATGGATATTGTTCAAATTATTGATGAACTTGAGCAAGAGTTTGCAAATTCAAAAAACTTTTTGTGGAGCAAAAAAACTCTTGTTGATATGGAAAAATGTGCTTCTCTTATTGCAGAGCTTAAAGCAAGTTTGCCATCTGCAATTCAAGAGGCAAGCTATGTGCTTTCAAAAAAAGACCAAATTTTAAATAAAGCAAATTCCGATGCTAAAAAAACTATTGCTGAAGCTGAATTTCGAGCCGAGCAACTTGTGAGTTCGTCAGAAATTTTTAAAAAGAGTGAACAAGAAGCAAGTGAAATGATTGAAAAAGCTAATAGAAAATGTGCTGAACTTTATGCAGTTACTAAAGATAATGTTGACAAGATGCTTAAATCTGTTGAAACATATTTAGACCAAAATTTAAATGTGATTAGAAGAAATCGTGATGAACTTGAAAAAGCAATTAACAATATTAAAGTTTCAGTTATTTCAGATGAACATGACAACTAAAATGTAACAAATCAAAGCGGAAAAAAATGAATGCACAACTTTTGTAAAAATAAAGTTGTGTGTTTTTATTTTTGCATTTTTTAAAAATGCCATAGATTGCATGATGATTGATATTCCACTAAAAGAAATTAAAGCAGATGCAAGTATTATTGTTTCTTTGCAAATATGTAGCGATAAACTTTTGCAACCTCTTGTTACTTCAACAATTCCATATAATGTTTCTTTAAAATAGGGGAGATTTATTCCAAGTTTATTAAATACGCTAGAGAAAAAATATGTTATAAAATTAAATATGTTCAAGACATCTAGAAGTTCACTAACCAAATAGAAAATTGTTATGTAGGCTCCAACAATAAACAGGGAGTTAATTGTTTCGCTAACACAATAATTTAAAATATTTGCATTTTTTGAAAAATTAACAGAATTTTGAATTGTTGTATTTTTTGAAAAATTTTGATTTTTTGTTTTAAGTTTATTAAATATATTTGCTAAAATGCCTAAAAATATACTTGAAAGAATATGGGAAAAATAGAGGATTAAACCAAATTTGAAACTTTTAAACATGATTGAGCCAACAGTTCCAATAACGAAGACTGGCCCCGATGTTGTGCAGAAAATAGACATTTTTTTTGCGTTTTCTTCATTTATTAAATTTTTTGAATAAAGGTCACTTATTATTTTTGCACCAATCGGATATCCTGAAAGTATGCTCATAAAAAATGCATAAAGTGAAACCCCGGGAGTTCCAAAGACAGCATATGAAAATTTATCCATTTTTTTTGTGATTTTAAAAACAGTTCCTATTTCTGTTAAAAGTTTTGTTAAAAGCATAAATGGAAGAAGTCCCGGCAAAACAGAAAACACAAAGAGTTTTAGTCCAGAAATTGTTCCTTCGGTAAATATTGTTGGATTTGAAATGATTATTATCATCACAAAAAGTATAAAAATTGTGAGCAAACTATCTTGAAAAAAACTTGAGTTAAAACATTTTAAAAAAGTTTTGTTAGAATTAATTGTTTTTGTTGGTTTCATAATTAAATATATGATAAAATAAATGTATAAATGTTGAAGGAGGGTAAACTTGTGATTGGTGAATACAGGTTCTTTCAAGATTTTTTTGATGGGCAAATCATAAAGGAAGAAAGTGAAAAGTATAAACTTTTTAAAGTTCTTTTATTTTCAGTTGTTTTTGCTGTTGCTTTGTTTTTAACATTTATTGATATTTTTGGTATTATTGAACTTGCCCTTTTGGTGTTTGGTTTGGTTTGGAATATTTTTTCTGGACTAGGCAAAAAAATTTCATATCTTCTTTGTGTTATTGTTTCATGTTTATATGCAATTATTTGTATAAGTTTTAATGTGTATGCAAATGTGCTTATTTATTTGGCGTGTTATATTCCACTTCAATTAATAGCCACAACAAAAGACTATGAAGATGGAGATTTTATTCAAATAAAAAAACATATCACTGATTATAATAAAATTTTATTAGTTTTGGTTTTTATATCACTTTTTATGATAATGATTTTCTTTGATGTGTTAACTGGTTCAAGATTCATTATTTTTGATGCACTTTCAGCGTCGCTTTTGGTTTGCTCGGCTGTTCTACGCAATGAGAGATATTTTGAATATTATATTTTTAGAATATTTGCTTTGATTGCAAGTGTTTTATTGTGGATTGTTGTGCTTGCTGAATATGGCAACACCAGTGCAATAGCGGTTATAATTCTTTATTTATCGTATTTTGTTTTTGATGTTGTTTCATTTATAACACAAAAATTGACATATGTTAATGAATATATGATTCAGGAAGAAAAATATCAAAAAATTGAAGACCAACTTTTGATTAATGAAAAATTAAAAATTTATGCAGATATAAATAAAAATATTGAAAATAAAAAATAGGGACTATAAAAACATAGTTCCTATTTTTTTGTCGCTAGATAATTTATTATCAAAAACTGTGTTATAAATTGTGCTTGCATTAAGGTCAATATTAATGATTTCATTTTGATTTTTATTAAGGCTATTGTAATCATTGTTTGATACTATTAAATTTATTTTTTGTTTTTTTGTTTTTAATAACTCTTTATTATTTTTTTCTATTGCAAGAACTTTTGCACAAGGTTTTGTTGCCTTTGATTTTTCTATAACTTTTTTTGTTACGACTAAAAGTGGATATAGCATAAGTTTGTTTACTCTAGCCATTCGATATCTTGGCGAAACAATATTTGAAACAATTTCATCAAAAGAAGAGTAATTATTACACATCTTTTTTATTCGATATTCAATGCCTTCACTATAGTCATAAAAGAGTTCAAGTTCTTTTTCAGGTGTTTGCTTAATTTTTAAAATTTGAAGAGTTTTAAGTGTTTTTATATGGTTTTTATTAAAAAAAGTGTCTAATTTTGCGTTTTTTGGAATAAATTCATAATAGTCTTCGCCGTTAAAAATTTTATTTCTTATGCCTGATGCTGATAAAAATTTACCCTTATTAACTGTTTCATAATATCCGTCATCACACCTGTTAATTGCAACTGGAATAATTTGTGATTTGAGTTTTAGTATTGCAGTTAAATATTCAATCGCTAAAATGTTATTTGGTTTTTCAAGGATTTCAAGAACGTTTTTATCGTTAAGTGTTTTTGAAATGCTTCGTTTTAGAGCGGTGTTAAAATTAATTCCGTTTTCAATTTCGTTTTTAAAATTATTTTGAAAGGTAACTGAATTTTCATATTTTAGTTTTGCGACTGTTTTAAGAATTTCAAGAGTTGTGTTTTCAACTCCGAATGCAACATATTTTGCACCTATCGCATTTAATATTTTAATGGCACCATAGGCAAAATTTTCTGCGTTTGAACAGGCATAGATTATTGGAAGCTCAAGCACAGCGTTTGCACCCGCACTTATTGCTTTTTTTGCTCTTGAATATTTATCTTCTATTGCGGGTTCTCCGCGTTGCACAAAATCTCCACTCATAACGCAAACAATTTCTGCATTTGTTTGTTTTTTGGCTTCCTGAATAATGTATTCATGCCCATTATGAAAGGGATTAAACTCACAAATTATTCCACAAAAATTCATAACTTATCCTCATTTGCTTGAAAAAAATGCTTTAATAATTATAATATATCTTATTATAAGCAATTTTGCTTAAATAACAATATTTTTGAGGTAAAAATTTTATGGCAGATGTTTTTGAACTATTAACAGGAAAAGCAAAACACACAAACAAAAAAATTATTTTAACTGAAACAGAAGATTCAAGAATTATTGAAGCAGCAAAAAAAGCTGCTGATATGGATCTTTGTAAAATTATTCTTCTTGGAAGCAGAGAAGAACTTGAAAACAATTTTACTGAAAGTCAACTTGAAAACATTACATTTGTTGATGTAAGTAGGTCAAGTGAAAAGAAAAATGAATATGCAAATCTTCTATATGAACTGCGTAAAAATAAAGGCATGACCGAAGAAATGGCACAAGAGCAAGTTTCAAACAAACTTATCTATGCAAACCTTATGCTTCGTGCTGGTGATGCAGATGGTCTTGTTTCAGGAGCAATAACTCACACAGCAGATGTTTTAAGACCTGCATTTCAAATTGTTAAGATGAAAGAGGGAATAAATAAAGTTTCATCGGTATTTATTATGGAATCACCAAATGAAAACTATGGTGAAAATGGTTTTTTAGTTTTTGCTGATTGTGGAGTTAATCCAAATCCAACTGCTGAAGAACTTGCAGAAATTGCCATAGTTTCAAGTGAAACAGCAAAAAGTCTTTGCGGAATGACCCCAAGAGTTGCATTACTTTCATATTCAACACATTCAGGTGATGAAATGAAAGACCCTAATGTTGTTAAAATTAAGGAAGCTCTTAAAATTGTTAAAGAAAAGTCGCCAGACCTTATTATTGATGGAGAAATTCAAACTGATGCGGCACTTGTTCCTGAAGTTGCAGAAATAAAATGTCCAAATTCAGTGCTTAAAGGCAAAGCAAATGTTCTTATTTTTCCAGATTTAAATGCAGGCAACATTGCATATAAACTTGTTCAAAGGCTTGCAGGTGTTCATGCAGTCGGACCTGTTCTTCAAGGTTTAAAGAAGCCAGTTAATGACCTTTCTCGTGGAACAAATGCAGATGAGATTGTTCTTTGCATAGCTATCACAATTATTCAAACATTATAATTTTTAAGGAGAGATATATGAAAATTTTAGTTATTAATGCTGGTAGTTCGTCACTAAAATATCAAGTGATTGAAACCGAAACAAAAACTGTTATCACAAAAGGTCTTTGTGAAAGAATTGGTATTGATGGCAGGCATACCAACAAAACAAATGGAAGAAAATATGAAGAAAATGTTACTATGAAAAATCACAGTGACGCACTTAAAGTTGTGCTTGACTGCTTGATTAGTGATGTTGTTCCTGAAATTACATCGCTTGATGATATTGAAGCCGTTGGTCACAGGGTTCTTCATGGTGGTGAAATATTTAAAAGTTCTGTTATTATTGATGATGAAGTTTTAAGCGAACTTGAACAGCTTATTCCACTTGGACCACTTCATCAACCAGCAAATATTGCAGGAATTAAAGCATGCAGAGAAATTTTGAAAGGTGTTCCACAAGTTGCCGTGTTTGACACAACATTCCATTCAACAATGCCAGATTATGCATATCGTTATGCTATTCCTAAAAAGGCATACACTGATTGGCATATTAGAAAATATGGTTTCCATGGCACAAGTCACAGATACATTGCAGGCGAACTTGAAAAACTTGAAGGCAAAAAAGGTAACTTTATTATTTGCCATATTGGTAATGGTGCAAGTTTGTCAGCCGTTTCAAATGGTAAATGTGTTGATACCACAATGGGATACACTCCACTTGAAGGCGTTATGATGGGTTCAAGGTCGGGTGATGTTGACCCTTCAATCTGTGAAAGAATTATGAAAGAAACAGGCATGACCATTGGCGAAACAATCAACTATCTTAACAAAAAGAGTGGTCTTTTGGGTGTGTCTGGCATAAGTGAAGATATGCGAGATGTTGAAGAAGTTGCTTATAGTGACGAGCAAAGTGAAAGAGCCGAAGACGCAAGGCTTGCTCTTAAAATGCATGCATATAAAGTTAAAAAATATATAGGTGCTTTCTATGCAGTGCTCGGAACAGTTGATGCTATTGCATTTACTGCAGGTGTTGGTGAAAATGGTATTGAATATCGTGAATCAGTGCTAACCGGTCTTGAAGGGCTTGGAATTGTTCTTGATAAAGATAAAAATAAAAACTTTAAACGCGGTGAAGTTAATGTTATTTCTGCAGATGACTCTAAAGTTAAAATTTATGTTATTCCAACTGATGAAGAACTTATGATTGCTGAAGATACCGAGGCACTTGTTAAATAAACTTGTTAAATTTAAAAATATAATTGACAAAAGATAAAACTTGTTGTATTATTATCTTGCTTTGTATAAAAGGTGCATTTTGTGTGCCTGTTAAGTAAATTTCTCAACCAAACCATGGTTGATGTGATAGGAGGATAGATTAATGGCAGTTCCAAAACGCAAAAGTTCAAAGGCCAGAGGCAGAAGCAGAATTGCTAACTGGAAGGCAACAGCCCCAACACTTGTTGAATGTCCACAATGCCACGAACTTAAAAGAGCACACGCAGTTTGCGAAAATTGTGGTTATTATGATGGCGAAAAGAAAATTAGTGTTAAAGCCGATGAAAAGAAATAATTATTTTAAATATGAATTGGATAGAAATATCCAATTTTTTTTATGGTAAAAATATTTTAAATTACCATTTTGGTTGTTTTTTTAAAGTTTAATTGTTATATAATGGTGTTTTTAGTTTATTTTAATTGAATTATAAAAAAAAATCATTTATAATTATAGGTGATTTTAGGAGTGAAAGTATGAAGATTATTATTGATGCTTTTGGTGGTGACTATTCTCCCGAAGAAATTGTTAAGGGGGCAATCACTTCAGTTAATCTTATTCCTGATGTTGAAATAATTTTAACGGGCGACAAAGAGAAAATTGAAAATATTTTAAAACAAGAAAATTATTCAGGTGATAGAATTGAAATTGTTCATGCACCTGATGTTATTTCAAATGATGAATCGCCAACAATGGCTATCCGCAGAAAAACGGAGAGTTCACTTGTTAAAGCCCTAACACTTTTAAAGGAAAGAGATGACATTATTGGTATGATTAGTGCGGGAAGCACAGGGGCAGTTTTATCTGGTGGACTGTTTATTGTTGGAAGAATGCAGGGGGTTAAAAGACCAGCACTCTCTCCATTTTTGCCAACTGTAACCGGTGGAAAAACTCTGCTTATTGACTGCGGTGCAAACGTTGATTGCAAGCCTGAATATTTAGTGCAATTTGCAATTATGGGTTCAATTTATGTTAAGGCAATGCTGGGCATTGAAAATCCTAGAGTAGGTCTTATTTCAAATGGCGTTGAAGACCATAAAGGCAATGAGCAAATTCATCAAACTTTTGAACTTTTGAAAAACACAAAAGACATTAATTTTGTTGGAAATATGGAAGCAAGAGAAATGCTTTCAGGTGACTATGATGTTTTGGTGGCTGATGGTTTCACTGGTAATGTTGCCATGAAATCTGCAGAAGGAACAATCAAAGCATTTATGCAAATTTTGAAAAATGAAGTGGCAGACTCGGGGCTTAAAGGCAAACTGGGTGCCCTTATGATGAAAGGTGTTTTCAAAAAAATTAAGGCAAGAATGAACTATACTGATGTTGGTGGTTCTCCATTTTTGGGTCTCAATAAAATTTTGATAAAGTCACATGGTTCAAGCAAAGCTAAAACAATTTATTCATGTGTTCTTCAAGTTATTGATATTTATAAATCAAATTATATTGAAAACATGCGTGAAGGCATAAAAAATTCTAGTATTGCAGAGGAAAAGTAAGGTGAAAATGAATTTTAATTATGCCGAAGTCGAAAAAATTGTTGGCTACACATTTAAAAATAAAGCACTTTTAAAAACAGCCTTTACTCATTCAAGTTATTCAAATGAACACAGAACTGAATCAAATGAAAGGCTTGAGTTTTTGGGTGATGCCGTTATTGAATTAATTATAACTAGCAGGCTTTATTTGGAATTTAATGGTCAAGAAGGCGACCTTTCAAAAATTCGTTCAAAAGTTGTTAGCGAAAAGCCCCTTGCCGAAGCAATAGATAAATTAGGGCTTGATAAGTTTTTGCTTAAAGGTGTGGGTGAACAGAAAAATACTACAATTTCACTTGCAATTAAATGTGATTTGTTTGAAGCCATTTGTGGTGCAATTTATCTTGATTCAGGAATAAACGAAACCACTAAATTTTTCAATAAAGCAGTGGGCAATATTATTGAAAATATAAAAAAGAATGGTTTTGATGATGACCCAAAAACAAAACTTCAAGAAATGCTTAAACAATCAAAAATTGTTTATAGCACAACAAAATCGGGTGCTGACCACAATCCAACCTATAAAACAGTAGTTTTTATTGATGACAAAAAGAGTGGGATTGGTGTTGGCTCTAACAAAAAAACAGCAGAAGAGAATGCTGCTGATGTTGCTATTAAAAATATTTTAGGATAAACTTATGAATTTTGAAAAAATAGATATTTATGGCTTTAAGTCATTCGCTGATAGAGTTGAAATTAAATTTGAACCGGGAATAACTGCTATTGTTGGGCCTAATGGTTGCGGAAAGAGTAATGTTGCCGATTCAATTCGTTTTGTTATGGGTGAATCTAGTGCAAAATCTATGCGTGGTTCATCAATGCAAGATGTTATTTTTAATGGAACAGAAAAAAGAAAAGCTCAATCATATTGCGAAGTTTCGTTATATTTTGATAACTCTAAAAAAATATTTAACCTTGATTATGATGAGGTTATTTTAACAAGAAAACTCTATAAAAGTGGCGAGAGTGAATATTTGATAAATAAAAACACTTGTCGTAGGCGTGACATTGTTGATGCTTTTCGTGACATTGGTCTTGGAAAAGAAAGTTACTGTGTTATTGGTCAAGGAAAAATTGATAGCATTCTTTCAGCAAAGCCAGAAGACAGACGAAATGTGTTTGAAGAGTCGGCGGGAATTTCTAAATTTAAAGAAGAAAAAAATCAATCCGAAAACAAACTTGAAAGAGTTAATGAAAATTTGGTTAGAATTAATGATATTATTGCTGAACTTGAAAAACAACTTGGACCACTTAAAACCCAAGCGGAAAATGCAAAAATATTTTTGGACTTATCAAACAGACTTAAAGAACTTGAAATTAATATTTATGTTTATGGGTATGAAAATTCAAATAAACAGAAAGAAAAAATTTATGAGAATATAAAAGCGATTGATGAAGAACTTGCTTTAAAACAAAAAGATTTTGAAAAGGCTCTTCAAGAGTATGAACAAAACCAAGCAAAAATTGATGAGTTTGATGAAACAATAAACACTCTTCGTGATGAACTTTTGAACCTTACTGTTGCACTTGAAAAACAAAATGGTGAAGTTAAACTTTTTAATGAAAAAATTTCTATTTTAAAAGAGCAAAATGAAAAACTTACTGGGCAAATTGAACAGGGAAAATTTGAAACTCAAAAGAATAGTGAATTGATAGAAAAACTGCAAAAAGATAAAGAATTGGCTGAAAATCATATAAAAGAAGTTGAATTTGAGTCAAAATCTTTAGAATCTAACTATAATTTGACTATTGAAAAATTAAGACTTGGTGAAGCAGATGCTGAAAGTTTTGATAGTGAACTTTATTCAACGTTAGAGATGTCGGGCGATATAAAATCAAATCTTTTGAAATATAAAACAGAGTTATCATCTTTAAAAGAAAGACAAGTTGAACTTCAAGGTGAAGGTGATAATTTAAAACAAGAAGACAAGGCACTTGACGACAAAATTTCGCAGGCTGAAAGTGAAATTGAAAGAATTGAAAAATCTATCGAAAATAAGACAAATGAAAAGAAGCAAATTTTAAATTCTATTAATGAATTTAATGAACAGTTTAATGAAATAAACGAAAAAATTGATGCTAAAAAAGTTGAATATCATACAAAGTTAAGTAAATTCAATGTGCTTTCAGAGATGAAGGAATATAATGAAGGTTTTGCTGTTAGTGTTAAAAGGTTGCTTGAACAAGCACACGACGGAACAAGTATTGGCGGAAAGGTTATTGGTGTTGTTGCTAGTCTTATGAAAGTTCCTGCAAAATATGAAGTTGCTATTGAAATGGCACTGGGTGCAAGTGTTCAAAATATTGTTACTAAAAATGAAGAAGATGCAAAAGACCTTATTGCGTATTTGAAATATAATAAATTTGGCAGGGTTACATTTTTGCCAATTACTGGCGTTAAAGAAAGATATATGCCACAGAGCATACTTTCAAAACTTTCAATGAAAGGTGTGTGTGGTGTTGCAAGTGAACTTATTGATTTTGATGAAAAATATAGAAAAGTTTTTAGCAGTTTGCTTGGTTCAACATTGATTGTTGATAATATTGATAATGCGGTTGAGTTTTCAAGAGCAACAGGTTATCAAGTTAAAATTGTTACACTTGATGGAGATATAATTAGTCCACAAGGTTCAATGACTGGTGGAAGCAGAAAAGATAATTCAACAAACTTGTTGGGCAGAGATCGTGAAATAGAAACACTTAAAGTTCAACTTGAAAATTTGAAAAAAGATATGGAAAGTCTTGAAAAACAGGCAGAAAGTATTCGAACTGAAAGTGGAAAACAGTCTGATTTATTAAGTGTTAAAATTGATGAAATTCATATTCTTGAAATGGATAAGGCAAAGCAAGAAGAATTTATTGATTCTTGTGATGAACAAAAAGATGAAATAGAAGAGTCGCTTGCCAGTCATGAGATAAGTTTTTCAGCTTTGCTTGATAAAATTGATTTTGTTGAAAATGAAATTGAAAGGATTTCAAAAGAACAGCAAGCGGTAGACTCAAAAAAATCACAAGCAAGTGAGAGCAAAAAACAGGCAAGTGATAATTTTGGCAAACTTCGAAATCAGCGTGATGAACTTTTTGAAAAAATTGGTGAAGTTAAAATTAAACTTGAAACCGCTAAAAATGATTTAAAAAATATTGAAAGTGAACTTGAAAGATTAACTATTTTAAATGCACAAACAGAATATCGAACAAAAGAAAATTTGTTAGAAGTTCAAAAGAACAATCAAGACATTGAAAACTTTAATGAACAAATAACAAATATAATTTCAAACAGCACCTTTTCATCAAGTTCAAAGAAGGTTGAACTTGTTAGAGAAAAAATTGCAGAAGTTACTGATGAAAAGAAAAAATGTCAGGACTTGATGAATAAAGCAGATGGAAACAAAATGCTTTTGGCTGGCGAAATTCAAAGAGCAAATGATAGGCGTGCAAAAGAAGAAAATGCCATTGTGAAAATTGATACCGACCTTGAAAATATGCAAAATAGAGTTTGGGAAGAGTATCAAATGACTTATGGCGATGCAAAGCAAATGGCGATAGCTGATTTTGATTTGAAAGCGGGCACTGAAGAATGTGCTGATATTAAAAAGCGTATTCAAAAACTTGGAAATGTTAACCTTGCAGCCATTGAAGATATTAAAACTATTTCAGAAAGATATGATGACCTTGTGGTTCAAAGAGATGATTTAACGAAAGCTCAAACAGACCTTCGAACAATTATTAAAGATTTAACCACAAAAATGGAAGAAAAATTCAAAGACCAATTTGACCAAATAAGAAAGAATTTTCAAGTTATATTCCGAGAATTGTTTGGTGGCGGAAGAGCAGATATTTTGCTTGAAGATGAAAACAATGTTCTTGAATGTGGCATTGATATTATTGCAGAACCACCGGGTAAAAAACTTCAAAACATAACACTTCTTTCTGGTGGCGAAAAGGCACTTACGGCAGTTGCTATTCTATTTTCAATTTTAAAACTTCGCCCTATGCCATTCTGTGTGCTTGACGAAATTGAAGCAGCACTTGATGATGCTAATGTTGAGAGGTATGCAAAATATCTTCATAGATATAGCGGAGAAACTCAATTTATTGTTATCACACACCGTAAGCCAACAATGGAACTTGCCGATGCTCTTTATGGTGTTACCATGGAAGAAAAGGGTGTTTCAAAAGTTGTTTCTGTTAAACTTTCAGATGCAATCAAAATTGATAATGCTGAATAAAAACGCAAAAAATACCATTTTTAGATAAAATTATAGTTAAATTTGCTTAAAATTAGAAAATTTTTGCGTATTTACTATAAAATAATAAATATATAATTACATTTTAAGGAGTGCTTTATGGGATTTTTTTCAAGGCTTGTTAATGGACTAAAGAATACAAAAAAATCTTTTTCAGAAAAGTTTAAATATATTTTTACTGGAAATGAAATTGATGAAGATTTTTTTGAAGAGCTTGAATACATTTTAATTAGTGCTGACATTGGAACGGAAACAGTTAGTGAAATTTTGGATAGGCTTAAAGCAGAAATAAAACAAAAGAAACTCAAAAAAACTGAAGACTCAAAAGAACTTCTAAAAAATATTATGAAAGATATTTTAAATGAAAATGTTGCGGAAGAATTTGAGTATCCACTTGCAATTATGGTTGTTGGTGTTAATGGTGTTGGCAAAACAACAACTATTGGTAAAATTGCTCAAAAGTTCGCAAGTAAAAAAAAGAAGGTTGTTATTGCAGGTGCTGATACTTTTAGGGCGGCTGCTGGTGACCAACTTAAAGTTTGGGCAGACAGGGCAAAAGCAAAATATGTTGCAGGTGAACAGGGTGCTGACGCTTCAGCTGTTGTGTTTGATGCAATTTCTTCAGCAAAGGCAAGAGAAGCCGATGTTATTTTGATAGACACTGCGGGCAGACTTCACAATAAAATTAATCTTATGGAAGAACTTAAAAAGATTGGCAAAGTTGTTAGCCGTGAATATCCTGAAGCACATTATCACAAACTTATTGTGGTTGATGGAACAACGGGGCAAAACTCAATCAGCCAAGTTTCACTTTTTAATGAAGCGGTGGGTCTTACTGATATTTGTGTAACAAAACTTGATGGCACAAGCAAGGCAGGCTTTTTGATTGAACTTGTAAGCAAGTATCCAGATATGGCAATAAGATATATTGGAGTTGGCGAATCTGCTGATGATTTGCTCGACTTTGATGCAAGCGATTTTGTTGATGCAATTTTTGAATAAGAAAAAACAGCATATCAACCGGTATGCTGTTATTTTATTAATTAAAGTTAGTATTATGGGCATGGAGAAAATTTTATGAAAAATAAAATTGTTACAATCTGTGGAAGTATGAAATTTCAAAAAGATATGATTGATGTTGCTTCAAAATTAGAAAAAGAATATGGCTGGTGTGTTATTCAATGCGTTTATAATTTAGGCAAAAATTTATCTGACAAAGAAATGGAAAATATTAAAAAGGCACATTTTCAGAAAATTGATATCAGTGATGCCATTTTTGTTTTAAATATTGGTGGATATATTGGTGAGTCAACTAAAAATGAAATTGAATATGCAAAAAAATTAAATAAAGAAATTATTTATTTTGAGTAATTTAAAAAAAGCTTCATTTAGTTTTATAAAATCATTGACAAGTAGAGATTTTAGTTGTATTATATGTAAAGTAAATTTGCTTGACAAAGGTAGTTTATGGAAATTAAAGAACATACATCTTTTGTGGTTTTATTTGATACTTATGGCAAACTTTTATCTAACAAGCAACATGCGGTTATGGATAAGTATCTTAACCTTGACCTTAGTGAAAGTGAACTTGCCGAACTTGACAGCGAATCTAGGCAATCTATTCACGATGCAATCACAAAAGCAAAAAAGCAACTTCTTGAATTTGAAGACAAGTGCAAAGTTGTGAGCCGAAATAGTGAATTAAAAAATGAACTTGAAACACTAAAAAAATTTATAAAAAATGGCAAATCTGCCGATTATTTAATTCAAGTTGTTGATGACATTAAAACCAGAATTTAGGAGGTTTCGTGTGGGATTATTTGAATCATTGGGCGAAAGATTAAATCATATATTTTCAAAACTAACCAAGCGTGGCAAACTTACAGAACTTGAAATCAAGCAGGCTATGCGTGAAGTTAGAATTGCTTTGCTTGAAGCCGATGTAAATTTTTTGGTTGCAAAAGATTTTGTGAGCAAAGTTTCAGAAAAAGCAGTCGGTGAACAAATTTTAAATAGTTTGACTCCTGGTCAACAAGTTATTAAAATTGTTCGTGATGAACTTGTTAACCTTATGGGTGGAACGCAATCAAAACTTGAAGTTTCACCAAAGCCACCAACAGTTATTATGATGTGTGGTTTGCAGGGTGCTGGAAAAACCACAATGGCGGGAAAACTTGGTTTTATGCTTAAAAAGCAAGGCAAAAAACCTATGCTTGTTGCCTGTGATATTTATCGTCCTGCAGCAATAAACCAACTTAAAATTGGTGCTTCAAATGCTGGTGTTGATTTTTTTGAAAAGGGAACAATTAACCCTGTTAAAATTGCTGAACAAGCCGTTGAACAGGCAAAGCGTATGGGTAATGACACTGTTATTATTGATACGGCGGGTCGTCTTCAAATCAATGAAGAGCTCATGAAGGAACTTGAAAATATCAAGAAGGCTGTTAATCCAACTGAAATACTTCTTACTATTGATGCTATGACGGGTCAAGAATCAGTTAATGTTGCAAAAGAATTTAATGATAGGCTTGATATTACAGGCGTGATTGTAACAAAACTTGATGGTGACACTCGTGGTGGTGTGGCACTTTCAGTTAAAGCCGTCACCGGCAAACCAATTAAATTTTGCGGTGTTGGTGAAAAAATTGGTGATATTGAACCATTTTATCCTGATCGAATGGCTTCAAGAATTCTTGGTATGGGTGATGTGCTTTCACTTATTGATAAGGCACAGGCAAGCGTTGATGAAGCAGAGATGAAAAAAGTTGAAGAGAATATTCGAAAGAACACATTTTCATTTGAAGACTTTTTGATTCAGTTTGAACAAATTGGCAAAATGGGAAACATTCAAGACATAATTAGTATGATACCGGGTGCCGGAACAAAATTTAAAGCTACTGATGTTGATGAAACAAAAATTAAAAAGTATAAGGCAATCATTCAGTCAATGACCAAAAAAGAAAGGCTTAACCCAGACCTTATAAAAGCAAGCAATCGAAAACGAATTGCAGAGGGAAGTGCAACAACAATTCAAGATGTTAATGCTTTAATTAAGCAATTTGAACAAACCAAACAGATGATGAAGAATATGAATAGTGGAAAACTTCAAAAGATGCTCGGACGAAATTTTAAATTTTAATTAGTATCTATCAGCTTTTGCTGTGATGATAAATTCAAATCGGAGGAAAAAGAAATGGCAGTTAAAATGAGACTTACAAGATTAGGTGATAAAAAGAGCCCTTTTTATCGAATTGTAGTGGCAGATTCAAGAGTTGCAAGAGATGCAAAATATATTGATCTTATCGGAACTTATAACCCACTTACAAATCCAGAAGAAATCAAAATTGATGTCGAAAAGGCTAATAAATGGATTAGCAATGGTGCTCAACCAACTGAAACAGTTAAGGCTCTTTTAGTTAAAGCAGGTGCAACCAAAGCTGACAAGAAGTCTAAATAATAAATTTGGCAGGTGCTTATGAAAGAGTTAGTTGAATTTATTGTTAAAAATCTTGTTTCTGACCCTGAAAATGTGATAGTTACTGAAACTGTTAATGACAGGGAAACAGTTTACACTGTTAAAGTTCCAGAAGAAGATTTTGGTAAGATTATTGGAAGAAGTGGAAAGATTGCAACCGCTATTAGAACAGTGGTTAGAACATCAGCAAAAAAACAAAACAAACATGTTTTTGTTAAATTTGAAAAGTAAGGCTATTGCCTTATTTTTTTTGTAAAAAAAGCAGTGAAAATTCACTGCTTTTTATTTTAAATTAAAAATGGGTCGTTTTTAAGTGCTTGTTCAATATCATCATATTCATTTGCAAGTTTTTTCAAATCATTTTTAAGTTCTTCTGAATTTCGACATAAAAAACCCGGATTCATCGCAATAATATAAGTTAAATCATCAACAGGATACCCAAATGAAATTAGTATGTTAAGGTTTTCAGATGCTTCATCAACTGAAAGTTCTTCAAGTACGGGTGATTGTTCAACTAATGTTTCAATTTCTCCGTCATCAAATTTTAATTCTTTAAAAAAGTTATATAAAAGTTTATCCATATTATTCTCCTTAATCTTTTTGAAGAGGTGGCTCAATTTTGAGCGAACTATAAGTTTCATAAATTTGATCGATTGCATTTTCGTTAAGTGGATATAACTTCATTAGGTCGTTACTAGTTGCTTTGAATTGTCTTTTAAATTCTGGTTCAGATTCATCAAGTTGCCTTGGGGTTGAATTTAATCCTAAATCATGTTTAATATACATATATCTTGCATAAATTTTTTCAGGACTAGTTACAAACCAACCATTAATTTTCATATATGATTTATCTGGAAACATTGTTGCCCAAAGTGCATATTTTATTTTTAGATCAGCAGTTGGGCACATTAAAATTCGTGGATTATTTTGGATATCAGCAAGTGTTATTCCAATTTCATTTAAAATTGTTAGTTTTTTTATTACAGATTTTGGATTTTCGCTGTTTTCATCACAATCAAGACCAAGAAGGGTAGGAAACTTTTGAAGATTTTCATTGGTTAACCCCAATATTTCCTTATAAAACTTAATTTTTCTTATAACTGAAGTTTTATTTTTTTCGTTGTATGTGTCATAGCAAAGTAGGGTAGGAAATTGTTGAAATTGTTTGTTAGTAAACCCAAGTGTATCTTTATAAAATTTGATTTTTGCTCGTATTGATGTTGGAACGCCTTCATCAGAAGAACAATCAGATGTTAAAAGGTTTGGCAAAATTTGAAATTGCTTATTAGTAAACCCAAGGGTATCTTTATAAAATTTGATTTTAGACCTTATTGATGTTGGGTTATTTATATCTTCTAAAATGCAATCGTAACTTAAAAGAGAAGGGGTTGTTTTTAATTGTTTGTTAGTAAAACCAAGTTCAGTTTTAAAAAATTTCACTTTGGCTTGTATTGATGTTGGGTTTTCTTCAGGGCTTGAAAATGTGTCACTTGTGATTATATTTGGTATTTTTTGAAATTGCTTTTTTGTGAAGCCAAGTTCGGTTTTATAATATTCAATTCTCTTATTTGCAGAAGATGGTTTTTCACTTAATTCTAAAACAAGCAATGTGAAATAATTTAAAATTTGATCAAGTGAAAGGCCAACTTCGTTTTTGTAAAAATCAATTTTATCAAGCCACATTTGTTTACTTTGATTGAGTATTGCGTGAAAAGAACTTTTTTCAATTTTGCTGTAATAATATTCGGCTTGTTCATCAGTTAATTTTAATGTGTTAATTAAAAAATCTTTTGTGATTTGAATTTTTGCCATTTTAAAAACTCCCCATATATCGTTATTATATCATAATTATTTAAAATTTTCAATAGATATATAAAAATATATTATTGTTTTAAAATATTGCTATTTTTTTGACATTGTGATATATTTTGTATGTAAAAATTTTAAGGAAGAATTTATGGAAAAGATTACTATAAATAAATACAGAAATATTGATAATGGAAGTTTAAGACTATCTGATGCTGGAAAAACTGTAAAACTTGCTGGTTGGGTTGATTCAATTCGTAAACTTGGCGGAGTTACATTTGTTGTTCTTCGTGACCAATATGGGAAAACTCAAGTCGTTCTTCGTGATGAATTTGTTGAACTTAATAAAGAAGATGTTATTTCAGTTGAAGGAAAGGTTGTTGAGCGTGAAAGTAAAAACTTAAATATGCCAACAGGTGAAGTTGAGGTTGTTGCAGAAAAAATTGAAATGCTTGGCAAGTGCACAAAAACACTTCCTTTTGAAATTAAAAATAGCCAGAGTGTTGCTGAAGATATAAGGCTTAAATATAGATATCTCGACCTTAGAGCAGAGTATAACCAAAAGATGCTTAAACTTCGAAGTGATTTGCTTTTGTTTGTTCGCGAATATATGAATTCACAAAATTTTACCGAAGTTCAAACACCAATTCTTACTTCTTCAAGCCCAGAGGGTGCAAGAGATTATCTTGTTCCAAGCAGGCTTAATCCCGGAAAATTTTATGCTCTTCCACAGGCTCCACAGCAATTTAAGCAACTTTTGATGGTGTCGGGAATTGACAGGTATTTTCAAATTGCTCCATGTTTTAGAGATGAAGATGCAAGGGCAGACCGAAGCCCTACCGAATTTTATCAAATTGATATGGAAATGGCTTTTGCAACACAAGAAGATGTGTTTGAGGTTATGGAAGGGCTTTACAGGGCAGTGTTTAAAAAGTTTGCTAATTTTGAAATAGGCGAATTTAAACGAATAAAATATGCTGATGCCATTCGTGACTATTGTTCTGATAAGCCAGACCTTCGAAATCCTCTTAAAGTTGTTGATGTTACAGATATTTTTAAAAATACTTCATTTAGTGTTTTTCAAGGTAAAACAATTAAGTGTATAAGGGCACATACCAATGAAAAACCAAGAAAGTGGTATGACAAGTTAACCGAATTTTTAAAATCAAGAGAAGCAAAGGGACTTGCGTATTTTGTTGTAAACGACGGCGATGAACTTTCAGGCGGAATTTCAAAATTTGTAACTGAAAGTGAAAAGGCTGACATTAAAAAACTTGTTGGATTTGAAAAAGGCGACACACTTTTCTTTGTTGCAGACGAGAGAGATAAAGCCATTAAATATACAAACGTTCTTCGCAATGAACTTGGAAAAGAACTTGAACTTATTGATGAAAATGATTATAAGTTCTGTTGGATTGTTGATTTTCCATTTTTTGAAAAAGACGATGACGGAAATATTGCGTTTGCACACAATCCTTTTTCACTTCCACAATGCTCACTTGAAGAGATAAAAAAAGACCCATTTAATGCACTTGCTTATCAATATGACCTTGTTATTAATGGTTATGAAAGTTTGTCGGGTGCTGTTCGAAACCATGACCAAAACATGATGGTTGAACTCTTTAAACTTGCAGGCTATAACAAAGAAGTTGTTGAAAACAAATTTCCAGCACTTTATAATGCGTTTTCGTATGGTGCACCACCACATGCTGGTTGTGCTCCGGGTTTTGATAGGCTTATGATGCTTTTAACTCATAATGATTTCATTCGTGATGTCTATGCCTTTCCAATGAACAAAAATGGGCAAGACCCACTTTGCAATGCACCAAACACAGTTGATGAAAAACTGCTTCGTGATGTGCATATCAAAATTATTGAAGAAGATTTAAAATAATAAAAATATAACTTCTTGGGTGTCCAAGAAGTTTTTTAGTTTACAGAATTTTATTTTCTGTGATATAATTTTTATGTTATGAGTATTAACTATATTTTATCGCAACTGTTTGTTATTTTTCACTATGTTATGCTCGGTGCAACATATCTTATAATCAGCAGAAAAAAGATATTAATTTTTAGTTTGATATCACTTTTGTTAAATGGTGTTTCATTTATATTTTTATCGGCATGGTCTGGGCTTGCAACAGTTGGTATTGCTGTGACAAGAAATATTATATTTTTAATTCAAAATAAAAATAGAAAGGTTGATGAACAAAATACAATAACTTGGGTTGATTGGCTGATATTGATAGTGTTGTTTGTGATTTCAATAATACTTGCAATATTTACTTATAATGGAATATTCAGTTTGCTTTCGGTTGTTGCGACAATGGTTTACACGGTTTCAGTTTGGCATAAAGATGTCAAAGTTTATGGAATTTTAGGCGTTGTTGCAAGTGCCCTTTGGATTGGATATTATATATTTATAAACTCTATTTTTGCGGTGTTATTAGAGTCGGTTGTTCTTGTTGTTGAGATTATTTCAGTGATAAAAAATTATAAGAACAAAAAATTGAACTTAACTGGAGATAGTTATGGAAAAAGTTAGTTTTGGCAAGGTTGTAAAAATTCACGGAATTGCAGGCGGAATGAAGGTTGCAACCAAATATGATAGAGATTTTGATATTCAAAAAGTTGATTTTGTTTTTGACGAAAATGATAATAAATTTAAAGTTAATAGGATTTTTCAAACAAATGATGGTGTTGTTGTGATTTTAGATGGAGTTGATATAAACAAAGCACGAACATTTATTGGAAGATATTTTTATATTGACAGAAATTTGGTTGCTGATAAAATTTTGATTGAAGACTTAAAAAATTCTGTTGTGGTTTTTGATGACGGCGAAGTCTTTGGAAAAATCACTGATGTCCAAGACTATGGCAGTGCCGAAGTTTTTTATTTGAAAGATGATAATGGTAAAGAATTTATGTTTCCAAATGTTGTTGGACTTATTAAGTCTTTTGATTATAAAGAAAAAAGGCTCGTTATAGATAAGCAAAAATTAAAAGAGGTCTGCGATTATGAGGATTGATATTTTAACACTTTTTCCGGAAATGTTTGCACCAATAAAAGAAAGTATTTTGAAGCGTGGGGCAGAGAGTGGAAAACTTGAAATAAATATAATTAATATTCGTGACTACTCTAAAGACAAACACAAAAAATGTGATGACTATACCTTTGGTGGTGGACCGGGAATGCTTATGATGCCACAGCCGATTTATGATGCAATAACAAGCATTGATGGCTACAAAGATGCACGCAAAATCTACCTTAGCCCAAAGGGAAAAATTTTTAATCAAAAAATGGCAAGCGAGTTATCAAAAAATAACCATATAATACTTTTATGCGGGCACTATGAAGGCGTTGACCAAAGGGTTATTGATTTGCTTATTGATGAAGAAATTTCTGTTGGTGATTATGTGCTTACTGGTGGTGAACTTCCAGCGATGATTATTGTTGATGCAGTTTCAAGATTAATACCCGGAGTTTTAGGGGGAGAATTATCTGCTGAAATTGAAACTTTTTCAGACGGACTACTAGAATATCCACAATACACAAAGCCAAGAGAATTTATGGGACTTGAAGTTCCTGAAGTATTGCTTTCAGGCAATCACCAAAAAATTGATGAGTGGAGAAAACAAAAGTCATTAGAACTTACAAAAAATAATAGACCAGATTTGTTAGATAAAAATAATTAGTTATAATAATATAATCATGCAAAGGAAGAAATATGAAAAAGCATATTGAATTTAAAAAATTAGTTAAAATTAACAAAAAAACATTCAATAAAATTGTTAAATGGCTTTTTGATTGGTGGGGTAAAAAGCGTGGATATTCTCTTGAACAAATGAATTGTTATGTTGAACATAGTTTAAACGAAGATAAATTGCCAATAATATACGGATTATTTTTGGATGGTGAGATAATTGGAATGTATCAATTTGTTTATAGTGATTTTGAAATCAGACCAGACATCTATCCATGGCTTGCAAATGTTTATATTGATGAAAAATATCGTGGTAAAGGATATGGAAGAAATTTACTTGAACAAGTTAAAGATACTGCACAAAAAGATATATCATTTAATGAACTTTTTCTGTATACCAAACATAATGGGTTATATGAAAAATTTGGTTTTGAATTTGTTCAAGATTTTGATACATTTTCAAAAGAACCGAGAATTCAAAGACTTTATAAAATGAATTTAAAAAAGTGGGAATAAAATATGTTTGATGAAGAAATTGAAATTCAAAAAAAGAATAAACTTAAATGGTTTCCGGGGCACATGAAGAAAGCACTTGATGATATTGAGGATAATAAAATTAAACTTGCAGATGTTATTCTTTATGTGCTTGACAGCAGAGCACCATTTTCATGTTTAAATCCGAATGTAAATAAAATTGTTCATAACAAACCAATAATATATGTTTTCAATAAATTTGACCTTGCTGATGAAAAGCGAGTTATTGAAATTCAAAAGCAATTTTCAAGTGAAAACAAAGTTTCAATTATTGTTAATGCCACAAGTTCAGCGTTTAAACAGGCAGTTAAAAACGCATTAAAACAAGTGTTAAAAGATAAAATTGAGAGAAATAAGGCAAAGAATTTGCGTGCAACATATAAAGTTTTGGTTTTAGGAGTTCCAAATACTGGTAAAAGCACTCTTATTAATATGTTATCGGGCACAAAAAAAGCAAAGACAGGCAACATTGCAGGAGTAACAAAAGTTAATAACTGGATTAAAATTGATGATGACTTTTTGCTTTTAGATACACCCGGGGTGCTTTGGCCAAGTTTTGATGATGAAATTTCAAGAAATCTTGCCTATGTTGGTTCGCTTTCTGATAAGGAATTTGACCTTGCAGATTTGGGCTTTGAACTTATGAAAATTATTTTTGAAAAGTATCCAAATAATTTAAAACAAAAATTTGAAGTTAACTTTGAATTTGAAGAGTTTATTGAACTTTATGACAGATTTTGCAAAAAGCGTGGATTTTTAATACGTGGTGGTGAAATTGATTATAACCGTGCTGGTAAAACATTTGTTGATGATTTCAGGGCAGGAAAATTTGGAAGAATAACTCTTGAATAGGTGAATTATGACACAAAGGAAAAAAGTTGATATTAATGAAAAATTAGTTTTTGAACGAGAAGAGTTAGAAAAAGGAAATAAACTTATTGCTGGTTGTGATGAGGTTGGCAGAGGTCCACTTGCAGGACCTGTTTGCGTTGCCTGTGTTATTATGCCACTTGACAATTTGATTGATGGGATTGATGATAGTAAAAAAATTAGTGAAAAAAAACGAGAGATGCTAGCAGAGAAAATTAAAGAGACAGCAATAAGTTATTCTATTTGTATGGTTAGTGAGGAAACCATTGACAAAATTAATATTTTAGAAGCAACAAAACTTTGCATGAAAAATGCCATTGAAAAACTTGATGTTAAGCCTGATATTGTTTTAGTTGATGCTATTTCGAAACTAGACACAGATGTTAAGGTTCGTGGAATCGTTAAGGGTGACGCTTTAAGTTATAGTATTGGGGCGGCTAGTATTTTGGCTAAAGTTGAGAGAGATAAATTTATGTGTGAACTTGCAAAAGAATATCCAGAGTATGGTTTTGAAAAAAATAAGGGATATGGAACCAAAGAGCACATTGAAGCACTTAAACAAATTGGTCCATGTGTTTGCCACAGATTAAGTTTTTTAAAGTTTTTGGAAAAGTGATATGTTTAATGAAAGAACTTGGAAAGAAGGAGAAAAGATAACACAAGAATATATGAAAAAAAATGGGTATAAAATAGTTTATACCAATTTTTCTTGTGTGGGCGTTGAACTTGATATTGTTGCAATTTTAGCAAAAAAAGTTCAATATAAAATTGAAAAAAATAGAATAAAACAAGAGATAAAAAACGCAAAAGATATTAAAATTAAGCAAAATTTAATGCAAAAACTTAAAAATATTAAAAAATCTTTAACAGACCTGCTTGTTATCACTGAAGTAAAAGCAAGGCAAAATGAAAAATTTGGAAGTGGGTTTGATGCAATTTCAACAAAGAAAAAAGTTAATATTATTCGAGGTGCGAAATTTCTTTTAAAAGATAAAAAGTTTCAAGACAAACAAATTCGTTTTGATGTTGCAAGTGTTGACAATGGCAAAGTTACATATATTGAAAATGCTTTTGATGCAAATATTTAACTTAATTTGTTTGGTTAACTAAAATTTTAAGAAAGGCAAATATAAATAAAAAGCGAAGAAAAGATATTATTTTACAAAAAATGCTTGATTTTATTTTGATTGGGTGGTATACTCTTAACGTGACTTATGAGTGGTCCTCTGCATTAGAGCTAGCAAGAACACTCTTACATACTTTATAAAGGAGGCAAACCTATGAATATTATCGATTCAATTGAAAAAGAAGGTATGCGCACTGATATTCCTGCTTTTAGCGTTGGTGACACCGTTAAAGTTTTCGTTAAAGTTATTGAAGGAACTCATGAAAGATTGCAGGCATTTGAAGGTGTGGTTATAGCTCGTAAAAATGGTGGCATAAGAGAAACTTTCACTGTTCGTCGTATATCTTTTGGAATTGGCGTTGAAAGAACATTCCCATTGCATTCACCAAAAATTGACCATATTGAAGTTGTTCGTAAGGGTGTTGTTAGAAGGGCTAAACTTTATTATCTTAAAGGCAAAACCGCCAAGAATTCTAGAATTAAAGAAAAGAAATAATTTATTAAAGAATATACAAATTTGTATATTCTTTTTTTTATTTAAATTTTTGTTAATCTTGATTTTGTATTTTAAAATTTTTATGATATTATTTTGTTGTAGTTTGTCGAGGTTAATATGTTTTCAAAAATTTTTAGTTATGGTTTAGTTGGGCTTAAAGGTCTTAAAATAGATGTTGAAGTTGACACAATTCTTGGACTTCCAAGATATGATATAGTTGGGCTTCCAGATGCAGTTGTTAAAGAGTCGGGGCAAAGAGTTCGTTCTGCAATAAAAAATTCGGGTTTTAAATTTCCTAATAATAAGGTGATTGTTAATCTTGCACCTGCAAATATAAAAAAAGTTGGTGCTATTTATGATCTGCCTATTGCAATTGCAATTCTTGAATCTATGGGAGAGGTTAAAAAGAGTAGAATTTCAAGTTTTGTGATTATGGGTGAACTTGGGCTTGATGGTGAAGTTCGTGCCATTAATGGTGTTTTGCCTGCACTGATTTCAGCAAGGCAAGAAGGATACACAAATTTCATTATTCCAAAAGCGAATGAAAAAGAGGCTAGTTACATTGACGGAATAAATGTGTATACTTTTAATTCGCTTGCTGATGTTGTTGCATTTTTAAATGGAACAGTTGATGTTTCTCCCGTTCAAAAAGCAGAGTGGAAAAGTGAAACAAACGAGAATATCAACGAAGATTTTGCAAGAGTAAAAGGTCAGAAAATTGCAAAGCGTGCAATAGAAATTGCTGTTAGTGGTGGTCATAATATTTTGATGGTAGGACCTCCGGGGGCAGGCAAAACAATGATTGCAAGGTGCATTCCTTCAATCATGCCAGACCTGACTTTTGATGAAGCGCTTGAAGTTACAAAAATTCATTCTATTGCAGGAGAACTTGATTTATCTAAAGGTGTGATTTCATCAAGACCGTTTAGAAGTCCGCATCACACAGCGTCAACAGTTGCACTTGCTGGTGGTGGAAAAGATGCAAAACCGGGTGAAGTTAGTTTGGCAAGCAATGGTGTTTTGTTTTTAGATGAACTTCCAGAGTATTCAAGAACAACTCTTGAAACTCTTCGCCAGCCACTTGAAGATGGTGAAATTACAATTTCACGGGCGAGTGGAACTTTTGATTATCCTGCAAACTTTATGCTTGTTGCAAGTATGAACCCATGTCCTTGTGGAAACTTTGGCTCAAAAGATGCGGTTTGCACATGTTCGCCAACGCAAATCCAAAATTATTTGAAAAAGATATCAGGGCCACTTCTTGATAGAATTGACCTTAAAATTGATGTTGAAAGAGTTAAGTTTTTAGAACTTACTTCAAAGGAACTTGAAGAGCCAAGTAGTGAGATAAAAAAGCGAGTTGATAGGGCTCGTCAAATTCAAAATGAAAGGTTTAAGGGAACTAAAATTCATACTAATGCAAAAATGAATTCAAAGATGATTAATGAATTTTGCAAACTTGATGATGAAAGTGAACAACTTATGAAAATGGCTTTTGACAAATTTCATATTTCAGCAAGAGGATATACAAGAATCTTGAAAGTTGCAAGAACAATTGCTGACCTTGCTGGAAGTCAAAATATTGAAGCAAATCACATTGCAGAAGCTCTTGCATATCGAAATATAGATAAATTTCAACTTTAAGGAGTTATATGAAAGGAGAAGAACTAGCACTTATTTGGCTTAATCAAAATGGTATAAGTTTTTCAAAATCAGAAAAAATATTTAGTGAATTTGATAAAATTGATAGCATTTTTGAACCAAAATTAATAAAAAATGCGTTTTTTGATTTTAATGGTGGCAGTGAATTAAAAGAAAAGTTAATTAACATTGACCCCATCAAATTTGAAAGAGAACTTGAAGAAAGTTTGTTTAAATATGACATCAAAGTTATAACTTATATTTCAAAGGAGTATCCTGAAAAATTAAAAAACATTGATGAGCCACCGCTTGCACTTTACTATAGAGGCGACATTAGTTTGCTTGGCAAAAAATCTATTGCGATTGTGGGAACAAGAAAGCCAAGCGATTATGGAAGACTGGTTTGTGAAAAATTTACAAAAGAATTATCTTCGTCAGGGCTTGTTACGGTTTCGGGGCTTGCCTATGGAACGGATACCATTGTTGCTGAAACAACTTTAAATTCAGGCGGGAAAACCATAGCGGTTTTAGCCGGTGGTCTAGACTCAATTTATCCTTTTCAAAATAAAGCGCTTTCAGAGCGTATTATAAAAAATGGATTATTAGTTAGTGAGTATATGCCAAGGCAAAAGCCAACAAATTATTCATTTTTAGAGCGTAACAGAATTGTTTCAGCACTTTCACTTGGAACACTTATTATTGAAGCAGGCAAACGCAGTGGAACCATGACAACTGCAAGATTTGCGATTGACCAAGGAAGAGAACTTTTTGTTGTTCCGGGGAATATTACTTCACCTGAAAGTGAGGGAACAAACAACTTAATTGATGAACTACCTGACACTTTTACAATTAATCCTGATAGAATTTTAAATAAACTTGGCATTCAAAAAAGAGTAGAGCCAAAGAGTAAAACCCAAGTTAATCTTGATGAAAACTTAATTTTAAATGAACTGTCTTCAGGAGAAAAAACTTTTAATGAACTTTCTGAAAAACTTGATATTGAGCCATCAAAACTTTCATCATTACTTATTAAAATGGAAATGTTTGGACTTATTAAAAAAGGAAATTCAAACACTTACTTCAAAATTTAAAGAGATACTTTATTTCGACAAAAAATATTATTAGATACAAATTTTTGAATTTGTCAAAAGAAATATTAGAGATATTGAATAAAAAGATGTTTGACAATTTTTAAATCAATGTGATAAATTGAGTTTTAGATTTGAAGGAGAGTATATGAAACTTGTTCTTATAGAAGGTCCCGGTAAAAGAGAGAGTGTGCAACACTATTTAGGTAGTGGCTATAAGGTTATGCCAACATTTGGGCATTGCAGAGATTTGCCTGAAAAAGGTTTGGGTGTTGATGTAAAAAATAATTTTGAACCTGAATATGTTATTTCACCAGACCACAAAAAGACTGTTGATGCAATAAAAAAAGAAATGCAAAAGGCTGAAGATGTTTACTTTGCTTCCGACCCTGACCGTGAAGGAGAGGCTATTGCATGGCATATGTGCTACATTCTTGGGATTGACCCTAAAAAGGCAAACAGAATAACATATAATGAAATAAGTGAGTCGGCAGTTAATGAGGCAATAAAAAATCCAAGGCCAATTGATGATAACTTGGTTAATGCACAGCAGGCAAGAAGAATTCTTGATAGGCTTGTTGGTTACAAAATTTCGCCAATACTTTGCAAAAAAATTCAAAATAAACTTTCAGCAGGCCGAGTGCAGTCAGTAACACTTCGACTTGTGGTTGACAGAGAAAGGGAAATTCAAAACTTTAAACCTGAAGAGTATTGGACACTTCAAGTTATATTAAATAAAACAGACGGCTCAAAGGAAACTTTTAAAGCAACTTTAAACCTTGGTAAAGATAAAACTGTTAAAAGCAAGGAAGAGATGGATAAAATTGTTGAAGCAATTTCTGGTGAAGAATTTGTTGCAACAAATGTAAAAAAGTCAGTTACTAAATCTCAACCAAGTGCACCATTTACAACTTCAACTCTTCAGCAAGAAGCACTCAACAGGCTTGGTATGAGCCTTAAAACAACAAGCAGTGTTGCTCAAACACTTTATGAAGGCGTTGAAATTGCAGGTGGAAGAAAAACCCCACTTGTAACTTATATTAGAACCGACTCTGTTCGTGTTGCACCCGAGGCACAGGCAAAGGCTAAAGAATTTATTGAGCAAAATTTTGGAAAAGATTATGTTGTTTCAAAACCTAGGTCTTTTAAAAATAAAAAAGATGCTCAAGATGCTCACGAAGCAATAAGACCAATTTCGCTAGACAGGCGTCCTGAAGACCTTAAAGATAAGATTAAAAGAGATGAATATAGACTTTATAAACTTATTTATGACAGGTTTTTGGCAAGTCAGATGAGTGAAGCAACCTATAATTCACTTTCGGTTGATATTGAATGTAATGGTTATAAATTCAAAACTACTGGTAGAACTCTTTTATTTGAGGGTTACACAGCGGTTTATAATAATCAATCAGCTGATGATGAAAATGGAGAGAGTGCAAAACTTCCAAATATTGAAAAGGGTGACAAATTTGTTGCCAAGGAAACAAAGCCTGAACAAAAATGGACAAAGCCACCTGCAAGATACACCGAAGCAAGTCTTGTTAAGGCTATGGAAGAAAAGGGTATTGGCAGACCATCAACTTACACACAATTAGTTTCAACGCTCTTTACTCGTGAATATGTGAAGCGAGAAGGCAAGAGTATTGTTCCAACTGAACTTGGCAATATGGTTGTTGATATGCTTATTAAATTTTTCCCAGATATTATGAATGTTGGCTTTACTGCTGACATGGAAAACAAACTTGATGACATTGAATATGAGGGTAAAGATTGGCACAAGGTTATAAGCGAGTTTTACGACGATTTTGAAAAAGATGTTATTGCTGCATCTAAAGATAACACAAAATTAAAAGTTCCTGATGAAGTTAGTGATGTTGTGTGCGATAAATGTGGTGCAAAAATGGTTATTCGTTCAGGTAAATTTGGCAAATTCTTGGCATGTCCAAACTATCCAACCTGCAAGAATACAAAGCCACTTGAAGAACCAAAGAAGGTTGTTGCAAAATGTCCAATTTGTGGGAAGAATGTTATTGCACGAAAATCTAAAAAAGGCAAAACATTTTATGGTTGTGAAGGATATCCAGAGTGCTCTTTTGTTTCGTGGAATATTCCTGCGAATGAAAAATGTCCAAAGTGTGGTGAAGAACTTTTTGTTAAACCATATAAATATATGAAAATAATCTCTTGCCCAAAATGTGATTACTCTAGGCGAGAAAAGATTGAAAAAAATAATGAAGCAACTTTAAATGACGATGTTGATTTTAGCAGAAATGCAACAAATAATACCATGTCAACTCAAGATGAAATAGATATCTTAAACAGGTTAGATGAAGAAAATGAACAAAAAAGTTAATGTTATTGGTTGTGGACTTGCTGGTGCAGAAGCAACTTATCAACTTGCAAAAAGAGGGATTTTTGTTGATGTTTTTGAAATGAAACCAACAAAATTTTCTCCCGCTCATTCAAGTTCTAATTTTGCTGAAATTGTTTGTTCAAACTCATTTAAAAGTGAAGACCTTGCAACGGCATCGGGTTGCCTTAAAGCGGAACTTAAAGAACTTGATTCATTAATATTAAAGTGTGCCGAGCAGGCAAAAGTTCCTGCAGGGTCAGCACTTGCTGTTGACAGGGACAAGTTTAGTGAACTTGTAACAAAAGAAATTTTATCACTTTCAAATGTTAAAGTTCATTATGGTGAAGTTGCAAAACTTGATTTATCTGTTCCAACCATTGTTGCAACAGGGCCACTTACAAGCGATGCTCTTTCAGGCGAAATTAAACAAATTCTTGGCAGTGATAACTTGCATTTTTATGACGCATCTGCACCAATAATCGACGCTGATAGTCTTGATATGACAAAGACATTTAAAGCGGGCAGATATGGCAAAGGTGACAGCGATTATATTAATTGTTTTATAAGTAAAGAAGAATATTATAGTTTTGTTGATGAACTTGTTGGTGCTGAAAGGGTTGAACTTCACGATTTTGAGAAAAAGGAAATTTTTGAAGGGTGTATGCCTATTGAAGTTATGGCTAGTCGTGGAAAAGACACGCTTCGTTTTGGACCTCTTCGTCCTGTTGGGCTTGAACTTGATGATGGAACAAGACCCTTTGCTGTTGTTCAACTTCGAAAAGAAAGCAATGTTAACAATCTTTATAATATGGTTGGGTTTCAAACAAATTTAAAATTTGGGGAACAAAAGCGAGTGTTTTCAATGATTCCGGCATTAAAAAATGCGGATTTTGTGAAGTATGGTGTTATGCACCGAAATAGTTTTATTTGTGCACCAAAGTTTTTAAATCCAGACTATTCTGTTCGTGAAATTCCAAATCTTTATATTGCAGGGCAACTGTCAGGTGTTGAAGGTTATATGGAAAGCACTGCAAGTGGACTTGTTGCAGGTGTGGCTCTTGCGCATAAAATTTTGGGCAAAACTCTTGCGTTTCTTCCAAAAACTACTATAATTGGAGCTATATCAAATTATATTTCAACGGCTGACGAAAAACATTTTCAGCCAATGAATGCTAATTTTGGAATACTTCCAGCACTTGATGAAAAAATTAAAGATAAGTCAGCCAAAAAACAGGCATATTCATTAAGAGCGATACATGACATAAAAGAATATAAGGAGAGTTTATGTTAGATTTTAAGGGAACAACAATTATTGGCGTAAAAAAAGATGGCAAAATTGTGCTTGCTGGTGACGGACAAGTTACTGCAGGTGAGCATACCATTTTTAAGGGAAACGCAAGAAAGGTGAGAAGAATTTTTAAAGATAAGGTTGTTATTGGTTTTGCAGGCTCAACAGCTGATGCTTTTAACCTTAGTGAGCACTTTGAAAAAATGCTCGAAAAATATTCTGGAAATTTGGAAAGAGCCGCTGTTGAACTTGCACTGCTTTGGCGTGGTGATAAGGGTATTCGTCAACTTGATGCAATGATGATTGCAGCAGATAAAAACCAACTTTTAATTATTTCTGGCAATGGCGATGTGTTTGAACCAGAAGGTGGGGTTTGTGCCATTGGTTCAGGTGGAAATTATGCACTTGCTGCTGGCAAAGCACTCTATGAAAACACAGACCTTTCAGCAAAAGAAATTGCTGAAAAAGCAATGAAGATTGCAGGTGATATTTGTGTTTACACAAACGACCATATCACAGTTGAGGAGGTGTAATATGTCTGTTGAACTTTCACCAAAACAAATAGTTAATGAACTTGATAAATATATTATTGGTCAAGATGAAGCAAAAAAGGCGGTTGCAATCGCTCTTCGAAACAGATACAGAAGAAGCAAACTTCCAGCAGAAATTCGTGAAGAGATTACACCTAAAAACATAATTATGCAAGGTCCAACAGGTGTTGGTAAAACAGAAATTGCTAGGCGTCTTGCAAGGCTTGTAAAAGCACCTTTTGTTAAAGTTGAAGCAACAAAGTTTACTGAAGTAGGTTATGTTGGAAGAGATGTTGAATCAATTGTTCGTGATTTAGCAGAGGCTTCTGTTAGACTTGTTAAAAAGGAAAGATTTGATGAAGTTCGTGAAAAGGCAGAAAATGCAACTTACGAAAGATTAATTCAAGCACTTTATCAAAGTTATAAATCAAAACACCCTGACATGACTGATGATGTTCTAAAAAGTCACATTTTAGAAGATATAAAATCTCATAAGATTGATAATGAAATTGTTGAAGTTGAAATTTTGGAAGATAATAACCCAATGCAGATGATTCCGGGTATGGGTATGGAGATAAATATTTCAGATATGCTGGGTGGAATTCTTCCAAAGAAAAGAAAGAAAAAAAGACTTGCTGTTGTTGATGCAAAACATATCTTTTTGAATGAAGAGAGTGAAAAACTTATTGATATGGATAATGTTTCAGCCGAAGCCATTAGACGAGCTGAACAAGATGGTATTGTTTTTATTGATGAAATTGATAAAATTACTGGCAAGGGCGGTGCTGGTTCAAGCAGTCCTGATGTTTCAAGAGAAGGCGTGCAAAGAGATTTGCTTCCAATTGTTGAAGGCTCAACCGTAACAACAAAATATGGTTCAATTAGAACGGATTTTATTTTGTTTATTGCAGCAGGTGCTTTTCATATGTCTAAAATTGAAGACCTTATTCCTGAACTTCAAGGAAGGTTTCCAACAACTGTCACTTTAAACAGCATAACTTTTGATGACTTTGTTAAAATTTTATCAGATACTGAAAATTCGTTAATAAAGCAATATTCAAGCCTTTTAAATGTTGATAATATTAAACTTGAATTTGAAAAAGATGGCATTGAAGAAATTGCAAGAATTGCCGTTCTTGCAAATGAAACAAATGAAAATATTGGTGCAAGAAGACTTCACTCAATTATGGAAAGTTTGCTTGAAGATGTTTCATTTAATGCAACTGGCGAGCACCCACTCATCACAATTAAGATTGACAAAAATTATGTTGATGAACATTTGTCAAACATCTGCAAATCATTTGACCTTAGTAAGTATATTTTATAATATTGTTTTAGGAGGTATTATTTATGCTTAATGCAGGAATTATGACCGAAGAAGAATTTGATGCAATTATTAATTCAAAAAAGATTTGTGTTTGTGATTTTTCAGCTTCTTGGTGTGGACCATGCAGAATGATGGCTCCTGTTCTTGAAGATATTTCAGATAAATATAAGGGTAAATATTATTTTTATCAAATTGATATTGATAGTGCGGAAGACCTTGCAAACAAATATCAAGTTTCAGCTGTTCCAACTATAATTGTTTTTTCAAATGGCAAAGAAATTGGAAGAACAATGAGCTATCAAGATTACTATGAATTTGAAAGATTTTTAAATAATACTGTTAAAAAAGCCGAGCAATAATTTGCTTGGTTTTTTTATAAAAATCGCATTAATTTTAATAAAAATGCAATTTTTTATGGTTAAAATAGCCTAAAATTATAATTTTTTGCGAAAAATTTGTTTTTTAGTATTGATTTTTGTTTCTTTTAGTTATATTATAATAATATAAATTAAGGAGAAAATTATGGAAGGAAAAACAATCTATTTAGACTATGCTTCAACAACTCCAATTTCAGCAGATGTCTATAAAAAGATGCTTGAATGTTTTAACAAATATCAGGGAAACACATCAAGCATTTATGCTCTTGGCAGGCGAGCAGATGCAGAACTTGAAGAGGCAAGAGTTAAGGTTGCAAAAGCAATAGGTGCCGAGCCAGATGAAATTTATTTTACTTCAGGTGGAACAGAGGCTAATAACTGGGCTATTAAAGGTATTGCAAGAGCAAACAAAGATAGGGGTAATCACATCATTACTTCGTGTATTGAGCACCCATCAGTGCTTGAATCTTGCAGAGAACTTGAAAGAGAAGGTTTTAAAGTTACCTATGTTCCAGTTGATGAAAATGGTGTTGTTGACTATGCGTCAATAATCAAAGCTATTGGACCAAACACAATTTTAATTTCAATTATGACTGCAAACAATGAAGTTGGTTCACTAGAACCTATTCGTGCAATTGCAGAACTTGCAAACCAAAATGAAGTTTATTTTCATACTGATGCAGTTAGTGCAATTGGTGCAATCAATATCAATGTTAAAGAGTTAGGCGTTGACGCACTTTCACTTTCAGCACACACAATCTATGGTCCAAAAGGTGTTGGTGCACTTTATATTAAGCGTGGAACAAAAATTGATAAGTTTATGTCTGGAACGGGTGAAGAAGGCGGAATGCGTGCAGGCACAGTGAATGTTCCTGCTTGTGCTGGCTTTGGTGTTGCCATTGAAAATGCAACCACTGAACTTGAAGAAAAAGTTCGTGATGTTAGAGTTCTTCGAAAATATTTTCAAAAGAAAGTTTCAGAAGCTATTCATAACATTTCGCTCAATGGTCACCCAACACAAAGACTTGCCAATAACTGTTCAATTTCATTTGAAGGTGCTGAAGCAGAAGCTATTGTTATGATGCTTGACAAAGAGGGAATTTGTGCTTCAAATGGTTCAAGTTTTGGTGCATTTTTAAACGAGCCATCACATGTTCTTGTTGCAATGGGCAAAGATATGGAAACAGTTAGGTCAACTGTTCGCTTTACTTTTGGTGCTGAAATTTCAAGAGAAGAAATTGATGGTGTTGTTGAAACACTTCGAAAGATTGTTAAGAAAATCAGAAGTATTTCTGCTATAAGAATCTATAAAAATAAGGTGGAGTTATAGTATGATGTATTCAAATAAGATAATGGAAGAATTTTATAATCCTGAAAACTATGGCGTTATAAAAGGTGCAAGTGGTGTTGGAAAGGTTGTGTCTGATGTTGGCAGTGAGATTATAAAAATTTATATTAAAGTTGAAGGTGACAAAGTCACCGAAGCACAATATCAAACTTATGGTGGTGTTGTTGCTATTGCTTGCACAAATATTGCAACAAAACTTATTATGGGCAAGTCACTTTCTGCAATCAGCAGAATGAATGAAAATAATATTTTAGAAATAACGGGTGAAATTCCTGAAAACAAGATGTATGTTGTGACACTTGTTGTTAACGCTATGCATGCAGCGGTTGAAAGTTATTACAATAAGAGTGCAAAAGATGACTAATAAAAAAAGAGCAAATGCTTAAAGTATTTGTTCTTTTTTATTGACTTGAAAATTTTTTAATTATAATATAGGTCTAGGTGAAAAATGAGTTTAGTTGAATTTATTAAAAATTTTCAAGAAAAATACCCAAAGTTAAGTGAAATTATTAGATTTGTTATCTTTGGCGGAATTTGCACAATTATTGATATGTTTGTTATGGGTATTGTGCTATATGTGTTTGAGCCAAGCATTTATCCAAACTTTTTCAATGTGTTCTATGGTGGTGGTGAACCAAAAACTATTGCAACAGTTATTGGCACTGGTGCAGGTTTTACAGTTTCGGTTATTTGCAACTATTTATTTTCAACATTTATTGTGTTCAAAGAAAAGGGAAGGTCGAAATCCGTTAATGGTGTTGTTTTATTTGTAATGTTTGCAGCAATTGGGCTTTTTCTCAACATGGGCGGAATGTGGCTTGGATATGATATTTTAAATATTAATGAATGGGTAACAAAAATCATAATGACACTTATTGTGCTTGTTTATAATTATGCAACTCGAAAACTTATTATCTATAAAAAATTGCCAAACAAACAACCAATTAAAGCCCTTGAAACAAAAGAAGAAAAAACTGACAAAGATAAACAATTTGCAACAAATTTAAACCTTATTCAAAATATTGAAAATGAAAACCATTAAATTTTGAGCAGAATATCTGCTCTTTTTTTGTATAATAATGTCGAAACCTCACATACTAGGTGTAGGAGGTTTCTATGGAAAATTTGCTTAAAGGTATGCTTTGGGGTTTTGCAATTGGTGCAGTAGTTGGTGGCATTATGGTTGCCAAAAATAAAAAACTTGCTAGAAAAATCAATGAAGGCATTGATGACGCCGAAGAAAAAATTCAAGACATGAAAGAAAATATTGAAGAAAAAATAAAAGAAAGCAAAGAGCAAGAAGTTGAATCTGACAAAGATTTTAAAAAAAATCAATCAAAAAATATAAAAATTGGTTAAAAAAATTAGACAACATTTTTAATTTATGTTATCATTTTAATGTAGATTACTAAAAGGGGCGAATATGAAGATTGTTGCACTTGATATTGGGACTGTTCGAATTGGCATAGCAACAAGTGATATAATGGAAATTATCGCTTCTGCTTATGAAACTTATCGCAGAAAAAATGAAAGTGCAGATGTTTTGTATATTGCTAACCTTGTTCGTAATCTTGATGCAGGTTTGGTTGTTATTGGGCTTCCCTTAAAAATGGATGGCAGTGAAGGTCAAAGTGTTCAAATGGCAAAACGATTTGGTTCACTTCTTGAAAAAGAAATTAGTGTTCCTGTTTGTTATCAAGACGAGCGTCTTTCAACTGTTTCAGCCGAGCGAGTTTTAATTGAATCGGGTATGCGTAGGGAAAAGCGTAAAGAAAAAATTGATAGCCTTGCTGCAACATTCATTTTGCAAACATATCTTGATAAAAAGAAAAATTTGAAGGTATAGTTGCACAAAAAAAATAGAGGAGAGTTTATTATGGCAGATGAAGAAAAATTAGAAGATGAAAACCTTCCTGAATCAATGGAACACATGAAAGATGATGACGATGATGTTGTTACATTGCTTTCAGCTGACGGAGAAGAAATTGATTTTGTTGAAATTGCAGGCATTGCATATAAAGGTGCGTTCTATGCAATTTTGCAACCAGTTGAACTTCTTGATGGTATGGACGAAGATGAAGCCCTTGTGTTTAAAGTAACAAGAGGCAAAGATGGCGAAGATAAGTTCGAAATTGAACTTGATGATTCTGTTATTGATGCAGTTTTTGCTGAATATAACAAACTTCTTGATGAAGCCGAAGGTGCAGGCACAGATACATCAAAATAATTTGCCATAGATATTTATATGTTTTTGTCAAGCAAAAAAATAAAAACACCAAATATTTTTGGTGTTTTTTTGCATGAGTGAAATTTAGTTTTTATTATTGCATAGATTTTTCGTCAATTGATTGTTCAATTTCAATTTTTCTAATTTGCACTTGATTTATGTTTGTTTTGTAAAGTGCAGATTTATTAAAACTAGCAAGTTCGCCAATTGTTTTGATACCAAGGTCTTTAATTTTATGCATGAGTCCTTTTGCAAGATTTAATGTTTCAACTGAAAGATTTAATGTTTCTTCAGTTGCAGAAAAATAAGAATTTTGAACGATTGTTGGCTTTGTCATTGTTGTTGTCTCCTTATATTTAGTTGTTGAAGTTATTAAATTATCTGTTTGGACTGTGGCGTGCAAATTTTGTGTTTGAGTGCTATTTAATTCTTGATTTTGCAAATACATTTGATAATCATAAATAAATTTTTCGTAACGCTTTTGAATAGCTTGTTTTTTGATATTTAAATATTTATTTTCTCGTTTACCAGTTTGCTCAATTTTAGATGCGTTTCTTTCAAAAAAAACTCCATATTTTGCAAGTTCGGTTTTAAGTTTTTCAATTTCTTCCGATTCTATGCCGTATTTTTTAAGTATGCTTGATTTTAATATTGAAAGGTCACCGAGAGTTTCAACACCTGAATTTTTTATAAATTTTATTTTTCCAATTTTATTATAGAGTTGTTCACCAATGTCTAATATATCAACTGAAAAATCATAAGTTGAATAATCAGAATCAAGCAAGTGCAAACCAAAAACTGCAAGGGAATTTTTTAACTCGTCAATAATTTTTGTAGGAGTGATTTTTAAATTTCCAATATGTCGAATAAGAACTGCGTAAAGGTCAGCACTTTTAACTTTTGTTAAATCGCCAATAGTTGCAAGTGATTGAACAAAGGTTACGCCCGTTACTTCTTTTTCAATTTTTTTAAAAACTTCCTTTGAAGGGGCTGACAAATCTAGGGCATAGATTGGAAAGTCTAATATTCTTTTTTCAGGGCTAATTGGTGGTTTAAAAAGCATTTGATTTTCTCCAAAATAATATTAGTTAGAATTATAACACATCAAATTAGTAAAAAAGACGATTTCTAAAATTTTTAATTTATTTTTTAAATTATAAAAAAGTTATTGCAAAAATTGTTTTTGTGTGTTATTATCTTGCTATCACACATTTGTGGTGATGTTTTTAGTGTTGCGTGAAATTAAAATTTTTGAGTGATTTTGCGTTCTAAAAGCAGATGACCCGCAAAGAGGGATAAACAAAAGGAGATTTTTTTATTATGGCAGTTGTATCAATGAAACAATTACTAGAGGCAGGTGTTCACTTTGGTCACCCAACAAGAAAATGGAACCCAAAGATGAAAAAATACATTTTTACTGCAAGAAATGATATTTATATTCTTGACCTCGAAAAAACCGTAACTTTGATTGATGAGGCTTATGCATTTGTTAAATCAACAGTTGAAGCTGGCGGTTCAATCCTATTTGTAGGAACAAAAAAACAAGCTAAAGATGCAGTTATTGAAGAAGCTCAAAGAGCAGGTATGTTCTATATGGGTAATCGTTGGCTTGGTGGCACACTCACAAACTTCAAAACAATTAGAAGCAGAGTAGACAGACTTGCAAAATTAAACCAAATGGAAACAACAGGTGAATTTGAACTTTTACCTAAAAAGGAAGTTTTGGGTTTAAAGGCTGAAAGGCAAAAACTTGAAGATAACCTTGGTGGAATTAAGGAAATGAGAACTCTTCCTGCAGCACTTTTTGTTGTTGACCCGGGAAAGGAATATATTGCTGTTCGTGAAGCAAAGAGTTTGGGAATTCCTATTGTTGCACTTGTAGACACTAACTGTGATCCAGATGATATTGATTATGTTATTCCGGGTAATGATGATGCTATTCGTGCAGTTAAACTTATTGCTGGTGCTATTGCTGATGCATGTATTGAAGCAAAAGAAGGCGAAGAAGGCTTGGCAAGAATAAAAGCTGCAGAAGCCGAAGCAGAAGCTGCAAAACATCAAGACGAAAATGCTGAAACTGAAGAAAAAGCAGAAGAAGCAGTTGAAGAAAATAAAGTAGAAGAAAAGGCAGAAGAAACTGCTGAAGAAAATAAATAATAATTTTTAAGGAGAATAAATATGGCAATAACAGCAAAAGATATAACCACATTAAGAGAGCAAACCGGTGCAGGTATGCTTGATTGTAAGAATGCACTTACAGAGTGCAATGGTGACATGGAGAAGGCAGCAGACTGGCTTCGTGAAAAAGGTATTGCAAAGGCTGCTAAAAAGCAATCTAGAATTGCAGCAGAAGGTGCAGTTTTCCTTTACAACCACATGAATGGTAAAATTGGTGTTATGCTTGAACTTAACTGTGAAACAGACTTTGTTGCTAAAAATGAAGACTTTCAACAACTTGGTCACGACATCTGCTTGCATATTGCAGCAAATGCTCCAAAATATGTTTCAAGAGATGAAGTTGATTCAAGTGTTCTTGAAAAAGAAAGAGAAATTCTTCGTGCACAAGTAATCAACGAAGGCAAGCCAGAAGCTATGGCAGACAAGATTGTTGATGGAAAAATTGGCAAATTCTATAAAGAAGTTTGCTTGCTTGAACAAGAGTTTGTTAAAGACCCAGATATCACAGTTGAACAACTTGTAACAAATGCAACAGCAAAAATTGGTGAAAAGATTTCTGTTAGAAGATTTGCAAGATTTGTTATGGGTGAAGGTCTTGAAAAAAGGCAAGACAATTTGGCTGAAGAAGTTAAAAAACAAACAGAAGGAAAATAATAAAGATAAAGCACAGGCTTGCCTGTGTTTTTTTGTCTTAAAAATTTAATTTTAATGTTTATTTCTTTGTATAAATTGCACGACTTTGTTTTTTTTGATTGATAAATATAAAAAAATTTAGTATTATATATTAAGTTAAAGGAGAATATTTTTTTATGAATACAGATAATGAAAATGTAAATCTTATTTTTATGGAATTTGAAGAAGAACTTAAAAAGGCAACAAACCATTATGAAAGTGAACTTGCAACAATTCGTGCAGGCAGGGCTAATCCTCACATTTTAGACAAAATTTTAGTAGACTATTATGGAACACCAACACCAATTCCACACATGGCAAATGTGTCTGTTCCTGAAGCTAGGCAACTTTTGATTTCGCCTTGGGATATATCAAATGTTAAAAATATTTCAAAGGCAATACTTGCTTCAGACCTTGGGTTGACACCAACTGATGACGGAAGGGTTATTAGGCTCACATTCCCAATGCTTACTGAAGAGAGAAGAAGAGAACTTGTTAAAAGCACAAGAAAACTTGTTGAAGATGCAAAAATTGCAAGCAGAAATGCAAGGCGTGATGCTATTGAAGCCCTTAAAAAACTTAAAAAAGATGGCGAGATAACCGAAGATGAAGAAGCATCTTATGAAAAGGAAGTTCAAAAGGTTCTTGACGAAACAACTGAAAAATTTGATAAGATGATGGACGAAAAAGAAAAAGAAATTATGCAGGTTTAGTATGCAAAATTTAAACGATCTTATTGGTTTGCCAGTTGAAGAAGCACAGCTATTATTAAACAAAAATGGTTATAAAAATATAAATTTTATAAATAATTATAAACATAATGATAAGTGTGACACTTTGCTTGTTTGTGCAGTTCGGCAAGGTGAAGATGATGTGACACTTATCTTGGGTGAATTTTATGTTGGCGTTTAAGGAGTAATAAATGTTATTTAAAAGCAAGAACAAAAATAAAATTGACTATGACAATATGCCAAAGCATATTGCTTTTATTTGTGATGGAAACAGAAGATGGGCAAAAAAGCGTGGACTTCCAACTCTTTTGGGGCACAAAGAAGGTGTTGAAGCAATAAAAAGAGTTGTTAGAAGAGCATCTGAAATAAATTTTCCAAATTTAACATTTTTCTGTTTTTCAACTGAAAATTTTGGAAGAAGCAAAGAAGAAGTTGACTATCTTTTTAACCTGTTTCGTGGTCTTAAAGATATGATTAAAAGTTTTATTAAATATGACTATCGCTTTCATCACACAGGTGACAGGTCGCTTTTATCTAAAGATATTTTAGACCTTATTGATGAGGCGGAAGAAACGACCAAAAATTGCAAAAAGGGAACAATAAATATTGCACTTGCCTATGGTGGCAGAAATGATATTGTGAATGCTTGCAAAAGAATTGTTAGTGAAAAAGTGAAACCAGAGGATATTACTGAAGAATCTTTTAAAAAGTATTTAACCACTGGTGATATGCCCGATGTTGACCTTTTGGTTAGAACAAGTGGCGAACAGAGGATTAGTGGTTTTATGCTCTATAACATGGCATATGCGGAACTCTATTTTGTTAAAAAACATTGGCCTTCATTTAAGGGCGAAGACCTTGACGAGTGCATAATTGAATATCAAAAGAGAACTCGCAGGTTTGGAAAATAGGGGGCAGATACTAATGAAAAAAGTAATGTTAACCAGAATTATTACTGGGGCGTTTATTTTGCTTTTTACTGTGGCTTTTGTTTTGCTAAAACAAGTGAGCCCATTATTTTTTGATGCCTTTGTTTTAATCATCAGTGTTGGTGCAATTTATGAAATTAACAAGGCTTATAAAAATGTAGGCAAAAAAGTGAACTGGATTTTGCTTATTTTTGCAACACTTTCAATGTGTTTGATTAACATTTTTGTTGAAGATGTTTCAAGAGTTTTTATTTATGACATTTTGCTAGCAATGATTTTGTTTGTTGCATTAATGTTAATAGATATCATTGTTTTTGCAGTTAACCGCAAAAATGGAACAACTGAACCTGATGCGTCGGTTTTAAATAGCACACTTTTTGATCAAACAAAATTCACAATGATGAGTTTTGCTTATCCAGTTTTGTTAATTTCTTCACTTTATATGCTCAATCATTTGCCATATGATATTGGCTATATGGGAATAATTGTTTCGTTTGCCGTTTCAATGCTCACTGATACTTGTGCACTTTTTGTTGGGGTGGCTTGTGGAAAACGAAAATTTGTTCCTGAAGTTTCTCCAAAGAAATCCGTTGCAGGAGTTGTTGGGGGGCTTATTGGTGGAGTAATTGGTGCAGGACTTTGTTTTGTTATATTTTATTTCACAAACTGGTTTGCTCTTGATGGTATAAGTTTGCTAAAATCAATTTCAGCATTTGCTATTGTTGGTGTGATTGGTTCGTTTATCAATCAACTTGGTGACCTTGTTTCTTCCGCTCTTAAACGAAAGGTTGGGCTTAAAGATTTTGCACATATTTTCCCCGAACATGGTGGGTTTATGGACAGGGTTGACGGACTTATGTTTGTTTCAACTTTTGTTTATGTAATTTTTAGTTTACTTTTAGTATAAAAAATCAATTTTAACATAGAATTTATTAGGAGATAATATGACCTTTTTATATATTTTGTTAGCACTTGTTATTCTGCTTGTAATGATAACAGTCCACGAGTTTGGGCATTATTGTGCTGGCAAAATATTAGGTTTTAAAATAAATGAATTTGCAATAGGATTTGGTCCAAAACTTTATTCTAGAACTAAAAAAGACGGAGAAGTTTTTTCAGTTCGTGCACTACCTCTTGGTGGTTTTTGTGCTTTTGAAGGTGAAGATGAAGACGGAAAGTCTAATCCGCAGGCAATGAACAATCAACCTGCGTGGAAAAGACTTATTGTTCTTTTGTCGGGTGTTGGCTTTAACTTTTTGTTTGGTGTTTTAACTGCTGCAATTTACTTGATGGTTTCAGGTTATGCTACTGTTATGGTGACTCAAACGATAAATCAACAAGAAATTCAAACCATGGGGCTTCAAAAAAATGATATTGTTGTTGCTGTTGACGGCAAAACAGTTGAAGCTTATCGTAACTTTTCAAGTTTAATTGCCGATTACAAAGAAGGTGAAGAATTTGTTGTAACCGTTAATCGTGGTGGAGAAATTGTTTATATAACTACTAAAAAACAAAAATTTGATGCTTTTTATTATGTTTCATATCAAGATTATTTAAAAGGGCAACTTTACACAAAAACAGGTGAAGATGTTTATGCTCAAATAACAGATGAAGAGTATAGCAAACTTTTAGATGATATTGTTAATCAAGACACTTCAAGTGAAGCTATTGATGCGGTTGGCAAGGGCAGTGCACTAACTGCTGTTTTAGAAGGATATTACTATAAATTAAATGATGAATACAAACCAGCAAATAGTAATGAAATTATAACTCTTTTGGTTTCAGGAAATGCTGACCAAAATATACCAGCATCAATTTCTTATGCAACAGCGGGTGTTAGCATGGGAATAATTCAACAAAATGTTGGTGAAAGTTACAACTTTTTTGAAGCCGTGCTTAAAGCTTGGCCATTCTGTTTTTATCTTTGTGGGTTAATATTAAGTGCTCTTGGTGGGCTTTTCACGGGCTCGACCGCAGTTTCGGAACTTGGTGGAACAATAACTGCAATTTCACAAATGGCAGAAATCAGTTCTTACGGAATTAGTTATTTCTTGCTTCTACTTCCGTTAATAGCAATGAACTTGGCGGTGTTTAACATCTTGCCAATACCAGCACTTGATGGTGCACGGGCTGTGTTTGTTTTAATTGAAATAATATTTAGAAAGCCTGTTAACCGAACAGTTGAAGCATGGATTCACACAGTAGGTTTGTTTGTGATTTTGGGGTTTGTTATATTTTTAGATGTCTACCACTTTTTTATAGCGTCCTATTTCTTGCGTTTGTGATTATTTTATTGTATAATCAATTTGCTATGGAAAATGAAAAACTTATTGAAGAATTGAATGCAAGAACAAATAATGAATATAAATTTATGCTTAAATCTGCACTCTTAAAACAGAATGCAGATTTTTGTGTGATTGAAATTTTTTATCGTGACGGCATTATGCTTTCAAATGAAAAAAAACAAAAATGTAGCGAAATTTTAAAATCTATTTTGCCTAAAAAGTTTAAATATGAATTCAAATTCATAAAAAACTTTGTGAGTGAAGAGAGAATTGAAGTTGATTTTAAAAATTTGATGAATAAGAGTTTTGCTTCAATTTCGTATAAACTTAAAAGTGTAAATAAAAATGAAAATAAATTTCAAATTGATGCAACAATTGATACACTTTCTTTTGATCATGCAGTTCAAAAAAACCTTTCAAAACTTATTGAAAATGAGTTAAAAAACAGGTACGAAGATTATGAATTTGAATGTAAATTTCAAGAAGGTGAAGTTTTTAAAGAAAATGAAAAAGAGTTATTAAAAAATAACTTTAAAGAAGAAGAGGTTGATATTTTTGCAAAACGAAAAATTGAAGTCACTGAAAAAGAGGTTTTGCTTGGAGAAGAAATAGAATGCCCTGCAAGTTACATTAAAGATAAAAAAGAACCTGAAGAGAATGTTGTTTTTTGTGGAAAAATTAAGGATTTAAAAGATATTGTTATAAAAAGAAAACCAAAACAAAACAATGAAGAAAAAGAAAATAACAAAGAGTCTACTCAAAATTCTGAAAACGAAGAAGTGCAATCAAAGTATAGTCGAAAGATGTTTAAGTGGATTCTTGAAGGGTTTACAGGTTCTGTTTCGTGCGTGTTTTTTTCAAACAAAGAAAATCAACCAGTTTTTGAAAAAATAGCAGATAATATGTCAATTATTGTTCGTGGAAAACTTGAAAATGATAAATATAGTGGTGACCTTTCACTTGTTGTTAAAGATTTGAGTTTATGCAAACTTCCAGAAAAATTTGAAGAAGTTATTATATATAAAAAAGAGAAACCTTTTTATGAATTTGTTGAGCCTGAAAACATTGTGACATATAAGCAAGATGACCTTTTGTCGTTTATGCAAGTTGAAGAAGTTCCGCCACTGCTTGCAGGAAAAACCTATGTTTGCTTTGACTTTGAAACCACAGGTCTTCATTTTGAAGCGGGAGATAAAATTATTGAAATTGGTGCAGTTAAAATTGAAAATGGTAAAATAACTCAAAGATTTATGAGTTATGTTGACCCTGAAAAGCCAATTCCACCCAAATCTTCTGCAATTAGTGGTATTGTTGATAGTGATGTTGCAGGGGCTCCAAAAGATTATGAAATTTTGCAAGACTTTTATAAATTTACTCGTGGGGCAATTCTCATTGGTTACAATAACATAAACTTTGATAATGTGTTTTTGATTGGCCAAGGCAAAGAATGTAGATGGGATTTTGCATCAAATGAAACAGACGATGTTTATAGGTATGCACAAAAGTATGTTCATGGTGTAAAAAATTACAGACTTGGAACAATTGCAGCGGCTCTTGGAGTTACTCTTGATAATGCACACAGGGCAGTATTTGATGCTCTTGCAACCGCTGAAGTGTTTATTAAGATTGCAAAAATGATAAAATAGTGTAAATTTGCCATAAAACGCTGTTATTTCTCAATTTATAAAGAAAAATTTTAACTTTATACTTGCAATTAATCAGTTTTTAGTATATAATTAATTTATGAAATGGCTTGATTTTGGGAGTGGTGAAAACCACTCCTAAAATTTTGTAAAAAAATTTTGGAGTGTGTTATGTCTAAAATATCAGAAGAAGTTGAAAAATTTTTAACCCCAATAGTTGAAAGCCTTGGTTGTGAAATTGTTGAAGTTGAGTTTGCTCATAAACACGATGGTGACAATTTGACTGTGTTTATTGACAAAAAGGGTGGAGTTACCATTGATGATTGTGAAAAGGTGCACAAGGCCATTGATGAGCCACTTGATGAACTTAATCCAACTAACGACAAACCATACACACTTAATGTTTCAAGCCCGGGAATTGATAGACCAATTATTACAGATAAAGATTTCACAAGAAATTTGGGCGAACTTTTAGAGGTTAGACTTTTTCAAGCCATTCAAAAGAAAAAAATATATATTGGAAATCTTATGGAATTCAATTCAGAAACAATTAAACTTGATACGGGCGATGAAATTGTTTCAATTGACCGAAAGTTGATTTCAAAGGCAACAAAATATATTGAAATTTAGGAGAATATTATGACAAATAAAGATTTTTTCTTGGCACTTGATGCCTTGGAACAAGAAAAAAATATCAGTAAAGAGTATTTTCTTGATGCTCTTCAAACAGCACTTGCAACAGCGTATAGACGAAATTTTGATTGTGTTAAACCAGTGCAGGTTGAACTTAAACCAGAAAAATATTCAATAGATATCTATGCGTATCAAACAGTTGTTGATGAAGTTACTGACCCAAATGCAGAAATTTCACTTGCTGATGCAAAACTTATCAAAAAGACTGCAAAGATTGGTGACAGAATAAAAGAACCTCTTTCACCAAAAGATTTTGGTAGAATTGCTGCAGGAACGGCAAAACAAGTTATAACTCAAAAACTTCGTGAAAAAGAAAAGAGTTCTGCTTATGGCGAATTTGAGAGCAAAGTTGACACTCTTATGACAGGTATTGTTAACAGAGTTGATGCAGGCACTGTTTATATTGAATTTCCGGGCACTAACATTGAAGGTGTTATGATGGAATATGACCAAATTGCTGGCGAAAAATATAACACTGGAGACAGAATTAAAGTTTATGTTAAAAAACTTCGTGAAACAGCTTATGGTGTTCAAGCAATTGTTTCAAGGTCAAATGCTGGTTTTGTTAAAAAACTCTTTGAACTTGAAGTTCCTGAAATTCAAGATGGTGTTGTTGAAATTGTGAATGTTGTTCGTGAAGTTGGATATCGAACAAAAATTGCTATCAATTCAAAAGACCCTAATGTTGATGCTCTTGGTGCATGTGTTGGACCTAAAGGTGTGAGAGTTAATTCAATCGTTTACAGTTTAGGCGGAGAAAAAATTGATATTATTGTTTGGTCAGATGACCCATTTGAATATATTGCAAGGGCACTTTCACCAGCAAAAGTTATTTCGGTTGAAATTGATGAAATCACAAAATCTGCAAGGGTTATTGTTCCTGATGACAAACTTTCACTTGCAATTGGCAAAGGCGGACAAAATGTAAGGCTTGCAGCAAAACTTACTGGCTGGAAGATTGATGTTAAAAGTGAAAGCAAGGCTGCAGAAGAAAATAATATTTCAGCAAATCACACAGATGTTGATGATATTGGTGGAATATTCAGTGGAACTGAAGATATTAATCTTGATTAATAGAGGTAGATATGCCAAAGATTGAACCTGTTAGAACATGTGTTGCTTGTCGAAATAAAGGCACAAAAGAGAACTTTTTTAAAGTTGTTATGAACAAAAACGGCGAAGTTTTGGTTGAAACAACAAAAAAGTTAGATGGTCGTGGTGCTTATGTTTGCAAAAATCAAGAGTGCTTGAATCTTTGCAAAAAAAAGCGTATACTAAATAGGGTATTTAAAAGAGAAGTGCCAGAAAATGTTTATGAGGAACTTTTAAGTGAATTTAACAAACAATAATAAATTAAAATCATATCTGGGGTTTGCAATAAAATCAAGAAGTATCGTTTTTGGCATAGAAAACATAGCAAAGGCAAAGCAAATAAAACTTGTTCTAATCTCAAACAAACTAACACAATCAGGAAAAAATAAAATTTTAAATTTATGCGAAAAGAAAAATTTAAAACATATTAATATTGATGAAGAGTTGTTTGATGAGATTATTCAAAAATCAGGTATAAAAATTATGGCTATTACAGATAAGAATTTATCTGATGCAATTATAAAAGAATTGAATTATTTTGGAGGAAACTTTGAACAAAACAGAAAATAAAACACAAGTAGATTTTTCTAACATAAGAGATTTGCAAAATATTTTAAAATCTAACAGCATCTCTACTTTTGTTATGAATTTAAAAGAATCTAAACAAAAATTGAATAAGTTAGCTTCGAAAATTGTTGAACTTAAAAAAGAAACAGAAAAGAAAGAAGTTAAAACTGATGTTGTTTCTCAAATTAAAACAGAAACGGTTCAAGAAAAGTCAGTTCAAGCAAATGAGAATAATATTGATAAGACTTCAGTTAAAGAAAATAAAAATGTTTCTGCCACAAATAATAATCGTTCAACAAATGGTCAAGGGTTTGGTTCAAGACAGCCTCAAAATATGACTAATAGAAGAAATGATTTTACGCAGAGAAATGGAAATCAAAGTTCTTTTGGGCAGAGAAATAGTGGAAGGTTTACACCTACTGGTGAAAGAAGGTTTGATAACAACTCTCAATTTGGCGATAGAAGACAAGGTTCTTATAATGGTGGTTCTTTTGCAGGTGGTCAATCAAGGTTTGGAACAAGACCAACAGGTGCTACTGGTAGTGGTTTGCAAAGAAGACCAATGGGTGCAACAACTGGTTCTATGGGACCAAGACTTCCAAGGCCAACTGAAACTTTTGATGCTAGCCAATTATCACGAAATAATAATAGAACAAATCAAAAGAAAAAATCTTCTTATGAAAGAGGAGATGAAAAGAAGTCTTTAAACAAAAAGGCTCTTTTGATGCGTGGTTATGTTGATGAAAATGGTATTGACGAAAGTGAACAAAATGAACAAGTAAGTTTCAAAAAACATACCAAAAAACAGAGAGAAGAACAAGCACCTGTTAAACCAGTTCAAAAAATTGACCATGCAGTTATTACAACTGATAATTTAACGGTTAAAATTTTAGCTGAAACTATTGGTAAATCTGTTCCAGAACTTATGAGCAAGTTTTTGCTTCTTGGTATGATGGTTAACATTAATAGTAACATAGATTTTGAATCTGCTGAACTTGTTGCATCAGAATTTGGAATAACGCTTGAAAAGAAAGTTGAAAAATCATTTGAAGAAAAACTTGCAGAGAGTTATTCAAGCATTGTTGACAGTGAAGAAGATTTGGTTAAAAGACCAGCAGTTGTTACAGTTATGGGTCATGTTGACCATGGTAAAACTTCTCTTCTTGATCGCATTAGAAAGACCAATGTTGTTAGCGGTGAAGCAGGTGGAATTACTCAAAGCATTGGTGCTTACACAATCACTATTAATGGTGAAGTAATAACATTTATTGATACTCCGGGTCATGCTGCATTTACTGCAATGCGTGAGCGTGGTGCAAAACTTACTGATATTGCAATTTTGGTTGTTGCTGCCGATGATGGTGTTATGCCTCAAACTGTTGAGTGTATTAAGCAAATCAAACAAGCAAAAGTTCCTATGATTGTTGCAATCAACAAGATTGACACGCCAAAGGCTAATATTGAAAATGTTAAGACCCAACTTGCATCATATGATGTTCTTCCTGAAGAATGGGGCGGCGATGCTATTATTGTTCCAATTAGTGCAAAACAAGGCACAAATATTGATAAACTTTTAGAGATGGTTTTATTTGTTGCTGAATATCAAAATTTAAGAGCCAATCCAAAAAGAAAAGCATCGGGTTCAATTATTGAAGCAAAACTTGATAAGGGTGTTGGTGCGGTTGCAACTGTTCTTGTTCAAAATGGAACACTCAATGTTGGAGATTATGTTGTTGTTGGAACTTGCACAGGTAAAATTAGAGCAATGATGAATGATAAGCACGAGAGAATTAAAAGTGCTGGTCCATCAATGCCAGTGCAAATTATGGGATTAAGTGGTGTTCCAAATGCTGGTGATGAACTTTTTGTTGTTGATGAAAAGATGAGCAGACAAGTTGCATTAGAACGTCAAAATCAAGCTAAAATTGACATGATTAAAAGTGCTGACCTTTCAATTGAAAGTATGATGAATAAAATTGCTGACAGCAATTTTAAAGATTATAATGTTATTGTTAAGGCAGATGTTCAAGGTTCTGTTGAAGCATTAAAACAAACTCTTTCAGAAATAAAAAATGAAGAAGTTAAAGTAAGGTTTGTTAGTGGTGGTGTTGGTGCTGTAAATGAAAATGATGTAAGCATGGCACAAGCATCAAATGCTATTATTATTGCATTTAACACAAAAACGGATTTCAAAGCAAAAGTTTTGGCTGACAAATATAAAGTAGAAATCAAAAATTCAAAAATTATCTATGAAGTGCTTGATTATGTAACTGAAAAAATAAGCAAAATGGTTACACCAAAGTATAAGGAAGTTATAACAGGGCATGCAGAAATCAGGCAAACATTCAAAGCAAGCAAAGTTGGACTTATTGCTGGAACTTATGTTTTGGACGGAAAGATTTCAAGAGATAATAAAGTTAGAGTTTATCGTGGCGAAAAACTTTTATTTGAAGGTGAAATTAACACAATTCAAAGAGAAAAGAATGAGGCAAAAGATGTTGATGCAGGGTATGAATGTGGCGTAACTTTTGCTGGATTTACCGATTTTGCAATTGGTGACACTTTTGAAACATATAAGTTAGAAAGAATAAATTAAAATTAAAAACTAAATTTTGAGCATTAGAAATAATGCTCTTAATTTTATTGGAGAGATTATGACAACTAAAAGAATGAGCAGAGTTGACTCTGAAATGCAGAAAGCATTATCACAAATTATTTCAAAATTTGATGATTCTATTTTTTCAACAACAATATTTTCAATAACAAAGGTTGATGCCTATGCAGATTTTTCTATGGCAAAAATCTATGTAAGCGTTTTTGGCGATGATGAAAAGAAAAAAATTTTAATTGATAAATTGAATGATAACAAAAAGGCAATTAGGTTTGAACTTGCTCATAGCATGCGGTTTAAAAAAGTTCCTGATGTTTTGTTTGTGCTTGACGACACCGAAGAAAAGGCAGAAAAGTTAAATGAATTGTTCAAGCAAATTGAAGGAGAGCTTCCTGATGAAGAATAGGATTATTGAATGCCTTTTAAATTCTGAAAATGTAGCAATTTATGCACATATAAATATTGATTGTGATGGAATGGGTTCTTCGCTTGCTCTTAAAGAAGTTTTAGAGAGTTTAGGTAAAAAGGTTGATGTTTTTATTAACTCAAATTTTCCAGATAATTTTACTTTTTATGGAAATCTTGACTTTGTAAATAAAAAAAGTTGTAAAAATTATGATACTGCAATTTGTTTGGATATGCCAAATGAATCAAGACTTGGAAAATATAAATATACATATAGAAAGGGTGTAAAACAAACAATTTGTATTGACCATCATTATCTTGCTAATGAAAAGTTTTGTAAAATTAATTATGTTAAGCAAGCATCGTCTACAGCGGAAATATTATTTTTTATTTTAAAAGATATGAAGATTAATTTTACAAATTCGATTTGCAAATATTTGATTTCTGGAATAATTACTGATACCGGAAAATTTTCACATTCAATAAGCAACTCAACATTTTATGTTGTTTCAAAACTTTTGAAACTTGGAAAGTTTTCTATGGAAGAAATAACAACGCCTTTGTTTATGTCGATGAAGTATGAAATATTTTCGATGATGCAACTAGCTTATCAAAAAATAGAATTCTATTCCGATAAAAAACTTGCAATTATTATGTTTAATCACAATGAATTTAAAGAGAGAAACATAACGCTTGATGACCTTGATGCATTTCCTGATATTCCTCTTCAACTTGAAAGCGTTAAATTTGCAATACTTGCTTCGGAAGATGATAAGGGATATTTTAGAGTATCTTTTAGGTCAAAGGGAAATGTGTCGGCAGCAGAAGTTGCAAAAACTTTTGGCGGAGGCGGGCATCTTAATGCTAGTGGTTGCAAAATTTTTGGTGAATTTGATGAAGTTAAAGAGTTATTAATTAATAACACAATTCAAACATTAGGTTGGGAAAGATGATTGAAAGACAAATTGGTTTTGTGAATGTGATTAAGCCAACGGGTGTAACTTCTTTTGAAGTTGTGAGCAGAGTAAAAAAAATATTTAACGAAAAACATGTTGGGCATCTTGGAACACTTGACCCAGCGGCTTCAGGGGTTCTTCCAATTGCAGTTGGAAAGGCAACTAAATTTTTTGATTATTTTTTAAATAAAGATAAATGTTACACCGCTCTTGTTAAGTTTGGAAAGGAAACCGATACTCTTGATAGTTTTGGAAATATAACTAATATTAATGATAAAATTATATTAAAAGAAGACATTGAAAAGGTAATTTCAAATTTTGTTGGGGAAATCGAACAAGTTCCGCCAAAGTTTTCTGCAATAAAAATTGATGGAAAAAAAGCTTATGAACTTGCTCGAAAAAACATAAATTTTGAAATAAAATCACGAAAAATAACCATTTTTGATATTAAATTGATAAAAAATTGCGGAAAAAACTTATTTTTATTTAGAGTTCATTGTTCCGCAGGAACTTACATCAGAACTCTTTTTCAAGATATTGCAAAGGCACTTAAAACGGTTTCAACAACAGTTACAATAATAAGAACCAAAAGTGGAAGATTTAAAATTGATGATGCAAAAACTCTTGATGAATTAGAAAAATCTCCAAAGGTTGATTTGATTGAAAAGATTTTTAGTGATTTGCAAATTATTGATATAAGTGCCAAATATGCTAAAAAAATTTTAAATGGTGTTAAATTAAAATTAAATGAAATTGACTTTAATGTTGATAAAAGTAAAGAGTTTTTAATAAAATTTCAAGATAAATTAGTTGGATTATTTAAAGTGGAAAACAACTTAATAACTCCGATTGTTTATGTTTATTAAAGGTAGATATTTATGATTAAATTTGGTCCATCAGGTTTTTCACAAGATTTTGAAAAAGAATTTAAATCAACTGTTGATATGCCACAATGGTTATTGAAACATAATTTAAATTGTTATGAAATGGCGTTTACTTATGGTGTTAACCTTGCAGATGAAACAGCAAAAAAGTATGGCGATTTATTTAAAGAATCTGAAATTGAGGTTTCTGTTCATGCTCCATATTATATTAATTTTGCAAATCCAAATGAAGAAGCATTTGCAAAATCAGTAATGTATATAGTAGGCTCATTAAAAAAAATGAAGTTATTAAATGCTAAAAAACTTGTGTTTCATCCGGGAACCATGATGAAAATGACGAGAGAAGAAGCATTTAATAATACATATAAAAATATAAAAAGATTAATTGAAATTTTGGATAGTTATGATGATTTGGGGGAATTTTATCTTTGCCCAGAAACAATGGGCAAGCATGGACAGATTGGAACGGTTGAAGAGATTGCTAAAATTTGCTCAATAGATAAAAGAATTATTCCAACACTTGATTTTGGTCACATAAATGCTTTTAATGGTGGAAGTTTAAAAACTGAAAAGGATTATGAAAATGTTTTTAAAATTTTAAAATCATATTTAGGTGATAGATTTAATAAAGTTCATATTCATTTTTCTAAAATAGAATATGGCAAGAAAGGAGAAATTAAGCATTTAACATTTGACGATGAAGTGTTTGGACCAAATTTTGAACCACTTGCAAAAGTTTTAAAAAAGTTAAATATTGATGCATGTCTTATTTCAGAATCAAATGGCGAGCAGACTCGTGATGCGGAAATTATGCGTAATATTTATAATGTAATTTCTAAAAATAATTGATTTTTTGGTTGGTTTATGATAATATGAGTTTGCAATAAATATTATAATTTTGGAGGATTTATGATTACTGCTGGTGAATTAAGAAAGGGTGTAACCTTTGAATATGAAGGAAAGGTTTATGTTGTTGTTGATTTTTTGCATGTTAAACCGGGCAAAGGTGCAGCTTTTGTTAGAACTAAACTTAAAAATGTTATAACAGGTCAAGTTATTGAAATGACTTTTAACCCTGTAACAAAATTTGAAAAAGCTCAAATTGAAAGAAAGCAAATGCAATATTTGTACTCTGATGGTGACCTTTATTACTTTATGGATAATGAAACTTATGAGCAAATTCCACTTAACCACGACCAAGTTGAAGATGCACTTCAATACATTGTTGAAAACATGGATGTAACAATTCAATTTTATAAGGGTGAGGCTTTTAGTGTTGAACCACCAAATTTTGTTGAACTTAAAATTGTTGAGTGCGAACCGGGTGTTCAAGGTGACACTTCAAAAGCTGGCAACAAACCTGCTAAACTTGAAACAGGGCTTGTTCTTCAAGTTCCACTTTTTGTTAATAATGGTGATACAATTAGAATTGACACAAGAACTGGAACATATATGTCAAGAGTTTAATTAAAAATTTTGTTTTTTAGAAAAAATATGTCAAATAAAGACATATTTTTTTTTGGCAATTTTTCATAATGATTAATTAAGTATAGTATCATTTAGCAGGGGTGGAATAATGTTATATAGCATATTGCCAGAGTGGCTTTATAATGAGATAACAAATTCTTTTTTACCTGAATTTGTGTTTGAGATAAGAATAAGAATAAATAAACCAATAGTTATAAATTATAAAGGCAATTATCAGGTTTTATGCAGAAAAGATGGATATAATAACACAGCTATAATTGCAAATATTGAACTTGTTGAGTATGTTTTAAATGTTGCAACAAAACAATCACTTTATGCCTATAATGACCAAATAAAACACTGCTATGTGACAACTGATAGCGGAATTAGAATTGGTGTTTGTGGAAGAGTTGTTTCTAATGAAGGGAAAGTTTCAACTATAAAAAATATTTCATCACTTAATATAAGGGTTAGCCATCAAGTTCCTAATTGCAGTGAGAAGATTTTAAATTTTGTTTATGTTAATGGAAACATTAAAAATACTCTTGTGATATCTCCACCCGGTGCTGGAAAAACAACGCTAATAAGAGATTTGGCATATAAACTATCAAATGAAAAACAAGTAAAAAATCTTTTAATAGTAGACGAAAGATTTGAGATAGCAGGATTTTGTCAAAACTCTATTCTTCAAACAGGTGACTACTCTGATGTTATTTCAGGTTGCAACAAATATTTCGCTTTTAATGAAGCATTAAAAACAATGAGTCCTGCAGTTATAGTTACAGATGAAATATCTACTGAAGATGATATATCTTCGATAAAAGAAACAATTAAGTCTGGAGTAAAGGTTATCGCAACAGCACATGCAGGTAGTATTGAAGATTTAAAATATAAAAAGTATTTTGACTCAATAATAAGGGATAAATATTTTGAGAGAATAATTGTTTTGTCAACTAGAAATGGAGTGGGAACTATTGAAGGTGTTTTTGATGATAATTTTAGATGCCTATACATTCCTTATATGATATGAAGATATTATTGGTTTTAATAGTGATAGTTGCCTTTGGATTTGTTGGATATGTTTACAAACAAAAACTTAAAAATGAATTAGATTTTTTTAAATTCATCAATGAATTTGAAGAGTATTATAACTCGAATATGACACTTTTTAAATGTGATATAATTGAAATAATAGATAAATTTATAATTATGCAAAATAATAAAAACGCAAAATATATTAATTTATTTTTAAAAAATAATAATCTATATGCAATTAATAAAGATTTTATTTCAAAACAAATTACAAATAAAGAGTCTGTTGAAACGATTTATAAATATTTGACATTATGTGGCAAAAGTGAATATGATTTTGAAAAAGAAAAGAATGAAAATTTTAAAGCTTATATAAATAATTCAATAATTGGTAGTGAAAAATTATACAGAGAAAAAGGTGGTTTGGTTTTTAAACTTTTACTTGCAATAGGAAGTGTTATTGGAATTTTAATTTGGTGATAATATGGATGTTTCAATTTTATTCAAAATTGGTGCAATAGGAATTTTAACTTGCGTTATTGCTCAACTATTTCAACATCAAGGTCGGTCTGATCTTGCAACGCTCACTGGGCTGGCTGGTCTTGTTATGGTTTTGATTATTGTTTTAGGTATGGTTAGTAATTTGTTTGGAACTATAAGGCAGTTGTTTGATTTATATTAAAAATCGCAAAAATATTTAATTTTGGTTAAAAAATGATATTAAAAATTGTATTTATTGCTATAATTTGTATTTTTGCATCATCATGCATTAAATCTTTTAGTGTTGAATTTTCAAACATTATTAGTGTTTGTGGTGGGGTATTAATTTTTTTATTATGTATTGATGAGATTTCAAATATTATTAAATATTTTTCTGAAATATATAATATAACAAATTTAAAATTTGAATTTTTGTCAATAGTTTTCAAAATTATTGGGGTTGGTTACATAACTGAATTTGCTGCTGATATTGCTGAAGATTTTGGAAACCAAGTGGTTGCGTCAAAAGTTTTACTTGGAGGTAAGTTGGTTATATGCGGAATGACTCTTCCAATAATAAAAAATTTGCTTTCAATTCTTTTGTCGTTTTTATCTTAATTATTTTAATCTTAAATTTTTCAATTAATTCATTTAAAACTGCTTTTGCGCAATATTCAACAAGTCAAGAAAATTCAGAAGAACTTGAAGACCAACTTTTTGATGAAACAAATGATATTTTAGATGATATTGATACAAATGAACTTGATGATTATATTTTTAATGATTTTAATTTTGAGTTTTTTAATGTTTCAAATTTTAAAGAAATTATAGTTAAAATTTTAAATGGGACTTATTTTGATGAATATGATTCTTTGTTTTCTGGATTAGTTTTTTATTTTAAAGAGGGTATTTCTTCTTTATTGTCGCTACTGTTGACAATTTTATGTGTAGTTGTGCTTTTTGAATTATTTAAAAATATTTCGACGGAGAAATATGATGATTTTAAAAGGGCAGTAAGTATTGTTTTTTCATTAGTTATTATTTTAATTTTGGTTGTTGTATTAAAAAATGTTGCGAGTGTTATTTCAAGTTCAGTATCTCAAATTTTTTCATTTTCTCAAATATTGTTTCCAATACTTTTAAATTTGATTTTGCTTTCAGGTGCGACATCTAGTTTTTCAGTTTATAGTTCGCTTTCTGCTTTTCTTTTAAACACTGGCTCATATATTTTTACTTTTATATTATTGCCGGTATCTGTATCAATTATGGTTTTAACAATTTTTGGTAGTGCATTTTCATCTAAACGCTGTTCAAGGATTGTTGATATTTTTAAGTCTGTTTTCAAATATATAATAATTATATTTTTTGCTATATTTGGATTGTTTTCTACTATAAACATGGTTACATCTGGGGTAAAAGATGGCGTTAGTTTAAGGCTAACTAAATATGCTATAAAAAATTATGTGCCAATACTTGGTGGTTATATTTCAGATGGATTCAATTTTGTTCATTCATGTTCTATTTTAGTAAAAAATGCTTTTGGTGTTGCCGGAATTTTAATTCTTTTTATTATCGTTCTAAAACCATTGATTAATTATTTTGTGTATTTGATGTTTTTTAAAATTTTATCTTTATTAACCTTGTTTGTTGGAAATACTGAATATTCAGATATGTTTAATAATATATCAAAGTGTATGTCATATTTTATAACTGTTTTGGTTGGAATTTTTATGATATTTTTTATTTTTATTTATCTTTTAATCTTTTCGGTTTCGGTGGTTTAATGATATATAAGTTTGTTATTTCATTTTTGGTTTTAAACATTATATTTGAATTTATTGAGATTATTTTTCCGATAAAAAAAATGAAAAATATGGTTCGTTCATTTGTTTTAATTGTTATGCTTTATGCAGTATCAGAATATATTTTTGCACTTTTTTAATATCAAAAAACGCAAAAAATATTCATAAAGAATGAAAAATGATTAATTATAAGGAATTTATGAAAAAAATTAAAATTATTAGTAATATCACAGACACTGTTAAAAGTTTGTTTAAAAAGAATAAAAAATTGTTTTTTTTAACGATTGTTTTAATTTTTATTATGTTAGCTGTTTTTGTTTCTACATTTTTTACTTCTAAAAATAATTCTTCAAACAAAAGTAATACATCTGTTTCAACAGGTATTTTAGACTATACAAATAGTGTTGAAAATAAACTTGAATCAATGCTTCTATCTTTATCAGGAATTTCATCAGCGTCGGTATTTGTTATGGTTGAAGCAACACCAACTGTTACATATTTAACTGAAACAGAAGAGGTTACAACAACAAATGCTTCGGGTTCTTCAACAACAACGAAGACCACAACCGTTGTTTTTGAAAAAGATGGTTCAATTTCAACTCCAATAACAGTGACAACAATATTGCCAAAAGTTACGGGTGTTATGGTTGTTTTAAACAAAGTTAGTCCATCGACAAAATTAAACATAACAAATGCAATCGCAACGGTTCTAAACATAGATGTATCATGCATAAGTATTTTACAGGAAAGTTAAAGGAGTGGTTATGAAAATTTTGTATTTTAGGGAGGTAAATAAAATGTTAACAAAAAAGAAAAAAATATTTATTTTATTCGGTATGGTTGCTCTTTTGGTTGTTACTGGTTGTTTGAATTTATTTTTATCAAAAAATAACGAAAACATTCCAACTTCTTCTTATGAGTCTGCAAGTTTTTTAACAAGTTACAGGTCAAGCAAACTTGAAACAAGGCAAACTATGCTCAATATGTATCAATCAATATTAGACACTGCAACTGACCCAGAACAAATAACAGAAACAAATGCTCTTATTGCTGACCTTGGGCAAAGAATGGAAAGAGAAAACACACTTGAAGCAATGATTATGGCAGCGGGTTTTGATGATGCAGTTGTTACAAATGCAGATGATGGTTCTTATACAGTTATGGTTAAATCAGATGGGCTTGACACTGACAATGTTGCAACAATTCTTGGTATTGTTGTTAAAGAAACGGGTGCATCTGCAACAAACATAAAAGTTTCATCTGTGTAGATTAATGAAATTAAATAAAAATTAGCAGAGTTATCTCTGCTTTTTTATATTAAATTTAATTTATAAATTGATTTAATGTGATTTGTATGTTATAATTGCTTTAGTAATTTGGGAGAGTGTTTATGGCAAAAAGAGTTAAAGTTATAGAAATTGATGAAAATGAAACCAAGGATAATGTTACTTATAAAAAGAATGTTGTGGTAAGCATTGTTTCACTTGCAACTCAAGAGATAAACGGAATCGCATCGCTTAACAGAAGTTCTGTGTCTTCAATTAAAAATGTATTTAAAAAAGATAAGCGGGGCATAATTGTTGACTTTGAAGAAAATCAAGTTGCAATTGATGTTTATGTTAATGTTAAATTTGGCTATTCTGTTAAAGATGTGGCCTTTCGTGTGCAAGAAAATATTAAATCTAGCGTTGAATCTATGACAGAATTTAAGGTTAGTGCAGTTAATGTTCATGTTGTTGGTGTGACATTCAGTGATACTGATAGTGATTTTGTTAGTTAATTAACTTTTAAAGGTTGAAGGTATGATTAGTTTTTCAAAAAAACAATTAGTTGAGTTTTTAAAGAGTGTTGGGTTAAAAGAAAAAGATTGTTTGGTTAACGGCGAAGTTATTGATTTGTTTAAGCTTTTGAAATTTAAACCAAAAATCAACGATGATGGCTCAAGAACTTTGTCGCCTTATGAAATTTTGAGAGTTTCACCGAAATTCAGAAATGGAAAGGAAGTTCCGATTGTGTTTGCAATAAAAAATAGAGCAAAATCAATTGGAAAATATAAGGGGCAAGAACTCGTTTATTATTATAAGCAAAATGTTGTGAAAAATGAAAAAACTATAATTGAAACTTTGAAATCTAAATATAGGCAGGCTATTTATTTAGGCGATAATGAAATGGCAAAAAATTATCTTTCAATGATTGAAGGGTTATCAAAAGATGAGGCTAAAGACTTGATTGATAATTTTTATGATTATACAAAATTTTACAAAAGAATGAAAAAACAATTAATTCTAGATTTGTTTGCTCATTTTTTCTTGGTTTATATTGTTAATAATTTAACAAAGATAAAAAAGGGACTTGTTAAACTTGACAGGGTGTATAGGCCATATCATCAACTTGAAGCGGAATATGAGCCAGTTGAGTTTGTTCCAAATAACTTTGAAACATCATTTGTTCCTGATATTGCGGCAAATCCAGAGGCTTTTGGAATTGGTAATATTGAAAAAATTAAAATTGAAAAAAGTGAAAGTTCACCTGTTACAGTTGATTTTACGGGGGATACTGCAAAAATAGAATCGGGCAAAGTTGAAATAAATGACGATTTAGAAAATAAGCCAGCTGAAACAAAACCAGTTGAAGTTGATAAAGTTAAAACTGATGTTTATGCAAGTAAACCATTTGAAGAAAAAAGTGAACCAAAGAACAAAGATGAAATGAATAGTCACAAACAATCATTTTTAAAACTTGGCAATATAAGAAAAAAGAAACATATTTCTCCTATTCATAGGTTATTTGGCTTAAATGATATTGAAGAAGATTTTGAAGAGGAAAAGGCTAATAATAAAGAAAAATCAGAACATATTCAAAAAGAGATGAATATTGAAACAAAATTAGAATTATAAAGGTGTTGTTATGAGCAGACGAGATGCAAGAGATGTTGCATTTAAACTTATATTTGAGTTTACTTTCACAAAAGAAAATAAAGATTTTTTGATTGATGAATATTCGCTTGAATTAAACCTTGATGGTGATGACATGTCATATATCAAAGAGGTTTATTTTGGCGTTATCTCGCATTATGACGAATTAATTCAAGACATTTCAAAGTATGCCGAAAATTTTTCAGTGGATAGAATTTACAAGGTTGATTTGGCTCTTTTGTTGCTTGCAATTTATGAAATTAAATATATGGAAAAAATTCCTTTTAAAGTTAGCGTTAATGAGGCAATTGGGCTTGCTAAAAAATATTCGACTGAAAAAAGTGTTAAATATTTAAATGGAGTGCTTTCAAATTTTGCGGGGGACAGATGAAAAATTTAACTTTATCAGTTTTGCAATTTAATACTTTTGTTAAAAATATCCTCGATGCAGAGGATTTTTTGTCAAACATAAGTATTTTTGGTGAAGTTACAAATTTTAAAATTTCGGGTGGGCATGCGTATTTTGACCTTAAAGATGAAAATGCAATGCTTTCATGTGTTAAGTTTGGTGCTGGTGATTTAGCAATTAAAAATGGTGACCAAATAACAGTTTATGGAAAGGTTAATTTTTATGTAAAGTCAGGCAGGCTTAATTTTATTGTTGCAAAAGCAGAAACTGCTGGTATGGGTGAACTTTATCAAAGATTTTTGCTGTTAAAGGAAAAATTAGAAAAACAAGGATATTTTCGTGAAGAAATAAAAAAACCTATACCAAAATTTGCAAAGCGTATTGGCGTTGTTACAAGTAAAACAGGTGCAGTTATTCGTGATATTATCAATGTTACAAAATCAAAAAATCCATATACCGACATTGTTGTGTATCCTTCAAAAGTTCAGGGTGAAGGTGCAGAAAATGAAATTGTTAGTGGCATTAAATATTTTAATACCCGTGATGATATAGATACTATTATAATTGCTCGTGGCGGCGGGTCATTGGAAGACCTTGCACCATTTAATACTGAAAAATTAGTTTTAGAAATTTTTAATTCAAACAAACCAATAATTTCAGCGGTTGGGCATGAAACAGATTTCACACTCTGTGACTTTGCATCAGACCTTCGTGTTCCAACGCCGTCAGTTGCGGCTGAAGTTGCAGTTTTTGATTTCTATGAACAGGTTAATCAAATTCAGCAAATTGAATATAATAATTATTATTTTATAACTAAACATTTAAATGATGACAAAAAAATGTTATCAAATTTGGCATATTCAGTTAATGATAAGGTTAAATTAAAATTATCGCTATCATTTGCAGATGTCAATTTGCTTATAAATGGAATAAATGAAAAAATAAACAAGATAGTTACTAGTAAATCAAATAATTTTGACGCAATAACAAAAGTTATTTCAAAACTTAATCCACTTGAAATTTTAAAGAATGGTTATTCAGTTATTGAAAAAAATAAAATGAAGGTTTCATCAGTTAAAAGCGTTGGTGTTGGCGATGAATTAAATTTAACTTTGAGTGATGGAAAAATTTTAGCAAAAGTTACCGATGTTATGAAAGGAGAATTATTATGACATTTGAAGAAGCATTGAATAATTTAAACAAGATTAAAGATGAATTAGAAAACCCTGATATTTCACTTGATAAATCAATTGAACTTTATGAAAAAAGTGTTGAATACACAAAAATTTGTCTTGAACTTTTAAAGAGCACAGAAGGCAAAGTTACTATGATTAAAAGTGAAATTGATAAACTTATTGAAAAGCCATTAGATGACAAAGAGGAGTAGGTTATGCTTCAAAGTTTAACAATAAAAAACATTGCTTTGATTGATAATTTAACAATTGATTTAGAAGAGGGCTTTAATGTTTTAACTGGTGAAACGGGTGCAGGAAAGTCGCTTATTATTGACTCAATCGCTCTTTTGCTTGGCGAAAAAGCAGATAAGTCGTTGATTTCGTATGGTGAAAAATTTGCAAGTGTTGAGGCTGTTTTTTCTACAAACCTTCCAGTTGTTCTTGATAGGCTTGAAGAGTTTGGACTTGAGAGAGAAAACACCATAATAATTTCAAGAAAACTTTCAATTGACGGAAAGAATGAGTGCAGAGTTAATGGCAAATCATTCACTCTTTCAATGTTAAAAGCAATAACATCTCCACTTATGGATTTGCATGGTCAATTTCAACATCAAGAAATTTTAAAAGAAGCCAATCAACTTAAAACACTTGATGCTTTTGGTGGTGGAAAAATTAAAATTGCATTAAATGAGTATAAGTCGGTTTATGAAAAATTAAAGGCAATAAAATCTAAACTTAAAAGTTTTAATTTTGATAGTCGTGACCGTGAAAAGTTGATTGACCTTTATAGTTATCAAATAAATGAAATTGAAGAAGCCAACTTTGTTGAAGGCGAGGAAGAAACTCTTAAAGAATTTAGAATGAAGGTTTTAAACCAAGAAAAAATTGCCTATTCACTTGAAAGATTAAGTGCATATTTTAATGGTGGAAGTGATGCATCAGGTGTTCTTGAACTTATTAAAAGATGTGATTATGAGTTTGGCGAAATTTCAAAATATTTGCCTGAAAATGCCGATTTATCAAACAGACTATCATCAGTTAGATATGAACTTGAAGACATTGCAGAAACTATTGTCAGCATAAAAGATAATTTGGTTTATGATGAATTTACAGCAAAACAAAATGAAGATAGACTTGATTTGCTTTCTAATTTAAAGAAAAAGTATGGTGCAGATATAAAAGAGATAAATGAATATCTTGAAAAGATTAAAGCCGAATATGACAAACTTATAAATTCAGCTGAAATTATTGAAAAATTAGAAAAGGAAAAACATGAATTAACAGAACTTTTAATTCAAAAAGCCAGTGTTTTAACAGATTTACGAAAACAAACAGCAAAAGACCTTGAAGTTAAAATTAAAGCAGAACTTGCAGAACTTTCAATGAAAAATGCAGAGTTTTTGATTGATTTTGCAAAAGTTGATGAAAATTCATGTGATGAAACTGGGTTTGACAGGGTGGAGTTTATGTTCACAGCAAATTCGGGCCAACCACCAAGACCATTAAATAAAGTTGTTAGTGGTGGCGAAATGAGCAGATTTATGCTTGCCGTTAAAAATATAACTGCAGATATTGACCAAGTTGACACAATGATATTTGATGAAATTGATACTGGCATTAGTGGTGACACTGCAAATGTGCTTGCTGAAAAATTGGCAAAGATTGGCAAAAAACATCAAGTTATTTGTGTTACGCATTTGGCGCAGGTGGCTAGTTTTGGACTATCACATTATTTTATTTCAAAAAATATCGAAAATGGAAAAACACGAACCTTTATTAAACTTTTAACAGATGAAGAAAGAGTTCGTGAAATTGCTAGAATTATTGGTGGAGCGGTTTCAAATTTTTCACTTGAGCATGCAAAACTTATGCTTGATAATGGAAAAAATTTTAGTTCATAAAAAAATACATATTTTATTTTATTTTTCAAAAACTACTTTATTATAGGAGTAGTTTTTTTATGAAAAAATTTTCAATAAAAAAAATCTTTACTAGAATATTTATTTTCATGATTTGTTTATTGAGTTTTGGACTTACAATATTAAACCCTGTGGCAATAAAAAATACTCCATCAGAATCTTGTTATTATAACAAAGTTTTTGCTATTCCAAGTATTAAAGAATTAATTAAAAATCTTTTTCATAAGAATAAAGTTAATACGGGTGAGCAAAGTGAAAAGGTTTATGTTTATTTGGGTGGATATCCTTTAGGATTTACAATTAATTGTGCAGGTGTTATTGTTGTTGCAAATTCAAATAGCAGTGCAACAAATATAGTTGAGGGCGATATTATAACAAAAATTGAAAATATTGAAATATCTTCTGCTGAAGAAATTTTAACAATAATAAATAGTGAAATGTTTTTAGGTAAAGAAGTTGAACTTACAATCAACAGAAAGGGACAAGAAATAAAATCTAAAATAAAACCCGTGTTTGATGAAATTTCTAAAAAATATAAACTTGGACTTTGGATTCGAGATAATGCGGCGGGTGTTGGAACATTGACCTTTATTCGAAAAGATAATATGAGATTTGGTGCACTTGGTCACCCTGTTTGTGATATAGATACTGGTGCGTGCTTGCCCGTAAAATCTGGGAATATTTTTAAATGTAATATTGTTGGATATCGAAAAGGCGAAAAAGGTAAGGCAGGAGAACTTAAAGGATTGTTCTTAAGAAATGGAAGCATTTTGGGTGCACTTGATGAAAATAATGGTTATGGTGTTTACGGAAATTTTGGTAATGAGGCTTTGGAAGCATATAAAAATGAATTGGTTGAAGTTGCAAGCAGAAACGAAGTTAAAAGTGGAAGGGCGAAGATTAGATGCACAATTGATGGCACAGTTCCAAAAGATTATGATATTGAAATTGTTAAAACATATTTTCAAGACTCAAAAAGTAATAAAAGCATGTTTATTAGAGTTACAGATAAAGAGCTTTTAAGCAAAACCGGTGGCATTGTTCAGGGAATGAGTGGAAGCCCTATAATTCAAAATGGAAAACTTGTTGGAGCAGTTACTCATGTGTTTGTTTCAGACCCAACAAAAGGGTATGGAATTTATGCTGATTGGATGATCGACAATTAATTTAAAATTTATTCAAAATTATTCAAAATCTGTTCAAAATTATTTGATTTTTTAAAAATATTCTACTATAATTCAAATATGGATTGTTTAGATACCTATTTGAATATGCACTTGTCATACAAAGATTATTACATTATGAATAACGACTATTTAACTAAAGAAAATGTCACACCAGAACTACTTTATTATAACATTAATAGTGATGTTGAAATTTTATTAAATAGACTTTGCATCTCTCCAAGCAAACAAGGTTATAAGTATTGGAAAGATGCAATTTATTTAACTATTTTGAACAATGCAGGTTACATGAGTATTTGCAAAGAGATTTATCCGAATATTGCTAAAAAATATAACAAAACCGCAATTTCAGTTGAGCGTGCCATGCGTGTTTGTTTTGAAAGTGTGCTCTATGATAATTCAAAGCGAGAGCCTGACTATATTTTTACATACATGAAAAATTATTTGCTTTATCCACATAACAGCGAATTGCTTGCAAAACTCACAGAACTTGTTGTGTCAAAAGAATTTCAAAAAATTAAATCATCATTTAAATCGGTTTAGTTTTGCTTTTGTTATGCATACAATTTAGTGTGAGAAAAAAATTGAATTTACCAACCTATAGCGATATAAATTTTTATTTGAATGAAAATAAAAAATTTTATATCGCATTTTTTTTAAGTTTATTCTTTGGAAAAGTTATTGGAATGTTTGTTGTATTTTCAAACGATTCTTATTTGGAACTTGCAACATCAAATGGCAGAAATTTAATATCTGTAATTAATGGAACAACTAGTGTAGGTTCTTATTTTTGGAAGCAGTTATTATCTTTTGTTTTTCCACTTATAATATTATTTGTTTTAAATCTCAACTTTTATGTTGGGCTGATTAGTTATGTGCTTGTTTCATATCAATCAATGCTGTTTGTTATGAGTATGTCAAGTGTGGTTTCAATTTATGGTATAAGTGGAATTTTAAATGTTATCTTTGTGATGTTTCCAGTAAATTTACTATATTTGTGTTTGCTTATATTTTTTGCCGTAACATGTTCAAAGAGAAGTTTTGATGCAATTAAATATAAATATTTTGGATATGGTTTTGGAGATGATGGTTTTTTAATAAAACTGCTTATTGGTTTTATTGGTGTAATAGTATTATCAATACTCGCAACAATCATATATCCATTAATACTTAAAAATGCAATCTTTATGATATTTTAACAAAAACAGAAAATTTTACATATTTTGACAAATTTTGCAGATAATAGGTGTATGAAGGAGTGATTATGAAAAAACCTATTATCTTTTTGTTATTAACTGTTTTATCTTTTATGTTTTGTTTTAATTTTGTTTCGTTCAAATTTAATAGAACGAACGCATTAAGTTTATCAAATGATATTCCACAACCTGAAATTTCTGCTAAATCGGCACTTTTAATTGAGTATAATTCGGGCAAAGTTATCTATGAAAAAAATTCTAATGAAAGGCTTCCAATTGCGTCGATGACAAAACTTGCATCGCTATCATTAATTTTTGATGCCATAAATAAAGGTGCGATAAAAGAAAATGACATGGTTATGGTGTCTGAAAATGCTGCAAAAGTTGGTGGGTCATCTGCATTTTTAGATGCTGGTTCAAAATATAAAGTTGCTGACCTTATTAAAACAATTGTTGTTGCTTCAGCCAATGATAGCACTGTTGCACTTGCAGAATTTGTTGCCGGAAGTGAAGATGTTTTTGTTTCAAAAATGAATAAAATGGCAGAAAATTTAGGACTAAAAGACACTCATTTTGCAAATAGCACAGGGCTTCCTGCAGAAAATCATTATTCAACTGCTCATGACATTGCAATTATTTATAAAACAATGTGCAATAATAAACTCTATAAAAAGTTTGCAAAAATTTGGATGGAAGATTTTATTCATCCAAGTGGAAGAAAAACAGGGCTTGTTAACACAAACAGACTTGTTAAGACTTTTGATGGTATTGAAGGTGGAAAGACGGGTTACACTGATGCAGCAAAATTTTGTTTAACGGCATCGGCTAGCAGAAGTTCACTCAGGCTTATTGGTGTTGTTATTGGTGCAACAGACAGCAAAACTAGGTTTGCAGAAATGAGCAAACTATTAAATTTTGGATTTTCAAACTATGCAAACAAACTTATTGTTAATAGTGAAGTACCTGTAACTAATGTAAAGATTAATAAATCAAAAAATTCAGTTGATATTTTTGCAGAAAATGATATTTATAAACTTATAGAAAAAACTGATACATCAACATTTAAAACAGATTTCAGAATAAATGAAGATATTAAAGCACCACTTAAAGCAGGCGACAAGGTTGGAACAATTTATGTTTTAGACCAAAATAATATGGTGCTCGATGAAATTAATTTGATTGTAAAAACTAATGTTGAGTGTGAAAAATGGGTTGACAGTTTGAAAAAAATTGTAAACGCATGGTAAAATATTTAAAAAGTCGACAGTATGTCGACTTTTTTGTTGCGATTATATTAAAACATAAATTGACTAACAATTTGAGTTTTGATATAATTGTTTTCGTAAGGAAAAAATATATGTTAATTCCAAGCAATATAGGCATTAGTTTTACAGATATTTTAATTAGCATCTTTGTTATGGTTATGGCTCTTTTTATTGCAATGCCAATCCATGAGTTTGCTCATGCTGTGGCAGCAAAACATGAAGGGGATTATACCGCTGTTGTTGCAAAAAGATACACTCTTGCACCACTTGCACATTTTGACGCAATGGGTTTTATCTTTTTGTTTTTGTTTAGATTTGGTTGGGCAAAGCCTGTTCCTGTTGATGAACGAAATTTCAAACGGGGAAATAAGAGTAAGTTTTTGGTTTCAATCGCAGGCATTTTGGCAAATTTGATTGCTGGAATATTATTTTTATTTATATATATGCTAATTTCAAGATTTGCTCCTGAATTTTATACATCTAGTCTTTATGGATATGTTTTAAATCAATTTTTGCAAATTTGTGTTTCACTTAATTTTATGCTTGCAATTTTCAACATTTTGCCAATTTATCCACTTGACGGATACCATATAATTGAAAGTTTTTCAAAAACGGAAAATTCTTTTTTAAGATTTATGAAGCAATATTCGTTTTTGATTTATATAATCTTAATTATCACAGGTTTATATTCAATTTTTTATAGTTTTACAGCAGGGCTTTTAATTGAAGGATTGATAAAGTTGTTTAGTTTGATTTTAGGGTTTTAACATGGATGAAGAAATTGTAGAAAAAGACGCATTTAAAGATAATGAAAAAAAGGAACAGGTTGTTCCTGCTTTTGATGTGTCAAAATTAGACAAAAAGTCACTTGAAATTTTGGAAGAAACGGAAGAATCGGATTATAAATTTAAATTAAATCAATTTGAAGGTCCACTTGATTTGCTTTTGCACTTAATTAAAATAACTAAAATTGATATTTGTGATATTTTTCTTTCAGATATAACCGAGCAATATCTTGAATATATGAAAGATATTGACACTGTTGACATTGACAAGGCAAGTGAGTTTATTGATATGTCGGCAACTCTTTTAGAAATAAAATCAAAGCACCTTCTTCCAAAACCTGTTGAAGATGAGGACTATGAAGATCCAGAAGAAAGGCTTATCAGACAAATTGAAGAGTATAAACTTTTCAAAGAAGAAAGTGAAAAGTTAAGCCAAATCGAAGATGTTAACAAACTTTATAAGGCGCCTGACAATTCTGTTGGTGAATTTAAATACGAACTTCCTGATAAACTTTCGCTCGACGCACTTATTAACGCATTTTCAAATCTTATGCAAAAAATGACAATTCAGGCAGAAGTTGTTCAAGAAAAGAAAATTGTTAAAGATAGATTTACCGTGGCTCAAAAAATTTCACAAATAAAAGATATGCTTTTAGAGAAGAAAGAATTTAAATTTAATGACCTTTTTGAAAGCACTTATTCAAAAAGTGAAATTATTAATACTTTTTTGGCATTGTTAGAATTGTTAAAAAGGCAATATATAATGGTTAATCAAAATGGTCTTTTTGATGATATTGATATTGTTAGAAATGATGATGTAAATTCAAGATTAACTGAAGATATTTCAACCGATTATGATGGAGAATAAAATGGAAAATTTAGAGAGTAAAATTGAAAGTGTTGTTTTTGTGGCAGGCGAGCCAGTTTTGATTTCTGATATTTGTTTTAAGTTTAATGTGAAACAAAAAGAAGTTGAAACAGCTGTTAAAAATTTGCAAAAAAAATATAATGATGAGAGTGGCATACAATTATTATGTTTTAATAACAAATTGCAATTTGCTTCAAATCCAAATAATATTGACTATGTGACAATGATTTTAAACCCAATTAGGCAAAGAAATTTAACAAAGGCAACTCTTGAAACTGTTGCTATTGTTGCATACAAACAACCAATCACAAGAATGGAGATAGAGGAAATTCGTGGAGTTAACTCTGATTATGCTATAAATATTTTGCTTGAACATAAACTTATTGAAATTGTTGGAAGAAAAGATACTGTTGGAAAACCTGCACTTTTTGGAACAACTGATGAATTTTTAAAGCGTTTTGATATATCTAGTATTAATGAACTTCCAGATTATAATGAACTTTTAGAAAAGGTTCAAAAAATTCGAGAAAATTATTCAGATAGTCTTTTTAACAGATTTGAACCAGTGACACCAAAGGAAGAAGATGTTGATAAAAAATTAGAAGAAATTTCTAAACAAGAAACCGTAAAAGTTGATGAAGAATTATAAATATTTGATTAATTTTATCACAAACTATAAGTATGAAACTAATGCTTATAGTTTTTTTTATTTTATTATTTTTAGTGTTAATATTTTTGTTTCCATTTAAAACAAGATTTATGTGTCATGTTAATGTGTTTGATATGAAAGGGTTTTACAGCATAAAAATTTGGAGATTTAATTTTATTTGTGGAAAAATTTATAGTAACCCAGATGGCAAAATTAAAAGTGAAAATTCAATAGGTGTAATAAACAAAGAATATGATAAAAATTTTGTAAAATTGCTTGCAATAAATTTTGCAAAAAGACTTGATGTTCATAAAGTTGAAATATTTTTTACGGGTGGTTTTAAAGAAAATTCATATTCATCAGCGGTTCTTTGTGGAAGTGTGTCATCAATGGTTCAGTCACTTTATAGTTATTTAACTCAAAAATATGACTATGTTAGACTTTATGAAAATATTGTTCCAACATTTAATGAAAATAATCTTGAATTAACTTTTGATATTGTTTTAAGCATTAGTATTTTTAAAATTTTTGTATCAATAATAAAATCAAATATTGCAAATAATAAGTTTAAGGAGAGAAAAAATGAGGGATAGTTTTAATAGTAAAATTGAAGAAGTTATGTCTGCAGCAATGAAAAATTTAAGGTCGCTTGTTGATGTTGATGTTGTGGTTGGCGAACCTATTAAATCAACCTCTGAAAAATTAACAATTATTCCACTCACAAAAGTTAGCATGGGGTTTGTGTCTGGTGGTGGTGAATATTACTCTGAAATAAAAGAATTAAAAAAAGACAGGGAGTATCCATTTTCTGGTGGCTCGGGTGCTGGGTTAAGTTTGCAACCAATAGGTTTTTTGGTTGTAGATAAAACTGATGTAAAGATAATAAAAATTGACCAAAAATCTGCTATTGAAAAATTGATTGAAATAGTTCCTGAAGTTGCAAATTTTATTTCTAAAAATTTAAATAAGAGTAATAAAAATGAATAAATTAAGCAAATTAGTAGTGTTTTTTATTTTTTTTGCAATATTTTTGCAGTTTTTTAATATTAACATAGTAAATTTTTCTAAAGCAGAAAGTATAAATAAAAACTTTGAATCAATGGTTACCATTGAGGCATCGACTGGTAGAATTTTGTATTCACAAGATGAACATAAAAGACTTCCAATGGCAAGCATAACAAAAATTTTAACTGCAATTGTTGCTATTGAAAATTGTGATGACCTTGACAAAAAATATGAAATTTCAAAATCTGCAACAGGGATTGAAGGGTCGAGCATCTATTTAAAAGCAGGTGAGCACTTGTCTGTTAGAGAACTACTTTATGGACTTATGCTTCGCTCCGGGAATGATTCGGCGGTTGCTATTGCAGAAATAATTTCAGGTTCAGTTGAAAAGTTTGTTTTGCTAATGAATGAATACTGTAAAAAATTGAATTTAAAAGATACTAGTATAGTAACGGTTAATGGTCTTCACGATAAAAATCATTATTCTTCAGCATATGACCTTGCAATTATTTCAGCCTATGCAATGAAAAATGAAATTTTTGCAGAGATTGTCAAAACAAAACAGAAAAACATAGATAATGAGTTTTCAAAATTCAGCGACCATATAAGAGTTTTAGTAAACAAAAATAGATTTTTAGATATGGTTAATGGGGCTGATGGTGTAAAAATTGGTTACACCAAAAAAGCTGGAAAATGCTTTGTTGGAAGTGCAACAAGAAGTGGTATGCAAGTTATTTTTGTCTGTTTGAATGCTAAAACAATGTTTGATGATGCATGCAAGTATATTGAAAAAGCCTTTAAAGAATATTCACTCGTCAAACTTTTAAGTGCTGGTGAACTTTCAAAAACTTCTATTAAAAATGGTAAGTCAGAAGAAGTTCCTGTTATATTAAAAAATGATATTTGGTATCCTTTAACAGATGCAGAACTTCAAAAAATTAAAGGTAAATTAGCGATAAATGAAAATTTGTCTGCTCCGATTAAAAATAATACAGAAATTGGAACTATTGAACTATGGCTTGAAAATAACTTGATTTTTTCTCAAAAAGTTTATACTATAGATGTAGAGAAAAAAGAGGGTATTAGTGATTTTATTAAAAAGATAATAAAATCATATTAATTAGTTATGAGAATTAATAAGTATTTAGCAAGTGCAGGGCTTGGTTCAAGAAGAAAATGTGAAGAATTTGTTCTTCAAAAAAGGGTTAAAGTTAATGGCAAGGTGATTGATAACCTTGCCTTTGATATTGCAGAAAATGATAAGGTAATGATTGATGATAAACTTGTTTCAGTTCCAAGGTCATTCACTTATTTAATGATGCATAAGCCAAAAGGATATTTAACTACTGTTAGTGATGACCGTGAAAGAAAAACGGTTATGGAATTGCTTCCCGAAGAATTTAAACATTTAATGCCAGTTGGCAGGCTTGACTATAATTCAGAAGGTTTGCTTTTGTTCACTAATGATGGCGAAACGGCTCAAAAATTAATGCGACCAAAAAATGAAATTGTTAAAACATATTTGGTTAAAGTTGAAGGGGAAGTTTCATCATTTGATGTTAGTGAAATTGAAAAGGGTGTAACACTTATTGATGGAACTAAATTTAAAAAATGTAAAGTCAACATTAAAGAAATAAAAGAACGAAAAACCAAACTTGAAATTCAAATAACTGAAGGCAAGAACAGAGAGATTAGAAAAATTTTTGATAAGTTTGGTTATAATGTTATATTTTTAAAACGAATTTCAATTGGCGAAATAAAACTTGGCGGACTCACTCGTGGAACTTGCAGACTTCTTCGTCCGGCAGAAATTAGATATTTAAAATCATTATAAGGAAAGTGATATTATGAATGTTTGTGTTATTGGTGGTGGTGCTTCTGGTATGATGTGTGCAACGATGATTGCACGAAAGGGTCATAATGTCACACTTTATGAAAAGAATGAGAAACTTGGTAAAAAAATTTATATAACGGGCAAAGGTAGATGCAATGTAACAAATGCAACGGTTGGTGATGAATTTTTAAAAAATGTTGTTAATGGTAAAAAATTTATAATGGGTGCCATAACAAGATTTAATTCTAATGATACCATGGCATTTTTTGAAGATGTTGGCATACCTCTTAAAATTGAACGAGGCAACAGAGTTTTCCCGGTTAGTGATAAGGCCAGTGACATAATAAAAGGTTTAGAGCGTGCAATGAATTGGGCAGGTGTCAATGTTTGTTTAAATGCAAAAGTTGAAAGAGTTCTAACACAAGAAGACAAAGTTTCAGGAGTAATTGTTAACGGAAAAGAATATAATTTTGATGCTGTTATTGTTGCAACAGGTGGAGTAAGTTATCCTTCAACTGGTTCAACTGGTGATGGCTATGAATTTGCAAAATCTGTTGGGCATAAAATTATAGAGCCGGCACCAGCACTTTGTGCAATAATTGTAAAAGATAATAAAGAGTGTGAAAGGTTAGAAGGGTTGTCATTAAAAAATGTAACACTAACTGCAAAATTATCAAATAAAGCTATCTATAAAAGTGAAGTTGGTGAAATGCTTTTTACACATAATGGAGTTTCAGGTCCAATAGTTTTATCTGCATCAAGTTATATTAATAGATTAGATTTTTCAAAGTTGGAACTTGTGATTGACTTTAAGCCTGCAATAACTTTTGACGGAATATGCACAAGGATTGACAGAGATATAATTAATTTAAAATCAAAGCAAGTTTCTTCTCTTCTTGCTGGATTTTTGCCAAAAGCACTCGTTCCTGTTTTTGCTAAAAGATTGGGTGTTAATTTAACTATGAAAGCTAATCAATTAACAAAAGAAAATCGCAAAAATTTGGCAAATTTGCTGAAAAACTATGTAATTTTACCTAAATCATTAGAAAATTTTAATTCTGCAGTGGTTACATCTGGTGGAGTTAGTTTAAAAGAAGTAAGCCCAAAATTTATGAAGAGCAAACTTGTTGACGGGTTATATTTTATTGGTGAAGTGCTTGACATTGATGCACTTACCGGTGGATTTAATTTGCAACTTGCGTTTTCAACCGCTGTGACATGTGCAAGTTCTTTTGATAATATTATAGATAAATAGGAGAATTATTTATGATTTATGTTTTAGCTTTTATTATTCTTGGGCTTCCGTTGGTTATTCTTTATCCAACAAAAATTATTCATAAAGAAAGGTTAAAGCGAAAGAAAAAATGTATTGCAACAAGCAATCATTATTCAATGGTTGAGCCAATGCTTTATGATTTGCTTTTTGCTAGAAAGTTTAGGTTTATGGCTAAAAAGGAACTTTTTGAAAATAAATTTTTTGGTTTTATTTTGAAAAGCATTGGGGCTTTTCCAGTCGATAGAAACAATGTTGGTCCAAGTGTTTTTAAAAAAGTTTTAAGTGAACTAAAAAGCGACCACCAAGTTTTTATTTTTCCTGAAGGAACAAGAAACACGGAAGATACTGAAGAGATGCTTCAAGTTAAAACAGGTGTGATTACCTTTGCGTCGAAAGGTGATGCTGAAATTGTTCCTATGTTAATTTATCACCGACCTAGAGTTTTTAGAAAAAATTATATAATAGTGGGTGAGCCATTTAAAGTTCAAGGTGTAAATCCACAAAGATTGACAAAAGAAGAAGTTCAACAGAATTTAGAAGTATATACTAAAAAATTAAAAGACTTGAGAAAAGAACTTGATGAATATGTTGAATCTAAAAAACGAAAGAAGAAAAAAAACTTGTCAAAATAAAATTTTGTTATATAATATAAATGTTGAAATTTTAAATTAATAAAAGGTGATTTTCACCTTTTCATGCTGGTGTGGCTCAGGGGTAGAGCATCTGATTCGTAATCAGACGGTCGGCGGTTCGAATCCGCCCACCAGCTCCAAATCGTTTGAATTGCATTCAAACTCAAACAACTGGTGGAGCGGACAGTTCGAACGCGTGACGCTCGCGTGTAATAACAAGCACTATTAAATTTTAGTTAAATTATAAGTTTTTTAATTTTATTCAAGGAGATATTATGAACACAGAACTTGAATTTTTGATTAAAATTGCAAAAAAAGCAGAAAAGATTTCAAATGAAAAGTTTTCTGTTAAACAAAAAGGTTGTGAAAATGACCTTGTAACGAACCTTGACGAAAAAATTGAAGAATTTTTGATTGGTGAAATAAAAAAAGAATATCCAACTTTTGATATTGTTAGTGAAGAAAAGAATTTTGAAAAAAAGGTTACAAAAAATTGTTTTATTATTGACCCCATTGATGGAACAATCAACTTTGCAAATAATCTTCCACTTTGGGGTATTCAAATTTGTTGCTATAGTGGTGGAAAGCCTGTTGCAGCAGTTATAAATATGCCAAGAATTAATGAATTTTATTCAGCTGATGAAGGCGGTGCATACCTTAATGGTAAAAAAATTTCAGTGCGTGAAGTTCCATTAAAAAATGCTCTTTATGTTGTTGATGGAAATAATAATTTGCCAGCATATTTGAAGATGCATAAATATAGTGTAAACAGACGAAATTTTGGTGGGGTTTGTGTTTCAATGGCATTTGTTGCTGCTGGCAGAATTCATGGTGCAGTTTTTAGAAGTGACAAACCTTGGGATTATGAGCCAGGATTATTTATCATAAAAATGGCTGGCGGTGCAACAATGAGTGTGCCTGGTTTTCATGGCGGTGCAATGAATGAAGAATTTTTAAATATTTTAAAACTTGAAACTGCAAAGAAACAAAACACTTCTAATATTTTTGTTTTGCATTCGCTTAATGGTGACACAACAAAATTGTGGGGGCAAGATGTTTTAGATTATGCAACAAGTAAAGCAATAGATTTTCATATGCCAAATTTTCCAATAAGAGCCGAAAGTTCTTATGAAAAGTTTGATGAAATTTTAAATATTTATTTAAAATCAAAACAACTAAATGAAAATTCTATTGTTATATGTCACAGCATTGGAAATCCTTATTTTATTAGATTTTGCAGAGAACATAATTTTGTGCCAAAGGCATATATTGCCGTTGCACCCGGTGCAGTTTATCAGTATCCAAGTGAAAGAAATGATTATATAGTTAAGGTAAAGAGTCAAGCGTATTTAAAGTTAGAAGATTTTAAATTTGGTAAAAAACTAAAAAATGTTTATTGTTTTTATTCAGATGAAGATGATGGCAATTTAGAAAAATTTACAAGATTTGTGAGTGATTTTAAAGCAAAAGAATTTTATTTAAAAGGCTATAATCATTTTGACGGATATCACAGAATATATAAAATACCTGAATTAATTAAACTTTTAGATGATATTTTATAAATAAAAGTTATAATATAACAACTAATTATAAATTAAATTTATATATAAAATTTATCAATTTTGAATAAGGTGGGTGAATTTTCACATACTAACCATAGGAGGATTAATATGGAAAAATTCAGACCTGGTGAATATGTTCCTACATCATGCAACTACACAGCATTTGATGCACAGGGAAACAATGGCGGACAACTTTACCTTGAAAAAGGTTCAAGATTTCCAGCCACACAACACGAAGGCAGTTATTATGTTATGAATCAAAAACAATAAGATGAAAATTTAACCCACAAATGTGGGTTATTTTTATTGTGTATTTTTTTGTTTATTATGGGTTTATTTTTATTTTACCAATCGTATTAAGTTATAAAATAATAACTTGTTATAAATAAATTTAATATTGACGGAAGTAAATTATTATTATATAATAATTGTATGAGATATTTTTTTAATGAAAAGATTGAAAATGTTTGGCAAATAACTGAAGACCGCTTTGTTGTTGAAATTTTTGATGAACAAGGCAGAAATAACAAAGATAGGTATTATCTTATGGACAGGCTTGGCAGAATTATTGATAAGCCTTTTGAGTTAGTTGATGATTATGGAATGGAATTGTTTAGGCAAGATGGTTTTTTTGAAGTGAAGCGAAAGGGTGTCACTATGCTTGTTGATAAATTCGCTGATGAGTTTATAAGAGATTTTGAATATGCAAGCGAATTTACTGATGATGAGATTTCAACTGTTAAGTGGAAAAATGGAAAGTGCGAACTTATAACAAGGTCGGGCGAAATTTTTAGTGATGAGTATAGTGATTATGGTGCATTTGAAAATGGTTTATGCCCAGTTAAAATAGATGAAAATAAATATGGTTATATAGATGCAAACAAGGTTTTGCAACCTGCTATTTTTGATGGAATAACTGCGTCATTTAATAATCCACAATATTCATATTTTGAAAATAATCAGGGTTGTTTTGTTATTAATAGAAATCTAGAAATTTTGTCAGGACCTTATGATAAAATTTTATTTATTGATGAGTGTAATAATGTTTGGGTCAACAAAGGTATAAATTTTTCGCTCTATACTCCAACAGGCGAATGCTTGGTTAAAGATGCAATAATTAATTATCAAAAGAAAGATACATATTTAGTTACTAAAAATAATGAAAGATATTTTATTGATAAAAGTGGTAAAAGAATATCAAATTTAACATTTGATTATGCTGAACCTTTTAGGTGTGGTTATGCACCAGCATATAAAGGTTATGATAAAAATGGTGAACCAATTTACACTGTTTTAAAAAGAGATGGTTCAATTTTTAAAGATAAATATGGTCAGGCAATAGTGCTTGGGGATAACTTGCTTGCACTTTATGTTAATGGTGAATCAGACAGAACGGGTAAATATTTTTTATTTGACGGTAATGAAAGAAGACTTGGAACAAGGGGTTATAAAAGACCTTTTATGGCGGGTGAAAATTTGTTTGGTTTTCAAGTAAATAATGAAAAGTATACTTATGTTAGAAATAAAAACTTAAAAAGATTTAAAGAAAATTTTGATAGTATTTCAATTTTTAAATTTGGTTATGCTGAAATTAAAAATGATGAAAAAATTGATTTGATTAACCCTGACGAAATTAAAATTAGTGATATTAGTCAAGTTGTAAAAGCCGTTGATGAAAATCCATATTTATTTGCTAATTTGCCAAATGAAATTGTTGAAAGCAAAAGACTTTATTTTGACATTTATTCTTATATCATTGAAAGACTTAAAGATTTTCAAGGTGACGAAAAAGAAAAATTATTAAAATTAATTACTGATATTTATGAGAAAAATAAAAATAAAAGTCAAGGGCAATTTGGCGAATAAAAACGCAAAAAATATTAAAAATTATTAAAATTCTAATCAAATTTGGTGAAATAATGAAAAATTTTGAAAAAACTTACAATAATGGTTTAAGATTAATTTTAGAAAAAAATGATAAAAATGTTATTGGTTTAAATATTTTATTTTTTGTTGGTTCACAAAATGAATCAAAACAAAAAGAAGGTTATTCACACTTTATTGAGCATTTGGTTTTTAAGGGAACAGATAAAAGAACCGCCAATGATATTAGTGACGAACTCACAATGCTTGGAGCAGATTTTAATGCCTATACTTCAAGAACAATGACAAGATACGTGTTTAAATGTTTAAAGGAAAATTTTGAAAAGTGTTTTGAAATTTATGCTGATATGTTAATAAATTCTGCTTTTCGAGAGAGTGATATTGATAAAGAACGCGAAGTTGTTATTGAAGAAATGAAAAAGTGTGCAGACGACCCACTTGAAGTTCTCTATGAGCGTGTTTTAAAAAATTATTTTGGTGAAAATTCTTATGCTCATGATGAACTTGGAACAGAAGAGATTATTTCAACTGTTACAAAAGACCAACTTCTTGAATATAAAAATGAATATTATAAGCCAGAAAATTGTATAATTTCTGTTGTAGGAAATATTGATTTTGATATTCTTGATAAAATTGTTCAAAAATACTTTTTTCAAACCAGCAAAAATAATAATCCAAAAAAAGTTGATTTCACTCCATTTAAAATTGATTCTATTAAAAGGTTTGATATTGTTAATCGTGATGACAATCAAGCAAATGTTTGTGTTCATATTAAAAGTGAAAAGGCAGACAGCAAACTAAAATCTGTTGCTGAACTTTACACTTGCATTTTGGGCAATTCACAAAATTCAAGGCTCTATAAACAAATAAGAGAAGAACTTGGGCTTGTTTACACAATTTATGCTTTTTCAGTTGTTGGTGCAAATACTGGTGAAATTTTTATTATGTTTGGAACTCGTGCAAAAAATCTAAAAAAAGCAATAGTTGAAATAGGGAAAATTATTAAAGATTTTGCCGAAGTTGGTGCAACTGAAACTGAACTTGTTATGGCAAAAAATTTAAAGAAATCTTCGCTTGAATATGCTTTTGAAACAAACAGTGACATTGCTGAAATTAACGGAACAATGGTTCATTATTATGACAAGGTTATAAAAATAGAAGATTCAATTAAAATGCTTGATGATGTTACACTTGACGATGTTAATAATTTTGCAAAACAAATTTCAAATGAAGAATTATTTAATATTGTTGCCGTTGGAAAGAATTTGAATATAGAAGATATTTCATGTTTCAAAAAGTAAAATTAAAAATTTTATAAAATTGTATATAAAAAATCAAATTATTGTCATAAGTTAGTTGACAATAATTTTTTTTGGGACTATATTATTAGCAGTTGCAGGCACAGAGTGCTAACAATCAAAAATTTATATTGCTAAAAGAGGTAATGTATGAAAAGTTTTAAAACAGAATCAAAAAGAGTGTTAGATTTAATGATAAATTCAATTTACACCCATAAAGAAATATTTTTAAGGGAACTTATTTCAAACTGCTCGGACGCTATTGATAAACTTTATTACAAAAGTTTAAAAGAGAACATTGGTTTGTCACGTGATGATTTTGAAATAAAAATTAAGGCAGATAAAAAGGCTAGAACTTTAACAATTTCAGATAACGGAATTGGTATGACAGCCGAAGAACTTGAAAAAAATCTAGGAACGATTGCAAAGAGTGGTTCACTTGCATTTAAAAATGAAAATGAAAAACAGGAAGACATAAACATTATTGGTCAATTTGGTGTTGGTTTTTATTCTGTGTTTATGGTTGCTGAAAAAGTTGAAGTTTTGTCTAAAGCTTATGGTGAAGACAAGGCAAACCTTTGGGTAAGTTCAGGGGCTGAAGGTTATGATATTAAACCAGCCACAAAAGAAACTTGCGGAACAGATATTGTTGTTTACTTAAAGCCAGACACAGATGATGAAAATTATTCAGAATATCTTGAATACTATAAACTTCGTGAACTTATTAAAAGATATTCAGATTATATTCGCTATCCAATAAAGATTGAAAAGGAAGTTCCTGTTAAATCGGCAAACACCAAAGAGGGAGAGCCAAATAAAATTGAAACAGAGTTTGAATGGGAAACAATCAATTCAATGATTCCTCTTTGGAGAAAATCTAAAAATGAAATAACAGATGAAGAATACAATAAATTTTATAAAGATATGTTCTATGACTTTGACGACCCATTTTTGCATCTTCATATAAGTGCAGAGGGTGTTGTTGACTATAAAGCACTTCTTTATATACCTAAAAAATGCCCTGAAGCATACTTTTCAAAATATTTTGAAAGAGGTTTAAAACTCTATTCTAATGGAGTTCTCATTATGGATAAGTGTAAAGACTTAATTCCAGAATACTTTGGATTTGTTCAAGGACTTGTTGACTGTGAACTTTCACTTAACATTTCTCGTGAAACAGTTCAACATGACCGCCAACTTCAAAAGATTGCATCAAGCATTGAAAAACAAATTAGAAAAGAACTTCAAGATATGCTTCAAAATGATAGAGATAAATATATTGAATTTTATAAGGCATTTGGACTTCAACTCAAAGTTGGTGTTTACAATAATTGGGGCATGGATAAGGATAAACTTCAAGACCTTATTATGTTCTATTCAGTAAAGCAAGATAAACTTGTTACATTTAAAGATTATGTTTCAAGTATGGCAGAAGGTCAAAAATATATTTATTATGCAACTGGAAATTCAATTTTAAGCATCAAGAAAATGCCTCAAACTGAAAAGGTTTTAAATAGTGGCTATGATGTTCTTTGTATGACAGAAAATGTTGATGAATTTGCAATTAAATATGTGGCAAACTATGACGGCAAAGAGTTCAAAAATGTTACTGATAGTGGCACAGGAATTGAAAATTCAACCGAAGAAGTTGCTGATGAAGATAAGCCTATTGTTGAATTTATCAAAAATGCACTTGCTGGTGAAGTGTTTGACGTGAAACTTTCTAAAAAACTTGGTGAACATGCAGTTTGTCTTTCAACCGAAGGTGAAATTTCACTTGAAATGGAAAAGGTGTTCAACAATATGCCAAAAACTGGCAATGATGCAACTCATGAAATAAAAGCTAAAAAGATTTTAGAAATCAATCCAACTCACAAAATATATGAAAAAATTAAAAAACTTTATGCTGATAATCAAGATGGATTAAAGGAATTTGCGGAAGTTCTTCTTGATGAAGCAAAACTTCTTGAAGGACTTGAGATTGAAGATATGGGAAAGTTTGTTTCACTTTCAACAAAATATATGGCAGAATAAAGTTTAATAGTTAGCACATTAAAAAACAGGCATTATGCCTGTTTTTTTATGAAATTTTTTACACAAAATTTATAATTTTCTTTTAAAATTTTGTTGACAAAATTATGCTTTGACATTACAGTGCCAAAAATTTAAAATTTAAAAAATAGTTTTTGACTTAAAATGTTTATTGTGGTATTTTGTTGGGGTTGTTTTTATTTTACTTTAGGAGAAAAATAGTATGTTTAAAAGAAAACCAATGATAATTACAATATCAATAATAAGCATAATTTTAGTTATTTCAATTGCTTGTGCAGTTTTAGTTCCAAAGAAGGATAAAAGCAAGAATAATTTTGGCTATGGAAAAACTGAAATTGAAGAAAATGTGAATAGTGAGAATAATAACGAAGGTAAACCAACTCAAGAATTGACGTATTTTGTAAATACTCAAAATGTATCAAAGAGCATTGAATTTTCGGGCGAAACAAAAATATTTAAAATATCATTTAATGTTTTTGTTAAAAATTCACATTCAAAAAACGAAACCATATTTGTTAATGGATTTGAATTAGACTATAATATGTCAAAACATGGAACACTTTTATCAAGTTTGTGCAAAAATGATGTTAATTATATTGAAGTTCAACCAAATGGAATAATTGAATTAGAGTTTGAGATAAAATATGTTATAACAGATAATTTATTTATGGGGATTGAAACTTTTGATTTAAAGATTAATTATTTTAATAATTTGGTGTATAGTGGTGTAGTTTAGCAGGCAATGCCTGTTTTTTTAATGTTTCTTTTTATTTTAAATTTGCATATTTTATGATATTGTGCTATTTTATAATTGTATGAAGATTAACATTGTTTGTGTTGGCAAAATTAAAGAAAAATTTTTTGTTGAAGCAATAAATGAATATGCAAAAAGGCTTTCAAGATTTTGTGACCTTAAAATTATTGAGATTGAAGAAGAAAGCAAAATGTCAAATACTGACAAAAAGTGTGAAATTGAAAGTGAAAATTTGCTAGAAAAATGCGGTGGAATTATTGTTGCTCTTGACGGTTCAGGAAAACTTTTATCAAGCCCTGAAATTGCAAATTTTATTAAATTAAAAACCAACAATGGAATAAGTGAAATTTCATTTGTAATAGGCGGTTCAAATGGGCTTTCACAAAATTTTAAAAATAGGGCAGATTTGGTTTTATCGTTTGGAAAAATTACTTTTCCTCATCAATTGTTTCGTGTGGTTTTGTTAGAACAAATTTACAGGGCTTTTACAATTCTTGAAGGGTTGCCTTATCATAAATAGGAGTGTTATGGAATATAAGTATAAACTTTTGCGAATGCATTGTGCGGCATGTGCACTTGCTCTTGAAGAACACATATGCAAAATGGAAGGGGTTTCTGCTCAAATTAATTATGTTACTAAAATAATAAAAATTAATATTGAAACAGAAAAACCAGAAGAAACTTTGGAAGAAGTTAAAAAAGAAATTGTTAACTTTGACCACATGATTCAAATTGTTGATTTTGAAGATGATGAAGATATTGCAAGGCGTGAAAAAAAAGAACGCAATAAAAAAATAATAAGGCTTTCAGTTGCAACTATAATTATGATTGCAAATATCTTTATTCCAATCTTTTGGCTAAAAGTTATAATTTTTGCACTTGACTACATTTTGGTTTCTTATAACATTTTAATATCTGCGTTTAAGAACATTTTGAAGGGTAAGGTTTTTGACGAAAACTTTTTGATGACTATTGCTTCTATTGGTGCATTTATTATTGAGGAATTTGTTGAAGCTATTTGCGTTATGTTGCTTTTTGAAATTGGAAGTATACTTGAAGACCTTGCGGTTTCTAAATCACGAAAAACAATAAAATCTCTTCTTGAAATAAAGCAACCTTATGCAAATTTGTTTGATGGTGAAAATGAAACACAGGTTGAACTAGGTCAAGTTGAAGTTGGAAATTTAATAAGAATTAAGCCGGGTGAAAAAATTCCACTTGATGGCGAAATTGTTGAAGGAACATCATATCTAAATATGTCAGCATTAACTGGCGAAACCAAAGAAAAAATTGTTCAACCGGGTGATAAAGTGCTTTCAGGGTCAATTAATGGTTCATCTGTGCTTTTGGTTAAGGTTGAAAAGTTAGAGAGTGAAAGCACAGTAACAAAAATTATTGAACTTGTTGAAAAGGCAACCGACAGCAAGGCAAAATCTGAAAAATTTATCTCAAAATTTTCAAGGTATTACACGCCAACTGTCATTGTTTTAGCATTAATTATTATGTTTATTCCACCAATATTCAGTGGATACAGAAATTTTGAAACTTTTGCTTACAGAAGTTTGTGTTTTTTGGTAATATCATGCCCATGTGCTCTTGTTATTTCAGTTCCACTAACATATTTTGCGGGTATTGGTTCTTTTGCAAAATGTGGAATTATGGTTAAAGGTTCTAACTTTATTGAAACTCTTGCAAAAACAAATTCTATTGTGTTTGATAAAACGGGAACACTCACAAAAGGTGAATTTGAAATTTCTGAAATTTATGCAAAAAAAGGTTATAAAAAAGGTGAACTTTTAGAGGTTTGTGCTTATGCTGAAAGTTTTTCGAATCACAGCATAGCAAAATCTGTTTTAAAAGCATATGAAGAAAAGACCAATGGAAAAGTTATTAACAGTGCTTGGATAAATGGATATGAAGAAGTTGCTGGAAAAGGTGTTAAAGCAAATATATTTTTGCAAGATACACTTGTTGGAAATGCAAAGTTTTTAAAAGAAAATGGTGTTCGTGTTATTGAAGTGAATAAACCCGGAACAACGCTTTACATTGCAATTGGTGGAAAATTTGCAGGGTATATTGTTATTAGTGACACTGTTAAGCCAGACGCAGAAGATGCAATAAAGAAAATTAAGGAACTTGGAATTGAAGATATATCTATTTGCACAGGTGATGAAGAGAATGTTGCAAAATCAATTTGTTCTAAAATTGGCATAAAGAAATATTATGCGGGCTTGCTTCCTGAAGATAAAGTGTTTATAATAACAGATAAGGTGCAGGAAGGCAAAACAGTAGCCTTTGTTGGTGACGGAATTAATGATGCTCCATCACTTGCAAATGCAAATGTTGGCATTGCAATGGGTGGGCTTGGAAGTGATATTGCCGTTGAAGCAAGTGATGTTGTTATTATGACAGATGAGCCAAACAAAGTTGCACTTTCAATAAAAAAAGCAAAAAAGACTCATAGGATTGTTCTTGAAAATATTATTGGTTCTATTGGAATAAAAATTGCAATAATGCTTCTTGTTGCGTTTGGTTTTTCAGGAATGTGGCTTGCAGTGTTTGCTGATGTTGGTGTTAATTTGCTTGCAGTTTTAAACAGCCTTCGAGCTTTGCTTAAATAAGGAGAAGATTATGAATATAAAAAAGATATTATTAAAAGATTTGGAAGATTGTTTTTTGCATTTAGACTATCCTTTTGATGACCTGTCTTTATCATTTTCAAATCGACCTGAAGAGTTTGATTACACATGTAACTCTGCATTTTCTCTTGCAAAAAAGATGCACACAAGTCCTGAAATTATTGCAAATTCAATAATTGCAAATTTAAAACAAGATATTGCAGAAGTTTCATTTGCGAAGCCCGGTTTTATTAATTTCAGAATAAAAGATGAAGTTCTTTCAAAATATTTAAATGATGCACTTTCTAATAGCAGACTTTTGCTTGAAACAAAAGAAACTAAATATAAAGTTGTTATGGACTATGGTGGTGCTAATGTTGCAAAAGAACTTCATATTGGGCATTTAAGGTCACCGGTTATTGGTGAAAGTTTTGCAAGGCTATATAAACTTTTGGGCGACGAAGTTATAACCGACACACATCTTGGGGATTGGGGGCTTCAAATGGGGCTTACTATTGCCCAACTTAAAGATGACGGCTATGTTGCAGGATATTTTGATGAAAGCAAAACAAATAAAAAAATAACACTTGACACTTTGAACGAAGAGTATCCAAAGGCTTCACTTCGAAAGAAAACCGATGAAGAATTTTGCAAGCGAGCTGAAGTTTACACAAAATATATTCAAGAGAAAAAAGAGCCATATTGGTCAATTTATGAAACTATTCGTGACATTTCAGTTAGTCGAATTAAACTGAATTATGAAAAATTGAATTGTTATTTTGACCTTTGGTATGGTGAAAGCACATCTTCAAAATATGTTGATGAAGTTGTTAAGATTTTTAAAGATAAGGGGCTTATTCGTGAACATGAAGGGGCACTTGTTGTTGATGTTGCTAGAGAAGGCGAAAACATTCCAATAGAAAAGAAAAATCCTGATGACCCACAACTTTATAAAAATCCAATGCCACCAGTATATTTAAAAAAGAGCAATGGTGCAGATGTTTATGACACCACCGACATTGCAACAATTTATCAAAGAAATCTTGATTTTAATCCTGATAAAATTATTTATTTTACGGATAAAAGACAATTTTTGCATTTTGAACGTTGTTTCCGTGCTGTTAAAATGGCAGGTATTTCGCCAGAAAACCAAGATTTAGTTTTTGTTGGTTTTGGAACAATCAACGGAACGGACGGCAAACCATTTAAGACAAGGTCAGGTGATACCATTAAGCTTGAAGATATAATAAATTTAATAACCACTTCAGCACAAAAGAAACTTACTGAAAATGGTTTTGACGAAAACCCTGAATTGGCACTTAAAATTGGTGTTGCAGCATTAAAATTTGGTGATTTATCAAACTATCCTAATAAAGACTATGTTTTTGATATTGATAAATTTGCTTCATTTGAGGGCAAAACGGGTCCTTATATTCAATATACTGGTGCAAGAATTAATTCACTACTCAAAAAGGCTGAACTTGATAAAACCAAACTTGAGTTTCTTGATTCAATGAACTTTATAAACATTAGTGATCAAAATCAGAGAAATATAGCAATCAACTTTTTAAAACTTCAAGAAAGTTATTATTCATGCTATAAAGAGTCTTCGTTAAGTCCACTTTGCCAAGCAATTTATGATTTTGCGTCAAGTTATTCAAAATTTTATAACGACACAAGAATTTTAACAGAGGGTGATGATAATAAGAAAAATTCATATTTAGCAATTAGTCATTTAGTTTTAAGAGCACTTATTCAGGCTACAGACGTTTTAGCATTTGAAATTCCGGAGAGAATGTGATATGGAAACAAAAAAGACAATATTACTTCACTCTTGTTGTGGACCATGTTCAACTGCTGTTATTGAAAGGTTGGCACCAGAATTTAAAATAACCATATTTTATTATAATCCAAACATTTATCCCGAAGAAGAGTATATTAAGCGAAAGAATGAAGAATTAAAATATATTGATATTTATAACAGCAAAAATGAAGATAAGGTTAATTTTTTGGATTGTGATTATGAAAGCGAAAAGTTTTATGAAAAAGTTAAAGGCTTTGAGTGTGAAAGAGAAGGTGGGGCAAGGTGTCCGCTTTGCTTTGAACTTCGACTTGAAAAAACTGCACGAGTAGCAAAAGAAAAAAACTTTGAGTGTTTTGGAACGACGCTTTCAGTTAGTCCACACAAAAATGCAAGCCAAATAAATGCAATAGGGAAGCACCTTGAAGAAAAATTTGGAATTGAATTTCTAGAAGCAGATTTCAAAAAACAAAATGGATATCTTCGAAGTATAGAACTTTCAAAAGAAAACAATTTATACAGGCAAAATTATTGTGGTTGTGAGTTTGCATTAAAAATGCAAGAACAACAAAAAACGCAAAAAAAGTAAAAAATCATAGCAAAATGCTATGATTTTTTTAATTTTATCAAAAATTTTGTAAAAAATTAATTATCTAATTCAATGTTTCTTTCTTTAAAAAATTCACGAGTAACAAGTTCACGCCTAATCATTTCATTATAAATCAATTTCAAACATTCTTCAATTGAAGTGTTTGATGTGTCAATTAAAAAGGCATTTTCACACATAACAAGTGGAGAGATTTGCCTGTGCATATCTCTGTAGTCACGGTCTTTAAGGTCGGCAATAACATGTTCAAGTGTAACATTTTCGCCGAGTTTTTCATAGTCACTAAATCTTCTCTTTGCACGAGTTTCAACCTTGCAATCAACAAAAATTTTAAGGTCGGCATCAGGAAAGATTACTGAACCAATATCTCTTCCTTCCATAACAATGTTTTCATTATGTTCTTTGGTTTCTCTTTGAAGGCTTCGAACAAATTCACGAATATATTCTTTGCAAGAGATTTTAGATACAAAGTTAGAAACTTCTTCAGTGTTAAGTTTGTCAGAAACATTCATTCCGTCAACATACATAATGTTCTGTTCGCCATCAAACTTATATACAATTTTTGTGTTGTGAACCAAGTATTCAAGTTTGTCATCTTCATTTTCTTTAATATTTAAATTTAAAACTTTAACGGTGATTGCACGGTAGAGTGCACCGGCACTAAAATATCCAAAGTTAAGTTGCTTTGCAAGTTCTTTTGCAAGTGATGATTTTCCAGACCCTGAAGTGCCGTCTATTGCAATAATCATAAAAATCTCCTTAAATTTTCTGCTTATATAATATAATAAAAAGCAAAAACTTCAAAATGAAAACATTAAATATTTGTAATTTTTATTTAATTGTTATATCATTTTCTTATGACACAGAAAAATAAAAATTATAAAAGTTATAATAGTAATATTTTTGTAACAATAATTAGAATAATTTTGATAATTGTTCTTTTGCCTATTGTTTTAATATATCTTATTATAAAACTTGTAAAAGGTTACAAATCAAACCGTGAAAACAAAGAAAAAGTAAAGATTTTTTCAATTTCACAAATAGACACATTAACCGGCACAGAGTTTGAAGAATATTTAAAACTTTTATTTGAAACAATGGGCTATGAAGTTTTTTTAACAAAGGCATCGGGTGATTTTGGTGCAGACTTAATTTTAAAAAAGAAAAATGAAAATATTATTGTTCAGGCAAAGTGTTTTTCAAAAACCGTTGGGGTGCGAGCGGTTCAAGAAATTATTGCTGCAAAAAATCATTATAGGGTGCAAGATGCAGTGGTTGTAACAAATAATTATTTTTCAAAGGAAGCACAAACACTTGCCATTGAAAGTGATGTTAGGCTTGTTGATAGAGATATTCTTGTTAAAATTATTCAAAAAAATCCAGTTTATTTTGAGCGAAAAAAGATTGAGTTTGTTGCAACGACTCTTGACGCTCAAACACAGATTAACGCACGATATAAATTTTGGATATAAAAATTTTGTCTAACTTTATAAATTGTGATTAATTTTATTTGAGTTCGCATACACTATTTTTGAGGTAAACATCAAAAATGTTTGAACTTTCGGTAAGCACAACAGTCGATAAGCAAAATTATATCAGCGAACTCTATAAAAGATTATTTTATGAAGTAAAAAGAGATTCGGGCATTGTTATAAAGCAAAATTATAGAGGAAGAAGTTATTTTGCCATTGCTATTAAAGACGATAAAAAAGAGTATTACAAGTCAAAAATTTTGGACTATATTATTTTTATGATTATTGACGATTATAAATTTAATTATTATAAAGAGAACTTGCATACAGATAATTCAGGTATAGTAACGCAGGCATTTTTGAAAGCAATTTCAATTTTTGATGCTGACATTGATAAAGAGTTCATAAAAAATCAAATTGAACTTTCATTTGAAGTGCTGGTTGACAGTTTATTCTTTTTTAAACTTCAACCATTAAAAAACAGGTGGAAGAAAACAGCGGAAATAATAAATCAAAATCAAGTTTTAACAAGCACTTCATCAATGGTTGAAGTTATGAAATATTTGTCGGCAATATCAAACAATCAAGTTGCAAGCACAGAGATTTTTTTAGGAAAAAAACAAATGAAAATAAAAAATTACACATTTTCAAAGTGCTTTAAGCGTGACAATTTGGGGAAGTCTAGTTTTTTAACGGAACTTATTCGGCTTAATCCATTGAAGATAAATTTAAAAATTCAGCGTGGCAGTGATGAAAATGATGAACTTTATGCCTTGCTTAATAAAATTTTTGATGATAAAATTTATGTGATAAGTTAAAAGTATTGACAAAAAATATCTTTGGAATATAATAAAGGTATACTTGCAGAACAAGTAGGTTGCAAAAACTGATAAAGAGAGAAGAAATCTTGGCTGAAAGTTTCTTCATTAAGCTTGCATCTGAAACCACCTGCATTTTAAACATCTAAATATAATTTAATGAGGTTGAATTTTCAACGAAATAAGGTGGAACCACGATAGAATATGTCGTCCTTATGCTGTTTTTTTTGGCATAAGGATTTTTTTATGCCAAAGCCAAGATTTTTTGGGAGGAATTTATGAAAATTAAATTGAGAGATGAAGAAAGAGAATTTGAAAGTGGTGTGACGACTCTTGATATTGCAAAGTCAATTTCAGAAGGTCTTGCAAGAGTTGCCGTTTGTGGAAAGATTAATGGTGAAGAACTTATTGATTTAAATTTGCCAATAACTGAAGATTGCTCACTTGAAATAATAACAAACAAAAGCCCTGAATATGCAGAAGTACTCAGACATTCAACGGCACATGTTTTGGCACAAGCAGTCAAAACAATTTTTCCAACCGCAAAACTTTGGGTTGGACCAGCAACCAAAGATGGCTTTTATTATGATATTGATTTTAAAACTCCAATTTCAAATGACGATTTGCCAGTTATTGAAGATGAAATGAATAAAATTATAAAAGCAAACTTTGATATTGTTAGAAAAGAAGTCACAAAGGCTGATGCAATTAAAATTATGAAAGAAAACAACGAGCCATACAAAGTTGAACTTATTGAAGGTTTTGACGACCATGAAATGATAACAACTTACACTCAAGGTGACTACATAGAAGTTTGTCGCGGACCACATATTAAATCTACGGGAATGATTAAGGCGTTCAAACTCACAAAAATTTCAGGTGCATATCTTAAAGGTGACAGCAAAAACAAAATGCTAACTCGTATTTATGGTGTTGTGTTTGACAAAAAGAGTGAAATGGACGAATACTTCAAAAATCTTGAAGAAGCAATGAAGCGTGACCACAGAAAACTTGGCAAAGACCTTGGCATTTTTATGTTTGATGAACTTATTGGCAGGGGGCTTCCAGTTTGGCTTCCAAAGGGCTTTTTGTTAAGACGCACTCTCACAGATTACATTATGAACAAAGAACTTGCTCTTGGCTATAAGCATGTTATGACTCCGTCACTTGGAAATATTAATCTTTATAAAACTTCAGGGCATTGGGCACATTATCAAAGTAGTATGTTTCCTGCAATGGAAGTTGAAGATGAAGGTTATGTTCTTCGTCCTATGAACTGCCCACACCATATGGTTATTTTTAAAGCATTTCAACATTCATATCGTGATTTGCCACTTCGAATTGCAGAGATTGCAAACGATTTTAGATATGAAGCGAGTGGAACACTTGTTGGTCTTGAAAGGGTTAGAGCATTTTCACAAAACGACTGCCATATCTTCTGCACTCCAGAGCAAATTAAGTCTGAAGTTGAAGGCGTTATTAAACTTATTCTTGATGTTTACAAAGATTTTGGATTTAAAAACTATAAATTCCGTTTGTCACTTCGTGATGTTAATAATAAAGATAAATATTTTGGAAACGATGAACTTTGGGAAAAGAGTGAAAAGGCTCTTCGTGAAATATTAAATGCAAATAAAGTTAATTATTATGAAGCGGTTGGTGAAGCTGCGTTCTATGGACCAAAGATTGATGTTCAGGTTGTGTCTGCGTTGGGTCATGATATCACTCTTTCAACCATTCAACTTGACTATCAACTTCCAGAAAAATTTGAACTTGAATATGTTGATGAAAATAATAATAAGTGCAGACCAGTTGTAATTCATAGAGCAGTGTTTGGCTCGCTTGACAGGTCAATAGCCTTCATTTTGGAAGAAACAAAGGGAAATCTTCCAACATGGATTGCTCCCGTTCAAGTTAAAGTTATTTCAGTTTCTGAAAAATCAGCTAGTTATGCAGAAGGTGTTGCAAAACAACTTGAAATTAAAGGAATTCGCATTGAACTTGACAATTCTGATGAGCGAATTGGATATAAAATTCGTTCTGCACAACTTGAAAAAGTTCCTTATATGTTTATTTTGGGTGAAAATGAAGCTAATTCAAATAAGGTTTCAATTCGTAAGCGTAGTGGCGAAGAAATTAATAATATTTCACTTGAAGAAGCATATAAAATGATAAAAGAAGATATTGACGAAAAAAGAATATCAAACTAAAGATAATTATAAAAAGAAAGAGTCAAACAGAAATGTTTGGCTTTTTTATTTGATTAAAAGTACATTTATCATTTAAAAAAGTTATAAAAGTCTATAATAAAAGTGATTGTGAAATTTATGTAATAAATAACACTTTCAAGTTGATATTCATCAACGGCGAATGAAAGTTCATGATATTGTTTTTGTTGTTTGGTTGAAAGTGTTGATAAAAAACTTTTTTCAAGGTCAACAACTTTGCTAGCATATTTATTTAATTTTTTGCTAATAGTTCTTTTTTCTTCATATTCACTTAAAATGAGTTTGTTTAAAAATTCTAGTTTAAAATTATTCATAAAAATTACTCCTATAAACATTTTATGTTTATATTATAAACTTTATATGTATAAAATTAAATGTTTTTTAAACACTATTTGTTTATTTTTGTAAATTTAATACAATATAGTTATTAGGAGATTTATTGTGAGATTAAAGGAACTTCGAAAAAAGGAAAACAAAACACAAGAAGAAATTGCTAAATTTTTAAACATGTCACAAGTGTCTTATGGAAGATATGAACTTGAAACCAGTGAGCCAACTATTGAAACTCTTTGCAAACTTGCAGACTATTACCATGTTTCGCTAGATTATTTAATTGGAAGAGAATATGAAAGCAATGTTGACTATATTAATGACAGTGAAAAGGCACTTCTTGCAATGTTTAGAGAATTAACACAAGAAAATCAAGTTAAAGCAAATGGGCAAGTGGCAGATATTTTGATTAATCAAAAGAAATGATTTAAGTGCTTGACAAATTTGTTTTGTTGTGATAAAATACTTTTGTTTATGAAGAGAAAGACCACTTTCCACCAAACGAATGAAAGATTTTGTTTAGGTTGATATAAAAAATTTTTAACTATTGTTAAAATGGTTTTATATGGTGAGTGGACTTCTTTTATAAGCCACTCACTTTTATTTTAAAGTGAAATAAAAATTTTTAGGAGTAATATGGCAGTTAAACAAGAAACACAAATTAATTCAGATATTCGTGATAGCGAAGTTAGAGTTGTTGGTCCAGACGGCAGTCAACTTGGAATTATGAGTGCGAGAGAAGCAAATGAACTTGCTGACAAACAGGGGCTTGACCTTGTAAAAATTTCACCACACACAAATCCACCAGTTTGCAAAATTATGGATTATGGTAAATTTTTATTTGATAAAGCTAAAAAAGAAAAAGAGCAAAGAAAAAATCAAAAGGTTGTTGAACTTAAAGAAGTTCAGCTTTCAATGACAATTGAACAACATGACATTGACATCAAAGCAAAAAATGCTATCAGATTTTTGCAAAACGGTGACAAAGTTAAAGTTTCAATTAGAATGAGCGGAAGGCAACAGGCATATTCAGACCGTGGTGTTGAAACAGAAAACAAATTTGCTGAAAGCCTTGCAGAATATGCTGTTATTGAAAAACCTGCAAAAGTTGAAGGCAGAAATATCATTATGATTCTTGCTCCAAAAACAGCAAAGAAATAATGTCATATAACAAACAAAAAATCAGGAGGGATTATTATGCCAAAACAAAAAAATAGTAGTGCCGCTAAAAAAAGATTTAAAGTTATGGCTAGTGGCAAAGTTAAAAGAGGTCGTCAAAATAGAAGACATTTATTAATCAGAAAAGAAACAGCAACAAAAAGAAATTCAAGAAGAGCTGCTTATGTTGAAGGCAAGCAAGCTAACACAATTAAGCAACTTGTTGGTAATCAAGATTAAGGAGGAGCGAGGTTATGAGAATTAAAAGAGGCGTAAACGCTCACAAAAAGCGTGTTAAAATTTTAAAATCAGCAAAAGGTTATTATGGTGCAAAGAGCAAACTTTACAGAGTTGCTCGTCAAGCTGTTATGAAAAGTGGCAACTATGCTTTTGTTGGAAGAAAAGCAAAAAAGAGAGATTTTAGAAGACTTTGGAATATTAGAATTAATGCTGAAGCAAGAGTTAATGGTCTTTCATATAGCAATCTTATTCATGGGCTCAAAGTTGCTGGAATTGATTTAAACAGAAAAGTTCTTGCAGAACTTGCAGTTTCAGACAAGCCTGCATTTGCAAAAGTTTGTGAACAAGCAAAAGCAGCACTTGCAAAATAACTAAAACTTAATGCAAATGCATTAAGTTTTTTTTAAAGGAGAAGATTATGCAAGGTGAAATTATAACCAGTCTTGATAATCCAATGATAAAAGAAGCACGAAGTTTAAATGACAAAAAGTTCAGAAGATTTCATGGCAAGTTTTTGGTTGATGGTGAAAAACTTGTTCGTGAAGTTGTTGCAGGTGCAATGCAGGTTGACAAACTTTTTGTTGATGCATCAAGACTTTCAGAGTTCGGTTATATTTTGGAAAAGTTTGACGGAAAGGTTGTTCCAGTGACAACAAAGGTAATAAATTCAATTTCTGAAAATGTTACACCACAGGGAATTATTGCTGAAGTTTTTATGAATGAAACGGGAGAGTTTTCACCTGAAGAAAATTCACCAATTTTAATTTTAGACAGAATTCAAGACCCCGGTAATCTTGGAACAATAATAAGAACAGCGGCGGCAACTGGTTTTCAAACAATTGTTTTAATTAACACTGCTGACCCATATTCACCAAAGGTTGTTAGAAGTTCAAGTGGTGGAATTTTTTATGAAGATATTTTTCAAATGACTGAAAAGGAAATTATTGAATACACAAAAAGAAAAAACATCAAACTTTTTGTTGCCGATATGAATGGTGAAAATATTTTTAAATTAAGTGTTCATGGTGAAAATTATGCACTTGTTATTGGTAACGAAGGTCAAGGTGTTAGCGACACTTTTAAATTAGAAGGAAGTGCAATTTCACTTCCAATGAAAAGTCAAATTGAATCACTTAATGCTGGAGTATCGGCTAGTGTTTTGATGTATGTGCTTCATGGTAAAAATATCTAAAAAACGCAAAAAATATCATTTTTAAATTAAAAAACATATAAAAATCGTTATTTTATTAAAAATTTTGCAAAATTATATATATTTGTTATTTGATTTTTATGCGTAATAACTTGCACTAGTTAAGCATAAAAAATTAAGTTGCAAAGTTTGTGAAAATAGATTATAATATCAAAAGAAAAGTTTATTATTTAGGAGGAAAATTTTATGAGTGGACATTCAAAGTGGCATAATATTCAGGCTACAAAAAACAAGGCAGACGCAGCAAGGGGAAAGATTTTTACAAAGATTGGCAGAGAAATAACTGTTGCTGTTAAACTTGGTGGCCCTGATCCGAACATAAATAGTAAACTTTATGACGTTATTCAAAAGGCAAAGCAGAACAATATGCCTAACGACAACATTCAGCGTTCAATCAAAAAAGCCGCTGGTGGTGAAGACACAGGAAGTTACGATTCAATCACATATGAAGGCTATGGTTCACATGGTGTTGCATTTATTGTTGAATGCTTAACAGATAACAGAAATCGAACAGCAGCAGATGTTAGACATTTGTTTGATAAATATAATGGCAGTCTTGGAACAACAGGAAGTGTTACTTATATGTTTGACCATCAAGGTATTGTTGTTGTTAAAAAGACAGACAAAACAAATGAAGATAGTGTTATGATGACTGCTCTTGATGCGGGTGCTGATGATGTTGTTTCAGAAGATGATTGTTTTGAAATTATAACAAGACCAGACACTCTTCATGCGGTTTCAAAAGCATTTGAAGAAGGTGGCTATGAAGTGCTTTCAAGTGAAGTTGAATATGTGCCACAAAACACAATTGTTCTTGACAAAGATTCAGCAATTTCAATCAATAAACTTGTTCTTGCACTTGAAGACCTTGATGATGTTCAAGATGTTTACACAAATGCAGACCTTTCAGCTCTTGATGAATAAATTTCTTTTATGAGGTGATTTTATGTGGAAAGAAATTATTGGCATTGTTGCAACAGTATTTATTTTATGTTCAATGTGTTTTAATACCTCTTCATATAAAACAACTCTTTTAATGCGAATTTTTAACCTTATTGGTTCGGTTGTTTTTGTGGTTTATGGAGTGCTTATTCCAGCAATTAGCACAGCGGTTTTAAATTTTGTTTTGATTGTTATTAACACCTATCACATTGCCATGCTTGTGATTGATAAAAAGAATGAAGAAAAAGTTGAAAGAAAACTTAAAAACGTTAAAGACTATTTAAAAATTAATCCGTCATCAGATGATGAAGACAAAAATATTGATGTTGATTAGTGCAGAATTTCTGCACTTTTTCTTTGACTGACAACAGAAAGTTTGACAAGTTATATCATTTTAGTTAAAGTATTATTATGATAATTTTGGGCATTGACCCGGGGTATGCAATAGTTGGCTATGGTGTTATTCAAGTTGACAGCAGGGGGAATTCTTCTGTTGTTGATTATGGTGCAATAAACACGCCCAAAGAAGAAGACTTTCCCGTTCGTCTTGCAATGATTCAAGATGGCATGAATGCACTTATAAAAAAATTTAAGCCAGATGCTGTTGCTGTTGAAGAATTATTTTTTAATCAAAACATCACAACAGGTATTGCAGTTGCAGAAGCAAGGGGAGTTATTCTTTGCACGGCAATTCAAAGCGTTCCACTTGTTTATGAATTTACTCCTATTCAAATCAAACTTGCAATAACGGGAAGTGGCAAGGCCGATAAAACGCAAGTTCAACTTATGACGAAAAGCATATTAAAATTAAAAAAGATTCCAAAGCCAGATGATGCTGCAGATGCACTTGCTGTTGCACTTTGTTTGGCACAAACAAACACAAAATTACTTTCAAGTGAAGTTCAAGTTTTCACAAACAATAACTTGAAAAAAACTGATATAAATGAAATTGCAAAAAGAAGGAAAACAAAATGATTTATTCACTAACTGGCAAGGTTTCAATGATTGATGAAAACACAATTGTGGTTAACACGGGCAGTGTGGCTTTTGAAGTTATTTGCTCATCATACACAGCGTATGCACTTGCAAACAAACCTGAAGAGCAAACAGTTCTCACTTATCTTCAAGTTCGTGAAGATGCAATGTGTCTTTATGGTTTTAAAGATAAAAAAGAAAAGATGCTTTTTAATGATTTATTGCTAGTTTCAGGCGTTGGGCCAAAAATGGCAATTTCTGTTTTGTCAGGGCTTCCAGCTGATGATATTATTCGTGCAATAATAAATTCAGATGTAAAAACTCTTTCAAGCATAAAGGGGCTTGGTAAAAAAACAACAGAGCGCATTGTGCTTGAACTTAATAATAAACTTGGTGGGGCTGATTCTCTTGAAAATTTGATTTCTGCAGATGGCAATCAAGTTCCTTTAAAAATTAAGGAAATTGATGAGGCTGTTCAGGTTTTGGTTTCAACGGGAATTTCAAAAACAAGAGCTGTTGAAATTGCAAAAGAAAATTATATTTCTGGTATGACAAGCGAAGACCTTGTTGTTAAATGTTTTAGAAATCTCAAATAAAAAATGAGGCGTTTATGGAAAATTTTGATAGCAGTTATGACAAATTTTTTTCAAGTTCAATGAACGATGAAGAAGAAAGATTTGTTACAACTTCAAAAACAGAAAATGATGAAGTGATTGAAAATGTTTTAAGACCAAGAACCATGGCTGAATATGTTGGACAATCAAAAGTTAAAGAAAATTTGAAGGTCTATATTTCTGCTGCAAAAAAAAGGCACGAAGCCCTTGACCATGTGCTTTTGTATGGACCTCCGGGCTTGGGTAAAACAACACTGGCTTCAATTATTGCAAATGAACTTGGTTCAAATTTCAAACAGACTTCAGGACCTGCTATTGAAAAACCAAGCGACCTTGCATCAATTCTTACCAATTTAAACGAAAATGATGTTCTTTTTATTGATGAAATTCACAGGCTTAATCACAGCATTGAAGAAATTCTTTATCCCGCAATGGAAGACCATGCCCTTGACTTTGTTATAGGCAAAGGTCCTTCTGCAAGGTCAATGCGAATTGCACTGCCAAACTTCACACTTGTTGGTGCAACCACAAAGGCAGGAATGATAACAGGTCCTCTTCGTGACAGGTTTGGAGTTATTTGCAAACTTGAACTTTACACAAACAGTGAACTTGAACAAATTGTTAAAAGGTCGGCGGGCATATTGGGTGCTGAAATTGATGGTGAGTCAACAAAACTTATTGCTTCAAGGTGCAGAGGAACGCCAAGGATTGCAAACAGACTTTTAAAGCGAGTTCGTGACTTTGCCGATGTTTATGAAGGTGGCGTTATTAATAAAGATTTAACTCTTCATGCACTATCAAAAATGGAAATTGATGACATTGGGCTTGATTCTATTGATCGCAAAATGCTTAAAGTTATGATTGAAAACTTTAAAGGTAAACCCGTTGGGCTTGATACACTGGGAGCAATAACTGGCGAAGAAGTTGAAACTATTGAAGATGTTTACGAGCCATATCTTCTTCAAATCGGCTTTATTGCACGAACACCAAGGGGAAGAGTTCCACTTGAGCCTGCATTTAAACACCTAGGCTATAAGTTGGAAGACTTTATAGGAAGGTAGTTATATAAATATAATTTATAATGAAATAACAAAAAGGAAATAAAATTTATAATGGAAATGTTAAAAACAAGTGATTTTAATTATGACTTGCCAAATGAACTTATTGCACAAACTCCAGCAAGTCCAAGAGATAGTGCAAGAATGCTTGTTTATGACAAGAAAAATGACAAGGTTGAACATAAAATATTCAGAGATATAATTGATTATCTTTCACCTAATGATGTTTTGGTTATAAATAACACAAGGGTTATTCCTGCACGGCTTTTTGCACATAAAGTTACGGGTGCCAAAATTGAAGTATTTTTGCTTAAAAGACTTAATTTGACAGACTATGAAGTTTTGATGAAGCCAGCAAGAAAAGCCCCTGTGGGAACAAAATTAATTTTTTCAGATAATCTTTACTGCGAGGTAATTGAAAATCAGGAAGATATTGGAGGCAGAATTATCAGGTTTTCAGTTGCAAGTGGAACACTTGAAGAAGAACTTGATAAAATTGGTGAAATTCCTCTTCCGCCATATATTCATGAAAAACTTGAAGATAGTGAAGAATATCAAACAATATATTCAAAAATAAAGGGTTCAAGTGCTGCACCAACTGCGGGCTTGCATTTCACGGAAGAACTTATGCAAAAAATTCGTGATAAGGGTGTGCAGATTGAAGAGGTTACTCTTGATGTTGGGCTTGGAACATTTAGGCCAGTAAATGAAGAAAATGCACTTGACCACAAAATGCATAGTGAAAAAATTTATGTTAGCGACGAAGTTGCCAGCAGATTAAACAAAGCAAAAGCCGAAGGCAAACGAATTGTTGCGGTTGGAACAACAACAGTTCGAACTCTTGAGTCGGCAGCGGATAAAAAGGGGCATATTGTGCCGGTGCATAAAGAAACTGACATTTTTATTTATCCGGGTGTAAAGATTAAATTTGTTGATGCACTCATCACAAATTTTCATCTGCCAGAAAGCACATTAATTATGCTTATTGCAGCATTCATTGGCAGAGAAAAAACACTTGAGCTTTATAAAACAGCGGTAGAGGAAAAATATAGATTCTTCAGTTTTGGAGATGCATGTTTCTTTTATAATCTAGATATTTAATTAAAGGAAAAATATGGAAAGCAAAGAACAAAAAATTACTAATAAAAATTTCTCATTTGAAGAAAAGTTAAAATCGTCAAACACTTTTGGAAGAATTGGGGTTTTGCACACTCCACATGGAGATATTGAAACTCCTGTTTTTATGCCTGTTGGAACAAGGGCAACAGTTAAGGCGGTAGAGCCAAGAGAACTTGAAGAAATTCATGCTCAAATAATACTTGCAAACACATATCATTGTTATTTAAGACCAACTGCTGAACTTGTTCAAAAGGCAGGTGGACTTCACAAATTTATGAATTGGAATCACCCAATTTTAACTGATTCGGGTGGATTTCAAGTATTTTCACTTGCAAAACTTAATAAAATTACTGATGATGGTGTTGAGTTTAAGTCGCATATTGATGGTTCAACTCACTTTTTTACACCAGAAAAATCTATTGATATTCAAAACAAACTTGGTGCAGATATAATCATGGCATTTGATGAGTGTTCAGATTATGGTGTAACCAAACAGTATGCAAAAGAAGCTCTTGACCGAACAGAAAAATGGCTTGATAGATGCATTGCATATCATAAAAATGATAAACAACTTTTGTTTCCAATAGTTCAAGGTAACTTTTTTAAAGATTTAAGATTAAAAGCTCTTGAAAATGTTAAAAAGAAAGCAACTGTTGGTTTTTCAATAGGTGGGCTTTCTGTTGGTGAACCTAAAAAAGTTATGTATGAAATTATGGACGAACTTGCTCCAAACTATCCAAGTGACAAGGTTAGATATTTGATGGGTGTTGGCTCTCCAGACTGCATTATTGAAGGTGTTATCCGTGGAATTGATATGTTTGATTGCGTGCTTCCAACTAGAAATGCAAGAAATGGAACAGCATTAACCAGCAAGGGTAAGGTTGTTGTTAAGAATGGAATTTATAAGGAAGATTTTTCGACTCTTGATGATGAATGTGACTGCTACACTTGCAAAAATTTCACGAAAGCATATTTAAGGCACCTTTTTAATGTTGATGAAATTCTTGGTGCACAATTACTTTCAATTCATAACATTAGATATTTAACTCATTTAATGGAACAAATTAAAGATGCAATAAGGCAAGATAGACTTTTAGAGTTTAGAGAAGAATATTTGAAAAAGACGGGTTACAAATAAAAAATAATGTAAAAGAACTTGTTTTGTGACATAAATTTACAAATTAGTAAATATTTAAGTTAAATTTCTGTTGCAAATAGCATTCTTTTTTGTTAAACTTGTTTTTGTTAAAGGAGATATTATTATGATGAATTTTATTTGTGCAGATAATAGCATGGGGGCTGGAACCATAATTATTTATGTTGTTTTGATATTGGTTTTGCTTGCAATGCTTATTATGCCTTACTTTACACAAAAAAAGAAAAATCAAGAATTTGCAAAAATGCTCAACTCAATCAAAGTTGGCGACCTTGTTAAAACTGCTGGCGGAATTATTGGAAAAGTAACAAAAATAACTGATAAGGGCGAAATTAAAACTGTTATTCTTGAAACAGGTTCAAAAACTGAAAAATCATATATGGAATTTGACCTTTCAATGATTTATTGTGTTTTAAAATCAACAAAAGCACCTGCAGTTGAAGAAAAATCTGAAATTGAAGAACCAGCAAAAGTTGAAGAAAATAAAACAGAAGGTGCAAAGGTTGAAGAGTCAAAAGCAGAAGACGCAATGGTTGAAGAAACTGCAAATGATAAGAGAGAAGAAAAGGCAGAAACAGAAGAGGCTAAAAAACCAGCAAAGAAAACAACTAAAAAAGCAACATCTACTGCAAAAAAATCAACAAAGAAATAAAAATATTTGAAGCGACAAATTTTGTCGCTTTTATTTTTTAATTCATAAAAAGCAAGTTGTGTGAATATATTTTGGTAGAGGGAAAGTTTATGTTCGCACATTCAAAAACAAAAAATGTTTCAAAAGATAGCATTGTTTTAGATTTTGCAAAAGGCATGATTGTTGCACTTTTAATCAGCCTTGCACTTGTTATTTTATTTGCATTTTGTTTAAAGTGGTTTTCGCTTGAAGATAGTTTTATTGTTCCTATAACACTAGTAATTAAAGGAATAAGTGTTTTGATTGGTTCACTTATTGCAGTTAAAGGAAGTTCAAAAGGACTTGTTAAAGGACTTTGTTTTGGAGCAATATATATTGTTTTTGCCTTTATAATTTTTAGCATACTGGCTGGTTCATTTTCACTGGGGGTTTCAAGTTTGCTAGATTTTGCTTTTGCCACACTTCTTGGTGGAATTGTTGGAATTGTTAAAGTTAACAGAAAATAATTAATTCGCTTGGAAAATCCAAGCGTTTTTTATTTTCGACATAAAATTAGTTATAAAAATAATAAAAAAGCAAAAAATTTTTTATAATAGATTGACCAAAGTGCTTTGATTAGTCTATAATAACACCGACTATTTATGTAAGGATTGATATATGAAAAAATTTAAGAAGAGCACAGCAATTGTTTTTATTTCAATATTAAGCGTTTTGTTTATTATTGGTTTTTTATTTAGCTATATTCCAATGACTATTGGGGCAAAAACATTTGTTTCATTTTCAGGCTCAATGAGCATTTCATCTGATATTACAGGTGGAATGTATGGGGAATATAACATTGTCACTGAAAACCCATCAAAAAATGATATTGTTGATTCAATGCTTCAAATAAAAGAAGTTTTTGAAGAAAATGGCTATAGAAATGTTAATGTTTATGCTCTTGGAAATGAAAAGATTAGAGTTGAAGTAAGTTATCCAAGGGGAAGCCAAACATTTGCTGAAACTTATTCATATCTTTCAGCAGTTGGTTCAGGGGCTTTTGCTTTAAGTTCAAAAAATTCTTTAACAGATGAAAAAGCGATTGTTCTTCATGGCTCTGACCATGTTGATGAAGTTAAAGTTTACACGAATAATCAAGTGACCTATATGTCTATCATTTTCAATGAAAGTGGTGAAGAAATTTATAAACAAATTTGTGAAGCAGGTTCATCAGTTTATATGTTCCTTGGTGATTATTCACAACAAATTTCAATTTCTTCAGGTGTTACAGATTATTCAAATTTAACTGTTTCAAACACCGATTATGACAACCTTATTCAATTAGAGCAAAATATAAAACTTGGTTGCATGAAAGTTGAACTTGACCCAGACACGGCTATAATAAACACTATGTCAGCCTTTCTTTCAGCAGGAGAGTCGGCAAGTGCACCTGAATTTGCAACATTTTTATCAAGCACAACTTTTATTGTCGCAGTGTCTGCTCTTGTTGTTATTTTGGTTCTGTTAATTTCACTATTTGCTGTTAGATTTGGCTTGTTTGCAATTTTGATTGTTTTAAGCATGTTATTCAATTCATACTTATTTGTAATTTTAATGACTCTTATGCCATCAATTGAACTTGGACTTTCTGGTTTTCTTACACTTGCTGTGGGGGTTAGTGTTATCTATACCTACGCATATATTTTTGCAAGCAGAGTTAAGTTTGAATATAATCAAGGCAAATCAATTTCAGCGGCACTTGAACAATCATACAAAAGAACTTTGCCAAACACATTAATTGGCAATATCATGTTGTTTTTGATGACTCTTATTGTGTTTGCGTTTGCTTTTGGTGAACTTTTGAGTGCAACTATAATTTTTGCAATTTGTATGGCATTAAGTTTATTTACAAATTTATTCTTCATTCCGTTCTTAATTAAAATCTGCATTTCTTTTGAAGGTGCAGGCAGAAAACTTTTTATGCTGAAAAAACGAAGTGAATCAAGTGAAAAAATTTTAGTTGATGATTCAGATATAACTATTTCAAAGGAGGCAAAATAATGAACTCAAAAACTAAAACAAAAAAATATCCACTTTTAATAGCTTTAATTATCTCATGTGTAATTGTTGTTGCTTCAATAGTTATTCTTGCAATATTTGGCATAAAGATGGACACATCTCTTGGAAGTGGAAGTCAATTTGAAATTAATATATCTAATGAAGTATCAACAAAAGATTATGTTTCAAAAGTTAAAGATGTTGCTGGCGATTTTGATTTGGTTGTCGACACGGCTTTTGTTGAAGATAATTATATTGCAGGTGAAGAAAATGCAACATTTACTGAAAGATGTTTGGTTGTTAAACTATCAAACACAAACATAAGTGATGAAACAAAGCAAAAGTTTACTGAAGCACTTGCAACAAAACTTAATATTGATGCATCTAAAATTTCATCAATTCGTGAAATAACAAGTTCTGTTAAGTCAAATGATATTCTGTTTTTAGGGCTTGCTGTTGGAATTGTTGCTATCTGTTTGTTTGTTTTTGCTTGGATAAGGTATAATATTTTTGCTGGGCTTTCATTCCTTCTTGCTTATCTTCACAACATAATTTTGTATCTTTCACTTTTGATTTTAACAAGGGTTCAATTAAGTTTGGTTGCACTTTCAGTTGGTTTGATATTAACACTTGTTATGGGTGCAGTTCTTGTTTCAATCTATGAAAGATATCGCGAGAAAACAAAATTACATCTAGAAGAAAAACAAACAGTTTCAGAGCGTATGATTAAAAGTGAAAAAGAGACCATTTTGCCATTTGCAATCATCTTTGGAGCAACATTAGTGTTTGCTATAATATTACTATTCTCACCAGTATTGAATGTTAAACTTGCATGTGTTAACATTATGATTGCACTTGTTGTAACAATTTACACTTCACTTTTGATTGGACCAGCATCGTATGCTGCTCTTTTAGAAATTCGTGACATAAGTTTGAAATCTGTTCTCAGTCGAAATCATGAAGTTAACAAAGAAATTCAAAAGAAAATTCAAAAAAGCAAACAGAAAAAAGTTAAAGAAACAAAATAAAAATGAGTGAAATTCACTCATTTTTATTTTAAAAAAATACTGTTGCTATTTTTGTTTTCTTGTGTTAAAATTTTTTTATTAGAGAGAAATTTATGAAACTTAAAGATGAAAGATTAATTAATTATTTAAAGAAAAAATTTGAAGGAAAAAATATTGATATTGAAAATTTTTTGTCGCCAAGTGAAAGTGATTTAAGAGATGCAAAACTATTAAAAAATATAGGTAATGCTGTAAACAAGATTAAAAATGCAATATCAGAAAACAAGAAGATTTTAATTTATGGTGACTATGACTGTGATGGCATTTGTGCCAGCACAATTTTGTATTTATATTTAAAATCTCAAAACGCAAATGTTGATGTTTTTATTCCAAATCGCTTTGAATATGGCTATGGAATTTCAGTTGATGCTATTGATGAAATAATAAGCGATTATTCGCCTGAACTTATTGTTACTGTTGACCTTGGTATAACGGCGGTTGAAGAAGTTGAAATTTTAAAACAAGAAGGCATTGATGTTGTTATAACCGACCACCATATTCCACTTGACGAAATTCCGGACACCATTGTTGTTGACCCTAAACTTGAAAGTGATTATGGTTTTGATGCTCTTTGCGGTGCAGGTGTTGCATTTAAACTTGTTGAAGCATTGTCTAGCAGAGAAGAAGCCTTAAAATATGTTGATATATGTGCAATAGCAACTGTTGGAGATATTGTTCCACTTATTGATGAAAACAGGGCTATTGTTACTATTGGGCTTGATAAAATTCATAAAAATGATTGTTTGAAAAGCATTTCTTTTTTACTTAAAAAACTTGATATTTCAAATGTAAATTCAACAGATATTAGTTTTAAAATTGTTCCAAGGCTCAATGCCTGTGGCAGAATGGATAATGCTATTAAAGTTTTTGATTTTTTGATTGAAACTGATGATGCTTTGTTAGAAGAAAAATATGAAGACATTGAAAGTGATAACACAGCAAGACTTGCGTTTATTGATAAAGGCAACAAGATTATTGAAAAAAGTTTAAGTGAATATAACACAAATGAACCAGCAATTATTGTTAAAGGTGATTTTCATGAGGGTATTATTGGCATTTTGGCTTCAAGAGTTTGCCATGAATATGGCAAGCCAACAATAATTTTTACAAAAACTGAAGATGGAACTTATAAGGGTAGTGGCAGAAGTATTGAATCTGTTGACTTGCATAAAACAATTTCAACAATGACTGATATGCTTGAAAACTTTGGTGGTCACAAAATGGCTGTTGGTGTTGAAATTGATGCAGATATTTTTGATGAATTTAAGGCAAGGTTAAATGAAAAGTTAAAAGAAGAATTTTCTGAAAGTGATTTTGTTTGTAACAATGAAAAGGTTGATATAACAATTACAGATGATGATTTAAATGAAATTTTTTATAAAGAACTTTCTCTTTTAGAGCCCTTTGGTTGCGAAAATGAAAAACCTGTTTTGGCAATAGAACAAGAAAAAATGACTACTGAAAGGTTAAGTGATAAGGCATTTAAGCACTATCATCTTTTCACAAAAAAACAAAATTCTTTAACAGCATTTAATTTTTATAAATTTATTCCAATAATTGAAAGCACTTGCAAAAAACAAATTCTCATTGACCTTTCAATTAACACTTATAAGCAAAAGAGCAGTTTAAGTTCAATTGCTCGTGGAATAATTTTAGGAGATGATATTTCACTTGATAATAATAATAGGGCTGACTTGTTATCATCACTCTATAATTTGTATTATTCACTTTTTGATTTTAATAATAAAGACAATTATCATATTTCAAACGATTTGGCAAAAGTTATTCAAGAAAAGTTTTCTGAAAGTGAATTTGGTTCACTTGTTGTTTGCTCAAATAATAGTGATTTAGAAATTGTTAAAAAATTAAATTTACAAAAATATTATTCGGCAAAAACACATTCAAATGGTCAAAATACAATTTTGATTTCTCCAGTTGGTGTGTATAAACTAGATGATGTAAAAAGTTATAAAAATATAATTTTCTTACATAAACATTTTGAAAATGAACATTTGTTTTATTCACAAAAATTGAATGTTTATGAAAGCGAAAAAATTGATAAATTTTACAAAAATTTATTAAGTGAAGATAGAGAAATTTTTGTTAAAGTTTATAAGCTTATTTCGAATTTTATTGGCTTAAAAGCAAACGATGAAATCGATTTTGCAAGGCGAATTTCACTTAAAGATGGCAGTTTAAACGAATGTCAAATTCTTTATTCATTGATTGTTTTTATGGAATTAAATTTTGTTGAGTTTGATGAAATTTTAAATTCTTTTAAAATGTTAAAAGCAAAGAAAATGGAACTTACTAGTTCATTATTTTACAAAGAGGTGAATAAAAGTGAGTAATTTAAATCAAGCATTTATTGAAAAAGTTAAGAAAAATTATCCTGTAAACGCAGATAAAATTATTTCAGCTTATAAATTTGCCGATGAAGCACATGCAGGTGTTAAGCGTAAAAGTGGTGAACCTTATATTGTTCATCCGCTTGCTGTTGCTGAAATTTTAATGGAAAATAACATGGATTATGCGTCAATTATGGCGGGGCTTCTTCATGATGTTGTTGAAGACACAAAATATACTAAAGATGACATAAAAAACATGTTTGGCGAAACTGTTGCAAAACTTGTTGATGGCGTTACAAAAATTGATAACCTTACTTACAAAGAAACAAATTTCACTGAAGCCGATAGCATAAAAAGACTTTTAATTGCAATGGGGCACGATGTTAGAGTTATATTTATAAAACTAGCAGACCGTTTGCATAACATGAGAACAATTAAGTTTTTAAGCCGAGAAAAACAAATTAAAATGGCAACAGAAACAAGAGATTTATTTATTCCAATTGCCGAGCGTATGGGCATTAGAAGAATTAGGTCTGAACTTCAAAATCTTGTTTTTAAGTGTCTTTATCCTGATGAATATGATAAAATCAAACAAGAGTTTGACCTAAAATTTAAAAAGAGAGCTTCAAAAATTAAAAATATTGAGAGTAATCTTTTGAAGGTTTTAAAAGAAAATGGAATAGATAGCACCATTGTTGGTTGGCCTGAACATTATTATTCAATTTTTAAAAAGAAAAATACGGAAGGTATTGGAAAAATTTATGGGTTGATGCTTTATAAAATCATAGTTCCAACCGAACTTGATTGTTATAAAACACTTGGAATTTTACATAAGGAATACAGGCATCTGCCAAGTCAAATTAAAGATTTTATTTCCTTTCCCAAACCAAATGGCTATAGGTCAATTCACTCTGTTTTAGTAACTAAAGATTTTGATATAACTTTTAAGGTTATGATTAGAACCAAAGAAATGGACGACATTTGTGAGTATGGAGTTTCATCTCTTTGGACAAACAAAGATGCCGATGTTAAGTTCTCTGAAAATTATGAGAAGTATAATGACATGAAAAAAATTGTTCTTCTTGAAAAAAAAGTTGCTGAAAATAGTATGAATTTTATTGATGCAATTAAGCGTGATTTGTCACAAAACACAACTTGGGCATTCACACCAAAATTTAAACCAATTTGTTTGAGTTCAGACCACCCAACAGCGATTGACTTTGCATATGCTGTTCACACAACAATTGGCGACAATGCAATAAGTGCTAAAATAAATGGGAAAAAAGCCTCGATTGGTGCAGAAATTCACACGGGTGATGTTGTTGAAATTGTGCTTTCAGCCGAGCCAAAAGCACCAAGCAGAAATTGGCTTATGGTTGCAACAACAACCAATGCAAGACGAAAAATAAGAGAATATATTGCAAAACATACCACTGCTGAAAATGTTCAAAAAGGAAAGGAAATGCTTTCAGCCGAACTTGAAAAACTTGGCTATAAACTAGGAGATATTGTTGAGGTTTATCCAACAATTGAAAAAGATTTTAACTTTGTTAGTCTTGATGACATGTTTGCAAGTGTTGGTTATAAAAGCATAACAATACAACAACTGACTAAATATGTGCTTGAAAATGAAATGATGGAGCGTTATGCTGAAAATGCGCCCGTTATTGTTGAAGGGGCAGAAGTGTTTATGAATGTATCATTTCCAAAGTGCTGTTCAGCAATTCCGGGAGATTCAATTGTTGGTGTTATGTCAAAAAATAATCTTGCAATTCACACAAAAAATTGCGTGAATGTGTCAAAAATAGAAAAATCTAAACTTTTAAATGTTATATGGAAAGATAACATAAATCAAGATTTTAATGTTAACATTAAACTTAATGCAAAGGACAGCATTGGCTTTGGTTCGAAACTGCTTGGAGAAATTTCAAAATGTGGAATTAATATTTTGAAAATGGAAGCAAAAAAATATAATGCAAATGACTGTGAATTTGAACTTGGTCTTGAAGTTAAAAATTCAAAGGAAGTCGAAAATTTAATAAATGTGTTAAATAGTCTTCCTGATGTAAAAAATGTTAGAAGAGCATAAAAACATAAAGTTGGTGTAAAAATAAAAAAAAGTGCTTTACAAATTAAAAAAAATATTATATAATTTTTGCGATACCGTTTGAGAGGTCTAAATTCTATTTTTCCGGTTTAGAACTTCAAGAACTGGCAAATTTAATATGGAGGAAAAATAATGGATAAAGCAAGAAAGCAAGAAATCATTAAAGAGTTTGCAACTTCAGAACATGACACAGGTTCTCCATTTGTTCAAATTGCTATTTTAACTGAAAGAATTAACAATTTAACAGAGTACTTGAAGTCAAACAAGCAAGATTTCCATTCAAGGCGTGGTCTTATGCAACTTGTTGGTCGTCGTCGTGGTCTTTTGGAATACCTTAAGAATAAAGACATTGAAAGTTACAGAACTTTAATTGAAAAATTGAACATTAGAAAGTAAAAGGGAGTGGGATATTTTTTCCATTCCATTTTTTACTTATAAAAGGAGAAAAATTTAGTTATGTTTGGTGAAGAAAGAGATTTTAAGTTAAATTTAGCAGGTAAAGACATTTTTGTTAAAACAGGCAAGTTTTGTGGTCAAGCCAATGGAACATGTCAAGTTAAGTGTGGCGACACTGTTGTTATGGTTAATGTAACAATGAGCGATAAGCCAAAGGAAGGTGCAGACTTTTTTCCACTCTGCGTTGATTTTGAAGAAAAGATGTATTCAATAGGCAAGTTTCCGGGTGGGTTTAGAAAAAGAGAAGGTAGAGCAAGCGATCAAGCAATTTTGTATTCAAGGCTTATTGACAGACCAATAAGACCACTTTTTCCAAAGGGATTTTATTATGATGTTGCTGTTGTTGCAACCGCACTTTCAGTTGACCCAGACTATCCACCAGAAATTTTGGCAATGATTGGTTCATCAGTTGCCCTTTCAGTTTCAGACATTCCTTTTGCAGGTCCAACAGGTTCAGTTGTCGTTGGTTATATTGATGGCAAATATATCATCAACCCAACTCAAGAAGAGTGTGATAAGAGTTTGATGCATGTTACTGTTGCAGGAACAAAAGATGCCATTATGATGGTTGAAGCAGGTGCAAAAGAAGTTTCTGAAGAAGAGATGCGTGATGGCATTTTGTTTGCTCATAAATATATAAAAGAAATTGTTGAATTTATTGAAGGAATTGCTAGAGAAGTTGGAAAACCAAAGAGAGAAGTTGAGTTGTTCCATGTTGGCGAAGACCTTGAAAAAGATGTTCGTGAATATGTTACTGAAAATTTAACAAAGGCAATGGAACCACTTGCTGACAAAGCTGCTCTTAATGACAGAATTGATGCAGTTTTGAATGATTGTCGTGAACATTTTGCAGAAAAATATGAAGAAAGAGAAAATGAAATTAATGAACTTCTTTATAAAATGCAAAAAGAAATCGTTAGAAAGAATATCATTGAAAAGGGTATCCGCCCAGATGGCAGAACAACAAAACAAATTAGGCCAGTTTGGTGTGAAGTTGGAGTTCTTCCAAGAGTTCATGGAAGCGGTGTGTTTACTCGTGGTGAAACACAAGTTCTTAACTGCTTAACTCTTGCAACAATTTCAGAAGCTCAAAAACTTGAAGGTCTTGACGACGAAGAAGATGCTTACAAAAGATATATTCACCAATACAATATGCCACCTTATGCAACAGGTGAAGCAAGGTCTCTTCGTTCTCCGGGTCGTCGTGAAATCGGTCATGGTGCACTTGCAGAACGAGCACTCTTGCCAGTAATTCCAAGCGAAGAAGAGTTTCCTTATGCACTTCGTCTTGTAAGTGAAGTTTTATCTTCAAATGGTTCATCATCAATGGCAAGTGTTTGTGCATCAACACTTTCACTTATGGATGCCGGCGTTCCAATCAGTGCTCCAGTTTCAGGTGTTGCAATGGGTCTTATTAAAGATGAAGTATCAGGCAAAGTTATTGTTATGACTGACATTCAAGGTCTTGAAGATTTTTATGGTGATATGGACTTTAAGGTTGCGGGAACAACAAAGGGTATCACTGCAATTCAAATGGATATAAAAATTAAAGGTATTGATGAAAACATCTTAACAACTGCACTTGCACAGGCTCATGAAGGCAGAATGGAAATTTTGGAAAAGATGCTCAAAGCAATTCCAGCAAGTCGTGATCACTTAAGCCCTTATGCACCAAAAATTATTTCATTTAAGATTGACCCAGATAAAATTGGTGAAGTTATTGGTCAAGGTGGAAAGACTATCAATAAAATTATCGATAAAACTGGTGTTAAAATTGATATTGAAGATGACGGAACAGTTATGGTTTCTGCTGTTAATATTGAAGACTGCAACCGTGCAAAAGAAATCATTGAAGACATTGTGTTTGTTCCAGAAGTTGGTGAAAGATACACAGGCACAGTTGTTAGAATTATGCAATTTGGTGCATTTGTTGAAATTTCTTCAAATTGTGACGGAATGATTCATATTTCAAAACTTTCACCAAAGAGAGTTGAACGAGTTGAAGATGTTGTTAAAATTGGTGACAAGGTTGAAGTTGAAGTTATCAAGATTGATGAAAAGGATAGAGTTGACTTAAAACTCGTTAAAAAACTTAACTAATATAAAAAACTTGCAAATTTTTTGCAAGTTTTTTCTTTTTGAAAACTTTTTGCATATATTTTAATATGGAAAAATTAAAAAAAGAAAAGTTTTTTGTTGGTATTATTTGTAATGTTTTATTAACTTTAATTGTTGCTGTGGTGGCAGTTACAAGTTTTTTGGTCCCTAAAAATGTGGCTTCTGTGTCAAACAATAGTGAATATAATGGAACAATTTATGCAGGGGACAGAACTTCAAACAATGTTTCGCTTATGATAAATGTTTATTGGGGAACGGAAGAATTAAAACAAATGCTTGAGATACTAAAAACTAATAACATAAAAACTACATTTTTTGTTGGTGGATTGTGGGTAAAGGAAAACGCAGAACTTTTAAAAACCATGGAAGAATCTGGACACGAAATTGCAAATCATGGGTATAAACACAAAGAACATGGAAAGTTGGGCTATGATGTTAATTTGAATGAAATAAAAGGCTGTGATGATGAAGTTAAACTTATTTTGGGTCATGGCATGGAATTGTTTGCACCTCCGGGTGGTTCGTATAACTCAAACACCATAAAAGCGGCAACAGACCTTGGCTATAAAACAATAATGTGGACAAGAGATACCATTGATTGGCGTGATCATGACACGAATTTAATTTATAATAGAGCAGTTTCAAATATGCAGGGTGGCGACTTAATTTTGATGCATCCAACAAAAAATACAGTTGAGGCACTTGAAATGATAATTGAATATGCTAAAAGTAAAAATTTTAACCTTACGACAGTAAGTAAAACTCTTGGACTATAAAAGTATCACAACTATCTAAAAATGTTAAAAAATTATATAAAAGTTTGAAAAATATGCAAAATCCGTTTTTAATACGGATTTTTTTGTTATATAATAGTTGTGTAAAAATATTGTTTGGAGAAGAATATGGCACTCAACACATTTTCTAATGGATTAAGACTTGTTTGCGTTAACCGCCCTGAAAAAAAAGTTGCATGCGTTGTGCTTCATATTGCAGGTGGCACACAATCTGAAAAAAACTATCAAAGCGGTATTAGTGATTACTTAACAAAAATTATGCTTATGGGAACTAAAAAGCATTCAACAAAAGAGGCTCTTATGAATTATGCAAAATCAAAGGGTATAATTTTAACTCCCCATAATTCAAAAGAAAGCATAACAATAAGTGCTATTTGCCCAAGAGAAAATGTTGAAGATGCTATTGCACTTTTATCAGAAATTGCGTTTGACACAAACTTTTCTTTAGAGAGTGGCGAAAAGGTTAGAAGGCAACTTTTGTCACAAGTTTCAATGCTTGCTGAAAATCCACAGTATGTTATGGACAGGCTTATTAACTCAACTCTTTATTTCAGAACGGGGCTTGCAAATCCGAAGTCAGGAACAAATATAACAGTTTCAAGGTTCAGAGCACTTGATGCTAAAGACTATCTTGAAAAAGTTTTCACACCAAGAAACACAATTATTTCAGTTGTTGGCGATGTTGTTCAAGATAATATTTATGATTTGGTAAAAGTTTATTTCTTTGACCGCATGAAAGCTTCTGAAACAGAATATAAAAAACTTAAATATGTTTCTGCTATTGAAGATTTTGTTGGCTCGGCAAAGGGTAGAGTTAAAAGGCTCAATCAAACCCGAATTTCAGTGGTTTTTCCAACAGTTTCTTTTAAAGATAAAGAAAAATATATCATTGAAATAATTAAACCAATACTAATCAAATACATAAAATTATCGTTATCAAATCAGAACTATTATTTTGACACAAAGATTAAAACAAAATATTATGCAAATAATGGAAATATACTCTTTGAACTTATTGTTGACTATGATTATGCTGAAGAGCACTTATACAATTTTATCACAGCTCTTAAAAATGATGTTAAAGACCGAACAATAACAAGTGAAGAATTTGAAACTGAAAAAAGAGTTTTTATCACAAACTTTATAAATACTTATGACAATGTGCTTGAAAATGCACTTATGTCTGCAAAACAAGTGGCACTCACAAAACAAACATTTAGTGAAAATTCTGAAAGATTAAAAATGGAAGTTTTAACCAATCGTGATGCCAACAAACTTATTGATAAAATTTTTGATTTTAATAAGATGCTTATTGTATACTTGGGGCATGATATTGATGTTGATTATGATGATTTGCTTGAACAGGTAAAATAGGGGTGAATTTTGGAAACTAAAACAACTAGTGTGCAAATGACAAGAAAAAAAATTATAGGACTTATTGGTCTTATAATTTTTGCTATGATTTTTATTTTTGCATGTCTATCAAGTGTTCTTCCTTTTGGCAGAATGTTAGTTGGCGTTTTTGGTGTGATGGTCTATCCATTTTCACTGATTTTTGCCTTCTTGTCTTTGGCTGCCTTTTTAGGTTTTTCATATCGCAGAAATGCAAAGGCAACAACATATTTTGTTATTGCAATTTTAAGTGTGATACTAGTTATTCATTCAATTTCGACCTTTAAGGAACTTGATGCAGTTGTAACCACTCAAACACTTAAAAATTATTTAAATTATGCGTTCACATCTTCAACAGTTTTAGGTGCAGTTGGTTCAACAATTTGTGGGCTCATTTCAATGCTTTTAGGTGGAATGGGAACAATTGTCGTGTTTGTTATTTTAACAACTCTTTTTGTAGGGCTTTTTATTGATTGGCAACTTTATGGCAAATATGAGGCACCACATATAAAGAAATTAAAATCTAAAAAGCTTCGAGAAAAAGTTTATAATAGTGATAAAAATGTTTCAACAAATGGAATGCCTGCTTATTCATTTTCAAACGAAGCAGTTGATGAAACTTCGGTTGATGCAACAGAATATGAAATGAACACACAAACTGAAAGTTATAGTGGGGCAAAATATACAGATGACGATGTTGTTGACGAAATAACTGATGATTATATTTCAGAAAATAATTCAAATTCAACAACCAGCAATTATTTTGCAGGTTCGTTTAGTTCATATCAAAGTGCAAATTCAACTAACTTTGATGAACCTCAAGAAAAGAACGAATTTTCTAATAATATTTATGAAGAAACAAGATATCCAGATGTTTATACCCCTGAACTTGACGAACATAGGCGTCAGTTTATGAATGCAACATTCGGAAAAACTGAAGAAAATAATGAAAATTTAGAGCAAGATTTTCAAACTGAAAATCAAACAAGTTCATTTAATCCATCAATTGATGATGACTCTACAAATTTTGTTAATATGCCGGGTGAGTCTTTTGAAAGCATAAATTTGGGTGAGAATCAAAATCAAACCGCTGAAAATATTTCTAGTTATGAAAGCAAAGAAAATTCTTCAATAAATTCAAATTTAGATGATGAGATTTCAAAAATTTTGAGTTCAAACGAAGAAGATGATGAACTTGAAGTTAAAAATGATGTTTTTGAAAATCAACCAAATCAAACATCAAAAGACAATGTAGTTCAGAGTCAAATCAAAAATGAAAATTATAATAACATAACTAAAAATTATAGTGATACAACTTCTTATTCAGGCGGTTATGACAATTTTGATGATTCAAGAAATAAAGGTTTTGCAGATAGTGGGTTTAAAACTAATAACTTGCAAGATAATTTTTCTAATCAAAAAGAAGAACAAAGAGTTAATAATTTTAATCAAATGCCAAGGCAAAACGGGTTTAATCAAAATGGTTATAGTGGATTTGCATCAGGGTTTAACAGTCAGCAAAACACACCATTTCAATCGCCTTATAATAATGGATTTAATCAAACAAATAATATTAATTCAGGGTTTGCACAAAATTTAAATTCTAATAGCAGTCAAAATTCAAATGTTAACACAAACAAACAAAGTGTTGTTGTTCCTTCAAAACCACCTAAAAATAATTATGGCATGAATATTGGAATGACAGGGTTAAGATATAATCCGCCACCATTAAGTTTGCTTCGAACACCAAAAGCGGATACGGGGGACTACACCGAAGAACAGAATAGAAAATCTGCAAAACTTGAAAATGTTCTTGCAGCATTCAATATTCCAGCAAAGGTAAAAAATATCGTTCGTGGACCAAAGATAACAAGATATGAACTTGCACTTCCACTGGGCGTTTCTGTTAAAAAAGTGCCAATGTTTGAAGATGATATTGCAGCTGCACTTGCTGCAAAAACAATTGTTATAAAAGCCCCAATTCCGGGCAGTCAGTTTGTTGGCATTGAACTTGAAAATGACACATTTACAAGCGTTTATGAACGAGAACTTTTAGAGTCTGATGCTTTTCAAAATTTCAAAGACCCACTTCCAATTGCAATCGGCAAAGATATTTCAGGCGAGATTGTTGTTAAATCACTTGCAAAAATGGTGCATTTGCTTATTGCAGGTTCAACTGGTTCAGGTAAATCAGTGTTTATTCACAACATAGTTTTAAGTTTAATTTATAAATCAAGTCCAGATGATTTAAGGCTTATAATGATTGACCCTAAAAAAGTTGAATTTAACAGATATAATGGGCTTCCACACCTTTTGACTCCTGAAGTTGTTATGGGTTCTGATAAGGCAATAAACGCACTCAAGTGGTCAGTTAAAGAAATGGAAAGGCGTTATGACCTTATGTCTAAAGCAGGTTACAATAACATAGAGCCATACAACAAAAGTGAACTTGTTAAAGCAGGTCAATTTGAAAAATTTCCTTATATTGTTATTATTGTTGACGAACTTGCCGAAATTATGATGGTTAATAAAAAAGAAGTTGAAGCATGCATTCAAAGGCTCACACAACTTGCTCGTGCCTGCGGTATGCATTTGGTGCTTGCAACTCAAAGACCTTCAGTTGATATAATTTCAGGTGTTATTAAAAACAATATTCCATCAAGAATTGCATTTAGTTTGCAATCAGGTATCGACTCAAAAACCATTTTAAATGCAGTTGGTGCTGAAAAATTGCTTGGTCAAGGTGATATGATTTTTGCTCCAACAGGCACATCTTCAACACCAAGACTTCAAGCAGCATACGCAAGTGATGAAGAGATTAAGGCAGTTATTGATTATGACATTAAATATAACAAGGCAAATTATGATGAAACCGTTAACGAGATAATAAATTCTGAACAAACATCTGCTGATGATGCATCAGGTTCAGGTGGTGGAGATGCCATTCCTGTTCGTGATTTAGATGGATATTTTAAACAGGCGGTTAAACTTGTTATGCAAAATGACGGGGCATCTGTTTCGTATCTTCAAAGGCGTCTTTCAATAGGTTACGCAAGGGCAGCAAGAATAATTGACCAAATGGAAGATAAAGGGTATATTGCACCTGCCACAGGCTCAAAGGTTAGAAAGGTTTTAATCACTCCTGAAATGTTTAAAGAAGAATTTGGTGAAGATTTTGATAGTATTTAAAAATAATTTGTGAGGTAACAAAATTGGATAAAAATGTTGGTTCTGTTGACCTTGAAGAGTTAAAAAGGGTTAGAGAAGAATTGAATCGTGAAAGGGGCATTGAGAATGACCCAAACATGTATTCAAACTATAATCCTGACAGAAATAAAGAAGATAATAAAAATGACAGTGCACTTGAAAGTAGTTCCATGGATAGTGAAGAAAAGTCAATGGAAAATTTTTCTAATCACGAAAATCAAGATAACACTAATGCTTCTGATTTTAATAATGAAACAGTTGATAATTTTAATAATTCTGAACCAATAAATTTTGAAAATTTTGAAGTCAATCAAAATCAACAAATCGAGAGCAGTCAACCACAAGAAATTGAGAATAATTTTGAAAATAACAATAGTATTTCAGAATCAACAACAACTGAAATGAATACCCAAAACAAAGCAAACGAAGATGATGAAAAACCGGCAGAGAAAGATTTTTCTGTATATGATAATTTTGCTGCATTTGAAGTTAATGATGGCAAACCAGTAAGTTTTAATGAAGATAATGGTGAACTTATTGGTGATGAACCTGATTTGATGCTTAAAAAGAGTGATTATATTGATACTCATGATAGTGAAAATCAAAACGAACAAAGCAGTGAAAATTTGTTAAATGAAACTGAAACTCATGGTGAATTAACTGAAAAAAAACCAAAAGATTATCTTATTGAAGTTACACCAATAGAGTCAGAACAGTTATCAAATCAAAACATTAATTTGAACAATAACATTGCAAGTAATAATGAAGATAAAGTTGAGTATGACTTCAGTGGTGGTGAAGATAATGATGACGAAGTTGAAACAATATCTGATGAAGAGTTTATGAAACTTTTAAATGGTGAAGATGTTGAAGGTCTTGATGATGAAAAAACTGATGAAGAGAAAAAAGAAAACATTGTAACAAAAAACTCTGACACACAAGCAAATAAAGTTGAAAATAATGAAATTCAATCAGATAATAAAACTGAAGGTTCAAATGAAGATAATCTTGATGAACTTTTAAAACAAGGCAAGTTGGGTGAACTTTTGATTGATAATCAAGAAAAAAATGATAATCAAGAAATTGAAAATGCCATTAGTGAAGATAAAGTTGAGTCAGAGGAAGTCAACCAAAATCAACCACAGATAACTGAAAATAACGAAGAAAATAAACCATTTACAACTGATAAAAATGAAGAAAATCAAGCAGAGCCAAACACTTCATTTTTTAGAAGAAGAAAGCCTGATTATGAAAGCACTATAAATTATCGTGAAGTTAATCAAGCAAATTTTGAAAAACAAAACAAAGCATATGACTTGAATGACGATGAAGTAATTGAAAAAGAAGATGATGATTTTTATCACGAAATTGATTCATTTAACTTTATAGATGTTATTTCGGCGGACGAATTTAAAGATAATGGAAATTTGACCTATATTTTAGGTAAAGATGAAGAAAATAAAACCATTTATTCAAATTTAAAAGATTCATTAAATTTTGTTATTTTCGGAAATAATAAAGAAGATATTTCAGCCGAACTAAATTCTGTTATAATTAGTTTGATGTTAAAAAATTCAGTTGATGATATAAATTTAATTATTTGTGATACTGATAAATCGAGCAAGTTTAGAGTTTATGATGGCAGTAATTATATGTTTTTTAACAGGGTTGCAAATTCAAACAGAGAAATTTTTGATGCTTTTTCAGAAATATCAATTGAAATAAACAGCAGATATGATAAATTTGCAAGTATGTCAGTTAAAAATCTTGATGACTATAACTTGAAAGTTGATGCAAATAACAAACTTCCATATTTATTAGTTATTTATAATAATTATTCTAATAATGAAAATGCCGAATTTTATGATGAAATAAATTCAAGTTTGTTTAGCATGTTAAAACTTGGCAGACTTGTTGGTGTTTATGTTATCTTGACATCAAATTCTAAAATTGACAATCCAAGTATTAATTATAATTTTCCAACAAGGCTAGCATTTAAACAAGAAACTGAAGATGAATCAGTTTCAACTCTTGGTGTTAACAATGCGTCAAAAATTAAAGGTGAGAGCGAATTTATTTGGTTCTCTGTGCTTGAAAATATGTGTTTGCATTTAATAGCACCAAGTTTAAGCGACAATGAAGTGAAAAATTTAATTCAAACAATTGAAAATAATTAAAGTTATTAAGGGGATTAATATGGTCCAAAAGAAAAAAGAAATGGCGATAGAAACAACCAATGTTGATGTTTTGAATGTCAATAAAAAAAAGCATAAAACTATGCTTGTTGGTATGATTTCACTCGGTTGTGACAAAAATAGAGTTGACGCTGAAATCATGCTAACATATCTGCGAGATGCTGGTTATAAGTTTACCACTGATGCATCAAATGCAGACATTATAATAATAAACACTTGCGGATTTATTAAAAGTGCCAGAAACGAATCTATGGAAGCCATTAACGAAATGAGTGAATATAGAAAAAATCCAAATGCAAGATGTCAAAGATTGATTGTCACAGGTTGCATGCCACAAAAGTGGTCTAGTGAAATGCGAGAAGAGTTTCCTGAAGTTGATATATTTTTAGGTATTGACCAGTATACAGACATAGTTAAAGTTATTGAAACTTCTTTTGATAAAAATAAAAAAATAGTCAAAATTGGTGGAAATTCAAACTTTATTCCTTATGTAAAAGACAGAATGGTTACAACTCCGCTTCACTATGCGTACCTTCGAATTGCTGATGGTTGTGATAATTATTGCACATTTTGCACAATTCCTTATATTCGTGGAAGATATAGGTCAAGAAGTATTGAAGACATTGTTGATGAGGCAAAAAGTTTGGTTGAAAATGGTGCAAAAGAACTGATTGTTGTTGCACAAGATGTTTCAAGATACGGCATTGATAAATCTGGCAAACCTGAACTTGTTAAACTTATAAAAGAACTTTCAAAAATTAATGGATTAAAGTGGATAAGACTTTTGTATTGTTATCCCGAAATGATTACTGATGAACTTTTATCTGAAATGGTAACAAACCCAAAACTATGTAAATATATTGACTTGCCACTTCAACATATTTCAAACAATGTGCTAAAGAGAATGAATCGTCATACCTCTAAAGAAGATGTTGTTCGAATTGTTGAAAAACTTAAAAATTTGCCAGTGTTTGTTGCAATAAGAACAACATTTATGGCAGGCTTTCCGGGAGAGTCGGAAGAAGATTTTAAAGAACTTTGCGAATTTGTTGAAAAATATAAGCTTATGCATGTTGGATTCTTTGCTTATTCAAGGGAAGAAGGCACAGTTGCAGCGGGATATCCAGACCAAATAAGCGAAGAAGTTAAAAGGAAGAGAGTTTTAAAATTATTTAAAATTCAAAAAAAAGTTGTTGCTGAAAATAATAAAAAGTTTATAGGAAAAACTCTTGAAGTTTGCTATGAAGGTATTGATTATGATAAGCAACTATTCTTTGGCAGATGTCAATATCAGACGCCAGAGGCCGACACACTTGTTTATTTTAAATCAAAATATCCAGTTGAAGTTGGCAGATTTTATAAAGTAAAAATAACAAAATCAAGAGGTTATGACCTTCAAGGAGAAATTGAATATGAGTAAAATTAAAATGAATGTTCCAAATATTTTAACAATGATAAGAATTTTTTGCACACCAATAATTGTTTTAATGTTTTTGCTTCCAATTCCAAATGGAATAGGCGTGTTTGTTGCACTTGGCATCTATATTTTTGGTTGCTTTACTGACCTAATTGATGGAAAAATTGCAAGAAAATATAATTTAATTACTGATTTTGGCAAGTTTATGGACCAAATTGCAGATAAGTTTATCACAACAACTGCAATGATTTTGGTTTTGTTTTCAGGTGTAACTTACACTTGGCTTGCAGTTTTAATGCTTTTGGTTGTTGTTCTTCGTGACATATTAATCAGCGGAATCAGAATGGTTGCAGCAAACAAAAATTTTGTTATTGCAGCTGATATTTACGGAAAAGTTAAATCATTATTTTTAGATGTTGCAAACATGGTTTTAATGCTTTATGTTGGACTTCGTGCAGTTTCTAATGCTGATTTTGTTGGCATTGTTAGATACATTGGTCTTGCAATTATGATTGTTGGTGTTGTGCTTTCAATTATTTCTTGTGTTAATTACACCATGAAAGCTTCAAAAGTTATTGTTGGTGAAGCAAGTTTGAAAAACAATGAAGATGAAGAAAATGATAGATCAAACTCTAGTGAAAAAACTGAAGATGACAAAGAAAGTCAAAAGTAAGATAATGAAAAAGAAATAAAATCAACAAAAAAATAAAAATATCTAGCAAATTTAAAAAAACTAATGTATAATAGCGATAGAAAATTTAGAGGTGAAATTTATGGCAGATAAAGAAAGCAAAGTGGTTAATAAGGCTGATAACAAAGCAGATAAGCAAAAAAATCTTGAACAGGCTATTGCTCAAATTGAAAAAGAGTTTGGAAAGGGAAGCATCATGCGTCTTGGAGAAGTTGAAACTGAAAAAGTTGATGTTATTCCAACTGGGTGCCTATCTCTTGATATAGCTCTTGGTGTTGGAGGTGTTCCAAGAGGCAGAATTATTGAAATTTATGGACCTGAATCTTCAGGTAAAACAACGGTTTCTCTTCACATTGTTGCTCAAGCACAAAAACTTGGTGGAACAGCAGCTTTTATTGATGCAGAACATGCTCTTGATCCAAACTATGCGGCAAGACTTGGTGTTGATATTAAAAATCTTTATGTTTCACAACCAGACAACGGTGAGCAGGGTCTTGAAATTGCTGAAAGTTTGGTTAGGTCAGGTTCGGTTGATATTATTGTTATTGACTCTGTTGCTGCACTCACACCAAAAGCTGAAATTGATGGTGAAATGGGTGATAACCATGTTGGTCTTCAAGCAAGGCTTATGAGCCAAGCTCTTCGAAAATTAGCAGGCATAACAAACAAAACAAAAACTTGTGTTATTTTCATTAACCAACTTCGTGAAAAGGTCGGAGTTCTATTTGGCAGTCCTGAAACAACTCCGGGCGGAAAGGCACTCAAATTTTATTCAAGTATTCGTCTTGATGTAAGAAAAGGTGAAATTTTAAAAGATGGTGACAATTCAGTTGGTGCAAAAACCAAAGTTAAAGTTGTTAAAAATAAAGTAGCACCACCATTTAAGACTGCTGAATTTGATATAGTGTTTGGTATGGGTATATCACAGGAATCTTGCGTGCTTGACCTTGCAGTTAACAATGATATCATTCAAAAGAGTGGTGCATGGTTTAGTTATAATGGCGAAAAGATTGGGCAAGGTAGAGAAAATGTTAAGAAATATTTAATTGAGAATCCAGCAGTATGCGAAGAAATAACAAATAAAATAAAGGCAATATATCTTCCTAACGAAAATGCTGAAAATTCAAATGAAGCCGATAATTCAGCAAAAGATGAAGATGCTTCAAAATAGTTTAATTTTGTATAAAAAATCAAAAAAACACAGAATTTTCTGTGTTTTTCTTTTGTTATTATTTAAAAAAAATTTATGTAATTTTTACTTAAATTGAAGATTACTTGACTTGCTAAAACTTGCTATGATAAAATTATATTGTGCGAAATTGATATATTTTTATTGATTAACACAACAACAAAATTTTGGGGGAATAATAATGGTATTAGGTATTGTTATTGCTAGTATTATTTCCTTGGCGATAGGTGGTGTAGCATCTTATTTTATAACAGAAAAGGTGCTTGAAAAAAAACTTGGCAATGCAAAAAATATTGCTGAAAAAACATTAAAAGATGCTGAAGAAAAGGCATCTACAATTAAAAAAGAAGCCATTTTAGAGGCCAAGGAAGAAGCTTTAAAAATTAAAACTGATTCTGAAAATGAAAACAAAGAGCGAAGAGCAGAAATTCAAAAGATGGAATCAAGAATTCTTGAAAAAGAAGAAGCTCTTGACAGAAAAAATGATGCACTTGACAAAAAGGTGCAAATGATTGATGACGCTAAACAAGAAATTGAAACAAGAAAACAAGAAATTGAAACAAAAAAGCAAGAACTTGAAGAGATGAAACAAAATGTTTCAAAAGAACTTGAAAAGGTTGCAGGGCTCACAAAAGAAGAAGCTAAAAAACAAGTTGTTGATTCAATTATTGATGATGCAAGAAAAGAAGCAGGTAACATTGTTCGCGACATAGAAAACGAAGCAAGAGAAGAAGGTGAAAGCAAAGCCCGTGACATAATTACACTTGCAATTCAAAAATGTGCAACCGACCAAACCGCCGATGTAACAGTTACAACGGTGTCGCTCCCAACAGATGAAATGAAGGGAAGAATTATTGGAAGAGAAGGCAGAAATATTCGTGCTATTGAAAATGCAACAGGTGTTGACCTTATTATTGACGACACTCCTGATGCAGTCACACTTTCATCATTTGACCCAATAAGAAGAGAAGTTGCAAGGCTTACGCTTGAAAAACTTATAACTGATGGAAGAATTCATCCAGCCCGCGTTGAAGATATTGTTGAAAAAGTTAAAAAAGATATTGAAAAAACAATAAAAGAAGCAGGTGAAAATGCAAGTTTTGAAGCAGGTGTGTTTAATCTTCACCCTGAACTTATTAAAATTTTAGGTAGGCTTAAATATAGAACAAGTTATGGTCAAAATGTTTTAAAACATAGCCTTGAAACCAGTTATATTGCAGGGCTTCTTGCTGGTGAACTTGGTGCAAATGTTGCCATTGCAAAGCGTGGAGGGCTTCTTCATGATATTGGAAAAGCTCTTGATTTTGAAATGGAAGGCACTCATGTTTCAATCGGTGTTGAAGTTGCTAAAAAATATAAGGAAAGCCCAGAAGTTATTCATTGCATTGAAGCACATCATGGCGGGGTTGAGTATAAGTCAATAGAAGCAATTTTGGTTCAAGTTGCTGATGCAATTTCAAGTTCAAGACCGGGTGCAAGGCGTGAATCACTTGATGCTTATGTTAAAAGACTTGAAAAACTTGAACAAATTGCAAATAGTTTTAAAGGGGTTGAGTCTTCGTTTGCTATTCAAGCAGGCAGAGAAATTCGTATTGCTGTTAAGCCTGAAGAAGTCGATGACGCATCAATGTATGTTCTTGCTAATGAAATTGCACGAAAGATTGAATCAGAACTTGAATATCCGGGTCAGATTAAAGTCAATATTATTCGTGAAACTCGTGCAAGTGACATTGCTTCATAAAATTATTAATTTTGGTCATACATCAGTATGACCTTTTTTATTTTGCATAAACTATTTTTAATTTAATTTGTCAAAAATTGCAGACTATTGTATATATTTTCTTAAATTTATAATATATTATAATATGTATAAAATTTTTGATTTACACAATGATTATTTTTTGAAAATAAAAAAAGATAAAAACAAGCAAAAATATTTAAGTTCTAATGCCAATTTAGCTGAAAATATAATTTCTGCAATTTGGACAAGTGAACTTTCATGTGATGAATCACTTCGTGAAATTGAAAGAGCAAGAGATTTTGTAAATTCTCAAAAAAATATCTTTTTGGCTGTTGAAGACTTGCATTTTTTAAGTGAAAAAACATTAAAAAATTTTGTTTCAATGCGACCGATTTATGCGGGGCTTACTTGGAACACGGCAAATTGTTTGGCAGGCGGGGCACATGAAAGTGGAAAGATAACTAATTTTGGTAAAAAAGTTATCAAAGAATTAGAAGAAAATGATATAAAAATAGACACCGCTCACTTAAATGAAGACAGCTTTATGGGGGTTTCAAAACTTACAAAAAATCCATTATTTTGTTCACATACTGCATTTTATGGTGTTCAACCCAATCAAAGAAATTTAAAAGATTATCAACTTAAAATGATTGTTGATTCAGGTGGACTTGTTGGGCTTTGTTTGGTTTCAGACTTTATAAGTGGAATGAAAAAATGTTCCATTCAAGATATTGCTATGCAAATAGATTACTTTGCATGCAAATTTGGTATTGATAATCTTGCACTGGGCACTGATTTTTATGGAACAAATCACTTGCCAAAGAATATCAAAAATTATAGTGACATAACTTGCAAACTCTCAAAATTTTTAGAAAAATTTGGATACACTGAAAAGTGTATAAATAAAATTTTTTATGAAAATGCTAATAATTTTTTCATGAATATATAATTAAATTGAATTTTATCTCTAATTAGTTTATAATGTGGTTTATTGGAGAGTGAAATGAGAAAACAGAATAGAAATGCTAAAGATAAAATAAAAAAATGTGCAACACAGATATTTTTTGATATGCCTTATAATGAAGCCTCAATGCGTGATGTAGCATCAAAGTGTAATATGACAGTTGGTAATATTTATAGATATTATGACAATAAAGAACTTTTGTTTGATGAAATTGTTAAAAAGTGTTATGAAAACATAATTAAAGTGATAAAAGTTAAAGAATTTGTTCAAAAATATGTTAAAGCAAAAATTGGAGTTTCAGAAAAAAATATTTACAAAAACACTAGATTTAGGTCGCATTTAATTGATTATATTGTTAAATTGATAAATGAAAATGCAACAGAACTTTTTATTCTTTTGAATAATAGTTCGGGAAGCAAATATGAAAATATAAAAAATCAAGTGTTTGACATGGCAAAAGAGTCAATTATGGAAATGATTAATCAAATTGATGAAGACAGGGCAGAAATTTATGCCTTTACTGCTATTTCAACACTTTCATTTATATTAAAAAAAGATATACAAAACAAAGAAAAACTTGAGAGTAATACTAAACTATTTTTTATCAAATTTTTTGCAAGTTTTTAGTGGTGTTATTATTTTATAACTAATTTATTATACATGTTATTCAAAGAGATATGTTTTTATAACTTATCTCTTTTTTTGACGAATTTTTAAGAAAATAATCGCATAAAGTTTAATAATGTTGATAAACAATGTTGACAATTTGTTCATTAATATAATATAATTAATTTGTATGAAAAAGAAAGTGTTTAAAAGAGCATTAAAATTTGTTGCAATGGTTGTTTGCTTGTTTGTTACAGCAAGTTTTTTCTCTGGCTGTGTGTTTGGAAAAACAGACACTTCTTTTTCTGTTTCAGGCTATGTGTTTGATGAATTAGGTGTGCCAGTTGAGGGTGTTAAAATTTCAAGTGAACTTGGTGAAGTGTTAACTGACGAAACTGGTAAATATACCATTTCGGGCATATTTGATAGTATTGTTGTTAGACCTAGCATTGAAGGTTATTATTTTGATGAAACAAGCAAACTTGTTTCAAGCAAAAATGATGATGCAAATTTTATTGCTTCAAAAGAATATACGATTCGTGGTAATGTTCATAGCAATAATATTTCTGTTCCAAATGCAAAGGTTTTAATTAATTCACTTTCGGGCAACTATGAAACTATTACAGACGAAAATGGCAAATTTTTGGTTAATGGGGTTGCCGGCAAAGCGGTTATTAATTGTGAAAAAGATTCAATTAAATTTTTTGAAGTCGAAACCACGATTGAAAATCCTGATGTTTCAATTAATTCAACATCAACATTTGAACTCAATATCCTTGCTGATGATAAATTAAGCAACTATTCAAAGATTAATATGTTTGTTGATGGGGTAAAAGTTCCAATTATTTCAAATAAGATTGTTTTAAGTGAAATTTATTGTGGGCAAGTTATTGAACTTTCTTCTGATGAATATAAACTTAACAAAACGAAGATTATTGTTGATAAAATCAATCAAATTGAAGAAGTTTTTGCAAATAAAATATATTCAGTTTCAGGCAAAGTTCAAAGCGGAAATGTTAGTCTTTCAAATGCGTCGGTTTTAGTTAATGGTGAAATTTTAACAACCACAGATCAAAATGGTTGGTTTAATATTGCTGGGCTGGTTTCAAATAACCAAATTTCTATTAAGTACCAAAACTTTAATTTTAACCAAGAAAGTATTGACAATTCAATAGTTTCAGAACTTGAATTTAATGGAACTAAAAATGTTTCAGTTTCAATTTTATTTGATAAGTTTGTAAGTGATGATATTTCATTTAATTTTTCCGGTGCACAAAAAATTAATAATTATGAATATAGATTAGATTCTGTTACATTGGGAACGGAAGTTGATGTTTCTTCAAATGACTATTTTGTTGAAGGTGACAATTTTGTTATTGACGACAAAGATGTCTATAACATAAATCTTTACGCATATTATGATGCAAATGTAAAAATTCAAGGTGACATTAACGCTTCACTTTATCTTGATGAAAAACAAATTGAAGAAAGTGAACTATTAAATTTGTATGGAACACACAAGGTTAGTGCATCTTATGAAAATTATGTTTTTTCAGAGCAAATTTTAAGTTATGATAACTTTGAAGCAACATTGACATATCAAATCCCTTATAGCGTTTCTATTAAAACCATGTCTGGAGATGTTTATTTAACGAATTCTTATGTTCAAACACAAGATTTAAAATATTTTGCAGATAGTAATGGTGTAATTTTAATTGAAAATTTAATTGGACAAAATGAATTGTTAGTTAAAAATGATTTATATAATGATTTTAAACTGACAGTTGACAGCGAATGTGAAAAAGAAATAAACCTTACTTATAATATTTATGGAATTGTTAAAACGGGTAACAATGTTGTTTCTAATGCAAAAATTTTGGTTGGTGATAGTGAAGTGCAAACCAATTCAAATGGAGAGTTTGTTTTATATGATTTGGTTGGCAAAAATCAACTAATTGTTGAAAAAGATTATTACAATTTTGACAACATTGAAGTTTTGCATAATGATAATATTGAAATTAATGGAAGTTATCAAATTGTTGGAACAATTTCAAATGGCGAAGAATTTTTATCAAACAGAACTGTTAATTTGATTGAAACAGACACTTTTGAAAACTTTTCAGTTTTAACAAATGAATTTGGTGAGTTTGAATTTAACAATTTAACGGGAACATATTTTCTTATTACAATTGATGAAAATGGTGAGGCTAATTTAAAACCTGAATTTTATACTATTTCATCTGGTGGAAGGTATGATTTTAGTTTGAGTGGTTTTGCAATTTCAGGAAGGGTAACATCTGGCAATTTGCCAGTTGAAAATGCCTATGTTGTGGCTGGTTCTTCATCAACATACACTGACGCTGATGGTTATTATAAATTTGAATTACTCACAAATGAATGCACAGTTTCGGTGAGCAAGCAAGGTTATAGTTTCAGTGAGTCAATTTTAGTTTCGGAAGATAATGCAGAGGTTAATTTCACTGCTACTTATTCAGTTAGTGGTGTGATTTCAAGTGGAAATTTCTTTGTTCAAGATGTTGAAATTTATAGTGGTGAAATTTTGCTTGGAAAAACAAATAATAGTGGTGAATTTGAAATATCAAATTTAGCGGGCAATGTTTTATTAACATTCAAAAAACAAGGCTATGTTTTTGAAAACGATGTAAAAGTTAGTGCACCAACAAGCATAGAAGTTTCATGCAAGGCAACAAAAGTTGTTGAAGTTGTTTCAGGCGATATTAAAATTGTTGATTTTGAATATTACATTAACGATGAATTGCAGGGTGTTTCGTCAGAAAGTTTTGTTAATATTGCCGTTAGTGTTGGAGATAGAGTAACATTCAAAAAACAAGGCTATAAGTTTGACGAAATTTTGATTGGCGAAGGTGATAGTTATACTTCTAATGCAACATATTCAGTAAAAGGAAAAATTTTATCTGGCGATGTTGAAATTGCTGGGGCAGCAATTAAGGTTAACGGCAAAACAATTTCAACTAATAGTTTGGGCGAGTTTTCATTAAGCGACCTTTCAGGAACAACAACAATAACAATTCAAAAAGATGGTTATAACGCAAAAGAGTATGTTCTAACTGGTTTTGATGATGATTTAATTGTTCAGTTATCATATAACATTTCAGGAAGAGTTTATGTTGGTGAAAAGGTTCTTGAAAATGTTGTTGTTTCTTGTGGCGAATTAATGGCAACCACAAATCAAAATGGTGAGTTTGAATTTAGAGAAGTTATAGGCAAATTTAATTTGACCTTTGAAAAAGAAGGATATACTTTTGACAAACTTAATAGCTTGTTTGGCACGCAAGAAATTGTGGTTAAAGCAATGTATTCAATTTCAGGAAAGGTTATATCTGGAGATAATATTGTTGCTGATGCCGATGTTGAAGTTATTTCAAGTGAATTATCATCTTCAATTTTTGCAAAAACAAATGAAAAGGGCGAATTTTTAGTTGCTGGAATAAAGGGAACTGCACAAATAATCGTTACTAAAGATGGTTATAGCATTGCAACAATTTCAGGTTTTACAGATGTTTCAAACAACAATGTGCTTGAACTTTCGTATAGTGTTACACTAAACTTTACAACAAGTGGCGTAACAATATATGTTAATGGTGAAAATTATTTAACAACAGATTCAAACTCAATAACAATTCCAAATTTAATTGGAACAAACACATTGAAATTTGAAAAGAAAAATTCTTCATTTACACCAAATAACTTCCAAGTTAAAGAACCGGGAACATTTAGTGTTTCGGCAACTTTTGCTTATGATATTGATGGATATATTAAAACTGATTCAGGACTTCCAGTTTCAAATGTTGGTGTGACAGCTGGTTCAAGTGAAATCATTTATACTGATGAAAATGGCTACTTTAAATTTAGCGGAGTTGCGGGAACTTTAACTATTGATGAAGGCGGTGTTTTGTCACAAACAAAACAAATAACAGCCGACGGCACTTATAATTTTGAAGTATCAAATTATAATTTTGCTTACTTTTTATATGAAAATGCTTATAAAAATTTAGATAACGCTGCAAGTTTTCAAATTATTGGTAATGGTTCAGTTTCACCAAGTATGGGTGGTGGACAGTCTGTTTTATCAGTGCTTAAAAAAGATAATAACGGAAACAGAATCAAGTTGAATTTGAATTATGGTAATACAGTTTTAGGTGTTGACCCAAAGGTTTCACTGCTTGCATACTTTAATGCAACATCAAACACATGGTATTATGAGCAAACAAAGAGTGTAAATTCGAACTTAACAGCTAATCATAGCAGTTCAGAACTGCTTGCAAATCCTGTTTCAATAGCAGATTATCAATCAAGATATGGTGCAAGACCTGATGCATATTTGCCATACAATTTTTCAAATAAAAGCGGAATTAATTCTATTTCAAATATTTCAGTTAATGGAAGTGGAAATTACACATTCACAATTTCACTTCAAACAGGTTCAGCGGTTTATTCAATGTATGCAACACAAATTGGCACATTAAGTGGTCAAACTGTTGATAGTTTTGAATATATAAATCTTAATTATGAAATTGATAAAAATGGTTGGATAGTTAACTTGAATATCAGTGAAAAATATAAAGTAAAATTAATGGGTGTTACAATAACTTCAAATATAACATATCGCTTTACAACGCAAAGTCCTAATATAAGGATTGATAATATTGATGTTTCAAGTGATTCAGCAATTCAAAATTCACTAAAAGAGAGTTCACAAACTGAAATTATTGAAAACTTATCAAATTTAGATGTAGTAAATTCGCTCATCTATGGAAATTAAGGAGGAGGAAATATGAAAACAAAATTAAAAACATTAATATTTAGTTTTTTAATAGCCATTGCAAGCATTGGTATGTTTTTTGGTGCAGAATTTGATTTAAATTCAACTTTTGCCGCTTCTCCTGTTTCTTTCTTAAAAAATAAAAGGCAATCTCAAACTAATGAAATTTTAGTCACTAATGCTGTGTCTAATGGCACATCAACAACCTATAATTTATATTCATCACTTGCCGACCTTGCAAATTTTGATTATTACACTTTGACTTATAAAGGTTTAAATGCTGATGATAATCGGCTTTTCCATTCAGTAAAAAATCCTGCACAGGGAAGTGATTTAAAGGGGAATGGTCAATTTGTTGCAACTTTATCATTTTCAAAAAACATGCAAGTTGCTGCAAATGCTGGCTATATTTTGTTAGATGCTTCGGCAAACATATGTTCACCAGATGGTGGAAAAATATTTTTTGTTTCAGACTCTGCCGATGATGTTATATTTGATTTTTATGCATATAATGATGCGTCTAGTTTATCAGTTTCAAAATCAGCAACAGTAACATCATTTAATTCAACAAATAAAAGTTTGCAATTATTAGCAAATGAAATTTCAGGTCAAAATTTTGATAAACTTGCACTTTCATTTAAGTCAGAATTACAGGGAGTTGGTGTTTATAACAATCTTGAAGTTAAAAATCCACTTGTAATAGTTTCAACAACTGATAATATAAAGCCAAGTTTATCTGTTTCAGCAAGCAATAATTGGGCAAAATCTAGAATTTTAACAATTGATGCAACTGATAATGCAAGTGGAATTTATAAAGTTGAAGTAAAACAAGATAATGGTGAATTTGTTACAATTTTAGATAATTCAACAGATTTAGTTTATTCAAATTCTAATAATTTAGAATATGAAATAGCATCAAATGGAACATACACATTTAAAGTTACTGATAATGTTGGAAATTCTTTTGAAACACAATATATTGAAAATAAAATTGATAATGAAAAACCAGTTATTGAAGTTACATTAGATGAAATTTTCACAAGTAAGACATTCAATTTTTCTGCTAACTTTTTATCAAATGTGGCAAGTCCAGAAAATTATTATTATACATATAGTCTTGGCGATTTTGTTTCTGAAAAGATTGCATTTTCAACCGAAACAAATTCATTTACTGCCACTCAAAATGGTAAATATACATTCACTTTTTATGCTGTTGATGAGGCAGGAAATGAGAGTGACCCAGTTATAAAAACAATTTATGTTGACGACATGCTTTACAAAGTTGATGTTAAAGGGCAATTTGCAAATGTTACTGAAAGTTTCGAGGCTTATAGAAGCAAAAATAATAAAATAACTTTTGCACCAGAAACAGACAATGATTATTTTTATAAACTTCTCGTTAATGGCGAAGAAGTTTCACTTTCTGCCGAGCAAATTGAAAGTGGCGAGTATTCATTTGACATAACTTCAAATATGACCATTGAAGTGCTTTTCAGAAAGCAGATTTCTCTTGATATTCAAGATGAATATGAGTATAGCCCAAATGGCTTAAAAGTAGTTTATACTTCAAGTGAAAGTGGTGAGTTTGATATTGTTTTTGAATATTATGATGAAACAAAAACCAACAAGTTTGCATCGGTTTCAAGTGTGGGAACTTATATTGTTTGCTATAAAATTGATAATGATAAATTTTTTGGTTCAGGCGAGCAAAAAATATTAATTATCCCTAAAAAGGTTGAAATCAAGAATGTTAAAACTGAATATGAATATTCTTCAACTATTCAAAATTTAATTTTTGAAAAGAGTGATAATATTGAGCTTGTTATAACATTCTATCAAAACGAAGTTGCAACAGACTTTTTAAATGCGGGCATTTATACATATGTGATTTCAACAAATAACACCAACTATCAAGTTTATGAAACTGGAAATGTGACAATGCTACCTCATAAGATTGAAGTTAATGTTATTTCAAATTCTTTTGTTTATGACGGCGAAGAAAAACAAGTTGAATATAGTTTAGATGTTTTGGCTAGTGGAGTTGTGGTTGAATATACAAATTCGTTAGGCGAAAAGGTTATTCCTCAAAACGCAGGCGAATATGACGCAAAATTTTCTTTAAATGATAAAAATTATGTTTTAGAATATGAAACTAAACTTATTATTACCAAAAGAAAAATAACTGTTTCAGTTAATTCAAAAACAATAACTTACGGCGAAGATATTCCAGAAATAACTTATAGTATTTCAAATGAACTTGAAAGTGAAAAACTTTCATTTGAACTTAATTTATCAAATTTAAGTATAAATGCCGGTTATTATATAATAACTATAATTAGACAAGATGACAATGTTGCACTTGGTAACTATTCTGTTTTATATCAAGATGGATACCTTCAAATTAATAAAGCAAAAATTACAATTATTCCTGATGAAAAGCAATCAAAGGTCTATGGCGAAGAAGATGATGTTTTAACATATAGCATTGTTGGCAAACTTTTTAATGATGATAAACTCATTGGTGAACTTGCTCGAGACAGCGGGGAAGATGTGGGTTATTATAACATAACTATTGGCACACTTAATAATCCAAATTATGAATTAGAAGTTCAAAATGCAACATATCAAATTGTTAAAAGAGTTGTTGTTGTTCAATTAAATTCATATCAAAAAGTTTATGGTGAACTTGACCCTGAATTTTTGATAAATGCCGATAAATCAAGTGTTTTAGAAAGTGATTTGTTATTGTTTAATAACAATATAACAAGAGAGCAAGGCGAAAATGTTGGGGAATATTCAATTACGCTTAAAACTGAAAATCTTCAAAACTATACTATTCTTGTGACTTCTGCAAAATTCACAATTTTGCCAAAAACAATTGAGGTTTGTGCAAATGATGTTGAAGTTGTGTTTGGTGAAAGTTCTAATTTATCATACACAGTTTCTGGTTTGGTTGGTGATGATTTGTTAGGTGGTTCACTTGTTCGTGAAGTTGGTGAAAATGTTGGGGAATACAAAATTAATCTTGGTTCACTTTTAAATAGCAATTATGTTATCAATTTTACACCTGCTATTTATAAAATAAACAAAAGACCAATCATAATTACCGCTCAAAAATTATCAAAGGTTTATGGTGAAAAAGATAATTTAACATTTAATATAACAAATGAACTTGAAAGTGATAAATTAGAAATTGCACTTGTTCGTGAGCAGGGCGAAGATGTTGGAACATATCAAATTACAGGTTTTGTTGGAAATGTTGATAACTATGATGTTACATTTGTCTCTGCAACACTTGAAATAACAAAAAAACCAATTTCACTTGTTATTAATAACATTCAAAAGAATTATGGCGAACTTGACCCTGAATTTGATTATGAATTTTTAGGATTACTTTCAAGTGAGGAAATCACTGACTTAAACTATAAAATTTCAAGGGAAAGTGGAGAAAATGTTGGGGAATATTTGATTAATCTTGAATATTTTGAAAGTAAAAATTATTCTCTTGAAGAAGTTAAAACTGCAAATTTAATAGTTAATAAAGCAGATATAAACTTTGTGCTTTCAGATAAAACGGAAACATATTCAGGGAAGCCTGTTGTGTTTGATGACATTGATTTTGAATTTGATTTCACATTAAAATACACTTTTGCTGGTCTTGAAATTGAAGCCCCTGTTAATGCTGGAGAATATAAGGTTCAATTATTTTTTGAGGGTAATGAAAATTATAATGCGTTTTCATCAAATGTTGCAAATTTAGTTATAAACAAAAAGATGATACCAATAACATTAAAACAATCAGTTTTTGTTTATAATGGCAATGAACAATCGCCAAAATTCGACATTAATCTTGATGAAAATGTTAATGTTGTTATTACCTATGCAGAAAATATTTCTCCAATTGAAATTGGTGAGTATGAATTTACAATTTCATCAAACGACCCAAATTATTACTCAAACTTTTCAGGTGTGCTTAAAATTGTTTCAGAGTTTTACACTGAAAACAGTTCAGGTAACGCATCAATTTCTTCAAGCAATGTAAGTTTTTCTAATTCAGATATTTCAATTTATGAAGACTTTGGTTCACCTCTTTTAAGTTCATTCAGTGCCTTTCGTGATGGAAGAAAATGTCTTTCAGTTTTTGCCTTTAAAGTTAATAACTTAAACATTGAAGAGGGCGAAGTTTTTACTATCAGAATAAAGGCCAACAATTCTGGCAATGATGTCAAAATTTTTGCAGTTGATAAAAATGGAATAATGAAATCTTTGGCATATACTTACGAGAACGGCGAATATGTTATTTCACTTAATGATTTATCGGCAAGTATTTTAATAACAGAAGCGGACACAATTATGATGTTTGCAAAATTAATTTTAACACTTGCTGTGCTTATTTTAAGTTATGCGATTGCAAAAATTGTTTTGAGAACAAAAAATAACAGATTTTTCAATAGAAACACAAAAGTTCATAAATTTAATGCTGAAGAAATTGAAAAACAAGCCGATATTGTTGCATCACGAGTTAAATTTGATGAGAGTGTTTCTATCGACGAATATTTATCAAAGCAATAATTAATAAGGGTTATTAAACCCTTATTTTTTTATGCAAAAATTTTGAATAACAAATTTTGTTTTGTCAATATTTGTTTTAGGGGGAATATATGAATTTTAATGAAAGTTTAACAAAACAAAATTTAGCAAAATCTTTTGCCGCTGAATGTCAAGCGGGAGCAAGGTATCAATTTATGGCAACACAGGCTCAATTGAGCAAATTATTTTTTATAAAAGACACAATGAAAATGATTGCTAAAAATGAAATGGCTCATGCAAAACTTTTTTATGATTACATTGTTGAGAAATGTGGCGAAAAGTGCAAGGTTGAATTTGATGCAGATTATCCGTATGTAAGTCCAATGCTTGATGTGAGTCTTAAAACTGAAGAAAAAATTGAGCGTGAAGAGTTTGAGACAATATATCCTGAATTTGCTAAAATTGCAAAAGATGAGGGATTTGCCGATATTGCGAAGAGTTTTGAATTGGTTGCAAAAGTTGAAAAAACTCATTCAGCAATTTTAAATTGCATAAGCAAGAACTATGATAACAAGTCGCTTTATAAATATAAAGGCAAATCACTTGTTAAATGTTCAAACTGTGGTCATATTGATTATTTAACCGAAGGTTGGCAAAAGTGTCCACTTTGTAACTTGGAGCAAGGCTATATTGAATTAAATTTCACTGAAGCCATTGAAGGTGCCACAAAAAACGAATAAAAATTACATTTTAGCCAATTTAATGTTGGCTTTTTTATTTAGTTAAAAGTAATTTCTTTACACTTATTTATTTTTTGTGCTAATATATTTGTATAATGGATAAAAGTATAAAAAGTCTAAATAGTTCACTAAAAAATGCTAGAAAAATAGCACTTTTTTCTCATGAAAACCCTGACCCCGACACAGTTGGTTCAACAGTGGCACTATCAAATGCTTTAACAAAAATAGGAAAAAATGTGTCATTATTTTGTGAAACAGAAGTTTCAGGAAATTATTTATTTTTAACAGAAACAGAAAATTATAATAGAGATGAGTTTTTACCTGAAAATTTTGATGTGGTTATTGCTGTTGATGTTGCCACATCAAAAATGATTGGAAGATATGAAGATGATTTTTTAAAGCATCAAAACTCGTTTAGAATTGACCACCATATTGGTGGAGATAATTTTGCAAAAACAAATATTGTTTTAAAAACTTCTGCCTGTGCAAATTTGATATATTATATTTTAAAGTTATTTAAAATAAATATTGATGAAAGCATTGCAACCCCATTATTTTTAGGGCTTTGCGGTGACACTGGAATATTTAGAAACAATGGAACTGATAGTGAAAGTTTTGAAATTGCGTCAAAACTAACAACTAGCGGAGCAAATATAAGGCGAGTCTACGATGAATTTTTTGATAAAAAAACCGTAAGTGTAGTAAAAATGACATCAAATTCACTTCTAAATGCTGAAGTTGATGATAATTTTAAATTTGCGATATTAACTGCAACCGCTGAAAATTATAAAAAATTCAACATTCCTAATAATGATAATCTTGGTAATTTGCCATTAACATATCTTTCATGCGGATATAATATTGCAGTAATTTTAAAAGAAAAAGAAGATGGCATTCATTGCAGTTTTAGGTCAAAACCTGATTTTGATGTTTCATGTATTGCATCAAAGTTTGGTGGTGGTGGGCATAAAAATGCATCGGGTTGCAAATTAGATTGCAGTTTGGTTGATGCAAAAAAGCAAGTTATCAAAGAGATTAAAAATTATTTAAAGTCAAATGAAAATTAATAAAGAGGTGATATTATGTTAACAGACATTGAAATTGCTCAAAATTCAAAACTTTTGCCAATTGAAGAAATTGCGGTTAAATTAAATATTGCCGAAGCCGATATTGACCACTATGGCAAATACATCGCAAAAGTTAATAACTATCAAAAATACACTCAAAAAGGTAAAAAGGGTAAACTTGTTTTGGTTACAGCAATGAGTCCAACAAAGTTTGGTATTGGCAAAACAACAGTTTCAATTGGTCTTGCTGATGCATTAAATATGTTGGGCAAGAATGCCTGCCTTGCACTTCGTGAACCTTCGCTTGGACCTGTTTTTGGAGTTAAAGGTGGTGCAGCTGGTGGTGGTTATTCACAAGTTCTTCCAATGGAAGACATTAATTTGAGTTTTACAGGCGATTTTGATGCAATAACCGCTGCAAATAACTTGCTTTCAGCAATGATTGATAACCATATTTATTTTGGAAATTCTTTAAATATTGATCCAGACAAAATTTTGTTCCACAGGTGTCTTGATGTGAACGACCGTTCGCTTCGAGATGTTACATATTATATTGGTGGCAAAGATAAAAATGGCAAAAAACAAAATGTGAAACGAACAGACCATTTTTCAATAACTGCAGCAAGTGAAATTATGGCAATTTGTTGTTTAGCAAAAGATAGTGAAGATTTAAAAGAGCGACTTGGAAACATTATGGTTGCGGAATCTTTTGACGGCAAGCCTGTTTATGCAAAAGAACTTAAGGCTGAAGGAAGCATGGCAACGCTTTTGCGTCATGCACTTTCACCAAACTTGGTTCAAACCATTGCTCACACGCCTGCATTTGTTCATCTTGGGCCATTTGCCAATATTGCACATGGTTGTAACAGTGTTATTGCAACCAAACTTGCACTTTCAGTTGCAGATATTGCCGTCACCGAAGCAGGTTTTGGCAGTGACCTTGGTGCTGAAAAGTTTTTAGATTTAAAATGTAGGCTTAATAATTTAAGCCCTAATGTTGTTGTTTTAGTCAGCACAATTCGTGGTTTAAAATTCCATGGCGGAAGTGAAAATGAAGAAAATAAAGGCAAAAGTGAACTTGACTTTGTTGAAAGTGGACTTGAAAATCTTTATCATCATATTGATACATTAAAAAACACTTTTGGTGCCAATGTTGTTGTAACAATAAACAAATTTTTAACAGATACTGATGATGAGATTAATCTTGTTATATCAAAACTAAAAGACCGAGGTGTTGATGCGGTTGTTAATGAATGTTATGCAAAAGGTGGAGCGGGCACACTTGACCTTGCAAATGCCGTTTTGAAAAATATGACTACTAAAGAAATTTCTTTTGCATATAATTTAGAAGATAGTGTTGAAAAGAAAATTGAAGATATCGTTAAAAATGTTTATGGTGGACTTGGTGCAGATTTTTCAGATTTAGCAAAGGAAAAAATAGATTTTATAAATAAAATTGGATATTCTAATCTTCCTGTAATAATAGCAAAAACGCAATTTAGTTTATCTGATGATAAAGATAAAATAGGAAGACCATCAAACTTCAAAATTTTTATTCGTGATATAGAAATTAAAACAGGTGCTGGATTTATTGTTGCTATTGCAGGTGACATGATGCTTATGCCGGGGCTTTCAAAAATTCCAAATGCTGAAAAAATTGATATTGATAAAAATGGAATTATAACTGGTTTGTCATAAGGGGGCTTATATGGATAGCAAAAAATTTAGTATTATAACATTAATAGTTGCTGTTATCATGTGTGTGGCATCAATAGCAATCTCTCTTACTAATGGTGGCAAAGACGGGATTAATGGCAAAAGTGCTTATGAGCAAGCAGTTGATAATGGCTACACAGGCACAGTTACTGAATGGCTTAAAAGTTTAAATGGAAGTGACGGCGAAAGTGTGGAACTTGAAGACCTTTACAATGCTTATTTGTCAGAAAATAATCTTACAACAACTGAGTATACTTATAGTGAATTTATAACAGAATATTTTTCAAATTTAGTTGCCGATAGTGAAGAAACCACATCTCTCACCGAACTTGCAACTCAATCAGCACTTCGTTCAACAGTTGATATTCTATATTCATTTTATCTTAATGACCCAATAATCTATGTTTCTTCGGGCACACTTAACAGCACTGGTGAGCAAGTTTATATTATTGATGAAAACAATAATGAAAGATATGCGTCAATTGGTGTTTCTGCGGGTTCAGGTGTTATATATAAAATGGATAATGACACCGCTTACATAATCACAAACTATCATGTTGTCTATGCGAATAATTACACAAATGATTCTGATTATAGAGTTTATTATAATTCTTCAACAAATGAGTATTTCACAGCAACATATGATGAAAGTATGATAAAAACAACCACAACAGGAAGTTGGTGGGGTGGAATTTCAAATGCAAGATATATTCAAGCTTCAAGCATAGAAGAAGCACCAATTTATACACATTTTTTAGATACCTACGAAATTTATCTCAATGGTTATCAATCTGCTGAATACGCAATTTCTGCAACATTTGTTGGTGGTTCTGCTGATAATGACATAGCTGTTTTAAAAGTTGAAAAAGATGCTTCACCTAATAATGAAATTATGTTTAATGGCAATTATAAGGCGGCTGATATTGGTGACAGCAGCAGTCTTGCAGTTGGTGAAGGAATTCTTGCAGTTGGCAACCCACTTTTAGCGGACACATCAAGTGTAAGTGATGAGCAAAATGTTGATGAATATGTTAATGACATAAAAAATACTTATGTTGATGCCCTTTGCTTAACTTCAACTGATGGTGTTGTTAGCAACCTTTCAGAATATTGCAACTTTGAATCAATCATAGACAGCAGTGAAATTGTTAAACTACGCCTTATTAGGGTTTCATCTGCAATAAATGCTGGCAATTCTGGCGGTGGGCTTTATGACCTTAATGGCAGGCTTGTTGGAATTGTTAATGGTAAAATTGAAAGTTCAAGTTATGATAATGTGGGTTATGCAATTCCAATAAATATAGCCTCAAGGCTTGCTGATAAAATTATTGCCGAGTGCGATGATGGTAATCCAGAAACAACACAGGTTAAAATTATTAATTCTGAAAGTTTAGGTTTGACCCTTTCAGTGAGCACGAGAAATGCTGTTTATGATTCAAATGAATTAACTTGGAAGATCACAAACTCTGTTGTTGTTGAAGATGTTAGTCCACTATCTTTAGCTGAAAATGCCGGCATTAAAGTTGGAGACGTTATTGAAAGCGTGACAATTAATGGCATAGTTTATGAACTTAACTATGATTATGAACTAAATGACTTGTTATTAAAAGTTATCTATAACAGCAGTGATAATTATTCAATTAAATTTAACATAAGTAGAACAGAAAATGAATCTTTAACCAATTTAGATATAACATTAAATTTAACAAATTCAAATTTTGTTTCTATAAATTAATAAGTTTTAATGGCTGTAAGACCTCAATTTTGGGGTCTTTTTTTTATTTGAAAAATTTCCGCTAAAGAGTGACAAAAAACACATCAAATAAACATTATGTCTAATTTTTTGCGAGATTAGATCAACAAAAATTATGCTATTATTTTCGTGTGAGGAGGAAACTTTATGGAAATAAAATATAGCCAAACGAGTGAAAGTATATGTGCTGAACTTTCAGGTGAACTTGATGAGTGTTCTGCTGAATATGTGAGAATAACTCTTGATAACTTGTTAAAAAACCTTCCATCAACAAAAACAAAACTTATACTAGATTTTTCCAAAGTTTCTTTTATGGATAGCACAGGTATTGGTGTGCTTCTTGGAAGGTATAACAAGTTTTCAAAATTTGATATAGGCATGTATATAAAAAATCCAACTTCGTATGTTAACAGAATTTTTGAAATGACAGGGATATATCAAATTATCCCAAAAGTTTAATAGGAGGAGCATAAATGGAAAATGATAACTATTTCAAACTTGAGTTTGAAGCAAAAAATGTGAATGAGAGTTTTGCTAGGGGTGTTGTTGCTCTTTTTTGCACAGAACTTGAGCCATCACTTTCAGAGATAAATGATATAAAAACTGCTGTAAGTGAAGCCGTAACAAACTCTGTTGTTCATGGCTATAATAACAAAGGAGGGAAAATTGTTCTTGAAGTAAAAATTATTAATCGAACTATTGACATTGTTGTAACTGATTTTGGTGTTGGCATAAGTGATATTGAAATGGCTCTTCAACCATTCTACACAACAAAGTCTGATGAAGAACATTCAGGTATGGGCTTCACATTAATGGATTCATTTATGAATAAACTTGAAGTAAAAAAGAACACACCATCAGGACTAATTGTTCATATGCAAAAGGTTATAAAGGAATAGTTCATGAACGAATATAAACCTATTGACCAAGAAAAAACAAATGAACTGATAGTTCGCTCTAATAATGGCGACGCAGAGGCAACTGAAATTCTTGTTAGTGGAAACTTTCCTTTGATTAAAGCAGTTGTTAAAGGTTATCTTAATAAAGGGGTTGAGTATGATGACCTTTATCAAATTGGTTGTGTTGGTTTTTTGAAAGCAATAAAGAATTTTAACCCAAACTTTGATGTGAAATTTTCAACCTATGCCGTTCCAATGATTTCTGGCGAAATAAAAAGATATCTTCGCGATGACGGAAGCATAAAAGTTTCACGATCAATTAAATCACTTGCAATAAAAATCAAAGCATTTATTGATAAAGAAAAAAACAAATCGGGTGAAACGCCAACAATTGATGAAATTGCAAAATTTTTTGATGTTGAAAAAGAAGATGTTGTTATTGCACTTGATTCATGTCAACAAATGGTGTCGCTTCAAGCAAAAATTGATGAAGACGACCCAAACAGTCAAAATGTGCTTGATAAACTTATTTGTCAAGATAAAAGTGATGATATGCTTGATAAACTTATTTTAAAAGATGAAATTGCCTCTCTTCCTGAAAAGGAAAAGAAGATAATTTTGCTTCGATATTATCGTGGAAAAACACAAGGAGAAGTTGCCGAACTTTTAGATATTTCACAAGTTCAAGTTTCAAGAATTGAATCAAAAATAATAGAACAATTAAGAAATAAATTAAAACAGCAGTAAATTCTGCTGTTTTGTCATAATTAAAAAAATCACTAAATATTAATATAGTAAGGTTAAAAAGTTAGGTCATGTGATAATATTCGACAAATTAGAACCATTATATACAATTTAATAAATTAAACTTTTTGTAAAAAACCTAAAAAACTTATTAAAATAGAGAGGTAATTTGTAATGAAGATATTTTGCACAAAAATGAAAACGGTGATTGGAACAATTTCGCTTTCACTAGTTGCAATTTTATTAGCTTCACTTGTTGCGATAACAAATACAGGAACGGTTTATTTTGGATGGGCAAAACGCTTGGTTCCAATTTATTCTGTTCAGACCACAGAAAAGAAAGTGGCACTCACATTTGATGCCGCATGGGGATCGGATAAAACTGCTAAAATTGTTAGCACCCTTCAAGAAAATGGTGTAAGTGGAACATTTTTTCTGGTTGGCTTTTGGGTTGAGCAAAATGCTGACAAGGTAAAACTTATTGATGAAGCTGGGTTTGATATAGGCACGCATTCAAACACACATCCAAAAATGAGCACGCTTTCAAGTGAGCAAGTAAAAAATGAACTAACAAAATCGATGGAACTAATCACTAACATAACGGGCAAAGAAGTAAAATTTTTTAGAGCACCTTTTGGAGATTATAACGACAATCTTATATCTATTGCAGGTAGTTTGGGCTTAAAAACTATTCAGTGGGATGTTGATAGTCTTGATTGGAAGGGGCTTTCAGCTGAAGAAATTTTAACAAGGATAAAAAATAGTGTGAAAAATGGTTCAATAATTTTGTGTCACAATAATTCCGATCATATTCTAGAAGCTCTGCCACTCATTATTTCTTATTTAAAAAGTGAGGGTTATAGTATGGTCAAAATATCAGATTTAGTTTATAATGATAACTATATTATAGATAACAACGGATTACAAAAATTAAAATAACAATGAGGAAATAAATATGAACTACACTCAATATGAGAATAATAATTATGTTTTATTAAAAGGGAAGATTAAAGAACTTCCAACTTATTCACACACCGTTATGGGTGAAGGATTTTTTGAAATGTTTATAGAGGTGCAAAGACTTTCAGACGAAGTTGATGTGCTTCCAATAACCATATCTGAACGACTTATTAAAAATTTTAAACTTGGAGATGAAATTGGTATAAGTGGTCAATTTAGAAGTTACAATAAATTAGAAGGGAGTAAAAGCAAGCTCATATTGACAATTTTTGTAAAAGAACTAATCAATCCTAATGAAATGAGCGAGGTTAATCAAATTTATTTGGTGGGCTATATTTGTAAAGAGCCAATTTATAGAACAACACCATTTGGCAGAGAGATTTGTGACTGTCTTTTGGCGGTTAATCGTGCTTATAATAAAAGTGATTATTTACCATGTATTGCATGGGGAAGAAATGCAAGATTTGTTCGTGATTTAGGTATTGGTGAAAAACTTGAAGTGCAAGGAAGAATTCAAAGTAGAAAATATCAAAAAAAGATTGATGAAGATAGCTATGAAACTCGAACAGCCTATGAAATTTCACTTTCTAGTGTTATGCTTATTGATGAGGCTTATGAGGAAACAAAAATTAATAATTCAAGTAATAATCTAGAAAGATTAAAAGCGGGGCTTATTGGTCAAACAAGCAAGGGCGCAGAAGTAATTTAATAAAAAAAATAACACTAATTTTTAGTGTTATTTTTTATTATGTGGAATAAGTCTATAATTATATAAAAATTTTCTTTATGTTCACCTTTAAAAGCAATTTTTTCGCCACTTAAAAGAGTCAAACAAATAATATTGTTAAAATCAAGGTCAATTGAAAACAGGTCATTAAACATAATTTCTTTGTTATAGGAATTTTTATAAAATTTGATTTTATCGGCATATATTTCAATATTAATATCACCTAAAACTTTATAAGAATTCAAATACAACACACTTAAAAATTTAATGTTATTATAAGTAATTATTGGGTTAATTGTAAATTCAATATTTTTTAATGCGTCAAATTGCAACTTTTTAATATCATCAAGAGAACCAACTTCATTTGAAAGTAAAATTTCTCCCGAATTTGAAAATTCAATTGCCGTTCCACAATTTTTGCATTTAAGACAATTAAATTCAGAATAAACAGAAAACAAATGTTTACAATTAACACAATAATAAATAATTTGCTCAACACCTTCGGCTCTTTTGTTTGAACGAATGTTTATGTTATATTTTTTTGAATAGATGCTTGCTGATGATGGCATTGAGCTATTTATAAGTTCATTAACTTCTTTATTAGACTTATTTTCAAGTTCAATACTTTTTATTGTTTTTTGTTGATTAAAATAGCAGTTGCAACGCTTGAATTCTTTTGACCAAATTGGATAAGAATAGTAAGTTCCAACTAAATTTAAAAATTTAATATCAAAAGATGTTTCCTTTAAAAAATTTGTTACTGAAAGGGGAAGAAAATTCGAATCACCAAAGATAGAATAATTTTTTTCAGGAAATATAACAACAGAAATCATAGCCGTTTTAAGCAGTTTTAAATTTTTTAAAAGTTCTTGTTTATCTTTTTCTAAAAGGGTGTTATTATTTAGTTTTTGAATAATTATATCTTTTAAAAAAACATGAGCAGATTGAATGTAGTTTTCAACAAAATAGTGATCTAGTTTTGTTGTTTTGTTACAAATAAAAATATATGGATTAATCGTTTCAATGTTTTGGCTTAAAAATCCATATTTAAAAGAAAGATATTTTGATTTAATTTTATTTAATGGCAAATCAAAAAATTTTGGATTTGCGAATTGCTTAATAATTTTTGTTGAACTCATACTTTTATTATATACAAAAAAAAGTTAATATCAAATAAAAAAGTTTGTGATAAATATTTTTTTATTATATAATTAACACATAAAGTTTTAGGAGTGATTTATGGATTTATTTCAAAAATGTAAAGATTACACTTTAGCAAAAGAGGTTAAAAGCAAGGGTATATATCCTTATTTTCATGTTCTTGAATCAAAACAAGATACTGTTGTTAATATGGAAGGTGGCAGAAAAATTATGATAGGCTCAAACAATTATCAGGGACTTACCAGTGACCCAAGAGTTATTGAGGCAGCCATTAATGCCACCAAAGAGTTTGGAACGGGTTGTTCTGGTTCAAGATTTTTAAACGGAACAACTTCACTTCATATTAAGTTAGAAAAGGAACTAGCTGAATTTATTGGTAAAGAAGATTGTGTTACTATGAGCACAGGTTTTCAGACTAATTTAGGCGTAATTTCGTGTATTGCAGGCAGAAATGATTATATTTTGTGTGATAAAGAAAATCATGCGTCAATTTATGATGCCTGCAAATTGAGTTATGCAAAAATGGTAAGATTTGAACATTTAGATTATGCTGACCTTGAAAAAAAACTTCAACAAGTTCCAGAAACAAGCGGAATACTTATTGTTACTGATGGAATTTTCTCAATGTCAGGTGAAATTTGTGACCTTCCAAAACTTGTCGAGTTAAAAAATAAATATGGTGCAAGGCTTTTGGTTGATGATGCTCATTGCATTGGAGTTTTGGGCAAAACTGGTGCAGGAACTGGTGAATATTTTGGACTTACAGATGAAATTGATTTGATAACTGGCACATTTTCAAAATCTCTTGCAACGATTGGTGGTTACTGTGCATGTTCACATGAAGTTGCTGAATTTATAAGACATAATTCAAGGCCATTTATTTTTAGTGCGTCAATAACTCCAGCATCACTTGCAGGAACATTAGAAGCCCTTAAAATTATTAAAGAAGAGCCTGAAAGAGTTAAAAAACTTTCAGATATTGCTGACTTTATGCGTGATTGTTTAAGAAAAAGGCATATTAAATTTAAAGATGGAATTGCACCAATAATTGCAATCTATACATATGACCAAGATATAACTCTTCTTGTTTGCAAAAGGTTGTTTGAAGAGGGTGTTTATGCAAACCCTGTTCTTCCGCCAGCAACGCCACAAGGGCAATGTTTAATCAGAACTGCATACACTTCAACACACACAAAAGAAGTTATTGAGGAAGCAGCAGATATCATTGAAAAAGTTTTCAAAGAGCTTGATTTAATTGATAAAGAATAAAAAAACACCTTAAACTACTTTTAGTTTAAGGTGTTTTTGCTTAATATAATTATTAAAATATAACTTAAATTCTATTCGCCAAAATCATTGTCATCATCATCAAGCCCCATGGACTTATAAAAATCTTCAAGTGAAACTTCTGCACCTGTAAGGTCAATTTTATCTATAGGAATTTTAACATAACCTTTTTCATCAGTATTGTATTGGTCTAGGCACTTTCCGCAATTATCACAGATTTTTGTTGGGTCTAGGTCGCATAAATCACATTCACCACAGTTTGTGCAAGGAAGTGTTTCATCAAGCACGCACATACCATTTTCGTCGCCATGAACATTTTGTTTCATTTTATTCACCTCTAAAAATAACTATATAAAATTATAATCAAAATTTTAGAAATATCAAGAATAAATTTATCAAACATATGTTTGACAACATATTTTATTGTGTTATAATTAAACCATGAAAGAAAATGATAATAAAATTAAAATATTAAAATTTATAAATGATTTTGTTTTAAAACATGGTTATGCACCCAGTGTTCGTGAAATTTGTAAAAAAATGGGTTTAACTTCAACATCAACGGTGTTTTACTATTTAAAAAAGTTAGAAGATGAAGGCTTAATTAATCGTGATTATGGCAAAAATAGAGCAATAAAAGTTAATATTCAAACATCAGAAAATTCTAATAAAAATCTTTTTAATGTGATTGGTAAGGTTGCAGCCGGAAAACCAATTTTTGCTGTTGAAAATATCGAAAATCAAATTGAAATTCCACCTGAACTTTTTGGCATTAACACAGGAGATATGTTTATTTTAAATGTGTCGGGCGATAGCATGGTTAATGCAGGAATATTTAATGGTGATAAAATTATAGTGAAAAAGCAAGAAACTGCTGAAAATGGTGAAATTGTTGTTGCTATGGTTGATGATAGTGCCACTGTCAAAAGGTTTTATAATGAAAAGGGTCATGTTAGGCTTCAGCCCGAAAATGATTTTATGGAACCTATTATTGTTGATGATTGCAAAATTTTAGGGATAGTTACAGGATTAATAAGGCAAAAAATAAGGTAGTTTTATGTTTATTTCAAGTTATGATTCAAAATTTGGTAAGATGTTTTTGGTTAGCGATGGCACAAATTTAGTTGGGCTTTATTTTGAGCACCAGAAATATTTTCCTAGTGAAATTTTAAAGTATGAAGAAAATTCAAATTTAGAGATTTTTAAAAATACAAAACTATGGCTTGATGAATATTTTGCGGGTAATGTTCCTAATATTAATTTGCAATTAACATTTGTTGGAACAACTTTTCAAAAGCAAGTTTGGAAAATTCTTCAAACAATACCTTATGGTCAAATAGTGTCATATGGCGAGATAGCAAGCATTATTGCAAAAAATCAAAATAAAAACAGAATGTCAGCACAAGCTGTTGGCTCGGCAGTTTCTAAAAACCCAATTTCAATAATAGTTCCATGCCACAGGGTTGTTGGAAAAACTGGTGAACTAACGGGTTATGCTGGCGGAATTGATAAAAAGATAGGCTTGTTAACAATTGAAGGGCATAAAATAGATTTGGAAAATCTAAAAATAGAAAAAATTCATTAAAAAAAACGCCATTTGGCATTTTTGTTTTGGCAGGGGTGGAAGGAGTCGAACCCTCCTCTGGAGTTTTGGAGACTCTCATTCTACCGATGAACTACACCCCTATAAACAGAACTGATTATAACATAATTCTAATTTTTATGTCAATATAATTTCTGCTTTTATTTGGCTAAATGGCAAAATTATGTTAAAATGTTTTTATTAGGAGAAACTATGGTTATCTGTTTAATTTCTGACTTAAATGAAAGTGAAAAAAATGAAATTTCTAATAGTATTAAGGTTGAAAATATTGAAGATTATTTAAAAGTTGATTTTAGTAATACTCAAAAAATAGTCTTTGTGTCTAGGTTAAATTTAGATTTTTTCCCTGCAAAATTTATTGAGATGTTATCATATTTAAAACTTAATAATCTTACAAATATAAAAATTGAAGTGATATTAGTTGAAGGATTATTTAATAACTCAAAAATGGCTGTTGAGTGGCTTAATGAACTTAATAGTAATGGTTTTAATATAAAACTCATTGCCGAGATTGATACAGAAGATTTTAAAGCAAAAATAAATAGTTTGATTAACAAGAATGCATTTGAGCAAAAAAAAGAACAAAATAATGAAGTAACAATTTACACTGATGGTGCATGTTCAGGCAATCCCGGTGCAGGTGGTTGGGGAGCAGTGTTGATTGGTGCAGGAAAGCAAAAAGAAATTTCTGGATTTGACCCGCTTACAACCAATAATCAAATGGAACTCACTGCGGTTATCAAAGCCCTAGAATTATTAAAGGTTTCATGCAATGTTAAACTTTATTCTGATTCAGCCTATGTTGTTAATGCAATAAATCAAAACTGGCTTTTTAATTGGAAAAATAATAACTGGCTTGGAGCTGACAAAAAACCAGTAAAAAATATTGAACTTTGGCAAAAACTTGATAATCTTTTAAATAAGCATAGTGTTGAATTTATAAAAGTTAAAGGTCATGCCGACAATGAATTGAATAATAGGTGTGACAAACTTGCAACTGGTGAGATTGCAAAACATGCAAATTCATAAAAAACAAAAAAGACCGCCAATTTGGTGGTCTTTTTATATTTTACACATTAAAGTTTTTTGAATAGAATAATGAAACAAAAATAATGTTTGAAAAGATTGGTGCAAAACTAATAATTCCCGGAATAATCCAAAGCAAATGATTATAGTAACTTTGTGTGAAACTATAGAACCCAAGTTGAAGATTAACGCAGTAGGTAATTAAAAGTAGTTGCACCGTGACGATAACGGAAATTAAAAACATTATTCTTGGGGCATATTTTGCGGGCACTTTTTTATAAGGATTAATTAGGTATAAAATTAGGTAATAAAGCGCATAGACTGCAAATGGAATAAAAGCGTATAAAAAGTAAGAAATTGAGAAGCCCTGTGTGTTACGAAAAGCAGTGTTATTTAAAATGATATAAACAGCTGAAAGAACAAAGATATAACCAAACAACAATATTAAACTTTTTATTAAGTTAAGTTTGTTTATAAGCATATAATTTCGCTCAACGAATGTGTCATTATCTCGTTTGTATTCACGAATTTTGATGCCTTCTTTTTCAAACTCTTGCTTTAATGTTTCAATATCTTTAACATTTTCTTGCGATTGATTTTCTTGCTCATCATCTTGATTTAAACTAATTTTAGAGTATTTTGATAGGTCTGAAAGTTTCTTTTTGTAACTTTCACCTGTGTAACTTGGTCTAAATGGCTCATAAGTTTTTTCTTGATACTCGGTGTTTTCAGTTTTATAATTCGATGCGGTTTCAGAGATTATGCTGTCAAAATCTGAATATGAATAGGTGTTATTTTCGTTATTATCAACATAATTGGTTTCATCGCTATCATAACTATCTTGTTCTTGAATACTTTGGTTTGCAATAGTATCAACAGAAGAAACATCATCATTTTCGTCTTCATCTTCAAGTTCATCATCATTATGTTCTTGAATTCGACTAAAGTAATAATCATGTTCGTCATGTTGAGGTTTTTCTACTTTTGCTTCGTAATAATCGTTAGAAGTTTCTGCCTCTTTTTCTTCAACTTGTTCATTACTGGGAAGATAGTCGACATCTTCATCACTTTTAAAGAATGATGAATTATTGTCGTAATCAAGTTCATCTAATTCACTCAAAAAGTCATCACTCGCTGTTTTTATTTGAAGAGTGTCATTTGAAACTTGGTTTGTTTGTGAAATTTCTGAATATTCTTCTTGTTCAGCAGATTCTTCGACAACAGAAGAAGGTTCTTCAACTTCTGCGGTTTCACCATCGCTTGAAAAATTATTTAAATTTTCAATAGCTGTTGAAAATTCATCAATTTTATCATCTACTTCTTCGCTATAATATAAGTCCATATCAAGAAGATTTTGTTGAACAACATTTTGATTTTGGTTTAAATGATTGATGTAAGAATTTTTATCACCAACATAGGTGTTAATTTCTTCATCATCCTGACTTCGAAGTTTTGCTAAAATATTGCTTTCTTGAGCAGTTTGATTGATTGAGTTATAGGTTGGGGAACTATCTGTTTCATCTTCTTGTGTTTCCTCACTTGCATTACTAGAAGAAACATAAACCATTTCATCTTCTTCATCATCATCAAAATTTTCGTCTGTCACATTATCTTCATTGTCATTAGTAATATAAGAATTATCATCTTCAGTTTCTGTTTCTTCTAAATTTTCATCATTTTCAGTGTCTGCATAATTGTTATAATCATTTTCAGACTCTTCAGTTTCTTCAGTTTCTTCATCAGACAAGGTGGTTATTGAATCATTAGAAGTTTCACTTTCATTACCATTATTTAATGTGACATTTTCATCAATTTCATTTTCAGCATTTAACTCGTCTTCGTCTTTTGGTTCATATGTGAATTTTTTGCCTTCAATAATCCTGTCATAATCATCTTTTTTAACAAGGCGGTATTCATCATAATTGAAATTACTTAAAAGATTATCAATAATAAATTTTGATTTAGACCATTCTTCTTGCTTTTTTTGAAGGGTTTCACGACCCTTGTCAGTAAGTTTATAATAATGTCTTCTGCCACCAATATCACTATCAAGCCAGTATGAAGAAATGAGCTCTTGATTTTCAAGACGCTTCAAACAACTATAAAGTGTTGGTTGTTTTAATTCATAAGTTCCATTGCTTCGAGATTCAACTTCTTTAATAATATCAAGACCATATTTATCGCCGTCAACCATTGTTTTTAAAATGATTGTGTCAATATTACCTCGAATTAAATCACTATCAATATTTGGCATAATTATTTTCCTTATTTTTATTTTGCACTAATATATATAATTTTACTTATTTTAAGTATAGTATTAAGTAATCTTCAAGTCAAATAAAAAAGCAATTTATAGTGTGATTACCGACAAATAAATTGCATATTTTTATTAAAATAACAACTAAATTAAAAATTTGTGGAAAAATTTTGTTTAAATTTTTTATAAAATGTTATAAAATTAATTAGCGGAGGTGGGTAAGTGATTACTCCTGATTACATTGAATGGTCAAAGCGAAAAACACTTTCACTTTCAGTTATGAAAGACGGCAATGTTGTTGTTAAAGCACCAATTGGTATGCGAAATGAAACAATCAATCATTTTGTTGAAGAAAAACAAGCTTGGATTCGTGATAAACTATTTTTAATAAATAAAACAAAAGTTAAGTTTGATGATGTTGTTCATTATCAAAGATTTTTGCTTTATGGCAATAAATATAGTTTGATTTTAGATAATGTTAAAAAGATTGAAACAAATGATAAATTTCAAATCATTATGCCACAAAAGATTGATAGAGAAAAAATTTTAAAAACACTTAAAAATTGGTATAAAAAAATAGCAAAACAAATTTTAGAAGATAGACTTAAATTTATTGAAAGCAGAATTAAGTTAAAGTCATCTTTGTTGAGAATTAGTGACAGCAAGGGCAGGTGGGGGTCTTGCAACTCAAAAGGTGTTATAACTTTTAATTTCAGAGTTATCATGCTTCCGCCAGCAATAATTGATTATGTTATTATCCATGAACTTTGTCATTTAGTTGAAATGAATCACAGCAAAAACTTTTGGAAACTTGTTGAAACATTTTTGCCCAAAGCACCCGAACTTAAAATGGCAATAAAAGAGTATGGCTTTCTTTTGTCGCTATTTAATAATATGTAAAAAAAGATAGCAAAAATAAGCTATCTTTTTTTTATTTAGTTTTATATGTATTAATCATCAAATTCAATTCTACCCGTAAGTTCCCCATAATTTTCAAGACCTGAAAAATTTTGTTTTCGCATTGCTTCATATGCAATAATTGCAACTGAATTGCTTAAATTTAAACTTCTTGCTTGTTTTGCCATAGGAATACGGATACATTTATCATAATTATTTTTTAAAATGGTTTCGCTCAAGCCATAACTTTCTTTTCCAAAAACAATAAAACAACCGTCAGGGTAGGGAACTTCAGAATAAATTTTTTTAGATTTTGTGCTTGCATAATAAAACACAGCATTTTTGTTTGCTTCTTGAATTTCTTTTAGTGAGTCAACCACCGAAACATTTGCAAAATCTTTGTAGTCCATTTCTGCTCGTTTGAAATGCTTGTCGTCCATAATAAAACCAAGTGGCTTAACCATAAAAAGTTTAGCACCAATAGCTGCACAAGTTCTAACAATATTGCCAGCATTTTGAGGAATTTCTGGCTCAACTAAAACAATATTAATCATATTTTCTCCAATTAACTTTGAATATTATATTGAAAATTTATTCCAATGTCAAATTAATTAAAAGTTTTTTTTATATAACTATTGAAATGGCTTAAAATGTGTGTTATAATGTAACAGTTAGGAGGGTAAAATATTGATAAAGAACGCATTTACCGATATTTTGTTATATTGGGGAAGATATTCTGATAATATGAAATTGCAAAGACTTCAAGACCTTGAAAATATGGTTGCAAGAATTTATAACAGAACACCAAGACGAGTTAAATTTGGAAATTCACCTGAATTAGATAAAGCGGTTGGTGAATATAGGTCGCCGGGTGCTTATTATTCAAGAAATGATCCTAATAATATTCATATATTAGATATAGATCTAGACCCAATAGAGATAATTAAATTAGTTGTTCATGAAGGTTATCACGCATTAATTCATGATTTTCTATCAAAAAAAGCCACATTAAAAACCTTTTCTGAAGTTGATAGAGAAAAATTTTTAATGGAAGAAGAGAATTTAATTGCAATTGCAAAATATTTTGATGATAGAATGCAAATGCCATTGTTTGATTCATTTTTTGCAGAAGAAAGATTGAATCATTTAGAAAATTCAATTTTTATATCTAAACAAATAATTGATTCAATTAAAAATCCATTTGAAGCAGAAATGATGTCACTATACTTCATCTTATCTTTAAATATTGCTGCAAGCAATGAATATAGGGGCAAACAATTTGAAATGGAATACGGAATCAAATATGATAATGCTGTTGTTAATGCTTTAAATGAGAACCCTGATGAAGTAAAACATGATTATAGTAAATGCGGAAAAATAAGAAGCAACATTGACCCAGAATATTTAAAATTTTATAAAAAAGTTTATTCTATCTATAACGACTATTACATCACTAGAGAAAATAGTTTAATTAATGAAAATGATAAAAATAAAATATTAAGCAATTCAGTAGACTTAATCATAAGAGAATATTTTGAATATATAATAAAACTTTTAAAAAGCAAAAAGAAAATTTAAAAAAAGGCAACACATTTAGGTGTTGCTTTTTTTATTAAAATTCATATAAGTTCAAAGCGATATTCTTGCTTTGCGGTAGGGTACTTTTGTTTGTCAACTTTTTCTTTAAACATTTCAAGTGGGCGAGCGAAGAGTTCGCCATTTCCATAAAGTGCTCTGTAGATAACCAATGTTTCACCGGTTTCAGAGTGTTTTGCAAAGTCAACAACCAAGTAATATTTACCTCTAAAATGTTTATATATTCTATTTTTTAAAACTTCCATAAAATCACCAATATTAATAATAATTTTTACAAATTGATTATAATATTTAATTTTTAATAAGGTCAACAAAATATTTTGTTAAAAAATAAAAAGTGAGATTGAGTTAGTGGGGAATAATAATCAAGAATGCTGAAATTTACAGATTTACAGCTTATTTTTGCTTCGTTTGTCATTAAGTTTTTCAACATAGATGTTAACAACCTTTTTGTAATCTATTCGCAAAACACAGCTTTTGCGAATAGATAGGGGTATTTGAGTAGGGGTTTTGCACATTTATTAACATTACAAATTTAATTATAAATTAAGACTGGATTTAATTATAAATATGATGTGAATTAAAATTTTCAAATTTTTAATTTATGCTATATCATTTTTTATTGTTTGACTTTATGTATTATGAATTGTATAGCATTTGATAATTTTCATATTTAGGTGTGCTATGTTTGTCATAGTATATAATTTGGTGTTGATATTGGTTTATTTTTTGTGACGCTCTGTGAGAACTTACATATAATCTTTTAATTCAATTTCTAGCAGATTTGTCAAGATTTTCAGTGTAGTTTTATGTGTTGCACTGTGAGAAATCGTTTGGTGAAATGAATTTTGTAGTCTATCAAATTGCAATCAAAAGATCTTAACTTGTTTGGTAATTTTTAATCGTAAGCAACTTGTCAAGTCATTATATTTATCTAATCATTAAAATTATTATTAAAGTTATGTAATATAATTTTAAATTAATGAAATGATATTTGTGTAAAATTTATCACTCCCCCAATTTTTATAGTTATAGTTGTGTGACATAGCACTAAACCATATTAATATTATCATTATTTTAAAAATTTTTGTAAAAGTGCCCAAAAATATTATTTATTATTTTTTTGTTGTGTTATAATTTACTTGTAATATTGTTATGAGGTGTTTTATGAATATTTTTAATTTTTTAGGTGCTAATGGTTTGATGATAGGATTTTTTGTTTTTGATATTATTTTAATATTATGTGCCATTGGAATTTCTATTTGGTTTTATGTTAAGTATTTAAAACAGAATAAAAATAAAATTCAAAAAGAGCAAAATAAAAATATTGAAAAAATTGATGATGATACTTATATTATTGAAACAAATGAAGATTTTGATGAAGAGCAATCAGATGTTGTTCAAGAACAAAAAACAAATAGAGTTGAACATTTTGTTTCTCAAATAGCAGAAATTAATGAACCATCAACTGAAGAACTTAAAGCTAAAACGGTTGTAAAAAATAAAGAAGTTGAAATGCCAAAGAAAAAGACAGTTAAAAAAGAAGAGATAGAAAATTTTGTGGTTGTTGATGGTATTAAGAAAAATAAAACTAATGCAGAAAAAACAAAATCTGTCAATCATGGTGCAAATGCATTTAAAAATTCAACAAACTTTTTAGATAATATTAAAAAAGAACAAGTTCAAACTGATAAAAACAAAAAATAAAGAGATGAAATTTCATCTCTTTTTTATTGTCTTTTATTTTAGTATTTCTTATAGATATTTAATATTAATTTGGTTAACAAATTTTGTCATATCAAGAGAATTGTTTTTATACTTAATTTTATATTCTCTAGTTAAAAATTCCCTCTTAACTTTAAATTTCAAATATTTAGTTTTATTGAGTTGAACAAGAAGTTCAAAGCAAGATGATTTTTCAAGATTTTTTATTGAAACTTTAACGATAGTTTTACAATTTTTTATAAAGTAATCCATAAATTTTTGAATTAAAGAGTCGACTTCTGTGTCAGTTACCAAAATGACAATGCTATTTCTGGCAAAGGTGCAAGTTGGAAGTTCATCTTCATTAAAAACTCTATTTTTTAACATTTTTAAGCAAGTTTTTGCTGATTTTAATGAATGTTTACTTGGCATCATAGATTTAATAAATGATGAAAATTCTGTTAATGATGACTGATTTTTGTCGGTATCAATTTGTTCGTTAAATTCATTACAAAAATCTGGAATATTATGCAAGTGTTTAAGTTTAAAATTAATTTTACGTCCATAATATTTAAGTTTATTTTCAAGTGTTTTTATTTCTTTATTAATTTTTTTTATTTTTTCAAGTTCGCCTAAAACATTCTTGTTTTGTTTTTTTAGACTCGACATTTTTGAACAAAGTTTATTTGAAGTTGCTCTTAAATTTTCATATTCAAGTTGAAATTCTTTTCTTTTATTTTCTAAATTAATAATAGAGTTTAAATTTACATTTAAACCCATTAGTTTATAAATTTTACTAAATTCCTCATGATATTTTATTAATTGGTCGAGTGCTATCATAGCTATCTCCTTTTTATATTAAATCTAGTTTATTATAATAAAATCTATTTGTCAAACAATATAACTATTCGCAAAATATTTGACTTGAATTATAAATTATCTTAAAATTAAAATATGAAAAATCAAACTTATTATAATGAACAAAAAATAAAAAATACCGAAAAGTTAAGAAATGTTTTGAAAGACTTGCCAGATTTTGCTCTTGATTTTTTTACTGGAATTGAAAATAACACAAGCAGTTTAACAAGACTTAATTATGCCTATGACTTAAGGCTATTTTTTAATTGGGCTGTGAATGAAACAAATCTTTTTCACGGAAAAAGTGTTTTTGATCTTGAAGTTAAGGATTTGGAAAAGTTTCACACAACACATTTTGAAAGATATATGAGTTATCTTACCTCTTACACCGACGAAAATGGCGATATAATAACAAATGGCGAGCGTGGAAAGGCTCGAAAAATTGCGTCTGTTCGTTCATTTTTTAAATATTTTTTTAAGCGTGAAATGATTTCTGTTGATGTTGCAAGCAAAATTGATATGCCAAAACTTCATGACAAGCCAATAATCAGACTTGAAGATGATGAAGTTTCAAAGTTTTTAAACACAGTTGATTCAGGTTATGGACTATCAGGACATGAAAAAGGTTTTCATAAGCACACAAAAATTCGTGATGTGGCAATAATGACACTTCTGCTTGGCACAGGGCTTCGTGTGTCGGAATGCGTTGGATTAAACATAACTGATATTGACTTTAAAACAAATGCTATTAGTGTTACTAGAAAAGGTGGAAATCAAGTTATTTTATATTTTTCAGATGAAGTCAAAGTTGCACTTTTTGATTGGATTGAAGAGCGTTCAAAAAATCCCGAACTTATTAACGAACCAGCACTTTTTACTTCACTTCAAAATAAGCGAATTTCGACAAGGGCTGTTGAAAAACTTGTTAAAAAATATGCGGGAATTGTTACACCATTAAAGCATATTACCCCACACAAACTTCGAAGCACTTATGGCACAAGGCTTTATCATGCCACACAAGATATTTATGTTGTTGCCGATGTTTTGGGTCATAAAGATGTAAATACAACAAAAAAGCACTATGCTGCAATTTCAGAAGATATTCGAAAGTCTGCATCAAAAGCGGTTTCGTTAAGAAATTAAAAAAAGACAAGTTAATTTAACTTGCCTTTTTTATTGTTATTGAATTTCTCAAGTTTAAAGTGCCCATCCTCATAAATTAGTTCATTATTTTTGTGTTTATATCCAAATTTTTTGTAAAAAGGAATTGCAAGCATAGATGCAGGAATTTCAATTCGGTTTGCCCTTATATAATATTCATCATTTTCAAGAGTATTCATTATTAGAGTTCCAATTCCCTGATGCTGATAGTCAGGGTCAACAAAAATATTAAAAAGTGAGCTTTCTGTTTTGCTATCACAATAAGGTCCAATTGCTCCACAACCAATGATTTTATCATTATTTTTAACTACATAAAAATGAGTGAATTCAGCTCTTTTTTTTATACCTTCATAATTTAAACTTTCAATAACATATTTAATTGATATATCAGGATAATAAGGAGGAAAACTAATTTTAACTGTTTTTTCAATTAATTTTTGAACTGAAGAAATGTCATTTTCTTTTAATAATTCAATATTGAACATAGTTATCCTTAAAAATATTTTAATATTATAATAAATTATTATAATTACTATAAATAATATTTATAATTATTCAGGTTGTCTTAAATTTGTGCCAGTACTTGCAAATTACGATTATAAATAAAATTTATAATAACTATAATAATTTTTTATTGTGGTTGACTCTCAAGTTTTGTGCTTAAGAGTTCTTTTTCTTCATCATTTAATCTTCGAAGCATCATTGCAATCTTTTTGTTTGCATAGTTGTGTCTTTCATTTTCAGCATGAACATCTTTTAAACTTTCACCAAATTCTTTGATTCTTCGCATTTTCATGCCATGTTTTTTTGCTTCGGTAGATTTTTTTTCAACAAGTGAATTTCTAGCATTATCAAAAAATATTGTTAAATCTGTTGAAAAAGAAGGGTTGTCTTTAAAATTTTCAAAAATGAATTTTCTATATTTCTTTTCAATTCCAAGATGTAAGTTAGTAATTTCTTGTTCGCCTTTAAAAATTTGACATTCAAAATCACTCAAAGCAACCATTGTTCCATTTGAAAGTATCAAAATATAATTTTCATCTTTGCTTAATGTTGAATGCTCTAAATCTTCAGCAGAAACTTCAATTTTATTTTTGTTTAAAAATTCAATTAATTTATCTCTATCAATTTTATCAATATACTTAATTTTACTCATAGTTTTTCCTTTTTAATATTGGATACCCCATAAAACCAGATGTTTTGCTTCTTTTCCGCAAGCAACACATTTGCCCGTTAGGCATTTTTCATTTTCTAAAATACATCTTGATTTTGTTCCACGAATTTCTTTGATTTTTGCTTCACATTCAGGATTTCCGCACCAATCGGCTTTAATAAAGCCCGGAGTGCTATTCATAATTTTAGCAAATTCATCAAGAGTTTTTGCTTCATAAGTCATGTTGTCACGGCGACTTTTTGCTCTTTCAAATAAGTTATTTTGAATTTCATTCATAAGTTTGTTAACTTCTAAAGCAATATCACTATCTTTTGAAATTTGAAGTTTTTCTTTTGTGTCACGACGAGCAAGAGTAATCATTCCATTTTCAAGGTCACGCTTGCCAATTTCAATTCTAACAGGAACACCCAAAACTTCACTTTCAGCAAATTTAAATCCCGGAGTTGTGTTTGGATTGTTGTCTAGTTCAACTGAAATATTTGCCTTTTTAAGTTCATCATAGTATCTATTTGCAAGTGACATAATTTCTTCATTATCTTGACCAATAGGAATAATTCTAACTTGCACAGGTGCAATTTTTGGTGGAAGAACAAGTCCGTCATCATCGCTGTGAACCATTATTAGTGCGCCAATCATTCGACTGCTTACGCCCCAAGAAGTTTGATAGGCATAAGTGTAACCATTTTCACGATTTAAAAATTTTATATCATAAGCCTTGCTAAATTTTTGACCAAAATAGTGGCTTGTGCCTGATTGAAGTGAAACACCGTTATACATAAGAGCTTCAATGGTCAGTGAATACTCTGCACCTGCAAATTTTTCTTTTTCAGTTTTTTTGCCTGCAACAACAGGAATTGCAAGATAATCTTCAAAGAAAGTTTTATAGGTGTTAAGCATATCCCTAGTTTCTTTTTCGGCTTCTTCTTGAGTTTCATGAACGGTGTGACCTTCTTGCCACCAAAATTCACGACTTCTTAAAAATGGGCGTGTTTCTTTTTCCCACCTCATAACAGAGCACCATTGATTATATTTAAGTGGTAAATCACGATATGATTTAACAATGCCAGAATAGTAGTCAGAAAAGAGAGTTTCACTTGTTGGTCTGATACACATTCTCTCTTCAAGAGTTTTGCTTCCACCCATTGTTACCCAAGCAACTTCAGGTGCAAAGCCTGCAATAAGTTCCCCTTCTTTTTTCATTAAATTTTCAGGTATAAGCATTGGCATTGCAACATTTTTATGCCCACTTTCTTTAAACATTTTATCAAGTGTGCTCTGCATCTTTTCCCAAATTGCATATCCGTTTGGCTCTAAAATAATGCAACCTTTTACATTTGAGTAAGATGACAAATGTGCAGCATTTACAACATCAGTATACCATTTTGCAAAATCTACATCTCTGCTAGTTATTTTTTTATTAGCCATTATTTCTCCTTAATTAATCAAGAATAGCTTTTATTCTTCTTATTCCTGAAGAAGAGCTTTCTTCTTTTATTATTTTAAAGTGGTGCAAATCTCTTGTATTTTTAGCGTGTGGACCACCGCAGATTTGCTTGTCAACATCACCTATTGTGTAAACTTTAACCTTATCACCATATTTTGAATCAAAAATTCCGTATGCACCTTTCTCACGTGCTTCATCAAGTGAAAGTTCTTCAAATGTGACATCAATTTCTTGTTTTATTACATTGTTAACAAAATCTTCAAGTTCCTTTATTTCTTCAGGTGTCATCTTGTGGTCAAGATTAAAGTCAAATCGAAGCCTTTCAGGTGTTATATTTGAGCCCCTTTGTTCCACTTGTGTTCCAAACATTTTGCGAAGGCCTGCAAGCATAATATGTGTTGCAGTGTGAAGTTTTGCGTTTTCATAAGATGAATCTGCAAGACCACCTTTAAATGTTCCAGCAGATGCCGAACGGCTTTGTTCTTGATGAAGTTTGTTTGCTTCTTCATAACCAGCTCGGTCAACGGTGTAACCACGCTCTTTTGCAAGTTCTTCGGTGAGTTCTATTGGAAAGCCAAAAGTATCAAAAAGCCTGAATGCAGCCTTTCCACTTATAATATTTTCAATAATTTCGCCTTCTTTTGCAAACTGTTTGTGGCGCTCAATGCCATTTACTACTTTTTCAAATTCTTTGTAGCCAAGGTCGATTGCTTTTGCAAACTTTTCAACTTCGGCTGAAAGTTCTTGTTTTACAAGTTCACGGTTTTTAACAAGAATATCATAGTCATATGAATAATAATCAATATAAAGGTCTGCAATGTTTTTAAATAGTTCTGTGCTTAAACCAATCTTTCTTGCATGGTTAACAGACCTTCTTATAAACCTGCGAAGAATATAGCCCTGACCAACATTAGATGGCTTAACGCCCTTTTCATCGCCCAAAATAAACACAGCACTTCGAAGATGGTCAGCAATAATTCTGTATGACCTAACATTGTCATCATTCATTTTGTTATTGGCATTATTATTGATAAAGTCAATAACATCTTTAAAAATGCCAACATCATAACTGCTTTTAACATTATTTAAAACGCAGATTGTTCTTTCAACACCAAGCCCAGTATCAATATTTGGGTTTTCAAGAAGTTTTGCTTTGTCACCTGCTTTTTCAACTTTGTATTGCATAAAAACATCGTTCCAAATTTCATTGTATTTACCGCAGTGACAACCCGGTCTGCATTCTGGCGAACACTTTGGTTTTCCTGAATCATAGAACATTTCAGTGTCTGGACCGCAAGGACCAATGCCACTTCCAAGAGCCCACCAGTTATCTTCTTTAGGGTTAAAGTAAATGTGGTCTTTTGCAATTCCACATTCTTCCCACATCTTTGCCGTCACCTCATCACGAGGAGCAACATCATCGCCTTCAAAAACAGTAACAGACAATTTTTCAGGCGGAATAGCAAGATAATCTTTGCTTGTTAAAAATTCATAAGAGAGTTTAATCATCTCTTCTTTTGGGCATGAACCAAGAAACCAGTTGCCCAGCATTTCAAAGAATGTGTTGTGATTAAAATCTCCAACTTCATCAATATCATTAGTTCTTATGCATCTTTGAGTGTCAAAAAGTTTTTTGCCAGCGGGATGTTTTTCGCCAAGAAGATATGGCACAAGTGGGTGCATACCTGCTGTTGTAAACAAAACTGAAGGGTCATTTTCAGGAATAACTGAACTATTTTGAATTTGAACAAAACCATGTTTTGTAAAAAAATCTTTCCATAAATTTTTTAACTGTTTATCGGTAATCATATTTCCTCGCTAAAATTATAATTAATATTACGCTTGTATTATATAGCAAAAACAATTAAAAATCAATTAAAACATTATTTTTCTTGATTTAAGATAAATTTTAAATAAAATTATGGCATGTTTATTTTTTATTTAATTTAAAAAATTGACACAAAATTTATAAAGAACTATAATTTAATTGTAAATTTATTTACAAAAGAATTCTAAATGAGTTTCATTTAGAATATAAAATTATTAAAGGAGAAAAATTATGAAAAGTGTAGTTAAAGCATTTGATGATTTGCATTGGGTTATTAAACTTATATTGTGCTTGCCTGTTTTAAATCTTGCTTGGGCAATTTACAGAATTTGCAAAGGTGCTGCAACAAATAACACAGTTATGCTTGTTGTTGGTATTCTTTGGATTTTCCTTGGAACAACAGTTCTTTGGATTGTTGACCTTGTTTGCACAATAATTTACAAAAAACCAGTTGTTTGTGCTTAACTTAATAAAAAAGATATAGACAGTTGCTATATCTTTTTTTATTGCAAAAATATTAACAAATAATGTTTAAAAGATTATCTTTTTCTTTGCCAACAAAAAGATAACTTATTGGAATATCTAAACAAGTAAAAGCACCTGTTTTATTCTTTTTTTTTAGATTGATGACGGCGTTTGTATATGCAAGCATTATGTAAGCAGTGAAATTTGGGTTAGAGTCCATTGAAACAGAAAATTGCATTTTGTTTTTTGTTCCATGAATAGTTTTAAAGTTAGATATAATTTCACCTTTGTGAAACATTTTATTTTTTAACTTTAAAAGTTCAAGGCTTTCAACAAAGTTAACTTTTGTTGGTTCTCCTTTAAAATAATTAGGAATATTTTTAATTTCATATTCAACTTCAGTTTCATTGTTTTTATCGGTCAAAACAAAACACTCTCTAAAATGTTTTGGCATGCCTTCGGGTAAATTCCCTGTTTTTGCAAGTTTAACAGCTTCTTTGTTTGGAATTGTAAATTGAACGCCATCAATAACATTCGAAACCCGCCTTATTGCATCACTGTGCCCCATGCTTATTCCTTTTCCCCAAAATGTATTTGGCATAGTTTTTCCAATGGCTAAAAACATTCCGCGGATAACACTAAAAATTCCGGGGTCCCACCCACAAGACATAATGAGTCTGTGTTTTGATATTTTTGCTAGTTCATCAACTTTGTTAAATTCGGTTTGAATTTTTTTGTGTGTATCAAAGGTATTAATGCAATCAAAAAGTTCAAGTATTTCAGGTGTTTGCACTTCAAGGTCAGATTTAGAGCCACCACAAAGATACATTATATCAATTTTTCCTGAATAATTTTTAAAAGATTCATAGGGTTCAATTTTTGTGTTAAATTTAGATTTTATCATTCGCCTTGAAAATATTGCAATTAAGTTTAGATTAGAGTTTGAAAGCACAGATTGTTCAACTGCTTTACCAAGATTTCCATATCCAACAATACCAACATTAATTTTCATATTCATGTTTAACCTCTTTTAATTTTCTTAATATTTCACTGCTGGGTTTGCAAAGTGGCGGTCTGACATCACCAACATTAAAACCAATTAAATTCATATATTCTTTAACACAAATTGGGTTTACATCTAAAAATAAACATTCATTGATTTTTTGCAGATATTTTGAAATTCGTTTAGCATTGAAGTAATCATTTTTAAGGGCAAAATCACACATATTTTGAACAAGTTCAGGATAAATATTTGCCGTCACCGAAATGACTCCTTTTCCACCAAGAAGCATAATTGGAAGAGTTAAAAAATCATCGCCACTAAAAACTGAAAAATTACTTGGAACAATTTTCAAAATTTCTGCAATTTGTTTAAGGTTGCTACTTGCTTCTTTTATCCCCACAATATTTTTTATTTTAGATAGTTTTAAAACTGTTTGTGGTTCAATGTTAACCCCCGTTCTAGATGGCACATTATATGCTATTATTGGCAACTTAACTGCATTTGAAATGGTTTTATAATAATTTAAAATCCCCTGTTGATTGCATTTATTATAATATGGTGTGACAACTAAAAGTGCATCAGCTCCAAGGCTTTCTGCTTCAATAGAGTTTTCTTTGGCTGTTTTTGTTGAGTTTGAGCCCGTGCCAACAATAACAGGAATTCTTTTACCAACTAAACACACACAAAAATTTATAATTTTTTTGCGTTCATCTTTAGAAATTGTGGCAGATTCGCCTGTTGTTCCCAAAATAATAATAGCCTTTGTTCCACAGGCAATTTGAAATTCTATTAATTTTTTTAGTGAATAATAGTTAACTTCTCCGTTTTTATCAAAGGGAGTTACAAGTGCAACACCACTGCCTTCAAATATCATTTTTACCTCTAATATAACCTATGAAAACAGAAAAATTTTGTGATAAAAAAAGAGGGATAAAACCCTCTAATTTTTAAAATTTATAAATTTAATCTATCCAATTTTTAAGCTCATTATCACAGTTGTCACGATTACTCCCACGAATGGCAAGTCCTTTTTTAACATTGGCATTTGGGCAGAGCTTTTTAATATCACTTTCACTGTGTCCCATTCCACTTCCTTCATGAGTGCAAAGCGGTTTTATTGTTTTTCCATCAAAATCATATTCCTCTAAAAAGGTAAACATTGCCATTGGCATTGTTCCCCAAAAGTTTGGATAGCAAACATAAATAGTGTCATATTCATCAATGTCATCAAGATAACTTTCAAGGTCTGGTCTTGCATCATTTTCTTGGTCACGCTTTGCCTCTTCAATACATTTATTATAACTTGACGAATATTCATTAACTTGTTTCACTTCAAATATATCTGAATTAGTGAGTTTTGCAAGTTTTTCAGCAATGACTTTTGTGTTTCCAACTTCAAGATTTTTTAGTGAGTTTCCAAAATAATTTTCACCCGCTCTTGAATAATAAACAACTAAACTTTTCATTACACTTTCTCCTTTACTTTTTAATTCATTAACTTTGTTTTTTAAAAGAATAAATGCCTTCTTTAGGTCAAATGTGTTTAAAACAGTCTTTTCCATTGGGCAAATATCAGTGCCCTGTCTGTTGATTATTTTTTCAGTCAATGTTTCATATGAAACAGCAATATTGTGTTTTATTAAAATTTCTTTAGCAGAAACACTTAATGTTTCAGCAAAAACTTCAATAATTCCAAGATTTAATGCAAGCAATGCCACTGCCTTTCCAACAATTTTATCTGCAAGAACATATCCTGATAAATTTGTGCCCTTTTGTGTTAGGTATAGAAGGGGTTTTATTCCTGTTTTAAATGAAACAATTTGTTTTTTGCCATTAAACAAAACACAAGTGTATTTATTTTCTTTTAAAGAATTTTTTGCAATATTAATTTTGTTCATTTGATTTCTCTTTGTTAATTAATGTGCTAACGATTATCAAAATAACTGGTGCAACAACAAGCCATAAAACAAGCCCTATCCAACCAGATAAAATTTGATTTAAAACCATGATAAATGAAAGACTTGAAACGCTTTCAAAAATACCAGCCATGGCAAGAAATGTCAATCTTCCACCAACTTCAGCAAGCAGGATTGCCGGAATTGCAAGCCATTTATTTTTTGCAATTCTATTAGAAAATAAGCCTGTGATGACGGCAAACACAGCGAGTTCAACAATCATAAATGGAAGTCTTGAAAGCATTGGCATTGGGCTTCCGAATGCCGATGTGATAAGATAACTAAAAACTGGTGAAGCGATGCCAACGCCAAGCCCCCACCAAGTGCCGAGAAGTGCACCTGAAAGCATAACAGGCAAATACATAGGAAGAAGTGTCATTCCGCCACTTGCCCCTGCCACAAGATGTATTAATTGTGGAAAAGCGATTGCAAGAATAACAAGTGAAACGGCAACGATTGTTTTAACAGTGATTTTTGTTTTTACATTTACTTTTCGTAAGGTTAATGCATTTTCAATCATAAATTAATCTCCTTTTTAATGTTTAATTTTTGATAAATTAATCAATGTTAATAAGTTCATATTTATCAGTGCCGAAGCCAAGTGTTAAAGCATGTTCAATTATATGAGCACCATTTCTCGATTCAATTCGTTCAATCAAGTGATCTTTTCCGGGGTCGTTTGAATTATAAACAAGGTCAAGACAAGCCCTGTCAATTGCAATTGGGTCAGTTGATGCTAAAATGCCAATGTCTTTCATACATGGGTCTTCAGCCACTGCACAGCAATCACAATCGACTGACATATTAGCCATAACATTAATATAAACAATGTTTCCTTTAAAGTGATTTACAACTGCACTTGCGGCTTCAGCCATAGATTCAATGAATTCATCGTGGTCAGAATCCCAAAATTTCTTTGGGTCGCCTGCACCATGAATATATGCTTTTCCAAAGGAAGATGCACAACCAATTGAAAGTTGTTTAAGAGCCCCGCCATATCCACCCATTGGGTGACCTTTAAAGTGAGATAAAATTAACATTGAATTATAATTTTGAATATTTTTTCCAACATAATCTTTTTTTATTATTTTTCCATTAGGTATTGCAATTTCAAGGTCAGGACCTTCAGCATCCATAATGTCAACGTCAAAATATTTTGACCAGCCATGTTTTTTCATAAGTTCTTTGTGTTTTTCAGTTGTGTTTCTTGCACCATCATATGCAGTGTTGCATTCAACAACTGTGCCATTAACATATTCAATAATATCTTTAAAATATTCTGGGTGCAAAAAGTTTTGGTTGCCATCTTCACCAGAATGAACTTTAATTGCAATTTTGCCAGTTAGTGTTTTGCGAACAGCATCATAAATTTTAATTAAACTTTCACTTGATAAGTTTTTTGTGAAATAAACTTTCGCCTTTTCCATTAATATCCCCCTATTATTGATTGATTAAGTTTAGTATAAAACTTAAAGTTAACTTTAAGTCAAGCGAAAAAAGAAAGTTTTAGAAATTTAATTGAATTTTATAAAAAATTTAAAATGAATTAAAAATTTTTCTTTACAAAACAGAAGAATTGTTTATAATAGATAATGTTAATTATATGCTGATGTGGCGAAATAGGCAGACGCAAGGGACTTAAAATCCCTCGGGTAGAAATATCCGTGCCGGTTCAAGTCCGGCCATCAGCACCAAAAGTGGTGGGAAAAACTTCCTGCCATTTTTTTTGTTTTCGGCAATTTAAATTCAACCACACTTTGTGTGTTTTCATTTAAATACATTGATATGATTGTTGCTCATTTGTTTGTAACAACTCCGTTTTACTCGGTCAGCGAACCGCCTTCGGCGTCCGCTTCTGTTCTGCTAATATATACAGTTTTGCAAATATGAGTGACGATACAGAATACTCGCTTTAGTGTTTGTGAGTAATAAATAGAATTGATATATAGTTGAATTTGTTTGAAATATTGCTCGTTAGCTCGTAACAACCTCGTTTCACTCGGTCAGCGAACCGCCTTCGGCGTCCGCTTCTGTATGTCGCTCAATAAAAAACACACTCTATTTGAGTGTGTTTTTTATTATGGAGGCGACGATCAGAATCGAACTGATGAATGGGAGTTTTGCAGACTCGTGCCTTACCGCTTGGCTACGTCGCCAGAATGTTAAAATACTTCGTAATGCTTTGTTTCTTAAATTAAATTTGTTCAATCATTTAGGAAACTAAACTCATTCACTAAATTTAATTTAGAGCCTTGCCTTACTCGTATTTTATCCTTCTGCGTTAGGATAGATAAAATACTTCGTAATACTGCGTTACTGAAATTCAATATAGTTTAAACGGCAAGTTATTCACCTGCCGTCATAAGTTAGTATGGAGCGGGAAACGAGATTCGAACTCGCGACATCTGCCTTGGCAAGGCAGCGCTCTACCACTGAGCCATTCCCGCATTTATGTGTTAAAAACTTTCGTTATGATGTGTTACTTAAACTAAATTTGTTCAGTCATTTAGATAACCAAACTCCTTTCACTAAATTTAGTTTAGAGCCTTGCCTAACTTGCTTTTAACCCTTAAAAGTAAAATTACTCGCAACTTGCACCGAACCGTGCAGTGCGAGTAACATTGGTGGGGGCTATAGGGCTCGAACCTATGACCGTCTGCTTGTAAGGCAGATGCTCTCCCAGCTGAGCTAAACCCCCATGTTCTTGACGAACAATAGTAATATATCAAATATTTATCTTAATTGCAAGCATTTTTATAAAAAAAATTAAAATTTTAATAATTAATTGTTTTCTAATTTAAAATTATCTTGCTTATTACATTTGAATTATACATTTGTTCGCCCTTTTCAAGAACTTTTTGATAAAGTGAAATATCTTTTTTTATCTCTTCTAAAATTTCTCGTGCTCTTGAATATGAAAGTGATAAAATTTTATCAAGCATTCCATTATCTTTGCCATGTTGATTTGTGCCAACAACACTGCCCGCCCCCCTTGTTTTAAGGTCATATTCAGCAATATCAAACCCATTTTGATGTGTTTTAAAATAGTTTATGCGGTCATAAGACTTTTCGTTCAAGTTGTCAGCCAGGCAAAAGCAGAAAGATGCCGAGCCATCTCTTCCAATTCTTCCACGCAGTTGATGAAGTGTTGCAAGCCCGAATTTTTCTGGAGTTGCAATAACCATGATATCAGCAGTTGGCACATCAACACCAACTTCAACGATTGTTGTTGAAACTAATAGTTTTATTTTACCTTCTTTAAAATCATTTATAACTTTATTTTGAGTGTCTTTACTCATTTTGCCATGAATAAGTCCAATTAAACTAGGGTCAAATTTAGTCTTTAAAAAAGTAAACATGTTTTTAGCAGAAAATTTTACAATTTCATCATCTTCATTTTCTTCATCAATTTTTGCACAAACAACATACACTTTTGAGCCATCATATATTCTATTTTTAATATAATCCCACATATCATTTTGTTTTGATTTAATAACAATATTTGTGGTTATATTAACAGGTTTTGGTCGCTCAATAATTTTGCTGATATCAAGGTCGCCATATAAAACAAGCCCCAAAGTTCGTGGAATTGGAGTTGCACTCATAACTAATATGTCTGGCGTAATACCCTTATTTTTCAGCATTTTTCGTTGCTCTACACCAAATTTATGCTGTTCATCAATAACTGCATAAGATAAGTTTTTAAATTCAATGCAATCAGACAAAACAGAATGAGTTCCAATAATAAGGTTTGATTTTCCACTTTTTATTGAGTTTAAAATTGAAATTTTTTCAATGCCTTTTGTTGAACCTGTTATGCAGATAGTATTAATATTTTGACTAGCAAAAAGTTTGTTAGCGGTTTCAAAGTGTTGGCGTGCAAGTATTTCAGTCGGTGCAATAATTGTTGCCTGATAGCCGTTTTTTATTGCAACAAATGCTCCAAACATTGCAACCAGAGTTTTGCCCGAACCAACATCACCTTGAAGCATTCTGTTCATGGAAAACCTTGATGACATATCGCCTGCTATATCATGACAGGCTTTTTTTTGGTCGGTGGTAAGTTTATAAGGAAGCAAATGTTCAAATTCTTCAAGCAAAAGTTCTGTTTGCTTATAAGATTGTTTTTTTACTTCTTTAAAAACCATTTTGTGATATTCATTTATTGCTAGCATTGGTAAAAAATTTTCTAGTTCAATTCGTTCATAACAATCATCAAAATTTGTTTTTTCATCTGGATTATGAATAAAGTAATAGGCATCGTGCAAATCTAAAAGATTATATTTTAATAACAATTTATTTGGCACAAATGTTGATATTTCTTGGGTTTTAAGAACTTCATTTATTGCGTCATGGATAACTTTTTGACCTATCATATCAATTTTGTGATACACAGGCAAAAGCCCAAGTTTTAGTTTGTCGGCAAATTTTGTTAAACTGACTATGAAGTTATTTTTTTTAGTTGGACTATTTTTGCCATATAAATATAGTTCTGCCCCTAAATAAATTTGTGATTTGATATAGATTTGGTTATACCATACAGCTGTAAATGTGTGCCCTGTTTCGTCATTCATTTTGCACATAACAAGTTTAAGGTTTCCACGAATATTGACGATTTTTGCATTTTCAATAGCGGTTGCTTTAATAAGTTTAATAATGCCGTCATCAGCATAAGGGCTAGTTTTTGAAAAGTCATAATATTTATATGGAAAATAATTAATTAAATCAATAACAGAAAAAATGCCGTTTTCTTCAAATGACTGTTTTCTTGTTTTTCCAATGCCAGAAATATCAAGTAGTTCCATAAGAAGATTATATCAAAACACAAAATTTTAAACAACAAAAAAAGTGGCAGATTTGCCACTTTGCATCGTTTTATTATTCAAGAGAAATCAAGTAGTAATATAGTGGTTGACCGCCTTCATGGCAATCAATTTCAATGTCTGGATATTTTTCTTTGAGTTTGTCAACAAGAGCACCCGCATCAACAGGGTCAACATTGTTTCCATAGAAAAGTGAAATTGTTGAAACTTCATCGGTCATAAGTTTTTCAATTGTGTCTTCAGTAACTTTGCTTACATTGCTTCCCTTTGTAACAATTTTCTTTTCACCAAGACCAATAATGTCATTTTCTTTAAGTTTAAAGCCATCAATTGTTGTTGAACGAACAGCATAAGTAACTGAACCAGAAATAACACCTTTAATTGTTTCATCAACATTAACTTTGTTTTCTTCAACAGAAATTTCTGGGTCAATTCTAATTGCTGCAGAAATACCTTGAGGAATAGATGTTGTTGGAAGAACAAAGATGTTTCGCTTTGAAAGGTCATTTGCAAGTTCGGCTGCAAGAATGATATTTTTGTTGTTTGGAAGAACAAAGATATTTTCAGCAGGAACACTATCGGCAGCTTTTGCAATGTCTTCTGCACTAGGGTTCATTGTTTGACCACCTTCAATAACATAGTCAACATTAAGGTCTTTGAACAGATTTGCAAGCCCTTCACCTGCACAAACAGAAACAACACCAATCTTTTTGAGTTCTTGGTTGTCGCTTTGAACTTTAAGTGCACGGAACTGTTCAAGCATATTTTCAATTTTAACGCCATTAAGTTCACCAAGTTTTAATGCATGAGTGAGTGCAACACCCGGTTGATTTGTGTGAACATGCACTTTGATCAGGCTGAGGTCGCCAATACAAATAACGCTGTCACCAAGGGTCATAAGAGTTTCACGAAGTTTGTCAATATCAGCAACAGTTGTTTTTTTATTGATATTTATAACAAAGAATTCAGTGCAATATGCAAACTCAATATCGCCAAGGCTGTTATAGTCAACAAGTTCTGGGTTCATGCCATTTGCAAGAACCTTGTTTTCATTGCCACCAACCTTATCAGTTTCAGCCATAAGCTTAAGTTCGCTTTCATCGCCTGAAACAATTTTTAAAAAGCCATTTAAGATAATTAAAAGTCCACGACCACCAGCATCAACAACGCCAGCCTTTTTAAGAACTGGAAGAAGTTCAGGTGTCATTGAAAGAGCATCTTCACCAATGTCAATAACTTTTTTAAGAAAACCTTCCATTTCGGTTTCTTTTTTAGCAATTTTAACAGAGGCATTTGCCATTGCTTTGATGACGGTTAAAATAGTTCCCTCTTTTGGTTTTGTAACAGCTTTATAAGCAACATTTGCACCTTCAATTAAAGCATTGGCAAAATCAGAGGTTTTGATTTCTTTTAAATTATTAAAATAAGATGTTATACCTTTAAGAATCTGTGATAAAATTACACCGGAATTTCCTCTAGCACCTTTAAGTGCACCTTTTGAAATAGCATCGCAAATTGCTTCCATATCATTGCTTGTGCACATATTAAGTTCTTTAACAGAAGATTTCATTGTAAGTGACATATTTGTTCCAGTGTCACCATCTGGAACTGGGAATACATTGAGCGAATTGACATATTCTTTATTCTCTTCAAGATAGTTTGCACCCGAAATTATCATCTTTCTTAAAAGTGCACCCGTTATTATAACTTTTTCCATTTAAAAATTTCTCCTAAAAATAAACGATATTTATAAAAGTTGGATTATTTTTAAAACAGCAAAAAAGACAAAAGTCACCTTTTGCTTGAATTAAACTTTAACACCAACAACATTGATATTGATTGAGTCAACTAGCATGCCAGTGAATTGTTCAACATTATATTTAACCAGCCTTCTAACAGATTCAGCAACGGCATTTATGCTGACACCATATTTAAGGATAATGTCAAGGTCAATATTAATTCTGTCACTGATAGTGGTTATTTTGATTCCGCGAGGCTTATATTTCTTTTTAAAAAGTTCACGAAGCGAATCAGCAAACTTGTTTGTCACAAGGTCAACAACGCCATAAACATCAAGTGCAGAGTGTGCAACAATCAAGGCAACTGCATCATCTGTAACAGAAATTTTGCCATAAGAATTCACAGTATTAACTGACATATATCTCTCCTTATTAATGTTTTTCCATAATTAGTTATATGATAACTCCGAAAAAACCTATGCTTATAATAAACTATTTCTTAAAAAAAATCAACACTTTATGCTGGTTATGCTGGTTAAAAATAAAAAATTTTAAATAATTTTAATAAATACTTGCAAATTTTGTTAGCGTATGGTAATATAGACAAGGTATATTGAATATTCGCCGAGGAGGTAGAACTTTAATGAGTAGAGTATGTAGTATTTGTGGAAAAGGTTCAAGTGCTGGTAACACAAGAAGTCACGCACTTAACGCAAATAAAAGAGTTTTCAGACCAAATATTCACAAACAAACTGTTGAAATAGATGGAAAAGTTCAAACAGCTTATGTTTGCACAAAGTGTATGAAAGGTTCAAAGAAAGACAAATAAGATATCATTTATTAAAGTTCTAGGTTTTCACCTAGAATTTTTTATTCCCTATTTTTTATTTGTTTGCTAATTTTTATGAATTGGTTATAATACATTTAGGAGGCATTATGTTAGAACTTAAAGATATCTGTTTTTCGGTTAAGGAAAACGGCAAAATAAAACAAATTCTTAAAAATATTAATCTTACAATTGAAGATGATATGTTTTTTGTTATAACTGGACCAAATGGTTCTGGCAAGTCAACTCTCGCAAAAATTATTATGGGAATAAACAAGCCAACTTCAGGCAAAATTATTTTTAATGACAAAGATATAACTCACCTTTCAATAACTGAAAGGGCTAAACTTGGAATAAGTTTTGCCTTTCAACAACCAGTTAAATTTAAAGGTATAACTGTTAAAGATATGATTTCACTTGCAACAAACAAAGAAGCAACTGTTGCCGATGCTTGTAAATTTTTATCAGATGTTGGGCTCTGTGCAAGAGATTATATCGACCGTGATATTGATGATTCACTTTCGGGAGGTGAACTTAAGCGTATTGAAATTGCAACCATTATTGCAAGAGCAAGCAAACTCACCATTTTTGATGAGCCAGAGGCTGGGATTGACCTTTGGAGTTTTAATAGTTTGATTAAAACTTTTAAAAATTTAAAAAACAAATATAAGTGTGGATTTATAATAATTTCACACCAAGAACGAATTTTAGATATTGCTGACAAGATTATAATTTTGTCAAATGGTGAAGTGTCAACAGTTGGCAAAAAAGACGAAGTTATTTCAAAACTTTCAGAAGTTTATTCAACTTGCTTGAAGTTAGAGGAGGCGCAAAATGGAACTAACTAACAATGATAAAGAACTTCTTGCAACCATTGCAGACCTTCACTCTGTTCCCCTTGGTGCATATAACATTAGAAAAGATGGCAAACTTGTTTCACGAAGTGTGAGTGCCAATATTAATATTGTAACCAAAAAGGATAAACCCGGCATTGATGTGTTTATTAAAGACGGAACGGTCAACGAAAGTGTTCATATTCCCGTTATTGTTTCAGAAGCGGGGCTTAAAGATTTGGTTTACAATGATTTCTATGTTGGCAAAGATTGTGATGTAACAATTGTTGCTGGCTGTGGAATTGCATGCGGAACAAGTGCTGATGAGGGGCATGACGGTATTCATAGTTTTCATATTGATAAAAATTCAAAGGTTAAATATGTTGAAAAACATTATGCTAGTGGTTCTGGAAGTGGAAAAAGAATACTTAATCCAATAACAAATATTTATCTTGACAAAAATTCATACATGAAAATGGATACGGTTCAAATTAGTGGTGTAACAGAATCTGTTAGGCAAACCGATGCCGTGCTTGATGACGGAGCAAAACTTGAAATCAATGAAAAGATTATGACAGACGAATCGGAGTATGCTGAAACAATTTTTAATGTTGACTTAAATGGCAAAGACTCCTCTACCCATGTAGTTTCAAGAGCAGTTGCAAAAAATAAGAGTCATCAAGTTTTTAAGTCGGTTATTAATGGGAATAACAAGTGTTTTGGACACACTGAATGTGATGCCATTATTATGGACGAAGCAAACATTGTTGCAAAACCAGAACTCACAGCAAAGTCAGTTGATGCTTCCCTTATTCACGAGGCTGCTATTGGCAAAATTGCAGGTGACCAAATTATAAAACTTCAAACATTAGGGTTAACGGAACAAGAAGCAGAAGAAGAGATTATTAAAGGATTTTTGAGATAAAAAAAGAGATGAATTCATCTCTTTTTTTATTGATTAAAATAGTTATATAAAAACAACAATTAATTATTGTTTTGTTTAGATTTTTTCACAAATAATTTCAAAAATCCCCCAATCACTTTTGGTGCTTTAATGCAAACTATTGTCATATCTTTACCCTCCAATACTGCATTATATGAAGACACCAAAAAATGTGTGTTAATTTTTAAAATAAGATGCAAGTTTTGTGAAAATGCCACCACCTTTTAATTGTTTTATGGTTTTTTTCATATTTTTTGATTCAAATATAGTTTTTCCACTAACAATGATATTTACACCCATTTTTCTTAAAATTTTAGAATTTTTAATGGTGACTCCACCATCAATTTCAATGAATACCTTTTTGTCCATTTCTCTTATTTCTGCAATCTTTTCTGCCATTCCCGGTATGAATTTTTGACCGTAAGCACCCGGCTTTACACCCATAACTAAAACAACATCAACAAGCCCTGTTTCAAGCAAATCTTTAATTTTGAGTGGTGAAGTTCTTGGGCTGATTGCAACGCCTGAAACCACATTATTTTCTTTGATTTTTTTTAAAGTTTCAGTGATATTTTTGCAGGCTTCAAAGTGAACTGAAATAATATCGGCTCCCGCTTTAATATATTTTTCAACAACCTCGTCTGGATTTTCAACCATAAGGTGAACATCAAGAAGAAGGCTTGTTTTATCACGAAGTTTATCAACAAACTTGTGGTCAAAAGTTTTATTTTTAACGAATTTTCCGTCCATAACATCAACATGAACAAAGTTTGCTCCTGCCCTTTCAATGTTTTCAAGAGCAGTTGTTAAAACTTCATCATTATTATAGTCAATGGCAATTATTGATGGTGAAACTCTAATTAATTTTGTTGGCATATTATTTCTCCTTTAATTTAGATCTTCGAAGTTGTCCACAAGCTCCTGAAATATCACTTCCAAGAGTTCGCCTTGTGGTTGCTGAAAGTCCTTGTTTTTTTAATTCTTGCCAAAACTCTGCTTGTTTTTGTTTTGTTGGTGGTTTTAGCACTGGATTTGAATTATTTGGTGTGCTGTTTAGTGGAATTAGGTTAAAGTGACAAGAAATGCCTTTTGTTAGTTCTTTAAGTCTAACGGCATCTTCTGGATTTGTGTTTATGTCAAGTTCAATATATTCAAACACAATTCTGCGTTTTGTTTTTTCAAAATAATATTTAATTGCAAAAAATAACTCTTTAAGTGGATAGGCTTGATTTACTCTCATAATTTTTTTTCTAATGTCGTCATTTGATGCGTGAAGTGAAATTGTGAGAGTTATTCCAAGGTCTTCATCGGCAAGCCTTTTAATTTTGTCAGCAAGTCCGCAAGTTGAAAGTGATATATTTCGCTGTGAAATATTTAGCCCTTCTTTGCATGAAATAAGTTGTATAAATTTGACAACATTGTCATAGTTATCAAGTGGTTCGCCACAACCCATTAAAACAATATTTGTGATTTTTCTATCTGCTTTTGTTCCACCAATGTGGTGGTTCACAGACAAAACTTCTCCCAGCATTTCGCCTGCTGTTAAGTTTCGAACAAGCCCGTCAATGCCCGTTGCACAAAATGCACAACCCATTCTGCAACCAACTTGTGTTGAAATACATATTGTGTTGCCATATTTGTATTGCATCAAAACACCTTCAACAATGTTGCCGTCACCAAGAGCAAAAAGATATTTTCTTGTTCCATCTTTGCTTATTAGTTCTTCTTGAATTTTTACAGGTTGGTCTTCGTAATGCTCTTTTAGCAAATTTCGAAGGTCTTGCGGAATATTTGTCATTTCGTCAAAAGTAACATAATCATTAAGCCAAGAGAAAACTTGCTCGGCTCTGTATCTAGGCATTTTATCGAGCATGGTTTCAAGTTCTCTTTTTAGTTCAGTTAAAGAAAGGTCGTGTATAATTTTTTTCATATTTCACCTAAACATTAATGTCGTAAACAAATTTATCAAGTGGTTTTATTTTTCTTCCATTTAAAATTTGTTTAGCAGGAAGTTCTCTTCCACCTGGAAATTGAATATCAATAAGTTCAACGGCACCATCAAAAGTTCTAACAAAAAGCCCATTTTTTGATGAACTTTCAGGCAAAACTGTGCCCGGTTCTAGTGCTTTATCTTCATCAGTTAAAACGATATCAGCAATTTTTGCTTTATAAATTTTAACCATTTCGCCATTTAAAAGTGTTCTTGCAATTGGGTTTGGATTTGTTCCTAAAACCAAACATTTAATTTCTTTAGATGATTTGTTCCAGTTAATAGTTGCATCAGTTTTGCTTATTTTGTTGGTTATTGTTGCGTTAAAATGTTCTTGCTTAATGTAAGTAACTGTGCCTTTTTCTATTCGGTCTATGACCGACAACAACAGGTTTGCACCGATTTCTGAAAGTCTGATAGAAAGTTCGCCATAGGTTTCATTTTCAAAGATTGGAGTTTTAACGCTGTCAATAATGTCACCGGTGTCAAGCCCAATCTCTGTTTTCATAATGGTTACACCAGTTTCAGTGTCACCATGAATGATTGCTGATTGAATTGGTGATGCTCCACGATATTTTGGAAGAAGTGAAGCATGAACATTTATAACGCCATATTTAGGAATATTTAAAACTTCTTGGCTTAAAATTTGACCATAAGCGGCAGTGACCATAAGGTCAGGGTTAAGTTCTTTAAGTTCTTCAACGCCATCTCTTGAAATCTTTGCGAATTGAAATAATTTTAAATTATTTTCAATTGCATATTTTTTTACGCAACAAAATTGAATTTTGTTTCCACGCTCGGTTGGCTTATCTGGTTGACAAATAACGCCAATAACTTCGTGTTTTGACTTGTTGAGTGCGTCAAGGCAACTTACGGCAAATTCAGGGGTTCCTAGAAATACAATTCTCATTATTTTTTCTCCTGCTTTGATTTATTTTCTTGTTTTTCTTTTTTACGATTATATTCGTCACGGTCATTAAACATTTCAGTTGCTTTGTCGATATATAAAATTCCGTCTAAATGGTCAAGTTCATGACAAAAACACTTTGCTTCAAAACCTGTGAATTTTTTATTCACTTTTTTACCTTTTCTATTTTGAAATTCAACCCAAACCTTTTCAGGACGCTCAACAATTCCGCACTTTCCCGGAACAGATAAGCAACCTTCAATTTTAAATTTATTTGTTCCTTCTTGTTTTAAAATTTTTGGATTAATACATTCTTGAATTGAATCTTTTTTAGCATGCATAACAAAGGCTCTTTTTAACACACCTACTTGAACAGCAGAAAGCCCTGCACCATCATTGCGGTGCATAGTTTCAAGCATATCATCAAGAAGTTCACCAAGCCTGTCGTCGAAATCAAGAACAGGTTTAGATATTTTGCGAAGGGTTTCATCGCCCTCTTTTATTATTTTGCGAATAGCCATTAATTGCTCCTTTTTGTTAACTTAAATTTTGTGGATTAATTTCAACAAAAATTGTTGCTTTATTTTTATCCATATTATCAGCAATATTGAAAAGTTCATTTGTTATTTCATCGGCTCTTTCAGGTTTAATTCTCATTAAAACTTGAAGTCTGAATTTGTTTTGAATTCTGCCAATAGGTGACTTCATAACACCTAAATAAACAAATTCGCCATTATATTGTTGTTGAAGTTTCTTTACTTCATCATAATACACCTTGGTTGTTTCTTTTGCAATATTTTCATCGCTGTGAGTGAAAAGAATTCTTATAATTTTGGTAAATGGCGGATACATTGTGACTTGCCTAAGGTTGATTTCTTTTTTATAGAATGCAGGATAATCATAATATGATGCCAGTTTGTAGGTATAGTGCCGTGGAACATAGGTTTGAAGATAAATTTCACCTGCTTTGTCTGCTCTGCCAGCACGGCCAGCAACCTGCGTGATCAATTCAAAGGTTTGTTCACTTGCGGTGTATGATGATTGATACAAACTTACATCTGCATCAATTATTCCAACAAGTGTAACGCTCGGAAAGTCATGTCCTTTGGCAATCATCTGTGTGCCCACTAAAACTTGAGTTTTTCCACTTCTAAAATCTGATAGAATTTTTAAATGCGAATCTTTTGTTTTTGTTGTGTCATTATCCATTCGTGAAACTGTTACATTTGGAATAAGTGTCTTTAACTCATGAACAACTCTCTCTGTTCCAACTGCACCAGTTGAAAGGTCTTTATTTCCACATTGCGGACATTCGGTAAACACCTTATATCTATTACCGCAATAATGACATTTAAGTGCATTCTCATGTTTATGCAAAACAAGCGAAACATCGCAATCGGCACATTTGGCAACAAAACCGCATTTTTTACACATCAAAAAGGAAGCAAACCCCCGCCTGTTAATAAACAGCATTGCTTGATTACCCTCATTGATGGTTTTTGTTAAGGCTTCTTTTAAAGCAGTTGAAAAGATTCCATTATTGCCGTTTCTAATTTCGTTACCCATATCAATAATTTTTAGTGGTGGAAGTTCTTTTTTATTGATACGCTCTTTCATTTCTAAAAGTTGATATTCATGCGTCATTGCACTGTGATAACTAATAAGACTTGGTGTTGCACTTCCAAGAACAAGTGAGCAGTTTGAAAGTCTTGCTCTCTCTTTTGCAACTTCAATGGTGCTGTATCTTGGATTAGAGTCACTGTTATAAGAAGAATCATGTTCTTCATCAATCACAATAAGCCCAATATTTTTAAGAGGTGCAAAGATAGCAGACCTTGCACCAATAACGATTTTTGCTTCTCCAAACAAAATGCGTTCCCATTCATCAAATCTTTCACCGGCAGAAAGCCCTGAATGCAAAATGGCAACTTTGTCGCCGAACCTTGAACGAAAGTTCATTAAAACCTGTGGTGTTAGTGAAATTTCAGGAACCAGCATAATACCAGTTTTTCCACTTGCAAGTATCTTTTGCATACAGTGCATATAAACTTCAGTTTTTCCACTTCCAGTAACACCATGCAGAAGATAAATATTATTTTCACTTGTAATTCTATCAACAACTTCTTGTTGAGTTTTTGTTAAAACAATGTCATCTTTAATTTCTGTTGAAACAGATTTATATGGCGTTCGACGAACAATTTCTTCACTTGTTTTTATAATATTGTCATCAATTAATTTTTTGATTGATGACGGATTGAATTTTTTGTTTAGAATTGTTTGTGATGCACTGCCATTTTCAAGAATATAGTTAATAGCACCAATAATTGATGTCGCATTTTTTCGCTGTTTAGATAAATATTCTTTTGCTTTTAATTCATCATCAATAAAACAATTTATTTTGATAAGTTCTTTAACTTTTCCATTTCGAAGTTCACTTGGTAAAAATAGTCTTAATGCGTCACACATACCAGTGTGAAACTTTCTTTTCATAAATTTTGCTAGTTCAAGTTGGTCACTGTTGATGACGGGAACTTTGTCAATTTTAGAGATGATTTTTTTGAGTTTGGTTGGGTCATAATCAGAGTTTTGGCATATTTCAACAAGATAGCCCTCTTTTATTGTTTTACCAAAGGGAACAAGAACTCTTGAACCAACTTGAATTTCGTTTTCAGGCAAAAGGTAGTCGAAAATTTTATCGACCAAACTGCTTGCAATATCAATTATAACCTTGCCTATTTGCATAAAAACTCCAAAAAAAAGTTAGTATACTCATTATATACTAACTTTAAACTATTGTCTAACAAAACAAATTATTCTTTTGGTTGCTTTGAAATTGTGAAGTAACCCTCATAAAATTCTTTGCTAGCATATTCAATAGGTTTAACTCTTTGATGATCTCTGAAAAATTCAGGTTTATTGAGCAAAAGTTCCTTTGCTCTTTTTGAAATAAGTGAGCATAAAATATATTTGTTACCTGCTTTATCAATAAGTTGTTCAATTGGTGGATTTAACCAAGACATAATAAACACCCCTTAACTAATATTAATTGCAAATGTATTATAACACAAACATACTGGTAAATTGCAATAGTTTTTGTTAAAAATTTTTAAATTTTGATTAAAATTTGTTTTTAAATAAGGTTATTTAGTTGTTTTTTGCTCTAAATTTAACATTTTAATAAAATCATCTTCAGTGATTATTGTAATTCCAAGTTTTTTTGCTTTATCAAATTTGCTTCCCGGATTTTCACCTAAAAGCACATAATTTGTTTTGCTTGTAACACTTGACGAAGTTGTTCCACCCTGTTTTTCAATAAGGTTTTCGGCCTCTGTTCTTGTAAAATTTTTCAATGTTCCCGTCAAAACAACTTTTTTGTTAGCAAACACTCCATTTTGATTGTTGTCATTTTCTTCGTTAATAATTTTAACTTCACTTGAAATTAGTTCATTAATTTCAGCAATATTATTTGGGTCATTAAAATAGTGATAAATTTCACTGGCAGTAATTTCAGCAATATCATCAAGTTCAACCAATTCTTCAATGGTTGCCTTCTGCAAATTGGTTATGTTTTTATAATGTTTTGCAAGTTGTTTTGCCGTTTTTATTCCTATGTTTCCAATGCCAAGTGCGAAGATAAAATTTGCAAAATTGACAGTTTTGTGATTTTCAATACTCTCAATAATATTGCTAATTTTTTTGTCTTTAAATCCTTCAAGAGATGAGAGTTCTTCGGCTGTGATTTTGTATATATCACTAAATGTTTTAATGTCAAATTTGTCGTAAAGTTGTTCAAAGGTTTTAATTGAAAGTCCGTCAATATTCATTGCGTTTCGGCTTGCAAATTGTGTGAGTTTAAGAATAATTTGTGCTCTGCAACCTAAATGATTTCGACAATATAATTCAGTTCCAGTATCTTCAAGAATACTGTTGCAACATGGGCAATTTGTTGGTTTTTGAATTTCTTTTGAATGTGAAAAAGTTTCAGCAACTGAAAGAATTTCAGGTATAACATCGTTGCTACGCCTTATAAATACCCTATCGCCAAGTTTAACTTTTTTGCGAAGAATATCATTATAGTTATTAAGAGTTGCTCGTTTTATTGTAACACCACAAAGTTCAGTTGGTTCAAGTTCAGCAACAGGTGTAACTTTGCCTGTTCTTCCAACCTGCCAAGTTATGTCATTTAAAATTGTTGAAGTTTCCTCGGCTTCAAATTTGTAAGCTACTGCCCACCTTGGCACTTTTTCGGTGAAGCCCAATCTGTCACGAATTGATGTTTTGTTTATTTTTATGACCATTCCATCAATAAGGTAATCAAGAGAATTTCGCTCTTTTTGAACTTCATTTATAAATTTTGAAATATCATCAATACTGTGAGCAAGTTTAAAATAGTCGCCAACCATAAAACCTTGCTCTTTTAAAAATTCGCAGATTTCTTGTTGAGATTCAAATTTTTTATCTGGTGAATAATTAATGTTGTAAGCAAAGAAATCAAGATTTCGTTTTGCTGTTATTTTTGGGTCAAGATTTCTAATTGCACCAGCCGCTGCATTTCGTGCATTTTTAAGTTTTTCATCGCTAGATTTATTAAATTTTTCAAGTTCTGAAAGTCGCATAATGCCTTCGCCTTGAACATCAATTCTACCCTTAAATTTAATTGAAAGTGGAACTGTTCTAATGGTTTTGACTTGAGCAGTTATATCTTCGCCAATTTCGCCATTTCCACGAGTTGAAGCCTGAATTAAATTTCCATTTTCATAAGAAATTGAAAGTGAAAGCCCATCAAATTTATATTCAACAGAATATTCTTCTTGAAAGGCAAAAATATTCTGATTTCGTGTGTTCCAATCAATAATTTCGGCAAGTGATTGGGCTTTTGCAAGTGAATAAAGTTTGTGTTTGTGAACAACTTTTTTAAACTTGTCAAGAGGTTCTCCACCAACTCGAAGTGAAGGTGAATTTTCAAGCACAATGCCTGTTTCTTTTTCAATATCAAGCAGTCTGTAATACATTTTATCCCACTCTTTATCAGAAATGGTTGGGTTGTCAAGAACATAGTAATCATAACTAGCCTTGTTAATTTTTTCGGTTAGTTCTTTCATTTCTTCTATTAATTTTTGAGTTTCAAGTTCGTTCATAATTCACCTGCTTTAATTTTGTTCTTTAAAAATATTTTTACTCAATAATTTCAAGTTTTGCATATTTAAGAGATAGGGTTTTAATGCCAACTTTTTCGAAGTTAATTGTAACGAATGCACTTGCAAAATCTGTTACGCCAAGAGTAACAATGCCATCTCCAAAATGTGCGTGGCGAACCCTTGTGCCCTTTTTAAATTTGCTGTAATCATTTGCTTTAACAGCTTGTGAAACAGATTCATAAGCACTTGATTGGCTGTTATTAATGTTTCCCGACACATTAACAATATTTGCATGTGAAGACATTTTCTCATCAAGTGATTGTTTTCTAGCCCTTTGGCTTAAGTATGAGTCAAAACCATTCTCATTTATATTACTTTTTAAAACAGCACTTGATTTTTGCTTAAAATCATCAAACATTTCAGGTAAAAATCTTGAAGGCATTGTGTATTCAGTTTTCTTTGATTCATAGTTAAATTTAACTTTTGAGCGAGATAAAAACAACTTGTTTTTTGCTCTTGTTATTGCAACATACATAAGCCTTCGTTCTTCTTCAAGGTCGTTTGGGTCAGGGCTGTTTATTGCTCTTGAAAGTGGAAAAAGTCCATCATTTAAGCCAACAATAAACACTGTGTCAAATTCAAGCCCCTTTGCAGAATGTATTGTTAAAAGTGAAACAAAATCATCACTTTCATTCATAGAGTCAATATCACGCATAAGAGTTATTGATTGTAAAAAATCATCAATAGAGGCATCTTGATTTGCTGAAGAATATTCATTCACAGACTTAACAAAATCATCAATATTAAGGCATTTGTTAAGGTCGTCTTCGGTTTTTGTTCCAATAGCTTCTTTTATTCCAACTCGTTTAATTAAATATTCAACAAATTCATTAAGGTCCATCGCCTCTTTTTTCTCATTTAAATCATTAAACAGGTCTTGAATTGTTTTAAGTTTTGATAAAAGTGAGCCAGAAACTCCGTATTTTTCAGCATTCATAATCAAATTTAAAACAGAAATATTGTTATTTTCGGCAATTTCAATTAAGTTAGATATTGTAACATCGCCAATTCCCTTTTTTGGAAAAGATAACATTCGAAGAGTGGCTTCAGTATCATTAGGGTTTTCGATCAAATATAAATATGCAGTTGTGTCTTTAATTTCCTTTCTTTCAAAAAATTTATATCCACCATAAACACGATAAGGAATGTTATATGTTAATAACTTTTCTTCGATGATTCGTGAAAGAGAGTTAACTCGCATCAAAATTGCAAAATCAGAATATTTTTTTCCCCCGTCCTCAACTAAATCATTAATTTTTTCAGCAATAAATTCGGCTTCTTCAATGTCATTATAAGTTTGTTTTATTTCAATTTCCGAACCATTGTCGTTATTTGTCCAAAGATTTTTATCAATTCTTGAATGATTAAATTTTATAACTTTGTTGGCAACATTAATAATATTTTTTGTTGACCTGTAATTTTGTTCAAGTTTAAAGATTTTGCAGTTTTCAAAATCTTTAGTAAACCTTTTAACGTTTTCAACTTGTGCACCACGCCATGAGTAAATACATTGGTCTTCATCGCCAACGGCAAAAATATTTTTGTTATCACCTGCTAAAAGTTTAACAAGTTCATATTGTGCGGTGTTTGTGTCTTGAAATTCGTCAACAAAAATATATTTAAATTTATTTTGATAAAAATTTAGAGTGTCCGGATTCTCTTTAAATAGTTTATATGTTTTAACTAAAAGGTCGTCAAAATCAAGGGCATTTGCCTTAAAAAGTTCACTTTCATATTCAAGATAAACTTTTGTAATAATTTCACATTTCTTTTTATCATGGATATATTTTGAATATTCACCTGCACTCATTAAATTATTTTTTGCATTTGAAATATGCCAAGCAAAAGTTTCGGCATTCATGTCGATTTCCTTTGCTTCAATAATTCGTTTGATAACTCTATTTTTTTCGGTGTCGCCATAAATAGAAAAACTTTTTGTGTAACCAATAAGGCCAATTTCTCGCCTTAATATTCTTGAACACATGGCATGAAAGGTGCAAATCCACATATTTTCTGCACCATCAATCATTTTGCCAAGCCTTTCCTTCATTTCATTTGCTGCTTTGTTAGTGAAAGTTATTGCAAGAATTTGATTTGGAAAAATTCCTTTTTCTTTAACCATATAGGCAATTCTGTGAGTTAATAACCTTGTTTTTCCACTTCCCGCCCCTGCAGTAACAAGAACGGGTCCATCTATAACGGAAGCAGGTTCTCTTTGTTCGTCATTTAATTTTTTTAAAATTTCACTTTCATTAGTAACCATTTCCATACGCAGTAATTTTACCATATTTAAATTTTTATTCAAAGAAAAAATGGCAAGCATTGTGCCATTTTTTTAATCTATTTTTTGGTGTAAGCAATAATCTTTGATTTTGTTATATCTTTTTGCAATATCAATTATATATTTTTCTTTTTCTTCAGAAGTTAAATTATTAAACACATTATAGTCAGTTAGTTCAGCAAGTGGATTAAGAACATCACCCTTTTCTAAAAGTTTAACAACTTTATCATAAAGTGGGTCTTCTTCAATTCTTTGTCTGCTTGCTACTATTGCATAAGATGTTGGTGATAAATATGCAAGTGTTGTTTTGTTATTTGTTACATCTAAATAATTTTGTCCCGCTGTGCTTAATCTTTTCTTTGCCTTTTGTGCAAGTAATTTTAGTGCACTTGTTTGCATTATTCATTTCACTCCTTTAAATTTAATACAAGCAAAATGATATCACTTTAAAATGTGTTTTGCTTCCATGCTGACAAAACTTCCTATAATTCGACAAAAAAATTAATAAACTCTTTTTATTGCAAAAATCGTATAAATTATTTATATTTTATTTATGACAAAAAAAGAAAGGATAAAAACACACTTAATAAAACATAAAGTTGTATACACATTACTACTTGTGTTTGTTGTGGTGCTTATAAGCAGAATTATATATAATCAATCATTGTTTGGCGATGATTATAACTATTATCTTCATTTCCCCGACCAATTTGAATCAATAATAGATTTTTTATCGTTTAGATACAAAAATTGGACCAGTAGATTATCAGTTGAATTTGTTATGTTTGCATTTATAAAGCATAGATATTTATTTGCAGTGCTTGACTCTCTTATTTATGTTTTGATTGTATATTCAATTTATCTTTTGTTTGATAAAAGAAGTATAATTTTATCACTAATTGGTGCTTGTATGATACCATTTTATTACTACACAAAAGATGTAGGATATTATGCAGGAAGCACAAATTATGCGTGGCCAATTGCATTTTTACTTTTAGGTCTTGTTTTTATTAAAAAGATTATATGTGGAAACAAACTTAAATTTTATGAAATAATAATATTATTGTTAAGTTTTGTTTTCTCATCTTTTGTTGAAATTTGTGCCGTTCTACTTTTAATCTGTATGAGTGTTGCAGAAATTGTATATATAAAAAAGCATAGAAAATTTTCATTTATAATTGCTATTTCAGCCGTAATTTCAAGTCTGGGAATAATTTTTATGCTACTATCACCTGGAAATACGAATAGAGCCAATTTAGAAATTATTAATTATTTTCCTGAATATCAAAGTTACAATATAATACAAAAGCTTTCATATGGGCTGATTTTTGTGAACAATGCAACATGTTTAATTCCAACCCTTTCGTATTTCACTTTATATGCCTTGCTTATTTATCTTTCCTTTAAAAACAAAAAAGACTTGATAACAAAAATATGTTCAATGATGCCAATAATTACACTTGTTGCTTTTTATATAATTTATATATTACTTGGTATTATAAACCATAATTTAAATTTTGAATTTTTATATAAATCAAATGGCTTAACATTTTCTAAACCAATAACATATGTTTTAATTGCAATAGCAATAATAAACAATTTATCAATAATAATTTCAATATTTAAAAATTTTAATGCCAATGAAAAAATATTTTATATGATTTTTTATGTAGTATCAATCGGAATAGTTGGATCGTTTGGACTTGTTGGAAGTGTTTCATTCTATGCCGATTACAGACCAGTTATATTTTCAGGAGTAATTATATCAATAATTGTTCAACAAATTATTTATAGTCAAAATAATTTAAAAAAAATAAAAGCAGGTGAATAACAAATCACCTGCTTTATTTTTAACCTTTTCTAGCACGCTTTCTTGCGGCTTCGCTTTTAAGCTTCTTTGCAACAGAAGGTTTAACATAAGCTTCTTTTTTTCTGATGTCGCCGATGATGCCATCTTTTTGACATTTTCTTTTCCATCTTTTAATGGCACTATCAAGACTTTCATTTTCACCAACTTTAACGGTTGTCATTTTTGTTTTCACCTCCTCTGCACTAAACTGATAAAATATTATCACATAAGTAGATTTTTGTCAAATAGTAATTTCAAAATAATATTTTTATTATAAAATATAGTTTTTAGAAAAAACGCAAATTTTGTTAATTTTAGCTGAAATATTATAATAAAATGCTAATTTTTCTAAAAATTTTATATATTTTTACATTTTAAATTAAAATTTTTTCAATAAATTAAAGTTGTAAAATTTAAGTAATTTTTATTAAAATTTTACATTTTAACTATTTCTGCGATTGCACCATCTTCAAACGGCTCTTTTAATATAACTGTTTGGTATGTATTGCTTTTAAGTGGTATATCTGACTTAATATAACACAAAATATAATTTTTTGTATGGCCAAGATAATAGCCATTTTTCATATTTTCAATAACAACTTGATGTGTTGTTCCTAAATTATTTTGAATATAGTTCATTTTATTAAAAAGCGCAATTTTTGTCATTTTTGATACTCTTTCTGGTATATTTGTTGCAATATTTTTAAATTTTTCAGCAACAGTTCCCTTTCGTCTTGAGTATGGAAAGATGTGCATTTCAGAAAAATTAACTTGTTTTACAAATTCAAGCGATTCATTAAAATCATCTTCAGTTTCAGTTGGAAAACCAATAATTATATCAGTTGTGATTGCAGCGTTAGGAAAATATTTTCTTATAAGTTTAACTTTATCATAGTATTGTTCTTTTGTGTAATGTCTGTTCATTGCTTTTAATGTGTTGTTGCTTCCACTTTGAAGACTCAAATGAAATTGGTCACAAAAATTTTCAAAGGTTGATAGTTCTTTTAAAAATTCATCTGTTATAACATTAACTTCAAGAGAACTAAATCTAAATCTATTTTCTTTATTTTTAAAAAGTCTTGCAATTTCTATTAGTCCATCACTGCCTTTTATATCTTTTCCGTATGCTGAAAGATTTATTCCCGCAATAACAATTTCTTTTGATACTTTGCAAAGTTTATTAACTTCACTTTTTATTTCGTTTATTGGAAAACTAACTTCTCTTCCACGAAGGTAAGGTATTATACAATATGTGCAAAAGTTATTGCATCCATTTTGAACCCAAAGAACAGCTCTTGTTCGGTCAGTTACTCTTTTGATTTCAGTTATATTATTATTTGGCTTTATTGGATTATCATTTTTAATTATATCAGCAAGTTGAATTTTGTTTTTTGTTCCAATAACTTTTTTAATAATTTCACCCTTTTGAGTGAAGTTTTCAGGATTATTTTCAGCGGAACAACCGCATACATAAATTTTGGGATTTGGATTAATTTTTAAAATTTTTGCAACAATATTTCTTGATTTTCGTTCAGCTTCATTGGTAACTGCACATGTGTTAATAACAAATATGTCACTATTATTCAAACCCATTGAAACATCATATCCGAACTTTTCAAGTTTTTCAGCAATCATCTCACTTTCAACTTGATTAACTTTGCAACCAAGCGTTATTATTGATACTTTATTCATATATATCCTCTGTTATTTATTTTCTAAAATTTGCGTAATTAATGCAGTGCATGCAATAGATGCTGTTTCTGTTCGAAGTATTCTTTTGCCAAGTGAAACAATAATTGCTCCGCTTTTTTCAAGAAGTTTAATTTCATCATCAGCAAACCCACCTTCTGCCCCAATCATAATAGCAATATTTTTATCATTACTATTTAAATTAAATAATTCATTGACCAATGTTCTGTTTTCAGAGTTTTCATAGGCAATAAAAAATTTATCGAAATTTATAATTTCTTTGGCAATTTGATTAATATTAAATATTCCATTTGTTTTAACAAGGGTTGCTCGACCACATTGCTTTGCGGCAGAAATGGTTATATTTTTAAGTCTGTCAAATTTATTGTTTTCATTAGATGCTTTAACATCAGTAAATTTGCTTTCAAATAAACATAAATTTGTTGCACCAATTTCAGTTATTTTTTGCATAATTAAACTTAACTTATCACCTTTTGCAAGAGCTTGATAAACTGTTAAATTTATTGTTGGTTCATTTAAAGAATTTTGAATAGATTTAATTTCGATTTCAGCAAACTTTTTTTGAATATTCAAAACGACACCGAAATAAAAATTTCCGTTACCATTAAAAAGACAAATATCTTCACCAACTCGTGTTCGCATAACATTAGTTAAATGATGAAATTCGTCACCTTCAAGTTTTATAATTTTGTTTATATTTAATTCGCCATCATAAAAATATCTTTTTTCTTTCATACAATAAAATTATAATATAAACATGGTTAAAGGTCAATTATAAAGTGTAATCAAAACAAAACAAAAAAGATGTGAATCAGTCACATCTTCTTATAAATTTTATAATTTATCATTAAATGATTTTTTTCTAGAATATTGATTTTTAGAAATCCCACTATCAAGTTCTTGAATTAGTTGTTTTGAAGACCTATCAAGAGATTTTGGAAGTTCAATTATAATTTTTGCATAAAGGTCACCATAAGAATTTTTATTTAAAATCTTAACACCTTTTCCTTTTACAGTTAAAATAGTTCCACTTTGTGTAAGTTCGGGAATTGTTAATTCAATAGTTTCATTAATTCCCGGAATTTTAACTTTTGCACCAAGAAGTGCTTCAGTGAATGTGATAGGAACATCAACATAAACATCATAGCCTTCTCGTTTTAAAAGTTTGTGTGGTTCAATTTGAATGAGAATTTGAATGTCTCCATTTGGTCCTCCATTGCGACCTGCCTCACCTTGACCTCGAAGTGTTAAAACTTGGTCGTTGTCAACACCGCCCGGAATATTAAGTTCAATTGTTCGATTTTGTCTTGTTACACCTGAACCACCACAATGTGGACATTTTTCTTTTATCATTTTTCCGGTTCCATGACAATCAGGACAAACACTTTCGCTGACAACTTGACCAAAGAGTGTGTTTTGTGTTTGCCTTATTGTTCCTGAGCCTTTACATCTTGAACAGGTTGAAATTTCAGTTCCATTTTTTGCACCCGAACCATTACAATATGAGCAGGTTTCTGTTCTAGTTAAGTTTACACTTTTTCTGCAACCAAAGGCCGCTTCCGCAAAAGAAAGTTTCATTTTAACTTGAATATCAGAACCTTGGGTTTGTTCTGCTCTTCTGCTTCGTCTTGATGAACCGCCACCAAAAGCACCGCCAAAGATATTGCTAAAAATATCACCAAAATCACTAAAATCGCCTGAACTAAACCCACCAAAGCCTGAGCCAAACCCACCAAAGCCTGAACCTCCAAAACCTTGTGGTCCATTTTCATTGCCATAAGTGTCATAATTCTGTCTTTTAGTTTTATCAGATAGAACGCTATAAGCTTCATTTACCTGTTTAAGTTTTTCAGCAGCTTCAGCATTGCCGGGGTTAAGGTCTGGGTGATATTTTTTAGCGAGTGATCGGTATGCTTTTTTTATCTCATCGTCAGATGCATTTTTGTTTACACCTAAAATATCATAATAATTTTTTTCTGCCATAATTATTCCTTAAATTATTACAGACAGCAATATAATTTGCTGTCTGCATTTATAAAAAATCGCAAAATTTATAATTTTTTGTTAAAATTATATATAAAAATTGTTAATTTAATCATTATTTTGTTGTGTAGTCACCAAAATTATTTGGGTCAGTTGAACCATTGCCAGCACCATCTGATGAACCTGCACCACCATTAGCACCGCCATTTGGGTTAGCGTTTTGATAAAGTTTTGTGAAGATTTCATTTGAAACTTTTGTTAAGTTATCAAGTGTTGATTTAAGAGTTTCGGCATCATTTGCAGTTTTGTAAACTTCTTTTGCTTTGTTAACTTCTTCTTCAAGTTTAGCCTTATCTTCAGCAGAAACTTTGTCGCCACTTTCTCTTAAAACTTTTTCAATGCTACTGATTAATTGGTCAAGATTGTTTTTGTTATCAACAACTTCCTTTCTCTTTTTATCTTCTTCAGCATATTTTTCAGCATCTTTAATAGCTTTATCAATATCAGCTTCTGAAAGGTTTGATGAAGCTGTGATTGTTATGTCTTGTGATTTGCCAGTTCCAAGGTCTTTTGCTGAAACGTGAACAATACCATTTGCATCAATATCAAATTTAACTTCAATTTGAGGTATTCCTCTTGGTGCTGGAGCAATTCCAGAAAGTTCAAATCTGCCCAGTGTTTTGTTGTCGGCAGCAAATTCTCTTTCACCTTGAAGAACATGAATATCAACGGCTGGTTGATTGTCGGCAGCGGTTGAGAAGATTTGTGTTTTTGTTGTTGGAATTGTTGTGTTCTTTTCAATAAGTTTCGTGAACACACCACCCATTGTTTCAATACCAAGTGAAAGTGGAGTTACATCAAGAAGAAGCACATCTTTAACATCGCCTGCAAGCACACCACCTTGAATAGCAGCACCAATAGCAACACATTCATCAGGGTTGATTCCAGTGAATGGTTGTTTGCCGATGTAATTTTTAACCTTTTCAATAACCATAGGAATACGAGTTGAACCACCGACCATAATGATTTTAGCAATATCATTAACGGTAAGTTTTGCATCAGCAAGAGCCTTTTTTGTAAGGTCTATAGTTTCATTAATATAGTCTTCAATCATGCTTTCAAATTTTGCACGAGTAATATTAATTTCAAGATGTTTTGGACCTGTGCTATCAGCTGAAATAAATGGAAGTGAAACTGTGCTTTGTGTGAGAGATGAAAGTTCAATTTTTGTTTTTTCAGCGGCTTCCTTTAATCTTTGCATAGCCATTTTGTCTTTAGAAAGGTCAATGCCATCACTCTTTTTAAATTCATCAACCAAGTAGTCCATTATTTTTTGGTCGAAGTTATCACCACCAAGATGTGTGTTACCACCAGTTGCAAGAACTTGGAACACGCCATCAGCAATTTCAAGAACAGAGATATCAAATGTTCCACCACCGAGGTCGTAAACCAAAATCTTTTGACCATCTTGATCTTTAACTTTGTCAAGACCATAAGCAAGAGCCGCAGCGGTTGGTTCGTTAATAATTCTCTTTACATCAAGTCCTGCAATTTTACCAGAATCTTTTGTTGCTTGACGCTGTGAATCATTAAAGTATGCAGGAACGGTGATAACGGCTTCGCTAACTGTTTCTCCAAGATACTTTTCAGCATCTTGTTTAAGTTTTGAAAGAATCATAGCTGAAATTTCAGGTGGAGTGTATGATTTGCCACCAGCTTCAACTTTAACATTTTCACCCATTTTGCTTTTAATTGAACGAATTGTGTTTTCAGGGTTAGCAACTGCTTGACGCTTTGCTACCTGACCAACAAGACGCTCCCCATCTTTTGTGAAGCCAACAACAGATGGTGTTGTTCTGCTTCCTTCTGCGTTGGTTATAACGGTTGGTTCACCACCTTCCATAATAGCCACACAAGAGTTTGTTGTTCCAAGGTCAATACCTATAATTTTTCCCATAATAAATAATCTCCTTTTATTGTTTCAGTTTAACTGTTTTTTTAGACTTTAATTTTAATTCAAGTGCTAGCCTTATGCCCTAAAACTAGAATATATATAGTTTACAAATTATTTTTTGTAAACGCTTACAGTTGCTGGTCTAATAACAGTTTTAGACTCGGCAAACATATAGCCTTTTTGATAAACTTTTGCAATGTTTCCATCAAGATTTTCATCTTCAGTTGGTTCGGTGTTAATGCAATTATGAATTTCAGGATTAAGTTTTTCATTTCCACATTTAATTTCAACAACACCAAGGTCGGTTAAAACATCGCAAAGAGAACTATAAATCATTGAAAATCCACGCATTATTTCAGGGTCGACAGTGCTTATTGCTTGGTCAAAATTGTCAATTATTGGTAGAAGTTTTTTTGCAACACTTTCACTCGCCTTTTGTTTTGCATCAACTTCAATATTTTTGTTTCGTTCTTTAAATCTATCAAAATCTTTTTTTATGTTTTCACTTTCATTTTTGTAATATGAAGCAGTGTTTAAATATTGAGTTAATTTGCTTTTTGTTTCTTGGACTTCATTTTCAAGATTTTTTGCTTTTTCTTCAAATTCTTTTGAAGACTTTTCAAGTTCTTCATTCTTTTTTGTTAATTCTTCAATTTTTTTATGAAGATTGTTTTCATGTTCTACGGCATGATGTTCGTAATTTTCTTTAAAATGTTTATGATGTTTTTCATGCTCAAATTGTTTAGATTTTTTTTCGTCCATTATTCTTCCCCTTCATTATTAATGCTATTTTCAATTGTTTGTGCAACTTCTTTTAAAACAGAAATTGCTTTTGGATAATCCATTCTCATTGGTCCAATAACACCAGCAGTAAGTTTTGTTTCGCCATAAATATTACATGAAACTGTTATAACTGAACAATCCTCAAGCCCAGTGTCATCACTTCCAACATTAATTGAAATTTCAAGGTCGCTTCCTGATTTAACAAGTGGTAAAATTGATTCAGTATTTTCAAAAACTGATACTGCTTTTTTGAATTTTTCAACACTGTTAAATTCAGGATAGTCCATAAGTTTGTCTTTTCCGGCGATACTTATGTTTTTTGGACTTTCTTCGCTTGCCTCAATAATTTCAAGAACACGGTCAAAGACGATTTTGTATTTTTTAAGTTCTTTTGTTACAACTCTGTTTCTAAATGATTTGTCTTTAATAAGTGAAAGCTGTTTTCCAGCAAAAAGTTCCTTTAAAATATCTGCAGCGGCTTTAAGTTCTTGTTCATTGTTTGTTCCAAGATTAGTTAATTCATTAATAACCTTTTCATTTGTAACAACCACAACAAGTTGAGTTGAGTTGCTTACTGGATAGAGTTTTATATCTTTAATAATTGCTCTATTTGATGGACCTGAATAAACAATTGAAGTGTAGTTTGTTGCCCTTGAAATTGTTTTTGCCGAACGCTCAATAATATCTCTAATATTTAAAAGTCTGTTGGCAAAACTTGATTTTATTGATTCTTTTTCTTTTGAAGAGAGTTTTTTTTCATGCATAAGTTCATTAATATATTTTTCATAACCCTCTTTTGTTGGCACTCTTCCTGATGAAGTGTGCAAATGTGTTAAATAACCCATTTCTTCAAGTGCATTAAGTTCGTTTCTGATTGTTGCAGAACTTAATTTTGGAAGGTATTCTTCTTGAAGCTGTTTGCTAGAAACCGCTTCAGCATTTTTGCTTTTTACATTTGTTTCAATAACGGCACTTAAAATTTTCTTTTTTCTTTCACTTAACTCCATCATTAAACCTCATTAGTAATTATATTCAAAATCAATAAAAATATACATGATTTTTAGCAATCAATACTTTTGAGTGCTAACACTGTATATAATATTACTGCTAGCAAACTTTGTCAACTGTTTTATGACATATATTTTAAACTTTTTTAAAAATTTTGCACAAAAAAAATCAAGCACTATCGCTTGATTAATTTTTAATTTGTTACGAGTTCAAGAACTAATTTATTTAAAACCAAATATCCACTATTTGTGCAAACTAATTTATTTTCTTTAGTTAAAATTAAAAATTTATTTTTTATTAGTTCTGCAATTTTATCTTTCTTTTTTGCTAAAAAGTTTTCACCAAATTCATTTTTGTAAGCATCAAGGTCAAGCCCATCACATGTTCGAAGTGAAAGCATAACAGCTTCTTCTTTCTTTTCTTCAGTTGTAAGAGTTTTTGAATATTTTGTTGGAATTGTAAAAGATTTTTCAAGTTTTTCATTATATTCAGTTAAATTTTCGGTGTTTGCAAATCTTGTTCCGTCAATATAAGAGTGAGCCGCAAGTCCAACACCTAAATAATCCTTTCTTTTCCAATAAACTTTGTTATGATAAGATTCATAGGTTGGTTTTGCAAAATTTGAAATCTCATACCTTTTATATCCGTTTTTTGTTAAGATATCAACAACTGTGTCATACATTTTGACAACTGTGTCATCATCAGGAACACCAAGAGATCCGTTGTCAACCAGTTTTTTTAGTTTTGTGCCCTTTTCAACTTGAAGCATATAAGCAGAAATATGTGGTATTCCAAGTTTTATTAAATAGTTAATAGTTTCTTTAACATCAATAAGTTTTTGATTTGGGTAACCAATAATTATATCTGTGCTGATATTTTTTACGCCAAATTCACGAATAATATCAACAGTCTTTTTGTAGTCAGTAAGAGAGTGGGTTCTTCCCATAGACTTTAAAACTTTTGCTGATATTGACTGAAGCCCAATACTAAAACGATTGATGCCAGACATAATGTATTCACGAATTTTTGTTTGGTCAACAGAATTTGGATTGATTTCAAGGGTTATTTCGGCAGAATTTTTAACAGCAAAGTTTTTATATATGCAAGAGAGCAAGTCACGAATGTAATAATTATCTAAACAAGATGGAGTTCCCCCACCAATGTATATGCTCGAAACTGAATAAAACTCACGATAGTTTTTAGACTGAAGTTTTATTTCGTTCATAAGATTTGTTACATATCTATGCTTTTCTTCAGGCGAAGCCACCATTGAAACAAAGGAACAATAATCACATTTTGAATTGCAAAATGGAATATGAACATAAATGCTCAATGATTTTTTCTTTGAATCGTTTTCATCTAATGTAAATTCACTAAAACTCATACCAGCCTCACAATACTATTTTAATAAAACAATAAATTTTGTCAATAAGATAATTAGTTATCAACTTTTAATATGCTTAAAAAAGCCTCACTTGGAAGTTCAACACTGCCAAGTTTCTTCATTTTCTTTTTGCCTTCTTTTTGTTTTTCAAGAAGTTTGCGTTTTCTAGTTACATCACCGCCATAACATTTTGCAATAACATCTTTTCGAAGGGCTTTAACTGTTTCACGAGCAATAATTTTTCCGCCTATTGCTGCTTGAATAGGAATTTCAAAAAGTTGTCTTGGAACAACTTCTTTAAGTTTTTCAGTTATACCTTTAGAGCGTTCATAGGCTTTGGTTCTGTGAACAATCATTGAAAGTGCGTCACATGGTTCACCATTTAAAAGAAGGTCAACTTTAACCATGTCACTCTTTTTGTATTCGGCAATTTCATAATCAAAACTTGCGTAGCCATGAGTAACGGATTTAAGTTTGTCAAAAAAGTCATAAACAATTTCGCAAAGAGGAAGTTCAAAATCAATTTTAACTCTGTTTTCGGCGATATATTGCATATCTTTATAAATTCCACGCTTGTTTATTCCAAGGTCCATTATTCCACCAACATATTCTGGTGGCGAAAAAATTTCAGCTTTAATAAATGGCTCTTCAATATAACTTATGCTGTCTGCATCTGGCATGTCGCTTGGATTTGAAATAAGCTCCATTTCGTTATTTCTTTTATAAACTTTATAGGTAACACTAGGCATGGTCGTTATAACATCTTGACCAAATTCTTTTTCAAGGCGTTCGGTTATAATTTCAAGATGAAGAAGACCCAAAAAGCCACATCTAAAGCCATAGCCAAGAGCCGTTGAAGTTTCAGGAGTGTAAACAAGAGAACTATCAGAAAGTTTAATTTTTTCAAGGGAATCTTTAAGTTGATTATATTTATCCCCTTCAATAGGAAAAATACCTGAATAGACTACAGGTTGAATTTTTCGATAACCCGGAAGAGCTTCAGCTGGTCTTTCGGTTTCAGTTATTGTGTCGCCAACACTTATATCTGAAACAGTTTTTATGCTTGCAGCAATATATCCAACATCACCCGCTGAAAGTTCTTCAGATTTTTCAATCTTTGGTTTAAACACACCAACTTCAGTAACTTCAAATTCTTTGCCTGTTTGAATCATTTTTATTTTTGAGCCCGTTTTAACTTTGCCATTTTTTATTCTAACAAGGCAAACGGCACCCTTGTAGTTATCATAATAACTATCAAAAATTAGTGCTTGAAGAGGTGCGTCAATATCACCTTTTGGTGCAGGAATTTTATCAATAATCTGGTCAAGAACATCTGTTATATTTAACCCTGTTTTTGCGGAAATGCAAGGGGCATCATCTGCAGGGATTCCAATGATATTTTCAATTTCTGCTTTTGCTTCATCTGGTCTAGCCGATGGCAAATCCATTTTATTAATAACGGGCAAAATTTCCAAATTATTTTCAAATGCAAGATAAAAGTTAGCAAGCGTTTGTGCTTGAACACCTTGCGTTGCATCAACTATTAACAAAGCACCTTCACAGGCAGCAAGAGATCTTGAAACTTCGTATGTAAAATCAACATGTCCGGGAGTATCAATTAAATTTAAAACATATTCTTTGCCATCTTTTGTATACTTCATAGTGACTGGCGCAAGTTTTATTGTTATTCCCCGTTCACGCTCAATGTCCATAGAATCTAAAAGTTGTTGTTTGCTATCTCTCTTTGCCACAGTTCCAGTGACTTCCATAAGTCTGTCGGCAAGTGTGCTTTTGCCGTGGTCAATATGTGCAATTATTGAAAAATTACGAATATTATCTAGAGTTTTTTCCATACCTGCCTCACTACTTGATTTTAACCTAAAATTGTAAAATAATCAATCATAATAGCATTTTTTATCACATAAAATAATATTATTAAACAAATTTGCTCGATTAATGTCACAAAATATTGACATAAAAAATATTTGATTGTATACTTTTAAAGTAGAGTTAATTATTATTTTCTATTTATTTTGGAGAGTATTATGAATATTTATGAATCTTGGATAGTTAAATCACCTATTGCACATCGTGGTTTATTTGGAGATAAAATTCCTGAAAATTCAATTCCAGCATTTAAAAATGCAATAAAAAATAAACTTCCTATTGAACTTGATGCAACTTGTTTAGTTGACGGAGTTGTTGTTGTGTTTCATGATGAAAAACTTGCAAGAATGACGGGCAAAGATGGTTTTATTTCTAATTGCAAATATGCTGATATATCAAAACTCACCCTTGGTCAAAGTAAAGAAAAAATCCCAACATTAAAAGACGCACTTGATGTTATTGACGGAAAAGTTCCAGTTTTGATTAAAATTAAAAACTTTGGAAAAATTGGTGGTGTTGAAAAGGCCGTTTGGAAAATTCTTCAAGAGTATCGTGGCGAATATGCAATTTCTTCATATAATCCATACACTCTTGAATGGTTTAAAAAGAATGCTCCAAAAATTAAAAGATGTCAACTTGCCTCTTTCTTTACAAATAAAGAAATCACAGGTGTTAAAAAGTTTTATTTAAAAAGACTGCTTTTAAACAAAAAAATTAGTGAACCAAATTTTATTGCTTATAATGCAGAAGACTTGCCTAATAAATATATCAAAAAATATATGGGAGTTATCCCAGTACTCGCCTATGGCGTTAATAATGAGGGTGATGAAACGCGCCTTGAAAATTTTGTTGATAATATAATTTTTAGCGGATTTATTCCTAAAAAACTTCAAAATTCCGATAAAAAAGAGACTAAATAAATATTTGCCATGGGAATCCATGGTTTTATTTATGAAAAAAGTACACAAATTTTGTGTACTTTTTTATATTTTAAAAAATTAACTGTTTTTTGTTATATCAATTTCTTTGTCCCATTTTAAATTTCTAAAACGCCTTCGAAGTTTTGCAATTTTTTTGATATTAACTTTACGCATTGCCAAAATAACTCCACCATTAATAGCAACTTTTCTATACATTCCTTTCCAAAGTCCATAGGCATAAATATCATTTGTAAAGCATGCAAGAGTGTAGATTATCATCGAAAGTTCAGAAATTGAAAATCCAGTTTGAATGGTTGTTTGAACCCACATCAAAAGACAGATAACATCACTCATATTAAAAACAACGTAAGATTCCATGCAACGCATTGCAGATAATATTTTTGCAACAATCATAGTTGCAAGAGATATTGAACTTAAAATTAGAGCGGTTTCTTGCCCGAGTAAAAAACGTAAAAAACAATAAGCCATGCCAGAAATAATTACTATCAAAAAAGCAAACAAAACTTTTTGTTTTTTAGAAAGTTTTCTAATAACAATATCTTCTTCTTGAGTGCTATCAACATATTTTTCTTTCTTTTGTTTTTTCATGTTGATGGTCCAAGTGATAATTGAGTAGATATTAAGTGGAGCTGAAATTGCCAAAACCTTTATTATTTCACCATAAAGTTGACTTTGATATGCAATAAAAGCATAGAAAAAACATTCAAATACGCCAATATAAATACCGATAAGTTTACCTTTTGCAACAAGGTAAATGTTAACCATAACAATGAATAAATCAAGAACATTGGTCCAACTTGTTGGGTCAATGATTAAACAAACTAAACCTAAAGTGATAAAAATAATATACCAATAAAGTGTAAATTTTGATTGTTTTTTGAGTTTATTTAAAATTTCAATTCTGTCTGCTCCAGCACCATAGGTTTTAATAAGTTTGTCATGATTATTTATACCGATATTTGTGGTAACTGTGGCTTTAACTAAATTCCTTTGATAAAATTGGTAAAGATTATTTTTATCATTCGACTTATTCATTTATTTCTCCTAGGAGTAATGGTGTTAAGATTTTATCAAAATAAATTTCAAGTTTATGAAGAGCTCTTGTTAAAACAACATACAAGAGTTTTCTTTCTGATTCATCATATTTTTCAGCTGATGCATTGCTAACAATAACGGCATCAAATTCAAGCCCTTTTGAAAGATATGAAGGAATAATCATAATTTTGTCTTCAACAAAAACGTTATCATTTTTTGTTACTATTCTAAACTTTGAAAGATATTTTTCTGATTTAACTATCTGATTATATAATAATGTTTCTTCAATATTTTTGCAAACAATTGCAACGGTATTAAATGATTTTTTTAAAGTAATTGCCCTGTTGACAATTTCTTCAGCATTAAATTTTTCTTGTCTATTTAATTTAACAGGTTCACCATGCCTGTCAATTTGTGAATAATTTGAATTTGAATTTATAATTAGTTTTTTAGCAAATTCGTTTATTTCATAGGTTGAGCGATAAGTTTTTGTTAAATTGCATTCATTTGAAATTGCATTTGGTTTGAACGATTTTATTGTTGAAATAATTTCATTATAGTTATTATGTTCATTAAAAGGCATAATTGATTGATTTAAATCGCCAAGAAGAGTCAAATTTGAATTTCTAAAGAGCATTGATAAAATTTTATATTGTGTTATTGAGTAGTCTTGTGCCTCATCTACTAAAACATATTTAATTTTTTTGTTTGCAGTGATTCCAATAATTTTAGATTTAAAGAACATAAAAGGTGTTACGTCTTGAAATTCAATGTTATCATCTGAAAGATTTTTTGCTGTTTCGTCAAAAATAAAATCTAAATTAAAATTAAGAATATCTTCCCTATTAAGTTTTTTTGCAACATCTTTTACAAGATTGATAAATTCTTCTTTATTTGAATAAAGTTTTTTGAAAAGTGCTGCGATTTTAATTTTGATTTTAACAAGATTTTCAAGAGTTTCTTTTTTAAGTTTTTCAAGAGTAAGTTGTTTTTTTGATTTCATGCTAGCAACAACAAAAATTCGTTCAATAATTTTTTTGCCACGAAGATAAAGGCTTTCACCCTCGTCAGGAATTTTATTTGCAATTTGTTTAATTTCGTCTAGTGAAAGAACAGTTTGTTCTTGAATTTCAATTGGTTCAAGACCCATAAGTTCAATTTCATTTTGTTTGATAAAGGTTTCTAAAATTTCAGTGTAAAAGTCATCACTTTTAAATTTGACTTCATTGAATTTGTTTAGTGAAAACTCATCTTTTTTTCCGTAAACAATTTCATAAACATCTTCGATTTTTGTTGAGATGTGAAATTCAGTTATATAACTTTTTGCAAATTCATAAAATGTTGCTTGAACAACATTATCTTCGCCAATTTCAGGCAAAACATCAGAAATATAGTTATTAAAAATTTCGTTTGGAGAGAGTATCATAACATTTGTGTTGTTAATTTTATCACGCTCGGCATAAAGCAAGTATGCGATTTTATGCATTGCAATACTGGTTTTTCCACTTCCTGCAGGGCCCTGAACAACCAAAATATCAACATCATTTTTTCGAATAATTTCGTTTTGTTCTTTTTGAATGGTGTTGACAATATTTTTCATTTTATTTGATGCGTTGGCAGATAAAATATTTTTTAAAATATTATCAATAATTTGAATGTCGGTATCAAAAACCTCTTTAATTTCGTCACCTGAAATTTTATATTGCCTTTTAAGAGTAATTTTTCCTGTAATTTTTTCACCAGTTGAAATGGTATAAGATGCATCACCAACTTCGCAGTTGTAAAACATACTTGAAATTGGTGCACGCCAGTCATAAACATAAAAATCATCTCCACTTTGAAGTGAAGCTATTCCAATGTAAACAGGAATTGTTTCCGTTCCATCATCAAAATCAATTCTGGCAAAATATGCGTTATTTAACATTTTTTTATAACTAGTTAATTTTTTATTTGCATTTTCAGCGTAAACACTTCTTTTTTGAATGTTGGCAACGGCATAAACGAATTCAGTATCTGAAAGTCTGTTTGTTTTATCCCATGCATAATTCATTTGCTCTTGAATATTGTTTGAAAGTGATTTAACCCGAGAACTATATTGTTCTATTTGTTCATTTAAAATATTAATAACTTTTTTTAAATATTTTTTTTCAAGTTCAATTTCTTCTGGTGTAATCATAGGTTCTCCTACTCTTTTATGGTTTATTTATATTATTTTGTTTGGTTTGAGGAAGTTTTATTGATGCTTCACTTCCATTTTTACTTGGAATGTAATACACATGGTCTTTTATTTCGTCAGGCAAATATTGTTGGTCAACATAACCGCCATAGTCATGAGGATATTTATATTGTTCTCGTTTTTCATGCATGTAATTATAATTTTTTAGATGAGCAGGAACATCACCAGTATAAGTTGCTTCAACATCAATTTTTGCCTTATTCATTGCAACAACGACAGAGTTTGATTTTGGACTCATACAAACATAAATTATTGCGTGTGTTAGCGGAATAAGACCTTCTGGTGCACCCATTTGAAGATAGGCCTGCAAGGCAGAATTAGCAACAACAAGTGCATTAGAATTAGCCAAGCCAACATCTTCACTTGAGTGTGCAAGAAGTCTTCTAAAAATAAGAAGTGGGTCACAACCTGAAGCAATAAGTCTTTGAGACCAATAAACAGCGGCGTCTGCGTCACTGCCCCGCAAACTTTTGCAAAATGCTGAAAGCATATCAAAATAAAGGTCTTCGTCGATGCTTTTGTTTCCGTGTGTGCAAACTTCTTTTGCGTCTTTAATTGTAATTTTTATTTTTCCATTTTGCTTTTCAGATGAAAGCACAGCGATTTCAAGATTGTTAAGAGCAATTCTTGCGTCACCGCCAGATGATGTAATAATATAATCTTTTGCATCATCATCAATATCTATTTCAAGATTGCCAAAACCATTAATTTTATCTTCAAGGGCTCTGTTAATTGCCTTCTTTATATCATTTTTAGAAAGGGGTTTAAATTCAAAAACTCTGCACCTTGATATTATTGCACGAGTCATTGAAATAAATGGATTTTCAGTAGTTGCTCCGATAAAAATAATATACCCTTTTTCAATGGCTTCAAGCATAGAATCTGATTGGGCTTTGCTCCACCTATGACATTCATCAAGAAGAAGATATGTTTTTTTGCCATATAGTTCAAGATTTGATTTTGCTGTTTGAATAACTTGTTTAACTTCTGCAACTCCAGATGATACTGCATTTAAAATAACAAAATTACTTCCAGTAGTTGTTGCAATAATTGAGGCCAGTGTTGTTTTGCCCGTTCCCGGTGGTCCAAAAAAAATAGAGCTTCCAAGTCTGTTTGATGCAATGGCACGCCTTAAAAAAGAATTTTTACTAACCAAATGTTCTTGACCAAAAAAATCATCAAAAGATTTTGGTCGCATACGCTCGGCAAGTGGAGCAAGTTTTTTTGTGTTATCTGAAAATAAATTATCCATATTACCCTCTTAATACTATCAAAAAATTATAGCATAAAAAAGAATAATTTGTAAAGAAAAAGTTACTATGAAAACATAGTTACTAAATATGTGATTATTCTTCGTATTTTGTTTTCGGCTTCATAAAGTTCAAGAAAAAAATTATTAATAATATTTTTTTCATTAATATTTTTATTAAATAAAATTTTTGTTGAATTTGAATTAAAATTTTTAATTGAATAAATTTGTGCCGACCACAATATTTGTTTATTGAATTTTTTTATTTTTTTAACTGATTTTGATTTTGTTATGATATATGAAATTTCGTTTAACTCTGAATTAATTTTGTATAATAACAAAATCAATTTTTGAGCAAGAAGTATTTTAAAAATTTTATTTTCTTTTTGTCGAAGTGAAAAAACATTTATTAATTCTTTATAATTTTTAAATAAGTTATTTTGATTTGATATTAAAATATTAGTTGCAATTAAAGTTGATATTTCATTTATCAGAATTTTGTTTTCTTTGGTTCTATATTTCTGCTTATTTGAATTTATTTTATAATCAATCAATTTGGAAATTGTTAGAATAAATTTTTTATTATTAAAAATAATTTTTTGGGTCTGAAGCTGTTTTAAATCACAATCATAAATTTCATTAACAAATTTAATTGTGTTGCTTCGTGGCAGTTTTTTATATGAAGTTTTAATTTTATTATGCAAAAAAATATTTTGTAAGTTATATAAATTAACGCAAAAAATATCATTTTTTGATGAAAAAATATATAAAATACAGTAAATTAACGCAAAAAATATCATTATAAAAAATATAATTAAAAATAAAAACATATCATAATTATTGACAATTAATTAATTTTTTAAAGAAAAAAACGCATATTACTATGCGTTTTAGTTGACCTGTAAGCCGAGTTCTGTCATTTAAGGCAATCATCAATCTAGGCATATCATTGCTGATATGCTCATGCGATTACGGGAACGGACGAGCAGCCCATAAGTTCCACATCTTGCACCTCACGGAGTTTACAGCGAATTATTGTCACCAATATTTCGAGTGAGCTCTTACCTCACTATTTCACCATTGCCCGAAGGCTGTATATTTCTGTTGCACTTTTCCTCAAATCACTTTGGCTTGATGTTATCAAGCGTGATTGCTCTGTGGTGCTCGGACTTTCCTCACCAAAATTTTGGCGTAATTGCCCAGTCAACTGAAAATATTATATATTAAATTTTAAATTTTGTCAATAGAATAGTATTTAAAATGGTTATAATATCATAATTATAATTTGCATTCATTTTTAATTATAGCAAGTGCTTTTTTTTCTAACCTTGAAATATATGATCTTGAAATATTCATTTCAGATGCAAGTTCAATTTGTGTTTTTGGAATTTCGCCACAAAGTCCGTATCGTTTAATAATAATTTCTTTTTCTCGCTTGTTCAATTTGCTTAATATAATTTTTTCAATTTTTTTATAGAGAATATTATTTTCAACTTGTGTGTCAATGCTTGTTTCATTATCATTTAAAACTTCATAGAGAGATAAATTATTACCATCTTTATCAACTGAAATCACATCATCTAAATAAACTGAATTGACATTTTTTTTGTCAGACCTAAATGTCATTAAAATTTCATTTTCAATACACCTTGATGCATAGGTTGAAAAACTGTTACCTTTTTCATATGAAAAGGTTTTAATAGATTTCATAAGTCCAATAGAGCCAATTGAAATCAGGTCGTCTAAATCATTATTTTGATTTTTGTATTTTTTTGCAATATGTGCAACTAATCTTAAGTTATGTTTTATAAGCATTTCTTCGGCTTTTATATCTCCGTTTTGCATTTGTATAAAATATTTTTTTTCATCTTCATTTGAAAGTGGTTTTTCAAATGCATTTTTAGTTTCAAGTTTGCCTGTGAAAAATAATATTTTAGATATAAGTGAAAATAATCCAGAAAAAAACATAAAGTCCTCCTAAATAACTTTATGTTCTTTTTTGTTAAATTATGTTAAAAATTAAAAATTTATGTTAAAATGCAAAACTTATAGCATATTTTATCAAAAAATACACATTTTTGCATTTTTTTACATTCGCAAAATGTCACCTACTTCAAATGGCAAATCTGTTTTTATCCAAATTTTTTGTTGAACAGCTTTTGCTTCTTGAATAGTATTACCTTTTTCGTCTTCCATGTTATCAATTTTTAATGTTTTTCTAAAAAGATTATTTGGTGATAAAATTTCAAGTGTATCACCAATTTTAAATTTATTTCTCTGTTCAACTAAAATTTTTCCGTTTTCAGTTTTTTGCACGATTGCCATAAATTTGCTGTCTTGTTCTTGAATTGCAGATTCATAGTTTTGAGTTGCATTATTATCGTTAAACATAAAACCAGAAGTATATTTTCTGTGACTTGCTTTATTGAGTTCATCTAATAAATCTTTTGGAACTTCATATTTTTTCTTCTCTTTTTCACAAGAAAGCATGTAATCAATAGCTCGTCTGTAAGCATTAACAACTGTTGCAACGTAATATGGTGATTTCATTCTTCCTTCTATTTTAAAACTAAAAACTCCTGCTTCATATATTTTGTCTAAATATTCAATAAGACGCAAATCTTTACTATTAAAAATATATGTGCCACGTGTATCTTCAGTTAAATCTAATTTATCATCTGGTCGATTTTCTTCAATAACAGAATATTTCCACCTACATGCTTGAACACATTCTCCATGATTTGAATCTCTGCCTGTTAGATAGTTTGAAAGCAAGCATCTTCCACTATAACTAATACACATTGCACCATGAACAAATGCTTCAATTTCAAGTTCAGGATTTTCTTTTGTGATATTTTTTATTTCTTCAATAGTCAATTCCCTTGCAAGAACAACTCGTTCAGCACCAAGTTTATGCCACATTTTGGCAGCTTCACTGTTTGTTGTGTTTGCTTGAGTTGAAATATGAATTGGCAAATTAGGAAAGTTTTGATGAACAAATGAAAATATTCCGAGGTCTGATATTAAAACAGCATCAACCTTGGCATCAACAAGACTTTTAACATAATCATAAAGTCCATCGAAATCATTGTGTCTTGCATAGACATTAAGTGTCACATATCCTTTTTTGCCTGCAGAATGAATGATGTTCATTGCCTCTTTAATTGAAAATTCATCAAAGTTTGTTCCGTATGCTCGAAGTCCATAATTTTTTCCAGCAAAGTAAACAGCATCTGCACCAAAATGCAATGCTGTTTTTAATTTTTCCATATCGCCTGCTGGGGCTAATAATTCAATTTTATTTTGAGATTTTTTTTGCATATAAAATACCATCTTCCGTATCAATTAATTTTATATCATAAAGTTCTTTATGATTTTTACACATGTCTATAAAATCATTTAGTCTTTTTATTATAGTTTTAAATCGCTTGGTTGGTGCAATTTGTTCATTTGTTGTATATCCACGAAAAAGAACATTGTCAACAACCAATGTGCTATTTGGTTTTAGCAAATAAATTAGATTTTCAAGCAGCAATGAGTATTGAGCTTTTGGACCATCAAGAAAAATAAAGTCAAAGTAATCTTTATATTTATTATCTGCGACCATTTCGGCTATTTTTACATGGCAGTCACCAAACAAAATTTTAACACGCTTATTTACTTTAAATTTTTTAAAATTGCTTTTTGCAAGTTTAACATAGTTTTTGTTATGTTCAATAGTAACAAGTTTTGCTGATGAAGATTTAAGCATTATTATTCCACTATAACCAATGGCAGTCCCAATTTCTAAAATACATTTGGGATTATTTTTCTTGATTAAATTTTCTAGAATACTGTGGCTTTTTGTTCTAACAATTGGCACTGCATATTGTTTTGCCAAAGTTAAAATATCATCATAATTCATACTTTACACTCTAAAAATAATTGGAAGAATCATAGGTGTTCTCATAGTTTTTTTATAGAAAAAGTTTCGTAGTGGTTTTCTAATTAAATTTCTAATTTCATTCCAATCATGATTTTCTCTTAAGTTAATTGATTCAATTGTGTCATGCAAAACTTGTTTTGCATCTTCATTAAGTTTGTTGGCTTCATCATTATAAACAAATCCACGAGTAATAAGATATGGTTCATTAACAAGTTCACCTGTTGCATCTGAAACACCAATAACAACGATAACAAGTCCGTCTTCAGATAAAAGTTTTCTGTCACGAAGAACAACACTTCCAACATCTCCAATACCAAGTCCGTCAACAAGTTGTTCACCTGCTTGAATATTGCCTTTAAGAACCATTGAATTTTTGGTTAATTCAATAACATTTCCAATTTCAGGAATAAAACAGTTTGTTTTTGGCATACCAATTTTTTCTGCCAAAAGCACATGTTCTTTAAGGTGCCTGTATTCACCATGAACCGGAATAAAGAATTTAGGGTTTAAAAGATTATGAATAATTTTTAATTCTTCTTGACAAGCGTGTCCAGAAGTATGAACATTTTCAGTAACGACAATAGCACCTTTTTTATATAGATTATTAACGACATCATTTATCATTTTTTCATTGCCGGGAATTGGCGAACTTGAAAAGATAACAGTGTCGTTTTCACCTATCTCAACTTTGCTAAACTCGCCATTTGCAAGCCTTGAAAGTGCACTTGCTGGCTCGCCTTGACTTCCTGTTGATAAAACAAGAACATTTTTGTCTTCAAGCGAAGAAATCTTTTCAATATCAATAAAAACATTTTTGTCAAATTTGAAAAGGCCAATTTTCATTCCAGCATCTATGTTGTTAATCATACTTCTGCCAACAACTGCAACTCTTCTTTTATATTTAATTGCAAGGTCAACAATTTGTTCAACACGGTAAATATTACTTGAAAATGTTGCAACAAAAATTCTTCTGTCTGCATTATCAATGAAGATTCTTTCTAGGTTTTCACCCACCCTTTTTTCAGAAAGTGTATACCCCGGTCTTTCAACATTTGTGCTTTCGCCAAGCATGAGTGTAACACCTTTTCTTCCAATTTCGGCGATTCTTGCAAGGTCAATAACTTCACCATCAATAGGTTCAAAATCGATTTTAAAGTCACCTGTATGGAAAATTACACCAGCAGGAGTATTTATTGACAAGGCAAATGCTCCTGGAATTGAGTGATTGACTTTGATAAATTCAACAGTAAAACACCCAATTTTCATAACATATCCAGAATTTACACAAATGCCCTTAACGCCTGTTATTTTATGTTCACGAAGTTTATTATCAAGAAGAGTCAAGGTCATTTTGCTTCCGTAAATTGGGGCTTTTACATCTTTAAGCAAATATGGCAAACTTCCAATATGGTCTTCATGACCATGTGTAATAACAATACCTTTAAGCTTATCATAATTTTCTTTAACATAAGAAAAGTCTGGAATAACAAGGTCGACACCGGGCATATCTTCGCCCGGAAATGCAAGACCGCAGTCTATTACAATCATGTCGTTTCCATATTCAATAGCAGTCATATTTTTGCCAATTTCACCAATACCACCCAAAAATATAACTTTTACTTTATTAGATTTTGAATTTGAGCGATAAGTTATTCCAGCATTTTTTGTAAAAATTTCTTCTTGTTCAAGTGTGTCTAAATTTAAATTAGGATTAATATTATTTAAGTTTTGTAAAACATTTTGTTTAACTGAATTTGAAATTTTTGTTTTAGATTTTTTTATACCAACATTATAACTGCCTGAATTTTGTTCACTTTCTGTGAAAGTTCTTTTTTTCATTGCAGGTTTTTTGTCTTGATTATTATTAAAATTAGAATTATCTACAATATTATTTTCTTCCATATTTATTCCTTTTCAATATTTTTTTTAGATTTAGTTTTTTCTTTGATTTATTTTTGATTTTTTTCATTTTTGTTGTTGTAACTTCTTTTGTTTCTTCTGGAATTGTTGCAAGTGAATAATCTTCTTGTTTCACAACATATTTAGTTGGGTTATAAATTAAATTATTGCTTAAATAATATCTCTCACCTTCTATATTTAAGTATACAACCATATAGTAAATGGCTAAAAATACAAAAGTTGCTGGAATTAAAACAATAAGTCCGGCAAAAAATGTGAATACACCAATAAAACTATTCACAAAAATTAATGTTAATGAAACAATAACACTCATTGAAAATATTTTTAAAAAGTTTTTAAAAACATTAACGATACTTTTTCCAAAAGCAACAAATGGACCTGAATTATTATCAACCATATAACCTACATAATAAGTAAAGAGTGATATTTTTACTGAATTTAATATGATTAAAACAAGCGAAAGAAAGAATAATCCAATAAGTGAAGACGCAATGGTTGTTGCCGCTATTAAATAAACATCAATAAATAAAATAGTTAAAAATGCAAATGGTAGGTTAAATAACAAATTTGCAAGAGCATATTTTATTGATTGTGATAAATTTTTAACTGCATTTTGAACATAGTTAACATTCATATTCATTGTAATTTTTTGTTGAATAATTGATGCTAAATTATAGAAAGACATTTGAATAAGAATGTATGGCAAAAGTATACCTAAAAAGATAAGCCCTAAAAGACTAGCCCAAATTGCAGAAAAATTATCAATAATAATTGTTAGAATATGTCTTAAAAATTCACTTAACTTTAGCGCCAATTCACTTGGTGAATGATAAACAGTTTGAATAATAACTTCAAATTCATCAACAATAAAATTTTCTCTTAACAAAGAGATTAGTGGCAAAGTTGTTGCGTAAACACAAATTGCGAAGATAGCTCCGCAAATAAGCAAATAAAGCAATTGTTTCCAAACAAGTGTAAAGTTTGAAATAAAAAGCCTCACTGAATTCTTGTAAGACATAAAGACTCCTTACCTATCAAAGTAAAATTAAAATATTTAAAAAAAACTTTAATCCTGCATTTATTATAATACTATAATAAAACAAAATCAAGTGTTTTAGCAATCATAATAATATATGAAAAAAAGGAGAAATAAATAAATTATTTCCCCTTTTTTGGTTATTATTCTTAATATTTAATTTTGATATGTTTGTTCTTGTGCTTGCATTTCTTTTATTTCTTCTTGTGAACATTCATTTTGTTGGTTAAGGCAAATATTGTCATTGTTTTGAATTAAAATATTATTATTAAAAGAATTTTCGCAGTTTTCAGTATTATTTGTTGATATGTCATCAGTTGTATTTTCTTTTGATGATTCATCAATAATAGTTTTTGCTTCATCGTCAACATTTTCAATATTTTCATCAAGGTTATTAATATTTTGTATTTGAATATTGTCTTGCTTTATGTCTTCAGATTTAAAATTATCAAACTCAACATTTTTATTTAATGATGTATCATCATTTTTAGTTTCAGTATTGTCAGCATCTACACTATCAGGTTTTAATTCATCTAAACTTGTTTCTGTTGATGCTTCATTTGAGGTTATGTTGTTGTCATTTGTTGTAGTAGTCATTTTATTAGTTGGCGGAACAATTATGCCTAAAATAACCAGAATACCACAAAGAGTTGTTATTAAATCATTAAACAAACTTTCGTTAACTGAAAATCCAAATTGATTGCCAAGAAGTTTAATTAAAAGAAATATTGCACTTGATAAACTAACCCAAAAGTTATATGTTTTTATTCTGTCTTTGAGTTTCATATTTCCCTCTATTAAATAAAATTTTGTTAATTTTATATAGTTTTGATATGTTTTTTATATAAAAAATATATTTTTTTGCGTTTTTAATTCGTTTCATTAATCACCGACATGTTATCATCAAAGCAAACACAAAGTAAGTTATTAGTAATTTTTGAAATATAATTATAAGGATAGTTTTGAATTAAATTTGTTAGTTTTAAGGTGTTTGAAATTGTAATTATATTTTTTGATATTGAATTATTAAAGATATAAAAAATCATTTCATTTTCTTTGTTTGCAAAAAGAGAAACATTAGTTCCATTAGATATTTTATAGTTTCGGTTTGAAAAAATCATATTGATATTTTGATAGCTAAATTTGCTATTACTCCTTCATTATTAGAGCCCAGTAAATCATACTTATTTACAACTATTTCATATTGGTCAGTATTAACTGAAACATTTTCAATAAGCATAGAAGTTTCTTTTAAATTATAACCCACAATTGGTTCATCTTTATTATCCATAAAAATTAAAAGTGTATCTTTTAAAAATTCAAATCCTAAAATTTTAGTTTTATCAATCTCACTAGGAAATCCATTTGAAAATTCTGTTGGTGTGACATATCCAACAAGATTATAAATTTTATACGTAGAGTTATTATATTTTTGAATTAGGTATATTAAGTTGGTTGAAATATAATCATCTTCTTCACTTCCAAGAATTGATAAATTATATTGATAAATCTGTGGATAAAAGTATATCCAGAGATATGGTTCGGTGGTTTTTTCAACAATAATTGCCCTGTTTTTTGTATATATTTCTTTTGTATTTTTTGTTAATGTTAACGCATAGTTGGTGAAAACATCATACAGAGTTTTATCACTATAGTGGTATACAATTCTGCATGCAACTGAATGTTCACCTTCACGAAGATATATCATCTGTCCATCAGAAAAATTATTTTTATACATTGCTAAAATATATGAAAATAAATATTCAGAAACAAGATAAGAATCATAAATAAATTTATTATTTTCTTGGTCATAAGTGAAGTAAAGGGTGTAACCATAATGCTCTGGTTCAAGTATGAGTCCTAGCATGAATACCCCATTCTTTCCAAGTGTTATATCTGCATTAAAAATTTTATCAAGACTGTCAAATTTTTCAAAATTTGTTAAATCTAGTTCAGTAAGAACGAGTTCATTATTTGTAATTTTATATGAATATATATAGGGTTCAGTTTTAGTGATAACAAAAACATTGTCTTCAAAACTTATTATTTTAAATATATTTTGAATTGTTATGTTACCTGTTTTGATTTGAGTTATTTGATATTCGTTGTTTATATAACCATAAATAGTATCTTCAATAACAAAAAATATTTTATCACCATCTTTAGATAAAAACCTAGGAGTTGTGCTGTCAAAAATATTATGAAATGGAAGTGTAATTTTATCTCCAAAATCGTTTGCATATTTGCCCGCATAAACATTAGTTTCTTCAAGATTAGTTGATAAATTTTTTATTGATGAATATGAATTTACATTTTCGCCTAAATCAACAACATAATGTGTTTTTGGAGTATAAGTTTGAGTTGTTGTGGTTAGTGTTTTATATTCTTGCAAGTTGACCCTAGCAAAAGGCGAATTTCCAACTAAAAAAACAAGTTCATTGATTTCACCACTGCCTAAATCTGCAGAAAAATTTAAGTTAAGTCCGTCTGATTCAGAAATTGTTAGTGAGGTTAAGTATTTTTCAGATGAAGTTGGTTCTTCTCTAAAAATTCGTTTATTAGGAGTTGTATTATTCCCTTTTACCACATAAATATTATCATCAAGTCCAAGTCCTAACAAAAAGTTAATAAATTTGTTGTTACCACTAGTAAGCATAATTGAACTATCTTCTATAATAGTAAGATAAATATAAATTGAAAAAACAATTGCTTCCCCATTCTCTTTTTTTATTCCGTTTGGAAGTTCTTCGCTTATAAGTGAAAAGTAATTATAAATAATTGGATTATCTTCATTATTCGAAAGTCCTATTTCTTTAATGTATTTATCATTTAAATTTGCATCATCAATAATCACCGATTGTTTTATAAAAAGATTTCCATTTGATATGTCATTTTGTAAAATTTCTGTTTCAAGTTCATAGGTTTTCAAATAACTCGTTAAATGGTATTCAGTTTGATTTGTTGATGGCTCGCCAGATCCAACACTTGCATATTTATTAAAAGCTTCAAGATTTTTAAGTTTATCAAACACACTATTTAACATTGTGTTAAAAAATAAATAGTTTTTGTTTTTATATTTAAGCTCAATTTTGTTATGAAATAAAAACTTCATATTTAATCTCCATAAGTTGAAATTGTAAGGCTTATTTTTGCATTGATGTTTTCTTGCTTATTAAGTGTTTCATTTTGAGATTCAATTAAAAAGTTTGCATCATTTTCATCAGTTGTAATAACATAAAATTTTTGATTAAAATTATTAAAATAAGCATAACAAAACTTTAGTTTATAGTTATTATTATATAATAATTTTTCATCAGATAAAATTAGATTATTATTTAAAATAACAAAATAACATTTTTGATTTTTAATAAAAGTTATAAGTGTGGAAGAATTATCTGTGCATGCAGATACATCTTGCACACCTGAAGAAACAAATATTTCATTTTTGTCATTGAAATTTGAATAAAATAAATTGCCTGCTGTGTCAACTCTAAAAAGTAATAATACTTTGTTTTGTGAATTATAAGCGAAAGAAAATGATTTTGCTGATTTAAATAAATTAAAGTCTTCAGAGTTGAATGACCCAGTGGTTTTATCCACTTCTTTGTAAAATAATTGATAGTTATTTAGATATGCCAGCAAAATGTTATTTTCAGTTTCAATGGCTTGATATTTAATATTATTTTTTGTATCAATTAATCCCCAAACTGAAAGTGAAACTAAACTCAATGTTACTAATTTATTTTCGGTTGGAGTTATTTCAATGTATATGTCGCTTTGTGTTGAAATTAAAGGATTATAAGCCTTCATAATTGAAATTTGATTAAATCCATTTGATAAAGTTTTTGTTGATTTATAAATTGAAATATTATCAACTATAAGTGAAAATGTAACTTTTTGTGATGTTGTTAAATTGACATCTATTAGCATTTGAAAATATATGCTTGAATTTTTTGTAACTTCAATTTGTGCTATTTGAACTTTTTGTGTCGTTAAAATTGAATAGTTAAGAAGATTTTTTGTAAATGTTACATAATTGCTTGTTTCAGTTTTTTCGTTTGAAGTTTCACTTATTTGCTCAATTTCATCTTCAAGTTCATTTGTTTTGTTAAGAAGTGTTTTAATTTTATCAATCATAATTAATCCTCAATAGTTGAAGTTAAAATATATATTGAATTAATCATAAAACTTTCATCACTTTCAATAGTTAATTCAAAAACATGACCAGTAAATCCTAAATTTTCAAAACTTTTACTTCCGTTAATTGACAAATAATATTCATCTAAATCAGATGTTAGTGTTATGTTATAATTTCCAATTCCAGAAATTTTAAATTTTTTAATAGTTTTCTTTTCATAATCATTAATTATAAATTTGTTAAATCTAATAATTTTATGTTTATCTATCAGTTTATTTTTGGCAAGTCTTAAAATTTTATATTTATTGTTATTTGAAGTAAGTGCTAGCAATGAGTAGTTATTAATGGTTTTAAGCAGATAAATATCATTAACTTGACCAATGTTATAAATATTGCAATTCTCTTTTTCAATATTAAATTCTAGTATAACTGTTTCTAATATGTCATCTATAAGCATTTTCGTTAGCAAATAATAATTATTGTTATATGATAAAGATTTGAACTCATCGCATTTAATGAGTGTGGTAAATTCATGAAACATTTCTTTTGTATCATTTCCATCAAAAATGTAAAGACCTGATGTTGTTAAAAATATTAAATAGTCATCAATTGTTTGAATTGTGTTTTTAATGATTTTAGAATTAATTGCACAAGAATATTGCAATCTATAAATATTTGAAACTATTGAAAATTTTGCAATACCGTATTGTTGAACAATGTAGATATAATTTTTATAAACAACAATATCAATTATTTCACCATACATAGAGTTAATTTTAACTTTTTCATACTCATTATACATGGTTGGTAAATCTTCAATTTCAAAATTATCCGAAGCTATATAAAGATAATTTTTATCATTATTAACCAAAAAGAAATATTGATGGTTATAGTCTAAAATTTTTGTTATTTTTGGGAGTGACAAAATAGTTAAAGGAAGTTCGTTGTTTTGTTCAAATAACAATAAATTATCATTTGAAGAAAAAATGTAAAGTTTATTATTAAAAGTTAAAAATGTTGGCAATTTATTAAAAGTTATTTGAAGTGATTGAAAATTTTTAGTTTCAATATTTAGTTCGAATAATGAAAATGTATTATTAACAACAAAAATTCTGCTTTTGTAAGATGAAGTTTCAGAATCAAAATAGTCATAAAAATAAATAAATATAATAGTATTAATAAAATTTTCATTATTACATTTAAAATCAATATAATCTTCCCCATTAAAAATTTTTAAGAAAAAATCTTCAAATCCAGATAGTGGTTCAATAACATTATTTTGGATTGTTAAATTTGATATTGATGAAATTTTTAATTCATTTTTAAAAATTTTATTTATATTTAACTTGTCTTTAAAGTCAATGAATGTAAAACTTTTACTTGATTGTTTCATTTGCAAAATGTAGACTTAAATCGTCTTTCCCTTTTATTTCTAACCTTAAAAATTTCATTTAAAAATTTAGTTTTCCAAAATTCACTTTCATTAAAAAGATTTTTACTTGCTAAAAATTCACTAACAACTCCATAACATAGTATCTTTTTTAAAGTATCAGAAATTTTCAATTCAGAATCTAAAGTTGAAATTTCTGGTGGAAGATATTTATAATTGACAAAATATGTTTTATTTGATTCAGACAACAAAATATGGTCAGAATATATTTTAAAATTTACGACATTATTAAATTCGTCATAAATATAAAGAATTTTAAGTGGAGCAAAATCAAATTTATAATAATATATATTTTTATTTGAATCAGAAGATATTGGTTGAGTGTGAGTTATTTCTAAATAATTTTCACAGAGTGATGAAAATGTGTAGTTAAAATAATTAATTAATCTTAAAATATCATTTCTAATTTGTTCATTTTCAATATCAGAAATATCATTTGTGTTTTGAAGTGCAACAATTATATCGTCACGATTTAATAACATTGCACACTTTATTAAAAAGTTTTTTAACATTGTTAGCCCTCGATTATTTTATTTATATCACCTTTTGAAATATTTGAAGTTCGTTTTGAATAATTAATCAGTTCAACAGATTTCAGGGTAACATTATCTTTTAATTTTTTTATATTTTTATTTGTTAAATTATAATTATATTTATCAATATTTTTAAATAATAAATTGCTTTGTTCGATTCGTGTTGATTGCAAATATTTTATCAAATTCAATGATAATGAATTGGTTTTTAAGCAAATTTGATTGTTTTTTGCAGTATTTATAACAATAAAACATTTTTCTTTATTATTAAATAATAACTTATAATTTACATCTATTTTGGTTATTAAATTATAATAATTAAACATATCTTTATATGGAACGCAATATTTAAGTATATTTTTCATATATTATCCTTAAATTAAATCCACACTTATGTGTGGATTTAATTATGATTCACTAATTCCAGTAATTTTGGCTTGTCCGCTTGGCTTATTGCAAATAATGTCAGCATACTTAACAAGTGTAGCTTGGTATGTTGGTTTTCCAAGAGTTTGTTTAATTACCCTGCCATCTTCACCTTCAAGCCAGCTCCAATCACAAAGTTGATGTAAATTAAATTCACTTGTGTTAAGCAAAAACATTGTATTTTCAGGTGCAAATCTGTCAGAAACAACAGGAATGCCATTATAAGAAATGGCTTTAAAACCACCTTCAAGATTCATTACATCAACATTGCTTCTGTAAGATGAAAGGTATGATTGATAATTTCTTTTTACTCCAGCCGAGCAAACTATAAAGTCTACTTTACTGTCAGCAGTTTCTTCAAGTTCATCAATTGCTTTTTGCATAACAACTTCAGAAATATTTGTTGTGCTAGTAGATTTGATATCTTTAATATAAGGAACCATCCAAGAATAAGAACTTCTGTCAAGTCCATAAAGTGTTCCTGATGATTTAAAAATAGCACCAAGTCCAGTAATTTCATTGTTGTATGAACCTTGAACACAAAGGCTATAACCAGTTTTAAAGGCACTAGCACTAAATGACGCTGTTTCAAAAGAAACAATTTTATTTGTTCTATCAATTGATTTAATTCTCAATGATTTTCCATTTGATGCTTGTGTTCCATCTTCATCTTCAATAATATCAACGACCATGCCTTCCATTAAATTTTTAACACTATCAACTGTAACAGTTGTTGTTGTGTTTTCTGTTATAGAAGCAAGTTTTCCACTTCCGTCGCCATAAAGCATTCTACCAAAATTAAATGCACTGGCCTTAATAAGACCATCCATTTCGGCATTAAGTAAGTTGACAAAAGCACCAGCAGAACTTTCAGATGCTCGAATTGCTTTGTCAGAAATTTCAATTCTTCCATAAAGGTTTTTTAAACTTAAAACAAATTGAGCATAATTGTTGCCCGCAGAAGATGGCAAATTACCATCTTCAGTTCCTGCACCAATACCACCATTTAATCCGTAAGGTGCAAGTTTTCTTATTTCTTTTCCCCAAACATCAGCAGTTGTTTGATTAATTTTTGCAAGAAGTGGATTGATAGAAGTGTTAAGTTGATTTGAAAGCACGCCAAGATAAACTTCTTTTAATGCACTATCTGCAGTAGTTAAAGTTACCATAAATTCTCCTATTTAAGCATTTTTGAAAATATTTCCCCAGCCTCTTTTACTGTTCTTGGCTTATTTTCATTTGGCGAAAAATAAATATTTGTTGAATTGCCAGCAATAACTTTTGGGCTTTGTGAAATATTATTTAAATTAGACAAATAGTCAGAAATTATTTTTTCTTTTATTTCATTATTTGAAAAAATGTATTTGTCTAAATATTCTGGATTGTTTAAAAGATTTGCAGATTTATTAGATGCAGACTTGGCGATTTTTAATGCAATTTGGTATCTATTTGGCAGATTATTAATTTCATTATCATTAATCAAAATCTCCTCGATATCCTTTTTATATTCATCCATACCAGACTTATTTAAAAACTCGTCAAGTGTTTCATTATTTTGAAAAAACGCACTTTCTCCATATTCTTTCTGAAATTCTGCTAATTTTTGGCTTTTTCTCGTAAATTCTGCTTCTAAATTGTTATATGCGTCTAACAAACTTTTTACATCTTTAAACTTTCCGTAAATAGAGCCGTCTTGATTTTCTGAATCAAAATTATTTTGAATTTGTTCAGTTTCAAGAACAGGTTGTTCTATAATTTTATCTTCCATATATACCTCATTCATTTATAAAATTTTTATGTTCTTTGATATGATTTAATAACTTTAATTTAAATTCGCTATCAATATTTTCATTGTTAGATATAATATATTTTGTGTGTTCATCTATATGAATTTTGTGATTATCAATTTCAAGTGGACTTTCAAGTTTGATTAATTTTAAATTTTCGTTATTTGCACGTTTTGAATGCAAGTCGTCAATGTCTTGAGTTATTTCCCAATTATCTAGTCCTAGCATTTTTAGTAATCTATTTTTATTGCTTGAACTTATTTTTCCTGATGAATCAAATAATATTCCCTTATCATAAAGTGAAAGGATTAAATCTTTTTTATTATAACTATTTTCTTCTAATTCATTTTTAGAATCTAAAACAACATCGTCAGCAGTTATATCACTGTTTTTCCAATAGAACACTTCAATTGAACCATTTTTATCGGTAAATTTATCTAATCTTGTCTGCGTTGCGAATTGTTTGTATAATCTTAAAATATATTCACCGATTTTCTTTATAGACTCTCTAATGTATTCTGCTGTCAGTGATAGTCTGGTTTCATCTTGTTCAATTAAAAGATTTAAGGCTGAACCACTATTAATTCCAGTTGGAACATTGGTTGTTGTTGTAACATCGCTAACACAACAAAGATTATTGAGTTCACTTAAAAGCATGGTTTCTTCATTTTCAAGTTCAGAAGGAATGCTTCCTGCATCTAAAAATTTTGGTGGTGTTGAACCATTTCTATATACTAAAATTTTTCCGGGAGCTAAACCTTCATCTTCAAGATTGTCAATATCAACTGAACCATCTTCAACACTCAAAACACCACTTGCAAGTCTTTCAATAAATTCATGTTTTTTATTTTTTATTGCGTTATAACTTCGTTGAATTGGGATTGACCTTTCTATGACACTGATACCCCAAAATGATGAAATTTGTTTTGTTGAAACTTGTTTAATAAAAGGATATGTTAATTCATTATTTTTTCCGATTTTATATGGCAAATCACCATCGTATAGTAATTTATTTTTACAGATAATAGTTAGTTTTCCATTTGTATTTCTGTTATTTGGTTTTTCGTATCTTTCAATTACTAAAACGTGATTATGTTTCGTATTATGAGAAATTTTTGTGATGTTGCTTCTGCCAGAAATTCCAGATAAAAAACTAGAGTTATTTAATTCACAAATATCAATATCTTCACCATCAAGATTTAATCCCCACGATTTATTAATATTTTCAACAGGAACGGCCCTTGCTTCAATTATTGATTCGCAATCTTCTATTTCAATTGCTCCATTTGAATCAGGATATATTTCAAATGGTGAACAAACAGAAACTTGAGCATCTCCATTTTTAATTAAGTTTCCGTCGATTTTTCCAATGACATTTCCAAGAGAATCATTCCATGAAACTTTATAAAAACTCGTTCCTGTAATTTCACTCCAAGCATTAGCTGTAGATATTAATGATTTTAAAGAGTTTTTTTCGATAAAACTTTGAAGAATAGAGTTTGCTAAATTTGCAGAAAATAAATCATTTTCTGAATTACTTGCGGGTTTAACTGTTAAATTAGGTTTTATTTTATTCAATTTAGCTAGTCTGGTTTCAATTATTGGTGCAATATGGTTATAAACTTCTCTATTTTCCCAATAATAATGTTTTTCAATGTCAGTAAGTTCTCCAGAATTAGAAATGTAGGTGTATTGATTACCCACATAAAAATTCATATTTAATTCCCATGCAAGTTCATATGGTCTTCTTTCTTGTTGCCTTCGTTTGAAATCTTGTGTTATCGAATCAACAATAATTTTATCCTCAATTTCTGAATAGAAGAATTTTTCTTTATTTTTCTGTTTCATACTTATCTTTTATCCTTTTCATTGAATTAAATAAATTTTTAAAACATGTTTCACATAGATATGAATCACCTTTAAAACTATTTGTTTCTAAACGATATTTTGCTTTTTTATTGCACATTATAGTATCGCATTTAGTAATAAAAATTGGTGTACTAATTTTCATTTGATATCTCCGATATTAGTTTATTTTTTAAATTAATCAATTCTTCATTAGACATGTTTTCTATATCATTAATATCTATCTCCTTCCTAAAAATTTCAAATAGAATTTTAATAGCAAGCATATCAGGCGGAATATAATGCGTGGTAATTTTCTTTTTAACGAGAGTAAGGTTTTCATTGGTTTGCTTAAAGTTTTCTGGTTTTCCATTTGATACTTCAATGATATCACTAGATTTATAAATATCAGTATTACCCCTGTCAATTTTATCAAAAAAACTTATATTTTCGCATTTTTGATTATCTTTTTTAGAATTATCTGCTAATTTTTGCGTTTTTTCATATTCTAATAATTCTTCATTATAGAAGAATCCAGAAGCTTTTTTTATAAGAATTTTAATTAAATCGTTTTCATTAAATTTGCTTTTGCTCATAACCTCTTTTTTAAAAGTTTAATAAACTTTTCTTTATTTTTTAATAAATCAGATTTTTTTGTTGTTTCAAATTTATTGTTAATGCTCATAATGTAATAACGAAGTTCGTCCATTGAATGGTCATCATGTTTTGTAGGTGAATCGTTTCCACCCCACCTATAACTTTTAATTTCTCTAATCATATTTGTGCAATTAGAAAAGATAAATAATTTAGATGTTCCATTTATATTTTTTAAATATGATTTTACTTTTGATATTCCCGATAACACATCTTTGTTTACATTAGAATTACATAAAATTCCATTTTCATAAAAAAGTTCGACTACACTTTTTTGTGATGATAATGTTCTTTGATTTGCTGCACTGTCAATAATGGTTTCAATCATACCATTTGAAGCTGTTTTCCATTTTAAATTGTTTGATATTTCTTTAATTTTGTTAGAATGGTATTCTATTGTTTTATTTGAAGCATAATGCTCTGCAACAACATAAATATTTCCGTCATAATCTTTTGCATACCAATGGCATGAAAGTGGGTTTGATAATCCCGGGTCGATTGAAATGTTATCTTGCCAATCAGATGGGATATTGAAGGGTTCAATAACATTAACACTTGGGTCAAATTCTGTGTATATTAATCCGCAATCAATTGATGAAAACCTTCCATATTTTCGGCTCTCTATTTCATCTTTAGGCAAAGTGTTTGAAAGTCTTTCAAGTTCCTTTTTATTTAAGAAAGGATTATCTTCCCACGACATAAATTCGTAGAATACTTCTGGGTCATTTGAATTATTTAGATAAATTTCATTATAGATAAATGTCAATCCCTTAAGAGGTGTCATTGTTCCAAAAATTTCACCACATTTGTCAAGAACTCTCATTTTGCATTCGTTATATATATCTTCAGGAGGTTCTTCATCAAACCAAACAAAATCTAAACTTGCACCTTGAAATTTTTCTCGTCCTTCTTCGCAAGATTTAAACCAAATTTTACTAGTCAAACCAAATATATTTTTTAAAACTATACATTCAATAACACCCTGTTCAGGTGCAGATTTTTTACCTTCAGTCATAATGATGTCTTGAATATAATTCTTGGGTAAATATTTTAAGATTTTCGCCTGTGCCACTTCTTTTTGAACTCTTGTTGATAGACTAACAACCCAACATTCTGTTTGTTTTTTATTTTGTTTGAAAGGATGAATTCCTAGTGATATCCAAATAGTTTCAACAGCACCACATTCTGTTTTTCCTGTTCGATTACCGCCAAAGACCCACCTATTTCGTTTCGTTGATTTATGAAATTGGATTTGTTTTTCGTGGACTATTTTTCCAGTATTATATTTCAATAAAGGTAGCAAATTTCTTTTTTCAATTTCTTTTAAAAGTTTAATTAATTTAATAATATTGTTTTTATTCATAATATTCAATAAAGTTATTTGAGATGCTAAAATTAGACAAAAATCGCATTTTTTATTAAAAATAATTGAAATATAATATCAATATGAAAAAAATTTTGATATTTTTATCTATTTTAGTTTTGTTTGTAAATGTTAAATTTTGCAATAAAAATGTTTTTGCCACAGCTGAAAATGCTAAATATGCAAAGGCACTTGCAAACTGCAAATTATATTTGACAGATGATTTAACAGACTCAATTGACAATGTTAAATTTATAATTCCAGAATCATATTTTGTTTTAATTATTGGTCAAATTAATGATAATTGCTATTATGTTCAATATGATAAGTTTGTTGGTTATGTTGAATCATCAACAATTACATTAGCAACTTTTATTCCTGAAAATAAAACACTTACAGACATTACATGTGAAATTAAATCGTCATCAGGAACGCAAATTTGGTCAAAACCTTCAGTTGCTAGTGGTGAAGTTCTTTCAACAATATCAGCAGGCACAAAAAATATTAATTATATTGCATCAATTTATGGTGAAATACCATCAGGTGGTGAAACTAATCTTTGGTATTTTGTTTCATATACTCCGATAACAAATCCAACTGATGTTTATGAAGGATATATTTATAGCGAAAATACAATAAATTTATCTAACATACCAATTAATAATGAAAGCAATCCTGAATTAAATAATTCTTCAAATTCAAACAATAATAATAAAATAATTATTTCATCGTCATTTCAAACAATTATCATAGCAATAATAGCAATTCCTATTATTTTATTAATTTCAATTATTTTGTATAAATTGATAAAAAAATTGCAAGAAAATACAAATAAAAGAAATTTTCAAAATGAAAAATATGAAAAATTAAATTTAAATGCAATTAATTATTATAATCATGAAGATGAAAGAAAGATAAACTTAAAATCACAAATTGATAATCTTTCACGCAAATCATTTATTCGTAAGAAGCGTCACACATTAACAAATGTTTCACCTATCAGTCAAAAAAATTATCCTGAATTTCCGAATTATGATTCTGAAGATGATTTATTATGAAACAGATTTTTGCACTGCTTCATTTTCGGTAACATATGTTTTTGAATGATTATTATTTTTATATTGATAGTTTGCATTTTTAAAGTAGTCACTTACAATTTTTATAAATTTTTCTTTTAACCAAGTTTCTTGCTTTATTTGGCTTTCTATAAATCGAAGTGACCAATTTTTTGAAATTGCTCTGCTGTGAATCAAATTTATTATTCTGTCAATTTTTCGATATATTGTTCTAGCAGAAATATTAAATTCTTTTGAAAGATCTTCAGTTGACCAATTATAAACAAATCTTTTTTCAATAAAATTTAAATCTTCATCTGAAAGGTTTTTAACAAGTTCTTTTGTCATAATATAGATGTTTAAAAGAGAGTTTTTTCTCTGTGACAAATCAATCAACGATTCAACTTGATTAATAAGTGAATTACTTCCATTAAAAACATCTGACGAAAATGAAACAGTTGATGCTTGAAGCTCGATAATTTTATCTACGGTTTTTATAATTTCAGGTATAGTGTTATAAGAAGCAAGAAGTGTTTTAATCCAAAATTTAAATTTTGTGTCATCATCCATTTCAGATAAAAAATTTTTTATTAGTTGTTTTTTTGTTTGTTTTGAAATTTTATCTAACTTAAAATTTTTTATGTTAGATTTGATTTTAGCCTTTGTATCCATTTTTACTCTCCTTAAAGTAACATAACATAATGCTTATAACGCATCACAATCACATTTTAATATAAAAATTTTTAATAAAATGCTTACCCCTGACAGGATTTTTATAAAAATTTTTAAATATGTGCAAATTGACTAAAAATTTTTTTTATTTAGTTTTATAAAAATTTTGTTATAAAACTATTACAGCTAAATTTGTGAATGATTTTTATAAAATCAAATAAGTTTTTAAGTTATACGAATAGTTATTTTTTTAGAACATTAAAAATCCGCGTAAAATACTATTTTATTTTAATAACAATGGTAAAAATTTGTGCTTTTTTGCATAAATTTTAGTTTGCTTATTCGACTAAATATGTTAAAATTAGTTAGTAAAGTATATAAGTTATTTTATAATAAATGAAACAAACTAATAAAAGGTAGGATTCGTATGAAAAAACTTGCAAAAAGTAACTCAAAAAGAATATTAAGCAAACTTGCAAAATCTATTTCACTTTGTCTTTTAGCATTTGTGTCAATTTTCTTTGTTGCCTGCGGTCAAACATCATCAGCAAAAGAATCAGGTTTTGATGCTAATGGAAGGTATAGACTTAATGCACCAAATATAATTCATTATAACCAAACATCTGATGGAACATACAATGAATACACAGGTTCATTTTTGGTTCCTATGGAATTTTATAATGGTAATGATTATAAAAGTCAAACCAGTGGGCTTGATGCTTTTAATCTGGAAAATTTCTTAAAAAATTATGACCAAGTTGGAAATTGGGCTATAAGTGAAAATGATGGAACTCGCCTTTCATCAACTGACTTACTTTACCCAGATTATACTTTTTGGGTTGATGGAATAATTTATCAAGTTCATGTTAGTGTTAATTTATCACAACTTGAAATTGTTAGAACCGCTGGAGGGTCTGCAAATAGTTACTTTAACGCAACAAACTATGTGTCAGCATTAGATGATTTGTCAAATATATTTAAATTTTCTTACAGAGTTGGAACCTCTGGCGTTTGGCAAGACGCAGATGGTTTTATTTCAGCTGTATATTTAAAAGTTAATGATGCAACAAACACTACCGATGTTATTTCTGGAAAATTAGGAAATCAAGACGACTCTTATGACAAAGTTTTTTATATGGCGTTTAATCCTATTCTTCAAAATGGAAATACAACGAGAAGAATTAGAGTTAAAGCTACTCCTAATGCAAATATATCTTCTGACTTATCAGCAGTTGGAAGTTCTGCTAGTGTTGAATATAAAAATCGTGGAGATTCAATTTATTCACAAACAATTGTTTACAAAGCATATAAAATGTCATTTGAATCATATTCTCCAAATAGTGCTTATTTAGATTATGGTCAATTGTCTTATGATAAAAATAAATTCTTCTTTTATGATGAACAAACAACATTTTCGCTTTCAACAAATAAGTATTACTTAACAAAAATAGATGGATACTTCCCTGAAGGAAGAATTGTTGAAGTAAATCGAGAATTTGATAATGATGCAAATGGTGATGATTATGCCCTTCAATCTTGGACAGCAAATAGAAAGGGACAAACAACACTTGTTACACAAGAAACAATTTTAAATGGAATCAATTTTGATTTATTTGAAGACTATGACAGAGGATATCATTCATTATTTGGAACAACTTTAAATGAAAAATACTTTGCAATAAAGTCATTTATTAATGATAGTGATGTTTATTCAAATGGCTCATCTTACACTACATTTGAAAATATTACTATTTCAAATGACCAATCAACAAGAACAGGAACAGTTTATGTTGTTTCAAAAAGCGATTATAACAACTACACATTTTATGCGAATTTTATTAAAATAAATAATTTTGTTCTTAAAGGAACATTATTTGATGCTGAAAAGATTTTGAATGTTGAAAATGCTAAACTTGAAAATGTTAGTTATCAAATTTATAATAAAGATGGAGTTGCCTACCCTGACAAATCAGGTACAACAGCAGACTATACTTTTGAATTTACTGGTCTTGCTTATGGTGACTATGTTGTGTTTACAAAAGAAGATAACACAGATCCAGACAACCCTATTAGTTATAAATTTTACGGAAATGATATATCGGGGTTAACTGTAGCTGGAGATTCAGAATTTAATGTTTTAAAGAACTATGTTACTCGTGAAACAAAATTAACAGCAATTGTTGTTACAGAAATTTACAACAATGTTGTTAGTTATGTTGACCCAGATAGTATGTCTTTTGTTTTTAATAATCGTTCATACTATGTTGATGAAAACACAGTTTATGATAGCAATGGAAACGAATGCACAAACTTTTCTGTTGAATATATCTATAAGGTTTTAGACTTAACAAATGTTTCTGTTCTTGCAACAAAATACGATGATGATACTTCCCTAGTTGTAAATGTTTATGCTCTTAATAATGGAGACCTCATTGACCCTACAGAGCAAGGAATATCTTATGAAGTAATAAAATCTGTAACCTCTCATGTTGACCAACTTGGTTTTGTTAAAACTACTGTTTATGTATCGGTTGTTCTTCCAAGTAACGCAACGGTTCAAAGTTATAATGTTATAACAGATAATAGCATAAATATAAATCTTTTCCAAAACAGCAATAACGAATTTAATAAAATTTTAAAAATAGTAACTTTAAAAAATAAAGAGCAAGTAACCAATTATTATTATGTTGATATAACAAGTAATTTGAATTCATCACAAGTCACAGTTAGTTCAAATGGTGGCAACTATTTGATTTATAATGATGAATATTTTGCCTATGCATTTAAAAATGTATATAACAACACTAATTATTACATTTATCAATCATGTGTTTCTGAAAATATGCTGGTTTCATACACATCAGGTTCAACACAATTATATGACTTTTTAGATTTAGAAACAATTAATTATTCAACTAACTCATCAGATGCAAATTATCTTGCAGAAACTGCTGGTGGAACAATTTCAACTGGTTCAATTTATTCTTACATTCTATTCAATGGTTACACATACTTTTTAGCACCATCGGATATGGATATTTCTATTGAAGGTTTAAAATTAACCTCTAACCTTCCAAATGAAAAATTCGATGTCAATGTTTCTTATGAAAATGAAATTAATTTTGATGAAGAATCAATAATTCAATCTATATTATCTTCTAACAACAGAACTACATACACAAAAGATGAAACATTTAATATTTATAGTGGTCGTTTCTCTATTGTTGGAAATTTAGTTGATAAATATTTCTATAATTTAAAAGTTAGTGCTGAATATAAATTAAATGATGCAACTCACACGATAAAAAGTGAGATGGAATCGTTAGACCCAGTTGTATTATCTATCGAACAAGTAAAATTCGAAAATAGTTCAGAACAAACAACTTATTTCACCTTCTATTATGACGGAGTAAAATACTATTATTTTAGCGGAAAAGTTTATTCACAATATGATCAATATGGCGAAACACATTTCTATGGTGAAATTTCGCCTGATTCAAATGGTTTTTATGAAGAATTTGATTATGCTAAAGCTGCAATTGATCCATCAACACAAACGGTTGTATTTTCAAAACCTGTATTTACCTATTTAAATAGAACTTACTATTTAAAAATAGAAACAACAATTGATGGTAAAACTGTTTACACACTTCATTCTGATTTCTTCTGCACAAGTGATCCGATTGATTTTGTTAGTGCTTATGGTTATAAAAATTATTCAATAACTGGCAGTAACACAAGCTTTTCTTTAACTCTTGTAAGATATTCAGTTTCAATTCAATCATCTTTAATTAGTAACACTTATTATATAAATCCAGAGAGTGAATATATTTTCACTAATTTTGAGTGCACACAAATTTTAGATTCTGGTGATGACAAATATGAAATTGATTTAGATAATTCAAAATTCATATTATATAACACCTACAGAACTATGGTGAAATTTAATGTAAGTGGATCAACTAATTATAATGGAACTTATTATTTTATAGATTCATCATTAGTTTTATTTGAAAAAGTTAACGAAAACTATAATTCAATTAAGAAATTTGTTTATTATGGTGTTTCAATTGATGCAACAAATAAAAAACTTTCAGCAAATTTTGGAACAACTTTGATTACAAAAGTAACAACTATCAATAATGGAAGTTTCAATATTAATATATCAAATGGCGAAATAGAAATTACTAGTGATACTTCTATTGTTGATGCAAAAAATGCTTATCAAACAGTTAATAAGTACTTCGGTTCTTCAAACACATCAATAACTGCAACTGCCTACCCAACCGATATGGAATTGAGTGCGTTTTTGATTGGAGATGATTACTATTACATTAATGAAAAATCAAATGAATTAACAATTTATGCAGAAAGCAATTTCACAGAAGGTAAAATTTTAGCCGATAAAATGTTGTGGACAATTTCTGAAGATTTGCAATCAATTCAAAATATTAGATATTTTTCAACTAAACTTGGTCGTGTTTTTGAAAGTGACGATGAAACATACACATTATATGACCTTTATAGTGATGCGGTAACCAGTGATAACTATAAGCTTGATGAAATATTTGTAAAAATTGGCAATAAAAGTGATATTTTAGATAGCAGGGTTGCCTATGCAAACAAAATAACACTTTTTGGCAATTCTTTCTATTATGAATCAAAAACATATTATATTAACCCTGATGAATTCCAAGAAGGAAAAGTTGCAACAATTTATAGTGATGAAGAGTGTACAACTAAAGTTGACGACATTGAACTATTCTATAATGACCAGTTCACTTTAATTCAGATAACACAAAATGCAGAAACTAATGCAATTTCATTAGCACAAAGTATATATATTCACGACGTTTATTCTATTAAAGAAACTAATGTAGACACAAATAGATACGAAATTACTTTGGGCAATCCTACATCTAATTCTCCATTAAATCCAACCATGTCAATTAATGGTTTTAATGTTGACTATAAGCAAGATTATACTGCTAAATCTAAAGAATCAATTTGCTATGCATATTATGATATTGATTCATACACACATTTAAATGAAGCAACAAATAATCATGAAACACAATACTTTTTAACAACTCCAATTGCTAAAAATAGTGTAAAAATTGATGAAAATGGCAATGACATCACTACCCTTTTGTTCTATTATGGCGTTTCAAATTTTGATGAATTAAGAAATAATGGTTCAATCGTTTTAGGTAACGAAATTTTAAGAAGCACAGGTCACACTGCATTCAAAAACGCTATTGGTGCAAAAATTGATAATAGTTGTTATTATTATGTAAATGAACTCGGTGACCCTAGCACTGTTTATGTTTATCAAGAAAAAACAAACCACAGCAATGGTCAAATCGTTTACAGTGAAACTGAATATTATGATGAACATGGAAACCTTTATGAAGGCGAAGTTTATATAAAACAAAGTGTCTTTTATACAGCATTATTTAAATCTAACAGTGAAACTATTTCTGAAATGTCAAATTCAGAAACAAATATTGTAGATAATTATGAATTAAAGTTTAAAAGAACAACATCTACTGGCGATTTAATGTATCAAGTTGAATATAACGGAAAAGTTTATTACTTTAGTGAAACAACCTCGCCAACTATTGGTGACAGATATGACCTTTACACAGCGAATGTTAAGACTGAAAACGGAAAATCAACTGATTCTGGCTATGATGTAACAATTATTGATAGTTCAACAGCAAGGTTAAATTATCAGTCATTCACTCCGGGTGCAACTTCTGGTTATTTAACAGACCAAAATGGAAATGTATATAACTTTAACTCATCTATCACAGCTGGTGACCAAGGTGGAAACTATTCTATTGTTTCAAATCTTGACCAAAAACAAGACCCAATTGTTGAACTTCCTGGTGGAGCATATGATAACTTTAACAGTATAATTTATCAAATAAGAGATAATGACACATATTATTATCAAAACAATGTCGTTTACTCAATGGTTGATGAACCTCTTAACAAAATAAGATTTGTATTAAATTACACACTTTATATTTGTTATGATTCAACAAGTGCAGTTGTTCCAGTAAATCTTTATGTAATAAACACTGTTGATAATTCTTCAACAGGTACCTATGACGGATATTGTTACATTGAAGATGGAAAAACCGTAAATGCTGGTCAAACAGTTACAATAATAAAGCCATTAAAAGATAGTGCAGGAAAACAAATTAAATTTAGCGATCTTTACACTGCCCTCATCTCTGGTCAAAAATCAATTGACATGCAATTTTTGTATGGATCATATCGTGACGATGCACAAATTTATTATTATGACGCTAATTCAACCTATTATTTATTAAATGGTGGAATTTATTATAAGTATGACGAAAAATCTTCATCATTTGTTGCTGCAACTGGTGAAGTTAACCCAGGCAGATTAACAAGAGTTAATTCAAAACAAAATGTTGGATTCTCATTCTATTATAACAATAAATATTATTATGCTGATGCAGTTGATGGAAATGTTTATGAAGTAGACGCTTTAGATGGTCATAGGTCAAACAAAATTAATTCTACTTACAAATATGACACATCTTCACAAACAATATATCTTTCTGACGGAACAACTATTTTTGCAAAATTTAATTATTCAAACAACACCGTAGTAATTGATGGTGTTACTTATCCTGCAGTAAAATCTGTATATGATTACTTTACAGAAAAAGTTTATTATTTAAACAATAATTCAAAACTTTACAAAGCAACAACTTTTGATAATTCAAATTCTGCATCATATAAATTTGAAGATAGTGATTTAGTAACAGAATTTAACTATATTTATATATCAACTGACAACACATTTGAGTTCAGGCCAGCAGCAAGATATTTTGTTTTTGCTAACTACAAACTAACTGCAATCACAAGAGATAATGCAACTGAAGGTTCTGATAGTTTTGAATTAATTCAAGCAATTAACTCAAATGGTTATGCAACACACATTCCTTCAAACAGAATTATTACTCAAAGCACAGTTCAATATACAAATCAATCTGAATATTATAAAGAGCCAGAATTTGAAAATAAACTTGAAAGAAAAATTAAAAGTAATGTTGTAGAAGGTGGAAACTCAACCCACTATGTTTCTGGCGGACTTGAAAACTCTGACCTTATTACCCTTCTCGGTAAATTTTCTATTTCAGACAGCACTGGTGCCGTTGTGACATATCCTTCATACTCAATTTTAATACCAACCACAACCGGTTCTGCTATTACTGATGAAGATTCTTATTACCCTGTTGATAACACAATCAGTAGCAATGCAACAGAAGGTTTCCCTGGTGTAACAATGATTGATGGCGTGCCATACATAAATCAAATGTTTGTTTTTGATGTTTATCACAAACAAGGTATGCCAGCCGAAGTTGACCTTTCTATCTTAATTAACAGTGGTTATTATGTTGAACTTATTTCAAGTATCGTTGAAAAAGAAAATTCACAAATAATCACAGACTTTTCAACGGTTACATTTAGAGATACTCTTGCTAACTTAAATGGTAATGATTACCTTGACAACATGTATTACATTGTTGATTCAATCAATTATGGAACAATAGCAGGCTACAGATTAGCAAGAAATGTTTCAGATAATTTAACACATGTTAATTACACAACTTATTACAATGAATATCGTGATGATTCATCTCAATATGCATATATCTTTATGTATTTGAATGAATATCTTGAACTTTCTGCTGAAGAAAGAAATTCATATTATGGTTTAATTTATGACCATATAAATTACTATCAACTTTACACATCAGCGGTAAGAATAACTGATTGTGCAATGAATAGTGAACTTTCGGATAGTTTTATATATTATAGCGACACAACACAAATTGGTGATAATGGAAGCACTATTTATGTTGACCATATTTATAGACTTGTTAATGGTGCATTTTCTGAACTTATTGATGAAGAATGTGCAATTTGGGAATCTTCTTCATCAAAGTTGACAGATATTCCATATTATGATATTCACACATATTATCAAGATGAAGAAGGTATGATTTACTTAACATCTGATATTGTAAGTGAAAATCAAAATGCTATTTGTGAAGGTCTTTCAGGTCTTGAACTTGGTGCAACATCTTCATCTTCTGCAGATGTTAATTATGATAATGTTATTGTTGCAGGTTTAACAACCGCATTTAAGGTTAAAACTGAAGATTTGCAAACTTCACCAACAAACAATTCTTTCCAAGGATATTGGCTTGATAAAGCAATATCTGTTATGAATGGTTCAGAATCAGCAAACGTTTATCTTGAGTGCTCAACTGAATCAGTCGTTTTGCTTGCCTCTCCTCTTATTACATTTGATGGTGAAATTTATTATAGATTAAAACAATGGAAAGTTTATTCTCGTGAAAATTCTGAATACTTAATGATTAATAATGATGCTATGGCTATCATTGGCGATGAACTTTATAGTCCAATTTTAAGGTTTACATCTAACGCATCAGGTTATTACCTATTCCTTCCTGTTTATGAACGAGTATACTCTATTTCTCTTGCAACTGAAGTTCAAGATGGTTCAATAAATGTTGGTGGTTCAGTAAGTATTGAATCTTCTTCTCCATCTGTATCAATTGATGAAGATGATTATCAAGATCAAACATATTTCATTGATTATTTAAAACCTAGCGATGAAAATTATTATTATTCATCAATAGAAACAAATACATTCTTGTATTTTACTGGTCACTTCAATTCAGAAGGAAGACCTTTGTTCAAACAACTTGGTTTAAGTGATGACTATTCAAATTCATCATCTAAATCATATATGTTATTCTATTATAATGAATCAATTACCACAAGATATAAACTTGCAACATTCGTTGGTCAAAATATGATCAGCTGTGAAGATGTTGATGTTTTGTCAGGTGTTTTAAAAGAAGGAAAATCTGGTTTAATTAGAGTAACAAATAATAACGGTCAATATAGATTTTCACAAAACTATAGTTATGAACAAACTCTTTCAACTGTTAATGTGTTCTACGATAGTTATAGTTTTAGACCATATGTTTATAATGGTGAACAATGTTATATTTACTCATCAAATTCAAATTATAACTATTACACAATAACTGAAATTCTCTCATACTCAATGTCTACTGAAAGAGTTGAAGAAGAAATTAACACAACTTATAAATTTAGAGTTGTATTGCAAAATAACTCATTCTATATTATTTCTGACGCAACATATAAAAATATAATTGCAAATTCATCAATAACTATTGATGGCTTATTGACTTCGCAAAACAAAATTGCAAACCTTGTTGTTCTTAACTTTAATGTTGCAAGACAATCTTCTGATGATAATTACAGACAACCATATTATTCAAATGCAAGCAACAATTTAAATAGTGGCGAACTTTATGCTGATGAAAATGGAAATGTTTACTCTACCCTTCAATATAAGACAAATTATTACGACAGAGATTCTGAAATATTGCTCAAAGCCACTGCAAAAACTGGCTACAGGCTTGAAGGTTGGTATCTTGCTACATTTGATGAAACTTATGGTTGGCAAGTTTCAGAAAATGATATAACAAGTGAAATTTCAACAAACTATTCAGATGAAATTATTAAAACAGAGTTTGCAAATTCATCTTATGTAACAACCTACACTTTGTCTAAAAAGAGATATTTGCCAAATGGTCAAACAACAAATATGACCTATTCAATTTCATCAAATGTTTATATTGATGTTCTGTTCTCTGATGACATGAGTGAAGTTCCATCATCTGTTGTTTCAAATTATGCAGGAATTTTTGCTAATTTAGGTTCTTCAAGAACATCTCCATATTTTGTTCAAGTTTATAGCAAAAATGGCAGCACAACAGATTTGTATTATGATGCAGAATTCACAAAACCTTTAAAATTAACTGACTTTAGTGTTAGAGTTGCATCATTTAATGATTTGTGGACAAATAACTATATTGGTTATATGAACTTCTATGATGCAGTTATGACTAACTACACTTATGAAGGCACAACTGTTAAAACAGATTTCCAACAACTTTCTAATGGTGATTATATTTCACAAAGCATTAAATACACATTTAATTCTCAAGAAGTATATGCTATTTATAGGTATAATGATAGAACATTCTCTTATGATATTTCTTACTACAGAAATTATGAAAATGGAAATTATTATGTTGATGAAAATAATGTTTTACATATAACTAATCTTCATTCAAATATAAGAATTGTCGCTAAATTTATTGAAATATATAAAGCGTTTGTATTTAATGAAGCAGAAGAAGAATCTGGCATTTCAGTTGAAGCACTTTATTATTACAACGAAGATGATTCAAAAACAACAATTAGAACAAGTGCCAGTGGTTCAAATTTAACGAGTGATGACATTAAACTTGATGGTGCAAATAACTATTTTGGTGCAATGGCACTGGAAAATGGCAACCCATATAGGTTTAGTTTAATGAATGATGAGAGTGATACATCAAAAACATTGTTTAGTAACACTGAAAGTGACCCATCAAAAACTTATTTTGATACCATTTATAATCAAACTTCAAAAAATAATTTTAATGCCCTATCACAATTAGCTGGTGGAACAGGTTCATTTGAAAAGAATGCTTATGCAATTTATCGTTCAGATGATTATATGATTTCGCTTCGAAATTTCTATTTTGATTCTGGAACAACAATATTCTTATTAATTCGACTTGAAAGTGGTCAACAACTTTCTATTCACTCACTTGGTTTAAATCAAAATTATGTTCTTAATTTCTTATTTGAACCAGATATGAATGCAGTTGAATCTTTAAATGAAGATATTGACTATGTTTATTATATTTTAAAAGTAACTTTTGATAAAAATATGGAGCAAACAAATGGTTTAACAACAACCATGGGAAATCAAAACCCAGAATATGTTTTGCATCCAGAAAAAGCTATGAATTTAACATCTGATGTTTTATCAGGTAACAACATTGATTTTTATGATTCATACTTTGATACCTTCTTAAAATTTAACACAAGCTATTCATCAGATATCAATATGTCAGAAACAAATTATTTAAAAGTTGTTTCTGGTTCTAATGAATTTGACTTAAAAATAGCATACAATATTGTTTCTACTGCAAAATATGCAAAATCATTCAGTTTCTCACAAACCATGGCAGAAACACTTTTCTATTGGCTTGTAAAAAACAAAAATCAAGGATTAATAGACCTTGTTAATGATGATACCTTGTATAAGAAAGTTGTTCAATTTGGAAGTGATGATGTTAAAAATTATACCTTTAATTTTTCAGACTATTTAACTGAACAATCTTCTTATCAAACAAGATATAATGCAATAAAAACTTACATTATTGAAGCCTTCAAAATGATTTATTTGACTCAAAAATCAAATAATGCTGGCTATAATTTTGTCAGGGCGGTTCAAACAGTTGTTGATTATTTAGACGAAGTTGGTATTGAAATTGAAATCAAAACAAAAGCTGGCGAAGAAGTTAACTATAAAACACTTTCAACAATCAATTATTATTTAACCGTATCTGGTGATTTGTATATTAATCAAGTTTTAATAGATTTAATTCTTGATTCAATTGTTGAAGTAATTTCACCAAATAGTTCATTAAGAGATAATTTAACAATTTATACTGCAAATATAGTAGCAGAATTGCAATATAGAACATATTCTCGCCTTTCTGATTTTGTTCGTGATTTAAATCAGATTATTTATGCAGCAACTTATAAAAGTGAAATATTTAGTATTGACTATGTTCTTTATTCAAAAACATATTATGAAATGTTGTCTGATGTTGAAACAGACCAAGTTTCTTATGAAAACTACATAAGTTCTGCAACATCAACTCGTGAAAATAATATGTTAAATGGAATAAACAAAATATTCTATAACTCAATTCAAAAATTTGCAAATTATTCAATTTCATCTTCTGCATCTGATGCTATTACATCTGTTGAAGGCGGATTATCTTTGATTGAACCAAAGAATATCTATACCTATGGTGGACCATTTGCAAATGGAATTATCAACTATATAAATCTTTCAAGTATTAAAATTTATACTGTTTCTGTTTCAACATCAATTATTGACACAGTAAACATATCAAGCGATGACTCACTTGATGATCAAGTTGTTGTAAGCAGTGACACAAACTTTATGCAAAACCCATATTATATTTTGGATGACACCATCTATACGGCTGGTGGAGTTTCATCAAGCCTTGGTGATTTAACATATATTGGTGGAGCTTATCAAGAAGATATCACTTCTACCCCAGTAAGATATAATATTGGTTATAAAAAATATCAAACATTCACAAATAAGTTCTATCATAGTAGTGATAGTGAACTTTATATTCGTGAAGGTGATGACATCAATTATAGTTCATATGGCGATGTAACATTTGCGGAATATTCAATTATTCTTTTAGGTGGATTAAGAATAAAATATGGTCCTAGAGGTGGTTCAGCTAACATTGGTTCAAGCAATCCATATGATGATGTTTTAACCAGAACATCAAATAGCGAAACATTTTTTAGTGCATCATATAAAGCTATATATGATGATTATGGCAACTTATATTATGTAATGCAAAATGATGAAACTAGAGAAATATATATTTATTCAAATGATTATAGCACAATATATATCTTGCCAACTGGAAGCATTAACTATTCTTCAGTTAACAGTTTTGAAGATGCTCAAGAACATATTTCTAAAGCATATCATTTTGCTGGTTGGTATTTGCAAACATTCAATGAAGATAATGGCATGTGGTCAAATATGGAATGCGTTTCAACTGACCTTTACAGACCATTTGTAACAACTGCAACGTCAAATATTAATATTGCAGCAATTTTTGCAGAAGTTACAAATTTAAAAGTAACCTATGACCCAGAAACTGTTAATGTTTCATTTGAAACAGATGAAGACTCATGTGGAAATAAAACTTTAACAACAGTTAATCCAGACGGAACAGAAACTCTTTCTGGTTGGTTCTATTATTCTTCAAATCCAATTTTAATGGTTTCACCTCTTGGTGGATTTAGAATTGCTAATTCATTTGACTTTACATATAAAACCATGGATGGTGACACATTCAGTTATAATGTTGACTTAAAAAATAAAGAACAAACAGATGGCAATAATGTGGTAACAACTTTTGATGCTGAATTGTTTGGATTCTTGCACTACAATCAAGATACTGCAAAAATTGAAGAAGCAAACTTCAATGACATTTCATTAACTGATGTTTCATATTTACAAGTTAATTTTACTGAACTAATGAAAACATTCAACAAAGATGGAGACGAACTTGCTAGTGCATTTGGAACATTTGATTTTACGCTAAACACTGAATTCATTGTTCTCACCTACTTTGTTGTTGAAGGTTATGTTGAATCAGATGAAATAACTGGTGACGATGTTGTTAAATCAAGCATTGCACTTTATTCTTATAACAATGTTAAGAATGAAATTGATGAAGTATTTTTCTTGACAAATAGTGGTAATGATGTTTCTACTCTTGAATTTAACGAAAGATATCCTGTTGGAAAAGATAGTGCTAATAACACAATAGTTGTTGAATTACAAGGTTCTTCATTAATTTTCTATGGATACTTTGATTATGAAAAATATAATTCATATATTGATTCATCTAATCCGGGAAATACAAATGAATTTAGTTTAGTTACTGGAATTTACCATGATAATTCAGTAACAACAAGTGAAGAATATTCTGCTTGGCTCACAAATTTAACAAACATGATTACGGGTGTTAACTTTACAGGAAATTCATTAAATAACTCACCTAACACAATTAAAAACGAAAAAGTAATTTATTTCTATTATGGAAATAATCAAACTGACGCACAAGATATCAATTCGGGTGCAAATCTTGACCAAAGTTATCACATAATACATTTAAGAGCAACAAAGAGTGTTAATTCAATTTTAACAGTTGAAGAAAACTTCTATGAAGTTAAAACTGATGGAACTGTTGATAAAGTTGATGTAAACCCTACTGTTCCAGTTCCTATTATGCTTATTTATAACACAGATTATTATGGAGAAATTGGTGTTAATGAAGGTGCATTAAAAGGCAATAATGGTCAACTTACATTTGAAAATAAATTTAGTGCACAATATAAGTTTGGTAAAAATGCTGGTGATAATAAAAATTCATATTTAACTCTTTCAATTTCAGAAGATTATGAATATTATTATGACAAAGCAACTGATACCTATTATAAGTTTGTTGGTTACTACACAAATTCTGACCAAATTATCAAAAAAGATAATACTGATTTAATTTATAACTTTTCAGAATTGCCTGGCGGAACAATTCATGCAGTGTTTATAAAAATAATGCCAATATCAATATATGTAACTTCTGGTGGAAGTTATAGTATTGAAATTAAGAATAACACTTTACTAACTTCAGGTTTCTGGAAAGATACAATTGGAAATTCAATTGAAGGAACATCTGGAATTAGCCTTGATATCGGAACCGCTAATAGATATTTTTCAACTGAAACAAATTCAGTTATAACAGATAAAAGTTTTAATTATGTTATTTATGGAAGCAATGTAACAATTAGCCCACTAGCCACTGATGGTTACGCAATTAGTTCAGTGACAGTTGATAATAATTTAATTACTGATGAAAATAACTATACAACCAAAATTGAGTATTATGACCAAACACATACTTTCCAATATATCTATTCAAATGCTCATATTGTAACAATAAAACAATATCAACTTTCATCTTTAAGTGAATCGGCTATTGCTGAATTATATAACGATAAATCTCTTGCGAAACTTTTTGTTAAACAAATTGATTTTAATGATGCTGACTTTTTAAATTCACTTATATTTGATAGATACACAAACGCAAATATTGATAAAGTTAATATGAAACTTTCACTTGCTGATGGTGCAGATTTTTATATTTATTTCTTTGCCCCATCAACAATGCAATTTGTTGGCTTCTATAAAAATGGAGTATTGATTGCAGGTTCAAAAGATATAACACCACTTAAGTCAATAACTATTGGTGGCGAAACATACACTGTTTATGAATTAAGATTTAGTGAAGTTAATAATGGCAAAGGTGCGATTAGTGACCTTTCTCTTGAAGTTAGATTTTCATCTATTGTCACATTTGAAACAATTATTGATGGCTTAACTCCTGATAATTCTGGTGAGTATCCTTATGATAATATTTTAGATGACTCACAAATGGAAGTTGTGTTAGATGATGATAAAAACATTATTGAATATGTTATTTCTAAAACTTCTAACGGAAATCAAACATTAGGGTTAAATACTAATAAAACTAATCCAATAAGTATTTCATCTGGTGATGTTATTGACTACAATATCTTCACAGTTCCTAATGCTGAATATTCATTTGTTAACTATTTCTTCTACAAAAAATATGAAGCTACAAGATTAAGCAGTTCAGCAACCAACAATGTTTGGTATTCAGTTAACTATGAAGGTCAAACATATTTCTTCAGAGAAGATTTAACAGACCTTTATGAAACAATGGATGAAGAAAACGGAGTTCCAACTGGTGATCGAGTTGGTGTTAATGCAACTCTTGATGAATCTGGCAAATATGTTCTTGTTGAATCAATAATCAGTTATAATTCAGACACAAATATCACAATTAACTCAATTATGATTGATAATATTTTAGATGGTCAACCTTTAAGAATATATGCAAAATTCGCTCAGGTTGTTAAATTAACATTTACTAAATCAGTTAACCCACATAATGATGATAAAAACTTCTATGAATCACCTGAAACTAATGAAGAATTTTTGAACTATTTCAATGCCCTTATTGTTTACACAAACCCTAATGGTAATGAAACAACTGCAACTTTAAGTGATGGTCTTTCAACAACAATCACACTTGCAAAATCTTCAACTGTTAGAGTTTATCCATATATTGCACCACAGGTTGAAAATAGATATATCACAACAGACACAATTTATATTTCAACTGAAAACACTTCTCGTGCAGAATTTAAAGCTGTTGATGGTGTGTTTACAATTTATACAAATGCAAGTTTAAACTCATACACAGACCTTTCAACAACTTTGCAATTCTATAGTGCATACACAATCACTATTAACAAAACAATTAATGGTGAAGGAATGGATGACAATATAACAAATGCAAATAAATCAAATGATATGATACATATGATTAATTTGTCATCATTGGCTGAATATTCTGATGGTAGTTTGCCTGTTTCAGATACTCATTATTTAACAAGTTATGATTTGATTTATGAAGACATTAGAAACACCACAAGCATAACAAAACTTGCTTATCATAATGCAGATTCATACACACTTACCTACCCAATCAGTAGAAGTTCTTCATCAGGAACTTATTACACAACTCAAACACTATCAACCAGTCTTATGTCTGGAACCAACATTTCGAATTTGGTATTCTATGGTTGGTATTTAAATGGATATTTGTATTCAACAAATAGCACCATTACCCTTCCATTAAATAATTTCATGCAGTTATCAACTGAAACTGATGGTTATATTATAATTTATAATAACAATTCAAATGAAAATGTTATAAGTTCTGTTGTTCCACTTTCTTATGATTCTAGTCAAGGAAATTATTCATTCATATTTAATGATACTACTTACAGAATTTCAAAAGGAACAGACCTTGAAAACTTCACAGGTAAAATTGAAGCTGGTGGAATATCTTTTGAATATGTTTACATGGCTTCAGATAATATCACATTCACCGCTTCTTACGGAACATTTACTAAAGTTTCATACACAACCAACCCAATTCAAGAAGATGGAAATATTCTTGTAAATTCAACTCTTTCTGGTAACTTGTTAGGTATTACAACAAGCAATGAAGCAATAACTGGAAGTGTTGGAAACTATTATATTTACGATGACACAGCTTACTATAATATTTTGGCAAATTCAAAATTGCAAGATAGCATAGCAAATCTTGGTGACTATAAACTTTCTGCAGCTGTTCAATCATACACACTTAAAGAAGATAGTTTGAATAATCCAAATAATTCAGTTTACGCATTAACTGGGTCTAACCTGTTAATTACGGGTGGACATTTAATTGGCTATCGAGTTATTCGTTATGAATTTACCGGCAAACGACTTGTTATCAGGTCAACTCTTAATGGCGATGGTCAAATTGTTTATACATATTCAACTGAAGATATTGGAAATCGAAGTGTATCTGTTCTTTCTGGTGATAACTCAATGGGTTATATCAACCTTGGAACTAATGAAATTTTAACTGAAATTAAAGTAACAGTTGTATTTGAAGAGGTTTATCAAGTTTCAACAACCGTTTCAACATTAGATAGTTATGATGACAATAATGTATCAAGTTCAACATCAACTAATGGTGGTTCAATTGAAGTTTATTCATACAACAGTCAAAGTTCTATTGATGTTAATGATGGAACATTCTATTCAAACACATATGATATGCTTTCAATAACACCAAAAGCAAATGATGGTTATACATTCGTTGGTTTATTCCTTGATGGACAATACCTTGGAGAAGACCAATTAGGCTATGACACTTATGCAAGAACCGAACCAATAATTTTGGATTTAAAGAATTTAGGTTTTGCTGGTGATGATTGCAAGAGTATTTTGCTTGAAGCTAGGTTTGCTAAAAATATTAAATTTACAATTAGGCTTGCTATTGAAGATACAAACCTTCGTGATACAATTTATAACTTGTATGGAATAAGTGACAGAAATAGTGATTTATTCGATATAAAGATTACCCTTTCATCAATCTATTCTAACATTGTTTATGGTGCGTCTGGCGATGTTCCTCTTACTGAAGAAGAACTAACAAAGAGTATTTGGGATTATATGCCAGTTAAGGTCAATGTTGGTGACACCTATGACACAACTGAAAATTATTATTTTGAAGATGGAACGCCATATTCACGTGATGATGACGATGGTTATTGGGACGAATATGGAAAAGCAACTCCAACTAACCCACTCTACACTCATGACGATGAATTTTTATATATTGAATTCACAGTTGCTTATGGAACTCATGTAGAATTTGAAGTTGCAAGTGAAGACCCACAAATTCAATTTAATAATAATGTTAGAACTTATCACTTTAATGGTTGGTATTTATATAACAGAAATCAAATATCTCTTTCTAACTCTGTTATTGATTATTCAACTGTTTTAGACCTTTATGCAACTCAAGACTATTATGGTTCAACAATTGAAATTATTGCTAAATATGATTTAGATGATGTTAGCGAAACAATTTCAACAACTAAAGAAATTGAAATCATTGATGAAGCAAATGCAAATTTAGATATTGACATTAATTCTATTAACACATCAAACTATGAAAATGGCATCTTGACCTTAAACGGAAAAGAATATATGTTTGCTGGTTGGTGGCAAGTTGTTGCGGATTCAACAAGACCATCAACATACATCTTAATTTCTAATGATTTCTTTGATGAACTTCCAACTGTTAACTATTTAGTTGCAAGATTTGTAAGGTTAATGCCAATAACAATAACATTACCTGAAGAATCTTCTGGATATGTTCAAACAAGATTAAATTACAGATATTTCTATACATTTAATGATGTTAATGATAACAGAATACAAAACTATATTACTGAAAATAATAACCTAGTTCTTCATTACAATGTTCCAATTGACACCTATTTCAATAACACCAATATCTTTGCTTATACCGGACACTACTTCACTATTACAGATTCAATTAAAACAGATAATTATGTTTCTTATATTGTTTCAAGTAGTGACAGAGTTAATAACACTATTGGTGAAAGACAAGATGTTGAAAGTTTAAATTATATTGAACATAACGGAAATATTTATTATATCAATAATAACACTTTATATAATAAGGTTTCAGCTGAAGATGGTTCAATTAGGTTCTATAATGTAGACAGCACTGGTGCTGAAACAAATTTAACAATTGAACAACTTGACCCAACAATTAATAGTTACACAATTAGAGGAAATCAAGTGACAATTTATTATGGAACAAATAACAGCGTTTCAAGAACAATTGTTGCAGCAAATTATGTAATTTATAATAACAATGTTTACTTTGTTGTTGGCTCAAACTTATATTCAAGTGTCAAGGCTACTGATGAATCAGTTATCAGTTCAATTGATATTAATGGTACAACTATTTATTATTTAATATTAAACAATGTTGTTATATTCTCAACAGATAACAATTCAAATATTGGCTTATCTGGAACAAGCATTGAAATTGAAAGCATAAATAAAGCTGGATTTAAATATGAAGTTGAAAGTGATTATGATGTTCTTTCAGTTATCGATGGTGGATATACCATTAGCTACATTGTAACAACCATTGAAGATGATGGCAGTTATGGTGTAACTGATTCGGTTGCAGGTGGAAGATTTGTTTCACAATCAATTAACACTGTTGGTGGAACTGAATCAACAAGCAAATATGTTTATTCTTCAAACTTCCCTATTTTGAATTTAAGATTAAGCCCATCAACCGGATACACTTTCATTGGTCTATATATCAATGGTGAATATGTTGAAAATTCATATAACACACTTTCACTTTCAATTAATCTTTCAGATTATAGCAGTGATATTGTTGTTGAGGCAAAATTTGCTAAAAATATTTCTATTGAATATAGACTTTCAGTTGATAATAGTGATTCTAAATCATTTATTTATCAAGAATTAGGTTTAACTGACCTTGCTATTGAAGGACTTATTAACAATATTTATAGTTCAATCAATGCATCATACACACTTGGTGACGAAATTTATTCATCTTCAATCAATATCAACGATATCAATATTGAAGATAATGAAGTTTCACTTATATTTATTGTTACTGTTCCTTATGGAACAAGGCTCACCTTTGGTATTAATTCAAACTTACATGAAGTGCAAGCAAGCAATGGAACACCATATTACTTCTATGGTTGGTATCTTTATGAAAATAATGATATTTCTCAATCAAACTCACTTGTAACTTCTGGTGGTTCATTCACTATTTATGCTATTGATGATGGTGAATCTACCCTTCAATTTGTTGCAAAATATCTTAAATCTGAAAATACATCTCCAATTTATACAACTGCAAATATTGAAGTATATTCTTATGTTGATGACCAGTTAATGATTCAATCTGTAAGTTATAATGAATTCATTAACACATATGGTGACCTTCAACTTCGCAAAACAATAAATGGAAAAGAATATTTGTTTGCTGGTTGGTGGCAAGTTATTAATGATAGAACAAAAATATTAGTTTCAAATAACCCAACCGACCAAGAACTTATTTCTAATTGTATTGGAAGATATATTGAGCTTAAAACAATAACAATTGATTATTCAGAACAATCATCAATTTCAATTTCTGGTAACTTGCATCAATCATTCAGTTATGCTCAATCAACAACAATATCTTCTCCAATTTTAAGTGCAGATATTGATGTTGGAAATTCTGATTTAATTATAACAACGACAATATTTAGTGCCTTTACTAATGTTGTAATCAGGGCACATAATGGTTTCTACTTTAGAAATGAAAATGATGTTTATGATGCAACTGAAGTCACTGGGCTCGAATTTAAATTGCATGGTGAAAATTATAGTGATTTGTTCACAGTTTCAAATAACACTTCAGAAATTGCAGATGTTTATATCAGATATTCAAGAGTATATTCTGATGAAAACCAATTCTTAACAAATGTTGAAAATTCAAATCCAAATGATGAAGTTGTTGTTGCAATTCAAAATAACAATAACACATTCAGAGTTTCAATTGTTGCTGAAAATATTTCAACAACTATAAATGACGCTAACAGAGAAAATGCTTCATCATCAATATTTGTTGTTATGAATGGCATTAGTCAAAATAACTTAAATCAAAATCAATTTTTAGATAGCACCATTCAGTCAATTTATATTGAAGATAGAATTATTTACATTTACAATAATGCACTATATAAAAATCTTTTATCATTAAAAATTTATAAAGAAAGATTTGATGATGTTTATTACATAACACAAAATAATGTAAATTATTATATCGAATTTGACTCATATGGCAATTTCTTAAAATTGACAGATAGCGATGGCAAAGATGTTTCTTTGAATGTTATCACTGGATATTCAACAAATGTTGCGCTTATAACTCCAGATAAATACACACTTTATATTTACACAAACAAAGCAACAAACGATGAATATAATTTAAAAACAACTGTAACAAGCGATACTGTAAGTTGTGATATTGAATATACAAATTCAAACAACATTAAAGCTACTGAAACATTCATGATAGCAAACAATGTTGTTGATAGATATTACACTAGATACACTCACCTAGTTGTAACTCTTTCTAAAGAATATTACACTGAAAGTTTCCTTGGATTTAGAATAATTTATGACAGTGGAATAACAACATTCTATAGTGCAAAGGTTTATGGTTATTCATTATCATTAATTGTTAATGAATCTGTAACAATTTCAGCTCAATTTGAAGAAGCTATAAATGACCCTAATTCTGCTGCTTCAAACAACGGCTCTTCAAGTGGTGGAAATCAAGGCACAGAACAAGGTGCTCCATCTGATAAACCTGAATATGGTGATGGTGATGACCAAACTGGTGAAATTGTGACAATTGAAACAACAAACACATCATCAATTCAATATTTGCATGAAATTCAATTAAATATTTCAGGAACTAGATTAAACTTTGTATATGATTATTCATCAAATAGTTTCGAAGTTTCTGGTAATAATGAATTTGGAATTTCTGTTGCAGGAATTGCAAACACTTCAGTATCTGATGATTTAGGTCAAATATTCTATAGAAACGCAACAATAAGCATTCCTCTATCAGTTTATGAAAGCAACACAATTACTTTTGATATAATCACATATAACATTTACACATTAAATGTTTCTGTTTCTCAAAACGATAGTTCAACTGTTTCATCTGGTGGAAATAATGAATATATTGCCGAAATTGATATATTATATCCACATGATTACATGGAAAATCAAAATGCAGGAAATAGAACTGAATTTATTAACAACATAAAACTTTATATGTATTTATCAAGTATTATTTCAACCAAAGATTGTGACATAATTTCAGGCATTAAATTAAGTGACACAATGACAGAAAATGGTTTTATTGATGGTTTCTATGCCTTTGAAACAAATGTTCAACTGCAAGATGGCGTAACAACTGGTGCAAAACTTACTGGAACTACTGCTGATGGCGAAGGCAAATATGATGGTAACGTTGTTCTTATTCAAACTGATATTTACAATTATAGTTTAGTTTATAACTTCAGAACACAAGGAACTATTAGAATTTATATTCATCCACAATACTTCACAGGTTCTGGTTACGATGCAAATAGAACAAGCAGTTTGATTCTTGGCATAGCTGAAGAAGATCTCATTAAAGACATTATTATAGTTGGAAATCCTGATAATCAAGATATCACAGTCGGTGAATTAACATTTGACCCTAACTATAAACGACAGCCAAGTGCGAATAGTGCAACAGGTTCATGGTATGTTGATATAACCTATTACTTCTCTGAACCAATTTCAATTTACTTTAAATCAACTTATTTGTCGTTCAGCAATTATTATTACTATAATAATGGTCAAACAACTCCTGAAAATGTGACTCAACTTTCAAAGGACCCATATCCACTTTATTCAAATAACTCTGCCTTATCAATTTCTTATGATGAATATTTGTCATTAAGAAAGAGTTCTCAAAATGGTGATATGGTAATATTGAATTGTGTTGCATCTGAATCAATAAAATCAACAACTGTTAAGTTTGAATATGAAAAAGCAAATCTCAAATTAACAGTTGAGATTAATGGCAAAAATTATATTTACAACTCAAATAATGGAATATTCACCTGTTCTGCAACAACCGGTCAAACAACATATAATACTCAACAAGTTGAGTTGGTTAATGAAATTGATAGTAATGATACAATTTCATTAACTGTTCAAAGTTTCTATGATTCATCAAATGCAAAATATCCATTTAACATAAAGTTTATTTATGGACATGAGTTAGTTTCAAATGGTGCTAGATTTAATGTTGAATTAATAGACTTTGAAGCAAAATATCAATATTCAGGTCTTGAAGGTCCTAATGACCCAATTGTTAAAGTTAAAGATTTTGGAACCTACCTGCTTGGCTTCAAAAATGCTTATTGTGAAAATGCATCACAATTAATAACAGTCAGCACAACACCGGGTCTTGTAGAACCAGAATTCACATTCCAATTGGGTGAAAACTTTGCAGATAGCAATGAAATTATAATTGAAACAAATAGATACTATTATATTTTATACATGAAAGACTACACCTATATGAATGGTGATTATGGTGTTCCAACAATTGAACTTAATGTAACTGAACCAGGTGTTGGAAGTAACAAATATGTTCCACTAGCAACACATGGAACAGATGGTGGCCGTAAACATACATTTGCTTTGTATGCTTATGTTCTTGACGGCAGTGCCGTTGAAGTTATTGCTGGTGCTCCTGATGAAAGTGATACTGAACATTTAGTGTATGGCATTCTTTACAGAGAAAACTTTAACACTTTAACTGAATCTGTATTAATTGAAACACTTTTAGATGGTGATATTAACAATTACATTTATTCTCAAAATAATAATGGTGCCATTATGGATGCATCAGTTCCATCTGCAATTATTAAGTCTGAAACTGCTGGATTTACAAGCATAAGCAACTTAACATCATCAACAACAAAATATATTTATATTCCTGAAAGTAGCAGAGCGTATATTGCTGATTATTATGGCATTGAAGGCGTTGCATCTGACATCAAACTTGTTGGTATAATTGCTCCTGGAAATTCATCTGAATATAAATATGGCTCAAATCCTATTTTAAATATTAGTAGTCATACAAATGGTTATAACTTTATTATTGAACAATCAACATATGGTTCAGAAGTTATTTTCATTCAAGAAGTAGATGATAAATATAAATATTCACAGAAAGAAATACTTGAACAAAATGGAAATATTTATATTGACGCAGATGATGATGAAGCTGTAAATTCACTTACCTATACCAGATTTGAAACCACACAAATAACAGTTTATCTATTAAATAATTCAGTTAGTCAATATTCATATCTTGTAAGTTCTTCATACAATTCAAATGGACTTACAACAGGCTTTTATAAACAATTAGTTCTTCCTCCAATTAATGAAGGAAAAGAAATGGATTTCATTGTTAAAGATACTATTGAAAGTTATATTGAAGATACAAGTGTAACCGAAAGTACCTTTAATAATTCTGTGTATTATACTATTGGTATAAATGGTTCTATGCAGATTGCTGAAAAATATGAAAATGGAAAAGTTTACTTTATTAGAAGTGATAAAGATTTAATTATCCATGGCATAACTCTTCATTATGGTGGAAAAGATTATTACATAACAAATACAGGAATTTATGATGACCCATCTTTTGAAAAAGAATATAACCCTGCTGAAAAATCTATATTTATTCAACCAAACTACGACGATTATTCAGTAAAAATTTATCATTTCACCTATACATTTAAATTAAATGGTCAAAACTACACATACGATGGCAAAGATGTTAAGGACTCAAATGGTAATATAGTTCAAGGTGCTTCAGTAGACTTCACAGGTATTCCAATTTTAACAATAGGAACTGCTTCAGATATTGCAACATCAATATCAATTGACCCTAGTGCAACTGAAACAATAAGTCTTATTGATAAAGAAGAATATAATGAAATTCAAAATGAACTACAAGAAAATGCAAATAATCCTGACTATGAAGATACTCATAAGTATGTTTATAAACTAATTAAAGTTAGGATTGTTGAAAGTGAATATATTGAATATACTTTAAACGATGAAGAAAATGCACTTATTGAACTTGAAGATGGCAATAGTGTAAGTTCAGATATTGTAATAAGTTATGAAACAAAAGAAAGGCGCGGTGTATACTATGTTGAAATAAACGGAACAATTTATTACATCAATAATGTTACCCTTTATAAAGATTTTGAATGCACTATTCCTGTTGAAAATGATGAACTTGATAACTATATTGTTTATTACAAAGAAATGTATATAGACAAAAATGCTACCCCACTTGAAGTTAAAGAAGATGCTTCAGGTTATCATTTTGGAACTGGTGATGCAATTTATGACTTTGATATTGTGACTGGTGATTTAACTGCAGATAGTTTAAAACCTTCAAAACCTGATCCTAATTATCCTGATGACCCAACCAAAGTAATTAACTTAACTTACAGGTTTGATTCACCTATTGTTAAAATTGATTCAAATAAATATAATACTGTTAAAGAAGATATTTATGTTGACCAATTTAATGTTGGAGGCGTAAATTATTATATTAACAATCTAAAACTCTATAGTGATTACCCATTTATTGATGCAAATAAATATGTACCAAATAGTGATAACCCAAACACAATTTCAAGTTATCATATTTTCCCTGAATTTATTAGATATGATAGCGTAAGATATACAAAAGTAAATGATAATCCATCGGATTATAATGCTATTCAATATCAATCAGATAGTGGAGAAACAATCACATTAAATGAATCAACTGGCGTAGTAACAAAAATAATAGATGGCGTTTCAACTGATATAACTTCTAATGTTAAATTCTCAAATTCAAAGGTTGTTCGATATAAACTTTATGTTGAAAATGCTGATGGAAGTGTAACTGAAAGTTCAAGCGAACAGATTATAAATTCAGGAAAAGATTATATCATTGATATCATCAATTCAGAAGCAACTGGCTCATTCTCTTCAACATATACTGATGTAACCATTACTAAATTGCAAGCAAATGCTTATGATGGATATTATATTAAAGGATTTGTAATCTTTAGTGATGCAGAACTTGCAAAAGACCGAAATATGTGGCTTCACTATGAACTTGACACAACAACAGCAAATGGACTAGCTGGTCTTCAAGGATTGGATACATATTCATCATTTAAATATATGAACTATATTCCTATTGAGTATCAAACCTATCAAAGTGATGTTAATGATGCATATGAATTAATTAAAGATGAAAATGGAAATATCGTTAGTGTTGCATTAAATATTAATTTAAAATTAAATGGTTCATTTAAAATTTATGCAGTTTATGCACCAGTAATATATTCAGTTTCATTTAATATTCTAAACGTTCAGGAAATCATTTCTAAAGATGGTGTTATCAACTATAATGATATCTATAATAGGTTCTTGATTTCAGATAATTTAGAAGAAACTACTGCTGGATACATAAAAGGTCAAATGCTTGCTGAACATGGTGGAAATGCATGGATTAGAGCTTTTGCAAACCAAGGTAGCGAATTTATCGGACTTTCTCTTGCATATAGTTCAATGACTGAACAAATTCAATCAATATATTCTAATTTAACCATAGATAACAATCTATCAGTTGATGAAGTTATTAATTCTGGAATTCTTGATGCTGGCGATGAAGGTTTAGATGATGATAAATTAAATCTTTACAAAGCTCAAGGCGTAAATGCTCCTTATGAAGAAAATGGCACTAAAAAATACTATTTCTTAAGTGAAAAGAATATGTATTATGACATTTATGGAAATCCAGAAAATCCAGATGATACAAATTATGTTAATAGTGGAAATATCAACGCAACAAGTTCAACAGACAAAATTAATAGTTTATTCTTGTTTAATATCACAGACGATGTAACATTGAATTTCTACTTTAAATCAATCGAATATACTCTTGATATTGTTATTGGTGAAAGCAATTCTGGATATTATGATTCAGATAACGACGCAGGCACAAACTCAAATGGTGTTGATAATGCTTCTGGTTCAGATTCATTCTTATCATACGGCGAAGATGTAATCAATGGAACTAACGAAAATGGTGAAAGTTGGAAAAATCCAACAAACAACATGGTTTCAGAAGCCCTTGGTGATTTGCCATACACAGATGTTATTTCATCTGAAGGTAGCAAAGTTGATGATGCTAGTGGTTTCTATTCTCTAGATAAAGAAAACCCATATAAATTTATTTCTGATACAGATCCACTTGTTTATACAATCTTCGATTATCAAGGCAACTTAATTTCAGCTCAATGGAAAGATGCAAACGGTGCAATAACAGAACGAGTAAATCCAAGTGCAATTTTGTCTTCAACAATCAATTTTGATATATCAACAAAATGTGGTTTCTTGGTATTCAATTCTGTTGATGGTAGTAATGATTACTATGTTCCATCACTCTATGCAACCACTTCAAAATCAGGATTTAGTAGTGAATCAAATGAATATTTTGGTGAAATTTACAAAGACGCTGATGGCAACTTATATGTTAAAAAAGAAAAAACTACTTATCATTTAAATAAAACTGGAGAGTCAGACCCTACTCTTACAACAGAATCTAAAGAAATTTACTTTAGAGTTATTAAATATTATGAAACTGACACTTATGCAGAATATAGTGCAGACTATATTAGTGATTATGTAAACAAATCATCTGATTATGATGATGAATCAACTCCACTTGTAATTTTTGATTCTAAAAACATTTCAACTTATGAAAGTGCTGAAGGATCTAAATTTAACATTAGTCAAAATAAATTCTACAGCAATGAAATTTTAAATGTAACTGGAAATATTGTTGCTGGAAACAGCAAATATATCTACTCTATCTTCTATTTTGATAATGAAGGAAACTTTGTTTATGATGGATATGCACACCATGTAACAACAAAAGAAATTTCTGAATCAACAACTGGTTCTATACCTTATATGGTTTACAACCAAACAGTAACAATTGACGGCGTTGATTACATATTTGCAGTATCTGCATCAACTGCACTGGGAACATATAATCCAGACACAAATAACACAAACTGGTGGGTTCAATACACAACTGCTTATATTGACACGGTTATTTCAAATTACACATTGAATGGTGGTGATTCAAATTCATCTAACCCATACAAACAAGCTTATGAAAATATTATGAGAACAATAATATTGACATCTGAATATGATTCTAATTTAGCAACAAATCGCACTAATAATATCTCTAGCACAAATATTAATAACTACATTGAAAATTATTCAAAATTTGTTGATATTTCTAGAGGTTCAAGTGGTGATGTTGTTAAATTGAAAGAAAATTTATTCACAATTTCAATTGATGGAAATGAATATGATAGTTCAAGTTTCAGAAGTGACAGAACAACAATAACTTCATCAGATTCTGATAATCCATTTATGCAAGGTGAATTTTATGGAACTTTACATTATAAATATGTTACATCAGCAGATGGTGTTCTTCAGATAATTTTATATGCTGAATTACGCATTCCATATAATTCAAATGGTCAACCACCTATTGTAACAATTACTGGACATGATAATAAGATTGCTAATGGTGAAGACCCTAATTATAACCTGTCTTATGTCGGTGCAACTGTTAATTATAATAATGTATATGAAGACCATAACCTTAACCTATCAGAAACAGATACAAACTATAAGCCACTTTCTGTTACAGAAAGGTTTGCGACAAGATATGATAACTACACCTCTGGTGTTGGAGTTGACTCATATTACATTAGCCAACCTCAAGATGTAACTGGATTCTTCCAAGAAATCTATACTGGCGGTTATTCAAATTCAAACACAGCTGAAATTCCTAATCTTAATGTTACTGTTAATTTGGTGTATAGACATCAAATAAAACAAATTTTAGCAAATGTAACAATAGATGAAAACGAATCTATGGTTGGTGAAGATTATATGACAAATAATAATAATCAAACAACCATAAGTCTTTTGAATAACAGTTCATATAGTTTCTTATCAAACAATTCAAATTGGCAGAAATTATATAGCAAAAATCTTTTAAATGAACAAGTTTTAGCAGAATCTCCAGTAAATGATGATTTGATTGATTTATTAGGAAATAAAGGTAAGAAGAATCCTGATCCAAATCAAATCAGAATGAATGGTTGGATGATTGAGCAATATAGTGTTTATGTTATTCCAAACGCATATCTAGTTCTTGATATGATTGATTCAATTATTCATGATAAGAGATATGCAAGTCGTGCATCAGTTAAAAAAGAGGCAACAATGTATCAAGCATACATTTTAACTTATGACCCTGAATGCTACTCTCAAAATCAATATCTGTTTAGTGAAGATTCTAAATATACTTATAAAGAATTATTTGAATTTTTAACACTCTATTACAGAGATGATGATGGCAATACGAACATTAACTTGCCAAGTCCAAATCAAGTAAAGAGCTTTATGAAAGTTAGAAAAATTGACTTCTTCACAACAGCAAGGCGTGGTGTTTACTCTAACTTTACCGGCAACTACTTCACTCAAAATGACTTGCTTGTGACATCAACAATTTTAAAGCCAAAATATCAAGAAGCACTTGAATACGATACGCGAATTATATGGCTTATTGAAAATTATGGTGGTTCTCGTCCTTATAGTTATTATGATAATGCAACAGCATCAATTGACTATTCAGGGCAAAATAATACTGGTAAAATCAATATGTCACCTGCAACAATAGGAAACAAATATTTAACTGATAGCATTTCTCAAGGTTTGATATTCCAATTCTATAGGTTGCAATCAGACTTGACTAGTGACAAGTTGGCAACTATTGGTGCGGTATCACTTCTATCTCCAGATGAATTTTCAACTGGCGGAGGGTCAAGTGGTTCGCAACAAATTAACTATATAACATCAAATGTTGAAATTAATGCATTCATGTTATATGACGAAAATAACGACTACGATTCTAAAGATAACTATAAAAACAGAGCTGTTATTGAAGAATTTTGTTTCATAAGAACATATGCATCTGATATTATTGATGTCGGTTCAAAAATTGGTGCAGGACTTGCAATAGCTGTTTCAATACTTGTCTCTGGTGGTACGGCGACAGCAATTTGGGCTACTATCGGTGGTGTTTTATTAGTCGGTGGTAATGTCGTATCTAATTTAGGACAAGGTCAAGAAGCCATAATTAGTGGATTATTCCAATTACTTCCTGACACTGTGTTAAATGGTATTTCTGGTGATGATTTTGAAAAACAACTAGAATATCTTTATAACCAAGGTGCGGGCACCGAATGCTTACTGCATCAGACATGATGAAAAATAAAAAACCAATTTAATATTGGTTTTTTATTTTTTTTATTTGTATTTAAAATTAAATTTGCTATAATAAATATATGAAGAAATATTGCATTAAATTAACTAAAATATTCACTTTAGCGTTATTTGCGTTCCTTTTATCATTCAGTTTGATAAATAATTTTACTATAAAATTTGATAAAACTTTAACGAAATCAAACGCATCATCAATATCTGCAGATTTTAGCATTTTTATCAGCAATGCCACCTACTCTACTTTTTATAACAATAAAATTTATTTTATTGATAGTTATGATAATTTGCTAAAAATTTATGACACTAACAATAAAAAATTTTTAAATGAATATCTTGATTTAACAGAATATGAAGAAATTGTTGACGCCACCTATTTAGATGGAAATATATTTTTATATTCATCACTAAATCAATTAGTAATAATTAATTTAAATGATTTGTCAATAAAAACTATATCTAATGAATTATTAACAAATAGCTTAAGCAAAATATCTGTTACAAAAATAAATGATGAAGATTTGCAAAAATTTGCTATAACCCTTTCCCCTGATATAATAAATGAACAAGTTTCACCAGTTGTTATGTTGATTGATGAAACATCTTTAGAGTTATCTGAAATATGTAAAATTAATTTAGTTTCAAATGATTTTGATGATATTAAAACAAGTCTTATAAAAATATTTGTTTTAAATTCTCAAACCGTTGATAATGAAATTAATATTATGTTTTTTTACGGAAGTAATGTAGCCTTTGCATCACTTTCAATTAACTCATTAAAAAACAATGAAACAATTTCATCGGTAACATTAATTTCGGCGCAACTTGATAACACCAATCATAACATAAATATAAAAAATATCAATTTGATGCAAATATCAAATAATTCATATTATCTTATAACCTATTCTGACAACTCAAACAATGCTTATTCAAGGCTTTACAGATACAAACTTACAAATAGCATAGAAACAAGTTTTGAGTATTTATCTCAAATAGAAACCTCAAACACTAAATATGTTTTAACTTCAAATGAATATGTAATTTTTCCAAATGATAACCAATCAATAACCTATGTAAAAATAGAATATGATGATGAAAATGAAATTATTTCTAATATTAACACAACAATAACAAACCCAATTGTTACACCTGAATATTTTGAAGAAGAAAATTTTGTTTATATGCAAACAAATAAAAACACAAAACTACTTTCTTCTCCTTGGGATTTCGACGAAATAATTATTATAAATGAAAATATTGATATAATAAACATTGGAAAAGGCAAAATTGAAAGCGAAAATTCAGTCATTGAAGACTTTTTGTATTGTTTATACACATTTGATGGCGTCAATTATAAAGGTTACATTAAAACCGAAGATTTGACTGAAAAACAAATAATACCTGTTGAAAATTATCCTTATCCGGTGTTCAAAACAGTTCCAAACTCAAATCTATACTCCCTGCCAACAAAAGTTTTGGGCGACATGATAACAAATGATTTATCATCATCTGTAATTATGCAAATTGAAGCAAATTCAAGAGTTGAAGTTTTAGATGTTATTTGTGGCTACACTTCTCTTGATTCAACAATGATAAAAGTAAAAGTAAATAATAACCAAATTGGATATATTGAAACAAATAACATAATTCACCCAAGTGATAAAGTTGATTATGTCATAACAAATTCAGCAATCAAACAAGATAAAACAAATGTTTATATAAATGCTAATTCAAATAGTGCAATTATTTATACATTAGATAAAGGTTATAGAATAAGAATAAATGCAGTTCGTGACACAAAAACTGGATACACAAGTATAACTTTTAATGACGAATACGGAAATGAATTTTCTGGTTATATTATCACTGATGTAATTTCAGCAGATAGTTGGACAACATTGCAAATAGTTGGTTGCATTTTAATAGCAATAAATATTGGCCTTTTAATATTAATTCTGTTATTCAAAAAAGAAAAAATCGGAGGACGAGGTCAAAAATATACTGCTAGTGAAACCACAAATTACGGCAAAACAAATATTACAAATTCTAATATAAAATCAAATGAATCAAACAACAAAAAAGAAGATGAAAAGTAATCATCTTCTTTTTTTAGATTCATTAGAATTAATATTGTTATCAAATTATTCAATTTGGTCCAACTTATAAAGCAAAAATTCATTAATAGCACGTTCTATCATAGACTTGTCACGCTTTAATAATCGTGCTTTAATAACATCTTCATAATCAAGGAAAGAAATTTGAACATCACCATCGTCAAATTCGCCTTTTAACCCTAAATTATGTTCTTTAAATCCTTTAAATTTACAAAAATAGAAAAATTCAACACGATCTGAATCAAAAGTAATGCCATCATAATTAAAATTTTTTGAAGTATGATAATATTTGCCAACAATTTTTATTGGAATAATTTCAGCACCAGTTTCTTCAAAAACCTCTCTAATAACCGCATCTTTAATAGTTTCGTTTTCTTCTATTGTTCCACCGGGAATTGAAAATCCATTATGTTTATTAGAATGCAATAACAAAATTTGACCCATATCATTTAAAATTATACCCCTAACCTTTCGGGTACATTTATGGTTCAAATAGTTTTCATAGTATAGTCTTGATTTATCTTCATAATATTCTTTAGATGCCATAATATCTTACTGCAATTTTATACCTATATTTAAAATTTGTCAAATATGAAATTATTAATTAAATTTTATCTTCACTATTGTTTTTAATTAAACTGATATGAATTTCTTCAATTTGTTTATCGGTTACAAAATCAGGTGCTTCCATAACAAGGTCTGCACTTGTTTGAATTTTAGGAAATGCAATAACTGACTTAATATCAGATGAACCTGAAAGTAACATAACAAGCCTGTCAAGTCCAAAGGCTAACCCACCATGTGGTGGTGCACCATATTTAAATGCTTCAATGAAAAATCCAAAAAGTTCGTTAATTTTCTTATCATCCATACCAAGTGCTTCAAACATTTTAGCCTGAAGTTCAGGGTCATGAATTCTAATACTTCCACCACCAACTTCATATCCGTTGATAACAATATCATATGCTTTTGCATATACTTTTTCAGGACTGGTTAACAAATATTTAATACAGTCATCTTTAGGAGCAGTAAACGGATGATGAAGTGCAACAAATCTTTCTTCTTCATCACTATATTCAAATTCAGGAAAATCAACAACCCAGAGTGCATTAAATTTTGATTTATCAATTAAATCAAACTTTTCAGCAAGATGAAGTCGAAGTTTGCCAAGAGCAGTTAAAACAATTTTATTTTTTGCATCAGCCACAAAGAATATAACATCGCCTTTTGTTGCATTAGTTCTCTTAATAATTTCATCAATTTGTTCTTTTGTAAAGAATTTTAATAAAGGACTCTTTGGAGTATCTTCTTCAAAAGTAATATAACTCATGCCCGGAGCACCAGTTCCCTTGACAAAAGTAACAAGTTTTTCAAGTTCAGTTCTAGATAATTTTTCAAACATTCCCTTTCCGTTAATAACACGAACACTGCCACCTTGAAGCACTGCATTTTTAAATGGAACAAGTGTGCAATCTTTTGCTAGGTCAGAAATATCAACAAGTTCAAGTCCAAATCTTGTATCTGGCTTATCAGAACCATATTTTGACATGGCTTCATCATAAGTAATTCGTGGTAATGTCCCTAGATCATAGCCAATTGTGTCTTTGAAAATTTTAACAAAAAGTTTTTCAGTTATTTGCATAACTTGTTCTTCTTTATCAACAAAAGACATTTCCATATCGACTTGAGTAAATTCTGGTTGCCTGTCAGCTCTTAAATCTTCATCTCTAAAACATTTTGCAATTTGATAATATCTATCAATACCAGAAATCATTAAAAGTTGTTTATAAAGTTGTGGACTTTGTGGAAGAGCAAAAAACTTGTTTGGAAAAACTCGGCTAGGAACTAAATAATCTCTAGCACCCTCTGGAGTAGATTTTCCAAGAATTGGGGTTTCAACTTCAATAAATGAATTGTTATCAAAAAAATCACGAACAATTTTACATATCTCGTTTCGCAAAAGAAGTTTTTGCATAACAACATCTCTTCTAATATCAAGATACCTGTATTTTAATCTAACAGAATCTGAAGGACTGTCGTCTTCGTTAATTTGAAAAGGTATTGGCAAACTTTTCGCTAATACTTTCATTTTAACAGCACGGATTTCAATATATCCAGTTTTGCTTTTTGGATCAATAGTATCTTCTTCTCTTTTTACAAGTTTTCCACAAACTGAAATAACAAATTCATTTCTTAATTTGTCAACTTTATCATAATCATCTAAAAATTTTGACCTATCAAAAACAACTTGAAGTTTACCAGTTCTGTCACGAAGGTCAACAAACACAAGGTCACCAAAATCCCTTCTGTTAGCAACCCAACCATGTGCAACAACTTCACTATCCAAATCATCAGTAGTAAATTCTCCACAAAATTTTGTTCGTTCTAATCCATCTAAAATATCTAACATAATATTTCTCCTTTTTATTACTTTAAATGAAAAAAGCACATCCGAGTTATTTCGAATGTGCCAAACATTAAAATTTTAACAATTAACAAAATAACCCATTTAATAATGTGCTTTAGTCGTTATTATTGTTATTATTGTTAATAAATCTTTTCATAGTTACCTCAATAAACAATAAAATATTATCATAATTATTCACTAATGTCAATAACTTTTAAATAATTTACAAAAAGTTATATTTATATAATTGATAATATAATTTAATAAATAAAATTTTACAACAAATATGCAATTTTATATCAATATTTCATTTAAAATAAATAAATTTTGCGTTTTTATAAATTAATAATATAATTATAAATATCTTTCCAATTGCTAAAATAAACAATGTTTTTATTAACAAATGATTTTTTTATTTCATTTGTTATTCTAATTGTTTTTATACCTAAAAGAGCAGAAGCTGTGCAATTTGTTAAACTATCATCAATAAATAAATCTATTTTTTGATTTTGAATTTCAATAGACTTATTTTTAGCATTAACAACAATTTTATCATACATTATGTTATTTTTATCAAGCCAATCTTTGCTTAATTTATATGGGTCTTCATGAAAAACAGTATCTCTTGCTGTTATTATAATAATTTTATTGCCCATTGCTTTTAATTTATTAATTGCTTGAACTGCAAAATCTCTTGGCTTTGCGTTGTTCATAATTTCTTCCTGAATATCTCGCATAAAAAACATGAATTCATCATCATTAAAATTAAAATATTTTTGATAACATGAACCATCATTTTTTACATCTTCAATAATTTTATTTGTTTTTGGCAAAGGTTTCCCCAACTCTTTTAAATAATTAAATCCACTATTATAAAATTCTTTTTTTATATCAGTTATTGTATCGTCTATATCAACCCCAATATTCATTTATCACCTTCTAAATTAATTTTAAATAAAAATGCGAACTTTAGATTTGAGTTAAAACTATTAAAACTCGCATTCAAGTTCGCATTATTAAAATTTGGTGCCGAAGGCGGGACTTGAACCCGCACGAAGTTACCCTCAACAGATTTTGAGTCTGTCGTGTCTGCCATTTCACCACTTCGGCAAATTATTTATATGTCACTTAACGAGAACTATAATAACATATAAACAATTTTTTTGCAATAAAAATTAATAAATTTAATTTATTTTACCAAATCTCATCGCCTTCATTATCATCAGCATGCGACATAAAAGTTTCTTCATTGTCATTTTGTTTTTCAATAAGTTTTTTCATCTTTTTGTTCTCACGCTGTTCTTTATTAAATTTATGTGCAATTTTTGATATTGTGTTAACAACAAAGTTGTATTTCATATAAGTATCTTCATTTGGTTCTTCATAAATATCTTCAATTTTAATTAAATGTTTCTCATCACCTGATGTGTTTAATGAAACATTATAGCCTAAAACTTCACCCGTTCTTGTGTTTATCATGCTAAGTAAACCTTTTGCATTAATTTTAACAAGACCCGCTGTGTCGTTATTAAAAATAAAGAAATTTGAACTTTTATCAAATTCACCAACATAATCACATAAAAAATAATTATCACGAAGTTCTGAATTATCTGAATAAACTTTGTGAATTTTTACTTTTCTAATGCTTGCCTGTTCAAAATTTGAAGTAGCCGGAAAGTGTATTCCAAGTTTATCAAACATTGCCCTATCAAAACAACTTGAAATACTTTCTTGAGATTGCAGATGCATTTGGTTTATGCAGTCAAGTTTATTATCTTGTTTTCTTACTCTTAAATATATATTGCCTTCATTATCATAAAGCCAAACTCTAACAACCTTATGCCATAAACCTTTATAATGAACATCAAATTCATCTTCAGATGATTGAAAAACACCATTTTCATCAAATGTATCGTAATATTCCATAATACCTCTTTATATTTTTTTATCTAAAACATCAACACCTAATTCTATTAATTTGTCACGAATATAATCAGATAGTTGATAATTTTTTTCAGAACGCAATTTTGTTCTAATATCAGAAATCAAATTTAAAAGTTCAGAATCTTTAGTTTTATTTTCTGATTTTATTTTATCACAAACAAACTCTAATCCCAAAACATCTTCAACAACTTTTATAATAGAATTTATAATTATTAAGGTTTCTGACTCATTATTTTTTAATGCATTACTTGCAAGTTTAGAAAGTTTTAAAACTTCTGCCATTGCAAGAGGTGTATTAAAATCATCACTCATAGCTGAAATAAAATTATTATAAATTTCAGAAAGTTCATCATTATTTATTTTATTACTTTTTAAATTAATAATTTTGTTTAAAGATTTTTCTTTTACTTGTGAAAAATTTTCAACAAGCTTGTCATACTGCTCTTTAACTTTGCTTATTGCATTAAAACTAAAATCAACTGGTTTTCTATAATGAAATTGCAAAATATAATATCTTATTAAAAGTGGGTCAAATTTTTCAAATAAATCATTAAGTGTGATGAAGTTACCTAAACTTTTACCCATTTTTGTTCCATTAACAGTAACAAGATTATTATGCATAAAATAATTAACAAAAGGTTTTCCGTTAGCAACTTCACTTTGAGCAATTTCACTATCATGATGAGGAAATATATTATCAATTCCACCACCATGAATATCAAATGTTTCACCTAAAAATTTGCGGCTTAATGTTGAACATTCAATATGCCAGCCCGGATATCCAACTCCCCAAGGTGAATTCCATTTCATTATGTGTCCACCGACTGCTGATTTCCATAAGGCAAAATCTTCCGGATATTCTTTATCATCTGCAACAGAGATTCGCTCTCCTGAAAGATTATTTTCAATTTTTCTATTTGAAAGTTTTCCATAATCAGAAAATTTATGAACTGAAAAGTAAACATTGCCCTGTTTTGTCACATAAGCATATCCTTTTTCAATTATTTTTTGGATAAATTCAATAATATCAGGAATAAAGCCTGTTGCTCTTGCACTAATGGTTGGTCTTTTAATATTAAGCTTATCCATAAAATAAAAATATTCTGTTTCATATTTATATGCAAGTGCATATGGGTCAACATTCTCTTTTTGGGCTTGAACCAAAATTTTATCTTGACCATCATCACTATCACCAACCAAATGGCCAACATCAGTTATATTTTGAACATATTTAACATTATAGCCAGCATATTCAAAAAATCTTCTAACAACATCAAAATTAACATAAGATTTTGCATGACCTAAATGTGGTGGACCGTAAACAGTTGGACCACAAACATACATTCCAACCCTTCCTTCTTGAATTGGTTTAAAAATTTCTTTTTTTCTTGACAATGAATTATAAATAAATATTTGCATAAACATCCTCCAAACAAAAAAGATGAGCAGTTATCTACTCATCTTAATATATTAGACAACTGAAAAAAACCTTATAAAAAGGTTAAAATTTTATTCAGTTACAACAACACATTTTTTTCATATTTCCCTCAAATATACAAAAATTATATACTAGCATTAAATTTATGTCAAGCATATTAAATTACAAATTCTTCCCCACAAAATAACCAGACTGAATTATTGTTGCCATGTCACAAATTTCTAATGCGTTACCTATTAAAAAAAGTTGACCATTATATCCACTTTTTACCAACTCATAATATATTTTATTGTTTGGATATATATCTGGCTCATAAATAAATAGATCACAGTCAATTGTTTTTGCCTTTGCCTCAAAAGAATAATTTGATCCAGAAATATAATTTAAAATAAGTGATTGAAAATTTTTATTTTTCAATTTATTATTAACAAAAATCTCAATAAAATCCTCTTGAATATATTTAACTTTTGAAAAAGGATAAACTTTCGCTTTAAGTTTTTTAAAAGCAAACAAATAATAAGTAAGCCTATCATTTGGTATGTTTTTTAAAAAATCCATAGACTCAATTATTATTGATATTTTTTTATTTTGATTCAAAAGATATAGAGCAAGTTTAAAAGATAATTCTGATTTTGCATTAATAACAATATGTTCTTTTTTTTCAAAAATTTTATATGAATCTAAACAATCAAATATACTTTTAACATTTTTTAAAATAGCACCTGTAATGTTTAAAAATTTTTCGTGAAAACCAGATGCAACAACAATTGAACAATATTTTTTTAAATCATAACTATTAACATCAAAATTTTTATTTAACAATAATGTAATATTTTCATGAAAATTATGAACTTCATTTTCGAGATAGTCGTTATAATCATTAAGCAACTTATCATATCCAAAAATTTCGCACCTTCTTGAACTACTATTAATTTTATTATTTCTATCATAAATATCAACGCAAAAACCTCTTCTTGCAAGTGTTATTGCACAAATAATTCCTGATAAACCTGCACCAATAATTGCAACTTTTTTTGTTTTATTATAGCTTGAAAATAATAGTGTTTTGTTTATTAGTTCTGGATTGATTGCACACTCAATTTTACCATTTTTTTTCGATATTTGGTCACAAAATGAACATTTTATACAATTTTTAGATATTTTTTGCGTTTTTTCATTTAATAAAAACCTGCTATCACTATAAATATTTTTAGTGACATCAAAAATATCAATTAAGTTATTATTTAATAATTGTTCACATAGTCTTAAATCATTATAATAATCTTTAATTAATATTTTAACTGGCAAATCAAACTTTGTTTTTAATGAAGTATTTTCAAAAAACTGTTTTATTTCTTTAACGAAATTTTCAAATAGATTTTCTTTTTGAAACTGATTAAAAGTTTTAAAAAATTCAGTTTCATATGTTCCAAATTCAAATATAAATGCGTCAACACCAAAGTTAACAAGTTGTGTTAAAAATTTAAACAAATTAAAACCATTTTTGTTTATTTTAATATTTTTTATTGTGTTTATTTCTTTAATATTTTTTTCATAAACAATTTCAATAAATGAAGAAAGAGTTATATTATACACCAAATTAATGTTTTTGATTTCTGTAACAATTGATGAAATTATTTTAGATGGAAAATCAATTAATTCTGAAAAATAACCAAATTTTCTTCTATTAAATTCATAGCTAGAAAACTCACCAACAATGCCGAATAAATTTCCATCAATAAGCACACCATCAAATCCTAAATTAATTGCCATTTTAGAAGCATTTTTATATTCTTCGACAATTTGATAACATTTGTTATCAGACAGCCTTACACATGGCAAATTTGCCTCATTATAAGATTTGTTATTTGATGCTGAATATGAAAATATATTTAAAAACTTATTTTCATTGTCCGCTCTTCCATATATTGATTTTATTGTTAAAAATATTTTAGTTCCATATCTATGAATATTTGAAATCGTTTTAGTAAAAATATCAAACGATGCTTTATCATTGTTTATAACAGGATACTTTTTTATTGCATTATTTTTATTTAATCCAACATAAATGCCACCAGTAAAAATTAATGAAACATCACTTTTAGCGATTTCATTATAAAATTCAATAAATTTTTCTGTTGGATTACCAAAATTATCAAATAAAAATTTATCAGTTAAATTATAAAAATAGAAATGATTTTTTAATTTTAAATCATTAAAAATACATTCTTTAAAAACCAAATTTAATTTAATGTCTTTATTTTTTATTATATTTTTATTGTCTAAAATATCATTGAGCAAATTGTAATAAGATGAAAAGTTATTATTATCCATAATGAAATTATAGTCAAAATAAATTTCATTAAACAAATAATCAAAATTTAAATAAAAATAAAAAGGAGAACTATGTCTCCTTTTTATTTTCCAAATATTGATGAAATTGAAACTACTGATTGCTCAAATACTGTTATTTGACCATTTTCATTTTTAGCATAATCAACTTTAACAATATTATTTGAAACTTTATTGAATATCTTGCCATCATCATTTAAATAAATAGCAATAATATAATGAGTTTCAACTGCAGTTGTTTCAGGGTCAGGAAGCGACAATGTTGAAATGTAATCTGGTTGAATTACGTTTGTTCTGTTAATTGCCTCTTCTATTGAATAATTACCACTTGCAAGATTAAACTCAAAAGTGTTATTACCCGTCACACCCTTTTGTCTATAGTAATAGAGTGTCAATTCAAGAGCTTCTTCAAATGTTAAATTATCGTAAACATTTGTCATGTCATTATAAACAATTTCCGCTCCATTATTATAATATTCAGCAAATATTTCTAACTCTTCTGCAGAAACTTCAACAAACCTTATGTTGTTTGTATTTAATTCAGATTTATCAATATAGTTGAAGTATATTGAATTCATTTTTTCAATATCAAATGATATTTGACCAACACCATTGACTTGCTGTGCAATAATTGAAGAAATGGTAAATCCGAAATTATTTGAAAGTGTAGTAACGTCGAAGTTAAATATGCCTGAATCGGTAGAATAATTAATCATGAGCACGTTTGCTGAAATAACAGCAATGTTGTCATTTGCATCAATATAATAAGCAAGAATATAATAGTCTGTATTAACCAACAAGTTGTTAAATGCGATAGTTTGAGCAGATTTAGAAGCAATCATATTTGATGAATAATTTTCTGAACTAGCAAGTGCATTTTTAAGTGCCGTGTTAATATTCATAAATCCATTTGCAACATAATCTGTAAGCGTCTTAAATTGTGAACCATTAAACACTACGAAATGCAAGTTATAATCATCAATATTATAATTAATACCTGTCAAGTAATCGTATTTAGTTGTAAACATTGAATTAATATCTAACGTGAAATTAAATGTAGTTTCAGTTATGTTAGAAACGCTATCTGACGAAATGCTTTCTGTAAACATCAAGTCACGAATATAAATGATTGTCCTTGAATGGTTAGAATTATTTATATATGCGTAGTTTGATGTTACTTTAACAATTCTATCACCTGACTTATAGAACGCAATTATATAAGTATTTGAAGTTACTGTATAAGTTGTTTCACTAGAATATGTTAAATCAGGATTATCTTCAAATAATTTTTCAAGAGCTTGTTCTTTTGTCATTGATGAGAAGTTTGTAAAGTAATTGTTAAGCATTTGGGCATTTAAAAGCACAAATAACATATCATTTCTGTTATAAATAGCACCAGTTTCATCAGTATAGTTAGTGTTCATTTGATTAATATTAATGCTTACTAATGTTTCACTTTCAGTTGTAGTTGTGTAAACTGAAACTGAAGAAGTTGTAAATGAAACACTATTGCTTGTTGGATAGTAGTTAAGCTTATTTGAAGTGTTTGACATATATGTGTCACAAACTGTCACTATTGAAGAACTTGAACCATGTCTGTAATAGAACATAAATACATACGATTCTCCAACCATATTCAATATATATGAACCAGCAGTTGCTGTTTGCTCAAGGTTAACAACTTCAATGTCTTTATAAGTTTGAAGCACTGTTTCAAGAGCAGTTGCAATTGAAGAACCAGTCGATCTTGCATATAAATATGTTTCATATTGAACAGCATTCAAAACAACTAATTGAACATAATCACCATTAACAGATGAATAATATGTTACATTGTTTCCGTCTACTTCAAAATAGTTAACAGTTGAAAGATAATCATCAACATTAATTGTCAAATTTCCATTAGATGAATCATATTCAAAGTTTTCATTTTCATAATTTTCATCTTTAGAAATTGTAAAGCTTAACTGTGAATAAGCTTGAAGAGCATAAACGTTTTCATCAATTTTTGTTGTGGTAGAAAGAACTTCAAGTTTAAGATTATCTTTAACAACATTACCCGTTTCACCGTTAACTACTTCAGCATTAACATAGGTAATACCATTTTCTATATAATAGTTTGTTACTCTTATATAGTTGCCAGATGTTGCAAATGCTGAAATAAAGTCATAATCACCAAGTGCAGAAAGATCATCTTGTCTTAAAACTACATAGCAAATAAATTCTGAATCAGGATACCAAGAACCAATTGATGATGATGGTAATCTTTGAAGATTTGCATATAGAAGTTTATCACCTTCTGTTTGATAATTTGTAAAGTTGTTTGCATTTGCTTCGTAACCTGCAGTCCAACCCCAAACACCATTGTTATAAATATATCCATGCTTTGATGAAGATATTGTATCATCACTATCAGCGTCATATTGATAAGATGTAGATCTCAAAACATAAACACTGTTATTTGCATACTCAACATAGTTTCCATCTACTCCACCTTGCCAAGTATAGAATATAACTCGTTTTGAATCTTCACCGTCATCAGTAATATATGAACATACTAAATGAATTTCTCTATTTATAATATTTGCTGGGTCATCAACTGCAATAGGTTGTGTTGTATATCCTCCATCTTCATCAAATATAACTTCAAACCAACCAACTTTTCTAATGTTTGAACCGCTTAAAATGTTATCCCATTCATTAGCAATTTCACTAATTGGTGTTCCATATTCATGAATTTCATGGCTATAAATATTGCTATCACTATCAATATTTATCTTTCCATCAGATGAAATATTGATGTAAATATTTGTTTCATATTCTTGAATTGCATATTCGAATGAAACTGAAATATTTGTTTTAACATTGCCAATAGTTAAAACTGAATAGAACACATCACCAGGCCAACCTTCCCATTGAACTGTTTCATTAATCATATCTGGATCAAATACAACAGGATTTGTGTTATATCCATAACTTGTTAAAGTAATAGAATCAAACACATAATTAATGTTCATTGAAGGAATTTCATTTGAATATATTGTTTCAATTACTGCTCCAGTCTCTGCATCAATAATTTGAACTGATGAAATAAGCAAACTTCTTGAACTTGACTGATAATCAATGTTAAATACTGCATAATATCTTCTTCCATCAGAAGTTGAAGTGTATTCAAGATTGATTTTAGATAGATAATATCCACTGGTTTTAGGAACGATTACAATATGTTCATCTGAATAGAAGTCAATAGTTTGACTTTGAGATTGAGCAAATGTAGTTGAGTTCAATAAGTTAATTAACTTGTAATAACCAGTATTAATATTTATATTATCTTCAGCATTTTCAGCTGTAACAGTGTATCTGTTAATTTCATATCCAGCAAATAAAGTAATAACATTATTATCATTGGTCTCTTTAAAGTTTCTTATTTGAATGTAATCTGAACCAACTTCTTTAAAGTTATCATACAAACTATAAATATTAGAGAATTTATCGTTTCCAGAAGTGATTATCTTTTGATAGAACACTTTTTGGAATGTTTCATAACTTAATGTTAAAGTTTGATTGCAAATTCCAATTCCACCAGTATAAGTTACTACAGCAACATTATTTGGATCGGTTTTATTAGTATTCGTGTTAAGCGAAGTGAGTTTATAACCTGTTAAGTAAATCATTAATTCACTTAATGAATATCTATTTCCACCATAAGACCTTGTTGTTAATGCCTCACTAAATAATGAGTCAAATTTAATTGTAAATGTTAAATAATTTGTTGCATTAGTTGTATAAGCAATAATTGTATCTGGTCTCAAATTATAAGTTTGGTCAAGAACTGTTTGATATCCAGCATCGGCAGAACCATAGTTATAAATTCCATTTCCAAAGTTATTCAAACTTATGTTGATGTTATATTCAATAGCTTCCCAGCCAAGATAAACTATTACATAATGAGAAGTTTCTCTGTCACCAAATCTTTCTTGGTCACCAACTGATGAAAAGTTATTGTTAATTGAAGATGTGTATAAGTGAACTCTGTTATTTGAGTCATTAACATTGCCAAAACTCAATGGAACATTTGTTTTACCTAGATACCTTCTTTGTAGACTTGTAAAGTAATTATAGTTAAAGAATGTAAATCCTTGGTATTCATAACCAACTCTAACATAGTTAATATCAATTGTTGTATCAAATTCAACTTGTGAAATTGAAGATTTTAACTTGTTATATTGGTAAATATAAAACTCATCTTGTTCAGACTCGGTTGGATTTGAAGCAACATTGAACACACCTGATGAACCATTGTTAGGGTTAAGAATATAATCAATTGTGTAAATATTAGCCTGCCATCCAGCATAGAGAGTTAAAATAACATCGTCTTCAGTAATAAGCCCTTCACTTGTAAGTTTATCAATTGTCTCAATTTTTAATTGAACAGAACCAACATGATATGCATCAATAAACTTAAATTCTTCCGTGGTTTCAGGGTCAAAGTACCAACCCGTCCAAGTATAACCATATCTGTCAACGGTTAAGTTATTTTGAGAATCTTCATCATAAGAGAGATATGTGTAAGGAGTTCCTACAGTGATTCGAAGTTCTCCCCATTCCTCTTGATATTCTTCAAATTCTGTTGACCAGTTATTATTTGAGAAATAACCTTGTGAAGAACCAATCTTACCTGAACTTTCTGAATCAACATCATTTAAGTCAAATTGAATTGTAAATGTCTTTGGCTTCCAAACAGCATACATTGTTACATAAGGTGTATCGTTTTCTTCACCAAGTTTTTCAAAATTGTTTTCGCTAATTTCAGCAGATTTGTATAAATAATAATTGCCATTATAGTAAATTAAATTTTTACCAGTATTGTCATAACTATCGGTTGAATCGTTATAAGGAACATATCCAAACCTAAATGTAGTTGAGTCATTTGGAACATAAATAACAGCAAGATTACTTACAACAAAGCCACTTGAATTTTCTGTTGGGAAATCAATTTCATAATTTGTAAATGTCCAACCAACAAAGTCATAACCAGCAATTGCAAGTCTTTGAGCAGTGTAAGTTTGGTCAAATACAAGTTCAGTTATAACTAAATCAACGCCATCAAGCGAAACTTCTGGAGATTCATACTTAATTTTATATGTATTTGCCTTCCAGTTTGCATAAAGCGTAATTTCTCTTGTGCTTTCATTAATAACAACATTTCTATGAAGGTCAGCATCTAGAACAAGTTTATCACCACCACTGCTAATAACTTCAATTGTGTCGTCACCAGATGCTAAATTATGCCAACCTGTAAATTTATAACCAATTCTATCAATAAGAACTTGATTAGAATTTACCCAATCGTCTGTATCAAATGTTACATAACAATCAATCAAATTGCTTGGCTCGTTATAAACTCCATTATTTGCAAAGTATGCGTATGTTGTTCCATTTTGTCTTGAAGCATCATTATTTTCAAAAATAACTTTATACTTAATTGGAATGTAATATGCATAAATGTAGATATGATGTTCATAACCAGCATCATCATCGCCCAATTCTTCAATTATAGTTGAAGAATTATCATTTGGATTAGTTGCATATAAGTAGATAAGACTAGGGTCTGTTGTGCTTTGACTTAAGTAATTATAATTGAATAAATAACCATAATTCTCTAAAATATACAACTCATTTTGATTGAATACTTCATCATTTGAACCAACAATCCAACCAATAAAGTCATATCCAGTTCTAGAGATTGTTCCTGAAAAATCAATAACTGAACCAAGTGTTATTTTTTCACTAAATTCAAATTCACCAAATGCATTAGTTGAACCATGTCCTTTGCTTGCATCATATAAGTTAACATTAATGGTATATTCATTTGCTGTCCAATGTGCCCAAAGTTCAATTGAATCATCTTCACCATAAGTGTTAATTATATCTACACCTGAAATAGTTTCAGGAAGTTCTTGTATTGACTTAAATAAATTAATATCAAATACAACTTCACTTGTTATATGAATTGCAGACTCTGTGCTATTGGTAAATAAGCCATTCCAAGTAAATCCATATCTATCCATAAATACTTTATCAAGATTTTTCCAATCACTACTATCAAATTCAATAGTAATTGTGTATTTACTTTCAGGTAAATTAAATTCACCATAATCATCACTATAGAATAAGGTTTCACTTGTTTTATCAATAATTTCATTATTATTGATTACTACTGTATAGGTATTTACTCTCCAACCAGCATAAACTGTCAAGCTCTTTGTTTCGTCGTCAACATTTTGCATTGTGTCATACAAATCATTATTAAACACTGCAAGTGATGTTTCACCAACTCGATAAATCGCATTACTGCACTCGGCTGATGTGTACCAACCTGTCCAAGTGTAACCAAATTTTCCAACAACAATTTCGTCAATGGTTCCATTCATTCCACTATTATTAGTCCAAATCCAATCATCTGTATCAAACACAACACTAACAGTGTAAATATCAGAAATAACACCATCATTATATCTTCCATTTGCATAGTAGTATGCTTGAGTTGAACTTGAACCAGAATTCATGTTAAGTTGAACAGAATAATTAATTGGTGACCACAAAGCATAAAGATTAATAGCATTAGGTCTTGGGTCTTCTTCTTCGTTATAGTCACTTGGATATTCTTGATCTCCAAATTTTTCAAAATCTAATGCACCATTATAATTACCATAAATAAATCCTGCAACTGTATCCATTGAATTAACATTAGATTTATCAGAAGCCGTAGTTTTATTTAAAATAATCTCTGTTTCATTAGAATTACCTGCTTTAAACACGGTAGCATTATTTAAGTTAGAACCTATTGCGTAACCATAGAATGTGTAACCTTTTCGTGATAGGTTTTGAATAAATATTGACTCTGTGTCATCAAACATAATCTCATAGGTTGTATTAGTAAATTTAGAAGATATTGTTGAACCAAGAGAACCTGCAATAGCACTATCATTTGAAATAATATCATAATTAGATTCGGTTGCATCGTTATAGATAAAGTTGATTTTATATACATTGTTATTCCAAATTGCATATATCTTTAATTTCCAACCAGTTGGAGTTTCTTCTGCAACTTGTTCTATATATTCAATATTATTTAATCTACTATATCTATCTTCATTTGTTAATCCAGTCATTCCACCAACTTGCATAAGTTTATCATATAACATTAATGATGAGTTATAGTCAGGGTCTTTATATGAAATTAATGACCAACCAGCAAATCTGTAACCATATCTATCAATAATAATATCATCTAAACAATAGTCGTTAGTTGTTCCGTCAGGATTCTTTGTATAGAAATTGCTTGAATCAAATTTAATGTAAACACTTTGATTATATGTTGAAGATAATGAACCAAATTCATCAACAAAATATGCATTTGTTGAACCATTGTTGTTCTTCAAATCGTTATTGATAAATTCAATTTGATATTCAATACTGTTCCAAACGGCAACTAAAACAATATTGTGTTCAGTTTCATTGTCGCCCAGAACTTCTACATCACAATCATTATCATTAACATACCTAGAATAAAGCATCAAGTTACCATCAAAGTAAATTAAACTATTATCAAGTCTTATGCGATAATCATCACCTTCATCAACTCTGAATGAAACATCAAATGAACCTTCAGTAATCATTTTTGAAGATAATGCCCAACCAACAAAGTCATAACCAATTCTTTCAGCCATTGGCTTATAAGCTTCTGTGTTTATATCGCTATCAAATGTTAAGTTTGTCGCATATCCTGATGTAGTGATTTCAGCTTTTGATGTTCCTGTTTGTAAATTCAAACCATCAACATCATTTAAGTCATAAGTAATGTTATAAGTATTGGCTTGCCAACCTGCATAAACATTGAATTTCCTAAACATATCAGCAGATTCATTTTCAATGTCTGTATTATATTGAAGAGCAATTTGATAAGCTGTATAGTCAAATGGTCTAATGTTATATTGCACACCTTCTTGAATATCTGAATATTTATGTGCTTGAACAAGTCCATTTGTTGAAAATTCGCTAATGTTTGCATTTTCAGCTAAATACCAACCCGTCCAAGTATAACCAATTCTGTCAATAAGCAAGTTATAAAGTGTGTAATCTGTTTCAACTATATCCCCAGCTATATCATAAACAATATAATCTTGAGAATCGAACAGAACAGAAACTTGATAGAATGGGTCGAAATTATCTTTAGATTTTGAATATTCACCAGAACCAGCTTCTGTCATAAGCGCTTCAGTTGAACCATAAAGACCATCATTTCCTCCAGGTATATTGCTTCTTTCCACAATGTCTTTATAGTGAAGATTAACTGTGTAAGTATTCTGTTTCCAACCAGCATAAAGAGTGATTGTTCCAGTTACTCCTTGTTTTTCCTCTTCTGTTAAATATCCACCAACTTCAGTGCACAAACTTCCTTCACTTGAATCAAAGGTTGATGCATCAAGTTTAAATTCATCATCAACATTATTAATTGCATCATATACCAATGAAGGAATATAATTTCCATCTTGGTCCATTCCAGTATTCATGGTTCTTGTTGTATACCAACCCATGAAGGTATAACCAATTCTCGATGTTGAAATATATTGAAGAACATCAACAATTTTTTCAAGTTCATCATTAAGCATATACCATTCATCTGTGTCAAATTGAATATATACTGTAACATTTGAAATGTCATCAATTGGAGATGGTGAAGCATACTCAAGTTCAGTTGCTTCTGTTGAATTATTAATATATGCAGCAAGATTTTCTTCAATCCATCTATAAGAATTGTTGAAGTTAAATTGAACTTCATATGTTCTAACTGTCCAATTAGCATAAAGAACAATAACATGTTCATTTGATGCTTCTGCATCACCAAGAACTTCAGATGAGTAGTTATCAGAACCAGTGTTGAAATAATATAAATATCCAGCTTCTGATTCCATACTGCTTGGATTATCAGTATTGGTTGCATATTCCATATTAAGAACTAGATAGTTGATAAGCAATTCTGTTGCATCATTATAATTTTCTTGAAGAATTGATGCTGTAGGATTCAATGACCAGCCATTAAATATGTAACCTGTTCTTCTTAAATTCAAGAAGTTAGTTAAACTTGATGTATTTTCATTATCAAATACAATTGATACAATATTAGGATAAGATGAAATAGTTTGTGTTGGGCTTGCAGTGCTAGAACCTAACTTGTTATTTGAGGTTCCAAGGTTTCTATTATCAGAATTTAAGTACAATAAGTTCGAACCATTATCTGAATAGTCATAAACAATTGAATATGTATTTGCTTGCCAACCAGCATAAAGCGTTATATTTGTGTTAACTGTATCTGATTCATATCCATACTTACTGAATATATCAATGAAGAATGTATCATCAAATACTTCAGGATACCTTGCAGGGTCAGAATTTCCAGCAATTATTAGATGTGGAGTATCTATCAAATCTGCATCGGTATACCAACCTAACCATTTATAACCAAACCTATCAGTTAAAATATCTTCAATAGAATAACCAAGTTCACTAGCAAACCAATCATCTTCATCAAATTTAACACTGATTGTTGTAAATGGAGTGTTATCATCATACAAACCATCTTTACCTTTATAGTAAGGTGTTGTTGATGTTCCAGCCTTTTTATTTGTGTCGAATGTAATTGTGTATGTTATTTGTTCCCAAACAGCATAAACAACAACGTAATGAACAAATACCATATTTTCACTATAATCATTAAGCCCTTCATGGTCACCAAATGTTTCTTGAAGTGTGCATTCATAATCAGTGAACAAGTAAATGTCGCCTGAACCATCTTTTGCATGAATATAACTATCTGAAAGAATAAATGTTAAATCACCTGAAAGAAGCTCACTCTTTGTTTCATCATTTGTTCCAAACAACCAACCAACAAATGTGTAACCATTTCTCTTTAAGTTTTTAATTGAACTATATTCTTGGTCAAACACAATAGTTGTTGTGTCGTATGTTTGGTCATCAGTGAACATTGCTTCACTTGAACCAACAGCAATACCCTCCGCCGAATTAACGTCAGCATAGTCAAATTTCAAGTAATAAGTGTTAGCTTCCCAATGAGCATAAAGTGTCATTGTTCGGTCGGTAAGATTAATACTATTAGTTGCTTCAAGTTGTTCTTTGATTGAATAATCAAATGTTGAAGCTGAACAAGTTTCGGTGTAACCCGACATATAAGTCAAATAATCTGTTCTATGACCATCTATAACCGAACCAGTAAATGAACTAAAGTCATTATTTGTAAACCAGCCAAGCCATGTGTAGCCATATCTATCAATTAAAATGTCATACAAATAATTATCAATCTTATTTCCATTAGCATCTTCAGCATACCAATTATTAGTATCAAATACAACCTTAATTGAAATCACATTATTCAAATTACCAACTGCTGTATCATAATTTTCATATTGATAAACACCAGATTTATCAACCGAGAAATATGGAGTTGATGAACCAATACCTTTATTCGCATCAAATTGTGTAACGGTATAAACTTTATTAGTCCATTTTGCATAAAGTGTGACAACAAACTCTTTTGTTTCACGATTTTCAACCCAGTCACCACTTGAAATATTTCCATATTTATTTGATTGTTCTGTTATTGTGTGATCAAATTTTGAATAATATGAATAGTTTAGAATTGGAAGTGTTTCAGTTGTCCATCTTCCAAGAGCAACATTTTCTTCCCCGTCATATTCTTCATAGCCAGCAACAATGTCTTCATCTTCAAAATTAGGATTTGTATACCAGCCACCAAAGTAATATCCGAATTTTTGAAGCAAGATATAATAAAGTGCATCATCAATTCTTCCATTCTTTGATTCAAACCACCAATCATTATGGTCAAATGTAACATGAGCAACATATTCAAAATTGTTGTCAATATTAAGAGTCTTAAAGTTATCTGAAAGAATAACTTGATAAGATTGAATTAAATCATCATGAATATCTTTATTTATGTCATTTAATAATCCAATTAATTCAGGAGTTGTTTCATAAGTTGAAGTTAAATAGTTTGAAGCATCAGCTTGTGTTTTGTTATAAAGTCCAGATGTATAGTTTGCTATAGTTGAATTATCTTCACTATAGTTAACATTAAATTCAACAATGTATTCATTAACTTCCCAAATCGCAAATACTTGAGCAGTGTGATATTGGTCATTAGCTGGGAATTCAATTCCTGAACACTTATCTCCTGAAATAATAAAGTTAAATGACGAATCATTATCACCAAGAGTTTCAAAGTCACCAAGGTTATAATAGTTATTATCACTTTGAGAAACTGTGCTATAGATTGTGTTTGTATATAGATAACATTCATTTAGTGAGCCACTATTATCAACATCATTAATAGCAATCGTTTCAGCATTTAAGATTAATTTATCGTCAGCATTTATTGTAGCCGTTGAATTTAATCCAAATCTCCAACCAACAAATGTGTAACCAATTCTAGTTAAGTATTCTGGATAATCATATTCATGGTCAAACACAAGTGTCATTGTGAGTGGTGTTGAAAGTGAAGAACCAGCAACTGAAACATTGTTAACACTAATTGTTTCAATTGGCGATGTGGTTTTATAAGGGTCAATTCTGTTGTTATTATCAGAATTCTTTATTGAATTAACATCACTAAAGTAATATGTAAGTTTATAAGTATTTGCTTGCCAACCAGCACTTAATGAAATTATATGCATGTCATAATGCTCTTCAAAGTCACCAAATACTTCAAAACTATTATCGTCATGCCATGTGATTCCCGTTGAACCAGTTTCACCTTCAGCCCTGTAATCATAGTCTTGACCTTCAACAACATTTTCTGGGTGGTCAAAGAATGTTAAGAACATGGTGTAATTTAATTCTGCAAGATTTCTTGTTATATTCGATGATGCCGTTCCTGCAATTACTAAATATTTATAGAAGTTAGCCCAAGTTGAACTATCATCTAATGAAACAGTATTTATGCAACTGCTTCTGGTGTACCAACCCATCCATGTGTAACCAAATCGGTCAACTAAAACAGACGAAATATCGGTATTATCATTAAGTGTCCATTCATCGGTATCAAATTTAATTGTTAATGTGTCATCAAATTCATATTGTTCATCAACAAATGATTGAGATATTGAATTAAAGAAGTATGGGTTTGTTGAACCAATATTCTTATTTCCATTAAATTTAACCTTATAAACGTTTGCTTCATAGTGAGCATTAAGAGCAACTGCAAATTCTCTTTGGTCGTCACCTAAAATTTCTTTAACTCTTGTGTTTTCATTTCGTAAATCATAAGTGTAATACAAATAATTTTCCGTTGTTTTTGCACTTGTTCCCGAAGCATCAACTTCATCTTTAATTGCAAAGTAGTCAATTCTAACAAGTGTGCTCTTTGCCTCTGACCCATCAACAGTTTCAAAATATGGATAACTTTGACCTAGGCTAAAGCCTGTGAATGTGTAACCAACTCTTTGGAATGCTGTTGTTTCAACATCGGTTCCGTCAAATGTGAGAGTCACTGCATAATTTGCATCACCATAATTTGAAATTTGATATGCTGGAGATGAACCAACTTTAAGGTCACTTACGCTGTTAACATCATTTCTTTCATAATAAATGTTATATGTGTTAGCTTGCCAACCTGCATAGAATGTCATTGCATAAACTTTGCCATTCTTATCGGTTGTAAAGGTCATAAGTGAATCATAAATTGTTTTATCAAATTTGCTATTATTTGCATCACTAATTGTTGATGTGTAATTTGATGTAAATGTCCTTAAATCTTTGCTATGGCCATCAACAACAAGCAAACTATTATCATTCATTGTTCCGTTAAAGAAGATTGTTGAACCATCAGTTGCAATTCGCTCTGTGCGGTTTTCATATCCTCTAGTGAACCAACCTGTCCAAGTGTAACCATAACGGTCAACATTAACACCATTATGAATATGTGTGCCAACCTGTCCGTTATATGAATTATAATCACTTTCAATGTCAAAAATTTCTTGATAATTTGATGTATAAATATTTGTATCAAACATTACATACATATTGAAGTTGGCATTTTCAAGAACATAATTATTTACATCGTCATTGTAATAAGCATTAGTTGAACCAATTGAATAATCATTATTTGTGTTAAATGCAGAAGAATCAAATGTAACTTCATAAATAATTCCCTGCCATTTAGCATAAATTGTCACTTCAAACTGATTATTTGCTCTATTTTCAACCCAATTTCCTTCACCTGTTTGAGAAGTAAATGTATAACCATTTTCATTTGAGTATGAAAGTGTCTTTTCAAAATCTTCAAGTTCATCAAGTGTAAGTGCTGAATTTGGATTTCTAAATACAAACTGATTGAATAGTTGATAGTTAAGAGTTTGCATAGTAACAATTTCTCTTCCACTGATTCTATCAACATATTTGTTATATGCGTTTTCATAGTTATAATCAGTACCCGAAGTTAAGAAATCAATCTGTTCTTTTGCTTCTGCGTTACTATACCAACCAATCCAGAAGTATCCAAACTTTTCAAGAACAATATCTGTTAAATCAAATGTTCCATCATATGTCCAAACATTCGTGTCAAACACAATATTAAGTGAAATTGAAATTAATCCACTTTCACATGAACCTGATTGAATTCCACTATAGTTTGCAACTGTTGAATCAGTCTGTGACGCATTTATATTTAAGTTAACCTTATATGTATTAACCTGCCACATTGCAAACATAATTGCAAAGTGATTATCTACATTATTTCCTGATTCTGTGTCGCCAAGAACTTCAAATTCACCAAGATATTCATTTGAATTTGTTATCATACTTGTGTCGCGATATAGATAAGCATTATTTGTAACAGCTGAACCATCAAAGTTTTCACTCATAATGGTCGATTCACTAAGAATAATCTTGTTTCCTTTTGAAATTGTGTTAGTAGAATTTAAACCAAATCTCCAACCTGTGAATGTGTAACCTATTCTAGTAACATATTGTGCATCATACTCAACATCAAATATAAGTTTAGCATAATCACCTGAATTTGATTGAAGTGGAGATGAAGTGTCAAGATATGGTTCATTTTTAATTGTGTGTAATCCACTATTTGTATGAGCAAGTGAACCATTTCTTGTTATCCAATCATCAATGCCATTAGTTCCATAATCATATGTAATTTGATATGTATTAGCTTGCCAACCTGCATAAAGTGTTATGCTTCCAAATGTGTTACCATCATATTCTGCATTAAGATTATCAAGAGTATTTGCTTTTTTAACTGCATCACCTGCATAATCATAAGTTAAATCATAACTTGGTTCATCATAATTTATTTCTAAAATAAGGTCATAATCAAGTTTTGGAAGTGTTATTGAACCATTTTCTGCATAAATGTGTCCATCAACAATTTGCTGATATCCATTTAAAATATCGTCAAGGTTTTCAATTTCATTCCAATCAAACCCATTTTTGTTAGTATTGAAGAATGTGTCATGAGCATTTGAATTTCTATTGTTTGAAACATACCAACCTTGCCATGTGTAACCATATCTATCAATAATGATATCTTCAAGACTAATAATATTTCCATTGTATTCAAGTTGCCATAAGTTTGTATCATAAGTAACAACCAAGCGAATACTTTCGTCATCAATAAAGTAACTGTCATTATTATACGCAAGATCACTTTGTTCATAACTATAGAATTGTGGTGTTGTTGAACCATTATTCTTGTTCATATCAAACACAATGTTATACTTATTAGCCTTCCAAACTGCATATAACACAACATTTTCACCATTATACATTGAGTTATGAATTTGGTCTTTTATTGAGTTATAGAAGTTATATGTGTATGTGTCAATCCCGTCATAAGAAACAAAATAAGCATTGTTTCCGCTTGCACCAAACCAATATGAGAAGAATCCAGTGCCATAAAGCGAAGTTGATTCGTTGTAAATATCAGTTTGATTTGCACCATTTCTAATAATTGACCATTCACTTTCGTTTGACCAAGCAGAATTGCCTGCAACTGATGCACTTGCATCAAACAACTCTTTAGTTGACCAACCAAAGAATGTGTAGCCAACCATTGAATATTTATTTGTATCAAATGGCATTACTTGGTTAAAGTAGAAGTTTTGAGTTAAAAGTGAATTTTCAAGATTGTTTTCATCAATTTCAACACCATTAATAACAGCGGGACTTGTTGCATTTTGCTTATTAAAGTCATAAGTAACTGTTATTTGTTTTGGAGTCGAATAGAAATGAATATTGTTTGTTTGGAATGTGTTAGAATCGCCAAGAACTGTTAACTTAAACACGCCATAGGTTGTTCCGTCCGCTCTTGTGTATTCAATACTTATTGAATTTGGAAGAGCAAGATTGTTACCTGAACTATCTTTAATTGAAACAGTATAACCGTTTCCATTTTCAGAATAACTAATGTAATAGTCTGTGCCAAGATATTTAATAACAGAAAGTGTATAACCTTCAATTTCAGTAAAGTAAATAACATAACTATTGCCATAGAAATTATCTGTGATTGTTCCGTATCTTTCTTTATATGTTATTGAAGAAAGGTCACCAATTCTGTTAGATTCATAATAATCAATTCTAATGTTAGAAAGTGTTTGATTATTGAACCATGAATTATTTGCTATTGGGTCAAGTCTTGTATCTTTAATTGAACCATCACTATTAAGTTCATAGAAATATGAATCAATATTGATTGTTGTGTAAACCGGTTCAACTAAAATTCTAGCAAATGTGTATCCACCAAAGGTGTTATTATCAATTGCAGATTTTTTGTAAAGGTCACGAACATCATCAATATAAATTGTTTTATATCTAATATCTTCGCTTACTTCACCATTGATTGTTGAATCATCTACATTAACTCTGTAACAATCACCTGCAAGAAGTGGAGTTGTGTTATTAGTAACGGTAACATCTGTCATTCTATAAGTGTAGTTAGTTTCAACAGTTCTAAAGGTAATTCCATCATCAAACAATGATGCTTTTCCAATGAATATAAGTTCAACATAATAAACTACTGAACCACCAATGTTGTAACTTCCACTTCTAAATTCAGTTACCTCTGCTTTAGATTCTTCAAATGAAAGATGCCCTGCTCCTGTATTTTTCAAGAACTCAAGAGGTTTAATTCCGATATAGAACTTGAATCCAAGAGAATCAAGAGAAAGTGTGTTTGAAGTTGAAAGGTATGAAATGCTTGTGCCTTCAAATCTGTATGAAACAAATGAATCTGCTGTCGCAATAATTTCAACATCTCCATAAATTCCATAGATTAAAAGTGTAATATACCCAGTGTTTTCATCAAATGTATATGAAATAAATTCACAGCCATGGAATAAATATACCCAATTTCCGCTTTCACTTCCATTATCACTATACTGATATGTGTAAGAGTAGTTTCCGTCAACAAGTTTACTAATTATATCATCTCTTGTTATGGTAAATGTTCCCTTGCCATAATTAACAGTAAGTGTTTCAATCAAATATCCACTATGTGGTCTAATCACATATTCATTGATATCTGATGGATAAACATTTCCTTGATTTAAACTATCAGCATAATCAATTGTAACACCAACAGTTTCCTCTTCTTTGTAAAGGTCATTAGCACCACCAGAAACAGAAGACTCAAATGTAATATTATGTGTTATATCAGTAAAGGTTGCAACAACTTCAAGCGAATTATTTTCTTCTCTTGTATCTGCAAATAAGATATAGCAATAATAATCGTGCGTTGATTCAGTGTAATGGCTTAAATACAAAACAAATTCAATGCCATTAAATGAAATTGTGTATGCCTTTTCAACAATATAAGTTATTCCGTCAGCAACAATTTCAAATGAATTATAAACATTAATTGAACTTGCACTTATAATCGCTCCATCACTTGACCTTAAAACAAAGTTAGTAAAGTCAATTTGATATTCATTGCTATCAAGTCCATACATCAAATCAAAGTAATCACTTGTTGTTCCATTGCTGAAATATAGTCTGCTTAAATATGAATCAACATAATTAAGTTCATTTCCGTCAAAGATATTATTCTTTGTGTTAATGCTTGGATAGAACACAACAAATTGTGTGTTTCCGTAGAACATATTAGGATTATTAGCAACAATTTGAACTTGTGAATCAAGTGTATTTTCTGTGCCTGTTCCCTGTTCAACATAGCCTTGAAGTGTTCCATTACCAACAGTGCTGAAATCAAGTGAATTATATTCTATTGTTTCAACATTAAGTGTTACATCAAAATCGGTGTAGACATTTGCAATCTTAATTATGTAACGATATTCACGAGTTTCTTTGTTATAGAATTCTTCATATGTAAACACATTTGTTGTTGTTCCAAGATTTGTTATTATCACATCATCTTCAGCCAGTCTATAACCTTCACGAAGGTAAATAAATAATGTTAAATCATTATTTTGAATTGTTGTTACAACAAAGTTTACATCTGTGTTATAAACAAAGTTATCATAAGCTCGTTTGCCGACCTCTTCGTCATTATCAAACCTTGCATTATCAGGGTCATTTTCATCAGCATTATTTGAATAAACAAATGCATTTGGCGTATATGGAATTCTGTTAAGAGAACCAATATATTCTTCAAATGTTGAAGGCAAATCATAAGAACCTTTATAATTTACTCTATCCGCATAGATAATTGTATTGTTATTAATGTTGTCTGTAAGGTTAACATTTTGTGATAAGTTAACACTTTCAATTCCACTTACAGGGTTATTTGTTTGAAGAGTTCCATCCGTTCTATAATAAACTGCACCATAATCAGCATTTATTGTTACATCTGCAGAATACTCAACCATTTTATAAACTGCATAAACATAGATGTCACAATATGCATGAGTGAACCTAAATTTAATATTGCCATCTTCATCTGTATAGTAATAGAATTCAGAATGTGCAATTTGTGTTGAGCCGTCAAAATCAGTGTAAGTATACTCAAATTCATGATAATTATTTTGACCATTATTCTTTGTGAAATAACTATTTTGATAGAATTCATCATTGATTAAGTATGCATGATTTTGGTCAATTTGAACATACCACCCAACAAATTCATACCATGATGGAACAGGAACTTGAAGTCCACCAAGTCTAGACTCATAAGGGTTCCACTCCCATTCAAAGTCGGTTGCATAACTTGCACGAATAAGTTCTGTTTTGTGTTGTTCAACAACCGTAACACCATCATCTGCATAAATTGTAGGTATTGTTGAATAGTAAACATAGTTTCTATCAAGTTCAGGGTTTTCACCATTTGTTGGAGCAACAAAATGATGTCCTTTGTCTACTTTATTGTCATCATATTCTGTTGTTGGGTTCGTATCACTATCATAGAAATCTGCATAATAAACTTCTTTAACATCATACGCAAAGAAATATTCATCTCCTGCATATCTCTTATAAAGTGGTGAACCAGCACTTATAAACTTATCAGATGAGAAGAAATCATAATCAATATAAAGTTCATCAACATCATCAGGGTCATTTTTGTAATCATCAAGATTGATATAAGGAACATCACATCTTGATTGTTCTTCCATATCTGTAAGATATAAGTATTCATTTGAATAATTTGGCTGATACCAAATACTCATATAATCATCGTCAAACACACCACTATCAATATCAGTTAAATCTGAAACATTAAACCAGTCACTAACATTTTCAAATTTATCTGGATTAGGGTCTGTTAATTCACTTTGATTGTCATAGTTATAATACCACCTAAACCATGCATAATAGTCATAATGAAGTGGAATATAATCTTCATCGGTAATGGCGTCAGCTATAACAAATTGTCCGTCATAAGTTATCTCAATATAGTTAACTAAATTACCATGCCCGTCATCAAACATATTATATGGTTCATAGTTTGTTGAACCGCCATTATTGATTTCATTAACTTTATTTTCGTCGTCATATGTTCCAACTGCATAATAGAAATATGCTTTATAAGTTTTTGCTGTCCAATGAGCATAGAGTTGAATAATATGGTCTGGGTCACTATGATTTGTAAAACCTAATTGCCCTTGAGTTGCCGAATTAATAAAGTGTTTTGTTGTTTGATAATCAGCATTTCCTTTATCAATAAGTTGTTCACAATCATCTGGAATTGAATTAACATCATGAACTCTTGTAAACATTGTGTAATTGAAAATTGGTTGTTCGGCATCGTTTACAATATCAGTTCTATCAATACCAGTAACAATTTGATATGAATCACCCGATGCAATAAACCAGCCATCAAATGTGTAGCCATATCTTTGTGCATTGACATTGTTAAGGTTAATCCAATTATTTGTATCAAACACAACTGTAACTGTGTATGTTTGAGTGTCACTTAAATAATTTGTTCCGTCAAAGAACCTTGCAGGGGTCTTTTCAACGGTGGTATTAAGGTTAAAGTTAACTGAATATGTTTCAGCTTGCCACCTTGCATAAAGGTTAACTGTTCCATTCAAAATTTGGCTCTTTAGAATATCATAGTAATTATATTCATAAGACTCGCTTGTTGAAGCATTTGCAACAAATGATGCCAAATTGTTATAGAGTGCAACATCAGCATTTTCATTTAACCAATCAGTAACACTAGACCAGCCAATAAATGTGTATCCCACCATATCAAATGGATAGAAATCTAACCTGTTTGTGTAAGTGAATAACCTATATTCCTCACTTGTTATATCAACATCGTCAAATAGTTTTAAGTTTTCTGGAACATAGTCAGGGTTTTTAGCAAGTTCTTCATAAGCACTTGTTAAATCACCATATTCAAACACTTGATTATAAACAAGTTTTTGTGTTGTTACTCTGTTTTCAGCAAAATCATTTGCTGACAAATATTCTTTGCTATCAACAACAACATTATATGGGTCAGCAACTGGATTTGTTATTGTGTTAACAATAAGTGGACTTGATGATGCTTGCTTATTTGAATTATATCTAACTTCAAAGATATCTGGTGTTGAATAAAATTCCATAACATAACCATCGGTTAGATATGCAACAATATCACCTGTAAATGAAATGTGATAAACTCCACCATCAACTGTGTAAGTTGACTCGGCAATATCATGTCCACATTCATCAGTGAATGTTATTGTTCCGTTTGAAACAACACCAGTTATGTTAATAGCATTGCCCTCATTTTCTTCTGTTATAGTGTTGTTTGTAAGTCCATAGAATTTGATTGTTGAAAGTGTGTAGCCATCAACTTTTGAATAATCAAAACTTATTGTTCTTCCATAATATGTATGAATAACTTTGCTTGCATCATATTGAATTTGTGAGAGATCTTTTGTATTTGTGTAATCAGCATAATAGTTTGTAACTATATCTGAAACTACCTCTGAATTGAACCAAGTATACTGTGAATATGGGTCAAGCCTTGCACCCATAACATTTCCATTAACATCAATAACATTTAAGTATGAGTTAACTTCAACAACATTTGCAAGCACATCAACTCTAAATTTCACAAAACTTCTGCCATTATTACCAAGGGCAAATATGTCTTGCATTGCATTTATTGTTCCACTTGTATAGTTTGTTGATGATTTTGCAACTTCACGAAGTTCTCTTTCATTTTCTTCATTAAACACATAAGCGTTTTGAAGTTGGAATGAATACTCATCACCAAGCATATTAAAGTAGAATGGATTATTAAAGATATCAGCATTGCCATATGAAACAAATTCAAGATAATACATTGTCATATCAATGCCATCTTTGTTTACGCCATCATAATAGCCAGTAACAAAATAACTTGCATCAAGCACATCTTGGTCAATTGTAAAGATAATATTATCTTTTGTTATGTCTTGAACAGCACCTGCAGTTGAAAGGAATGAAACTTGCTCTGCTTCTAGTCTAAACACAACATGCGACTTAAAGAATGACTCGATTGTCATTTCATGGTAAATACCTGCAATAGTTATTGTTATAACACCAGTTTTAACATCATAAACATATGAAATATATGCATCATTATGAGTCAAATAATAATCATCAGTTGATTGCTCATCAATGAAAGTGTAATTATAGGTGTATTTGCCATTTTTAACATAATCTGTCACAATTTCATCAAGTGAAATTCTATAAGTTTCACCTTGATAAGAAATTAAAATATAGTCAACAACATAGCCATCATCAGGTGTTATGGTAAACACATTTGTTGCAGTTGGCAAAATATTATTGATTGTTGATGTGATTGCACCAAAGTTATTGCCAGCTGTGTAAACATCAGAATCATCAGTAAGTTCAGCACTTGTTACTATTGAATTTCTTATATCTGTAAAATTAGCAACAACTTGTTTTGATTCATTTTCTGCAGTTGCATCACTAAACAAGATATAACAATATTTAACTTCGGTATGAAGCCCACCATTTGAGCAAAGATAAAGCACGAAATCGCCCATCTTAAATGCATTGTTAACATCATATGTCACACCATCAACAACAAATGTGTTATATGCTCTTTGAGAGTAATAACTTTCAGCATTTGTTGAAGTTATCTTTGCCATATCATATCTATCAGTAACATCATTATATCCAATATTAAAGTTATAGGTATTATTACCTATTTTTAATGATGAAAGATAAGATGAAATTTCAATTATTCCATTATCAGTTGAAAGTGGGTCAAATTTTGGATAGAACACAACAATGTTTGTGTTTCCATAATAAGATTTTGATGTTTGATTCTTTGCTGTAACATTAAAGTTTGCATTAGAACTTGTTGCACCTTCACCTGCAACAGGCACATAACTAAACCCTTGAGGGTTTCTGTTAGAACTTCCATTTTGACTGAAGTTTAAGAAAGTATATGTTGTTGTTGCAAAAGTAAATCTTAATGTGCTTATTTCATCAGCATAAGCCGTTGCGTCATCTACATATTCTTCTGTGTCATCAGCAAAGCAATTTGTGATTGTTATAACATAAGTAATCGTTCCATCAGCATTTTTTATGTTATAAATGCTGTGTTGATTTGAAACAATAACATCTCCACCATAAAGTGTTCGCTCTGTGTTAAAGATTGAAGCACCAACAGCATTAACAAGTTCATAACTTGACAAATAATATCCTAGTTTGGTTGTTATTTCAATAACCAAAGTTTTATTTTGAACAGAATGAATTTCATTCTTACCTTTAACTTCAGTGTTTGGAATGTAAATATCAGTGTTATAAACTGAATTTGTTATAATATCAACACGACTCACAATATCGCCAATTGAACTAACACCATTATAGTTCAAATTACCAATGTATCCAGTTAATGAATCGTTAAGATAATCAAACTTACCATTAGAAGATTCTGTTATTGTTGTTGCTTTATCACTTGCAATAACATCAACATTATACTTGTTTATAGTCTTTCTATAAACAGCATAAATATAAAGATTTCCATCAATTTGACTATCTGCATATGGCTGATAATTTGTTGAACCGCCAACAAATTTACCAAATTCATACCCTTCTTCATAGATGTCAATAAATACTTTTTGGTCACCATTTAAGTAGTAATAACCAGTAATGTCACTATTTTCATCATAATCGGCATAAATTTGAGAATTAAATGGAGTTGTTGAAACATACCAACCAGCAAGTGAATAGTCTGTTGGAAGTGCATCACGATAAAGTTGTGTTAACACAATGGTATTATCATATTTAATTTTATTTAGAACATCATCATAGTTCTTATTTAACTCATGATAAAGTGCAGTGTTGTTTGCATTATCGTTTTCTTGTGTTGTTGCATAATAATAGAAATAGTCATAAATTTCTTTTCTATAATATGCATAGAAGTAATAGTCAGTTTGGTCAAAAATATCCCAATATCTAACAATTTCATTGCTACCTGTTGTTTTGCTGTAAAGTTCATAAATATAGTTTGTATCAGTTGCAAACTCATGAAGAACATAATCAGTTGGAGCAGTTGAAATAAGTTGCGTTTCATCAAAACTTGTTAACCCAGTATAGATGTCGTAGTTATCACTGCTATAGAATTTGTTTCCGTTATTATATATTGGAGTATTATAGATTGTTGATGAAGATGCAGAATCTCTAGAGAATATCCAATAATAGAAGTCATATCCATAAGGAACATTTTCAGTTCCAGCAACAGCATTCAAATTAAATGTATCATAAGGAAGAACAAGAGCTTTATTGAAAGTAACTGTTACAGTGGTGTACTCCTTATAGTTTGTATTAACATTATAGTATTCATCATAAAAACTTGTTGAATCATCAACTCTGCTTGTTCCATGATAAGCAGAATCATAATCATAATCTGAATAGTAGAAATGAACTTCATAGGTTCTTGGCGTATAGAACGCATAAGCATAAAGATGACGGTTATCGTCAACATTTGTTTGTGGATTGTCTTCATATCTGAAATAGAATTTATTGTCAGGTGTCCAAAGTTGCAAGTATTGCCCATTGCCAATTTCAGAATCTGAAGCATATAAGTGTCTATTAGGATTAAATTCAAAATAATGATTAAGATATTCACTTGTAAGTTCGGTTATAGTTTCTTCTGATAATGGTGAATATGAAATAAACCACCCATTAAATATATATCCATCAAGTGAAACTGATTTAACTGTGAATAAGTCATTAAAATTAAATCCAGTTATGGTTTCAGTTGAACCATTTGTTGAAATATAATAGTCAACATTATTAGCAAATTCTGTTCCATCAGCATACTTATCATCGTTCAAATAAACTGAATTGTTTTCTGTCCAATAATAAGTAATATCAAATGAATTTACTTCATAGAACATGTAAAGATATAGGTCATTGCTATAATCTTCAAAATAAGTTCTGTAATAGAAATATTTTTCAATTCCATCACCAACAACCTTATCCCTATCAATTATCCAATATTGACTATAATAAGACTCTTCTTCTGGAGTTTCAAGCAAACTTGGGTCATTCAAAATATACTCATTTGTGATTGAAGTGATTGTTGAATCACTAGAAAGAAGTGTTTTTGATGTAAAGAACCCTCTAAATGTATAGCCTAACAAGTTATCGAATGTAATTTCTTCTCTGATAACTTTGTTGTTATCATTGTTATAATACCAAACAACAACCGAGTATGTGTAATCGTCTTTATTATCACGAATTAAAACCACATCGTTATAGGCAACAGTTATATTAATTTCGTTAAAGTAGTTAGCAACAGAGTTTGCACTGCCAACTTTATTATCTTTTGAATTATAGAAATGTAAATTATATTCATTTGCAGTGTAGTATGCATAAGCATAAACATCTGTAGTGTATCTAAACAAGAATGATTCACCATTTTGAACCCAATTTTGTTCATAAAGTGACGAATTTGCGTCTTCATCAGATAAAATTTCACCATAGGTTGTTTTGTTGTTTTGATAAGAATTTAAATATTCAACGGTTTCACCAACCCAATTAAATTTAATAGATTGAAGAGGTGTTGTTGATATATACCAACCCTGCCATGTATAACCCGCAAAAACTTCCCTGTTATCAGCTGCAAGTGAATATGTGGTGTAAAGTTCATTAAAACTTACCTTTTCAATTACAGGAAGAGCGATAGATTCATAATGGTCGGTGTTGTTAATATGGTCAAACTTATTAGTATTTGCATTGTAATATGTAATTGTGTATTCATTTGCAGTGTAATATGCATAAGCGTAAACATCGCTAGTATATCTAAAGTAGAATTCTTCAGCATTTTTAGCCCAATTTTGTGCATACGTTTCATCGCCAAAAGAAACATCATTCATCAAATAAACTGCTTGAGTGAAAGAGTTAATTAATGTTTCATTATTATTTGTTGAAGCAAGTGGTGATGTAACTGCATACCAACCATTAAAAGTGTAACCAACAAGTGAAGAATCTTTAACTTTTAATAATTCGTTAAAATCAATACTTACAACTTGTGTTTGCATGAAATATGCTGTGTAAATGGCATGTTCATACCTATTTGAACCAACAACTTCAACCAAGTTGTCACTAGGTTCATAATAGTAAACATTATAAGTGTTTGCTTCAAAAAGTGCATAAGCAAATACATCATTTGTATATCTCCAAATGAATGTGTTTGATGGTGTCCAAACCTGTTTGTAATTATCATTATTAATAGCCGAATCCGAATTAATTGTTTGATTGTTTGATGATGTGTTAATTTGATAACTATTTAAATAGATATCAGTATAAGCTGAAATATTTCCAACTGTTTGAATTTCATCAAAAACATACCAACCAAGGAATGTATAGCCAATCAAACTTGTTTCATAGGTTGTATAATTTTCGTTAAATATTGAAGATGAAAATGCTTCATCAACTAAAACTTGAGAATAATTTGCCAAATTATTAGCAGTTCCAACAGCATTATCATTTGGAATGTAATAATTAATTGAATATGAATTTGCTTCATAAACAGCATAAACATAGATATCGCTTGTATATCTGAAATAGAATGTGCTTCCATTTGTCCAATTTTGTTGATAACTTGAGCCATTAGCCTCATCTGAAGAAATTGTAAAATGGTCGTCTAAATCATAGTTATTTGTCCAATAACTATTTCTATATTCATTTGTTGGCGAAGTAAATTTAACACTTGATGCAAGTGGAGATGTTGAAACATAGAAGCCAGTAAAGGTGTAACCAACAAGACCAAATTTATACGAATTAAAGTCAATAAGCATTTCATTAGAAATAGTTACTTTACCATTAAATGTAAATGGAATACCAGCGCTATCTCCCCTTATGCTATATTCACCAGCATTGTTTGCACTTCCAACAAGGTTGTTGTCAGCATCATAATAGAACACATTATATTCATTTGGAACATAGAATGCGTAGGCATAAACATCAGAAGTGTATCTCCAAGTAAATGTTTCACCTGAAGCCCAATTTTGCAAATAATTTTCACCGAAGCCACTATCTGAATAAATTCCAGCAACAAGTGAACCTGTTTGAGAAGTTGTGTTATTAACTTGCAAACTTTCTAAATATGCTGAAGTTATTTCTGAAATTGAACCACTAAATGGAGTTGTTGAAACAAACCAACCTTTAAAGGTGTAGCCAGAAATTAAATCAGGTTCAACTTCCCAAATTGTATAGTCATTATTAAATACAGCAGTATTTGAATAAATTAAATCAAAATAGTTTGTATTGTAAATATCATTAACTCTGTTATTTAAAGGCTCATAATAAGACACTGTGTATGAAGTTTGCTCATAAATTGCATACACATAAATATCAGAATCATATCTATATAAAAAGCTTCCATCAACCGTGAAGTATTGTTCAATTTCATTTGAAGCATAAAGCCCGCTTGAAACTGCAATATCATCGTAAGCAAAATTTGTTATGTTTGTTATATCACTTTCTGTTAATAATTTGTTGGCAGAAAGCATTGAAGTTGTAACATAATAACCAACAATTTGATAGCCTAAAAGTGAAAAACCTTCGTCATCGTTGTTTCTAATAACATATTGACTATTGAAAATAACATTTTCACTAAAACTATTAAAATATAAATTGGTATTGTTTGTTGTTCCAATTAAGTTGTTGTTTGCTGTGTAATAGTTAACAGTATATTCATTTGGCTTATAAGATGCATAACAGTATATGTTATATGTATAGTGCCACTTTCCGTTATAGTCTATGTTAGATTCAACATAATTGCCGTTTTCATCTTGTGTGTAAATTACCCATTTATCAAACGAATAACCTTTTGGAATAACTAGGTCAATAACGCTTTCGCCAAGTTTGTAGTTTGTGAGTTCAAATGTAACAACATCAAAAGAGTTATATCCACTATCAGTTCTATAATCCTCATCATCAGGTGTAACTGCAGCAGAATAGTTAGGCATAGCATTAACAAATTGATTGAAGAAATCGTTAACATTATCCCTGTCATAGTTAAATTCTTTATCAGTTATTTGATAATAATAAACAAAATAATCTGTCCAATCATACCAAGCATAAGCATGATAACTGTAATATCCATCATCACCCTTTTCAAGGTCAGGGTCAAACCAATCACATTCTTGGGTAATATTAACAACATCACCCGCTCTAACAGAAATATTATCTTCTGTTATATTAAATACTGATGTAAATGAATCAAGACCGCTAGATGAAATATACCAACCTTCAATATGCATACCTTCTGTGAAGAAGTTGATTGTTTTATTTTCGTCAGTTGTATCTGGATAAACAATAAACTCATATTTTGAACCAAACAAAATCATTTCAGATACAACATGATATTGATAATTTATATTAGTTAATTTATTGATATTAGCAAAGTTTGGTGCAATATAATAATAAATTTTATAGATTGCAAGTTCATAAATGCCATAGGCATAATAAACTATATCATTAGATTCTTCTTGATAAACATCAAGGAAAATTTCACTTCCTGCTTCCCAGTTAATGTGGTCAACAGTAAATTTATCGGTGTTGTCAGGAAGCGTGTTAGAGGTTGAAACATACCAACCAAGAAGAGTTGTTCCATAGAACACATTTTCATCTCTTGCAGTGAAATATTCATTGAATGTAACAACTTCGTCAATATAATAACCATAAGTATCAATAATATTCAATGCTTCAGCATAACCAAGAGCATCAGAAACCTGCATACCTAATCGGTTAGCAAGGGTAACAACACTTTCATCAGGTGTCAAAATACCATTGTCATTATAACCTGGAACAAAATATCTAACTCTATACTTGCAAGGTTCATAATAAGCAAAGGCATAAACATCACCATCAAATGAATAATGTTCAATAGTTCCAATAAGTTTATCAGTTGAAACAAGTTTGCCTGAAATGCTGTCATATGAATTAATGCTTATTGCGTTTTGTTCTTCGCCGGTGAGTTCATGATTTGAAGAATCGCTTGGCAAATAGAAATACCAACCAGCAAATTCATATCCATGTGGAACTGTTTTTTCTGAACCTGAACTTACAAGGTTAATAAGGTCGAATGAAGAGTTAAAGTCAACGGTAACCTTTCCCTCATAAACTGTTTCATAAATTTGATATTTGCTTGTATTGTTAACATATCCAAGTGAATTTTGGAAAGTTGTGTAATATTGAACTGTGTAAGCATTTGCTTCATAATGAGCATAGAAATAGTAAGTATCATTATCAAAAAGTTCCCAAATAAATGGCTCTGTGTTAACTTGATGAGAAGTTATTTCACCTGCATAAGTTGCAGTAGAATAATACCAACCTACCTGTGTGTAGCCCGGAATTTCAAAGGTATTTGAAGTTAAAGTGCTTCCAGTAACAATTGTTTTTGATGTTGCAAAAGCATATTTGTTTGCATAGTTAACTTTATCAATGTCAGAAGAAACCATATCTGAATCAGTTTGTGACGAATAATAATTAACTGTGTATGTATTAAGCTCATAAACTGCATACACATACATATCTTGTGGATATTGCCAAACAAATGACTGACCAAGGTCATAATTTTTAACAAAAGCAGTTGTTGAAGTGTTAGAATCAGGAGAAACTGTTGTCACATACCAACCAACAAGGCTTGTTCCTGCTGGGCAAATACTGCTTGAGTCAACATTATCAGGGAATCCCGATGGAATTGTGTAAGTAGAGTCAAATTCAATCAAATCTCTTTGACCCGTTGATGTGTTATAAATTCTGTTTCCGTTAACCGTTGGTTTGTTTATGTTGTGATAATCGTAATCGGTGATATATGAGAAATATAAGTAATAACTTATTGGTTGGAAAATTGCAGTAAATGTAACTGTTCCCTCTTCTGAATTTAAATTATTAAATGTTGTTGCAAAAACACCTTCGGTTGTTGCACCAGTAACAGTTGCACCACCAATAATGTGGTCGCAATTGGTTGACATTCCTGAAATTGTCCAGCCAGCAAATGTATAACCTATTCTTGATGGGTTAGAAACTGAAAACTCTGTTCCAAAAGTTGCAGTTGTTGGGTGATTTGTTCCATGAGTTCCACCATTTAACACATATGTAATAGAATAAACTCTTCCAACCCAATTTGCAGTAAATGTAACCGTTCCACTAGTTGAGTGCAAATTTTTAAATGAAGTTGCAAATGTTTTTGAAACTGAAGTTGCAGTGGTTGTTGATGAACCAATAGTATGAGTAACAGTATCCATACCGGTTATATCCCAACCAGTAAAATCATAACCAATTCTTGTAGGATTATTGATTGTTATTGTTTGGTCATAAGCAGCAGAAGTTGGATGGTTTGTTCCATAACTTCCACCGTTAAGGTTATAATTAATTGTGTAAACATTAGCAGACCAAGTTGCAGCAAAATTTACCGTTCCTGAAGTCGAACGCAAATTTTTAAAGGTTGTTTCTTTTATTCCTGAAAGAGATGTAGCAGTGCTTGTGTAACTGCCGTAATAATGGTCAACAGAATCAAGATTTGTGATATTCCAACCAGCAAAAGTGTATCCAACTCTTGTTGGATTATTAACAGTAAATGTCACTTCAAAAGTAGCAGAAGTTGGATGATTTGTTCCATAACTTCCACCATTAAGTGTGTATGAAATTGAATAAGTATTCTGTTTCCAAACTGCATAAAGTGTGGCAGTTCCACCATCAATTGATATGAAGTTAGGTTTTGAATATGTTCCACCTGAAGAATAAATTGTTCCCGTTCCACTTGAGTTTGTTGCCCAACCAGTAAATGTCCAACCAACCAAACTGAAGCCATTTGTTGAAAGTTTTACGCTTGCATCATAGGTCGCTGAACTATTTGGTGTTGAACCTGTAACATCATAAGTTGCATTGCTTGGGGTGTTACCTGCATAAACAATTGTGTAAGTATTCTGACGCCAAACTGCATAAAGTGTGTATGTTCCACCATCTGTTGATGTGAAGTTTGGTTTTGAATATGTTCCACCTGAAGAATAAATTGTTCCCGTTCCACTTGAGTTTGTTGCCCAACCTCTAAATGTCCAACCAACCAAACTGAAGCCATTTGTTGAAAGTGTAACACTTGCATCATAGGTCGCTGAACTATTTGGTGTTGAACCTGTAACATTTGATGAAGCAGCACTTGGTTTGTTGCTATTATAAATAATAGTATAGGTATTTTGACGCCAAACTGCATAAAGATTTATTGATGTACTATTTGAATAAGTGTTTGATGGAAGGAATGTGTATGAAGTGCTAGCATTATAGGTAACTGTTGTTGTTCCAGAACTTGTTCCCCAGCCTACAAATGTCCAACCTCTTAATTTAAATCCGCATGAAGATGTTTTTGCTGATGCAGATGAAGCATAAATACTTGAAGAAGACGAAACACCTCTATATTGATATCCAAAATGTGTAGGGTCAGTTGAACCTGTAACTGCTGTCGAAGCCGATGATGGCATGTTTGAATTATATAAAAGTGTTCCTTCTCTTCTAAATTTTGCATACCTTGAAACAGAACCATTATTTGATGATGATAAGTTTTTAAGTGAATCACCTTGTGAAGCAGTTATTGAACTATTTGTGCTTGAAGAAGACGAATACCAACCATAAAATTCCCAACCATAATAATTGGTTGCAGGTGTAACTCTACTTCCCGAACAAAGCGAACTATAGGTTGGATAGGTATATGAAACATCATAAGTATATTGCCTTGTTACAGATGTAACACTTGTTCCACTGCCATAGGCAAAATAAAATGTTACGCTATATTTATTTGCTGCCCAAACAGCATAAAGCGTGTAACTTCCACCATTTGTTGATGTGAAGTTTGGTTTTGTTAAGGTTTGACCTGAAGAATAAACTGCACTGCCAGTAGATGATCTTGCCCAACCTTGAAATCTCCAACCTGTTAAGCTGAAACCATTTGAACGAAGTGTTACATTAGAATCGTAGTAAGCAGTTGTGCTTGAAGTTGATCCCGTAACACTATTTGAAGCCGAACTTGGCTTGTTGCTATTATAATAAATCGTGTATGAATTTTGGTCCCAAACAGCATAAAGACTAATAGAATTGCTAGTGTTATATGACCACGAAAAAGTTGCATTTTCAGAATATGTTGCAGTTGTTGTTCCCGAACTTGTTCCCCAACCTTCAAAATGCCAGCCTGTTAACTTAAAACCACAATCTCTAAGAGTAACTGAAGCTGATGAAGTGTTAGTAGTTGATGAAGAACAACCACGATATTGTGCCCCCGGTCCCGAAGTTGAGGTTGAACCCGTAACACTATTTGAAGCCGAATTTGGCTTATTCCCATAATAATAAATAACCGGTGATCTGCTAAAAACAGCATAACGATTAACAGTTCCACCATTAGTTGAAGTTAAATTGCTAAAAGACCCACCTTGTTTATATGAAGGGTTATGTCCGCCTGATGTGTCACTCCACCCAACAAATCCCCAACCATAATAATTGGTTGCAGGTGTAACACCTTTATTAGAACATACTGTGCTATAATATTGATAAGAATATGATTTTCCATATGTACATGATTGGCTATAAGAGGTCACACTAGTTCCACTGCCATAAAGAAAATAATATTTAACAGTGTATGTATTTGCAGTCCATTGTGCATAACATGCTCTTGGAGAAGTAACACTACCAGTTGTGTTGCTCCAACCTGTAAAATGATACCCCGTTCTTGAAGCAGCACCCATGCCAGAGGTTGAAACTGAACCACCATATGAAACATTTTTTGTGTATGTTGAATATTGAGTTCCATTATAAGTTACATTGCCATAATCATTTTTAAAAACAACAGAATATTGAAATTTAGAATATCCCGATGTTTCGTACCTATCTGATTGAAAATTTAAAGAGCCAACATATTTTGCATTATTTTGAGATACTTTATAGGTTACAGAATAATAATAAGTTCCATCTATAACACTTGAACTGCCAGAACCTTGACTGTTCACCTTAAATGTATAATCAGAAGGCGAACAAGATCCAATTGTAACTTTTCCGTTTGTAGCGGCAGACGATCTAATTACTATATTATAATTATTGTAAAAGTTAACACCTATTGTTGCACTAGTAAGATAATAACCATTAACCATTGATACAGTAATATACCAATTATGACCACCCGGATCAAAAATTGATGCATTTTTATTATCATAAGCATATAAATTTCCAATGTGTGTTCCACCTGTTGTGTATAAAGTTGCATTGTCACTTACATAAGATGTTATTATATCGGTATTGTTTTTATTTAAAACACTATAAGTTTCAATGATGCTGGCATCATTTTCAAAAACAAAATTACCACTTATTCCATCAATTCGAAGAACATAATCAGCCTTGTTGCTTCCCGATTTATAAAATTCAATAATAATTTCATCTTTTGTTTCAGAAGCAAATTCCCACCTTTCAAATTCAGGCAAAATTTTAGTTCCGTCTAAAAGCACAAGTGAATATGTGTTTTCGTCAACCAAACCAACAACCATACCCAAACCATAATTCATAAGTTGAGTAAAATTATTGTCATATTGATAACCTTGAACACCAATAACCTTTTTTTCGCTAGCAATAATTGTGTAATATCTATCATTGGTTGTGCCTATTGCATAACCATTTTTGATAGGTGTGATTTCATTAAATATATAATCACTGGTTTCATCAAAAATCTTATTTCCTTTTGCATCAAAAATGCCAACAATGCCAAATTCATTGTTGTGATAAACAAAATATTCTTCTCTGTAATCATTTGAACTCATAAGTTCAATTTGACTATATTCAAAATCTATTTTTAAAGTTTGCTCATTAACATTTTTATATTCATAAAAACCACTATCACGAAGCAACGTTGTTCCACTAACATGCAAAACAACTTCATCACGCATAGATTCATAAGCTAAAAATAATTCATTGTCATTATTATAATACTTACTTAAAAACGCATCTTCTAAAGTGTTGTTAACACCAATTTTTTGTTCACAAACATAATAAAAGTCAGCAGTGTTAGAATTTGCCACTGTTGTTAATTTTGCATATCCATCATTTAATTTTAAAGTTATTTCTTTTGCATTATTATTTGATAAATCAATAATGCTGTATGAATAATTAATATTTTGATTATTTTCTTTAACTGTTGTTGAAACAACTTGATCATTTGAAACATACTCAAGTGTTTCAATTAGAATTTTATTATTATTAATAAAACTCACATTATAATTCAATTGATTATTTTTAGCATTTGTTATTGGCTTAACAAGTGATTTATAACCACTTTCTGATTTGTAATATATTGAAAAATTATTTGTTGTTTTTAATGTGAAAAAGTTTTCTGAAACTGAAAGTGTTGGCAAGTTATTGATATCCATCATATTAAAGGTTATATTTTCAATTTTAGAAAAACTATCTGATGTCAATAACTCTGAACTGTTTGGCAATGTTAAATAATAAACATCATAATATCCATCACCTGAACTAAAATCAATATCTCTCATAACCGAGAAAATTAAATAGTTGTCATAAAGTGACATTTCAGCTGATGTAGATTCACCTAACCTATCGTGAATATACACCATCATTTCTCTGCCAGTTGTGTCAAGTGAATAAACTTCAACTGGTTCGTTTCCACCAATATAAATCAAACTAAAATAAACATCACTGTAAGATGTATCTCTTTGCTCAATTACACTCTTAATTATCACATAATTGTCGTTATAATCTAAAACTGAATATGACACAGCATTGTCACGAACAAAACCACCATCTGAAACTGTATCTGTTAAATTAAAATATGTGTAACTACCCCCATTTTGTTTATACATATAAAAAATTTCATTATATGTTTCTTCTTCTGTATCTGGAGAAATTCCTGTTACTTCACGATAGTTAAAATAATTATCGCCATACGAAATTATATCATCAATTGAACAAATTGATGAATATGCCGTGTTAGTTATAACTTCATACTTTGGATTATCATAACCGTTATTTATATAATTTTCAAATTTTTGCAAAGCTGTTGCTTGTTGACCAGCTGGGTTGCTTGGACTACTCTTTTTCAACCCAAAAACACAACCCAAAACAATCGCAAGCACACAAACAACTGCGACAACTGAAATAATTATTGCTTTTGCTGATTTTTTCAATTTTTTCATATGAAATTCTCCAATTACAAAATCTTTTGTGAATAGTTATAATTAGCGATAATAACTTACTCTGTTAGTATACCAAAAACAAAGCAAATTTACAAATATTTATAGTTAAAATTAACAAAAATTTTTTAATATAAAATAGTTATGTTTATATAATTATATTTTTAAAACTAAAATTCGACATAAATCCCCAATTTATCGGCATTTACAAAAATTAAAAATTTTGGTTGTTTATTAGCGAAAATAGCAAGCAAAATTTTGGTTAAATTTGACCAAAATCATAGTTTTTTATTAAAAATTAATACAAATAAAATCTAATTTAGTTATTTTTTTAAAACAAATTATAGTTATATTATTAAAACTTATTTTATGAACTTTATCAGTATTATTTAAGTTATAATAACATAATTATATTTGTTATAATTTTATAATAATAGCAAAATTTAAAAAATAAAAAAACAGAAAGATTTCTCTTTCTGTTTTTTTGCTGTAACTTGCGATAAATTCAACATTTATGCCCCAAGACCATATTCTTGCATTGTTGTTATATTATATCTAATGTTTCCATCTGAATTTATGTGTAACATGTTATCACTAACCCTTACAACGTAATCATTTGAACCTGTTTTATAATAGAACGAAAGCACAAAATATTCGCCCGTATCAACTGAAAAATCTAACGAAACAAGTGATGTATCAATCGTTTCAGAATCTAAATTAACATACTTATTCGAATTGATCATTTTTGTTAAATAGTCTGCAATATTTTGCGAGTTATTATAAAGTTCTGTGTATTGGTCTTTGTCTAAAACAATATATTGCAAATAGTCACCATTTTCTCTGTTATAAACATGAGTTGTGTCTGCTGCCCTTTCAAAATGCCAAACGTTCATTTCAGTTGATTCAATATCAATTTGAGTTGAATCAATTTCATTGTTTTTAACTGCATCAGTTGTAAAGTCCATAACATAAGGGCTGTAGATTGGGATTGCATAAATTCGTTCACTAACAACTGTTTGCCTTGAAATTATATTGAATTGAACTTCAACAACAACTGAAAGTGAAACTGTTTGCAAGTTGTTATTTTCGTCTAAAAATTCAATATTTTCAAATGTTATAGGCACATTAACATTTATAAAGTTAATTGTTGAACCATCAGTGTCGTAAACATAAGAATTTGCAATTAAAAGCGCACTTAAAAAGTCTTCTAGTGAATATTCTGAAACTCTTTCAGCAACCGCTCGTTTTAAGTTTTCAATATAAAGTTGGTCATAGCCATCATAAATAATATCAATATAATCAGAAAACTCGGTATATATTGCACCACTTTGTGTAACTTCACCCGATTCACTATCTGAAGCATTTGCCTTAAGGTCTGTTAAAATTGCATCTGTCATATAAATGTAACCAATAAAGCCATATTCTTCACTATTATACCAGAATCCAATGTTAGGACTTGGAAGTGAGTTGATTGTTATACCTGAAGATGTCCACGATTGAGTTCCACCAGAGCCAGCAGTAAGTGAAACATTAATTGTATAGTTATCATTAACTGGGCAGTAAACTCTGTGTTCAAAATCAACTTTAATAAGCAAATCAGCCGACGTGCAGAGAGTTTTGTTATTAAAGTTCAAATAATATGTTTGAATATAATCATCTCTAACAGGAATTGTAACTTCACCCGGCATAGTTTCAGGGTTAACATAAGGTGAACCATATTCATCATTGGCTGTTGGATAAACAACTTCATAATATTCATTATTATAAATTATGTAATACGCATCAAGTGTTTGAATGCTATATGTGAATGAAAGACCAGTTGAACTTCCCTCTCCATTATAAATTGTTGTGCTAGGTGCACTTGTTGAACTATCTTGCATAATTGGAAGCCAATAATAATAATCACCTTCAATCTGAACATAATACCTTGGTCTTCTAGATAATACCCAATCGGTGCTTTCAGGTGCATTGGTTGGAACAGTTTCATTATAAACAATTTCTTTAAGTTCATAATATCTGCCATTACTATCAGCATCACTAACTCTTATATAAAGTTTTGCACCAGGATAATCATATCTATATTTTTCTTCCCGCTCAAGTTTAATTTTTGTTGAATTGCCTTTAATATTATAATAGAAGTTTTCATTATCAACTGTTGTAATTTCAACTAAAACTTTTTGATTATTTTCATCAACATAATAGAAATTTTTTGATGCTTCGTCATAACAAATATATGTCTTCGAGTCATCTACATTTTCAAAATAGAACACTTCATAAGTTTCTTCATAGAACCAATAAGTTCGAAGCAAAGTTCGCAGTGTGTTATAATCTTGTCCGCCCGAACTTCTATCATCATTAAAATCATTAACGGTATATTTATTTTCTAGTCCCAAACCATCAAAACCATATTGCACTGAAATATTTATTTTTGCATAATTTGAATCATCAACATATTCAATTTGCTCTTCTTTTGGAATTAGCGTTCCATTTTCATTAACAAATGGAGAATTTTCTGTGTTTGAGTTAAGAGTATATTCTTCCGTATTTCCATTATATGCAGTGTATGAATTGGTATCATCATCCCATGTATAGAATTGAATATTTGTTGGTCTGTTCATTGCATAATAATATCCATATAATGTTATATTTCTGTTAATATAAGTTGCTTCACTCTCTTGAACATATTCAGTAAATAAAACATTTTTATTTCTATCAAGTGAATATTCATACCAACCTTTAAACGAATAGAATGAAAGGTCTAATCTCATAGACTTTGTTGGGAATGCAACCTTGTTTCCTAAAATTGGTGAACACTGATCATAATAACTATCCGTTCCGTTGCTTGTTATTGGCGTTGTTGTTGAACCATAGTTATAATAGCCATTAGCATAAATATATTCATAACCATTATATGCTTGACCAACTGCTTCAGGGTCATCAACTGGTCTGTTACCAACAATTGATGATGAATAATAGTTTCCATACAAGAAATATCCATAAGGAACATTATATGAAACTGAACTTGAAGTTTGAGCAACATCATTTGAAATTGTTGCAATCTTTGTGAGTCCATAAGATAAATTTGACCTTAAAACATAATTAGGGTCATCAAGATTCATTGAAGATAAAATTGCATTAAAACTTTCTTCGTTAAATGTTGTTTCATAAACATTAATAGTTCCTTCTTTAAGTGAAAGCGTATCTCCATTATCATCAAGAATGTTATAAAAATCAACTTGGAAGGTTTGAATTGAAAATTTGCAACTTATTTCAATGTTACTCATAACATCAGTAAAGTTGAAATAAACTCTGTTAACATCACGCCTGCCATAAGTGCTTGCATAATTATCCGTTGATGTTTCTGCATAATTTGAAAGATTGAATCCTTCATCAATACTAGATGAGTCAACAATTGATAACAAACTATTAACAATAGTATCATTAAATATAATAGTTTGTGACCCATCATCTGCTTGTCTAGTTATAAATCCAACAGGAGTACTTGTAGCACCATTGGTTACCCTTGAAACATTTTGAAGAACAATCTTTTTATTTTCATTATTCCAACTAAATTTAAATGTCAAAATATGTTGTGAAGTTCTGAATTTCAAGGCTGTGCCTTGCGTATACTCTTCTATTCTATAGAATGTAAACGACATTTCTGATAAAAATCTTCCGTTATAATAAGGAATAATATCAAATGCTAAATCATGATAGAAATCAAAGGTGTAATCTAATGATGAATAAGTATCGTCATCTCCAAATTCTTTTTCTGTTGAAGTTTGAGCAACACCTGTTCCATTGTCTGAATCTTGAATTGTGTAATACCCAGAAAGACCAGGGTTAGAAGTTGAATTTGCATTATCACCAGACGCATTGTTGCCATTGCCCATAGAAATAACAAAATCATCTTTAATTTGCCAATGAGCATAAAGCGTAAATTGTCTTGTTGAAAGGCATGTTAATAAAATTCCACTGCCATCAATAGATGTAACTTTTAATGATTCATTATATGGACTGTTAATAAATCCATTGCTGTTATAAACATTTATTCTTAAATCATTCAAAGTGTACTTATCACCCGCTGTTGTAATGTAATAGGCATTACCATCACTATCAAAACTTACAACATATCTATTGCTTGAATAATACAGAAATTCATGGTCATTACTTAATGAATCACTTTCAACTGAATTATAGAAACGAACATAATATTTTGTTCCCTTATATTTAAAGTATAAATAGTAACTAATTTCACCCTTATCATTAGTATTTTCTTCACTAGAAATGTAACAATTAATTCCGTTTATTGTAACATATCCAAAGTTTGAACTTGCACCTGATGCATCAAACTCTTCAATGCTTGTCATATTATCAGAATTGAAATCATGTCTTGTATCAGTTGGAGATTTATAATCTGACCTAAATAATTTCTGATAGAACGCATAATCAAACACCAAATCATCAGCCGACCAACTATCACCTAAAGTTTGACCAACATCTGAATATCCATTTGGATTAATGTTGTCAAGTTTTCCATCGTTAGCAAAAGTTGTTTTTAAAGTGTTTCCAACAACAAGTGAATTTGGGTCATCTGACTTTAAAAGCCACCCAAGGAAATAATATCCTGTTGAAACTGCAAATAAATCATGCAGATAATATTTTGTTCCATTAACAGAAATATAGCCATTTTTAACCAATTCATCAAAAACAAACACAATATTTAAGTTAGCAACAATATCTTTATATGTAAGATTAGCATTTGTTAATGAATCTTTTAAATTATTAGAATTAATTGCAAGTGAATAATCAAGATAATTTCTTGAATTAAGATTTGCACTATTATAAATTGCAAGAGCAAATCTGCTGTCTTGTTCATAAAGATTTAAAAGTTCTTCTTGGTCAATGTTTAATGAAATATTAGCATAGAAAGTTTGCTTTTTCCAAAGAGCGAAAATATAAATGTAATGCGTTGCTTCTTTTTCCGCTCCACCAGAATCTTTATCTCCACCCAAAATTTCTTGGTAATCATTAAAGCTACTTCCGTTTGCTATCATACTATTATTGGTATATAAAGGAACAAGCCCTGCACCAGAAGTTGAAACATAAACACCATCAACCAAAGTATTATTCAAATTATAAAATTCATAACGTGCTGAATAAACAGTGTTACCCTTATTTAAATCATTTGGATTATAAGTTGAATTAGGAGTGCTTGCATAATCACCGTCATAGAAGAACAATGACCAACCCAAAAAATCATAACCAACCCTTGTTGGGTTTGCATTATTAAGTTGATAATTAAATGTTTGATAATTAGAAATATATCCTAAAATTTCATTGTAAACATTTTCATTATCATCATCAAAATATGCCCAAATTGTAAACTCACTATTTGATTTATTAGTAACATCAGTTGAACCAATATGGTCAAGCGACGAAACAACAGTGTTGTCACGCCAGTCAATAACAGCGGTGTATTTGTTAACTTCCCAATAAGCATAAAGCATTAAATATCTGTTGTTTTCAGAAATTCCCCTGTCGACATAAAGGTTATTATCACCATCAAAACCATAAGATGAATAAGCAACTGAAGTATCAAAATATGATAAATAATTTTGGTTATTACCCGGTATAAACCCATATTTATCACTTCCAACCTTGCTGTTTAAGTAATCTTCACTAACCTTAACACTAATTGTGCTAGGCAAGATATTTGAATTTGTGCTAACATTTTGTGTTCCCGTATCATATCTATAAAAGACTACAATTTTTGGAGCATTCATATTGTTATTGTTTTTATTATAATACTTAAATTCAACATCAATATTATCATTAATGTTACCACTTTGATTAAATTCGTTGAGAAGACTCTTATTCAATACAGGAAGAGTTATACCACTTTGATTTAATTTTGAACTGTAATATTTTGACCCAAACAAAACACCTTGAGAGTTAAAACTTGAATCAATATCTTCAAAAGCATTTGATTTTTTGTTAAAGTACCAACCAAGCCAAGAGTAGCCATACCTGTCAATAACATATTGCATTTGATTGTTTTGAACAAAAATTTGGTCAACACTTTCATAGTGTCCAAGATATGCACTTTTAATTTCATTTGTTGCTGTTTGAGCATTCATAGCATACCAGTTAGAACTATCAAAAGTAACATAGAAGAAATATATTTCACTATTATTGATTATTCCTAAAACTAAATTACCAATTGCAACTTGTCCTTCAAAAAAGTCTGAACCTCTATAACTAATTTGTCCTTTAGTTGAACCATTTTGAGCATCTGAATCATTAAAGTCGAATGCCAAGATGTAACTATTAGCCTTCCAAATACCATATAAATCAATAGTGTAAGTTAAAGCACTTCCACCAACATTATCCATAAATATGGTTGCATAAGCAGCCCAGAAATTATAATTTTCAGTTTCTGTGTTACCCGTATCAGTTAAAAAGTATGTTTGATTGCCTGATGATTTAATATAAAAGTCAAATGATAATTGAGTTGTAAGATTATTAAATTCTAGTAATTCCTTTCGTTTAGAATAATCAAAATATTGAGTTGCATCAAACCAAGAACTTGTTGAATTCCAAGTGTTTGAAGTTGAATCATACCTGTTGATTCCATTATTAAAGCCATCATCAACCCTGTTGTCACCATCAAAGTTTTGAGAGCCCCAGCCAATAAATGTGTAACCGTCCATTGAAAGAGAACCAGTTAATTCAGTCATTGAATCATAAGGGAATGATTGTGGTTTTAAAGTATTAACTTGTTCAGGTTTAGTTGAAGATTCACCATAGTTTTCATGATAAACAATATTAACATTATTGGCCATTGAATAAAAGTTAACTGAAAAACTATTTGAAAGCAAAGCTATAGCATTTTCAGCATTATAGTTTTCATTACTATTTTCAGTTGAATAAAAACTTACCAAATAATATGGATTGTTTCCGTCATAAACATAAGAAATCTTAACGTAAATTCTAGCACCACGAATTTGTATAGCAAGAGAACTTTGATCAGGATATTTTGAACTGTAATTATTTTTAATACTGGTAACATTAATTGAAGTTATACCGTAATCTACAGTAACAATATCAATATATTGCAAATAATATCCCGGAATTTCGTAATACTTAAATTGAAGTTTATAGCCCGGCACAACTTTTTGGTCATGATATGAAGTGTTAAGCCCTGTCTTTTCTTTATCAATATTCTGCCAATTAAGCGTAGTATCATTAATATTTATATCAATATTGGTTAAAGCTGTATTGTTAAACCAAGAGCCAACCTTATTATAATCATTATTTGTATAATCTAATTGATAATATGTTCTATCTTGGTTTCCACTTGTGTATCTCCAAGAGAAGTATAAATCATTTGTTTTATCATTGTTATAATAAACAGATTGACCTTGAGCTCCAGTCTCACTATATGAAAGTTGACCAGTTTGTTCAGTTGCATCATAATAACTGCCTAAATTAGCATTAGAAATATAAGAATTTGTTGTAAGTGTAACTTGATTTTCTGCAATATTAAGTAACAACAAATATTTTTTAGCACTTTCAAATTCGCTCATTGTTTTAACAATACTAAAGAAGTCAACATACTTATTAGCTTTGTCCCTACTGCCTCTCATATATATGTATGTCAACAAATCATTAGATCTAATTTCCTCATAGTTTAAATGTGCGTTTGTTGTTTTTCTTCCTTCAAGTTCCCCAATATTGCCAAAGCCTGATTTAAATGGGTTTGAATTTGAAGATGTTGTTTCATCATAATTATAAACAAGAGGATTAGTGAAATATAATGAATAGTCACTTCCTGTTGCAAATATTTTAAAACCATTCTTCAATAAGTTTGCTTCACCAACAAAGATAACTCTGTAAACTTGATTAGAATCAATATTAGATGTTCTAACTAACAGCCCGTCAACATTAGACATATCAAAAACATCATTCCAACCATTATTGTTAACTAAAATATGAATTCGTTCACTTATTCCTGTATTAGTATTAATTTCTAACAACTGGTTATAAGATTGATTATTAATGTCACCTGCATTAAAATCAAATTCAACATAAGACTTTGTTTTCACATCAATTTGAATATTTCCATAAATACCTGAAATCATCAAATAGAATGTTTCAATGCCATGTTCAGTGGCGTTGTCATCAACCCAATTAACAGATGAATGTTCAGCAAAATAAATGCCATATTTAAAGTCTGTTGAGTTGCCATTGCTATCCAAAATATTACGAGCACTTAAGTAATTTAAACCTGTTCTATTATAAGTTATGTGATAACTTGCAGAACCAACGCCACCAGAGGCGTAATAATATTGATAATTTTCATTTAATGTAAAACTATTATTATTTAGACCTAAATTAAACAATGTTGACTCATATTCACCGTCTTTATCTAAATCAAGTCTAACCACAATAGAACTAATAATATATCCATCATTTGGTGCAAATTTGAAATAACTAGTGTCTACAGGTTGAATGTTGCCAAAAGTATTTCCTTCGGTATAGTCTCCATTTTTATTATATTGATAACTTATAGTTTTATCATTAGTATCAAACTTATCATTAGTGTTGTTTGCCCCAACCACAACATTAATTTCATTATTAAAGTTAGAGAACGTGAATTGAAAACTCAAATTATCATCTGCTTGAACACCTGATGTTCTGTCAATATAGAAGAAATACATAACTTCATAATTACTATTGTTTCTTGCAAAATAAAGATTTATAATTCCCTTTGTGTCAATAGTAATCTCAAATTCTTGCAAAACAGTATAAGTAGTTCCCTTGTAATTGATTGAATTTAGTGTGTGCCTGTCAACTTCACCCCAGCGACTATCCATATTGAGTGTCAATTCACCCAGCTCTGTTGACCCAGCAGTAAATGCCCTGCTTAATGACATATAATATATAACATTGTTAATTCGAACAGAACTTAAATAAGAAATCAAATCATAATATGTTCTACCTGAAGTGCTTCCTCCAGAATACTTGTCAACAGCTGAAATATCTTTTTGATTTGGTTTAACTGCAACAATTTGAGTGTTGTTATGATTTTGACGATTTGTCGCACTCGAATTTTCACTATTGCTTGCATAATAATAAGCCAACCATTTTGGCGAATTAACAACATAGATCACATTTGAACCAAATTCACTATCACTTACTGTATTTTTCCATTGGTCAACTGTTCCATTAGTATTAAGTTTATAATAATAATTTGAAATAAGATTTGAATTAGAAAATCTATAACGAACACCATTAATCCAAATATAATATTTGGTGTTTCCATCACCTTTTTCTGATTGAATAGGTTGAACATTAAGTGCTAAATGAGAACCATCACCACCATTTTCAGAAGTTGAAGTAAATGTGTTGTTTCCTAAATAATAATTAGACCTTGCTCTTGCAATAACTTTAAAGCCAAAAAGCCCGACTTGATTAACTGTATTTTCATTATAAACATATCCCGATCCATTATTATCATTTTCATCATGAGCGTAATAACAATCTTCAACAGAAATTGAAATTGAACTAGTACTATTATTGTATGAATATGAAAATTTATTATAAGTGCTATTAGACCCTAAATAATATTTGCCACCACTAATAGTTTTTAAAGATAGTTCACCACCTGTTGGTTTTCCGCTAGAATTTTCAACCCTATAGTAAATTCTTGTATTTCCGCCGTCATCAATGTCAATATAAATTGTTGCTGTTTTAAGCGTTCCACTTTCAATATATCCAAAATGCTGAATTTCAATTTGTTTAAGCCTATAATCGTCAATGTTTTGAATGCTAATAGTCAAGTTAATCGTTCCCATTGACTTAACATCAAACCTATCACCAGTTATTGTTCGATCATTTTTATTATTAAATTCTTGACCAATAACAATGCTAGCACCTTCTCCCCTCGTGCCCAAATTAACACTATCATCATCTTTTGCAGTAACTTGATATATAACATCAACTTCACTTGTGTTTATTTGATTTTGTTTGTTTTGGTCACTTGTTGAACCACCTGTTAAGTATTCAGTTCCAACATCAACAAAATATGATTTTGGCAAATATGCCGCAACAAAAGTGATTTGTCCACCATTTTCAAGTTTATTTTCATCAATAAGTTCACCTAATGTTACATTAGTTTTCAAAGGATCAACAACTCTATCACCAATTTTTAAAAGCCATGCAGAAATCTGCCAAGATGATTGAAGTGTTATCAAATCATTGTGTGCATCTGAAGTTCCTTCATCATCCATTAAGATATCATACCAATTTTTGCCAAAACTTTCACCTTTTACTATTAATTTTCTAATATTACCATTAAGTCCAACAAACTCAAAATTAAATGAATAATCTCCATCTCGCTTATCAATTCCACCCACATAATAATAACTTATGTTAGATTCAGTATATCTATCAACTTTATTACCTTTAAATGAAATGCTAAAGCCAGATGTGGTATGCAAATCTTTAATTTCAGCATTAATATAGTTATATGATGAATTTGCGTTTGGTAAATATTCATATCCATTAACTTTTGTATTACTATTTATATTAGAGCCACTATAATTTGCAAACTCAAACCGAATGTAATAATTATTTTCCGTCCACTTCGCCGTAAAATAAACCGTTGCATTTTTATCACTATGTAAATTCATAAACCAATTTTCGCCGGCATTAGTTTCCCCTGTCGTGCTGGAGTTATCAAAATATTTTGCACTTGATGAACTCGTTCCATATTTCTTGGTAATACCACTTTTCATACCACTAATTGACCAACCATCAAAAGTATAACCTGTTTTTGTTGGAACTTTAACGGTAAAACCAGAATCGTATGTTGCTGAAATCGTTTCATTATCTTCACCATTGCCATAATTAATATAAATACTATATTTATTAGGCGTCCAATGAGCATAAACTCTATATGGTGCATAACAATCATAATTTTCTTTTTTACTTCCACCATTTGCAGCAGTATACCAACCTGCAAATGAATATCCTACCTTTTCAACACCATAGTCATCATTTAAATCAACATATGAACCATATTTATATGTAGTGGTTTTTGTAGTTTTTGTTGTATTATTTTCATTAAAAACGCCACCATTCCCTTCAAATTTAATTGTATATGAAAATTTACCATATCCAGAAGTATAATATGGTCCTTTGAAATTAAGACTATTCCATACATAATATGCATTATTTTCATAAATTTTATAAGTAACTTTTGTATAGTAATTCCCATTAATCACATTAGAATATGTAGGAGTTTGTATAACTTTATTTGACAAGTATTTTTTATCACTTTCTTTATAACTATCAGGGGGACGATGATAACATTTTAGAATTGAAACCTTTCCATTTCCGCCATGCGAAGAAGAAAGATATACAGTTTTATCATTGGCAAAATTTACATCAAATAGAAAAGCTGACAGATAATAACCATCATTTAAATAAATTTTTATCCACCAATCATGATGATCACCAACCCAGTTTCCTTCATCATATGATTCCAAATAACCAAGACTTGATCCACTTGATGTATAAAGATCAGTTCTATCTGTATCTGCATAAGGTGTAATATTATTTTTATTTAAAATTTGATAAATTTCTGATAGATCTTCATCTGTAAAATTAAATAAACCATTAATACCTTTAATTTTTATTACATAATCAGGCTTATTGCTTCCTGATTTATAAAATTCAATAATAATTTGGTTCAATGTTTGTGATGCAAATTCCCACCTTTCAAATTCGTCTAAAATTTGAGTTCCGTCTAAAAGAGCTAAAGAATAATTATTATCATCAACCAATCCAACAACCATACCCAAACCATAATTCATAAGTTGAGTAAAATTATTATCATATTGATAACCAACAAATTCCGATACACTTTCAGTTTTTAAATTTAAATAGTAATATCTATTATCAGTTATTCCAATAGCATAGCCATTATAATTTGTTAAAATTTCATTAAATACATAATCACTAGTCTCATCAAAAATCTTATTGCCTTTTGCATCAAAAATTCCATAAATGCCAAAATTATTATCATGATAAACAAAATAATTTTCACTATAATCATTATTATCATTAAGTTTTATTTGATTAGATTCAAAATCAAACTTTGACACCATTTTATTTTGATCATTTAATTCATAAAAACCACTGCTTCTTAAAAATATTTTTCCACTTGCATGTAAAATAACTTCATTTTGTGTTGATTCATAACTAAACAATAAACTATTTTCATCATCATAATATTTACTTAAAAACTCGTATTCTAAAGTATTATTAATGCCAATTTTTTGTTCGCAAATATAGTAAAAATTATCAGTATTACTATTTCCAAATAGATTTAACTTTGCAAAGCCATCATTCAATTTTAAAGGTGTTTCTTTAATTTCATTTTCCACAAAATCTATAACAATATAAGAATAATTAACAAAACTATTTTCTTCTTTAATTGATGTTGTTATAATTTTATTATCTTTAACATATTCTTTTATTTCTATTAAATATTTATTATCATTTATTTCGTTTGCATTATAAATTAAATTATTCCCAGAATCATTTTTGGTTGATTTTTCATAAGACTTAAACCCATTTTCTGTTAAATAATAAATTACATATTTTTTATCTGTTAAAAGTGAAAAGAATGTTTCTGAAGTATCAAGAATAGATGGTTGGTCAGGTTCATTAAAATTAAAATAATTATCTTCAATTTTATTAAAATCTTCTAATTTAATAATATTATCATTGTTTGGAAGATTCATATAATAAACATCAAAATAACTATCACCTGTTTCTAAATTAATATTTTTATATATAGACAAAATTAAATAATTATCATAAAGAGCAATTTCTAAAGAAGAGCCATTAATATATAATAAATTTTCTTTACCTGTTGTATCATAACTAAAAATTTCAACAGGTCTATTTCCACCAATATAAATTATATTATAATAAAAGTCATTATAAGTATCTTCTCTTTGAGTTAACACACTTCTTATTGCAACATAATTATTTGTGTGTGCAATAACTGAATAAGATACAGAATTATCTTGAACAAAGCCACCATTTGAAACTGTATCTGTTAAATTGTAATATGTATAACCATCCCCATTTTGTTTATACATATAAAAAATTTCGTTATATGTTTCTTCTTCTGTATCTGGAGAAATTCCTGTTACTTCACGATAGTTAAAATAATTATCGCCATATGAAATTATATCATCAATTGAACAAATTGATGAATATGCCGTGTTAGTTATAACTTCATACTCTGGATTATCATAACCATTATTTATATAATTTTCAAAATTTTGCAATGTTATAGAAGAGATTGAATTTCCTGGATTTGTTGGTTGTTTTTTGTTGTTATTGTGAATGATTATGCCAACAACAACGCCGACCAAAACAGCCACAACACAAACTGTGGCAATAATCGCTTTAACTGAATTTCTTAATCTTCTCATACAACACCTCAAATTTTAACATTCGTATTTTATTTATATTTATATAAATAACATCTCATAATTAGTATATCAAAAGCCCTATATTTTTACAAATAATTTCCCCCAGTTTTACATAATTATTTATAAAATCACTTTTTATTTTACCCTGTCGTCCTGAGTGCAGCGTTAGCGTAATCGAAGGACCCCCTAACCGTAGACGACCCCCTTGTGTCATTCCGAGCGTAGCCGAGGAATCTCCCTATTTTCCCCGTGTCGTCCTGAGTGCAGCGTTAGCGTAATCGAAGGACCCCCTAACCGAAGATGTTCAACCCATACAAAGCAAACAAAAACCTAACTCAATATTAAGTGTCGCAGCTCTAAATGATGAGACCCGTTCGACTCCACTTGTGTTCCGCTCAGGGCGACATGCTCCTTTCTCCTGTCGTCTGAACAAAAATAACACATTTTTAAACTTATTAACAATTAAACAATACTAAAAACATAACAAAAACACGGACTTAACACCGAATTTGACAGCCCGCAAAAAGTTATTAACAAAGTTATTAACAATTTTGTTAGTTATTTTAACAAAACTACAAAAACAAAAATATCACAAAATTAATAACACCAACTATTGGATATACAATCGTCACAAAAAATTTGAAATCAACAAACCCAAAAACAAACGGAAGAACAATCGCTAAAGCAGAAGCCCAAAAATTCTTTTTAACAAAAGGCTTAATTTCTTTTTTAACTCCAAACAAACAACCCATAAGTGAAGATATCAATGCAAGCACAAGTCCAATAACATAAATAAAATATAAAGCACCACCCTTATGTGAAAAGTATTCCAAAAAAGGCATCGAATAATTTGAATATCTCATGTTAGCAATCAAAAATAATGAAAATAAAATTAAAACAAAACTCAAAGCAGCAGCAAAAATACCTGAAATTATGTTAATTTGTTTTTTAGAAAACTTAACATTAAATTCTGCAAGAATTGGCTGAACTTGAATTATATTCATAAAAACATAATTACTTGCAAAAAAAATTGAACCAACCAGCCCAAGAGTTGAAAAATCACTTAAATCAAAAATGTAATTTAAGTCGATTTTGCTATCACCAAAACATAAATTTATGCTAAAATTTGCAATAATAAAAATTAAAAAAATCAAAACAAAATAATCTAACTTATCAAGCCCCTTAATGCCAATCAAAAGCACAACAAACACCAAAGTTAAACATAAAATTATTGGAATAAAATAGTTATCAAAAAATAATTTTTTCGCAAGCACTTGAAGCCCTGAAAACATTGCGGCAGAAACCGCAAAACAATTCAAAAACAGCAAAAATCTTTTTATATTAAATTTATTTAAAAATGTATTATTTGATATATTTTTATCAAAATTTTGCATTTTTAGCATATTTTGATAATTATTATTTTGAATAAAAATCTTTTTTGTTAAAATAAAAATTAAAGCAAAAAATATAATACACCCAAGTGGCAAAAACATTTTAAATCTAACAAAAAATTCATAAATTTCAGAACCAGAAATAAACCCAACACCTAAAATTGAACATGAAAACAAAAGCACAATTTTAAGCATAAATTTAGTTGTTATTTTATAACTATTATTAGTTATGTTATTATCACTATTAACTTGCTTGATTTTTGCATTCATTTATAAAAGTTTATGATAACGTCAACCAAAAAATAACCATATGTGAAATTGAATAATTAAGACCCGTTCGACTCCACTTGCGTTCCGCTCAGGGCGACATGCTCTTTTTCCCCCGTGTCGTCCTGAGTGCAGCGTCAGCAAAATCGAAAGACCTCCCTCAATCGTAGACGAACCCCTATGTCGTCTTGAGCGTAGCCGAAAGACCCCCTTATTTTCCCCTGTCGTCCTGAGCGATAGTCGAAGGACCCCCTGACCGAAGATGTGCAACCAATACACAACAAACAAAAACATAACCGTCTGCACACGCTGGTGTGCTGTCGTCCTGAGTGCAGCGTTAGCGAAATCGAAGGACCCCATAACCGAAGATGTGCAACCCATACACAGCAAACATCAAATCTCACAAAACACCAATAACAAAAAAAACTTTCAAAAACAATTCTCATTCCTTAAATTTAATCACGAAAAAAAGCATATCAAATGATATGCTTTTTTATTTTACATTCCTACGATTTTATTTGCATATTCAGACCAATTAGTATTTTGTTTATATTGTTGAACTAAATTATTTGGCACATATATATATGTTAAATTATCACAACCGGTTAATATATCAGGATCAATATCAACCATTGTAGTTGAATTTAATGTTAACGATGTTAAATTAGAACAACCCCAAAATACTCCACTACCTAAAGATTTTACACCTTGTGGTAGATTTATTGATGTTAAATTAGAACAACCCTGAAAAGCTCCATTACCTATACTTGAAATATTAGATGGAATAGTTATTGACCTTAAATTTCCACTTAAACTAAATGCAGAATAATCAATTTTAACAACTGAATTAGGAATGGTATAGGTAGTATTAGTTTTTGAACCAGGATATTGAACCAATGTCTTCATATCATATGTAAATAAAACCCCATCAACTGAAACATAATGTTTATTATTACTATCAACAGATATACTAGTGATTTGTCCGCTGACATAAGTAAAGGCACCAGTACCAATATTTTCAATAGTAGACGGAATTTCAATTGTTCGAACTGAACTGCCAGATATAGAAAAACCATCAATTTCTAATACTGGATATGTTTTATTATCAGAAGTATTTACATATGAACTCGGTATTACTACATTTGTAGCAGATCCTGAATAATCTATTAAAGTGTTGTTTTTAAAGGTAAATCCATTAACTGTTATTTCAACATCAGTTTCATCAATACCATCTCTTTCCCACACAGCATATAAAGTTATAATATTAGATGTATAATAATTTCTCCAAGTGTAAGTTGAATTTGCTGAATAATTCACAGACCCTGTTGATGATGTTGACCAACCTTGGAATTTATAACCACTCAAATTAAAACCACTATTTTTAATAGTCACAGATGCCGAACTAACATAATTGCTTGAAGTTTGAGAACATCCTCTCCATTGCGTTGTGCTAGACGCAGTTGTTGAACCAATTACTGATGAACTTGCATCTGATGGCCTGTTTGAATTATAAGTAATTTGAACAGTTCTACTAAACACTGGATATCTATAAACAATTCCATTATTTGTTGAAGTTAAATTTCTATAAGAATTGCCTGAATAAATGTTTGGTTCTGCATAACTGCCTGAAGTTGATGTCCAACCTTGGAAACTCCAACCATCTGAAATTGCAGAAACTCCACCACGCTCATCAATATACCAATCATATTCTTCATAAGTATAATATTCACCATAAGTTGCATCAACATCATAATATGTTACCGATGTTCCTGTTCCATAAGGTAAATAGAATCTAACAGTATAAGTGTTAGCCGTCCAATCGGCTGTGAATGTGACGGTTTGACCATTATTTGAACCCAAGTTTTTGAAATATAAATAACTAGGATTTGTTGGTCCTGCTGTTGTGTCAGTAATAATATCTGCACTGCTATCACTTGGAGTATTTGAGCAATAATGACCAACCCCTTGCGTCATTCCACTGATAACCCAGCCATTAAAGGTGTAACCTGTTCGTGTTGGACTTGAAACTTGGAACCATGAATTGAATGTTGCACTTGTTGGATGATATGTTCCATAAGAGCCACCACCAAGTGAATATGAAATTTTATAAGTATTAATGCTCCACTTTGCAGTAAAGGTAACCGTCCCCGCATTTGAATTAAGATATCTGAACCACGTGTAAGAACTATTTGTTGAGTAAGAAGTTCCCGTGCTGGTTACATATGACGATGTGCTCGTTCCAAAGTAATGTGTGGTGCCACTTGTCATGCCACTAATTGTCCAGCCACTAAAACTATAACCCGTTTTTGTTGGAATTGACACATTAAACCAATTATCATAAACAACGGTTGTTGGATGCGATGACCCATGTGTTCCGCCATCAAGTGAATATGAAATCTTATATTCAGCCCTTTGCCAAACTGCCTCAAAGTTAACAGTTTCAGCAAAATCACCACGCAAATTTTTAAAATATGTTGCAGAAGTTGAAAGGGTTGTTGCAGATGTTGTTTGATATGAAGATTGTGAAGTTCCATAAAGGTGAAGTTCATTATCCATGCCAGTTATTAACCAACCATCAAAATTAAACCCTGACCTTGTTGGCAATGGAATGTTCACCCATTCATCATAAGTTACCCACAGAACTTCGTAGCCCAATGAACTTAAATCAAAATCATCACTTTCAAATGTTATGTAATAACCATTTGACCCTTCACCATAATAAACCGCATAAGCATAATAAACAGGATTTTCTGAATCATAGGCACTTGTGTTACTGAAAATCCAAAAAATATCCGACCCAACAGTTGCTTCATAATAAGTTCCATCAAAAGTGTAAGTTGTGATTGAGTCTTCAGTTAATGTTCCAAAATCATAATGGTTTGGTGTTATAAGCCAACCATTAATTCCAGAAGACAAAATGTTGAGCAAATGATAATTTGAATTATAAGTTGTTGTGTCTGTGCTATAAGTTGAATAGTTTGACAGGTCGTTTCTCCAGTCTTCACCACTTGCAACCATATATTGAATTGTTATATCAACAAAGGTATAAGCGGCATAAATATGGATATCTCGTGGAGCATAACCGTTTTCAGAACTATAAGTTTCTTCTTGACCAGCATTTATGCTTTTGCCTGAAATTGGCGATGCAACAGTGTTATCACCATTCCACGAAACAAGATTTGTTGTTGAAGAATATGTTGAACCAGTGTTGTTAACAACCCAGAACAAAAGTTTAACGCCTTGTGGAAGTTCAATTTCATTTGAATTTAAAGCATTAACTGATGAAACATAAGCCTTAAAATTGAAATCATATCTAACTCGTTGTGTTTTTGTTGCTGTCATATTGCCAGCAGTGTTAATTGTGTCAATAGAATCATCAACAATATCATAACTTGCTGGCAAGAAATGATATGTTATATTGTAATAATTAGCAGACCAATTTGCTGTCAAAACCAAAGCACCACCTTCAATGCCAAGATTTCTAAACCTAGTAGCATTAACAATTCGGTCATAGTTAACATTCACTTCATCAGTATATCTTCCGTTAGTTGATGTGAATGCAACCCAAGATGAACCATAGTAAAAATAGTGCGTACATTCATCATTAAGTCCACTAAATGACCAACCTGTAAAGGTGTAACCAGCACGCGTTGGATTAGAAATTGTTACATCAGCATTATACTCTGCAGTTGTTGGATGATATTGACCAAACTCGCCACCATTTAAATTATAACCTATATTATATGTATATGCCCGCCAATTAATTGTTAAAGTGACAGTCGCACCATTTTGTGAATGCAAATTTTGAAAATATAGTTGATTTGTTCCAACATTGAATGTTGATGCCCTTGTCGTTGAATATGATGAGTTTGATGTTCCGTAATAATGAGTGCAATCAGTTGATGCGTCTGAAACAATCCAACCATCATAATAGTATCCAACTGGCACAGATGATGGTGCACTTATATTAAACCAAGAATCAAACTTCGCACTTCCCGGTTTTGATGTTCCAAGAGTTCCATCACCTTCTTCGTACTCAATATAATATATGTTAACCGACCATCCAGCCGAAAAATAAACTGTTCCATATCCTGAATGTAAATTATAATAATAGGTTCTTGAAGTTGATGAATTTGTGTATGACGATGATGTGCTGGTTGCATATGACGATGTGCTTGTTCCAAACCTGTGAGTTAAACCACTTGTCATGTTTGTAATTGTCCAACCTGTGAAAGTGTAACCCGTTCGTGTTGGGTTTGAAACTTGGAACCAACTGTCATAATATACTGTTGTTGGGCTGTTTGCCCCCAAACTTGCACCACTCGCATTAAGTGAGTAAGAAATATAGTATGGTTTTGAATCCCAATTTGCAGTAAATGTTATCTCCTGCCCGTCTGTGGTTCCTAAATTTTTAAAATACTTGTAACTTGCCGATGCTGTTGTATATGAAGTACCCGTAGAAGTTCGATAAGAAGAAGTTGTTGTTCCAAAATAATGAGTAACACCACTTGTCATTCCCGAAATTGTCCAACCACTAAATGTGTAACCCGTTCGGGTTGGGTTTGGCACTTGAAACCATTCATCATAAGTTGCAGATAAAGGTTTTGATGATAAACTTCCCCCACCCAGTTCATATTCAATATCATATTCATTTGCAGTCCATGTCGCTGAAAAAGTAGTTTGATCATAGTTATAAATAGAACCATACATATTTCTAAAGTAAATATCATTAGGACCAGTTTTAAATGAATTTGATGTTGTTGAATTATATGAACTAGTTGATGTTCCATAATTTTTTGTTATGGTATGCCCACCTGAAATTGTTGTAGAAAAACTCCAACCATTAAAAGTATATCCAACCTTTGTTGGTATCAAAATATTAAACCAACTATCAAAAGTTGCAATATAAATGTTTTCAACTAATTTTCTTGCCACTGTTGATACTGATAAATTACTATAAGATGGTAAATATCCTGAATTATAAGAAATTGATGAACCTGTATCTACCCAACCTGTTGTTGAATTATAATAATATGTTGTTCCATTTGAAATAAAAGTTCCACCATATGTATTAACCGTTGTATCATCTGTATAATAATACACACCACTAGCAGATGTTGATACTAATATAAAGCCAGATTTTCCATTAAAGCTAAGGTATATAGCACCATACGCCGGTGTTGAATTTGTTTTATAAAAATAAGTACCTGAAATATGACCTATACTTTGGTTAGCAGTCGTAAGAGTTGGTGAAAATTTTTCCAAATTTGTTGATGTAAATATTCCATCATTCAAATCAAATTCAACATAGTATTTAATTGGTTCCCAAATTGCATAAAGTGTTAAGTTTCCACCCGTTGTGTAGGTGTATGACGAAGATGCTGAATAACTTGTTCCATTTCCATTTGATCTAGTATTCCATTTAACAAATGTGTAACCTGTATTTGAAAAAGTTGAAGAACTCTTTGTTGTGAATGACGACTTATAGGTTACTGATTGAGTGCTAGTTCCATTCGTTCCGTCATTCCCATTCCTGTCATATGTGATTGTATAAGATTTTGGTGTAAACTTTGAATAGAAAGTAGTTCTAAAATAATTATTTTTCACTAACGAAATTGAACCGCTACTTCCACCATAAGTTAATGTGTTTATATGAGTTGAAGATGAAAAATCACTATAAGATCTCGAATCATCAGTATCATAATACCAAGCTGAAAAATTAGCGTTACTTACTGTTGGGGTGTAATCAGCATAATATAATGTAATACCACTAGCCATTGGAAATGAGCCAGATTTATAAGTTGTTGACTGATATCGTGGATAGTTTGTTGTATCAGGGTCATAATCACTTGAATCATATCTAAAGTAATAATAATGATATTTTGTTGAATAACTCATTGAAATATGATCTTTGTTTTCAGGCAAATGTGCATCATAGTAAATCAAATTCCAAAATGATAGAACACATCTATATTGAAGGTTTCCATCAGACATATAAGATGCTGTGAATCCTTCATTTACATTATTTCCTGACCATGAAACTGAAACTGAACCATTACTATTAAAGGTTGTGCTGTATATTCTTAAAATGCAATCAATTGAACCCAAACCACCTTGTGTTTTAAAATCACATTCAAAATCTGTTATATATTTAGAATTTCGCATTGAAATAGTTAAAAGCGGATTCCACCCATTGGCACAATCAACTCTAGCCATTTCTACACCGCCTGAAGAAAAAGTCCAATAATCATAATAATAAGGTGAAATTTCAGATGAACTTGAAGTGTCTTTTGATTTGTTATATGTTGAAAATGTAAACGATGTTTTTTCTTCTGGTTTTGTTTGTGAAACTTTAACATCTTCAAATGTAATAAAATAAGAGTTTTCGCCTTGTGTTAATTCAATTCCAGCACCAACATTCAAATTCAAAAAGTTAAATTCATCAATATTTTGAAGTAATGTGTTCCCCTTAATATCAACCAAATCAAATTTTTCACCACTATTAACAAAATAAATGTCCGCTTTTTGTGTTAAAAGCACGGCAATATCTGAACTATCAACAAAATCTTCAATAATTGAATAGTTGCCTGTTTCAACATCAATTTTATAATAGTTTTCACCATCTGTTGCAATTGCTACCCCATTATGGTTAACAATATTCATATTATCAGTGAAAAATTCAGGACTAACAACAACCTTTCCGTCAATATTCATTAAACCCAAATATGAGTCTTTTTTGATTGAAAAAACCGAACTTGACGCTGTTCCATTTAATGAATAATTATCTTCTTCAGTAAAATTATAAAGTGTTTTAACTTTGCCATTTTCAACCTTCAAAAGCCTTGAGTTTGTTAAAAATGTAGACGAACCTGCATAGGTTATATATTCTTTGCTATTTGAAGAATATGAAATAATTTCATTAGAATTGTTATCATAATATGCAATGTAATAATCATTTAAAAGTGAATAATTTTCCCCAACTTTTTGTTGTGCAATATAATAACTGTTTGTTAACTTTAAAGTTGAAGTAGAAATTGTTGATGCAAGTCCATAACCACTTTTTAAATTAAACTTTTGTTCTGTTGGATTTTTTGTTGTGTAATCAAAAATTGTGTAACTATGATTTACCAAAATATCATTATCATCAGAAATTGTTGTTGAAGTTATTTCATTTTTATCAAAAACATAGGTGCTATAATCTATTAAATATTTTCCTTCCGTTAAAAAGTTAACTGAATAATCAGTTTTCACTGCCCCATTATCACTATTAATAACAGTTTCCTTTTCAAAAACAGAAAAACCATCATCAGTTAAATAAACAAGTTTTAAACCATTTGAATCAGAATAATAAAATGAATCATCAAAAAACGCAAAATTACAATTATAATCAGCACCAAATTTAATGCCTGAAATCATATTTAATCTAGTATTATCATTTGGGTCGATTTTTTCAGTTGAAAGTTCATAAAAATAAACATTGACATCTGCTTTTGGTGAACCATCAGAATAATCTATATTTGAATATGTTGAAAATGAAAAGTATCTATCTTTAATATTAAAACTTTCAAAAATATATAAATTTTTACCTCTTGTGTCAAATGTATATATTTCTTTAATGTTATCAAAATCACCAAAATAAACAAGTGTATAAACATTGTTGATTGGATCTGTTAAATTTTGTTCAGAAAATTCAGAAACAAGCACAACATAATCTTCATAAACGGTATTAACTGAATATGATAATGAGTTTTCTAAAATAAACCCACCCTGTGCATCACTTTCAGTTGAAACTTGTTCTGTTAAATTTCGAGCCAAATATGTTCCATCTTCATTTTGTTTGAAAACAATAAAATTTTCATTTGAATTTGTATCTTCGTAAACAAAATAATTTTTACCAAATTGTTTAACTTTGTCATATTCGCAAAAATTTTCATAAGGCACATTTTCAAGTATTGTTTTATCAAGATATGTGCTATTACTATTTATTTCATTTGCAAGTTGTTTTTGAGCCGTTGTAAAACCCGATGCATTATCTTTCTTTAACCCAAAAATGCAACCTAAAACAATTGCAAGCACACACACCACCGCAACCAATGAAATCAATAAAACTTTAACTGATTTTTTCATTTTACTCATACTCAATTTTCCTTTGCAAAAATTACACTTCTATACAATAATTAGTATATCAAATAATATAGATTTTTACAAACGAATAAAAGAAAAAGGTGGAAATTTTCCACCTAAATTTTATAAATATATCTGCCACAATTTTCACATTCAATAACGCCAAATTTATTTGTTTTCATCTGCCCAAGTTTAGACGCAGAAATTTCCATTCTACACCCCCCACATTTGTTGTTATTAAGTTCAACAAAAATTGGAAATAATCGACTTTCACGCTTTTGTTTATATTTTGCAAACAAGTCTTTTTCAATCTTTTTTTCAAGTTCTGAAAGTTTATTTTTTAATTCATTAATAATTGGGTCTTTTTGAGCCTTAAGTTTTGCATAAGAGGCTTTATATTTATCAAAAGTTTCCCTATCAACCTTTGACTTTCTTATGATATTTTCATACTCTTTGCTAATGTTTTGAATTTCATTATAAATATTTGTTATTTCTTTTTCAAGAGAAGTTGAAATCGCTGAAAAATCTTTATATGCTTTTTCATAAATAGACGCTTTTTCTGGTTCTGCATTCTCCATCTCTTTTTCAAGTTTATTTAATTTTTCAACAAAATCATTATATTTGTCATTTGCTTTTTTATATATAGTATTTATATGTTTAGCATTTTCTTCAAGCATAATGAGCCTTGAATGTTGATTTTTCAAAACTTGCTGAATTTGTGAAGCTTTTTCACGGTCTTTTGATTTTGAAAGTTCATTTTCAGCAGAAATCAACTGACTTTCAACATTTTGATATTCTAAAATTTTCTCTAACATAATATCTCCTCTATCAAAAAAAATATATCACACATCAATCAATTTTTCAATCATTTTATAAAGAATAAACTTTTCTTTTAAAACCTTATCTTGTCGAATTCGTTTTTTAGTTAGTGTTTTAAAAAATGCTAAACTATCATAAACTTCAATTAAATATTTAAAAAAATCTTCATCAGAAACTTTATTATCTCTTCCAAGCCAAATGTTGAATATATTTTTTCTAGTTCGTTTTTTTTCTGCAATATTTATAATTAGTATCGGATAAAACCTATCAGCGTCACAAATAACATAATCACTAATAAGTTTAATTTTTTTATCAAAAATCCAATGACGAAGTTCAACAACATTTTGTGCTGGTTGCAAAATAAAATAATTACATTTGTTTTTTCCATTAATTTGCTTGTTTTGCTTTTCAAGCATAGAAATTATTTCAAAACCACCAATACCAGCAATAATCGTTACATCTGCACTGTCAATAACAGACAAGCCGTCACCAACTCTTGTTTCAATTTTTTTTAAATCTTTAAGTTTAATTAAATCAATAAGTTTTTGAAGACTTTTAGAACTTATGTCAGTTGCAATAACTTTATCAACATAATCTTGACAAGAAGTTTTTTCTGCAAGATAGCCATGGTCTGTTCCAATGTCACAAATAACCAAATTTTTATTTAATAATTCATGCACAAAGTCAACCGCTTCGGCGAGTTTGTTTATTCTTTTATATGTTTTCATTATTTTATATCAATATCAACATAATCACGAAGTTTTTTGCTTCTTGATGGATTTCTTAATTTTTTAAGAGCCTTTGCCTCAATTTGCCTGATACGCTCTCTTGTAACACTAAATTCCTTACCAACATCTTCAAGTGTTCTTGTGTGACCATCTTCAATTCCATAACGAAGCATAATAACTTTTTGTTCTCTTGGAGTAAGTGTTGATAATACCTCCATAAGTTGTTCTTTAAGCATCATGATAGACGCTGAATCAGCTGGTGAAATTGCATTTTCATCTTGAATAAATGTGCCCAGTGTTGAATCTTCTTCTTCACCAACAGGGGTGTCAAGTGAAACTGTATCTTGAGAAATTTTTTGAATTTCAATTACCTTGTCAACAGAAATCCCCATTTGCTTTGCAATTTCTTCAACAGTTGGCTCTCTTCCAAGTTCTTGAAATAAATCACGAGTAACTTTTTTTTGCTTGTTGATAGTTTCAAACATATGAACAGGAATACGAATAGTTCTTGCTTGGTCAGCAATTGCACGAGTTATGCTTTGACGAATCCACCAAGTTGAATATGTTGAAAATTTGAAGCCTTTTGTGTAATCAAACTTTTCAACTGCTTTCATCAAACCAAAGTTACCCTCTTGAATAAGGTCAAGAAAAAGCATGCCTCTTCCAACATATTTTTTAGCGATTGAAACAACAAGCCTAAGGTTAGATTCTGAAAGTTGTCTTTTTGCATCTTCATCACCTTCAGCCATACGTTTTGCAAGTTCAACTTCTTGTTCTTGAGTTAAAAGTGGAACTTTTCCAATATCTTTAAGATACATTTTAACAGGGTCATCAACATAAACTTGAGACATCAATTTTTCCATTTCTTCATCGTCTTCTGGAACTTCAACATCTTCGTTTATCTTTATGCCTGAATCAGTTATTTTTTTCAAAACCTCATCAATTTCTTCTGGATTAAGATTAGCAAATTTTTCGGTTACTGTTTCCATTGAAATTTCGCCTTTCTTCTTGCCAATTTCAATAATTTTCTCAACTTCAAGATCTATCTTTTCTTTTCTGTTCATAATTCATCCACCTTTTTAGATTTTAATTTTAAAGTTATATCTTTAATTCTTTCTGCAAGTTCTTTCTTTTTTAAATTGTCAACTTCCCCCGAATATTCATCTGTTAACTCTTTCAGTTTGATTTCAAGGTAGTTTTTAAATATCTTCCATAAACAATCATCATAGTATTTTTTTTCACTCTGCTCATCTTCAAAAGAACTTGCCCCATAGTTAATTATATCAACAATTGCAGATTGATTATCATCATCGTAATCATTATAGAGTTTATCAATCAAATTAACAGCAGGGTTTTCATTGACCGCATCAGTAATAAGCCTGTATATTTCCCGCCTTTTGCCTGAAAACAAATATGTGACATCTGTTTTAAAATACGCATATGGTTTTTTATGAATAAGAGAGTATAAAATATATTTTTCTGCCTTAACAACAACATTGTTTTCATCAATTTCAGTTTCTTCATCAATACTTTGTTGTGTTTTCACTGCCGAAAACTTGCTTTCTATTTCTTTAAAAATAGGCTTGCCACTTTGTTTTTTCTCAATTTCCCTTTTAATAAAATCAATATTTGTTGATGCAATTTCACTAACCATTGGAGTATAAAGTTCTCTTTCAACCGAACTTGAAAGTTCAGCAAGCACATCAATAGCATCATTTAAATACTTAACTCTTCCATCAACTTGGGTTAAATCATATTTAGTTTTCAAATATTTAAGTTTAAATTCAACAAGTGGAAGTGACTCATCTAAAATCTTTTGATAGCCCTCTCTTCCATAAGTTTTGATAACATCGTCAGGGTCAAATTTATCAGGAAGTTGAACAACCATAACATCTAACCCATTTTCTTTCAAAATATCAAGCCCGCGAAGTGTAGCATTTTGCCCTGCTGAATCTCCGTCATAACAAATATAAACTTTATCAGCAAAACGTTTTATCATCTTTGCCTGACTTTGTGTTAATGCCGTTCCCATGCTTGCAACTGTCATTGTGAAACCAGCCTTATGAAGTGAAATCGTGTCCATATAACCTTCAACCACAATAACATAAGGTATTGGTCCATTTTGTCTTTGTTTCTTTAAATAATTAACAGCATAAAGTGTATTTCTTTTATTAAAAAGTTCTGTTTCAGCCGTGTTTAAATATTTTGCAAAGTTTGGGTGCGGTTCAAGAGTTCTTCCGCCAAAAGCAATAACATTTCCATATATATCAATAATCGGAAATATAACTCTTTTGGCTAGTGGATCATAAACCTTTCCATCTTTCTTTTTAATAACCCCAACAGCCATCATTTCTTCAATGGTATAGCCATTTTTCAACAAAAAATCAGGAAGTTCATTAAACCCTTCAGAATATCCCAGTCCAAATCGATTAATAATTGGCTCTGTTAACTTTCTGTTATCAAGATATTCTCGTGCAATTTTTGCTGTTGGCTTAAATAAATTTTCATAATAATGACGAGCCGTCAATTTCATTAATGAAATAAGCCTATCTTTTCGTTTTTTTGCAACAGCAATATTTTCACCATTTTTTGAACCCTCAAAACTATCAGGAACTTCCATATTTGCCCAGCTTGCAAGAGTTTTTACTGCTTCTGGAAAGGTTTGAGATTCAATTAACATAACAAATTTAATAACATCTCCACCCACATGACAGCCATAGCAATAAAACATGCCATCAATATCATTTATGCAAAGTGATGGCGTTTTTTCACCATGGAATGGACATCTGCACCAATAATATCTTCCCTTTCGTTCTAAATGAACATATTTTGAAGCGACTGAAACGAGGTCATTTTTTTGTTTTAGTTCTTGTTTAAAGTCTTCAAAAGATTGCTTTTCCAATATTTTCCCCCTCGTTTTAGCCTATTATATAATTTATTCACAATAACAATATTCGAAATTTTTTTTAAAAATCCTTTACATTATAAAAAAAACATACTAAATAGTATGTTTTTATAAAAATTAGTTATATTTATACATTATAAATAATTTCTGATATATCTTCAATCTTTGTTATTTCAATTTTATCACTTGTATTTGCAAGTGTTAATAAATATGCATACTTTGTGCTTTCATGTTCAAACTCAATGTAATACATTCCACTTGATGAAATTGTATCAAGACTGAACTCAAAAACAAATTCACTTTCAACATATTCAAAAGTGTATTCAGTATCATTTAATGATTGATAAATTTCAATGTTTGAATTTGAACCAGCCACCGACACGCTTTCATCTGTTTTAGCAATAACTTTTATATTATTAGGCATTACTCCGGCATTTAAAAACGCATCTGAAGCAATAGCTATTTGAGATGTAACATAAATATATTCAAGACTGCTTGAACACCCCATAAATGACCTAGGCATAATTCGTGTAACTGTTTCTGGAATATAATAAATAGCATTTTCCAGTGTTTTTGGATAAGCCAAAAGTGAAACTTTTTCATTATTACTATTAATTTCAAAAAGAACACCACTATCATCTGTAGCAAAATTTAAATTATTTTCGTTAACAGCAAAGCTATTAATATTTGAATTTGAAAACACACCTGTTCCAAGCGATGAAACATTCTCTGGAATTGTAAATAACGTTATATTTCCAACACCTGAAAATGCATAATTACCTATAGTTGTCAAATTTTCACAAACTTCTAAATTTATTGAAGATAAGTTTGAACAATAATTAAAAGCATATGCACCAATTGTTGTCAAGTTAGAATTTTCATTAAACACAACTTCTTCCAAACTACTACAATTAAAAAATACATTGTTTGAAATAATTTCTAATGAAGCAGGAATTGTTACGCTTTCAATATCTTTTCCACTAAACACACCACTAATAATTGCAGTCACTCCATCTGGAATAACAAGATTTCCTGAAAGTGTTGCTGGAGCCATGATTATTACATTATTTAAAATAACTATTTCAGTTTGACTATTATACCATTTGGTATCTTGAAGTGTTGAAATATTGAATTGCATAGGGTCTATTGAATTTGAAAATGTTATATTTTCAAGGTTAATACAACCAGCAAACGCATAATCATTGACAACAGATATTGAGTTGCTCATAACAAAGGTCTTAAGAGCCGTGTAATTTGCAAAATAGTATGAAGGCAAAGATGTTACACTATCACCAATAACAATAATTGTTTCAACTGTTTCAGATAAATTTCCATAAAATTTAGAAAAATTATCTTCAGTTGGAAGTTCATAAATAATGTTTGAAATTGAAATAGTCTTTAAATTATCACAACCTTCAAACATTAAGTTACCTAAATTTGTTATATTTTCATAAACAATAACCTCTTCAAGTGCTGTGCAATTTTCAAACACATTATCACCCAAAGTTGTTAAATTTGAATAATTTAAAAATGAAGTGTCTTCAAGTGAAGTGCATCCACGAAAAGCGTAATTATCAATGGTTATAAAATTTGAATTTAACTCAACACTTTCAAGTTTTGTGCAACCATCAAAAATTGATTCTGGCAAAACACTAATAATGTTTTGAACCTTTGAAAAGTCAACAAGTTCAAGATTTAAACAGTTTAAAAATGCTCTTTTACCGACAGATTCAAGTGTTTGGGCAAAAACTGCTTGTGATATTTTTGTTCCGCTAAATGCTTCTTCTCCAATATTATTAATTATTGAAAAATCAATACTTTCAAGTTGTGAATTTTTAAATGCACCACTTTCAATATTAAGACTAGGTGTATACGTTACAATTTCTTTTATATTTGAATTTTCAAAACAATTAGCAGAAATTGAATTGACTGAATAATTTTTGTCATCAACTCTATAAACTTGAGGAATAACAATAGTGTCAAATTCATCACTAAAGCCAACAACACTAGCCGTTAAATTTTCTTCATTAACGCTATATTCAAGTTCTCCAATTTCAAAATATCTAACAAAATCAGTTTCATTCCAAGATGCATAAATTGAAATTGTTTCGCCCTTTTTCCCTGTAACTACATTCCCTTCAACAGGTTCATCATTAGACAAGTAACACCAACTAACAAAATATTCATTTAACTCGTTTGAAATTGAAGGCAAAACATAATCTTCACCAACATTTTTTGTTTCAGTAACATTTTCATATAGAAAGTTAAATTTTTCAGGCAAATTATAATCAACTGAAACTGAATAAGTTTCAATCTCTGGCTCAACTGGAACAACTGGTTCCTCAGTGCCTGTATTACCGCCCGGATTATTACCCTTTCCACTGCAACTGCATGCAGAAAACACTATTGATATTGGAATAACTAAAACCAACAATAAAATTAATTTTAATTTTTTTATCATAAACCGCTCTCCTTTATTCCAAACTCGTTATTTTCTCCATTAAATTCAATACAACTATAATTGAATAAAAATTCAATATTTTGTGTTTGCACCATTTTTGATTTATCCGTAGCAATGATCAAAACAAAATTTGCGTAGCAATCATTTGCGTCAAAACTATTCAAAATATCAACAAAGTTTGGCAACACTTCATTTTGTTTATTTTCGTAGTCACAATCAACAGAATTACTATTAAAATCAAAACATGCTTTAAATGTAAATTCCCACCTAACATTTCTAAAAGATTCAACTGTAAGCATTTGTGTTAAAAGAGTATAACTATCATTAATGCTGTTAACTGGTTTTCCCGCATATGAAATAAACGAGTTATTTTTAATGTCATAATTTGCAGTCATAACAAAAATGTTATTTTTATCATTGAATTCACTAGTTGTCTGCTCTAAACAATTAATATAATCACATTTAATTGCTTCAATAATACCTTTATTTATTTTTAAATTTATGTTATAACAAATGCTCAAATTTTGATTATCATTTTTTGTTATAAAAATATTTAAAGATTTATTATCTCTAGCAAAAACATAGTAGTAATAATCTTGGTGATAAAAGATTTTCCCAAGTTCTAAATTATTTTCAATCAAATCAAAAAATGGTTTTGTAACATACAAATTATTTAAAATTAAAGTTAAATTTTGAGTTATATTTTCATAATTATGATTGTTAATATTATCGAAATTTAAGTTAATTTTTTCTATCAAATTTTCAATTTCAGAACTTGAGTTTTTAATTAATTTTAATGCTTCTGTGTTGCTTATAACATAATTATTTGAAGTTATTTGTTCTCCTGTTTGAGTGGAAGGTTTTTTGTTATCACAGGCGACAAAAAAAGTGAGTGGAATTAAACAAATAACAAAAGTTAAAATTCGTTTCAAAGTTTTCATATTAACTCCAAATAACTCAAAATTATACAAAATAATTATAAATTTTAAAAATATAAATTGTCAAATAAATATACATTCATTATTAATTTATTATTTGTATAGGCTAAATTTATATGTAAAAATGCAAAATAAAAAATCTATGGGTTGAGCATAGATTTTTTATTTTTTGTTATTAAACCCCACAAAAACACTGTTCAGTGGTTGAGCCTGAACAACTTTTTGTTTGTGGGTTATGATAGATTATAAAATTAATTACGGGTTGAGCGTAAAAATTTTATTTTCTAGGATTTTTAATATTTGCTTGTGCAGCAGCAAGTCTTGCAATAGGAACTCTGAATGGTGAGCAAGAAACATAAGTGAGCCCTACATTATGGCAGAACTCAATTGTTGATGGGTCACCACCATGTTCGCCACAAATACCAAGTTTGATATTAGGACGAGTTTGCTTTCCAAGGTCAACAGCCATTTTAACAAGTTTGCCAACGCCAACTTGGTCAAGTTTAGCAAATGGGTCAAATTCATAAATCTTCTTATCATAGTAAGCACTTAAGAATTTGCCAGCATCATCTCTTGAGAAACCAAATGTCATTTGAGTTAAGTCATTTGTTCCAAATGAGAAGAATTCAGCTTCTTTTGCAATTTCATCAGCTGTAAGAGCAGCTCTTGGAATTTCAATCATAGTTCCAACTTCATATGGAACATCTTTCTTGGTGAGTTTATTTTCAGCAAGAACTTCTTCAGCTGTTTTAACAACAACATCTTTAACATAATTAAGTTCTTTAACTTCACCAACAAGTGGAATCATAATTTCAGCAATTGTTCCCCATTCTGGGTGTTTCTTTTTGGTGTTAATAGCAGCTTGCATAACCGCTCTTGTTTGCATTTCTGCAATTTCAGGATATGTTACAGCTAATCTACAACCTCTGTGACCCATCATTGGGTTAAATTCTTTAAGAGATTCAATAATATTTTTAACTTGTTGAACTGTTTTGCCTTGTGCTTTTGCTAAAAGTTCAATATCTTTTTCATCAGTTGGAACGAACTCATGAAGAGGTGGATCCAAGAATCTGATTGTAACATCTTTGCCTTCCATAGCTTCATAAAGACCTTCAAAGTCTGATTGTTGCATTGGAAGAAGTTTTGCAAGAGCAGCCTTCCTTTGTTCAACAGTATCAGAGCAAATCATTTCACGGATTGCAGGAATTCTGTCTTCTTTAAAGAACATGTGCTCTGTTCTGCAAAGACCAATACCTTCTGCACCAAAATCAAAAGCTTGTTTTGCATCTTTTGGAGTATCAGCATTTGTTCTAACTTTAAGAGCCTTATATTTGTCAGCCCAAGCCATAATTCTGCCAAAATAACCAGAATTTACATCAGCTGGAACAGTCTTAATTTCTTCTGCGTAAATTTTACCAGTAGAACCATCAAGACTCATCCAATCACCTTCATGGAATGTTACACCATTGATTGTGATAACTTTCTTTTCTTCATCAATAGCAACTTCACAAGTATTTCCGCAACCAGAAACACAGCAAGCACCCATACCACGAGCAACAACGGCAGCGTGAGATGTCATACCACCACGAACGGTCAAAATACCTTGAGCATATTGCATACCAACAATGTCTTCTGGAGATGTTTCAAGACGAACAAGAATAACTTTCTTTTCACCTTTATTTTTAACCCAGTCAACAACATCGTCAGCTTCAAAAACAACTTTACCTGCAGCAGCACCAGGTGATGCATTAAGACCAGCACCAATTTCTTTTGCAGCTTTAAGTGATTTAACATCAAATTGTGGGTGTAAAAGTTGGTCAAGAGATTTTGGATCAATCATCAAAACTGCTTGTTTTTCATCAATCATACCTTCATCAACAAGGTCGCAAGCAATACGAAGTGCAGCAGTTGCAGTTCTCTTACCATTTCTTGTTTGAAGCATATAAAGTTTACCTTCTTGAACGGTAAATTCCATATCTTGCATATCGTGGAAATGCTTTTCAAGTTTTGTTGCAGTGTCAAGAAGTTGTTGATAAACTGCTGGATTGTGTTCTTTAAGAGATGTTTCAACTTTTTCAGGAGTTCTAACACCAGCAACAACGTCTTCACCTTGTGCGTTCATAAGGTATTCACCCATAAGTCCTGGTTCACCAGTTGCAGGGTTACGAGAGAATGCAACACCAGTTCCTGATGTTTCACCCATGTTACCAAACACCATTGTTTGAACGTTAACAGCAGTTCCCCATGAATAAGGAATGTCGTTCATTTGTCTGTAAACATTAGCTCTTGGGTTATCCCATGATCTAAATACAGCTTTAACTGCACCCATAAGTTGTTCTTTAGCATCTTGTGGGAAGTCTTTGCCAATAGCAGCTTTATATGTTGCTTTAAAGTCAGCAACAAGTTCTTTAAGGTCGTCAACGGTAAGTTCAACATCAAGTTTAACGCCTCTCTTTGCTTTTAAAGCATCGATTTTAGACTCAAACTCTTTCTTTGAAACTTCCATAACAACGTCAGAATACATTTGAATAAATCTTCTGTAAGAGTCATAAGCAAATCTTGGATTATTTGTCTTTTTTGCAAAACCCTCAACAGAAACATCATTAAGACCAAGGTTTAAGATAGTGTCCATCATACCTGGCATTGATGCTCTTGCGCCTGAACGAACAGAAACCAAAAGTGGTTCAACTGGGTCACCAAACTTTTTACCGTTCTCTTTTTCAAGCCATGCAATGTGTTCTTCAATTTGTTTTTGAATTTCTTCATTAATTTCTCTACCGTCTTCGTAATACTGTGTGCATGCTTCGGTAGTTACTGTGAAACCATTAGGAACAGGAAAACCAAGTCTTGCCATTTCAGCAAGGTTAGCACCCTTACCGCCTAAAAGTTCACGCATGTCTTTGTTGCCTTCAGCAAACTTATAAACATATTTTTTTGTAGGCATAAATTTTTCTCCTTGTTTATTTTTCCAGTAGCAAATGCCACCAGCCATTAAAATTATAGCAAAGCAAAATTTTTAAAGCAATAATTTTTTGCAAAAAATAAAATTTTGTAAGATTGTGATAGTCTTTATAAATCTCATTTATAATGAAAAAGCGATGTACCAAACTTTGCATCGCTAAAAAAATTAATATTTAATTCTTTTGATCAAATTTTATATTAATCGTTTATTGTTATAAAAATTTTTTAATTGACACAATCTCTTCATCTGTTTGAAGTCTAAAAATTTTGCAGAGCAAACTAATAACAGATACCAAATCATTTCGTGATAAAAATTTTAAATTCTTAAGATTATCAAAAGTTGCATAATTAATTTTTGTTAAAATAGCAACTTCCCCTTTCGAAAGTTCAAGATAATCAAGTTTATTTGAACAGTTTTCACAGATAAGTCCGTTATAATCAAATGAAAACCTAAAATCATTTTTAACTTCTTTATCACAAATTGCACATCTTTCAAGTTCAATTTTAAACCCAAGCAAATTCATTGCTTCAAGCATAAATTTAATAAAAGCAATCATTGGCAAAATATGCTCATAACAAACCAACTTAAAAGTTTTCAATAAAAGCACAAACATATCTTCATCTGGGTCATTCTCTTTAATTGTTTTTTGAATAACTTCTAAACAAGCAAGCATAAAAATATAATTATCAAAATCTGCTGTAATATCAAAAAATTGGTCAATGCTTGTGGCATTGATAATAGTATAAAAATTATTTTTCTTGATAACAATAAATTCAATAAGTGCAAACGGCTGGCAAGCAAAAGCAAGTTTTGCACCACTTTTTTTTACACCACGAAGCCTTGCATGAATAAGTCCAAATTCCAAAGAAAAAATAGTAACAATTTTGTCACTATCTAAATAATCTTTTGCTGATATAATAATTCCTTTAGTTTTAATTTCTTCCATAGTTATTTTAAAAATTTGCAATTTATTTGGTTAAACACACAAAAATTATATGATTTTTCAATCAAAATTATAATATTTTGCGTTTTTTACATTCCCGGTTGGTTTTCTTCTTCCACCCCTTTTTGAAGTTCTTTTTGTTTTTCTCGTGCTGAAACAATCATGCCATAATCATTAATATCACCTGTAAGTGAAAATGCTTTCCAACCCAAATTTTCTATTTCTTTATAAACTTTTGCTTTGTCTTTCATAATCTTTGCTCCTTACATTAAATATTTCCAGTTGCAAAGGTTTTTATTCATTTGAATTTGTTATTAAATGTCTTTTTTTGAAAAACCTAAATCAATCAGAGCATTAATATCATCTTTCCAATCCTTTTTAACTTTAACAAAAAGATTTAGCATAACTTTTTTTGAAACAAGTTTTTCAATATCACCTCTTGCAGATACACCAATCCTTTTAAGCATTGAACCGTTTGAACCAATAATAATTTGTTTGTGTCTTAAATTTTCAGTAATGATATTTGCGTCAATTTTAACTAAATTATCACCTTCTTCAAAACTCGATATTTCAACAGCAATGCCGTGTGGAATTTCTTCTTGAAGATATAAAAGTGCCTTTTCACGAATAATTTCTTGACACATAAACCTAACTGATTTATCAGTATATTCATCTGTTGGATAAAAAGGCTCACTTTCAGGCAAACATTTAACAAGTTCGTTTTCTAGTTCTTCTATATTAATCTTTCTGATTGCAGATGTCGTTATAAATTTTTTAATAAACTTAAATTCATTAAGTTTAGCTAAAATTGGATACATCTTTTCAAAATTTGTAACTTCAATTTTATTAACAACAATAAACACAGGACATTTAACCGACTTGTATTTTTCAATAATTTTATAATCTTCTTGATTAATTCGAAGAGCATCAAGAACAATAACAATGGCATCAACATCGGCAGTTGCCCCATCGGTAGCAACTTTCATGTATTCCCCAAGTTTTGTTTGGGTATGTTGAACACCCGGAGTGTCAACAAAAACAATTTGATAATCTTTTGTGTTCTTTATACCAAAAATTCTGTTTCTTGTTGTTTGTGCCTTTGGGCTGGTTATAGAAACTTTTTCACCCACAAGTTCATTAACCAAACTGCTCTTACCAACATTTGGTTTACCAATAATTGCAACAAATCCTGCTTTAAAACCCATAACCCACCTACACTTTAATTTTTTTATCTAATTCATTTTCTTTCTCTTGCATAACAGCATAGTCTTCATCTTTTATATGATCATATCCCATTAAATGAAGCATACTGTGAATTACAAGTTTTTTACATTCGGCAAACGCTGAATTTCCAAATTCTTTTGCCTGTTCTCGCATTCTTTTTGTGCAAATAGCAATATCGCCAAAATGAATTAAATTTTTTGAGGTTAAAAGATATTTGTATTCACTATCATTAATGTTTAAAATTTCCCCAGCTTTTATTTCTTTTGATGGAAATGATAACACATCAGTAACTTTGTCAGTAGAACGAAAATCATTATTTAATTTTTTAATTTCTTTTTCAGTAACAAAAACAATAGCCACATCAAGCAAATCTGGTTGCTTCATACAAAAGATACATTGAGATGCAACTTCTTTTGCTAATTTTTTAAGTTCTATTGACGCTCTACCAGTTACTTCAACATTACTTTTCATCTTCTACCTCTAACTTAATTATAGATTAATTCAAAGGAAAAGTAAAATATTAAATATACAAAATTTTTATAATTAAAATAACGAAACTTCGCATTCAATAAAACAATCAACTCTTGTATATGGTCCATCTTTGACAATTGAATATGAAACATTATTTTCTTTTGCACCACTAGGAACTTTACTTAACGCATCATTATACGCATTATCCAATATTTCTTTTTGAACCTCTTCAAATGGAATAACTTCATTTCTTATTACTGTTTCGTAGTAAATTGTTTCATTACATATTATTGGCAAAATATAATTATTTGAAATATAAAAACTGCATTTTTTTGTCAAATATGTTGAAAAAGTGCATAAATTTGTATCTTTGATAATATTTTTATTAAAAATTGAATAATCTCTAGTAATAAAAAATTTTCCAGTTTTTTCAATAAATTGCCTGTTTTCATTATAAATTATGGTTGAAACAAAATAAACATTTCCCTTAACAACTCCACTTGCACCATTTTTATTTAAAATTAAAACATCTCCCTTTTTAACTATATCGCCAACTTTAACATTTGCCTCTCCAGCAAAAACATCAATATGTGTTATAATTCCATTATAGTTTGAAACTCTATCTTTTTCATCACTCTCTTCTTTTATTACTGCAGGATAAATATAAATATTTAATTTGCCACCTTGTTTTTTTACTGAACAACCCGCAACATCATCAAGTTCTAAAAGGATTAATTTTTCAATTTCCTTTGATGAAAATTTAGACTTAAACATACCAGCTTTTATTCCATTTTCTTCTAATACTTCATTAACCTTTTCAATATTAATTTGTAAATTTGATTCACATTTAACATTAACTTCAAAAACAAATAAATTAAACGCAAACATATAAGCATAAATTATTATTAATGCAACAAATCCGCCTAACATATATGGCAATTTTGAAAGTACTTGCTTAAAATTATTTCTATAAATAATTGTATAAAACTTATGTTCTTTTTTACAAACATCATTTAGTATTGACAAATCCTTTTGATTAATTGTAAATTTGATATAATTTTTTTTTGAAACTAAATTATTGATAAAGACATTTTTTGAAATTAATTTTTCAATCAATCTTGACAAATTTAATCCCGAAATTTTAACACGAACTTCATTTTTCATAGTCGACACCTTTCAATTTTTATTACTTTGCCTAAAATAACAATTTCACCTTTCGACATTGTTTTTATAACGAAGTTTTCACCATCTATACAAATCTGCTCATTAAATGATTTTATTAATAATCTATTTTCATTTATATCAATAATTTTAAATTTTCCTACTATTTGCACACCAACATCTAAAACAAATGAAATTGTAGTCTTTTCATCAATCTCACTTAAATTAAATGTTTGCATTAAATCATAAAAAAAACTCATATTAAAAAATATGAGTCATTATAATTGATTATTCTTATAGTTACTTTTTATTCAAATAAATATCAGCGAATTCAATTGTAGCAATTTTTATATGTTCATAAGTCAATCCACCTTGAAGATAACAGATATATGGTGGCCTTATCGGACCATCAGCTGAAAGTTCAATTGAAGAACCTTGAATAAATGAACCTGATGCCATAATAATTTTATCATTATAACCCGGCATATCCCAAGGAAATGGCACAGCACTGCTATCAACAGGACTCAAACTTTGAATAAGTCTACAAAATTCAATTAGTTTGTCAGCATCTCCAAATTCAATACTACGAACTATATCATGTGGCATTTGGTCAAGTTTTGGAAAAGATTTAATTCCAAACTTACTTGCAACTTGTCCGAACAAAATATTTCCTTTAAGTGCCCCAAGAACAACATGAGGGGCGGAAAAAATTCCTTGAAAAAATGGCGTATAGTTACCCGCATATGAACCCAAATCCATACCAATTCCGGGAGCAATAAATCTTGATGAAATTTGCTCAATAACATCTTTTCTTCCAACAATATACCCGCCAGTAGGTGCAATTCCACCGCCTGCATTTTTGATTAATGAACCAACCATAACATCAGCACCAACATCACATGGTTCTCTTGTTTCAACAAATTCACCGTAGCAATTATCAACCATAATAATTGCAGTTTTATTAACCTTTCTAATTTCCTTTATAACTCTTTCAATTTTTTCAATTGAAAGTGACTCTCTTGTTGTATAACCTCTTGAACGTTGAATATAAATTAATTTGGGGTTAATTTTTGAAAGTCTATCTAAAATTTTTTCTAAATCAAAATCATTATCTTTAAGTTCAACATCTTCATACTTAATTTTAAAATCTTTTAATGAACCAATATTTTCTCCAAAGATAACATTAATAAGTGTGTCATATGGTTTTCCAGTTAAAGAAAACATAATATCATCAGGACGAAGAATACCAAAAAGTGCAACCGTCAGTGAATGTGTTCCACTTGTAAGAAGTGGGCTAACAATTCCAGTTTCTCCGCCAAATGCTCTTGCATAAATTTCAGCAAGTTTATGTTTTGCCCTATCATCATCTCCATAACCAGTTGAATATGCAATATCACTTAATTGAATATTTGCATCACGAAAAGCATCTAACACTTTCTTTTGATTTATCAAACAAATCTCTTCAAGTTTTTTAAAAATTTCACTGCATTCTTGTTCTGCAACATTAACTAATTTTAACGCTTCATTATTTATCATTTTAACCATTCCTTTTGTAAAATTTTATTATATTTTATTAAAAATATACATTTTAACTACGAAATTATCATCTAAAATAAAAGTGTAAAAATCAATTTAATTTATTTGATTTTATACATTTTATACAATTCTTTTAAACCACTTTTCAATTTCAGCTTTTGTTATTCTAACAACAACTGGCCTGCCATGTGGACAAAATAAAGTAATATTTTTCTCACTCATCTCATACAAAAGTTTGTCAATTTCGTCTTTTGAAAGGTTGTCACCACCTTTAATTGCACTTTTGCATGCCATTTGCATAAGTGAATCTTTAACAAGTTCAGCTTCTGTTATTTTATTTTTATTAATTTTCTCCGCTAAAAACATTGAGAAGAATTTATTAAAGTCTATATCTGAAACAATTGCAGGCACAGAAGATATTTTATAAGTTCTCTCACCAAACTCTTCAATATCAAAACCAACTGAACGAATGGCATCTAAATTATCAAACACAATTTGACTATCTTCAGCATTAAGCGAAAGCACAAAAGGAATTAACATAGGTTGAACAACAATGTCTCCTTTTTCATATTCGGCTTTAAGCTTTTCATATCTAATCCTTTCATGTGCTGCATGCTGGTCAATTAAATATAAATTATCTCCCCATTCCAAAATCAAATACGTATTAAATGCTTTTCCAATAAATTTAATTTCATTATCAGCAAATCTTGTTTGTTCAACACTTGGTTTAATATAATTAAATTTATTTTCTTCTTTTGTAAAAGCAAAATTACCCTCTTCAATAGTTTCATTATTATAACTTTGTGAGCATATATTATTTGAATTTTTATCAGTTAAATTTTTATTTTCGATAACAGGTTTTCCATTGTCATAACCTTGAGAATCATAAGCATCTCTGTCATGCATACTCACTTTTTCATTAATTCTTTCTAAAAGTTTTGAACCAAGCCCAAAATTATCACGGACACCATCATTATCTGAAATAGAAATCATTGAATCAATAATTGTGTCATTAAGTTTTTCTTTTTGCTCATTAGTCATCTCATCAAAATTTGATGAAAAAGGATTAAGATTAACCCCTGCCTTATCAATTTTACCATTTGATGAGTTTTGTCTGCCTAAAAATGAAATATTTGCATTAATATCACTATCAATCGCTTTAACATAATCCATTTCATTTAATGCTCTTGACACTGCTTCAAACACAACAGAATAAATAAGAGATGTCTTTAAAAATTTTACGTCAAGTTTATTTGGATGAACATTAACATCAACTTCATCAGCTGGAAGTGATAAATATAACACAAAAAATGGATATTGCCTTTTCATCAAAAAGTCTCCATAAGCGTTTGCCACCGCCGTTTGAACAGTTAAATTAATAACATATCTTCCGTTAACAATAAGTGTTTGATAGGTTCTATTTGACTTTGAATATGTTGGTTTTCCAACAAAACCGTGAACTTCAACGCCTTCTCTTTTTGCATAAACTTCCAACGTTTCATTAACAGATTCTTTGCCATAAACTGAAAACATTGCTTCTTTTTCTGTTTTGCCAATAGATGACATAACTTGTTTTCCATCAACAATATAAATAAAATTAATATCTGGGTGAGCCAAAACTGTTCTGGTAATTATATTAGTAATCTCTTGTTCTTCAGTTTTGTTTTTCTTTAAAAATTTAGCACGAGCAGGAACACAATAAAACAAATCTTTAACTGTTATTGTTGTTCCAACATTAGTTGAAACCTTTTTTATTTCTCCAAACTTTCCGCCTTCAATAGAAATTGAATTGCCAACATCATCAGTAACTGTTTTAGATGTCAAAGTAACTTTTGAAACTGCTGCTATTGATGCCAAAGCCTCACCACGAAAACCTAGCGTTAAAATAGAGTCTAAATCGCCGGCATTTTTAATTTTGCTTGTAGCATGAGGCAAAAATGCAGACTTCAAATCACTTTCTTCAATTCCACTGCCGTCATCTGAAACTTGAATAAATGTCGTTCCACCATTTTTTATTTCAATAGTTATATTTTTTGCACCTGCATCAATAGAATTTTCAACAAGTTCTTTAACAACCGAAGCTGGTCTTTCAACAACTTCACCAGCGGCAATCAGGTTATAAACTGACGAATCTAAAATATTAATTTTTGACATAAAGCCTCCGTAATGTCTTACTATTTTTTAACTTTATCAACCAAATTTTGTAATGTTCCAAAAGCCATAAGTGGCGAAATATTATTCATATCCATTTCTTTTAACACATTAATAACTTCCGCAACATTAGCATTAGTTTCAAACTCTGGTTTAATATTTGTTTGTCGTGAAACATTTCCTGCACTTTCTCTTTCATTCAAAATTTCTTTTGCCCGTGAAATGAGCTCATCTGGAAGTCCCGCAAGTTTAGCAACTTCAATACCAAAACTTCTGTTTGCAGAACCTCTTGCAATCTTGTGCAAAAACACAATGTTTCCGTCCCACTCTTTAACCATAACACGATAATTTTTAACACCTTCAACTCTGCCTTCCAAATCAGTAAGTTCGTGATAGTGCGTTGAAAATAAAGTTTTTGCATGAAGATGTTTAGATAGATATTCAATTATTGCTGATGCAATACTCATGCCGTCATAAGTTGAAGTTCCCCTTCCAACTTCATCAAGAATAATCAAACTTTTATCAGTTGCATTGTTTATAATGTTTGAAACTTCACTCATCTCAACCATGAATGTACTTTGACCAAAAGCAAGGTCATCAGATGCACCAACTCTGGTAAACACTCTGTCAATTATTGAAATTTCTGCTGATTTTGCTGGAACAAAACAGCCCATATGCGCCATTAGTGTTATTATTGCAACTTGTCTCATATAAGTGCTTTTACCAGCCATATTAGGTCCGGTAATAAGCATTGTTCTATTCTCGCCAGCATCAAGATTTGTGTCATTCGGCGAAAATTCTTGACCTTCCATCATTGCTTCAACCACTGGGTGTCTTCCAGCCTCAATCTTGATATGATTGATATTTGAAGAAATAATTGGTCTGCAATAATTATAATTGGCAGAAACCTCAGCAAAAGAAGAAAGCGTGTCACATAGAGCAATTGAAGATGAAATATCCGCAAGTTCACTTAAATAAGAAGAAAGATATGTTTTTATCTCCGCATAAATTTTAGCTTCAAGTTCAATAGCTTGTTCTTTGCTGTTTAAAATTTTATACTCCATTTCTTTAAGTTCTGGCGTAATATATCTTTCACTATTTGTTGTTGTTTGTTTTCTTATATAAGTGTCAGGCACAAGTGAAAGACCCGAATTTGTAACTTCAATATAATATCCAAAAACTCTGTTATAGCCCGTTTTTAAATTTTTAATACCCGTCTTCTCTTTTTGGTCTTTTTCATATTCTGCAAGCCATTGCTTTCCAAACTCACCTGCATTTCGAAGTTTATAAAGTTCTTCATTAAATGATGACAAAATATAACCACCATCTTTCAAATTTGCAGGAGCATTTGGGTCAATGGCATCATCTAAAACTTTTTTGATATCATTCAAAAGAACTATTTTTTCATTTGCATCAACCAAAAGTTTTGATTTACAAGACGACAAAATTTTCTTAATTTCAGGAAGTTTTCCAAGAGTTTCTGATAAACTTAAACATTCTTTAGGTGTTATTGTTCCAGCAGAAATCTTGCTACATTTACGTTCAATATCTGAAAATCCATCAAGGGCATCAATCAAATTATTTCTTAAAATTAAATCATTTTTTAATTCTTCAACACTGTCAAGCCTTTCATTAATCAAAACATCATCACGAAGTGGTTGGTCAATAAATGTTTTTAAAAGTCTGCCACCCATTGATGTTTTTGTTTTATCAAGAAGCCACAAAAGTGAACCTTTCTTCTGATTTAATGAATTACTTTGAGTCAGTTCTAAATTTTTACGTGCCAAAATATCAAGATGAACAAATCTTTCATCTTGAATAATTGATAATTTTTTAATATTAGAAATCAATCTTTTTTGTGTTTCTTCAAAATATAAAAGTGCTCCACCAACTGCAAGAGTCATTTGTTTTTTATCAGATAACCCAAGAGCAGATAAATTATTAACAGCAAACTGTTTTAGAATAATGTTTTTTGCTTTAGACATTTCAAATAATTCATCTTTTGGATAAAATTGTGGAACATAACCAAGTTTTACAGCCGACAAATTAAACGATTCAGTCATAAAACTTAAATTACACAGAACTTCCGATGGTTTTATTCTTGCAAGAACATCATCTAAAAGTTTAAATTTTTCATTTCCAACAAGTTCAGTAGTTTCAATAAACCCTGTTGAGATATCACTATAACACACACCAATAGCATTTTTATCAGCATAAACAATCATTAAAAAATTGTTTCTCTTTGCATCTAAAATATCATTTTCAATGACTGTTCCGGGGGTAACTATTTGAATGACATCTCTTTTCACTAAACCCTTTGATGCTTTAGGGTCTGAAAGTTGCTCACAAATTGCAACCCTGTAGCCGTTTGAAATAAGCCTTGAAATATATGTCGTAGCTGCGTGATATGGAATTCCACACATAGGTGCTCTTTTATCAAGCCCACAATCCTTTCCAGTTAAAGTAAGTTCTAGTTCTTTTGAAACAATTTCAGCGTCTTCAAAAAACATCTCATAAAAATCACCCAGTCTATAAAAAAGAATTGTATCTGGATATTTTTCTTTCATTTCCAAGTAATGTTTCATCATTGGCGATAACATAGTTCACCCCATTCGTTAGTTTTTAGATTTAAAATCATTTTGCAATTTCTTTTTATTTTTATTTTCTCTTAAAAGTTTCATTGATTTTTGGTCTTTTGGCAGAATTGAAACTTCTAACGGATTTTTAAAAGACTTTTCTTTAAAATCTTTAATCCTTTCATCATCAACAATTTCACCATATAAAACAGACTTTCTAACTTGAACAACTTTAACATCAACAAATTCGCCAACACAATTTTTTGAGCCTTTAAATGTTATTGTTTTCCCCGAGTCAAGTGAGCCATAAAGCACACCATTTTCATTATAACTTTCAACTAAAACACTGTAAGTCTTTCCAAGCATGTTTTGACACATTCGGTTAACAATTTCATTTTTTACTGCAAGAAGTTTTGAAAGTCTTTCCTTTTTTGTTTTTGTGTCAATTTGGTCCTTCATTTTTTCAGCAACAGTTCCCTTTCGTTTTGAATATAAAAAACCAAAAATCTGCATGTATTCAACTTTTTTTATAACATCAATTGTTTCGTTAAAATCCTCTTCTGTTTCGCCGGGAAATCCAACGATAATATCAGTAGTAAATTCAGCATCAGGAATTTTATCTTTAATTTTATTAATTAAATTTAAATATTGTTCCTTTGTATATTTTCTGTTCATTGATGCTAATATTTTGTCGCTACCCGATTGCACTGGAAGATGAATTCCATGACAAATATGTTTTGATTTTGAAATAACATCAATAACTTCGTCTGATAAATCTTTTGGGTGAGAAGTCATAAATCTTATTCTAAAATCACCAGCAAGTTCATCAATGTCAAGCAATAATTTAGCAAAGGTAACTTCATTTCCGTGTTCATCTAAACCTTTATATGAATTTACATTTTGCCCTAAAAGTGTAATTTGCTTATAACCTTCTGATATAAGCCCCTTAACTTCCAACAAAATATCTTCTTCCGGTCTTGAAACCTCTCTTCCTCTAACATAAGGAACAATGCAATAGGTGCAAAAATTATTGCAACCATACATAATGTTTACCCATGCATTCACACCACTGGTTCTGCAAATATGAAGTTTATCTCGAAGAGCAATAGTTTCATCTTCAGTTATATTAACAACCTTTTTACCCGAATTTATTCGACTCTTTAAAAACTTATCAAAATCTGCAAGATTGTGCGTGCCAAAAATAATATCCACAAAAGGATATCTTTTCATAATTTCATCAGCATACTTTTGTTGCTGACTCATGCAACCACCAATTGCAATAATCATGTCAGGTTTTGCTAATTTAATATTTTTAAGTTCACCAATGTTACCAAAAATCTTTTGTTCAGCACTCTCACGAATTGCACAAGTATTAAAAACAACAATATCAGCACTCACAGCATCGGTGCAAGGCTCATAACCATTATCCTCTAATATTCCCGCAAGTTTTTCAGATTCATGAACATTCATCTGACAACCATAAGTTAAAATTAAGTATTTTCTTTTGTCATTATTAATCATATTATCCCCACTATAACAAACTAATTATATATTATTTAAATAATAAATTCAACAAAAACTAAAAATAAAATTAGAAAGCAAACATTAGGTGTATAAAAAAACTAGTTGTCGAAAATAATAAAATTAAGGAAATTTTTGATGAAAAAAATAAAAAAAATAATCAAAATAACATTCATAACTTCAATAATTTTATGTGTAATGGCAGTAATTTCTGGCATAATTTTTTATAATGTAACAACCTATTCTGTTAATTTAGACACCAGTAAACTTGAAGAAACGAAAAGTGTTAATAATTTGCAAATTTTTGACACAAACAAAAACTTAATTAATCTTTCAGGTGAAAATTACATTCCAATTTCAAAACTTTCAACAAAAACAAAAAATGCTTTTATTTGTGCTGAAGATAAAAGATTTTACTCTCACAGCGGAGTTGATTACATACGAATGGCAGGCGCTCTTATTTCTAACATAAAAACCCACTCTTTTTCACAAGGAGCTTCAACAATTTCACAACAATTAGTTAAAAACACGCAACTTTCAAGCGAAAAAACTATAAAGAGAAAACTAAAGGAAATCAAACTAACAAAACAACTTGAAAACAAATACTCAAAAGATGATATTCTTGAAATGTATTTAAATAATATATATTTTGGCAATGGTTGTTACGGAATTGAAAATGCTTCAAAACATTACTTTAATAAATCTGCCTCAAAGCTCACTCTTGCTGAAAGTGCTCTTCTTGCAGGAACAATAAATGCACCCAGCTTTTATGACATTCAAAATAATCAAACAAAAGCACTTGAAAGACGAAATTTAATACTAGATTTAATGCATAGTTATGGAAAAATTACAAGTGATGAGCATAAAAAAGCAAAAGATGAACCAATAAATTTAAATTTAACAAAACTTTCAAACACAAATTTTTTATGGGGCGAAATTATAGACGAAGCCTGCAAAATTTTAAAAACTAATGAAATGCAATTAAAAAACAGCAAACTAAAAATATATACTTATGTTGATTTGAATTTGCAAAATCAAATATATGAAAAAATCAAACAAAACTACTCTCATTTAGAATCAAATCCACAAACTGCAACAATGGTTGTTGATAACAAAACAAATGGTATAGTTGCAATAACAGGAAGTAACCAAACATTAAAATCAAAAAAACAACCGGGATCAATAATAAAACCAATAGTGGTTTATGCACCAGCATTTGAAAACAATGTTATTTCACCCGCCACAAAAATATTAGATGAAAAAATAAATATAAATGGCTATAGCCCTGACAATGCGGATAAACGCTTCCATGGTTATGTTTCTGTTCGAGAAGCATTAAAAAATTCATATAATGTTCCGGCAGTTAAAATTTTGAATGAAACGGGCATTTTAAAATCACAAGAATTTGCCAAAAAATTAGGTATAGATTTTGAAAAAGAAGATAATAATCTTGCAATAGCACTTGGTGGTTTCACAAAGGGAACAACCATACAAAACCTGTGTGATGCATACACTTCTATTGCAAATAATGGAGCGTTTTCTAAAAGTAAATACATATCAAAAATTACATTAAATAATAATTGTATATATGAAGCAAAAAACACAAAAACAAAGGTGTTTTCAAGTAGCACGGCATATCTTATAACTTCAATTTTAAAAGACGCAACAAAGAGCGGAACAGCAAGAAGACTGAACTCATTTAACTACGATATTGCTTCAAAAACTGGAACGGTTGGAAAAGCAAATTCAACAAAAAATATTGAGGCGTATAACGCAACCTACACTTCATCTCACACAATTATAAGTTATGTTGGTGGAACAACAATGCCCGAAAACATAAATGGAGCAACCTACCCAACAATGATGACTAAAGATATTTTAAATATTCTTTACAAAAATAACACACCAAAAAATTTTGAAACACCAAACTCTATTGTTATAAAAAATATTGATAAAAATGAATATAAAAACAATAAGGTTGTTGAAACTGATAATATTAATAATTCAATAAAAGAAATTTTTGCAAAAAACAATTTACCAAATAAAAATGAAAATTCTTTAAGCCTAAAACTTGAAGCATTCAATTTTGAAAACAAAAAACCACTTTTATGTTTTTTTGTAAGTCCAAATTATGACTATAAATTGATAAGAATAAATAAAAATAATTATGAAATTATAACAGAATTAAATAACTTAAAAGAATATAAAATTTATAAATTTGAAGACAAATCGGCAAAAATTAATGAAATTTACGAATATTTTGTGGAAATTTGCGAAAAATCAACAAATAAAACTTATAAAACCAATACGATAAAATTAAAAAGTTTTTAACCAATTTCAACAACTTCAATCGATTCAAAAGCCCTATTTATAATTTCATCAAAATCAATTTTTTCTTGTTCTTTTTTTGTTAAATAAAGATTTGGTCTAACAATCGGACTCTCTGGCAAAAATACTGTGCAACAATCTTCAAATGGTTTAATTGATGTTTCAAATGTTCCAATCTTTTTTGCAATGTCAATCGTTTCACATTTATCAAAAGCAACAAGAGGTCTTATTATTGGCGTATCTTTAACAACTTCTGAAACAACAGTCATACTTTCAATTGTTTGACTTGCAACTTGACCCAAACTTTCACCAGTAATTATCATTTTCTTTTTATATTTTTTTGCCAACCTTTCAGCAATAGTAAACATTCCCCTTCGAAGCAAAGTTATCATATATGAACTATCACATTTTGCATTAATTTGCTCTTGAAGTTCTGTCATTGACACCATAAAAATTGTCATCTTGCCAGTATATGCTGAAATAATTTTTGCAAGTTCTTCAACTTTTTCTCGTGCAAAATTTGAAGTATATGGATAACTATGAAAATGAACCGCAGCAACTTTAACCCCACGCTTTGCCATCATATAGCCTGCAACCGGACTATCAATTCCACCTGAAAGCAAAATAAGCCCCGAACCCGAAGTTCCAACAGGCATGCCACCAACACCAAAAATAACATTCTCATAAATAAAAGTTGTTTTATCCTCCCTTATATCTATAAAAAGAGTTGTTTCTGGTTTTTTGACATCAACTTTTAAATTCTTATTTACCGCTAAAATTTTACCGCCAATTTTAGCAGATATTTGCATTGAATTAAGTTCAAGAGTTTTATCTGCTCTGTTTGTTTCAACTTTAAAAGTTCCCTTTTTATCTTTCATAAGTTCAACAGAAAGTTCTTCAATTTTATTTAAATCTGTCACAATCTTTGCCGATTTTGAAAAGGAAAAAATTCCCGGAATTTTTTCTAGTGTTTCCAAAATATCAATTTCATCACTCTCTCTATATTTTTGAACTATGTATCTTCCTGGAATTTTAACAACTTCAGCGTCAAACTCTTTTAATTTTTCTTTAATATTTTCAACTAAAACCTTTTCAAAAAAACCTCGGTTTTTACCCTTTAAAAATATTTCTCCAAATCTAATCAAAATAACTTTTTCCATAAAACATTACCTTTTAACATTATTTTCTAATCGTAAAACACATTCTTCAAATTTTGAAACTATATAATCAAAATCATAATCAAGATATGGTGAAAAACTAACTCTCACACTTCCAATAACATCACTTTCACCCTTCCCCATAGCCTCAAGCGTTCGGTTGCCCGCCTTTTTTGATGAACACGCAGAACCCGTTGAAATATAAATATTATATCTATCAAGCATATTTTCCAAAACTTCACCTTTAATCTTATCAAAAGTTAATGATAAAATATAAGGAGAAGCATCTTCAGAAGAATTAATTTTCAAAAATTGACTAATGTTACTAGCCATTAATTTTTTTATAAAACAATTTTTATAATCAATTACCCTGTTATAATTTTCATTTATATTAACAAACACTTTGTCTAACACATATGAAAATGCAAGAGCACCTAAAACATTTTCAGTCGAAGACCTTATTCCATCTTCTTGACCACCACCCAAAAGATATGGATGAATTTTTATACTATTTTTAATCCAAATACCAGCAATTCCACGAGGTGCGTAAAGTTTATGAGATGAAATTGTGTAAAGGTCAACACCTAAATCTCTAACAGAAAACTGAATTTTACCAAATGCCTGCACACCATCACTATGAAATATAACGTTAGGATTAATCTTTTTTGCATATTCGCATAGGCATTTTATATCATTAATTGCACCAGTTTCATTTGAAACATGTATAACTGAAATCAAAACAACATTATCATCTATTAAAGTTTTAAAATGTTCAAAATCAACTTTGCCATTTTTATCTAAATTTACTTCTTTAACAATAACACCTTTTTGCTCTAATGCATGTGCAGCATAAAAAACACTTGGGTGTTCACCTTTAGAAATCAAAACAACTTGACCGGGTCTTAAATTAAAACCATTAAAAACCATATTATTTGATTCAGTTGCACTTGAGGTGAATGTTAACCTGCCATTTTTTCCACCAAGTTTTTGAGTTATATTTTCCCTTGCTAAATTCAGTTGTTTTTTTACATTAATTGATGGCATATATGAAGAACTTGGATTAAAAAACAACTCTTCATTTTTTTGCTTCATAAAGTCAAAAACATCATCAAAAACTTTTGTTGTCGCTGCGTTATCTAAATAAGAAAATTTTTCCATAAGGTAATTATGAAACAACTTAAAGTTTTTGTCAAGAACTAAACTTTTCAGGAACCAAATTTAACATATCTGTTAAATTATTTGAATTTAAATAAACTTCAGGAATTTTACCAACTATAAGAGTTTCACAAAGAAGAACCTGTGAATTACTATTTAATCTTAAAGTTTTAAATGGAAGCACAATATTAATTTTTATTGAAATATCAAGATATAATTTATGATAAGTCTGATTTATTCCCGCAGAAACAAAATTTGAAACAAAATCACAAAACACCTCTCCATACGGGCTAACTTCATATTGAACATCAGGTCCCATACCAGCAAAAATAGAAATTCCAAAAAATGAACCAAGAGAAATAGTAACTGGTCTACTTGATAAATTCAGAAAATTATTCATAACATTTTTTGTAACAATTCTAGACAAACTGTTAATTCTAACTGAATTTGCTTCAATTAATGTTATATCATCATTTTTATCTTTTACAATATTTATAAAATCATCATAATTAATGTTATTTGAAATCGACTCCGCTATTGCTAAATCTATTGCTTTTGTTGCGTAGCTTGAAATTTGTGATTTTGTGTTATCATATAAAATTGGAGTCACCAAAAATCTTAAATATAAAAAAAGTAAAATAAGTAAAATAAGAAAAAACGCAAAAAACTTATGTTTTAACTGAAATTTTGGTATTTTAATCAGTTTAAAACAATTTTTTGTGTTTTTACTAGTCATGTTAAAATTATATTAATCATTTAAAATAATTATGACATTAATTCTTTTTTGTTTTAGAAGATACAAAGAATGAAACAATATATGATAGTCCAATTGAAACTGCAATACCAGCAGATGTTGCCATAAGTCCACCACCTATTGCACCGAATAATCCATTAGTTTTTGCACCTTCAACCGCCCCTCTTGCTAAAGCATTTCCAAAACCTGTTATAGGAAGTGATGCTCCCGCACCTGCCCATTCAATCAAATAGTTATATAGACCAAAGCCACCTAATATCGCCCCAACCATTAAAAATATAACTAAAATTCTTGCGGGTGTAATTTTTGTTTTTATTTGAATTAGTTCTGCAATCATGCATATTAGTCCCCCAACAAAAAATACTTTTAAATACATTAAAATACCTAAAACCATAAACCGACCCCCTCCTATTAACTTTTTTCTAATTCAATCAAATGTGCAACTGAAGGTATTGAATCGCCTTGTTGATTTGAAATTGTGCTCATAAGTGCACCTGTTGCAACAAGTAAAACCTTCTTAAATGTTCCATCTAATAATTTATCTATAATATAAGTTGCAAGCACTGAAGCTGAACAACCCGCCCCACTTCCACCTTGATAAGATTCTTCGTCAAATGAATAAATTGAATGCCCAATATCTGAATAATTTTGTTCTAATAAAAAACCTTTCTTTTTCATTAAATCTCGCAAAATATCTGAACCTAATTTACCCAAATCACCTGTAGCAATAAAATCATAATCACTTGGTTTAGTTTTTGTGTCAGCAAAAAAGTTACATAATGTATCACACGCAGCAGGTGCCATTGCCGCACCCATGTTTGCAATATCAACAACACCAAAATCTTGAACTCTGCCAAAACAAATCTTTGTTATTTTTATAGGTGATTTTTTTGAAGATATAACAAACCCGCCACCTGCTGTAACAGTCCACTGCGAATAAGATTGTCTTTGATTTCCAAATTCAAGAGGATATCTATATTGTCTTTCTGCAGAACTAAAATGACTTATCGTTGAACATAATATATTTTTAAACCCACCACCATCAATAAGAGAGGCAGCAATTCCAATACTTGCAGTAATTGTTGAACAAGCTGAATATATTCCAACAAAAGGAACCTGCAAAACCTCAGCCACATAGTTGCTCGACACTAACTGGTTCATCAAATCACCACCTAAATATATATCTATATCATCAACCAATAATTCTGCATCTTTAATAGCTCGTTTATTTATAAGTCGAAGCATTTTTCGTTCACCTTTTTCAAATGTTTTTTCACCCATTTTATCATCATCGGTTGAATACTCCATATATTTTCTAAATGTACCATTTTTTTCTTTTTCTCCAACAAGCGACCCTCTTCCAATAATATAACAATTATTAACAACTTCCAAAGTTTGTTTTCCTAATCGTTTCATAAATACTCCTTAAAATAAAAGAATAAGTGAATAAACAAGTCCAACAATAATTGAATATGCAACACCATTAACAATAACAGGTCCGGCTACAAAAAACATTTTTGAACCAATTCCAAAAACAAGTCCTTCATTTTTAAATTCAATTGCACATGATGCTATGCTATTTGCAAATCCTGAAATTGGAATAAAAGTTCCAGCACCTCCAAATTTAGCAATTCTATCAAAAACACCAAAGGCAGTAAGCAATATTGTTATAGTGATGATGATTATACTTATCCAAGCACTTACCCGAAGCATATCCATTGTTGGGTTATACGCCTTAATTATATCGCCAAACATCTGTCCCAAACAGCATATCATTCCACCAACTAAAAACGCATGCAAAAGTGAATTAAACCAACCAGTTTTAGGTGTTTCTCTTTCAACATAAAGCAAATACTCTTCATTTCTTTTTTCAGTATTTTCCATAAACTCTCCTAAAAAACGCAATTTTACTTAAATTTATTAACAAAATAATATATATTTATTCAATTTATAAATAATTTTTATTTTTTGTAAAAAACTAATAGTAATATTGGAGGTCTTATGAAAAGCAAAATTAAAAAGATTTTAACATCAACAATTCTATCTGCAGTTTCAATAACTGCAATTGGTTGCAGTTCAGGAAACACAAAACTTGCAAAAAATATTGATAATGGAATGGCTGAATTTGTGTCTAGTATAAATAAACTTGACTATGTTGACACATCAAGTTCAAACCATAATAACAATAAAATAGGAAAAATTATTGAAACATCAACTAATGATAAATTTGATAAATCATTTGCAAAAATCAAAACTGAAGGTAACCAAACACAATTTTTTAATAATCAAATTTCAGAACTTGAAATTGAAAACACAATAACAAGACCAGAAGAACGAGATGATAATTTTAAGTTATTTGTTCTTTCTGAATCCCCTTATATTTCACTTACCAGTGATGATAATGTTGCTAATATGAATATCAACATAAAATTTTCTACTGACAAAATTGAAAAAGTTTCTGATAATATCAGTTCAAAAATAAATAAATTAATTTTAAAGCGTTCAATTTTAATGATTTACGTAAATGAACTATATAATAATAATGTCAATTTAACAAACGAAGATAAAGTTGCTATAAATGCCTATGTAAATGTCATAAAAGAAAACGCTTCATATCTCAAAGGAAATCGTGGCATGGTAAAAAATCAACTAAATTTAGCAAATAATTTAGTTGAAAAAGAATCAAATGAAAATTTAATAAATTATTATATAATAAAATCTGGTGAAGCACTTGAAACTAGGTCTAGCAAAATTGATTCAACAATTTCTGCCATAGATTCAATTATTGAAATTATTGAAAACAATTTAACCACCTCTTCACCATACTATGATGTAAATCTCAATGATAAATATGATGAAATAATTGAAAATATTGACAATTCTTCTATTGGCAAAGATATTGAAATAGACGAAAACTCTTCAAATATCGACATTGCTGATTCAATAATTTTTTCTTTAAATGTAAATAAAAATAAATGCTGTGATAAAAATAGTAATAATATAGTTAATTCAAAAAATAACTCAACGCAAGTTAATTCGCAAAATTCTAATAACCAAACAAACAATAATACTAATAGAAATAATCAAATAAATCAAATCATTCAAAACAAAAATAATAACTCTTTAACAAATCAAACAAATAATAATCAAATGAACAATTTAAATAACAAACAAACTTTTGAAGATGATTTATCAAATAACATGAATAATACCATAAAAAATAACAATGTCCGCAAAAAACAAAATATAATTACCAAAAACGATAATCAAACAAAATTTAATAATAAAATTAAAAACAATACATCAATCAGAAATCAAAGAAGAAACACTAACAATAATACAAATCAAACAAACACACAAAACAGAAATCAAAATTTAACAAGAAGTGTAAACAATATGGTAGATAGAAACGAAAATAATGAAAAATATTTAAGAGCCGATAGAACTCCAATGAAATCAGTAGAAAGTGAAGAATACGAACAATCAAAACAAGACAATAATATATCATCAAATAATGCAACAAGAGTTCCATATAAAATCAACTCTCAATTTTAAGCATAAAAAAACACCAGAAAATCTGGTGTTTTTATATTTTTATTCTTGCAAAATTATTCATTTCATCGTAAGTAAATTCTAATTCAATTCCTTGATAAGAAACTCTTATGGTTGATGATTCTGTTAGATTTTCAGTAAGCAAAAATCCTGATTTAGTTTCACCATAATTTGTAACATAATTAAGTTTTGTATCATTAACATACAATTCTATTTCTGATGAAGATAAATCTAATAGTTCCTGACCATAATCACCATAATCACACAAAATTTTCAAATAATCATCAGTAATATATTCCCCACTTTGAAGATTGAAAAATCCCGGCGAATAGAGTGCAATTAACCCTTCTTTTATTTTTTCCAAAATATTCACAGAATATTTAACATTAAAACCTTGATAACTAAATGTAAGTTCTGCAAGTGTTCCGCCGGTGAATTGAATATCGTCACCATTCCTTTCAACTCTTCCAATTATGTCAACTAAATAATTTCCATTAAGTGGAATATATTGTTTTACCCCATTTGAATATTCTGTTATTAAATAAAGCCCAGTATAATCAAAATTTTCATATATATAATAATTATTCTCTGTTTGATTTAATGCAACTGATTTTAAATACACAGGTGTTTCACGAGTAAAGTAATAACCCAAAAATCCACCAAGCCCTGCAATCAACACAACACAAGCGGCAATTAAAAACTTTTTTAAATGTTTTGGATATTTTCTTTGAAGTCTGACTTTTTTAATGCCTTTCATGTGCATTAAATCATATTCATCAATATACTGCCCAACATAAGTATAATCAAAATCATCAATTGTTAAAGTTAATTCTTGCTTTTTTGATTTATCTTTATTTCCAAATAATGCTTTAAGTGAATCATAATCTTGTTGCTGTTGCTTTTCTGAATCTGTTGCATAATCAAGATCATATTCATCACCAATATTTTCATCAACAATTTCAACATTTGAAGATTTTAAAATCTTTGAAATTTTATCTTTAACATTACCAAGTTTTTCATATTTTTGTTTTTGAATTTCAGTTAATCCGTCATCTTCATTTACTTCTGCATTAGGGTCTTCAAATTCTTCAAGACCCGTCAATTGTTGTTCTTGATTTTCTGCATCTCCATTAGTATTCTCTTGATTTTGAGATGATTCTTCTTTTTCTGTTTTGTCATCAAAAACCTTTTCAACTTTTGGTTCTTTCTTTTTTCTTCCAAACATAAAAGGTTCACCTCCTTAAATACTACAAACTAATTATAGCAAACAGAAAATATTTGGTCAAACAATTACAATTATTATATTTTATGCATTATTATGCCTTATAACGGCAAAATTAATTTTTTTATTATCAATTGAAAGTGGTTTACCCTTTCCACTTCTTGTATCTTCTGAAATAGATGACACTGAAATTGCTGAATATTCGTCATCATCAGTTTTAATAACAATATCGTCTTCACTTAAAAATGTTCCCGAACAAACAACTGATGTTCCGCTTGACAAATCGCCTTTAAGGTCAAAAACTTTAACACCCTTTCTGTATCTTGCAAGCACACCAACTTCTGAAACATTAATCTGTTTTGCATAAGCAGTGTTAGAAACTAAAATTATGTTTTCACCGGCCAAAACTTGATTTGCTGAAACAACTTCATCATTGTCAGAAAGCATAACACCTTTAACACCACCCGAAACTCTGCCTTGCTCTGGAATATCACTCTTTTCAGCATTAAGCCCCATGCCAAGTTTTGTCACAAACATTATAGTTGTGTCAGGCTTGTCAAATTCAACAGAAATAAGTTCGTCATCATCTTTAAGTTTAACACCCAAATAACTTGATTTTGAAACCATATATTCATTTAAAGCAGATTTTTTAATCATGCCCTGCTTTGTGAAGAATAACAGTTTTTTATCACTTTCTTCAGTTGGGCACTCAACAACCGCAACTGGTTTTTCATCAGAAAGAAGTCCCGAAACTAATTTATTAAATTCAATACCTTTTTCTTTCCATTTTAAAACAGGAAGTCCATTCACATCAACTTTAAATGTGTTACCTTTATTTGTGAAAATTAACACATCGTTGCTTGTTTGAGTTTTTGCGTAAGAAATTATCGCTTCATTAAGTCTTGATTTTTCTGTCCAAAGTTTGCTTGAGCCTGAAACTATTGAAGGTGTCATACATTTAACAAACCCGTTTGAAGAAAGTGCAACAAAAACTGATTGTGATGACTTTGAAATTATTGAATTTTCAGTATCAAGTTTAAACTTATCGATAGAATCAATAACTTCTGACCTTCTTGGGTCTTTAAATTTCTTTTTAATTTCAAGCATTTCACTTTTAACAATATCAAATTGCAATTTTTTAGAATTTATTATTGCTGTAAGTTTTTCAATAAGTGCCTGAACTTCTTTAAGTTCTTGTTCAAGTTTATAAATTTCAAGAGATGTAAGTCTAGCAAGTCGCATATCAAGAATTGCTTGTGCTTGCCTTTCTGATAAATCAAACCTTGCAATAAGTCTGCGTTTTGCATCTGCTGTATCTTCTGAAGATTTAATAATCTTAACAACTTCATCGATATTTTTAACTGCAATAATAAGACCTAACAAAATATGTTCTCGCTCTTTTGCAATATCAAGGTCATATTTTGTTCGCCTATAAACAACATCTCTTTGATAATCAATATAATATGCCAAAATGTCTAAAAGCCCCATAAGTTGAGGTCTTCCATCAGCAATTGCAACCATATTAATTCCATAAGACACTTGTAAATCTGTCTCTTTAAAAAGTATATCAATAACTTTATTTACATCTGCATCTTTTTTAACACGAACAACCGCTCTTGTTCCCGAACGGTCAGATTCATCTAAAATTTCAGTTATGCATGAAAGGTCATACTTTTTGTTATCTCTAACTTCCAAAATTCTCTGTAAAAGTTTTGCTTTATTAACTTGATAAGGAAGTTCAGTTATAACAATGTTTTTCTTTTCTCCAGTTTTACCCTCAACATGAACTTTACCTCTTAAAATAATCTTTCCTTTACCGGTTTCGTAAGCAGTTTTAAGTTCGTCGCCCGCAATAATATATCCACCAGTTGGAAAATCTGGTCCCGGAATAATCTTCATCATTTCTTCAAGTGTAATATCACGATTATCAATCATTGCAATAGCACCTGAAATAACTTCACCAAGATTATGAGTTGGAATATTTGTTGCAAGCCCAATAGCAATACCATTTGCACCATTAACTAAAATATTTGGAAATCTGCAAGGAAGTGTCACAGGTTCTTGAAGCGAATCATCGAAGTTAAGTGTCCAATCAACTGTGTTTTTATCGAGGTCACGAAGAACCTCAAGTGCAAGTGGAGCCATTCTAGCTTCCGTGTAACGCATAGCAGCAGCACCATCACCATCAACTGAACCATAGTTACCATGGCCGTCAACCAAAACTTCACGCATATTAAAATCTTGTGCCATTCGAACCATAGCATCATAAACAGAACTATCACCATGTGGATGAAATTTACCCAAACATTCACCAACAATTCTTGCACTCTTCTTATAATCTTTATCTGGTGTTATATCAAGTTCAAAAAGAGTATATAAAATTCTTCTTTGAACAGGCTTAAGACCATCTTCAACTCTTGGAAGAGCTCTCTCTAAAATAACGTGCTCTGAATATGGAATCATTGATTCACTTAAAACAACATCAATATCTTTTTGAATAACATTCTTTCCAAAGCCAGTGCCATCAATAATTGAAGATTTTTCTTCTTCAGATTCTTCTTCATCATTTAATTCAGCATCTTTCTTGATTTCATCTTCGCTCATTTTAATCCTCACAAAACTTATTTCTTTTTATTCATAAATTCAGACAACGAGTCTACCCTTGAAAAATTCGAGTGTTCTGAAATATAGTCTTTTCGTTTTTCAACATTATCACCCATCCAAGTTGAAATCATCTTTTCTGCTTCGGCAGCATCTTCAATGGTCACCTGAACAAGGGTTCTTTGAGCTGGGTCCATAGTAGTTTCCCAAAGTTGATCTTTGTCCATTTCACCCAAGCCTTTATAACGCTGAAGTTTATAACCTTTGCCAACTCTTTTTGTTGCTTCAGGAAGTTCGGCATCTGAATAAACATATTCAATTTTATCTTTTTTAGAAATTCTATAAAGTGGAGGAAGCCCAATAAACACATGCCCATTAGTAATAAGCGGTTTCATATACCTAAAGAAGAATGTTAAAAGAATACTTCTTATATGAAAACCATCTTGGTCAGCATCTGCCAAAATTATAACTTTGTTATATTTAATTGAGTCAACATCAAAGTCTTCACCAATACCTGCACCAAGAGCAGAAATTAATGTTCTAAATTCTTCATTTTGCAAAACTTGGTCAATTCTTTTTTTCTCAACATTAAGTGGCTTTCCACGAAGTGGAAGAATAGCCTGAAAATGTCTGTCTCTTGCTTGTTTGCAACTTCCACCAGCCGAATCACCTTCAACAATAAAAATTTCATTGTTTGCATAATTTTTACCTGTGCATGAAGCAAGTTTTCCGATAAGTGTTGAATTTTCAATAGAATTTTTCTGCCTTGCAATTTCCTTTGCCTTTCTAGATGCTTCTCTTGCCTTTGCTGCACTAACAGCTTTTTCTAAAACAGAACTTAAAATTTTACCAGTCTTTTTATTTGCAAAATAATCAATAAGCCCTTTATACACAACACTTTCAACAGCAGGTTTTGCCTGTGGATTACCAAGTTTTGCCTTGGTTTGCCCTTCAAACTCAACTGTTTTCATTTTAACTAAAATAACAGTGGTAAGCCCTTCTCTAAAATCATCACCAACCAAAAGGTCAGATTCTTTTCCCTTTAATCCGCCACTTCCTTTTGCAACTTCCGAAATTGCACGAGTAAGTCCACTTCTAAAACCAAACTCATGAGTTCCACCATCAGGAGTTTGAATATTGTTGACATATGAAAATGTGCTTTCAGTGTAGCCATCTGTATGTTGCATTGCAATTTCAACCTTAATGCCGTCACACTCGCCCGAAATATATATTGGTTCAGGATAAAGAACATTTTTTGATTCATTTATATATTTAACAAAGTCAACAACACCACCATCATATCTAAATGTATAAAGTTTTGAATCAGTTTCAGTTTCACCTTCAATAACAAATATCATTTCAAGTCCACGATTTAAAAATGCAATTTCTTCCAAATGTTCTTTAATTGTGTCAGGGTTAAACTGAATACTTTCAAAAATTCTATCATCTGGCATAAAGGTTACAGATGTTCCCGTTGAAACACTAACTCCAACCTCTTTAAGTGGATAAAGAGGAACACCACCTTTAACTTTGCCATGTTCATCTTCTTTACTTTCATATTCTTGAATATACTTTTTTCCATCTCTGCAAATCTCAAGTTTAAGCCATCTTGAAAGTGCATTAACAACTGATGCACCAACGCCATGAAGACCGCCTGAATATGCATAGTTTTCGTTATTAAACTTTCCACCAGCATGCAGTTCAGTAAAAACAACTTCAGCCGCTGAAACTTTTTTTTGTGGATGAATTGCAACAGGAATACCTCTTCCATTATCTTCAATAGTAACAGAACCATTTTTGTGAAGAGTAACAATTATTCTTGAACAAAAACCATTTGCCGCTTCGTCAACTGAATTATCAACAATTTCCCAAATTAGGTGATGAAGCCCTTTTAAACCTGTTGTTCCAATATACATTCCGGGGCGAAGTCTAACCGCATCAAGCCCTTCCAAAATTTGAATATCTTTTGCATCATATGATTTTGATGCTTTAAGTTTTTCTTTTGATAAGGTTTCAGCATCTTTTTTGGAAGAGTTTTTTGTTTCACTCATTATAAGCCTCCTAAATATGCCCATAAATATGGACATAAAATTTCACATTAACCTAATTTATTATAACAAAGAAAATTTATTTTTTGCAAACAAAAACTTTTAAAATTACATTAAATTCGCAAAATTTTGGCAAATTTAACAACTTAACAAAAAAAATAAGTGGCAACTTCCACTTACTTTTATTTTATACTATTAATTTTTATTAATTCATATTTTTAATTTTTAGCAATTCACAAACCTGCAATGACCTGCTTGCTGAAAAATAATCAATTGACCCATTTTGATTTAATTTTAAAATAATATCAATAGGGCTTCCCATTTCATTGCCCTTCTTTTTGTCTTGAACGGGTGTAAATCTCAATTCATTATCCGTTAAATTTAATGTGAATGAAGGGATAACCCCTTCACCCGAGTAAGAACTATCCTTCACTGTTCTATAAAGTGTAAAGCCTTTGTCTGTTCCGCAGATTATGTATTGGCAAATTGACTTCCCACTTTTATTAAAAATTTCAATATTTGAATACTTTTCACTTCGACTAACTGTTACCTTTGAAACATTATGTTTGTCATTGACATCAAAAATTGCATATTCTTTTTCTAAATAATTATAAGGAATGATTGAACAAATTTTTTCTGGAATAGACTCAAAGTTAATCGAATCAAATTCAGAACTTTTTGGTAAATAATTATTATTTATAACTGAATCCAAGACCATAATAATATCATCAAAAGAAAATTCATTTTCATAAGTTGCTATATTTTTTAATATATTATAAAAATATAGTGAAATAACTTTATAACTTTGACTTGTTAAAGGAACATAATTAATTTTGCTGTTATACATACATTTCATAATAGTCAAATAAAACTTTTTAAAATTATAATCTTCATTAAGCAAATCAAAATCATTAACTTTAATATCAGCAGGTCTTGTTTTTATCTTTGTATATTTTTCTTCTGTATAACTTTTCCCATCATCACTAATTATAAATTCATCGGTAGAAATAAAGTGAGGGTTGTTTTGATTTAAATTTTGTTTGTAATTTGAAAGAATAAATTCGTTATTTGCATATTCAAAAAACACGCCAATACCAGATTTTCTGTTTCCTATTTTCAATTTTAAAATTGGGTCTTCATTTCCATTTTTATAAAAATATAAATAAGGAAATGTTTTAGAATAAAACCCCTTAATTTTAATATCATTTTCGCTTAATGATAAATCACAATTATTGTTATTTGTTAAGTATTCACAAGAAATACCCTTTGCTCTGTTAGATGAAAATGTATTTAAAAAATCAATAAACTTATTTGCATCTATTTGTAATATTTTTAAAAGTTGTTCTAGAATCACATCAGACACAATTTCAAGTCTTTTATCATTTTTAGATAAAAAATGTTTAAATGTAGTTTTCAACTTAATATCTAATTGACTTTCCAATACACTCACCTCCTATCAAAATAAAAACCATCAATATTATAAAATAATATGATGGCTCTTTCAAGTATATTTTAAAAATCAATAAAATTATATTTAAAAATTTTGTCAAATTAACTCAAATCACATCTAATTAAGTTGATATTCATCATCGTTGTTACGAGCAGCGGCTGCTAAATTATTTGAACGAGTTCTATTATCAACAACAATTCTTCTCTTTTCTTCAATTTGTTTTTCCTTTTCTTTATTATCTTTATCGTTAATTTTTCCTAAAATCTCACCAAATATACTTTCAACTTGTGCTATTGATTCTTCTTCTTTTCTAACATCTAATGCTCGAACTTCTTCACTATCAATTATTTGTGCAAGATATTTAACTCTATCTTCAAAAAGTTGCCTAATACCACTCCCCACACTATTAGGAATTGAAATTGCATAGGTTTCTCCTTGCAATTTAATAATCTTTTCACCCGCTCTACCGGTTGGCTGTCTTAAATAATTTGATTTTAAATATTCAACAACATTTTTGGCTGAATTTATAACCTTATTTTGATAATTAACATAACCTTTAACACATTTTGAAATTTCTTCTTTTAAAGAACCTGAATTATTTTCTTGCTCAAGTTTATTAGCAACAATTAATCCAACAAGTTCTTGTCTTCTTGCATTTCGTTCATTAGGATTAAGCCTATAACAAAACTGATTTAATAATTTTAATTCACCAAAAACTGTATTATTAACTTTGCCTTTTGCTTGGCTGATATCTTCATCTATATAATATTTAAGTCCTCCGCCAAATTCATTTTTATAACCTTGACTTTTATTTATTGATGCATCAACGGCATGTTGAAGTTCGTGCGACAATGTTTGCATAAGGTCAACTCTATTTTTAATAGAATTTAAATTCACATTTATATATTGTTTACCATTTTCTTCAACAAATTCACCCAGACTTCCACTTGATGTAAATTTAATTTCAATATTAACAAGATTATTAGCCTGCATAAAAATGTTTGCATATTCTTGACAAAAACTTTTTAAATCTTTAAGGTTTGCTGATTTTATATCACCTTTAAAATTCAATTTATTAAAATCAACTTCGTTTGAATGATTTTCACAAAAATCTTTATTTACTTTTCTCTTTATTAATTCTTCCGCCATCTGTTGTGCAGTTAACGGATCTTGTTTAATATTTTTATCAAGAGTATATTCTTGACTTTGATTAATATAATAATTGGTTCTTTCTTTATTAAAATCATGACCTAAATATACACTATAATTATTTTTAGTATAAAAATTTGCCGCATTTTTTATTGAATTTAATTCATATTGAGAAAAAGCAAAAAAGTTTCCTAAAATATCATTAATTGATCCTTTTTGACCATAAAAACTAGTGATATCTCTATAATTATTTACAACTTTAGTTGCTATCAACTCTACAAAATTATTAAATTTTTGGCCATTATCAAAATTATCACGATATTCAGACAAAAAGCCTTTTAAATAAGACGATAAAACTTTTATTGCACTTTTTATATCCTGATCTAAAACACCTTTAGCTGAATCATTATCTGACGACATATCATCTAAAGAAACTTCATCAGATTTAATTAATGAAACTTCACTACTAGAAGCAGACGATTTTGATATCTGATGATAAACAGAATTGTTAATGTTTGTATAAAGCAATGCATAAGTTTCAAGTGCAGGAAGTTTCATTAATTTTGTAATATTAATATCAAGAGTATAATTAATTGCACTTTTATTATCACTAAAATCAATATTAGATGTAAAACTTCCTGATAAATTTCCTGATGAAATTGTTGAATCTAATGAAATCTTTTTTATATTTGAATTAGTTTTATCAAACTGACTATTAATGTCATATTCAATGCTTTTTAACATCATCTTTAATGACATAATTTTCTTTTTTAATGCAAGCCTTGCCCTTTGCTTTTCAAATTGACTATTACTATTTTCTTTTGCGTTTTGATTTGCTTTTGTAACAGCATCAGCATCTTTATTATTTTTTTCATTATCGCCAACAGATTGACTATTGTTGCTGTCTGCAGAAACGTCATCATATTCTAAAGATGGTTGCAACTCATCATCAGAATAACCCCTTTCTTCAATTTGCCTTTCTTTTTCTTTTGCAAGTTCAATAAAATCTTTAGGCGACAGCGTAGTTTCTCTGATTTCCTGAACAATTTTTTTTATTTCCGCTTCAGTAAAAAGGTCATCAACAGGATAATTGATTTCATAAGAATCAAATATATATTTTAAATCGTTATCAATTTCGCTCATAACTTGCACCTCATATGATGATTATAACATTTAAAATAAAATTGTGTCAATTTTAATTATTTTAATTTAGTTGAAAAAAGATAAAAATATATTTATAATATAAATATAATCATGTGAGGAATTTATGAAAACAAATGAAACAATTGATGTTTTGATACCTGTCTATAATGCTGAAAAATATATAGAAAAATGCTTAAATAGCATTTTAAATCAAACCTATAAAAACTTAAGAGTGGTTATTGCTGATGACGGTTCAACTGATAAAACCGCAAAAATTATCAGTTTTTATCAAAAAACATATCAAAATATTGAAGTTTATTCAAAAAATAATGAAAATAACATTTCTGCAACAAGAAATTTTTTACTCACCAAAATCAAATCAAACCTTTTCACTTTTTTTGATGCTGACGACTATGCTGAACCAACCTATATTGAAGTATTATATAACTTAATAAAAAATTATAATGCCGATATTTCACTTTGTAATAAATGTAGACACAGCGAAAATAAAAAAATAAACCTATCTAAATACAATAAACTTCATAATAAAATTTCATTTATGAATAAACAAGAATGTTTGGCTGAAATGATTTCATCAAAATTATTCAATGGCACAGTTTATGCAAAACTAATGAAGACCTCATTAATTGGTGAAAATAAATTTGACACAAATATCCACTATGGTGAAGACCTTGATTTTTGTTTTAAGATTATGCAAAATGCAAATAGTTTTGTTATGAGCGAACAAAAACTTTACCATTATATTATTCGTAAAAATAGTATTGTAACAAGCAAATTTAAAACAAGCAAACTCACCTGTCTTGACTGTTATGACAAAATTATTAATTTGGTTAAAGATAATGAAGAACTTTATATTTGTGCAAGGTCAATGCAGGGTCTTATTGCGATTGAACTACTTTACTATACTTGGCGAGATAAATTTAAAAATAAAGAGATAAAAAACAAGTTAAAAACAATTATTAAAAATAGTTTTCCTTATATTAAAAAAAATAAAAGATTGTTAAAAATCAATCGTGGTGCACCATATGTTTGGTGGATAATTAAATTTATGTAGACATAGAATTCTATGTCTTTATTTTTTTGCATTAAATAAACCATATAATCATAAACTATGTATTATGAATAATACAATTATTTTAACCGGCGGTGGAACAGCCGGACATGTAACTGTAAATATTAATTTACAATATGAATTAAAAAAACATTTTTCAAAAATTATATATATTGGTTCAAAAAATGGAATAGAACAAAAATTAATAAAATCAAACACAGACTACGATTTTTATGAAATTCCTACTGTGAAATTTGAAAGAAAAAAACTTTTAAAAAATTTACTTATTCCATTCAAATTAAGAAAATCAATCAATGAGGCAAAAAATTTACTAAAAAAATTTAAACCAAGTATAGTTTTTTCAAAAGGTGGTTATGTTGGACTTCCAGTAGTTATTGCAGCGAAAAAATTAAACATACCCGTTGTTTGCCATGAAAGTGACATAACAATGGGACTTGCAAACAGATTGGCTAAAAAATATGCTAATATAATTTGCACAAATTTTAAAATAACCGCAGAAAAAAACGGCAAAAAGTGTATTCACACTTCAATGCCAATACCATTATCAAATCTAACAAAAGAAGAGGCTAAACTAAAACTAAACATAAAAACTAACAAAAAAATATTGCTTGTAACTGGCGGAAGTTTGGGTGCAAAAAGTTTGAATGAATTTATATTTAAAAATATAAATGAACTTACAAAAAAATATTATATCATTCATTTAGTTGGCAAAAATAATTTTAATAAAAAAATTAAAAATGAAAACTATAAGCAAATTGAGTTTTCAAATGATATGTGGACAATTTATAAGGCCTGTGACTATGCAATTTCAAGAGCAGGAGCAAACACAATCATTGAACTTCTATCAAATAAAATTTTAACAATTTTTATTCCTCTACCTGCAAAAGTTTCTCGTGGTGACCAAATTGAAAATGCAAAATTTTTAGAACAAAAAAATCTTGCAAAAATGATTTTGCAAGAAGATTTAACAATTGAAAAAGTGCAAAATTTATTAATTTATCTTGAAAATAATAGCAAAAATATTAAAAATAACATTAAAAATGCAAATTTTGAAGATGGAACAAAAAACATAATAAATATAATTTTAAAACAAAAAAATACACTTAACTAGTGTATTTTTAATTTATATTAATTCTATCATAAGTTGCGTCCATACCTGCAACAAGCGACACTGGAAGTGCAAAAACCATTCCCCTAGCATCAGACTTAAAATCAATAACTGAATAAATTGCTTTCATAGTTGGCACAACATTTTGCTTTTTTACTAAAATCATAATGGTTGTGTTTTCTGGATTTAAACTAAAACCAAAAAACTTTTCTTGTATTTTAGACACTCCCTTTGCCTGCATTAAAATTGCACCATTTGAACCAATAGATTTTGCAGCTTCTAAAACATCTGTTTCAAATCCACGTTTAACAATTGTGACAACAAGTTTATATTCATCTTTTGAAAAAATCTCATCTTCTTCAAAAATATTATTTTGTTTTTCCATAAAACCAAACCTCCCTATTCAACAAATGGTCCTTTAGCACCTAAATATCCAAGAATATCAACAACAAATGCCTTACCATTTCCTTTTTTATTTAACTCAAATTCTTTAACTACATTAAGCATAAAAATATCAGTTATTTCTTTTTGACACATTGCAAGCACAAAATAATTATTTGAAACAAACCCATCAAATGCCTGCACAAGTTCGCTTCTTGATTGACCAACACATTCAATCGCCGAAAGAACTCTTCCTCCATTATTAACAATGAATGCAAACAAGTCATCAAGTCTTTCTTTTTTAACCACAAAGCAACACATTGATAACTCGTTTATTTGAGAAGGATATAATCTCTGCGAAACAATAACTAATTTCTTTTTGTTTTTATTATTCTTTTTCATTTTCCTCCTCCTTCAATTTTTGATATTCAGCTTCAAGTGCCTCGATATTTGAATACATATCAGCACTATAAGATAGCCTGATAGCATTTTTTTGTTCCTTCTTTTTATTTTTAATCATAACAACATTAAACACAAGACCCAAAATTTGAATGATTACTATTGGGCACATTCCAACAATTCCAATAAGTCCAAAACCATCTACTGAACTTGTTGTTTGAGATGCAAGCGCAATCATTATTGGAAGAACAAACGCCGAGGTCATTGGACCCGAAGCAACCCCACCCGAGTCAAAAGCCAACCCAGTAAAGATTTCCGGAACAAAAAACATCAAAATAAGTGCCAAAACATAACCAATTAAAATTATATAGAAAAAGTTAATTTGATATATAATTTTTAGTGCAGAAAGAGTTATAGCAACCGACATTGAAATAGCTATTGCAAACATAACAAGAATATATGAAATATTACCTTTAGTAACTGATTGAACTTGCTTTGATAAAACAACAACTGATGGTTCAGTAAATGTTATAACAAAGCCCAAAATTATGCAAAGCAAAATTATAAGTGCAGGCTTAAGTGTTGCAATAAAGTTGCCTATTTCAGTTCCAATTCCAGCAATACCAAATTCTATTCCATATAAAAACATGCACAGTCCAACAAATGTTATAAGTATACCAATTAAAAATCTAATTTTTTGTTTTGCTGGAAGTTTAATCAACAATAAATCATAAACCAAAAATACAATTGCAATAGGAATAATTGCAAGAGCAGAATTAGATAAAACTGTTAAAAACAAACTTACATTTTGTTCAGGAATAATGCCTGAACTTACTTTTGAACCAAATAAAATAAAAAATAACAGCACGGCAATAATTGGACCAAAAGATGCAAGCCCAACCATACCAAAAACCTCATTCTTTTTATCTGAAACAGAAAATTTGCTTGATATACCTGATGCTATCGCAAGCAAAAATGGTGCAGTAATAATGCCAGTTGTTGCACCACCAGCATCAAAAGCGATTGCAAGATATTCACTTTTCACTTGAGTTCCCAGCAAAAATATAAGTGCGAATAAAATTAAATAAATATATTTAAGTTCAATATTCTTTATAAGTTTCAAAATTCCAAGTGCTAAAAACAACCCAACACCTGCACCAATAAAAAATATAAACAAATTTTTTGAAACACCAATACCAGCAACTGCAATTTGTTCTGACAAAATTGTCACATCTGGTTCGGCTATTGTTGCACAAAAACCAAAAACCACAGCAAAAATCACAAAAATCACAAACTTTGATGCTTTATTTACTGATGAAACCATAAGTTCACCCATAGGCATAATCGTTGAATCAACACCAGTCAAAAATAAAACATCGCCAATACATATAATAGCAACAGCAATAAAAAATTTTAGTAAAATTTCACCTTCTATTTTATAAAAAAATAGATGGATAACTAACACTATTACCATAATTGGAACTAGTGCTAAAAATATATTCCTAAATTTTTTTAATAACTGCATTTAATCCCCTTCTTACTCAAAATCGATATTACCAATAATATCGCTATCAATTTTTCTTCGTTTTTTCTTTGGTCCACGCTTTTTAACAGGTTTCTTCTTAACAGGAACTTCAACAATCCTTTCTTTTGTTATAACTTTTGTTTCAACCTTTTTACCCTTTTTAGCTGACTCTTCTAAAAGTTTCTTTTCCATTTCTAAATTTGAAATTGAAACATTTGACTTAATTTCTTTTTTAAGAAGTTCACCTATTTTTTGTTTTTTAGAATTAGCCTTTTCTTTTTCTTTAATTTTGCTTTCACGCTTCTTAAAATCACTTTCAGCCTGTTGAAGTTTTAAATCACTATCAAGTTTTTCAAGATAGGCTTTTTGTTTAAACTCTTCATAACTCTTTTTATAATTTTCTTCAATTTCTTTTATCTTATTCTCATACTCTTCAGCAACCTTTTCTTTTTCAAGTTCAGCCTTTTTAAGTTTCTCTTCAGCTTCACTATCAGCTTTTTTATTTTGCTCAATAAGTTCAAGAATTTTGCTCTGAAGTTCGTTATTTTGATTAACTTGCTCTGCTGTCTGCACAAAAGGTGTATATTGCTCTGCCACATATGGTTCAGGTTCTGAATATTGTTCACTTGCTTCTGAATTAATATTACCTTGCTGGTCATATTGTTGAGCAATATTTTGATTATCATTATCTTTCTTATAAAGTTGTGCAAAGCGTTGCATAAACTCATCTGTCATTGTTCTAAAGTCTTGCTTTGTCAAAATATCATCACGGTCAACTCTTTTATCATTGTCATAAATCTCTGTTTTAAACTCATCATCGCTACTTTGTTCAGCGTTAACTAAATCGTTTTCATTTTCGTCATCAACAATTCCAGAATTATCATTATTTTCTTCAAGTTCTTCATCACTAGACAAATTTACACTTTCTTCATTCAAATCTTCGCTTGGTGCTTCAGTTTGTTTATCAGCATCAACTTCTTGTGCTTCTTCTGTATTTTCATCAACATCAACACTTGTTTCAATGTCATCGTTGACATTTTTATTTAATTCATTTTCATCTGTTTTAGCATCTGAATTAATTTTTCTTGGAGAACTTGATTCTATTCTATTTATTTCCATAAACTTTTTATGGTCAACTTTTGGTTTGTTTTCATCATCTTGTTTTAAAGATGTTTCATCTTTACTCAAAACTTTATCATTAACTTTTTCAATATCATCAACTTCAATTTTATTGTCATCATCAATATCTTCATCATCAAAACCTAGTTTTTCAAGGTCAAATGAATCATTGTTATCATCTTTTGTAAGGTCAGAAATTTCTGATGATAAAACTTTCTCATTACTTTTATCTTTAATTTCTCTTTCCATTTTTTCAAGACGACTTTTAACTTTATCAAGTTCATCTTGGGCAATTCTATATTTTTCACCACCAATGTTATCATCAAATGCAACACCTTCAACATTTACATCTGAAGCATAAGAAAAGTTCTCATCTTGAGATGAATCTGGAACAACTTTTTCTGTCAAATCGCCAAGTGGCTCTAAAATATCATCATTTTGTTCAAACGAACTCTTAACCTTTGTTTGCTCTTCAAGTTTGTGCATATAACTGTCAAGAGAAAATCTTTTATATAATGGGTCACTTGAAGATAATTGTGTAATTGGTTTTTGAACTTCACTTTTTGCTTGGTCAAGTTCATTATATTTCATTGATTTAGAACGTTCATTCATGAAATCAGCAATAGAAAACTTTAATGGATTTTTTTCAGTTTTATCAATTTTCTTTTCAATGTCACGATAATTTTTATTTTTCCATGATGAAAAGTTATTCATATCCACAGATGAAGTTTGCTGCCTTCTAGGTCCAAAAAACTTTCCAAATGGAGATGGTTCAAACTTGTTGCTATAATTTTTTCTAGCCACTTGTTTTGTTTCTTTTTTTTTGTCAGTCAAACTGCTATCTGATGACAGAATATTAATAATAACAGGCTCCCCTTTAGTTTCTTTAAAAGCCTTTTTAAAAAGAGTATAATCAAAATTGTTATAGAAAAAATTATTCATACTATTTCCTTACACAATATACTAAAATTAGTATACAATAATATGCAAATTTTTACAAACCAAAAACGACCTAAAATGCAAAATATTCAAAAAAAAATTCGTTATATGCCAATATAACGAATTTTAATTATTCAAGTACATTTGTTGAAAATTCTAATTTAAAATTATTAGATAACTCTTTGTTTGATTTTGCAACATCAATAAGTTTCATAACCAACCTATTTGTTAAAATTGAATTACCTTTAAAAAAATAAAATGCTAACGACCCCGGAATTGCATTAACTTCGCAAACATAAAGTTTATTGTTTTCTTCATCAAACAAAAAGTCTATTCTAATAACACCTGACAAATTTAATGATTTAAAAATTTTAATTGCTAATTCATTAATTTTAAGACGAAGATTTTCATTTATATCGGCTGGCAATTTTCTTTGTTGACCAGCCATAGAATTTTTTATTCCAACATCAAGTTTTGAAGACTTTTTTACTGATGAAGATAAATATTTATCTGCAAATGTTAAAACATCATGTTCTTTTATTGGTTCATCAATTTCAGAAACTTCAAAACTTTCTTGTGTTCCCAAAATTGCAATATTAAATTCCCTAGCATTATTAACTAATTTTTCAACTAAAACTTCATTATCAAATTCAAATGCATCGTTAATGTTCTCATAAAATTCGTGTAATGTTTTACTCACAAATACGCCAATAGAACTTCCACCACTATTAGCTTTTATAACAACAGGAAACTTCATCATACGAAGCATAAATTCAACATTTTCTTTGTTTTTTTCAAATTCTAGCTTGTTAATTTTAAATCCCCTAACAACAGGAACACCAACTCCTTTCATAACCTGCTTAAATAAAAATTTATTCATACAAATTGCGAGTGAATCAAAATTTCCTACACTCGAGTAAATATTAAATTGCTCAAAAAATGAAACCAGTTTACCATTTTCACCCAAACTTCCATGACACGCAAAAATTGCATAGTCTGCCATCAAATATTCCTTTAAACCAAATCTCGTTTTTAAAAACAAACGATTATTTTCACCACTAACAAAAACAACTTCTTTGAATTTTTTATTTTTTTCAATGTTAGAACTTTTTGAAAAATCTTTTAAATTACATTTTTCACTTTTATAAATAAAAAATTTGTTTTCCCGTGAAACATAAAACAACACTAAATTAACATCTTCTAATCTTGTTTTATTATATATCTGAAACGCAGTAACCACTGAAATGTCATGTTCATACGACTTTCCCCCAAAAACTAATAAAATATTTTTCATATATTTTTCTCCTAATTTATTATATGAAAATTATTTATTAGTGTTAAAAAAAACCGAGCAATGCTCGGCTAATAAGTTATATTTTTACGAATAATTATCTGGCAAATCATTTTCAAATAAAACAACATCATTTGAAGAAGCTAAAGTGTTAAGCATCTGAACAGCCTGTGTTAAGTTTGCAACTTGAATAATATTCTTTTCATCAAATCCACCAAAAATAAGACCTGATGAAATTGCATCATAATTAATAACACTATCAATAATAACATAATCACAAACTTTTGCCATATCAATGCCAAATTCAAAGTTTGAATTAAATTGTTCGGTTCCAAGTTCAACAAGCCCCGGTGTTATAACAAATTTTTTGCCACTAAATTTTGAAAGAACATCTAAACTTGCCTTGCTTCCCTCAACCGAACTATTGTATGCATCATCTAAAATTGTGTAGGTGCTGCTAGACTTAACAATTTCAAGTCTGTGAGGAATAGTAACAAGTTTTTCAATTCCTTCTTGAATTTCTTTTAAGGTTAACCCAAGATTTATCGCAACAGTTGCTGCAAGCAAAATGTTTGATATGTTATGGTCACCAAGCAAAATTGTTTTACACTCAACAACTTCATTATTAAAGCAAAGACTAAATTTTGAACCATCTTTTGTTGTTTTTATATCTTTAACAAACAAATCGGTTTTATTGTCTTTGATTGATACTTTTATAGCATCTTTAAAATTATTAACTAACTTTTTTGCCCCATCGCTTTCAATATTAACAAAAATCTTGCCATGATTATTTGAAACATATTCTGCAAGTTCTGACTTTGTTTTAATAATATTATCAACCGAACCAAATGTTAAAAGATGTTGATTGCCAATACCGGTTATAATCGCAATCTTTGGTTTAACCATTTCACAAAGTTCTTTAATATCAAATCGTTGTTTTGCCCCCATTTCAGCAATAAAAATTTCATTATCACTGTTTAAATTTTGCAATATGGTTTTTGCAAGCCCAAGTGGAGTGTTATAACTTGACGGTGAAGCACAAACTTTGTATTTTTCTGAAAGTAACGTTTTTAAAATATTCTTTACAGATGTTTTTCCATAAGAACCAGTAATACCAATAACTTGTATGTTTTTAATCGATTCAAGTTTTTTCTTCGCTTTTTTTACGTATGAATTAGAAATTAATTTTTCAATTGGATAAGTTATGTAATATGCCAAAAATACAAATAATGGAAGCATAATTGGAATAATTCCAATAAGCCCATAAGATAAATAAGGTATAAACATAAATCCTAAAATTTCTATTAAAATTGAAAATATAAGTATTAAAATAAAATAAACAACAACCAGCCTAGTCATGCGTTTTGTGTACTTAAGCGGAGTCTTCTGTTTTGCAGTAAAAAGATTTGTAATAAAAAGTGAAGAAAACAAAATATAAAACAAAATTCCAACAAACTTTAAAACAGGAACAACAAAAAAATCAGCCAAAAGAACATTTGTCATAAGCATTGCTGCAAGCGACAAAAATGATAGCATAAAAAGCCTTGAAATATATGAATATTTAGTTTCTTTAAACCACCTTAAATATCCATTTAATTTATAACCAGTAAGTTGCAACATCTGCAATAATTTATATCCAACAAACACCATCAAAACACTTGAAACTAAAGCAATTATAACCAGCATTGAAATATCAAGTTTATCTTTTAATTCAAAAGTATTTGCAAGTAAAAAATTTATCATAACAACCTCAACTTTAATTTTATTTATTTTGAACCAAACTGTCAAGAATAATAAGAAATTCTTGCTTATTATCTAAATACGAAAAATGCCCTGCCTTGTCAAAAATATAAAGTTTTGAACCTGAAATAAATTTATTTAATTTCTTTGCCATATAAAGTTTTGTTTCTTTATCATTCTTGCCCCAAATAATGGCAACTTGAACATTTATTAATTTTGCTTCATAAGACAAATCTTCATTAACAATATTAATAAAAGTTTGCTTCATAATTGATGACAATTTTTTGTAATCACTTGAACCAAATTTAGAAAGTTTTTTCCTTGCTTTTTCATTCGTTTTTGCTCTTTTTTTCAAGAACTTATAATGAAAAATTTTTAAATGATATGCAAGTGTTCTTTTGGGTTTAATACCAGCTGAATCAATTAACAACAATTTTAAATTTTTATAACTGTCTTGATAAAGATAAGCAAATTTAATTGCCACCCTTCCACCAAAAGAATGCCCAACAATAACAAGACTATCAATTTCATATTGATTTAAAATTTTCTTTATTTCCGTAGCATAGTCAACAACATACATAGGTTTGGTCGGTTCAGAAGATTTTCCAAAACCATAAAAGTCAACGTAGATTAATGAGCATTCTTTAAAGTAAGTTTTAGTCCAAAAAAAAGAATCTATACTTCCGCCCCAACCATGTAAAAATAAAATAAAATTTTTACTAGTGCCAAGTTTAACAAAATTCATAAATAAAAAATATTTCTCTATAAATCTTTTCTCATTAAAATGGCATCATTGTCACCATAATAATTTTTTCGAACAGAATAACTTTTAAAATCAAACAAGTTATATAGGTTAATTGCAACTTGATTTATATTATTCACTTCTAAAAAAATAGTTTCACAACCTGCACTTTTGCACTTATCAATAAAACCATTAATAAGCAATTTTGAATAACCTTTTCCACGGTAATTTTTATCAATAGCAATGTTATAAATTTCAGCATCAGGTGAAATTATTAATCCCTCTAAAAAGCCTATAACTCTATCACTTAATTTTAAAACATAGTAAAATAAATTTTCATTGTTTATGGTTTTAATTATTTTATCTTTATCATCAATATTAAAAATCTCTTTTTCTAAAAGATAAACATCATTTGTATCTTCAATTTGCATTATTTGAAAAGTTGGTTTATTCATCATTTGATATCCTTTTCTGCCTTTCAATTTCTGCTTGTGAAGCCCTTAAATAAATTGGCGAAATTTGTTCAAGTAAAATATTTTTATTATTAGAATTTTTTTCATTAAATGCAAAAATTGTGTTAATTTGAGCAATTTTACTATGAATTTCATATTTTTTTAATAAATTTTGCGTTTTTTCATTTTGAACAAACACTTCAAAATTATCACCTTTATCTTTAATAAAAGCCACAAGTTCTTGAACAGAAACACATTTATCAATAATCAAATCATTATCAAAAACACGAACATAAACATTATTTGAAAATCCCTCTAAAACAAGAACACCAAAATTTGTCGCCCTTGTATCATAAATATCAAAATTTGATAGAGTGAAAATTTTAAATTTTCCACTGACCGCAATTCCTTTTACAATTGAAATTGCAACTCTTATTCCTGTAAAACTTCCCGGCCCAACACAAACGCAAAGATTATCAATTTCATTTATTTTTAATTCTGCTTGTTTTAATAACTCATCTAATTTTAATAATAATTCATCAGTATGTTTTTTTATTTCGTAGTTTACATATGAAAATACATCATTTCCTCTTAAAACAAACAAACTCATTCCTGACGAACAATCAATTATTAAACTATTCATAACTCACCTACTAATTTTAATCAACCTTTCATCATCATTAATTTTATCAATTTTAACTCTAATAACATTTTCTGAAAATAATTCTTCCGCTCTTTCTGGCCATTCAATAAAACAAATTCCGTTAGAATATAAATATTCTTCAACTCCAATAGCAAAAAGTTCATCAATACTTTTTATCCTATATAAATCAAAATGATATATAGGTGGATTTGTTTTATATTCATTAACAATAACAAATGTTGGAGATGTTGCAATTTCTTTTCCACCAGAAAAATATTCAACAACTCCTTTAACAAAAACTGTTTTGCCAGCACCAAGTGTTCCATTAAGCAAAACAATATCCCCAACTTTTAAAGTTTTTGCAAAAGATTTTGCTATTTGTTTTGTTTCTTCATTTGATTTTGAGATTATTTCTTTATCCATAATTTTCCTTTTACATTATACCACAAAAACAAATTAAAATAAATCAAATAATATGACTAGTTCCAATTCTTTCTGCACCTAAATTAATAAAAACAATCGCTTGTTCACGAGTTCTAATTCCGCCAGATGCCTTTATCTTGCACCTATTTAAAGAACTTTTCATTAATTTAATAACATGCTCATTTGCTCCACCCGTTCCAAAACCAGTTGACGTTTTAACAAAATCAACTTTAACATTTTCACAAATCTTGCAAAGTTTAACTATATCATTATCATCAAAATAACAAGTTTCAATTATAACTTTTAAAATATGCTTTTTAGTTGTTTTTCTAACTTTAGTTATTTCATTTTTAATGTAGGCAAAATCCCTTTCTTTTGCTTTGCCAATATTGATAACAAAATCAATTTCATCCGCACCATCTTCAATTGCAGTTTTTGCTTCAAATAATTTTGTTTGCAACGAGTTAGCCCCCAGTGGAAAACCAACAACACAGCAAACTTTTAATTTATTTTCAAAATTTTTAAAAATATACCCTTTTGTATATTTAATATTAACAGGATTAACACAAACAGAGTAATATCTATTTTTGAATGCAATATCACAAAGTTTTTCAATATCTTGAGTTGTTGCCCTTGGGTCCAAAAGAGTAAAATCAACAAGCAAGTTCACATCAACTGCTTGCACACTATTTTGAATATTTTTTTTAATAAACATAACATTCTCCAATATAAATATATAATAGCACAGCAAAAATTTATTTCAAAGAATATTATAAAAATTTATATAAAGTAAATTATATATTTATGATAAAAAACAAATTTGCAGTTCTGTTTGATAGTTTTTTTATTTCACTATTAATTAGTTTTATTTTTTATATTTGGCTATCAAAATATATAAAAAACGCATTTTTTTGCTATTTTAGTTGTATTTTGATACTAATTTTGCTATTTGTTGCAATTTTTAATAATTCACTAAAAAAATATAATATTAAAAAAATCAATATAAAAGATATAAAGTTTTCATCAATTTGTTTTAATTCTCTAATAAATTTAAATGAAAATGAATTAAAAGAATTTTACAAAAACCTTTTCAATGTTAAAGAAGTCAATAAAAATGTTTATACAAATAATAACAATTATTTTTATATAAACTTACAAAGACATCTAACAGATAATGACTTTTTAATTGCAAATCAATTTTATTTAGAAACAGATAAAAATCTTCCTTTAATCTTTATTAGCATTGGCTTTACTCAAGAATTTAATAATCTTTTATCAATTTCAACTAATAACTACAAAACTTATGAATCTGTTGATGTCTATAATTTAATGAAAATAAAAAATATATACCCACCCAATATAAAAAATTTTAACGACGATAATTTTAAAATTAAATTAAATAAAACAAAAACAAAATTTTTAAACTCGTTAACAAAAAACAAATTTAAAAACTTTTTTCTTTCAGGTCTTTCGCTTATTTTTATTTCTATTTTTATACCCTATTCAATTTATTATCAAATTTTTGGAACAATTTTTTTAATTTTATCTATTATATGTTTATTTGATAAATCTAAAAATTCAAAATCTGAAAAATTGACTCTTGATTCATTAATAAAAAAAGATGCTGACAAATAGCATCTTTTTTTATTAACCACGAAGTTCAAGATTATTTTTAGATAAAAATTCAATAAAATCAGTTCTAAACTTTTCAATTTCTTCTCCCGAAAGTGTATGGTCAAAACTTGAAAGATTAAATCTTAAAGTAACAGATTTTTTATCTTTTAACTGTTCTTTATTTTCATAAATATCAACAAGTGAGTAACCTGATAAAATTTTAGACTTAAATTTACCTAAAATTTTTGCAAGGTCAGCATAAATAAGATTTTCATCACAAAGAATATTAAAGTCAATATCAACTGCCTGATATTTTGAAATATTTTTTATCTTTTTTGCATATCCTTTTGTATTTGCAAGTTTTTCAAAATCAATTTCAAGCATTGCGACATTAAATCTTTTATCAATTGATTTTTTTACTTCTGGGTGAAGTATTCCAATGTAGCCATAGTCATCAGTTCTTGACTTTACTCTGAATGAATTAACTGGATGCATATATTTAACCGTTTCACCTTTGTCTAGCATGATGTCAATACCAATAATATTTTTTGCAATATCAAAAATCGCAGTTTTAAGTTCAGTAAAAAGTTCAAATTCAGTCTTCTTTTGACTTGCGAAAAGCACCGCCAATTTTTTATTTTCAATGCACATATTTTCTTCATCAAGACCTGAAACAACTCTTCCAATTTCAAAAACTCTAACATCTTCATAGTTGTTTTTATTTTCATCAAGACATCGAAGTAAGGTTGGCAAAAGTTCACTTCTAATTCCACTTTGTCCAGCATTCGAAGAATCTAAAAGCTTAACATAAGACTTCATTTCTATTTTATTTGCTTTATTGAAATCTTCATAGTTCCATAAATATGAATGAATTTCATTTGCGTTATATTTTTCAGCAAGCATAAGTTTTGCATCATATTCATATTCAATTGAAGGAATAATTTTTTGTGGTTCAGCATCAAAAGAAAGTGTTTTTGGCTCAATATTATCATAACCATAAAGCCTTGCAACTTCTTCAACCAGATCTTCTTTAATTGAAACATCTTTTGTTGCTCTGAATGTTGGAACTTCAACAAGAAGTTCATTTCCATTATCTTTAATACCAAATTCAAGGGCTCTTAATGTTTTAATAGTAAATTCTTTTGATATTTCCATTCCAACAATTTTGCTGATGAATTTAGGGTCTAACTTAATACTTATTCTATCATACTTCTTTTTATAACAATCACTAAATCTTGAAACAACTTTTGCCTCACTGTCAATTTCTTTTAATAAATAAATAATTCTTGCAAGTGCAACAGGTGTAAGTTCTGGGTCTAATGATTTTTCATATCTTTGAGATGCATCAGTAATAAGTCCGATTGCTCTTGATGCCTTTCTAATGGTTTCACTATCAAAAACAGCTGCTTCAAATAAAACAGAATTTGTTTCATCAGAAATACCAGATTTTAACCCACCTTTAATACCTGCAATTGCAACAGGTTCTCTGCTTCTATCGGCAATAACAATGGCATTTTTTGGAACAGTGTGTTCTTCTCTTTCAAGAGTAGTCATAACAACATTTCCGTCTGACTCAATAACTTTTATCCCATCAACAATCTTATGGTCAAATGCATGCATAGGAAGTCCAACATCAAGCATGACATAATTTGTTAAATCTGCAAGCAAATTAATATCACGCATGCCGGCATAATTCAACCTTATTGCCATTTTTCTGTTTGAATGATGAATATTAACATTTTCTGCAACAATTGAAGAATATCTAAAACAATTATTAGTTTCAATATCAATTTCAACTTCAGGAAGATTACTATATTCTTCAAGGTTAGCTACTGGTAATTTTTTGAGAGGTCTATCAAATATTGCTGAAAACTCACGGGCAATCCCATAATGTCCCCAAAGGTCTGGTCGATTTGTAAGTGACTTATTATCAATTTCTAACACCACATCATCAACTGGCCACACAGATTTAATATCTGCACCAATTGTAACTGGCTCTTTAATATCCATAATTCCTTCATCGTCACTGCCAATTCCAAGTTCAGCTTCAGCACAGCACATACCAAACGAATCAACCCCAACAAGTTTTGTTGCCTTTATCTTGCCAGCACAAACACTTCCACCAACTTTGCAAACAGCAGTAACCATTCCTTCATAAACATTAGGTGCACCACAAACAATTTGAAGAATTTCATCTTTAACATCAACTTTAAGTATGTGTAAATGATTTGATTCTGGATGTTTTTCAACACTTAAAACTTTGCCAAAAACAACATTTTGAACATTTTTACCTTTATATTCAACTCCTTCAATTTCCGCAGTTGACAAATTAAATCTTTTAACAAGTTCATCAACTTCAATACCTGAAAGGTCAACATAATCATTAATCCAATTCATTGAAATAAACATTTCTCTTTCTCCTTACATCTTTGTTTTAAACTGACTCATAACCTTTAAGTTATTGCTGTTTAAATATCTAATATCATCAAGGTTGGTTCTAATCATAACAAGCCTGTCAAACCCCAAACCAAAAGCAAAACCATTATATTCTTCTGGGTCAATACCTGCCATTTTTAAAACATTTGGATGAATCATTCCACATGGACAAAGTTCAAGCCAACCAGAATTTCCACAAGTATGACAACCCTTGCCACCACAGAATGGACACTTTGCATCCATTTCATAACTTGGTTCGGTAAATGGAAAGAATCCCGGACGAAGCCTAACCTCAATATCCTTTTTAAATAATGCTTTAAGCATTGCTTTTTCAAAGTATATAAGATTTGCAACAGTTATATTTTTTCCCACAACAACACCTTCAAGTTGAAAGAATGTGTTTTCATGTCTTGCATCAAGCTGTTCATTTCTAAAAACACGCCCCGGAAAAATAACCTTACAAACAGGTCCATAAGTTCGAAGTATCCTGTTTTGAGCAGCTGAAGTTTGAGTTTTTAAAAGTTCACCATTTGAAAGCCAAAATGTATCTTGCATATCTCTTGCTGGATGATTTTTTGGCACATTAACTGATTCAAAGTTGTTATATTCGGTTTCAACTTCGTTTCCATCTTCAACAACAAAACCCATATTTTTAAATATATCAACAACTTGTTTTTGAATAATAGTTCTTGGATGAAGTGAACCAGTTTTAGTATCAACCGGAAGTGAATAGTCAAACATTTTTGTGTTTTCAATTTCTTTGTTTATTTGTTCCGTCAAAAGAAGTTGTTTTTTATTTTCAATTTCTGTTTCAATTTTATTTTTAAGAGCATTAACTTTTTGACCAAACTCTCTTTTTTGCTCAACTGGCACTTCCCTAAATTTTGCCATAATATCTTGAATTAAACCTTTTTTACCAAGATATTTAAGTCTTATTTCTTCAAGTTCAGCAAGTGAAGCAACTTTGCTTATATCACAATCAAAAGACTTTTCATTTTCTGTAATGTTACTTAATTCCATACTTATCTCCTTTTTAATAAAAAAAGCCTTGCCGTCCTATGCATAAGGACGCAAGGCAAATTTCCTTCGTGGTACCACCTTATTTTGTGAAAATAATTTCACCTTATTCTACTTTAACGATAGCATAATCGGAATATATTTCTATATTCAGCTCCAGTGCCGAAATTCAATCTGCGAAATGAAATTTTGCTCACAGCCAAGGCAAAACTCTCTTAATTCAAAGTTCGCAGTCTACTAAATCACCTTCACAGCCATTATAATATTAACAAATGTAGTCTAACATAATAAAATAACTTTGTCAATCTAAATATTTTTACATCTTTTGCAAAAGTTCAACTAATTTTCCATTTTTATTAAGTTCAGTTTCAAAATATTTTTGATTTTCATAATAACACTTAAATACCTTTGCATCTTTTGATGATTTAACTATATAATAATCTTCGTTTTGTATAACAATAGCAGCACAATTGGTCGCAGATATAGCCACTTCCTTAACACTATTTAGCATGCGTTTTAAATCATTTCTTCTCTCTTTGCTGTTAAAGTGTGGACAAAATAATGCATTAATAAAACCAAGTCCTTTTACTTTAACAAATTTATTTTCATTATCTTTAAATTTTCTTGCATCAGAACTTCCAAATTTACTAAAACAAATTGCTCCAGCACTTCGTCCACACAAAATTACATTTCTTTCAAGTGCATCTTTTAAATAAATATCCAATTGATATTTTTTTATATCACGCATAAATGTAAGAGTGTTTCCTCCACCAATATAAATTGCATCTGCTCTTTTAAATTTACTTTCAATAGTTTTAGTATTTAAGAAATCTCTATAACTTAAATATTCGCATTGTGCACCCAGTGCCATAAAATTCTTTTTCATAGCACCAAAAGTAAAATTTGCTCTTTCAGTAAATCCAAAAAATAAAATTCTAGGGTGTGCTTTACCTGTTAATTTAACTATTGTTTCATCAATTTCTTTTAAATTATATGGACTGTTATCAGTTGTTCCAACATCACCGCCACCAATTAAAACTATTCTCATTTTTTACCCTTTTAAATCAATGTGTTTAATTCCCTTTTTGTTAGAAACTTTAAACACAACAAATTTTCTTCCAATAGAACAAACTTCTTCTGCACCAAGAGAATTTGCAACCTCATGCAAATATTCTTTTGCAGATTTTTCAGCACTTTCTAAAACAGAAACTTTAACTAGTTCTCGAGCAAAAAGTTCATTAGAAATTTGGTCAAGCACTGTTTTTGTTAAACCCTCTTTTCCAATAATTGAAGTTGCGTCAATCGTGCTTGCAATAGAGCGAAGTTTTGCTCTTTCTTTTGAATTTAACATAATTTTCTCCTAATCTTTTAATTCAAAATCAATATCTTTAATTCTAATTGTAGAATTTTCATCGGCACCCATCTTTTTTAATTCTTTAATAATCCCCTTATCTTTAAGCACCTTTTGAAAATATGAGAACGACTGAAAATCATCAAGAACAACACCACGAACAAGTTCATCAATAAATCCACCAACAACTTCAAATGCCCCGTCATCAGTTCTAATGATTTTCCATCTTGTTGGGTCTGGTCTTTTATATTCAAATGGTTCATATTCAAGTTTTTGCTTTGGTGGAAGGGTTTTTAATAAATCAGTTGTAACTTTCAAAAGTTCATCAAGATTATCATTTGAAACAGCCGACACTTCAACAATTTTTACATCTTTATTTTGCTTTTTTACTTTTTTAATGAAGTCATCAACTTTAGACTTGTCTTGAACCAAATCCATTTTATTGAGAACAATAATTTGTGGAAGTTTTTCAACGCCCTCTCCATGCTTTTTAAGTTCGCTGTTAACAATTTCATAATCATTAAATGGGTCACGGTCTTCACTTCCTGAAATATCAACAACATGAAGTAATAACCTTGTTCTTTCAACATGTCTTAAAAAGTAATGACCAAGACCAACACCTTCACTTGCTCCCTCAATAAGCCCCGGAATATCAGCAATAACAAAAGATGTATCTCCAAACTTGCAAACACCAATATTAGGTGTAAGAGTTGTGAAGTGATAGTTTGCAATTTTTGGTTTTGCATTAGTAAGCATTGAAAGTATTGTGCTTTTACCAACATTAGGAAGCCCAACAAGACCAACATCTGCAATCGTTTTAAGTTCCAAAATAACTTGTTTTTCTTCACAAAGTTGCCCTGTTTGTGAAAATGTTGGACGCTGTCTTGTTGAAGATTTAAACCTTGCATTACCAAGACCACCTTCACCACCTTTTAAAACAACAATTTGAGTGCCGTCTTCAAAAAGGTCAGCAATTATTGCATTAGTTTCACTATCACGAATAACTGTGCCTGTTGGAACTTTAATAATAAGGTCTTCTCCCGACTTTCCTGTTTTGTTAGAGCTTCCGCCATTAGAGCCATTTTCTGCTCTAAAATGTTTTTGAAAACGAAAATCAATAAGGCTATCAATACTTTTGTCAGCAACAAAAACTACAGACCCACCTTTTCCGCCATCGCCACCATCTGGTCCACCCTTATCAACATATTTTTCTGTGTGAAAACTTGTTTTTCCGTTTCCACCATCACCTGCTTTAATATAAATTTTTACTCTGTCTAAATACATAAATCACCTATTTATTTTTATAATATTTGCATAAATCTTTAAGTCCACACTCATTGCAATTTGGTCGCTGTGATTTGCACACATATCTGCCATGCAAAACAAGTGCATAATGAAATTTTATCCATTTATCTTTTGGTATAGTTTTTTCAAGTTGCTTTTGGGTTTTAAAAACATCTTTTGAATTTGCAAGACCAAGTCTGTTTGAAACCCTAAAAACATGAGTATCTACGGCAATAGCAGGAGTTTTAAATGCCATTGAAACAACAACATTGGCTGTTTTTTCACCTACTCCTGCAAGTGAAAGCAAATCTTTTTTTTCTTTCGGAACTTCACCACCAAACCTATCAACAATATCATGAGATGCTTCTAAAATATGTTTGGCTTTATTATGAAAAAAGCCACAAGAGCGAATTTTATGTTCAAGTTCTTCTTGTGACAATGTTATCATTTTAAAAGGTGTATTATATTCTTTAAAAAGTTCTTTTGTCACCAAATTAACTCTTTTATCCGTGCATTGAGCCGAAAGAATAACTGCCACCAAAAGTTCATAGTTTGAATTAAATTCAAGTTCACATTTTGGGTTAACATAGAGTTCATCAACTCTGTTAATTATATCCAAAACATTTTTATTCATAACTATTTTCCTGCCCTTTCATTCATTTTATCATAAACAATTGTAAGAAGCCTGAAACTCATAGCATCTTCAAAGTTACGAATATTAAGACCAGTTATTTTATAAATTTTTTCAACTCTATAAAGCAAAGTATTTCTATGCAAAAAGGCATTTCTGCTTGTTTCAGAAATATTAAGGTTATTTTTAAAAAATGCATTAATACATTCAATAAGGTCCTTATCTTTCATAACAGAAACAATTTCAGGAGTTAAAAATTTTTCACTAACACTTGCTCTTTGGTCAGGATTAAGACAACCAATAATATGTTCACAAAATTTAGTAAAAACTGAATCATTATATGTTGCAACCTTCGAACTTTTACCCGATTTAATATTTTCACTCTGCGTAGTTTGTTTTCCAGATAAATAATCCATAACCTCTCCTTATAACAAATTGAATTATAACAAATAATTTATTTTTTTTCAATGTTTTTAACAAACAATTTAAAGTAATCTGCTCAAATCAAGTGTTAAAAATATCAAAATTTCATTTTTTTCTAAAAGTAAATTAAAATCTATATCATTCAATTTCCATAAATCAACATCATTTTTGGCAAAAAGCCAAACATCCTCATCACCATTTTCTTGAATTTTTAACTTATCAAAAATTTTATTGTATTTTTTATCAAACTTAACAAATCGAACATTCTCTTCCACATAAAAATATTCGCCATTTTTAACTGAAATATAACCAACATATTTTTTTCTGTTATTTGCAAACTGCATAACTTCCGCAGTTTTTGCGTCTTCAATCATAGCTTCTATGTTTTTATACTTATAAACATTTGACAAACTTAAAAAGAAAATATTTTTGAGCTCAAGGCTTTCTATTAAGTTTTTATTTTTTAAATAACTTTCACTTCCAGTTGTCATAAAAACAGATATATTTTTACTATCAAAAAATAATTCTAAACATTTATTTAGTTTGTTGCACTCTTCATCTGACAAATTAACAAATGGGTCATCAACAAAAATTATGCTTGAATTTTTTATATAACTTCGTGCAAGTGCTAACTTTCTTTTTTCTAAAAGTGACAACTTTTTGACTTTTGTTTTTTCTGATTTTTCAATATTAAATAACAAAAGCAAATCATTTAATTCTTTTTCTGTTAAATTTTCTCTGCCCAGCGTTTTTGTTTGAAAATCAATATTTTTTCTTATTGACTTTGAGTTAAAAAAAATGGGTTCGCTAGGCAAGAACGAAAAATTCTTCTCATTATCTAACACATGCTTTAATTCTTTTCCGTTATATGTAATTTTTCCAAAATAGCCTTCTTGAAATCCAGAAATAACCTTAAGAAATGTTGTTTTTCCGCTTTCAGCCACTCCGCATAACAAATAATTCTTACCTTTTTCAATAGAAAAAGAAACATCTTTTAAACAAAGAGGTTTTTTATAATATGAAAAACAAAGATTTTTTATATCTAAAATAACATTATCACTCATAACAAGACACATTATAACATTAAATAGTTTTATTGAAAAGAAAAAAGAGTGTTTTACACTCTTTTCTCCACTTAAACATTTTTTTATTTTGTTTTAATCAAGCCATAGTCGCCATCACTTCTTTTATAAAGAACATTAACATTACCAGTTTCATTGTCTTTATAGATATAAAAATCATTTCCAAGAAGTTCAAGTTGGTCAATGGCTTGTTCTTCAGTCATTCTATCGATCTCAAATTCTTTATTTTTAACGATTTTTGCAGGCTCAATTTCAGGAACATCATCAAAGAATAAAAGAGATTGTGGATCAATAGATTTAACACTATCTTTAACCTTTCCAGCAATTCTAACAATTTGCCTTTCAATTTTAGCAAGACATGTATCAAGATTTGCATACATATTATCAGACTCTACTTCACTCCTTACAAACAAGTTCTTACTTTTAATTGTTATTTCCATTTTATATCTTTCTTGCTTGCCTGCTTTTGAAAGCACAACTTTTGCACTTGCATGAGAATCAAGATATTTTTCAAACCTTTGAATTTTTTTATCTATCAAGTCCATTAGCTTTTCCTTGGCAGCATAATTTCTTTGAACTACATCTATTTTCATAAAACACCTCCCGCCTTACGGCTAATTTTATTATAACAAACTATTTTAATTTTGCAAAACAAAATCTAACATAAAACATCAAACTTAAACTTTTGATTATAATCATCAACCTGAACTGCCGACCCTGAAACAATTTCGCCCGAAATAATCATTTCAGCAAGTGGGTCCTTTATTTCCTTATCAATAACACGCTTAAGTGGTCTTGCACCATAAGCCTCGTCATAACCTTTATCACAAATAAGTTTTCTTGCACCTTCAGTAAGCGACAATGAAATATTTTTCTTTTTAAATCTTGAAATTAAACCATTAACCATAATATCAGCAATCTTCATAACACTTTCTTTTGAAAGGCTATCAAAAATAACTATTGAATCAATCCTGTTTAATAATTCTGGTTTAAATTTATCACGAAGTTTATCCATCAAAAATTCTTGAGTTTCAACTCGCTTTTGTTCAGGGTGTTCCTTTTCGAATTTGCGTCTTGCAAGCAAATCTTGAACGCCATTATTGCTTGTTAAAATGATAACAGTATTTTTAAAATTAACAACTTTCCCTCTTGAATCAGTAAGCCTTCCTTCATCAAAAATTTGAAGCAAAATATTAAATATTTCACTATGTGCTTTTTCAATTTCGTCAAAAAGAACAATTGAATAAGGATTGTTTTTTACCTTTTCAGTAAGTTCACCACCATCTTCGTGCCCCACATATCCTGGTGGTGCACCAATCAGTCTTGACACTGAATGTGGTTCCATAAACTCACTCATATCAAATCTTATAATAGAGTCTTCATTATCAAACAGAACATCTGCAATCGCCTTTGTAAGTTCCGTTTTACCAACGCCGGTAGGACCTAAAAACAAAAATGAACCAATTGGTCGTTTTGGGTCATTAATATCAGCCCTAGACCTTCGAATAGCCTTTGAAACCACACTAATAGCTTCATTTTGCCCAATAACTCGTTCACCTATAATTTTTTCAAGATTTAAAAGTTTTTCTTTTTCACTTGACGATAATTTTTTAACAGGAATATTGGTCCAAGCTGAAACCACTTCTCTAATATTTTCCGCTGTAATTTCTCCAAAACTCTTGCCTGTTTTTGAAATTAAATTTGCCTTAATCTCATCTATCTGCCTATTAAGCAAATCAATTTGCCTGTTAACTTCATTTGCTTTAATATAGTCTTGATTATCACGATAAAGTTGCTTTTGTTTTTCAAGATCAGCAATTTGCACATTAATTTCTTTAACCGACTCTGGAACTATTGATGCGTTAACTTTAACTTTACTGCACGCTTCATCAATAAGGTCAATGGCTTTATCAGGAAGATACCTGTTTGTTATGTATCTAACTGAAAGATTAACTGCAGCCTCTAGTGCTTCATCTAAAATTTGAACATTATGAAACTTTTCAAAAGAATTTTTTATGCCCTTTAAAATTTTAATTGTGTCATCAACTGTTGGTTCGTCAATTTTAACAGGTTGAAAGCGTCTTTCTAATGCTGGGTCTTTTTCAATATATTTTTTATATTCATCAAGAGTTGTTGCCCCAATCAAATGAAGTTCCCCTCTTGCAAGATATGGCTTTAAAATATCTGCTGGCGAAATTTCACCATCTTTAGAACCAGCTTCTGCGAGCATATGAAGTTCGTCAATAAACACAATAATATTATCATTTTTTTCAATAACAGAAATTGCATTTTTAAGTTTTTGCTCCATGCTTCCACGAAATTTTGTTCCAGCCATAAGCGAAGCAAGGTCAAGTGAAAAAATAATTTTCCCTGAAATAGTGTCCGGCACATCTCCAGCAATAATTCTTTGTGCAAGGCCTTCAACAACTGATGATTTTCCCACTCCAGCCTCACCAACAAGCACAGGATTATTTTTAGTTTTTCGGCAAAGTATTTCTATCACTCTTGATGTTTCTTCATCTCTTCCAATAATCTTTGCCATATTTGAAGTTGCAACCTTTTTTGTTAGGTCATAGCCCAGTTGTTTAAGTTCTTCCGGAATTTCAAAATTTGGGTTATATTTTGCTGTTTTAACATTATTTTTTTCTACCACTTCCAAAGAATAATTTAGGTCTTCCCCAATAATTTGCTTTAATTTATTTTTCAAAATATTAACATCAATTTTAAATATATTAGCCAAAATTTTTGTTGCTTTTAGACTTGGTGAAGATAATATAAAATATAAAATTTCTTCAATTTCAACCGTTTTTATACCATTATTTTTGCAAAAATTGCTACTTTTTGCGAAAATATTTGAAACTGTTTTTGAAATTCCAACTTCTTTAATAGAATTATTTGAATTGTTAAATAGTTTTGAATTTATAACTTTTTTGTATTGTTCGCTAAAAATTCCAAACGAATTCAAAAGTTTGGTTGCTCTTGAATTTGAAACCGTCAAAATTCCATAAAGCAAATGCTCTGTGCCAATACTATCAACCCCAACACTCCTAGCAAATTTTGCAGAATTTGAAATAGCTGTTTCAAGAGAACTTGATAATGCCATATAATTTTCTCCTATTTTATTCTTTTTGATTTTAATAAGTTAGATAAAAATGTTGCTCTAAAATTATCTAAATCTGATATTGCTACTTTTGAGCCAGAAATTTTTGTTAGTGAATAAGGCAAAATATCAATCATAACTTGGTCAATAAAATTAACATCTTTAAACCTAATAAGATCAAGAGCAACTCCCATTTTCAATTCGCCTAAAAGTTTTTGAGTTTCTGAAACTGAAATTTTATAACAATTTGTTAAAATTCCCCAAGCCCGAAAAATTTTATCTTTAACGTCATCAATATTATTTATTGATAAAAGTTCCGTTCTTGCTCTAATTTCCATTTCACAAATTTTAAGCACACACTCCGTTATTCTAACAACATAATCTGTTTCTTTTTTACCTATTGTTTGAGTATTAAAAACATTATATGTATATGCCCGATTGTCAAGGTCATCATCACTAAAACCGGTCATCTCAATTCCTTGATTTGAAAGACTCGAAATAATTTCTCTTATTTTATTTGAAAGAGTTAATGCGGGCAAAAACAGTGTTATGCTTGCACGCATTCCCGTTCCAACATCATTAATATTTGATGTTAAAAATCCAATGGTGTCATCATAAGCAATGTCAAGATTAGATAAAATTTGATTATCAATTTCATTAATTTTATCATAGGCAGAAATTAAATTTAACCCTTTAATTGTGCATTGTTCACAAATATGATCGGTTTCATTAATCATAATTGAAACACTTTCATCATCAGATAACACCACCGCACCATATCCACACGCATCAATAAGTTTGTTTGAAATTAATCTCTTTTCATTCATAATGTGAATGTCAAGTTCAGGCAAGGTTTTAACTTTATAAAGTTTAAATTTGTTATCTATTTTTAAAAGCACATCAGCAATTTTATTTAAAACTTTAATTCCTTCATCTCCATCAAGCATAGACGGAAACTCAAAACCTATCAAATTTCTGGCAAGTTTAATTTTGCTTGAAATAACAATTGAACTATAATCTTTCATTATCAAGTTCTCCTTTGAGCTTTTCAATTTGATTTTTCAAAGCCTCTGCCACAATATAATTCTCATTTTCAGCCGCCTGATTTTTTTGCTCTTCAAGTTCTTTAATTTTTTCTTTTATTTTTATTTTTGAGATATGTTTAGATGAAACTTTTCCAACATGATTAATTGCACCCTGCTTTCTAAAAATCATATCTTTAATTTCAACTTCAAACACCTTATAGCAGTTTGCGCAGCCAACAACTCCCGACCTCAAAAATTCACCCAAACTTGTTTTGCATTTGGGGCACACTTTTCCATTGTCAAAAATGAGGTCTTGTTTCTCATCAAAAATTATCCTTGTATCTTCATTCAAATTAAACATCTTTTTCACCCGTATCATTAATCATCAACTTTAACAAAATATTTTTAAATGCCTTTGCCCTAACTTTATCCTTAATTGTAAAAGGCATTGAAAGCGAATCTTCTGATAATGCTGCTTCAATGATTTCTTTTTCATTTTTATTAACAATAAAATCTGAAATTAACTTATCTAAAATTTGAGTCATTCGTTTAAAAGAAAGTTCTTCACCAATACTATCAATAACCAAACTTGAAAGCATTTGATTTGAATCGCTATGTTTTATTTTTGAAATCTTAATAAATCCACTTCCGCCACGCCTGCTTTCTTTAACAAACCCTCTATCAAAAGTAAACCTAGTATCTAAAACATAATTTATTTGACTAGGTGCACAAGAAAAATATTCCGCAAGAGAGTTCCGAGAAATATCAACTGAATCATTATCTCCCATCGTTGATAAAATAAAGCGTTCAATAGACTCTGAAATATTAGCCATTGCATCCCCCTAAAATAAAAATAATAGAATAAGTCAAAGATGGTCAAATTACATATTAATGATACATTAACAAAATAAATCAAGTCAAATAAAAAGCATAATTTTAACAAAGAAAAAAGAGACTTTTTGGTCTCTTTTAAAATTTTATAATAGTTTTTAATTATGCTTTAACAAAAATAATACCAATCGTTCCCGGACCTGCATGTGCACCAATAACTGGTCCAACTGCAAGTCTGCGAATAGCAACATTTTTGCCAGAATTTCTTATTTTTTCAGCAAATTCGTCACCAATAGCCTTGTTATCAGCATCAATAATAAAGAGTTCATATTTTGAATCATTATTATATTCTTTCATGAATTTATCATACATAAATTCAAGAGCTTTCTTTGTTCCTTTAACAGTAGTCAATTTTTCAAGTTTGCCTTCATTTGTTATTGTTAAAATTGGCTTTATATTCAAAATTGACCCAACAACAGCCGAAACTGAAGAAATTCTTCCACCACGCTTTAAATATTGCAAACTATCAACATAAAAGTAAACCGCAACTTTTTGCCTAAATGATTCCAAAAACTTAATAACTTCTTCATCACTTGCCCCACTATTATGCAATTTGCATGCTTCAATAGCTTGAATTCCAGCTCCAAGCGATATACTGTTAGTATCAAAACAAGTTACTTTTCTTTCTGGATATTTTTCTTTTAAAATATTAATTGCTGTTTGCATATAATCAAAAGTTCCAGATAATTTTGATGAAAAATGAACATACAAAATATCTTCACCAGAAGCAAGCACTGGCTCAAAATAATTAATATAATCTTGAGAGTTAAGTGCTGATGTGGTTGCAATTTCTCCACTACGCATATCATTATAAAATTGTTTTATATCTGTTTTCTTTCCAAAATCATAAATAGATTCTTTACCTTTTATTGTGTATGGCATACCAATAACTTTCATGCCTAAACTTTCAGCATCGGTATAACTCATCTCACAATCGGTATCTGTAAAAAATACGCTCATAAAATTCTCCTTATGTAACGACTTGATTATATCATAAATGAACAAAAAGTAAAAATCATTTATTTATATTTTTTAATATTTGTGCAATTAATACTTCACATCAATAAGGCAAAGTGGTTTTGGCGAAACAAGTTTGCCAGCCATGCTCCGCTTTTTACTCAAAAGAATTGTTTTAACTTCATCTATCGGAATTTTATTGGTTCCAACATCAATAAGTGTTCCAATAATAATTCGAACCATATTATATAAAAACGCATTTCCTGTTATTTTTATTGAAAAAACGGCTTCATTTTTATTAATTTCAATACTTTTTATAGTTCTTACATGATTCTTAACTTCTTCATCTTTTGTTGAAAATGCTGAAAAATCGTGTTTGCCAATTAAATATTTTGAAGCTGTTTTCATCTTTTCTAAATCAAGTTTACCCTTAACCCAAAGCATTGTTCGTTCAAAATATGGATTAAGATGTTCACCCTCATAAAATAAATATCTATATGTTTTCTCTTTTGCGGAAAATCTTGCATGAAAATTATCACTCACTTTTTTTGAAGAAAAAACTCTGATATCTTTTGGCAAAATTTTGTTGACAGAATAGCTAATATTCGTTGCAATAATTGTTGAAGTTGTGTCAAAATGTGCAACTTGATAAATTGCTGAAACCCCTGCATCTGTTCTTCCAGATGCAACAATTTTGATTTCTTCGTTAAGAAGTTTTGTTAACGCCTTTTCAAGTTCACCCTGAATTGTCCTTTTATTTGGAAGAATTTGAAAGCCATTAAATTTCTCACCATCATAACCAAACACAATCTTTACACGCATTTATATTAAATTTAACTCCTTAAATTGTTCTTCATAAAGTTTTAAATCATAATCACCATAAACGCAAAAAACAACTTTTAACGGAAACTCATTTTCTTTAAGCCATGACAAAACAGTTTCAATAGCAATTTTAGATGCAAGTTCTCGTGGAAACCTATAAACACCTGTTGAAATAGAACAAAAAGCAATCGTTTTAAATCCACTTTGTTTTGCAAGTTCAAGTGATGATTTATAGCAGTTGCTTAAGTCAATTTTATCATGATAAGAAACCCTGTCAATAATCATTGGCCCAACTGTATGAATAATATAACTTGCTGGCAAATTATAACCTTTAGTTAGTTTTGCCTGACCATTTGGTTCTGGGTGACCTTGCTTTGACATGATGTAATTTAATTCTTGTCTAATTTGAAGTCCGCCGGCTGACATAATAACATTATCAATTGAAGGCTCACATGGTTCAAAACTTCCAAGAAGTCTAGGATTTCCTGCATTAACAATGGCATCAACTTTAAGAGTTGTTATATCCCCTAAAAAAATTGTCATATTACTTTTATATTCAAGTTTGTTAACATCAATAATAGGTTTGTGTTCTCTTTCATAAGAAAGTATTTCATCTTGAAGTTTCATAAATTCCGATGTAAGTGGCATAGGTTCTCTTTGATTTGAAAGCCCACGAAAAATCATTCTCTTTGAACCAATATCAATTTCATCTAAATTAAATTTATTTTTATCAATTTTTTCTTCTTCACATAAAATTTCAATTAATCTGTCAAGTTTTGAATTTAATTCTTCAACTGTGTATTCCTTCATAGCAAACCCTCATTATAATTCTCTTGATTTATTTTGCTGTTTTTTCTTTTTAGTAATAACAACTTTTTTTTCGCCAACAACAACTTCTTCAACACTATTTTCTATCTTTTCATTCTCTTCTTCTCTTAAATTAACAACGGCTTCAGTAATTTCTTTTTGTTTTTCTTTCTCGCCCGTTAATTTTTCAATTTCAAGTGCAATAGATTCATATTTTTCAAATATCTGCTTAACCTTTTTGACTTTCTTTATATAAGAATTTATTACTTTTTTTGTATCGGCTTTAGATAAACTTTCATCAAGTTTAATAGGTTCAATTTTAAGGGCTGATAAAAGTTTTTCTTCTGTTTCTTTAAATAGCTTTAAAAGTTCATCATTTTTATTTTTTTCCATTATTACTCCATTATTAAAAATTTAGATTTAAAATATTCAAGTGTTGGCAGATAACTTTTAGTAACATTTCCTAGAGCGGTAACAAAAATTTCATTCTTTTTATTAAAAATTTCTTTTGCAGCAAGCCTAACCTTTTCAGAACTTATATCATTTCTCAATTTCATTTTTTGCTTTTTGGTTAAATGAAATACTTTTTGGTAGCAAATATAATCAAGCAAATTAGAATGGCATTTTGAAGTCATCTTTGTTGGCATTTTTTCATCATTTGAATATTCAAGATTTTGTTTGTATGATTTAATTTTATCACTTTCTATCAAATTTTGTGTAACAAAATTAACCTCATTTGCAATAATTTCTATAATATCCTTAATTTTTTCTTTTGAGGTTTCAAAAACAATATTAAAAAGTGAATTTGTTTTAAAACTTGCAATTTCTGAATCTAACCTATAAATAAGACCAAGATTGCGTAATTTTAAAAATAAATCGCCCTGTGCTCCTGCAAAATATCTTGACAAAAATACATAGTTATAATTTTTCGCAAAAATATCAAGTTCATTAGCATCAAATTTTATTGAAATCAAAACAGTCACCTTTTCTTGATTGTTTTTATATATTTTAACAGAACTCTCTCTGTTAACATTGTGATTATCATAATATTTTTTTAATGTCTTTGCCTTCAAAGAATATTCAATATTTTTAACAAATATGTTATTAATCATTTTTTTCACTTTATATGCAGGCAAAGATGTTACAATTGAACAAACAAAATAATTGCCAATAAAGAATTTTCTCTTGAATTCTAATAAATCTTTAAATGAAATAGATTTTATGTTTGAAGCAGTTTTTCCAACAATATCAGATGCACTTTTAGAATTAGATACGGCTTGTTTTAAATTTTTAACAAAAATATCTCTTGATTCGCTGTCTTCACACATCAAAAGTTCTTCAATAATAACATTTTTTTCTGTTTCTAAAAACTCATCATCAACAATAGAATTCATCAAAACATCATAGGCAAACTTAAACGACTCACAAATCAGTTTGTTCGTTCTAAAAAACTTAATAACCAAATAATCCATACTTGTTGAAGCATTCAAAAAAACAATTTTGTTTCTATCTTGTTCAACCTGTTTGTTAGTTCTGTTTTTAGTTTTCTTAAATAGTGTATGTTCAAGTAAATGAGCTGTTCCCATCTTTTTTTCATTAAAAGAACCAACTAAAAATCCAACTTCAACAGCCGAACTATTGTTAAGTTTGCTCTTTTCATAAATTAAAATACCACCATTTTTAAGTTTATAAATTTTTTCTTTCATATGCCCTCATAGTTATTATTTTTTTGTATTGATAATATTATTTAAAATTCTTATTTTCTAAAAATTCAAGCCTTTCTTTTTGACCAGCTTTAATCATTTCAAGTCTACTTAACATTTTGTTAAGTTCTGACAAGTATTCTTTTAAAGCCTCAAATTCTTCCAAAATAAAATCTTCATTTGGCGAAACACCAAATTTTGTCACTTTAAAATATTCATGAGTAAAATAATTTCTTCTTTCAAGAAGTGATTTAAGTTCTTTAATTTCTTCATGTTTTAAACTTCTAGAGTCATAAACAATTCCTATCATTTGACCAAATGTCATGGTTTCCATTTTTGTTTTAAGATAGTCTGCATCACTTTTTGCCTGCTCATAATCTTGAATTGTCATTTTAACATGTCTTGAAAACTCTTTAATAATTTCACTCAATTCACAAATTTCACCAATATCAAGTTCAATATTTTGAGTTACTTCAACAATTTTTCCAATTGCACAATAAATTCTATTCATAAAATCCCTCTTTAGCTTATTTTCTTTTCAATTTTATAATTAACACAAATTTCTTTTATCATCAGATATAAAGCACCTAAATTCATAATTAAACCAATAATTATAAAAATATATCCAACATATGATATCCATAATTCTGTATAAACATAAGTGCAGAACATAACAAAAAATAATGATAATTCTATTAATATTGCCAAATACACATTGTTTTTAATAGGTTTGCAAAAGGCTAAAATCACAGCAAATTCAGCAGCTAAAAAGTAAAATCTATCAAGCATTTTTGGCATAAATAGAACCATAATAAATGAAAATATCGTTGCAAAAAATAATAAATCAATATCACCTAAACCTTTCTTTTTTGAAAGTTTTACAATAAATATAATCAAAGCAATAATTAGAGCTATTGTTACTATAAACTGAAAAATAAACAAAAAATTATAAGCTGGGTGACCCTTTCGTATACCAATAAGTTCATAAATATAGCATAAATTTGCACAATCCTGTGACAATAATCCAAAATAATCAACCTGTTTAAAATAAACCAATATTAAGTCTTCAACTGGTCTTCCAACCAAAATAGGAATAAAATTTAAAACATACATAACTGGAGCAATCCAAATATCTTTCCATTTTAAGTAATGCGCCCCACTTTTATCCTTTATTATTAACATAACAAAAAGTATTGGAACAACAAACAAAAATTGAAGTTTAAAAGCAAAAGCAATACCAACAGACAAAAATGATAATTTAGATTTCTTTTTCAATGCAAAATAAAATGCTAATAGGCAGAATGCTGTATAAATTGCATCGCATTGACCCCAAGAAGCATATTCCATACAAATTGTAGGAATAATCATAAAAATTGCAAATCTAATAAAACTAAAATCTACCCTTCTAACATGCTTAACAATAAGTTCCATTACAAATGCAAGAAAAATAGTAAATAAAAATGTTAAAAATTTAACAGCATAAAGTGAATTTATTCCACATTTAGCAATAATTATCAAAAAATAATTATAAAGCGGTGTGTAGTTGCTTATATCAACAATTTGGTATAGTGCTTCACTAAAACTTAAATTTTTATAACAATCTATCCACTGACTCAAAAAATAATCAAAGTCAATTGAAATATAAACTGATAAAAACACTGTAACGAACAAAATATAAATAATTAAAATTAAAAAACTTAACACCTTTATTTTATAATTTTCTTTGTTTTGTTTAACTATTTGAATTGTTCCCATCAACCCAATAACAGATAAAATAAAAAAAATTAAAATAAAATAAAAAAATGTATCAATTGAATAACTAGAAAATTCAACAAAAGAAAATGAAAAAATCCATAAAAATAGAGCAAACACTATAATTGCTCCATATATTAATTTTTCAGTAAACGAAAGTGATTTTAATTTTTCTTTCATAAAATTTTACCTTAAAGTAATTATTACAAAATTTTACAAAAAAATCAATCAATTATCAGTTAAAACAAAAAGCCTAGAAATTTCTAGGCTTTTTTGGTGGGAAGAAGTGGATTCGAACCACTGAAGTCGAAAGACGACGGATTTACAGTCCGTTGCATTTGGCCGCTCTGCAATCTTCCCATGTTTATTAACTGGATAATAAAAAAGTATTTTACACCAGTTTTGTTGTGGAGCTGGTGGTCGGAATTGAGTGGGCAACCGTCTGATTACAAGTAAGTTGCTTACCCTTTTTGATTCACCAGTTTTTGTTGTGGAGCTGGTGGTCGGAATTGAGTGGGCAACCGTCTGTTTA
>CALWKE010000003.1 GCA_944381185.1 uncultured Clostridia bacterium
GGCGTCCAAAGGTTCCCTCAGAATGGTTGGAAATCATTCGTAGAGTATAAAGGCATAAGGGAGCTTGACTGCGAGACTTACAAGTCAAGCAGATACGAAAGTAGGGCTTAGTGATCTGGCGGTTGATTATGGAATTGCCGTCACTTATCGGATAAAAGTTACCTCGGGGATAACAGGCTGATCTTATCCAAGCGTACACAGCGACGATAAGGTTTGGCACCTCGATGTCGACTCGTCATATCCTGGGGCTGAAGTTGGTCCCAAGGGTTCGGCTGTTCGCCGATTAAAATGGCACGCGAGTTGGGTTCAGAACGTCGTGAGACAGTTCGGTCTCTATCCATCATGGGCGTAAGATATTTGAGAGGATCTGCTCCTAGTACGCAAGGACCAGAGTGGACGTTCCTACTGTGCATCGGTTGTTTCGCCAGAAGCATAGCCGAGTAGCGGAGAACGGGAAAGATAAACGCTGAAAGCATATAAGCGTGAAACTTGCCTCAAGATAAGATATCTCATAGCATAAGCTAGTAAGACCCCTTGAAGACGACAAGGTTGATAGGTCAAGTGTGGAAGTGCAGTAATGCATGAAGCTGATTGATACTAATAGGTCGAGGGCTTGATCACAATACCATGTGAAATAGTAAATGATTACCAGATTCATATATGTGACAAGCTTGTTAAAGCTCTGATAATTAATATGCAGTTGCCAGTGTGCGAATATTATTGACAATTATTCTGCTCTATGATATAATTGTTTCGTTAATAGATAATTCCACATGAAAATGTGTTATTATACCATTAACGGTGACCATGCCGCAGAGGTCCACCTGTTCTCATTCCGAACACAGAAGTTAAGCTCTGCAGGGTCGAAAGTACTTGTCTGGAGACGGGCCGGGAGGATAGAACGTTGCCGTTTTTCAAATAAAAGAGATGTGAATTTCACATCTCTTTTTTGTTTCCATTAATAATAGTTAATCAAGGATAAATTTCTTGATATTGACAGAATATTAACTTTTTGGTATACTATTTTTGTATTTGAGGGGAGGGTGTTTTATGAAAAACTATGAAGAATTAGAAAGCTACAGAGACGAACTTCAAAAAGAAGTTCAAGAAAAAACTTATGAACTTGAAGATTTAAAAGAAAGATTTGAAAATGCAAAACAAAAAATTGAAAAAGCTTCGCCAGATGCAAACACAAAACTCATTGAATATTCAAACTTAAAATTTATTATTGGTGTTAGAGAGCGAGAATTAAAATCTTTGGTTGTGGCATTAAATGCTGTTAATGACAGGCTTTCAAAAGCACAAAAACCTGCACAACCGGGAGAAGAATAAACTAAAAATAGATACAAAGTTGTATCTATTTTTTATTTATATTAATTATTTAATTAGTGCAAGTTTGCTCACTTGACAGATAATAAAAAATAGTGTATAATATTTGGCGTAAAAAGGAGGTTTTTATGGTTAGCCTTAAAGAGAGGCTTGAATTAAGCAGTTTGTCAAAACGCGAAGATAAGGTAAGAGCTAAAATTAAAAGTTTAAAAAGACGAATCGCTGATGCTGAAAGTTATTATGGCAGTCTGGTTGAACTTGCTGAAAAAAATCCTTATTCTCGTGAAGATAGACTTGCTGAAGCAAGGAAAGCTAAAAAAGATGTCGAAAGAAATAAAGATTTGCTTACCTTGTATGAAGCAGAACTTGAATCTATCACAGATAAATTGCAAAATTCAAGTGAATCTCAACCTGGAATGGAATAATAAATGGAAAAATAGATACTTGCTTGTATCTATTTTTTTTATAATACAAAATTTTTAATATCATAATAAATTACTTATATAAGTTTGAAAGAATATTGCCTTGACGAAAAGTTTTTAAAAATATACGATAAATATATAATAAAAAATTAAGAGGTATAATATGATTTCAAATGGTAACACAGATTATGTTAGTGAAGGGCTTAAACTAGTTTATTTTGACCGAAAAGACGAATGGAAAAATGCAGTTCAAAGGGCAAGTTTAACAGATATTAAAGAAACTTTAAAAATTATGAAAGAACTTCAAAATGCAAAAAGTGATGTTGAAGTTAGGGCAGTTGCTGAAAAATATTATGGCAAACTTACTGGTGATGTGCTTGCTATGGTTTTAGGATTTTCAAAAAAAGGTCCTGAATTTTTGATTGCTTATGACCCAGCCTATTATGATGAAAATGCTGAACGAAAATTTATTGACAAGGTTTGGGCAAACAATCGAAGGTGTGCAGGTATTGAAAGTGCAAGCAGTCAGCAATCTTTAAATTAAATTCAAGCAGCCAAAAATTATGGCTGTTTTTTTATGCAAAAATTTAAGCCTTGTTTGACAAAAATATAATAAGAAATTATACTTGTTTTAGAATAGATAAAGGAAAGATTATGACTAAATTAAAAAAAGTAATTTTGGCTGGGCTTTTGCTTGCAGCAGCGATTGTGTTTAATAGATTTTTATCAATAAAAACACCAATAGTTGTTATTTCGTTTGGGTTTATTCCAAAAATAATAATTGCAACAATGTTTGGACCATGGTGGTCTATGCTTTTGTTTGGGCTTGCAGACTTGATTGGTGCACTATTGTTTCCATTTGGCGCATACTTTGTTGGCTACACAGCTAGTGCTGTTATAAGTGGATTTATCTATGGAATATTTTTGCATAGAAAAAAGAAAATCCCTGCAAAAACTTATCTTTGGAAACTTATTGTCGCATGTTTGCTTTCTAATTTAATTTGTAACTTGCTTTTAAATTCTGTTTGGATTTATGTGACAACCAAAAAAGCAATTTCGGTTATTCTTCCAACACGAATTGTTAAAGAACTTGTGACTGTGCCAATTTATGTTGCAATTATGTTTGGAATGCATGTTTTCTTTGAAAAATATAAGGTTTATGATTTGGCACTAGGAAAAACTGATGAGGAATCTGTTGAAGATGAAAGTGATTTAAAAAATAAAGAAAATTCAGTTGAAAATAATAAAAAAATAGATAAAAATTCAACTAAAAAAGTTTCTACCGAAACAAATTTAGGTGGTGAAAAAGATGAAACTAACTCTTGAAAATGTTAATTTTAATTATTCAAAATTTAAAATTAAAGATATAAATTTAGAGTTTAATTCAGGTGAAATTGTTGCAATAACAGGTAACAATGCAGGTGGAAAAACCACACTTTTGGGTCTTGTGTCAGGAATTATTAAGCCAAAAAAAGGTAAGGTTTTAATTGACGGTGTTTCCTTAAAAAAGAGCCCTGTCAAAATTGGCGTGGTTTTTCAAAATCCCGACTCTCAAGTTATTTTTAATAATGTTTATGATGACATTTGTTTTACCTTAAAAAATTTTCAAATTCCAAAGCAAGAGTGGGACAAACGAATTAATGATGCACTTGTTGCCGTTGGCATGGAAGAGTTTAAAAATGGTGAAATATTTGAACTTTCTGCCGGGCAAAAACAGCGAATTGTTATTGCCAACATGCTTGCAATTAACCCTGACATAATTATTTTTGATGAGTCATCATCTTATCTTGACACAACCTATAAAGATAAGTTTTACAGGCTTATTTTAAACCTTAAAGAGCAGGGAAAACTTGTTATTTTTGCAACTAATGTGCTTGAAGAAATTGCTTTTGCTGATAGAGTAATCTTTATTTCAAATGGTGAAATTAAGTTTGATTTATCAAAAGATGAAGCAATTAAAGGGCTTGAACTTTTTGAAAAAAATAATATGTATGTTCCACTAAAACTAAAACTTATGCGAGAGTTTAATATAAACTCTGGTTTTGATGATGATATTTTTAATGAAATGAGGGCAAAAAAATGACGGCGCTTTTAATTTTGTTTTTAATAGGCTATTCAATTGCCGTGTTTTTAATTAAAAATTTATGGGTTCTTTTGGGCTTTACAATTTTTAATCTTTTGCTTTTGATTATAACAAGAATTTCTCCACGAAAACTTGCAAAAAACACACTTGCAATTTTGCCTTTTTTGATAATTGTGTTTTTGTTTAATTTGATATTTGACAGTGTGGTTAATTCACTCATTGTTATTTGGCGAATTTTTATAGTAACCAATTTTTGTTTTATTTTTTCAGTCAATGTTTCGCCGGCAAACCTTGCAAATGGTTTTACAACTCTTTTGTGTCCGCTAAAACTTTTTAAGGTAAACACCGAAAGATTGGGCATAATGCTGACTATTGCATTCAACTTTATTCCAATTCTTCGTGCAAAGGCAGGTGGAATGAAAAAGACACTTAAAGTTCGCCATGTAAAAATAACACCAAAAAATTTAATTCAAATGCTTACCTTTATGTTTTCAATGTTTTTTGTTGAACTTATAAAAATGTCAAATGAACTTGAAAGGGCAATGCTTGCCCGAAATTACAGCGAATAAAAAAACAGTTAGAGTTCTAACTGTTTTTTTGTTTCATTGTATTACTTTGAGTTGCGGTGCTGCCACCGTGGGCAGTTTGCCTTCGGCTTTTCTATCACTCTTCTCGTGTCATTTCTCCAGCGTAGTCGAAGAATCCCATAATCAGAAACAAGAAATAATACAAAACATATTACCCCCCACAGTGTCGTCCTGAGCGTAGTCGAAGGACCCCATAACCGAAGATGAGTAACAAAACATAGTGAACACAAAATAATTTTTAAAGTATTGCAATAGGGTATGCAAAATTGGAACGCCGCCCAAGTTATCTGATGAGACCCGTTCGACTCCACTTCGTTTCGCTCAGGGCGACACGCTTGAGATTTTATGTGCAACACATTCGAAGAGTGCGAAGCACTACCGCCTGCAGTCGCTGGATTGCTTTGTGGGGGCCCCAAAACACACTATTCGTTACGCGCAAAAAACTTTAATTTTTTTTAAAAAACTACTTGACACGAAGCCGTGTGTGCGCCGTCGGCAAGGCACTTTGTGAATTTTTTGCAAAACTTCACCTTTTAGCCTGCCTAGGCTTTCCCCACAAATCTTAATAATTAATCTTTGTGGGGGCCCCAAAAACACACTATTCGTTACACGCAAAAAACTTTAAAATTTTTTAAAAAACTACTTGACACGAGTCCGTGTGTATAGTAGAATATTTGTGTTACGCTCTGTGGGGTGGGGTTATTATGGTCTTTTGACGGAGTAATCCAACAAAAATTTAAAGCGTGAAAGTGCTTAAATTTTTATTTAAGTAACTCATTAATTATTTTTTTTGCCCATAGATTTGGGGTTGAAGCCAAAGGTTACTTTATATAGCCCAAGAAAGATAACTTTGGTGGACAATAGTTCTAACAACGATTAGAGCGACAAACACTTATGCCGTTTATTAAAACCTGAGTAACGCAGAAATGGCAAGTGTTTTGGTAAATCATAACTTGGAGGAAAATAATGGCAATTCAAAAAATGAGAATTAAGTTAAAGGCATATGACCACAATCTTGTTGACCAAAGTGCTGCAAGAATTGTTGAGACTGTTAAAAAGTCTGGGGCAAAATATTCTGGCCCAATTCCTATGCCAACAGAAAAAGAAGTTGTAACAATACTTCGTGCTGTTCACAAAGACAAAGATAGTCGTGAACAATTTGAAATGAGAACATATAAAAGGTTGATTGATATCTATAACCCATCTGCAAAAACAGTTGATTCACTTATGAAGATTGAACTTCCAGCAGGTGTTGATATCAAAATAAAATTATAATAAGGTCGCAGGAGGAAAAGAAATACTATGAAAAACGCAATACTTGGCAAAAAAATCGGTATGTCACAAATCTTCACTGACAAAGGTGTTGTTATCCCTGTGACTGTTGTTGAGGCTGGCCCTTGCTATGTATCACAAATTAAAACAGAAGCTGTAGATGGCTATAATGCAGTTCAACTTGCTTTTATGGATACAAAAGAAAGCAGACTCACAAAGGCCGTTGCTGGACACCTTAAAAAAGCAAATGTTTCAGCTAAAAAATATTTAAAAGAATTCAAAATCTCATCTGAAGGCTTAAACCTTGGTTCAGAAATCAAATGCAATGTTTTCACCGCTGGTGACAAAGTTGATGTTTCAGGTTTCTCAAAAGGTCATGGTTTTTCAGGTAACATTCAAAGATGGAATGCATCTCGTCAAAGAATGACTCATGGTGCTGGTCCAATCCACAGAGCACCGGGTGCTCTTTCAGCAAACTCAACACCATCAAAAGTTTTCAAAAATCACAAACTTCCTGGTGATTGGGGCTATGAAAAAGTTACAATTCAAAATCTTGAAATTGCAAAAGTCGATGCAGAAAGAAACCTTATTTTAATTAAGGGTGCTATTCCAGGAGCCAAAGGTGCAGTTGTTTCAATTTGCACTGCAGTAAAGGCTTAAGTTAGGGGGATAAAATTATGCAGACAAAAGTTTTTAATTTAGAAGGACAAGAAGTTGGCAAAATAACTGTTGCAGACAGCGTGTTCAAAGCTCCTGTTAATGAAGTGCTTGTTCACCAAGCAGTTGTTAGCTATCTTGCAAATCAAAGACAAGGCACAAAGAGCACACTAACTAGAGCTGAAGTTGCTGGTGGTGGCAGAAAGCCTTGGAGACAAAAGGGAACAGGTAGAGCAAGACAAGGTTCTATTCGTTCACCACAATGGGTTCATGGTGGCGTTGTGTTTGCACCAAAGCCAAGAGATTTCACAAAGAAGCTTCCTAGCCAAATGAAAAGGGCAGCATTCGTTAGTGCACTCTCTGCAATGATGGCTGAAAATGCTATTAAAGTTGTTGAAGATATGAACATTGAAGCAAAAACAAAGGCCGCTGTTAAGGCTCTTGAAGCATTAAAACTTTCAAGAAGAGTTGTTGTTGTGACTGAAGGTGTTAATGATAATGCAATTCGTGCATTCAATAACCTTAAAGAAGTAACAGTTACAACCGCAGATGTTCTTAACACATATGACCTTGTTGCCGCTGACTTTGCACTTGTTACCAAGGACGCAATTAAGAAAATCGAGGAGGCACACAAATAATGTTAGCACAAGATATTATTATTAAACCTATCCTTACAGAAAAGAGTTACGCTGATATCGCAAACAAAAAATATTACTTTAAAGTTGCAAAAAAGGCAACAAAAACTCAAATCAAAAAAGCAGTTGAAAATATTTTTAAAGTTAAAGTTCAAAGCGTTAACACAATGAATGTTTATGGAAAAATAAAAAGACAAGGAAGAACAGAAGGTCTTACCGGAAACTATAAGAAAGCTATTGTTCAACTTTCAAGCGACAGTAAGTCAATCGAATTCTTCGACAGCTTGTCATAATCAAGGTAAAGGAGAAAGATAGATATGGCAATTAAAAAATCAAATCCAACAAGTGCCGGTCGAAGATTTAGAGCAGTTGCTTCATTTGAAGAAATAACAACAACTTCTCCTGAAAAATCACTTCTTGAATCAAAGAAGAAAACAGGTGGAAGAAACAGTTACGGAAGAATCACTGTTAGACACATTGGTGGTGGAAATCGTCAAAAATACCGTATTATTGATTTTAAAAGAAATAAAGACAATATTCCTGCAAAAGTTGCATCAATTGAATATGACCCAAACAGATCAGCATATATTGCACTTTTAAATTATGCTGACGGTGAAAAGAGATATATCCTTGCACCTGTTGGGCTTGCAGTTGGCGACACTGTTGAAAGTGGTGAAAATGCAGAAATCAAAGTTGGAAACGCACTTCCATTCACAAAGATTCCTGTTGGTTCAGTTGTTCACAACATTGAATTCAACCCGGGAAGAGGTGGAAAGATTGCAAGAAGTGCAGGTATCAGTGCACAATTCATGGCACTTGAAGGTGGATATGCAACACTTCGTATGCCATCAGGTGAAATGAGAAAAGTTCCTGAAAATTGTAGAGCAACACTTGGTCAAGTTGGTAATCTTGAACACGAAATTACATCAATTGGTAAGGCCGGTGTTAAAAGACACATGGGTATTCGTCCAACCGTTCGTGGTTCGGCAATGAACCCTGTTGATCACCCACACGGTGGTGGTGAAGGTAAGGCTCCTGTTGGACATGCTGGTCCAATGACACCTTGGGGCAAGCCTGCTCTTGGTTATAAGACTAGAAAGAAGAAAAATCGCACAAATAAATTAATCGTAAAACGAATCAATTAGGAGACAAAGAGATGAGTAGATCAGTTAAAAAGGGCCCATTCGTTGAAAAGAGCCTTATGAAAAAAATTGAAGCTATGAACGCATCTAATGAAAAGCATGTTGTTAAAACTTGGTCAAGGTCTTCAACTATCGTTCCAGAAATGGTTGGTCACACAATTGGTGTCTATGATGGAAGAAAACATATTCCTGTTTATATCACTGCTGAGATGGTTTCATACAAACTCGGTGAATTCGCACCAACAAGAACTTTTAAAGGTCATGCAGGTGTGAAGTCTTTGAAGGGAGGTAAATAATGGCTACTAGACAAAAAGTTAGAGCAGAAAAAAATGCTCAAAATTTAGATAAAAGACCAAGAGCAGTTGCAAAAAATCTTGGTGTATCTCCATCAAAGGTAAGAATTGTTTTAGACCTTATTCGTGGAAAAGATTATGCAGTTGCAGTTGCAACACTTAAAAATATGCCAAATGTTGGTGCAGAATATGCAGTTAAGGTATTAGAGAGTGCTGGTGCAAATGCTGAAAACAATCTTGGAATGAATAAAGCCAATTTATATGTTGCAGAGGCTTATGCTGATGGTGCCGCAGTTTTAAAGAGATTTCAACCAGTAAGCAAAGGCAGAGCACATTCAATAAAGAAGAGAACAAGCCATATAACAATTGTTCTTGATGAGAAAAAGGCATAAAGGTCGAGGAGGAATTTATGGGACAAAAAGTTAATCCACACGGACTTCGAGTTGGTATCAACAAGGCATGGGACAGCAATTGGATTGCTGACAAAAAGCACATGGCTGCTTACATTCTTGAAGATAACAACATTCGTGAGTTTATAAACAAAAAATATAATAACTGCGGAATTTCAAAAGTTGTCATTGAAAGAAATGGCGACAGTAAGGTTATGATTTCACTTTACACTTCAAGACCTGGTATGGTTATTGGCCAAAAGGGTGCTGGTGTTGAAGCTATGAAGACTGCACTTTCAAAAGTTGCAGGCAAAAAAGAAGTTAACATCAACGTTGTTGAAGTTAAAAATCCTGACCAAGATGCTCAACTTGTTGCAGAATCAATCGCTGCACAACTTGACCAAAGAGTCGTTTGCAGAAGAGCAATGAAACAAGCCCTTGCAAGATGCCAAAAAGCTGGCGTTAAAGGTGTTAAAGTTATGGTTTCTGGCCGTATCAATAATGCTGAAATTGCAAGAAGTGAAACTCTTCACCTTGGTTCAATTCCACTTCAAACACTTCGTGCTGATATCGATTATGGCTTTGCAGAAGCTTCAATCTATGGCAAACTTGGTGTTAAAGTTTGGATTTACAAAGGTGAAATTCTTGGCAAAGTTAATCTTACAAAACAAAATGTAGGAGGTAAAAACTAATGTTGATGCCAAAGAGAGTTAAAAGAAGAAAAGTTCAAAGAGGCAGAATGACTGGAAAGGCAACTCGTGGCAACAAACTTGCTTACGGTGAATATGGTCTTCAAGCAACAGAGCCTTGTTGGATGACAGCAAATCAACTTGAAGCTGGTCGTATTGCAATCAACCGTTGCTTCCAAAGAGGTGGTAAGGTTTGGATTGATGTATTTCCAGATAAGCCTGTAACAAAGAAACCTGCAGACACTCGTATGGGTTCTGGTAAAGGTTCACCTGAATACTGGGTTGCAGTTGTTAAACCTGGCAGAGTTATTTTTGAAGTTACTGGCCCAACAAAAGAGTTGATGATCAAAGCATTAAAGCGTGCACAATATAAGCTTCCATGCAAAACAAAGATTATCTCAAGAGAAATGCAAGAAGCAGAAAATGCCGAAACCTCTAAAGAGCAGGTAGAAACCTCAAAGGTAAAGGAGGCTAAGTAATGAAAAATACAGAACTTAATTCACTTACTGACAAAGAACTTGCTGAAAAGCTTATGAGTTTGAAGTCAGAGTTATTCAATTTAAGATTTACACATGCAACAGGAAGTTTAACAAACAGCAGTGCACTTGCAGTTTGCAAGAGAAACATTGCAAGAGTTAAAACTGTTATGCGTCAAAGAGAACTTGGTCTTGTTAAAGGACCAGAAGCAGTTCAAAAGAAAACAACAAAAAAATCTGCAAAAGTCGATGCAGAAGTTAAAGGTTAAGGTGAAGTATGGCAAATGTAGAAGTTAGAAATGATAGAAAAACAAGAATAGGTGTTGTTGTTAGCAATAAGATGGACAAGACTATCGTCGTTCTTATCAAAACTAAAGAATTGCACCCAATATACGGAAAAACTCTTAATCATTCAACAAAAGTTAAGGCAGACGACCCTGAAAATCAATGCGATATTGGTGACAGAGTTGAAATTGCTGAAACTCGTCCACTCAGCAAAGATAAGAGATGGCGTTTAGTTCGTATTGTTGAAAAAGTTAAATAACGAAAAAGGAGATAGCGATTATGATACAACCACAAACCAGATTGCGTGTTGCTGACAACTCGGGAGCAAAAGAAATTATGTGTTTCCATGTTGTTGGTGGTTCAGTTGTTAAAACTGCAAGCGTTGGTGACATTATAAAGGCTTCTGTTAAATCTGCCACACCGGGTGCAAACATCAAAAAAGGTGATGTTGTTACCGCCGTTGTTGTTAGAACCAAAAAGGGTGTAAGGCGTGAAGATGGAAGTTATATCAAATTTGATGATAATGCTGCTGTTATCATCAATAACGATGGCAACCCAAGAGGAACTCGTATCTTTGGACCTGTTGCTCGTGAGCTTCGTGCTAACTCAAAATTTATGAAAATTATTTCACTTGCACCAGAAGTTTTATAAGGAGGACAAAATGAATAAGGTTAGTGTTAAAACAGGCGATACCGTTTTAGTTAATTCCGGAAAAGACTCTGGTAAAAAGGGAAAGGTACTCGCAATCAAAAAATCAAACAATCATGTTAGAGTTGTTGTTGAAGGTGTTAACATTGTAACAAAAGCTAAAAAGGCAAGAACAGCACAAGAAAAGAGTGAACTTGTTAAAGTTGAAGCTCCTATTGACATTTCAAATGTTAATATTGTTTGCCCAACTTGCGGAAAGGCAGTTCGTGTTAAACATGCAACTCATGATGGCAAAAAAGCAAGAGTTTGCTCAAAATGTGGAGCAGTTCTTGATGCAAAATTTGTTAAAGAAACAAAAGTTAAAAAAGTAGCAAAAGCCGATGAAAAGGCTGAAAGTGCTAAAAAAGCAGAAAAACCTGCAAAAACAACAGAAAAAAAGTCGAAAGTTACAGCAAAGCCAGTTGCTGAAGAAAAGGCAACAAAGACTGCTGCAGCTAAAAAGCCACAAACTTCAAGGTCATCTCAAAGAGGAGTGTAATTTATGGTAGCAAAGAAAAGTGAAACAGGCATCAGACTTAAAGATAAGTACCTTAATGAAGTTGTTCCAGCACTTGAAAAAGAGTTTGGTTACAAAAACATCAATGAAGTTCCAAAGATTGAAAAAATTGTTTTGAGCATGGGACTTGGTGCTGAAAAAGACAACTCAAAGAGTTTCAATATTGCTGTTGATGAACTTGCAGTTATTTCAGGTCAAAAACCTGCAATAACAACTGCTAAAAAGTCAATTGCAAACTTCAAACTTCGTCAAGGTCAAAAGATTGGTGCAAAAGTTACCCTTCGTGGTGCAAGAATGTATGAATTCATGGATAGACTTATCTCTATTGCACTTCCAAAGGTTCGTGACTTCCGTGGAATTGATCCAAATGCTGGATTTGACGGCAGAGGCAACTATACCTACGGAATCAAAGAACAACTTATTTTTCCAGAAGTTATCTATGATAAAATTGAAAAAATCAGAGGCTTTGATGTAAGTTTTGTTACATCAGCTAAATCAGATGACGAAGCCAGGGCACTTCTCAAACTTATGGGAATGCCATTCAAGGCAAATAAATAGGGAAGCGAGGAGAATAAGATGGCAAAGAAATCAATGATAAACAAACAACAGGGACCACAAAAGTATAAAACTCGTGAGTATACAAGATGCTCAATTTGTGGAAGACCACATTCAGTTCTTAAAAAATATGGAATCTGCCGTATTTGCTTCAGAGAACTTGCATACAAAGGTCAAATTCCTGGAATAAAGAAATCTAGCTGGTAATAGAGGAGGATAGAGATAAATGGTTAATGATTCAATTGCAGATATGCTTACAAGAATAAGAAATGCACAAAGTGCAAAACATGAAACAGTTTCTGTTGAATCTTCAATAATGAAGAAATCAATCGCTCAAATCTTGCTCGATGAAGGTTACATTTCATCTTTTGAAGAAGTTGAAAATGGAAAATTCAAAAATCTCGTTATAACATTGAAATATGTAAATAAGAATCAAAGAGTTATTACTGGCTTAAAGCGTATTTCTAAACCGGGTCGTAGAATTTATGCAAGTTGTGAAGACCTTCCAAAAGTTCTTGGTGGTCTTGGAATTGTTATTGTTTCTACATCAAAGGGTGTTATGACAGACAGAGAAGCAAGAAAACTTGGAATAGGTGGCGAAGTTCTCGCCTATGTATGGTAAGGAGGAAATTGGTATGAGTCGTATAGGAAAAACCCCAATCGTTCTTCCTGAAAATGTTACAGTTGATGTTTCAGACACAAATTATGTTACAGTTACTGGTCCTAAAGGTAAACTTGAGCAACAAATAACTGGCAACATCTCTGTTACAAGGGGAGAACACGAAGGCAAAAATGCTATTATTTTGGTAGCCAACGATGAACTTGCAGATACCAATGCAAAACATGGTCTTTACAGAGCATTATTGCACAACATGGTAGTCGGAGTTTCACAAGGCTTCACAAAATCAGTCAGCGTTAATGGCGTTGGTTTTAAAGTTCAAGTTCAAGGCAACAAAATTGTTATGAATATTGGATTTTCACACCCTGTTAATGTTGAAATTCCAGCAGGGCTAACAGTAACTTGCCCATCAGCAACTGAAATGGTTATTTCAGGCATCAGCAAAGAGCAAGTTGGTCAGTTTGCTGCTGACATTAAAGCAATCAAAAAAGTCGAACCATATCATGGATATGGTATCTATTATACTAACGAACATGTTCGTAGAAAAGAAATCAAGAAGACTTCATCAGGTAAAAAATAAGGAGTGAGATATGTTTAAGAAAGTTAATAAAAATAAGACAAGAAAACTCAAACATAATCGTATCAGATTTACTTTGAAGGGAACTGCCGAAATGCCAAGATTGAATGTTTATCGTTCAACAAGTGAAATATATGCTCAACTTATTGATGATAAGGCTGGAAAAACTCTTTGCAGTGCATCTAGCAGAGATAAAGACCTTGTTAAAACTGTTGAAGGAAAAACAAAAGTTGAAGCTGCTTTTGAAGTAGGTAAGGCTATTGGTGCAAAAGCAAAGAAACTTGGAATTAAAAAAGTCGTATTTGACCGTGGTGGATACATCTATACTGGTCGTGTTAAGCAACTTGCAGATGGTGCAAGGTCTGCTGGTCTTGAGTTTTAGGAGGAATTATGGCAGAAGAATTAGAAGTTAAAACTGAAGAAGTGGTTGAAACCGCTAATGAAGTTAATGAAACAGAAAACAAAAAAGAGTCTGCTAATAAGCCAAATTCTCGCAGACCAAAAAGAGAAAATCGTCGTCCAGAAAAAGTTTCTGACGGTCTTGAAAAAAGAATGGTTAACCTTAATGCTATTTCAAAGGTAACCAAGGGTGGTAAAACTCTTCGTTATGACGCACTTATGGTTGTTGGTGACAAGAACGGAAAAGTTGGCATCGGTCTTGCAAAAGCACTTGATGTTACTCAAGCAATTGAAAAAGCTACACTTGTTGCTAAAAAACACATGATTAGCGTTTGCATTGATGGAACAACCATTCCACACGATGTTATCGGTAAATTTGGAACAACCAAAGTTATTATGATGCCATCTAGAGAAGGAAAAGGTATCATTGCTGGTGGTGCTGTTCGTGATGTTGTTGAACTTGCAGGTATCAAAGATATCACAACAAAACTCTATGGTTCAAACAACCCAGTTAACTGCGTTAAGGCAACTTTTGAAGGTTTAAAGAGCCTTCGAACAGCAGAGCAAATTGCTGCAATTCGTGGAAAAACTGTTGAGGAAATTAGGTAGGAGGAAGACATAAATGGCAGAAACAACAAAAAAAGAAACAAAAACAGTTAAGTCTTCTAAAACAGCAGAACCAAAAGCAGAAAAGAAAACTGCAACAAAAACTGCTGCAACAAAGGCTACTGAAACAAAGACAGCAAAAACTGCAACAAAAACTGCAACTGCTAAAAAAGAAACAACAAAAACAACTGCAAAGGCTGAAGCAAAAGCAACTACAGCAAAAAAAGCAGAAACAAAAGTTGAAGCAAAGGCAGTTAGTGCAAAAGCAGAAACCGCTGTTAAAGTTGAAGAAAAGAAAACAACAAAAACAGCTCCAAAAGCTGAACCAAAGGCTAAATCAAATGTCGAAATGCTTAAAGTTACTCTTGTTAAGAGTGCTTCAGGCAGACTTGAAAAACAACAAAGAACACTTGTTGCATTGGGACTTCACAAAGTTCATTCATCAAATGTTGTTCCAGACAACGCAGCAACAAGAGGTATGATTTTTGTTGTTAAACACCTTGTTAGTGTTGAAAAAGTTAAATAAGGAGAAGAACCTATGAAAATACATAATTTAAAACCTGCTGAAGGTTCTGTTTCAAGCAACAAAAGACTTGGCCGTGGAATTGGTTCAGGTCTTGGCAAAACTTCTGGAAAGGGTCACAAGGGTCAAAAAGCTAGAAGCGGTGGCGGAGTAAGAGCAGGATTTGAAGGCGGACAAATGCCACTTATTCGTCAATTACCAAAAATTGGCTTTACAAACATATTCCGAAAGGTTTATACTACAATTAATGTAGGTGAATTAGAGGTTCTTGAAAATGGAACAACTGTTACTATTGAACTTTTAAAATCAAAGAATATTATTTCTAAAGTTGAGCCTTATGGCTTGAAAGTTCTTGGAAACGGAACTCTTACAAAAGCATTAAATGTTCAAGCTGCTAAATTTACTGAAGGAGCAGTTAAGAAAATTACCGCTGCTGGCGGAACAATTGAGGTAAAATAATGTTTAAAACTCTTGCAGACGCATTCAAAAACCGTGAAATACGAAAGAGTATAATTATAACACTTTTACTTTTGCTTGTTTACAGGCTTGGCTGTTATTTGCCAACGCCGGGTCTTTCAAGCGACCTTTATGCAAGCATTGCAGAAAACGATGTTAGTGGGGTTTTGTCACTTCTTAATGCAGTAACTGGTAGTGCACTTCAAAACGCAGCCGTTTTTGCACTGGGTGTTACTCCATACATCAATGCGTCAATCATTGTGCAACTCTTGTCAGTTGCAATCCCTGCACTTGAAAGGCTTTCAAAACAGGGAGATGATGGCAGGCAAAAAATTAATTTAGTAACAAAAATTGTAGCACTTGTGCTTGCTCTTGCACAAGGTCTTGGAATTGTTCTTGGTCTTGGTTCAGATTATATTCAACCAATCTTTGGTGAAAATTTAATCTGGCTCACAAGTGTGTTTGTTATTTTAATTCTCATGGCAGGAACATGCTTTACTATGTGGCTTGGTGACAAGATAACCGAACAAGGTGTTGGCAATGGTTTGTCACTCATTATCTTTGTTGGTATTTTGGCAACATCTGCACAGTCAATTGTTAATGCCATTCAAAACATATCAAATAGCTTAACCTATCTTTGGGAACTTCTTGGTTTCCTTGCATTAGTTCTTTTAATTTTCTTCCTTATTGTGTTTGTTGACCTTGCAGAAAGAAAAATTCCTGTTCAATATGCAAAACAAGTTAAGGGAAGAAAAATGTATGGTGGTCAATCATCATATATTCCTATGAAAGTTAACTCAAGTGGTGTGCTTCCAATTATCTTTGCATCAGCAATCATAACACTTCCAACACTCATTATGTCACTTTGTGGACTTAGTGCTGATAGTGGTGGTTTTGCTGGTTTCTGGTTCAAATATCTTGGAACGGGCTCGGTTGTGTATAGCATATTCACAGCACTGCTTATATTGTTCTTTGCATACTTTTATGCACAGATTCAATTTAATCCATCTGATATAAGTTTGAATATTCAACAACATGGTGGATTTATTCCGGGTATTCGTCCGGGGCGTCCAACCACTGATTATCTACGAAAGGTATCGCACAGAATAACTTTATTTGGAGCAATTTTCTTGGCATTTATTGCACTTGTTCCATCAGTGTTATTCTCGGCTGTGGCTGTCGGCTCACAGGGCCTTCTAAACTCATTCACCGCAACTGGTATGCTTATCGTTGTTAGTGTTGCTATTGAGTTTAGGGAACAACTTGAGGCACAGCTTATGATGAAAAGGCATAAAAATATCTTATAATTTTGCTCAAAATTAATATAAAATTTTATTAAAAGGAGAAAAATATATGAAATTTTTAATGTTCGGAGCACCAATGGCAGGCAAGGGAACACTTGCAAATATGCTTGCAGAAGACTATCACTTACCAACAATTTCAATGGGTGATATTCTTCGTGAAAGTATTGAAAGTGGTTCAGAAGAAGGTAAAATTGCAAAAGGTTATATGGATAAGGGTGTAATGGTTCCAACAGCACTCGTTGCAAAGATGATTAAAAACAGACTTGCAATGGACGATGTTCAAGAAGGTTTTATTCTTGATGGATTTCCAAGGTCACCTGACCAACTTAAAGTGTTTATTGATGACCATGTAACAGACATTGATGTTGTTGTTAACCTTGAAGTTCCATATGAAGTTTTGCTTTCAAGAGTTGTTGGAAGAAGAACTTGCAAAGATTGTGGATATATTTATAACACAAGTTGGAACATGGGTTACAAAAAATGTCCAAAATGTGGCGGTGAATGGGGAATTCGCAGTGATGACAACGAAGAGACCTATAAAACAAGATATGAAGTTTATTTAAAAGAAACTCTTCCTATTCTTGATTACTTTAAGTCTCAAGGAAAAGTTTTGTCAGTAACTGGCGACAAAGACCCTCGTCAATCATATGAAAATATGATTAATGAATTTAAAAAGAGTGAAATTCCGGGACTCAAAAGATTCTTGGAACAAAGATAAAAGAAATCAATGAGTTGCAAAAATTTTTTTGCAACTCTGCCACGATTTCGACATAAAATTTTTATTTTGAACTTGACAAATTTAGTTATTAGATTATAATAATTAGAGTAGTCATTTTAGTTCAATATGGCATTAGTTTGCCAAAAAATCAACTTTAAAATTACAGCAAATTAAGTATAAACTTAAAAACAGCATATTTGGAGGCAAAAAGTCTTGAGTAAAGATGATGTTATTGAAACAGAGGGTGTTGTTGTTGAGGCTATGCCGGGGGCAACATTCAAGGTAAAGATTGCAGGTGGTCATATAGTGACCGCATATTTATCAGGCAAACTCTGGAAAAATTTTATTCGTGTTTATGAGGGCGACACAGTAAAACTTGAAATAAGCCCTTACGATTTAACTCGTGGCAGAATTATTTGGCGTAGTAAATAAATTCGAGGAGAAAAAACAATGAAAGTTAGACCTAGTGTAAAACCAATGTGTGATGGTTGTAAAGTTATTAAGAGAAACGGTAAAGTTAGAGTCATTTGTAGTAAAAATCCTAAACATAAACAAGTTCAGGGTTAGTTTTCTCTTTGGTTTTGTTTATGGAAGATGGCATTTAGGGCAACAAGGTCATTCCACTTGCTAAATTTCATCTTTCATATACAAAACTAAACATATTCACTTAAATTGCGGCTTAAGAGTAATCTTAATTTTAAGTGAAAACATAAAATCAATTATTAATAAAAATTAAGTAATTAAAAATATCTGTGGAGGATAAAATGGCACGTATTGGTGGTGTAGATTTACCAAATGAAAAGAGAGTTGAAATTGGTCTTACATATATTTATGGAATTGGCAGAGTTACCGCTAACAAAGTTTTAGAGGCAACAGGCATCAATCCAGACACAAGAGTTAAAGATTTAACCGAAGAACAAATTGGTAAAATCCGTGAATATATGGACAAGCATTTAACAACTGAAGGTGAACTTCGAAGAGTTGTTAACATGAACATTAAAGCTCTTGAAGAAATTAAAAGTTATAGAGGCATAAGGCATAAAAATGGTCTTCCAGTTCGTGGGCAAAACACAAAATCTAATGCTCGAACAAGAAAGGGACCAAAGAAAATTGCTAGCAAAGCAAAAAAGCAAATGCCAGCAAAAGGTAAGAAATAGTTTTAAGGAAGGAAAATAGATATGGCAGAAAAGAAAGGTAAAAAGACTGCAACAAAAAAGAGAAAGATTACAACTCAAGTTGATAAAGGTAGAGTTTATATTCAATCTTCTTTCAACAATACTATTGTAACTGTTACTGATGCTGCAGGTAATGCACTTGCTGCTTGTTCAGCTGGTGCTCTTGGCTATAAAGGTAGCAAAAAAAGCACACCTTTCGCAGCTGGTCAAGCTGCTGAAAAGGCTGCTAAAATTGCAAAAGACTACGGTCTTAAATCAGTCGAAGTTTATGTTAAAGGACCGGGAAATGGTAGAGAGTCTGCTGTAAGAAGTCTTGCAGCTGCTGACCTTGAAGTAACAATGATCAGAGATGTTTCACCAATTCCACACAATGGTTGTCGTCCACCTAAACCAAGAAGAGTATAACGAAGGAGAGAATAATGGCAAAGTATATAGATGCAGATTGCAGATTATGCAGACGCGAGGGCACAAAGCTTTTCTTAAAAGGCGAAAGATGCACCTCTAAAAAATGTGCAATGGAAAAGAGAACAGGCGTTCCTGGTATGCACCCAACAACCAGAAAAAAACCAAGCGAATATTTGGTTCAGCTTCGTGAAAAACAAAAAGTTAAAAGAGCTTATGGCTTGCTTGAAAAACAGTTTAGAGGTTACTATGAAAAAGCAACCAGAATGAAGGGTAAAACTGGTGAAACAATGTTAAGTTTGCTTGAAAGAAGACTTGACAATGTTGTTTACAGACTTGGACTTGGTGCAAGCCGTGCACAAGCAAGGCAAATTGTTAATCACACACACATTTTAGTTAATGGCAAAACTGTTAACATTCCATCATATCAAGTTAAAGTTGGAGATGTTATTTCTGTTAAAGAAAAGAGTGCAAAAAGTGAACTTTTTGCAGCAGTTAAAGATGCAAAGGTTATCGTTCCAAAGTGGCTTGAATTTGATTCAGCAAAACTTACAGGAAAGGTTGTTGCACTTCCAACAAGAGAAGATATCGACCTTACTATTGCAGAACATCTTATTATCGAACTTTACTCTAAATAAAATTTAAATTGGGGGAATATTATGTTAGAAATTGAAAAGCCAAGGATTGAATGTGTTGAGGAGAAGGGTGGTTCTTACGCAAGGTTTATTGTTGAGCCACTTGAAAGAGGTTTTGGTGTAACAATTGGTAATGCACTAAGACGAATTCTTTTGTCAAGCCTTCCTGGGTCAGCTGTTACTAATATCAAAATAGCTGGTGTTGATCACGAATTTATGGCACTTAAAGGTGCAAAAGAAGATGTTACTGAAGTTGTTTTAAATATGAAAGGGCTTGCGGTAAAAATCGATTCTGATGATAAAAACTTCAAAAAAACTTTAAAACTCAAAGCAAAAGGTCCTTGTGTTGTGACTGCTGCTAACATTGAAGAAGATGATGAAGTTCACATCATGAACAAAAATATGTATATCTGCTCGCTTGAAGATGATGGCGAACTTGATATGGATATTTTAGTTGGTCAAGGAAGAGGATATATTCCTGCTGATAAAAACAAAGATATAAGCCTTCCAATTGGCTATATCGCTATCGACAGCATCTACACACCAGTTCGTCGTGCAAGTTATGTTGTTGAAAATACTCGTGTTGGTCAAAATACCGACTACGACAAACTTATTCTTGAAGTAACAACAAATGGAACAGTTTCAGCAAAAGAAGTTGTTAGTTTGTCTGCAAAACTTATGAATGAGTATAATGATTTGTTTATTGAACTTGTTGAAAATATGGCAAACACAACAATGCTTGTTAGCCGTGAAGAAGACAAAGTTCACAAACTTTTGGTTATGAGCGTTGAAGATATGGATTTATCAGTTCGCTCATATAACTGCTTAAAGAGAGCTGGCATCAACACTGTTGAAGACTTGATTAAAAAGACAGAAGATGACATGCTTAAAGTTAAGAATCTTGGAAGAAAATCACTTGATGAAGTTATTCATAAACTTGAAGGTCTGGGCCTTAGCCTTAAGACTAATGAAGATTAAGGAGAAATAATATGGACACAAGAAAATTAGGTAAACCTACTGACCAAAGACTTGCAATGATTAGAAATCTTGCAACAGATATTTTGTGGTATGGCCATATTGAAACAACTTTCGACAGAGCTAAGGCTGCTGCTAGAGTTGTTGAAAAAATTATCACTCTTGCAGTTAATTCTTATGAAGATGTTGTTACAAGTGAAAAAACAACTGTTGATTCTAATGGAAAAGAGAAAAAAGTCACCATTTCAAAAGATGGTGCTAAAAAACTCAATGCAAGAAGAAAAATTATTGCACTTGTAACCGACAGGCAAGAGCAAAGAAAGAAAGGCGAAAAACTTGTTGATTTTGAAGCAAGAACTCAAGGCATTGAAATGCCTTTAGTTGAAAAGATTTTTGATGACCTTGCACCAAAATATGCTGAAAGAAGCAAAGATAAAGGTCAAAAAGGTGGCTACACCAGAGTTATCAAAACATCTATCCGTCGTGGTGATAATGCTCAAATGGCAATTGTTGAATTAATATAATAAAAAATAAAAATCACTGATAATTCGGTGATTTTTTTATTTGCTGATTTTCTGTTTTGAATGTTGCATAGATTTGTGATATATTAGACCCATGAAAAGGAGTAGATTATGATTGAAAATCAAGATTTTTGGAATATGCTTGATAAAATTGTTGCAGAGTCAGAAATTGAAATTGACCGTCCAAAGGGTTCACATCATCCAAAGTATCCTAATACCATTTATGAAGTTGACTATGGCTATCTTAAAAACACTTCGTCAATGGATGGCGATGGCATTGATGTTTGGGTTGGAAGTGAAAAAGATAAAAAAATAACTGCAATAATCTGCATTATTGACTATTTAAAGCGTGATTCAGAAATCAAAATACTTATTGGTTGCAATGATGAAGAAATGCAAAAAGTTTATAAATTTCATAATCGAACTGAATTTATGAAAGGAATTTTAGTAAAAAGGTAATGGGTAATAAAATATGTTAAGTGTTAAAAATTTAGTTAAAATTTATCAACAAGGCAAAGATAAAAAGAATAAGGTTGTTGCTTTGAATAATGTTTCAATTGATTTTCCTGAAAAGGGTCTTGTGTTTTTGCTTGGTAAAAGTGGGAGTGGAAAATCTACACTTTTAAATGCAATTGGTGGACTTGATAGTTTTGATAGTGGTGAAATTATAATTAAAGGTAAGTCAAGTAAAGATTTTTCACAAAGCGATTTTGATAGTTATCGAAACACCTTTATTGGTTTCATTTTTCAAGAATATAACATCTTGGAAAATTTCACTGTGCAAAAAAACCTTGCACTTGCACTTGAACTTCAGGGCAAAAAGGTGAGCAAAGAAGAAATCAACAAACTTCTTGAACAAGTTGATATGATTGACTACGCAAAAAGAAAGCCAAATCAACTCTCGGGTGGTCAAAAGCAAAGAGTTGCAATTGCAAGAGCTCTTATAAAGAACCCTGAAATAATTATGGCTGATGAGCCAACTGGTGCACTTGACAGCAACACTGGAAAACAGGTTATGGAAACCCTTAAAGAACTTTCAAAAGAAAAACTCATCATCGTTGTTTCACATGACCGTGATTTTGCCGAAACTTATGGTGACCGAATTATTGAACTGAAAGACGGAAAAATCATTAGTGACACAACCAAAAAAGAAGTTCAGGCAACAAAAACAACATCAGGTTTAAGTGTTGTTGATGATAAATATATTCATATCAAAAAAGGTCAAAAATTAACAAACGAAGATTTTGAAATAATCAAAAAACAAATTGAAGATAATTTGAGTGATAGCGACACAATTATTTCTCTTGATGAAGAAGCTAATAAGGCCGTTAAAAAAGTTGAAAGCATAACAGATGACGGCAACCAAGAAGCATTTTTGAAAACGGAACCTGATGATATTGAAAAATTAGAGTATAATGGTAAAAATTTAAAGTTAATCAAATCAAGATTAAAATTTTCAGACTCGTTTAAAATGGGTGCAAGTTCACTCAAAAACAAAGTCGGAAAGTTATTCTTCACTATTTTACTTTCCTTTTTTGCATTCACTGTTTTTGGAATCGTTGATGCCTTTTCTTGCTGGAATAGGGCAGATTCGGTTTATGAAACTATGCAAAAATCAGGAAACACAAATATTGCATTTATAAAAGAAAAAAATGTTGGCACATATTCAAACAGCAGAGTTATAACAAATGCTGATATAAATTTAATTAATGAAGAATTTCCTGAATATATGATTAAGCCAGTTGCAGGAGCAACAAATTATTTGTCTAACAATATTTATATTGATAATTATGGTTCAATTTCAACAAATAATCCACTTTATACACCTGCTATTTCAGGCTATGTTTATTTTACTGAAGAAGATATCAACAGTTTTGGGTTTAATTTAGAAGGTAGACTTCCAACAAATGAAAATGAAATTGCAATTTCAAAACATATTTTTGAGTCAATTAAAAAGTGTAAAGAAGAAATAACTTCATGGCAAGGACTTCGAATTAATACAGGAAAATTTGATGACTATAAAACAGTTGTTGGGATTATTGATGACCATACCAATTTAAGCAAATATACTAATATGACTGAAAATGAACTTATGAATAATTCATACAACATTCAACAATTTATGAATTATAATTTCACAAATCTTGCCTATGTTTCAGAATCTGTGTTTAATGAAATTAGCAGTGAAGGAATAAACGCATATTATTACTTAACTGTTGGTGAAACAAATTTAGGTTATCAATTCAATAAAGATGAAATAAGAACAAATGAAGATGTATACGAAGAATATGGTTATGATGGCAGTTATTATAATTCCTATGCTGAATTTTTAGGTTTGTCATATTATAAAGATGGTGTAATTAACCCAGACGGCACATTAAATTTAGGTAAAAATGAAATAATTGTTTCAGAATATGTTTTGAATAATATTTTAGATTATGAGAGCAAACTTCAAGAGGGCTTAACAATAACGGTTTCTTTTGATTATGAAGGAACGGAAAAGGTTGCAGAATTTACTGTTGTTGGAATCATGAATAGATACCCTTATTTGTGTTCACAAGACACTTTTAATTCTTCAGTGGCTCCACTATTTTCAGGTTATGAATTTGCCGTTACTACTTTAACAGGAACTGATAGTGACAGAGAGTTTGTTAGATTTTTAGAAAATTATAATGATGAAAATATCAGATACACAATTCAAAGTGATGCAACCAGCACACTTAATATGTTTGAGTCAATGTTGAGCAGTGTTACTTCAGTATTTTTGTATGTAGCAATTGCATTTGCAGTTTTTGCATCACTTCTTCTTATGAACTTCATTTCAACTAGCATTTCATACAAAAAGAGAGAAATTGGTGTTCTTCGTGCACTTGGTGCAAGGGGTTCAGATGTGTTTGGAATATTCTTCAATGAAAGCATGGTTATTGCACTAATCAACTTTGCACTTGCTGCCATTGCAACATTTGTTGGTTGCACTTTGATTAATTCATCAATAATTGCTGAACTTGGCATAAGCATTTATTTTCTCAATTTCAGCGTAAGACAATTACTTTTAATCTTTGCAATAAGCATTGGAACAGCTTTCATTTCAAGTTTGCTTCCAGTTATTAAAATTTCAAGAAAGAAACCTATTGATGCGATCAATAACAGATAACAAAAAAGGGCATTCAATTTGAATGTCTTTTTTTATTAGTTTTACAAACTATAATTTGTATGGTATTATATAAAATATAAAGCTATAGGAGAAAAATAGCATGGAAGCAGTTTTAAATCCGAAATTAACTAAAGTTACAGGTATTATTCCAGTTTCTTTAACTAGATCTGAATTAAATGAAGTAAGGCAAGAAAAAAATGACGATGCAGTTTGGTTAAAAATTCGATCAAAGTTAATTAATAATATGTTTAAAGAATTAGGAATAAACGAAGAGCAATTTAAAGTGTGGGAAACTTTGCTTGAAAAAAATCCAGAAGGCAAGGCGATGACCCCTGCGGAAATCATTAAACAAACACAAGAAATTTTGAATCAAGCTAAAACAACGGTAAAAGCTGGGGATAGAGATGTACGAAATAATGTAATTGGGCTTGGAATGGCAATTCTTGCAGCAGTGGTTGCACCAGTTGGAATCATAACGTCTTTATCTGCTTATGTGATTGGAAAGATGGCATTTACCACTTTTATGATGGTAAAAAGACGAGTGAAAAACAGAAAAAACGATATTGCCGATGCCGAACAAAAAGAAGGCGAACTTATTGAAATGTTAAAAGATTTTGTTCCAAGAGTTCAATCATTTATAAATGCAATAGAACAAGGCAAACCAGAATTTTTAGAAAAGAAAAAGACATTAAAACCAAAAGAGTTTAAAGTGTATCTTGTTACATTTATAGAACGAAAAATGAAAGAGTGTGGTCTTGCAGGTTTAGAAGTAAATAAATCTAGCATTGTAGAAAAGTATAATAAAGAAACTGGTGCAAACGAAGAGGAACAAGATAAAAAACAAGTTAAAAAGAACATAGAAAATGATGAAAATCAATTGGGGAAATAGTAAAACAAAGGAGTGTTTATGAATTTTATCGCAAAGGAAAATGAATTATTAACTCTTGATGATGAAAAGGCATATATGGTTTTAAAATGTATTGAATTTGAAAATGAAAATTATTATGTTCTTGACCAAATATATGACACCATTGAAGATATAAAAAATATTAAAAAACCTTTTGTTTTAGCAAAACAAATTATCAAGGGTGAAGATATGTATCTTGAAATAGTTGGGAATAAAAAATTACAAGAAAAAATAATAAAAATGTTGGATACAAATGAAGTAGAATATTAAAAAGGGCATTCAAATTGAATGCCCTTTTTTAATTAAAGTTTATTTTAAAGCAGTGCGACTGAAAATGCACAGAAAATTAAAAGTGAAACAATATCAATGGTTGTTGTGATGAATGGGTTTGCAACAACGGCTGGGTCAAGATGAATTTTTTTAGCAAGAAGTGGCAAACATGCACCAATAATTTTTGCAATTATAACAGTTGCAAAAAGTGCAAGTGAAACAACCAGCGAAATCATAAAGGTGTAGTCGTATCCAAAGATAAGGTTATCAATTAATTGCAGTTTAGCAAAGCATGCAATAGCCAAAATTAATGAAATTAAAACCGAAGCCCTAATTTCTTTCCAAATAACTTTAAAAATATCTTTAAAGTTAACTTCGCCAACGGCAAGGGATTGAATTATGGTTACTGAAGCCTGACTTCCTGCATTTCCCCCTGTGCCCATAAGCATTGGTATGCAGGCAAATAAAAGGGGACTAATCACATTCAATGTGTTTTCATAGGTGTTTATTATAAGCCCTGTGAATGTTGCAGAAATAAGCAAAACCATAAGCCAAGGAATACGGTTTTTAAAAATTGCAAACACACTTGTTTGAAGATATGGCTTTGTGGTTGGTGTGATACCTGCCATTTTGCTGATATCTTCGGCACTTTCTTCTTGAAGGACATCAATAGCGTCATCAATGGTAACAATTCCGTTGATGCGGTTTTCACTGTCAACTATTGGAATGGCAAGAAGGTCATATTTTTTAAGCAAATTTGAAACTTCTTCCTTATCAGTATGTGTGTGAGCAGAGATGAAATTGTCTTCCATAAAATCGCCAATTATGTCATTTGGTTTATGCAAAATAATCTCTTTAAGTGAAACAATTCCAAGCAGATGTTTTTGGTCATCGGTAACATAGCAAGTGTAAATTGTTTCCTTATCCATTGCTTGACGACGCATTTTATTAAGGGCATCACGAACAGTCATCTTTTCACGAAGGGTAACAAGTTCGGTGGTCATAATGCTTCCTGCACTATCTTTAGGAAAGCCTAAAAGTTTATTGATGTCATCTCTTGTTTCTGGCTTTGAAAGTTTTAGTATTCGAAGCACAATATTTGAGGGCATTTCTTCAATAAGGTCAACGGTGTCATCTGCAAAAAGGTCGTTTATGATAAAGGCGAGTTCTTTATCAGTAAAACTTTTAATAAGTTTCTTTTGGCTGTTTGAATCCATATTGGCAAAAACTTCACTTGCAAGGTCTTTTGGAAGAAGCCTAAACACAATAATATCTTTTTCATCATCAATATCATTGATAAGTTCGGCAATGTCAATAGGGTCCATTTCTTTTAAAATTGGCTTTAGTGAAGTGAACTTTTTATTTTCAATATTGTCAATAATTTCAAGCAATTTTTCATGTCTGGTGTCGGCCTCTGCTTTTAAAAGAATTTCATTCAAAACTGATTTAGAAACATTTTTTTCAACATCATTATCAAGAAGTTCTTCAGATATTGCTTGAAATTCAATGTCACTAATGTTTTCGGTTAAAAATGTTTGCAGTTCAGTTGAAAAGAGAACAAAAACCTCTGCTGAAATTTTTTCAGAGAGTTTAGGAAAAATTTGCAAAAGCAAATTTTTGTCAACTTCAGACAAAGTAGTTGCAAGTTCTTTTATATCTTGTTTCTCAACAAATTCTTCAAGTTCATCAAATTTTTGTGAGTTAAAAAGTTCAATTATCTTATCTTTTAGCATAATTCCTCCAATAAAAAAATCCCGCATATAACGGGATAATTTTATTAAAATACCCGTTCAAGCTTTAGCATCATAGGGCAATGGCATTGCATTAAATTTCCCCTTGTGTTATTCGAGGAGATTTGTTGACCAGTGTGCAAAAGTCTCCTTTTGCAGACGGCAGCAACCCGTATCCCTATGGTAGCCTTACCTACCGTAATATTAGTATATTTTTATTATAATTTTATGAATTTAATATGTCAATATGTTAATAATTAATTTTTATTTTTTATTGATTTTTTAATGATTAAAATTAAAATAATCAGGATATTTTTCACATAGATAGTCAGAATATTGTTTTAATAAATATTCATAAAAATTGCCTGTTATTTTTTTAGATTTATATGGTTTTTTGCCAACGACTTTTTTAAAGGCGTCAAAGGCGTCTTGTTTTTCATATTCAAGATTTTTTCTTGTTTCAGGGTCATGATTAAAGTTGGTGCTATCATGAAGAGCAAAAAACATAAAAGTGTCATTTCGTGGAAAACCATCAACATTCAAAACCGCTGTTGGCATAACTTTAAAATCAACATCGGCACTATTTTCTTCCATCATCATTCGAAGCGATATATGTTGCATAAAAAAGGTAAGGTCGTTTATTGAAAGTGTCAATATGTTTTCTAATTCATGCTTCAAACCAAAGTTATCTTTTGCTTGTTTAACATAGATTTTGTTTAATTGAGTTAAAATAAAATCAATATCAACGCTTGCAACATCTTTATTTTTAAGTTTTTCATTTAATTCAACAAGTTCAATTTTTTGTTTTCTTGATGAATTATTAGGTTTGTATTCTGCTGTGCATAAAATAGGATTTCCAACTTCTTGGTCAAGTGTCACTTTAAAAAACCCGCCAAAGCGATAAAGACGAATATCTTTTGTGTCGAAATAAAAAATTAATCGATTTGAATAGGTTTCTTTTGGAACTCTGTTATAGTTAGATAAATTTTGACCGGCTAGTTCGCTTAAAAAATTATTAAGGTCTAACTCGCCATTAATTCTATAGAGCAAATTATTAGTGTTTTCCATATTTTACTCCTTGGTTAAATATTAAACGGAAAAGTTAACTTTGTCAATAGCCATTATGTTAAAACCCTTAACTGCTTTTGAATATTTAATTAAGAATGTTTGTGTTTTTAAAAATTGTTCGTTATAATAAGGTCAAGGTAGGTAGTTATGAATTTTTTAGATTCCGTTTATAATAGCATTTTAAAATCACACAAAAAGAAGTTTAGTGTGGGGTTTATTGCACAAATTATGGGACTTGGTAAGGGCTTTGATGAAAGGGCACTTGAAGGTGCAATGAATGAACTTGCAAAACAGGGCAAAATTAAAAGATTGAATAACCATGAATTTATGCTTTATAACGAGCAAAGGCTCATTAAATGCACACTTCTTGGAACAAGCAAAGATTATGCTTTTGCAAGGCCATTTACGGGCGAAAAAGATAACGATATATTCATTTCACAAGCAAATTTGAATGATGCTTGCCATGGCGACATTGTTATGGTTGAAATTGGTGTGTCGGGCAGGGGCAGAAAATATAAACAAAATCTTCCACTTGTTGCAAAGGGTAAAAGAGAAGGCAGAGTTGTTGAAATTTTAGAGCGTGGCTATAAGGTTGTTGTTGGCATTATAAGCATAGATGAAAGGGGTGTTGCAACCGTTCTTCCTGATGACAGGCGTTTTGCAGACTCTGTGTTCGTTTCAGGTGAAGATGTCAATGGAGCAACAAATGGAACAAAGGTTGTGCTTGATATTCTCGACTATCCATCAAATATAAAAATGGCTCGTGGCAGAGTTCGTGAAATTCTTGGCGACCCGGGTGATGCAAGGGTAACAACACTTTCAATTATCCGTTCATTTAATTTGTTTGAAGAGTTTCCCGATGATGTTGTTGAAGAGGCAAACAAGGTTAGTATTCCCGTTAGTCAAGATGACCAAAAGGGAAGAAAGGATTATAGAAACAGGCTGATTATAACAATAGATGGCGAAGATGCCCGTGACTTTGACGATGCAATTTCACTTGAAAAACTGGGTGAAAATTATGCACTGGGTGTTTATATTGCCGATGTTTCGCACTATGTTAAAGAAGGTTCAAAACTTGACGAAGAAGCCTTTAAGCGTGGAACTTCAGTCTATTTTCCTGACCATGTTCTTCCAATGCTTCCAACGGCACTTTCAAATGGAATTTGTTCGCTTAATCCAAATGAAGAAAGGTTTACACTTGCCGTTGAAATGTTGATTTCTCCTGACGCAAAAATTTTGGATTATGAAATTCATAAAGGCATAATGATTTCAAAACATCGAATGACCTACACAAAGGTTACCAAAATTTTAAATGGTGACAGCGAACTTCGAAAGCAGTATGCAGATATTGTTCCAATGCTAGAACTTATGAGCGAACTTGCAAGAAAATTAATCAAAAGAAGAGATGCGGCAGGTCAACTTGATTTTGATATTCCAGAACCACAAATTCTTTTGAATGATGACGGAACTGTTAAAGATATAAGAAGAAAGCCAAGAGATATTTCAGACCGAATTATTGAACAATTCATGGTTATAACAAATGAAGTTATTGCTAAACATTTTTCAAACTTGAAAGTTCCATTTGTATATCGTGTTCATGAAACGCCTATTGCTGAAAAGGTTCAAAAGTTCAGAAAATTTGCAGGCAGTTTGGGTCTTAAATTCATTGCTCGTGGCAATCAAACCACACCTAAAGATTTTCAGACTCTTCTTGTTTTAAGCAAGGGGCAAGACTATTCAACTGCACTTTCAAAAATCATGCTTCGAAGCATGCAAAAGGCTAGGTATGACACCATGAACCTTGGACACTTTGGCTTGGCACTTGAAAATTATTGCCATTTCACTTCGCCAATTCGAAGATATCCAGACCTTACAATTCACAGAATAATTTCTTGCGTGCTTGAAGGAAAGATGACTCAAAAGAAATTTAGATATTTTGAAGAGTTTGTAAGTGAATCTGCTGAAAGGTCAAGCACAATGGAGCGTCAGGCTGAAGAGGCAGAGCGAACTGTTGATGACCAAAAGATGACAGAGTTTATGTCAAACAAAATCGGTGAGGTTTATGACGGCATAATTTCGGGAGTAACCGAGCGTGGTTTTTATGTTGAACTTGAAAACACTGTTGAAGGCTATGTTTCAACTGAAAGACTTCCAAAGGGAAGATATGAATTTAATGAAGACCAATATTCACTTACAGGGGTTGGAGAAACTTATAAAATTGGTGACAAAATTAAAATAAGAGTTGTTGAAACAGATGTTGTTTTAAGGCATATTGATTTTGAACTTGCAAATTATCATCGTGACCTTGATGAGGAAGAAAAGAATAATTTTAATAAAAATAAAAATAATCGTGATGAACGAGATTTTGACAGAAAAAACTCAAAGAGAAAAAATAGAAGAAGATTTTAAAAATAAATATTAAAAATGTATAAATTTGCTTATTTTAGCATTATTTATACATTTAATCATTAAAATTTTAAAAAATTAAATACAAGCAAAAAAGCAAGGATTAACCATTTTTCATAGGTTTTATATCCTTGCTTTTTTGCACTAAAATAGGGATGGGAAATAAGCATTTTAATATTTACCATTCTCTATGGGATAGTTTTTTTATTCGCCAAACTGGTTGCCATTTGCGTTATTAGTTGATTTAATTCTAAATACGTCAGGGCCATATCCAGAAGATTTTGTTTTACCATATTCTTTAAAGGCATATTTAAGTTTAGGGTAAATTTCACAGAGTTCAATGTAAGTTCTATCATCAAAACTTGGATTTTGAATTTTAGATTTTGATTGAAGACCCAGTGCATATTCAAAATTCTTAAAAGTGTAAAGATACATAAATTTTGGATTAGTTTGCATCATCTTGGCTTCATGAAATTTATCTAAATCAAATTGTTTCATAAAAGGCAAATTTTTAATAATTTCAGCATCTTCGACTCTTCCATATTGCAAAAGCTTTATGTAAGAATAAGCAAGTTCGTGTGCAATATAGTTAAGTGCCCAATCATATTGATTTGCCATTCTTTCGTCAGAAATATGAATACTTTTAAAATCTGGAAGGGTTAAACTTGATTCTTTTAAAGTTGAAGGGTTGCCATAAATAGAAAAGATTTGAAGAGCTTGTTCATCTAGTTTTAATGATGTTGTTGAAACCCTTTTATTTAAAATAATATCTTCTCTTGTTTCTTTTTGAATTAAATTAGCGGTTGTTGGAAAGATTGGTATTGTTACATTAAAAATTGGTGTTTCGTCTAATTTTTTTACAACTAAATCAAACAGAGCAGGAACGCCATACTCTGAAGAGTCAACAATCACTGTGTTAAGTGCACTTTCAAGATAATCGGCTCTTTCGTATTGTTTTTGTGAATTTTCTGTTATCGAAAAAGGAACAAGAAGAATTTTTCTATCTTCTTTTGCAACTGCTTCAAATTGTTTTCTATCATCAAAAATTTTCATAATTACGCTTCCTTTTATATGAAATTTAATATCAAATTATAATTTTTTGCAGAATTTATTTTATTTTTATGAAGATTATTCATTGGTTGGACCAACTGCGGTTGTTTCTTTTGATTTTGGAAGTTTAACGATGTGATGTCTTTTGTATCTATCAATCAAACGTATTCGGTCATCAATTGTGCTTTGAAATCTTGATGCAAGTCTTTCAAATTTTGCATTTGCCAAAATTTCTTTTTCTGTTCTGCCAACTCTTGTTCCTGCAACATAAAGTTTTCCGTCAATATTAATAAGATAGTAAGGGTGATTTGGTGAGTGTTGAGAAGTTTTAGATAGATTTTCAACAAAGTCAAATTGTTTATCTAAATCTTCTTCTGTTGGATTAGGAACTTGAAAATAATCAGAAATATCAACAGGTCCCAAAATTTGTTCAGGAGAAACCTTGTCAAGCCTTAATGGTTGCATAATTGAAAGCCCTTCAATGTAAGAAAGAATTTCTTTGTTTGGTCTTTGCCACTTTTTTTGAGTTAAATATTGTTCAAGAAGTTCTCTTCTAACAACTTCAACCATTCGAGTTGCAGCTTTGCTTGTTTCATCAGCAAGGTCATATTTTTTGCTATCAATGTCACTTTGCAAAAGGTCACGCACTTTTTCATCGGTTGCATAGCCAAAAAACTCAAGCCTAAAGTCTTTATCTTTTAATCTTTTCTCAACTGCAACTGGGAATATTGGCAAGGTTAAATCATATAATTTAACAAACTTTGAAACAGGGAACTTAAGTGTTACAAGTGCAGGCTTGCCTTCAGTGTTGCATATTTCAATAACTCTTTCTAAATATTCTTGCAAATTTTCAGTATAAAATTCATCATCGCCAATTTTTGCTGATGAATTAATAATTTTTTTAGTATAATATTTCACTTTTCTTTTGTCATTATACATTTCATTAATTTCATTAATCTTTGCCATAATCTCTCCAATATTTGTAATGATATTATAACTTATTTTAAACAAAAAGTCAATAGTTACAAAAATAAATAAAAAATCGCAAAAATTTGCAAAAATTATAAAATAATAATGTAAAAATTAATAAAAATCTTGATTTTAGTGCATTTTAATGATAAAATATCTTTATGAAACTTATAACGGAGAACAGAGAAGTAAAACATAATTATTTTTTAGAAAGCCCTCTTGAAGCGGGTTTGGTTTTACTTGGCAGTGAAGTTAAGTCTGTTAGGGCAGGCAGAGTTAACCTTAAAGATAGTTATGTTGTTGTGAGGGCAGGCGAAGTTTTTCTTTTAAATTGTTTCATTTCAAATTTTGATAAAACCAAAATGTTTGCTCCTGATGAAAGGCGAACAAGAAAACTTTTATTGAACAAGAATGAAATTGAAAAATTGAGCAGAAAAATAAAAGAGCAAGGTTACACAATTGTTCCAACAAAAATGTATTTTAATGGTGACAAGGTTAAAGTTGAAATTGCTCTTGCAAAAGGCAAGCATTTGTATGACAAAAAGAAAGATAAAATGAAAGCCGACCTTGTTCGTTACGCTGAAAGGCAAATAAAATTTTAATGTTTAATTAATAAGTTTCAAACTTATGGGGGTGTAAAGGTTTCGACAGAGAGATGAAAAGATGTTAAAAGCGTGTGTGTAGCCCCAACCTACATAAAAATTGGGAACAAAATAAATGCAGAAGACAATTCTGTTGGTGCTACAAAGTTAGCACTTGCTGCCTAACTTATTGGCAGTCGGCAACTTCAAATTTCTCACAGGTTTAAAGTTGTTGTCATAAAATGTGAGATGACAATGTAAAATGTTTGTGTTTATGTTGTCGAGAATTAACAAACTAGCATAAAATCGTTTTGTTTGCTTTAGATTTTGTGTGAAAAAACAAAACAAACTGGCACACGAAGAAAGAACATAGTTTTGCTTTCTGGACATGGGTTCAATTCCCATCACCTCCACCAAAAAATAAAAATATAAATAGAAAAAATTAATTATTAGAAAAATTTTATATTAAAAATTATTAGTATGATTGAATTAAATATTAAATTTTTAGAAATGTATAAAAGAATAGATAAAATTTGCCGTGATATGTTTAATTGTAAAGATGGCATAACTGAATATATCAATAAAATGGAAGAAACTCCGTTTTCTAATCGTAGTAAAGTTAAATATTGGAATGAGTTTTATAAAGAAATAAAACACTATCGTTGGGTTAGAAATCAACTTGCGCACGATCAGCCATTAGATTCAAATTTTTGTGAAGAAAGTGATATGGAATGGTTAGAAAAATTTTACAATGATTTATTGAAATGTAATGATCCGCTTACTATTGCATATAAAAATGGAAAAACAATAGAAGAAACTAAAAATGAATCTAATTTTATAGAAGATAAATATATTTATGAAGAAGTAAAAAATCAATCTTTATTAAAGCGAATTATAAATAGAATAAAGAAGTGGTTAAAAAAATAAAACAAGAATAAGGTATATTTATGAAAATTCAGATTGTTTGCAGAGATATTGAAGAAGCAAAGTTTTGTTGTGAAAATGGGGTTAGCAGTATTGGTTTGCTTGTGGGGCAAAAGCATTTTAGCAAAGAATTTATTTCAAAAGAACAGGCAAGGGAAATTGTTAAAATTATTCCGCCATTTTGCACGGCAACAATGATAACTCATCTAGAGAGTGCAGACGAAATTATAAAAATAATAAAATTTGCAGGGTTCACTGCAGTGCAACTTCATTCATACATAGTCGAAAGTGAAGTGAAAAAAATAAAAGATGCACTTCCTTATGTAAAAATTATAAGGCTTGTGCACATTGATGAAAGTGGCAAGATTTTAAACAAACTTGATAAAAATTTTATTGGCGATGCAATTTTTACTGATTCAATAAACAAAAAAGAAAATAAGTTTGGTGGCACAGGCAAAGTTCATAACTATAAAACCGATGCCGAAATTGTTAAAAATTCAAAATTGCCAGTTATTATTGCAGGTGGGCTAAATAGCCAAAATGTGAAGGATATAATTTTAAAAGTGAAGCCATGGGGAGTTGACAGCAACAGTGGCTGTGCAACTAACTATAAACTAGATAAAGAAAAAACAATTAAATTTATAAAAGCCGTTCAAACAGCCGAACAAATATTAATTAAAAATTAGAACACAAGAAATAGTGTTCTTTTTTATATTAATTTTATATCTTTTATATCAACAACAACAATACTTCCTAAAAGTTTTCCGTCATTATCAACTTTTGTAAAATCAACTTCAACTTTATTATTTATTGCATAATTTGAAATAACAATACCAACATCTTTTTTATTAATGTCTAAATTATTATATTTGTCAGTTAAAATTTCAACGCAATCATTTTCTTTTATAATTTGGCTATTAAAATCATTAAAGTTTGTAAAATTATTTTGTTTTAAATTAGCCAAAAATGTTGTTAATTCGTTTTGCAAATCTTTAGTTAATTCATATTTTTTAATTAAATTGTTAATGTTTATGTCAATAATTGCATATTCACCAAGATTTTTATTATTCAATAATAAAAACTTACATAAATCATTATTTTGTTCAATAATAATACCAAGTTGACCTTTGTTTAATTTTATTTTATTGTTTTCAAAATCATTTTTAATTTCAGCAATTATAAATTCTTTCATATAATCCTCACAAGTGGCGTATTGCAAGTAATAAATTTAGTTTTAATATGTGCCATTAACTTTCTTTAAAACAATCATAATGATATAATAAAAATATAATATAAAATTTGGTAGGTTATAGCAAAGGTTTATTTGACATTTTATTAAAAATAAATATGGTGAGTTATGGAATATAAATTTAGAAATTTTGAAGAAAGTGATTATGAATTTGTTTATAACATAAAGAAGCGGGCTTATAAAAGTTACGTTGAAATGTTTTTTGGTGCTTGGAATGAAGAAGACCAAAAACGAAGATTTGAAAAATATTTTAATGATAGAAAATATGATTTAAAAATTATTGAATCAAACAACACAGATATTGGTTTTTTTGATGCAGAAAAATTAAGCGAAAATAAATTTGAAATAAATAACATTTGTTTAATAAAAGAATTTCAAGGTAAGGGAATAGGAACGAATATTCTGATTGATTTTATTAAAATGCATAGTGATTGTGAAATTTTTATTCAATGTTTTATTGGCAACCCCGTTTTAAATTTATATAAAAGATTGGGTTTTAAAGAATATGAAAGAACAAAATTACACATAAAGTTAAAATTGATTTCAAAATAAAAACGCAAAAAATATTATTTTTGTTAGAAAAATAAATATAAAATTGAAAATAAAATAAATTAACAAATAAATTTATTTTTAATAATTTCACATTAAAAATGTATAAAAATACTTATAATAAAATTAAAAATACATTTTTAATAATTATTTTTAATTACAAAATTAAATATAGTTTGCAAAAAATTTGTGGCTTTTGTTATTACAATTTTTACTAATTTTCATATAATATTATTTGTAAACAAAAATTTTATATGCTATAATTTTTGTGTGAGGATAATATGAAAAAATTAAATCAAAAAATTCGAACAACATTTATTGTTGCATTAATATTTTCAATAATGCTTCCGGGTGGCATTCTTGCAACCATTTTTGGTGCAACAAAGGGAATGACTGCTCTTATGGTTATTGGAATTGTTTGCATCGTTTTGGGTTTTTATGGAACACCAATGATTTGGATAAGTTACGCAAACAAGCGTGGGCTTCGAACAATTTTAAATTTGATTGAAAATGAAAACATTTTCACGGTAACTGAACTATCAGAGCAACTTTCAAAAAGGCGTCAAGATATTGTTTCGTCAATAAATGCCCTTATCACTGGTGGATATTTAAGCGGTTATTTATTTAAAAATAATGAAACACTTTATTTGAACACAAATCAAAAGCAAAGCAAAAAGAACACTCTTAAAACCAAGTGTCCAAATTGTGGTGCGATGATGGATAGTGATGGGCTCAACTTTGTGTGCGGTTATTGTGGTTACGTTAAAAGAGAAAAGTAGTTCTGCATTTTTATGCAGAATTTTTTATTGTGAATTTAAAAAAATGTTAATAATTGTTTTGATAAAAAAATTAAAATAATTATAATAAAAGCAGGGAGGAAATTTTATGTTTAATTTAAAAGGAAGAGTTGTTGCAATCACAGGTGCATCAAGTGGACTTGGTGCGCAAATGGCAAGGGGCTTTGCTGGTCAAGGTGCAGACCTTGTGCTTATGGCAAGAAGGCTTGAAAGGCTTGAAGCACTTGCAAAGGAATTGAAAAAATTTAAGGTTAAATGTTTGTGCATTAAATGCGATGTAACAAATCCTGCAGAAGTCAATGCTGCAGCAAAACAAGCTGAAGAAGTTTTTGGTAAGGTTGATGTTTTGGTTAACAATGCTGGTTCTGCTAAAAACAATGGTGTTTTGAATATGACTGATGAAGAATGGCAGTTCACTATGGACACTGATTTGTCAAGTGTCTTCTATGTTACAAGAGCTTTTGGAAATATTATGAAAAAGCACAAATATGGCAGAATTATTAACATTGCTTCAATGTATGGTTTGGTTGGTAACACTGCAATGGACACTGTTGCTTATCATTCATCAAAGGGTGGTGTTGTTAACTTCACTCGTGCAGTTGCTGCAGAGCTGGCAAAATATAACATCACTTGTAATGCAATTTGTCCGGGATACTTTGCAACTGAACTTACTATCGACACATTAAAAACAAAAGAATTCACTGCATACATGAAGGCAACCGTTCCAGTTGGCAGATATGGCAATGAAGGTGAACTCAATGCGGGTGCAATTTTCCTTGCAAGTGACGAAGCTAGTTATGTTACTGGTGTTATTCTTCCAATTGATGGTGGTTACACAGCTGTTTAATAAAAATAAAACAAATTAAAAAGGCACTTTTATTGAGTGTCTTTTTTTGTTTGTTGTGTTATAATAAAACAGTAAAATTTATTTAAAGGAAAACTTATGAAAATTTATGTTATGCGTCATGGCAGAACTGTTTGGAATGAAAAACAGATTTGTCAAGGCAGGTCGGCAAACAGATTAAGCAAAACAGGCAAAGAGCAGGTTAAAAATCAAGCGGAAAAATATAAAGATATTAAAGTTGATATAATTTTTTCTTCTCCGCTTATGCGAACAATGCAAACGACCAATATTATGAATAAAATTTTAAAGGCGAAGGTTGTTAAAGATAACAGAATTATTGAAGTTGACCAAGGCATATTTACGGGGCAGAGAAAGAAGGGTTTAACAGACGAAGAAAAGTTTGAGTTAAACCAGCATTCAAAAAATAGCGGAATGGAAACTTATGAAGAAATTTACTCACGGGTTATTGACTTTATCAGGTTTTTAAGGCAAAATTATAAGGGTAAAAATGTTTTGGTTGTAACACATGGCATGATAGCCAGTTACATTGAAAAGATAGGAACAAGTTTAGAACTTAAACGAGAAGAAATCAAAAATTATTCAACTTTTCAAAATGCCGAAATAAAGAAAATAGAAATTTAAGGGGTTTATTATGAGAAATTTATTATTAGAGCGAAAAATAAAAAAAGAATTGAAAGAATTTAAAGAGTTTAAAAAATCTTATAATTTTAAGCAAAAAGAAGTGACCGAAAAAAAAGATGGTTCACTTTTTTGTGATGACATTTGCATTCGTGAAGGCGAAGATGGCGAATGGGTTGGAGAAACAGAAACATTTGTTAATGTTGGCTATAAATTTCATGGCCCACTTCCAAAAGTTTTATCAAATTTATTTCATTATGAATTTGTTTTTCGTGGATTTAAACTTTCATCTGCTGAAGGCATATTTCAAGGTTTTAAATTAAAAGATAAAAAAGCACAAAGATTAATCTTTAAATATTTTGGTCTTGATTCAAACAACATAAAGGCGTCTTCAGACTATAATTGGAGAGAAGAGCAAACAGTTTATTTTCAAGGCAAACCAATAAAAAGAGATAGCAAAGAGTTTGAAGATTTTATTGATGAAATGTATATTTCACTTCTTCAAAATCCACTCTATAGAAATTGCTTAAAAAAAGTTGGAAACAAATATATTCTTCATGCACTTGGCGAACCAGATAAAACAAAAACAGTGTTCACCAGATATGAATTTGAATATGAACTCAATGCTTTAAAAGATTTTGTTTTAAGCAAAGAAAAATAAAAAGGGAAATAAAAATGGATAACAAATTAAATTATGAAAAAATCAACCTTTTAGATTTTGATTTGCTTGGCATGATTAAACTAAAAGATATTGAAGGTGTTGAGGCTCTTGTTACTCCAATTGGAAATGGTGAATATGTTTCAAGGGGAAAACTTTACTGTCAGCAAATGACCTGTGCTCAAGCAAGTCGGTTTAGAGAATTTATAAAACAGAAACTATCTAATAATTATGGAAAAAAAGCGTTTGTTATGCTTGATTATATGGCTAATTTTAGTGCTAAAGTTTATTACGAAACAATTCAAAAAGCCTTAAAGACAAATGATTTCAGAGATTATTATGTTGCAAGGCACTGCTTAATGGAAGACATTTCAAATATAGTTTCATTGTTTGATGGCAAGCCAATAAAAAAGTCGGTTTACACTCTTCCTGAACTAGATGACATGTTAGCGGAAAGGGTTATTGAATGCAATAATATGGCACTGCTTTATATTTATGCAAAGTGCTTTAATGTGCCAAAAGACTATAATATTTTAAATGCTGGGCTTGGTGGAATTTTTATTGGGCCATTTTTTAAAACAATTCATGGCACGGATTGGACAAATCTTTTAAAGAGTAAATATGTTGATGAGAAGCCAAGAGCCACCTATGACGTGGAATCAAACACGGTTAATTTTGATTTGTTTAAAAACAAAAAAGTTCTATTTTTAGATGATAATATTGGCACGGGTGCAACTGCACGAGAAATAGAAACCGAATTTGAAATCAAAGGTTATGATGTTAAGTATGGTGCCGTTCAATATAATTGGAGAAATTTTTATTTAGTTGGTATTGGTGAAAAAGATATTGCAAGATTCAAGCCATCTGATGTTGATTATTTAACCATGACAAACTATCCGGGGCATAAATTAATTGACCACGCATTTAAGATTTTATGTGGAAGAAGAGATTTGCAAGGCAATGAACCAAGTCTTGATAATTCAACCCCAGCGGGTTTATTGTATGAGCAATATAAACAATTAAAAAGTTACAATAATCCAAATCTTCCTGATATTGTAAGATTGATTGATAAAGGTTATCAAAATTGTGAAAATTCAGGAATAAAAATTATTAGTAACCAAAATGCAAGTAACATGTTTACCCATGAATCAAAAACTTTAATAGAAAGACTTAATAAATATATTTTAAAATTAAAAGAGCAAGAAACTTTGGGAAGTGAAAACGGAAATCAAAGTGGTCTTCAATAATTTGAGTTAAATTTAGGTGAAGAAATGTATAATGAACTGACGGCAGTCGATATAAAAAAGATGAAGGAAGAAATTAAATACAGGGCAACTGAACTTCGACCAAAACTCTCTGATGATGTTAAAGAGGCAAGGTCTCTTGGTGACCTTTCTGAAAACGCCGAATATAGAAGTGCAAGAAGAGCATTTGGGAGAAATGAAAGCCGAATAAGATTTCTTCAAAAAATGGTTCGCACGGCAAAGATAATAAGTGCCGACTCTGCTCCTGACGAGGTTGGGCTGTTTGATAAGATTACCGTGCTTTATGAAGATACTGGTGACATTGAAGAACTTATGATTTCAACAACCACACGCCTTGACCTTGAAAAGGGAATAATTAGCCGTGAGTCACCCTTTGGAAAGGCTGTTTTGGGTCACAAGGTTGGCGATCGTATTTTTGTTAAAGTGAGCCCAGAATATAGTTATTATGTTGTAATAAAAGATATAAAAAAAGGAAAAGATGATGAGTCAATTCCATTAAATGGATACTAAACCAGAGTGTCGAAAATGTCTAAATTTAATTATTTTTTAAAAATTTGATTGAAAAATTATAAAAAATTTGGTAAAATTATTAAGGCAAAAATAAATATATTGCTTTTTTGTATAGAGTATATACATTAAGGCAATATTTATTTTGACAAAAAATTGTAATTTTTTAATTTTTATGCAAATTGTCTAAAAATTTACAAAATCACAATATGTTGTGTTTAGTGATTGACATATAACACTAAATATTCATATAATAACCATGCTAGCGAATTTAGTATTGGTCAAAAAGCGGAACAAATTTTACTTAAAGGAGAAATGTATGGATAATAATTTATTTGAAAATGAATGGAAGGGTTTTCGTGGTGATGACTGGAAACAAGAAATCAATGTTAGTGCCTTTATTGATGCTAACTACACCGAATATAAGGGTGATGACAGTTTTCTTGCTGGTCCAACTGCAAAAACAACTGCCGTTTGGAACAGGTGCAAAGAACTTTTAGATGAAGAAACAAAAAAGGGTGGTTGCCTTGATGTTGAAACAAATATTTTAAGTGGAATAACCGCTTTTGCACCAGGCTATATTGATAAGGAAAATGAAGTTATTGTTGGTCTTCAAACAGATGCTCCACTTAAGAGAATTGTTAATATGTATGGTGGAACAAAGATTGCTTTGAAGGCTCTTGAAGCTCATGGCTACAAACTTAACGAAGAAGTTTTAAAGCACTTCACAACCTACAGAAAAACACATAATGATGGTGTTTTTGATGCTTACACACCAATAATCAGGCGTGCAAGAAGCAATGGTTTGCTCACTGGACTTCCTGATGGCTATGGCAGGGGAAGAATTATTGGTGACTACAGGCGTATTGCTCTTTATGGTATTGACAGGCTTATTGAAGAAAAGCAAAAAGACCTTACTGGTGAATATATCAATGAAGATGATATTGATGAAAGCATTCGTCTTCGTGAAGAAGTTAGTGAACAAATTCGTGCTCTTGGAAAGATAAAAGAAATGGCTGCAAGTTATGGTTTTGATATTTCAAAACCAGCATCAAATGCAAGAGAAGCAATTCAATGGGCTTATTTTGGATACCTTGCAGGTGCAAAAGAAAACAATGGTGCAGCAACTTCAATGGGCAGAGATTCAACATTCTTTGATGTCTATATTGAAAGGGACCTTGCAAACGGAACTTTAACCGAAGCAGAAGCACAAGAACTTGTTGACCAATTTGTTATTAAACTTCGTTTGATTCGTCATCTTCGAACACCTGACTATGATGAACTTTTTGCAGGTGACCCAACTTGGGTAACTGAAAGTATTGCAGGTATGATTAATGAAAGCAGAAGTTTGACAACCAAAAACTCATTTAGATTTTTGCACACACTAATAAACCTTGAACCAAGTGCTGAACCAAATTTAACAGTTCTTTGGGCAAAGGGTCTTCCTGAAAACTTCAAAAAATATGCTGCAAAGATTTCAATCAAAACTGACTCAATTCAATATGAAGGTGACGATACAATGCGTCCACTCTATGGCCATGACTATGCAATAGCTTGTTGCGTTTCATCAATGAAAGAAGGCAAACAAATGCAGTTCTTTGGTGCAAGATGCAATCTTGCAAAATCACTTCTTTATGCAATCAATGGTGGTTATGACGAAAAGTCAGGCAAACTTGTTATTGATGGTTTTGAAAAAGATACCGATGAAATTTTAAACTATGAAAAAGTTCGTAAAGAATATAGCCGAATGATGCAAAAGATTGCAAAAATTTATGTTGATGCAAACAACATCATTCACTATATGCATGATAAATATGCTTATGAAGCAAGTCAAATGGCACTTCATGACACAAATGTTGAAAGACTTATGGCATTTGGTGTTGCAGGCTTCTCATCAGCAGTTGACTCACTTTCAGCAATCAAGTATGCAAAAGTTAAACCAATCAGAAATGAACAAGGCATTGCAGTTGACTTTGAAGTTGAAGGTGACTTTCCAAAATATGGCAACGATGATGAACGAGTTGACAGCCTTGCTGTTGAGCTTGTTCAAGAGTTCTTTGATGACATTGATAGCCACAAGCTTTACAGAAATGCAAAGCCAACACTTTCACTTTTAACAATCACTTCAAATGTTATGTATGGTCAAAAAACAGGAAGTACTCCTGATGGAAGAAAAGCAGGTGAAGCTTTTGCTCCTGGTGCAAACCCAATGCATGGCAGAGATGCAACTGGTGCTCTTAACTCACTTAATTCTGTTGCAAAAATTCCTTTTGCAAACTGCTGTCAAGACGGTGTTTCAAACACATTCTCTATTGTTCCATCTGCACTTGGAAATAATGAAGAAGAACAAGTTAACAATTTGGTTCAAATTCTTGATGGTTATTTTGCACAAGGTGCACAGCATATTAATGTTAATGTTTTGAACCGTGAACTACTTATTGATGCAATGAATAATCCTTGGAAGTATCCAACACTCACAATCCGTGTTTCAGGCTATGCTGTTAACTTCAACAAACTTGACCGTGCTCACCAAGAAGAAGTTATTGCAAGAACATTCCACGAAAAGAGATAATAATAAAAATAAATTTCCAAGCAATTATTTGTTTGGAAATTTTTTAACTAAAAACACGCATATTTATATAGATTTTAACCAAAAATTTAAAGATTTTGCGATTTTTATGCGTAATTAATTTGTATTTTTATGAAGGGATTTTTTATGGAAGGAAAAATTACAGATATTGAAACTATGGGTTTGGTTGATGGTCCGGGCATGCGACTGGTTTTGTTTTTATCTGGTTGCAACTTAAGATGTCAGTATTGCCATAACCCTGAAACATGGAATTTGAATGGAAACACTCAAACACTTTCAAGTGAAGATGTTTTAAAGAAGTTTAAAAAATATAGCGTTTATTATGGTGAGCATGGTGGGGTGACTTTTTCAGGTGGTGAACCACTTATGCAGAGTAAATTTGTTTTAGAAACAATTAAACTTTTAAAAGAAAATGGAATTCACACAGCCATTGATACGGCAGGCGGTGTTGGTGGTGGTTACGATGAAGTTTTAGATTTGGTTGACCTTGTGATTTTAGATATTAAGGCAGTTGAAGCAGATGAATATAAATTTATTACGGGGCAAGAAAAAACTAACTTTGATAAATTTTTGACAGCTTGCATAAATAAAAATAAAAAACTTTGGCTTCGTCAAGTTATTGTTCCGGGCATCAATGATGATGAATCGCATGTTAAATTATTAAAAGAATTTGCTAAAAAAATACCAAATGTTGAACGCATTGAACTTTTGCCATATCACTCACTGGGTAAGTCAAAGTATGAAGAACTTGGTATTGAGTATAGATTAAAAGACACTCCAGACATGAACAAACAAAGATGCAGTGAACTTGAAAAATTATTAAAGTAAAAACAGATGAATCTCATCTGTTTTTATTTTTTCTGCAAACTTTCAACCATAAGTTTCATAAGTTCTGGTTGAAATGATTCAATAAAGGCATCTAAAATTCTCTTTTCATTTCGAGTTTTAAAACATTTTCGAAGTTTAGATTTAAATATTTCAATCATATTGAAATATTTGTCAGCAGTCTCTGGATTTGTATTTAACATACAGCTGTCACCAACATAACAAATGGCATTTTTTTGTGGGTGAGCAATAACAATTGGAAGTCCAAATCTTTTTGCCACTTCTTCAGCATCTGGCTCAATTTTATCAAAAACCAAAACTGCCGATGGCAAAATAGGTTTACCGTTAACTTGTGTTCGGCAGGTGATTTGATTGTAAAGTTCAATTTCATCTGAAAATTCACATAATTCATCAAGAGTCAGCCACATGCTTGGTTCACCACTCACTTCATCATCTTTTGTTGCATAAAGTTTAGTGTCTGAATCAGTTGGAAACACATGAACAATTGCTTCTGCTGGCATGTTATAGGCAAACAAAAATGAATGATTTGTTTTGTAGTGAGAAATATTTTTGTCTGTAATAACTGTATAAGATAAATAGTTTCTATCAAGTGATTGTTTTGCAAAGGCGTCAAGGTCATAATCGCCATCTTTGCTGGTATCAACCCTCGCTAAAATTTTAAAAGGTGCATTAATTTCAAAAGCATTTTCTGCATCAAGCCCTTCAGGTATTTTTGTTAACCCTTCTGCAATATCATTAATCGCATAATTTTTTGCATCTTCAAGACTAACAAAATCATTTACTTTTTTCTTTAGTGAAGAAGTTAATATTTCAAAGCGATTTTTAAAAGCTTTATCCATTGAAAACAAACCAAACAAAGTTTCAGCATCTTCTTTATTTTGTTTGCTATTGCCACCAAGTTTGTGAATTAATTTTTTTTCATCAAAATTCAACATAAAAATAACTCCAATAATACTAAAAAAATTATATCTTAATGTTTGGTGCGTGTCAATAGTCAATTTTATTATGAATCATTTTGATTGAAGAGAATTTTTGTGTATAATTGTTTTGTAGAAGAGGTGTTTTATGAAATTATTTTTAACTTCAAACTTCAAATATCTTGCAGAAAAATTTTTGCCAAAACTAATAGATTTAAGCAAAAAACACAATTGCTTATTTGTGCCTTATGCTGATGAAGAGGATGATTTTTACTGCGAAAAAACAACAAAAATGCTTGAAAATTTTAATTTTAATGTTATTCATTTAAAAAAAGGTTATGATTTTGGTGACAAGATTGATGTTATTTATGTTAAGGGTGGTAACACAACAAAACTAATTCATTTGCTACGAAAGTTTAATCAATATGATAAAGTTAAAGAACTTGCAGAAGATGGAGCACTCTATATTGGGCAAAGTGCAGGCAGTGTGCTTGCAGGCAGTGACACCGAGTGGACTCTTCGAAGCGAACCTTATGAATTTAACTTAAAAAGTGAGTATGGTAAAGACGCCCTCAAGGGTTTTGGATTTGTTAATAAAATGATTTTTGTTCACTGCAGCAAATATCGTTTTCCGTTTACAGATGAGATAGAAAACGCAAAAAGAGGTGATTTTAAAGTGAAAAACACTTTATTTTATGGCGATTATTTAAAAGATAGAAAATTATATAACAAAAATGAATATATTGTGCTCAAAGATAATGAAGCATATTATGAAGACGGAGAAATCAAAAAAATATTGCATTTTGATTGGTCAAAATTTCCAGTTCGTGATGAATATAGACTATGGTAAAATTTTAAAAATTAAATATTCACCATAAAAATAAATATTGACATATTATATTGTAAAATGATATTATTAAAAAAAGTGACAAGGAGAAATAAATGGAATATAGTAAAGAATATGTTGAAAGTATGCAACTATTGATGTTATTAGGAATGTCAACCGCCAATTTGCAAAAACTTGTTCATCAATCAAATGTAATTTTAAATAAAATCAAAATTTCAACAAAAGAAGATTTTAATAATGAAGATAATAAGCAGTTAATTGGGCAATTATCTAAAATTAATTCAATAATTGAAGAAGCTCAAGAGTTTTCAGATAGAATGAGTGCTAGATTAAATGAATTATTAAAAAATTATGAATCTGTTAAAATTAAAACATATCAAAATCCTCGTTTGGCAGATAGATTAAAACAGGGAAAAATATTTGATATGAAATCAGATAGCATGCAATATAATATTAGCATTGATTCAATAGTTGAAAGATATAATAGTGGTAATCCTGATATAATTAATGAATTAATAAATCAAGCGAAGGATAGTTTTGGGCAAACTAGTAAGAAGATAGAAGATAGTGTTAATATTGTTAAAAATATGCAATATACATTTTCAGATATAGGTAATCAAAAAACATATTTAACAACTGAAGAAGAAAATGCTGTTTGTGGCATCAAGCCAGTTTCACAGCAAAATAACAAAGAAGCACAACCAAAACAGAGTGTTCCAGATGAAGAACAAGCACAACCTGGTGCATAATAAAGTTAAAAATAAAAATGTAAAGACGCCTAATTTTAGGTGTTTTTATTATTTATATTGAATAAATATAATTTATAATAAAAATCGCAAAAATTGTTAAAAAAATCAATAAAATTTGCATAAAATTGCTTATATTGACAAAATTCTATTTAAATGGTATCATTATATAGGGTGTAATCATGATAAATTTAAATGCAAAATTAAATAAAAGAAGAATAACTTTTTCAAAAGAAGATGAAAGTAAATTTATAAATTATTTGTTTAATGTTATTTATAATGATAAACCTAAATTAAGTGATATGAAATCACTTATAAATTTATTGATAAAGTTTTGCGCTGCAAAAAATTATCCTGACGTAAATATTGTTAAACCAATAGTTGATATTAATCAATTTATGGAAGAAAGAGAAAGTGGTTCATATAGTGATTATTTTAATTTGATAAATATCAATAGCAAATTATTTGAAAATTTTGCAAATAAAGATTTGTATGAAAGAATTTCAATATTAATTAATTTGTTTGATACTGTTGGGCATGAGATGAGACATTATTATCAAAACTTTTTAACTATAAACTATAATGAAATGAAAAAGGTTAATAGGGAAGATATTGATGAAAAATCTTATGAAGCAATAAAAAGTTTTGATAATTATTTTGCACCAAAAGATGAAGATATAAAAAATATGTTAGATTATCTTGAACCATTTATGGACAAAAAAATAAGGTATGAAAGCGATGAATCTAAAAATAAACATATTGAAAAAATTTCCTTTGCGATTTATTATTCACTTTATGCAGAACAAGAAGCTCGCGAGGCAGGTAACGATTTTGCTGAACAAATAATAGATTATGTTTTAAAAAGTGACAAGGTTGATGAAGAAGGAAAATATTATTTTGGATATTTTAAAGATTGGGCTAATAGAAAAAAATACCAATTAAATGTTAGTTTAAGAGAATCAAAACATCAAATAAATGCTTTTAATACAAATTTTGAAAAAATTAGCCTTGAGAATATTTTAAATATTGTTAATGATTTTGAAGGTCCACAATTTAAGTCAAAATCTATGGATATTGGTCAATACAAGCTTATGCTTAGACTTTTACTCAAACCTAAATCATTAGAAGAAAAAAAAGTGTTGCTCAAAAATGCAATTTATTACGGTTACAGTCAATTTATTGGAATTTTAACAGATTCAATTTCACATGATGAATATTTTAAAGAAGAAAAACAAAATATTGATGATTTTTGCTTTTCGTGTTTAATTGGTGATGCCTATGAGCCAAAAGGTCAGACAATGAATATGTCAAAATCATTTTGGTGTGATTATTCACAAATAATGTCTGACGAGAATTATAAAAATTTAATAGAATATGAGTTAAAAAATGGATTTTTTAATATTGCTAAAAGTTTGCTTACTTATAGTGAAAGGTTTCCAAAATTTTCAACTCAAGACCTTATGAATATCAATGATATTACAATTAATGCGCATAAAAATGAAGCAAATTATGAAGTTTATAATTTTTATGAATCAATTTTATCTCAATTAAAAGAAGAACAATTTTATAGTTTTATTAATGGATTGTTTGCAAATGAAGAGAAGGTTAGAGATATCAATTTGCTCATCAGAATGAGACAAGTTTTGGCTAGAGATAAATCATTGCAAAATAATTTATATTTGATTTTAATAGACCAAGATTTGGAAGCATTTGGAAAGAGAAGATTGATTGCAAAAGTTGATTCAATTCCTGAATTTTTAATAGAATATTATGGAAATATATTTGCTCAAAATTTAAATGGAGAAGATAAAAACAATAAACATACAGCAGAAGGTTATAACATAAAAATTGTTAAAAATTTTAATAGTTATGTTGACTCATATCTAAAAAAGTGTGAAGAAATATTAAATAAACCTAAAAATAAACTATCTGAAACAAAAATAAGAAACGCACTCTCTATTTTATCAAATTACAGAAGGGTAATTTTGCAAAGAATAAAAATTGTTGAAAAACAAGAAGGCAATAAATTTAAGTCGCTTGAAAAGCGATATGAAATGTTTGAAATGACAAACGAACAAAAGAAAGAGTTTGCAGAAAATACTGAATTAATAAAAGAGTTTATTAGTATAATAAAAACAGGTAGCTTGATTGATAATAGATGCAAATCAGTTAAAATAAATGAAAAAGAAAAATTTGCACTTTTGCTTGAAATTAATGATATTTTAAAAATTCGTTTAACAACTTTGATTGAAGAACTTAATAAAAAAGAAGAACAGCAACTTGCATGTGCGCAGTGATAACAAAAAAACACCTAAATTTAGGTGTTTTTTTTGTTATTTAATTTATTTTTTCTTTGGCATAAACCCTGCCATTTCTTTGTAAAGTTCAAGATATTTTTCAGCACAGTGAACAACATCAAAGTCTTGTTTCATGCCAGATAAAATGTAATTATTCATCTTTTCTTTATCATTAAAGTTTCGAAGTGTTCGGTCAATAAGGTCTGAAAGTGAGCCGGCATCATAGTCTTTTAAAACATATCCATTGCCGTTTTGATATTTAAAATCAGAAAAGTTATCTTTCATGCCACCGGTTGAGTAGACTATTGGAAGAGCACCATATTTGTTCGCAATAATAGGGCAGAGTCCACAAGGTTCAATAGTTGCGATGTTGAACAAAAAGTCACTGGCAGCATATATTTTTTTAACATATTCACTATCAAATCCAAATTTAATATTGACCTTATCTGGATATTCATTCATAAGCTTGCGCATTTTTTCTTCATATTCAGGCACGCCCCCACCAATTGAAACAAGTTCAGCTCCATTATCAAGATATTTTCTAATAACTTGCAAAAGAAGGTCAATGCCTTTGTGTGCAGCCATATAGCCAATAATTGAATACATTGGAATATCTTCGCCAACATTAAGTCCAAGTTCTTCTTGAAATTTAATTTTGTTTATAACCTTTTTATCAATAGAATTTTCGTCATATTTTTCATAGATGTGTGGGTCGGTCTTTGGGTTATAAAATTCATAGTCAATGCCATTGATAATGCCAATAAGTTTGTGACTTTCTTGCTGAAGTATATTTTGAAGCCCCATGCCATGGTCAGTATTTTTTATTTCATCTGCATAAGTTTCACTAACGGCAACAATTTTATCAGAGCAAAGAATGCTTGCCTTCATAATGTTTGCACTGCCATAAAAGTCAAAAAGATAGGCAAATTTATCATCAACTCCCAAAAGGTCTTTAACAACTTTAAAGTCTGCTTTACCTTGATAGGTGAGATTATGAATGTTTAAAACAGTTTTAATGTGTTCATATTTTGGGTTTTGCCAAGCAAGAATTTTCAAAAAGGTGCAAACCATACCAGACTGCCAGTCGTTAGTGTGTATAATATCAGGGAAGAAACTAATAATTGGAAGCATATCAAGCACGGCTTTGCTGAAATAACTGAACCTTTCAACATCGTCATCATAGCCAAAAAGGTTTGGTCTATCAAAATATTGTTCATTTTGAATAAAATAATAGATTATTCCATTGAACTCATATTCATAAATTCCACAGTATTCTTTTCGCCAAGATAGTTCAACAGTTCGTTCACCAATAAGTCTAAAATCTTCTTTGTATTTTTCAGGAATTTTTGAGTAAAGTGGAAGCACCACACGAATATCAACATCTTCATTTCGTGCTAAATATTTTGGAAGTGCATAGCACATTTCAGCAACACCGCCGTTTGCACAAAATGGCACACTTTCTGCTGTTACAAATAAAATATTAAGTTTATTATTCTCGTCCATATAACCTCTATTTTTTTTCTACCTTTCGAAGAATAAGGGTAGTGTTTGCAGGTAGATTTACCCTAATTGCGTTTGTTTTGCCTTGTTTATTCATAATTGATGAATAGATAAGTTCATTGTGTTCATCAGTTCCGCCAAATGTTTTGTCGTCTGAAGAAAAGATTTCTTCATAGCAGCCCGATTCATCAACGCCAATAACATAGTCAGGAATTCTAAAAGGCGAAAAATTACTTACGCAAATCAAATAACTTCCAGATTTTGCCTTTCGTTTAAAGGCAATAACGCAGTGAGAATTGTCATCTTTAACAAGCCATTCAAAGCCTGATTTATCAAAATCAATTTCCCACATTTCAGGAGTTTTTAAATATAAGTGATTGAGTGAGCTTACAAACTTGCTCAATTTTTTGTTGTTATCTGCTTTTAATAATTTCCAATTTATTGGGTCTTTATAATGCCATTCGGTGATTTGACCAAATTCACTTCCCATAAACGAAAGTTTTTTGCCCGGATGCATAAACATATAAAGATAGAAGGCTCTGCAAAGATCAACTTTTGTTTTAAAGTCGCCATTCATTTTATTGATAAGTGAATGCCTGCCGTTGCCAACTTCATCGTGGTCAACAGGCAAGATGTAATTTTCATCAAAGCAGTAATCAAATGTGTGGGTCAAGATGTTGTGATGATATTTTCTAAAGTATGGGTCCATTGAAGTGTATTCCCAAATATCATTGATCCAACCAACATTCCATTTAAAGTTAAAGCCAAGCCCACCAATTGTTGTTGGCTTTGTTACCATTGGCCAAGAAGAAACCTCTTCTGCAACCATAATAGCATTAGGAAATTCACCAAAAATTGAGTTATTTAAACTCTTCAAAAATTCAACACCAGCATAGTTGATGTTATTTCCGTTGACATTAGGTATCCATTCATCAGGATTTCGACAAAAGTCTAGGTAAAGAATTGCAACGCATGCATCAACACGAATTCCGTCAAAATGATACTTTCTCATATAAAACAGGGCACTTGAAATCAAAAATTGAACAACATAAGGGTTTTCATAGTCAAAGATTCTTGTGCTCCAAGCAAGTTGAAGTTGCCTGTCCCACTTTGGGCTTTCGTAAAGTGGGGTGCCGTCCCATTCTTTAAGGGCAAAGTCATGAAAATCGAAGTGTGCTGGCACCCAGTCAAGAATAACGCCAATTCCTGCTTCATGGCACTTGTCAACAAAATACATAAAATCTTTTGGCTTGCCATATCTGCTTGTGATTGCGTAGTAGCCTGAAACTTGGTAGCCCCAAGAAATATCCCTTGGAAATTCAGACATTGGAAGAAGTTCAATGTGAGTGTAACCCATTTTTTTGCAGTATGGAATAAGGCTAGAAGCAAGTTCACGATAGGTATAAAAACTTCCGTCTGAATGTTTTTTCCAAGTGAGCAAGCAAACCTCATAAATATTCATTGGCGAGTCAAGATGATTTTTATCCTTAACTTTTTCAAAGTATTTTGAGTCCTTCCAATTATACCCTGACAGGTCATAAATGTAAGACGCAAAGTCGCCATCATGTTCATAGACTTGATTATAAAAAGCATAAGGATCGGCTTTAACGATTTCCTTATCAAGTTCGTCAATAATGATATATTTATATTTTTGCAAATTTTTTGCTTTTTCAACAAAAACTTCCCAAACATTAGAACCTTTTATTCGTTTTAAAGGGTGAGAAGTTTTGTCCCAATCATTGAAGTCGCCAGCAACAAAAATTTCTTTTGCATGTGGTGCATAAACTCTAAAATAAGCACCTGACTTGCCATTTTTGGTTGCAAGATGGCTTCCAAGATATTCATAAACCTTGTAATCTTTTCCGTTTTGAATGTTTGATATTCTATCTTCGGTTTTCATAAATTAAATTATTAGAAATAACTCCTTATAATTTTAAAACATACAAATTATATCAAACAAATTAATTCTTGTCAAATTTATGGTCGGTGTGGAAGTGTATTTGGGTGTAATTTAACAAATATTTTGTTTCATTTTAAAATTATTTGACGAAAAAATTTTAACCATACATAAAATTGATTTTAGTAAAATTATTTTTATGATATAATTGGCTTGAGGTATATTATGAAATTGATAAGTTGGAATGTCAATGGGCTTCGTGCCTGCATAACAAAGGGCTTTTATGATTTTATGGAAAGGGAAAATCCTGATATTATCTGCATTCAAGAAACCAAAATGCAAGAGGGTCAAGCAAACCTTGAAAGAGCAGGTTATAATCTTTATATGAGTAGTGCCGAGAAAAAGGGTTATAGTGGCACGCTCTGTTATTCTAAAATTGAACCAAAAAGTGTCACATATGGCATAAATGGAAGGTATAATGATGAGGGCAGGGTGATAACACTTGAATTTGATAATTTTTTCTTGGTTAATGCCTATGTTCCAAATGCTCAAGACGGGCTCAAAAGAATTGATTACAGAGTTGTTTTTGAAGATGATATGCGTGAGTATCTACTTTGTCTTTCAAAAATTAAGCCAGTGGTTTACACGGGTGACCTTAATGTTGCAAGATGTGAACTTGACATAAAAAATGCAAAGGCAAATGAAGGCAATGCTGGTTATTCAAATGAAGAGCGTGGCAAAATGGAAGAACTTTTAAATTCAGGTTTTGTTGATACTTTTAGATATCTTTATCCAACAAAAGTTGAATATTCATGGTGGAGTTATCGTTTTAATGCAAGGGCAAACAATGCTGGCTGGAGAATTGATTATTTTATTGTTTCAAAGGGTTTTGAAAAAAATGTTGTTGATTCAAAAATCTACACTGATGTTCTTGGAAGTGATCACGCACCTGTTGGGCTTGAAATAAATATTTAAATTTTGTAAAAAAATATTGCAAATATAAAAAATTCATTATATAATAAAAATATCCATAAAGAGTATGCGAGGGACAAGCCCGTTGACCATACAGCAACCTACAACTTGTAAGGTGCTAACGCTTGATTTCTATGGGAATATAATAGAAAGATTTATATGTCCCACTTGTTGGGGCATTTTTATTTAATTAATTTATGGAAATAATTAAAAGGAAGAATAAAAAATATGAAAAAAATTTTTACGAGTGAGTCAGTCAACATTGGTCACCCAGACAAAACATGTGACACCATTGCCGACGCTTTTTTAGATGAAGCATTAAGGCAAGATAAATTCGCACAAATGGCAGTTGAATGTGCCATAAAAAACAATAATTTATTTATTTATGGCGAGGCAACAACAACTGCAAAAATTGATTATGAAAACATTGCAAGAGAAGTGTTAAAAGAAGTTGGATACACTGAAGAGTTTGATATTATAAAAGTGATTTCCGAGCAGAGCCCTGACATTAATCAGGCGACTGTTGGCAAAGTTTTTAATGCAAATGACCAAGGCATGACCTTTGGTTATGCAACAAATGAAACCAAAGAGCTTATGCCACTTTCAATTATGGTTGCACATTCGCTTATGAAAAAGTTTGAAGAATTTAGAAAGAAAAATAAAAATTATCATGCTGATGCAAAGAGCGAAGTTTCTGTTGAATATAATGATGACGGAACAATAAGTTTAGATACTATTGTTGTGAGTGTTTCACACACAGAAGACATTTCAAATGAACAGATTGAAACCGATATAATGGAATATGTTGTTGAGCCTGTGCTTGAAGAGTATGAAGAGTTTGATAACAAAGAAATTAAATTTTTAATCAACACAAGTGGAAGGTTCACAGTGTGGGGAAGTTATGGCGACAGTGGTTGCGTTGGCAGAAAGATAATTGTTGATACCTATGGTGGGGCTTGCCCTGTTGGTGGTGGTTGTTTTAGTTCAAAAAATGCAACGAAGGTTGACCGAAGTGGAGCATATTACGCTAGATTTGTGGCAAAAAATATTGTGCATTATGGGCTTGCAGATAAATGCGAAGTTGGTCTTGCTTTTGCAATAGGGAAGCCAAAACCTATTGGAATGTTTGTTGAAACATTTAACACAAATCATGTAAGTCAAAGTGAAATAGAAAAGTTTGTAAATGATAATTTTGATTTTAGCATAAATAACATAATAGAAGAACTTGACTTGCTTCGACCAATCTATAAGCAAACTGCATGCTATGGACATTTTGGAAGGGAAGAATTTCCTTGGGAAAAAATAAAGAAAATTGATTATAAAATAGCAAATAATATGTAAAAAATATAAAAAATGCAGAAAATTCTTAATAAATAGTTTAAATTTAGAAAAATATACAAAAAATAATTAAAAAATCGCAAAAAAACAATAAAATAATAATAAAAACACCTATTTTTAGGTGTTTTTATTGCATTGTTTTAATGTCAATCTCTTCATTTTTTTGTGAGTTTGAGTTATAAAATGCATTGAATGATTTAAAGCGGAACCCATTGTTAGATTTAAGTGCACGGATAAAAGTTTCATAAGGTGAATCGCCGATGTTTGTTATAACTGACACGGGAACAAACCTTCCATGAGTTTTTGTTGATGGGGTTGGGAACGATGAACCTTCATATTCTTTGATTAAATATCTATAGTAATTCCGGTCGGCACAATCACTTATTGGGGCATCAATTAAAATAAGGTGAATATCATAATTTTTTTCTTGAAGTCTTTTTAGTTGTCTTTCAAGTTTTTCAAGACTTGTTGCAGCCTTTGGCATAATTAAGTTCATGCCAAGGTTTGAAATATTTTCAAGTGTCATTTTGCATGCTGTGCTACAAGCATCTTGCATAAGTTCTCGGTCAGTTGGTTTTTGATAGAGTGAAGTTAGTCCTTCAAAAAAACCACTATTGGTTTGTTCTCCCATTTTAAATTTATCGGGGTCAACTATTATTGATTTTGTTGTTTCTTCAATTTCTTTTGCAAATGTGCTTTTTCCTGATGCGATGTTGCCAATAATTATGTATGCTTGTTTTTTAAAAGTTGCAAATCTATTAAAATATTCAATATAAAAATTGACCCATTTATTAAGCAGTTCAAAATGTTCTGGAGATGTGATATCAATTTGAGATTGATTCAAGTTTTTTATATCATTTTCAAGTTGTTTAATCACATCAAAAATAGTTTGTGGGTCAATGCCATGTTTAAGTGAGTAGTCTTTTATGCCATTAAATCCCAAAAGATTAATCTCTTCGGCAGGCATGTCACTCATAGGTTTATGTTCGTAATAATAAATCATAATTGCCTCACAAAAAAATAATATCATAAAGTTAACTAAATTTCAATGTTGGTTTGACAAATAATTACAATTTGTTTACACTTTTAATTAGGTGATTATATGAATATTGATTTACACATGCATACAACTCATTCAGATGGAACTGATGATGTTAACACAATAATTGACAAGGTTCATGACGCAAAAATTGATATTTTTTCAATAACAGACCATGACACCGCTCATTCTGCTCGTGAAATTTTTGAAAATGAAAGTTTAAAACAGAAAATAAAAAATTACAACTTAAAATATATTGTTGGAACAGAGTTTAGTTGCGTGTTTGAAAATAAGGTAAAAATGCATATTTTGGCTTATGATTTTGACCCGTTTGCACCAGAAGTGCGTTTTTTGGAAGACGAACTTGCAAAATTACTCAAAGAAAAAGACGATGCAAGAATGAAATATATTGAAGATGCGGGATATGTTTTCTCAAAAAAATCACTTGAATTTTTAAAGTCAAGAGAAAATGTGCGAAAACTTGACCTTGCAAACTGCTTGGTTAATGACGGATATTTTAAAGATTTAGAAGATGCTATTCAAAATTTTCTTGAATACTTTAAAAAGCCAAAGATTTATAGGTTAGATGCTAAAATGGTTGTTGAAACACTTTCAAAAATTGGTGCGAAAATGGTTTGGGCACACCCAATTCACGGCATCAATGAAAAGCCGATTTCGTTTGAAGAAGTTGAAAGGGTGGCTGGAAGCCTTAAACCTTATGGTCTTGTTGGGTTAGAGTGCAATTATTGTTTATATAACAGGGAAGAGATTGAAAAACTTATTGGTATTGCAACAAAACTTGATTTGTTTACTTCGGCAGGTTCTGATTATCATGGAAAAAACAAAAAAGTTTCTCTGCTTGAAGTTTCTGCTGATGGCACACCTGTTGATTTTTCAAATTCAATTATAAATGCAAAATTTAATTATATGATAGGTTGAGTATGAGCGTTGAAAGAGTTAGAGATTATTTAAAAAATTTTAATTTAGATAACAAAATTATGGAGTTTTCTGTTTCAAGTGCAACGGTGGCTGATGCTGCAAATGCAGTCGGAACAGAACCTGCAAAAATTGCAAAATCCCTTTCATTTTTAGTGGAAAACGCACCAATTATCATTGTTTGTGCGGGAGATACCAAAATTGACAATTCAAAATTCAAGCAAGTGTTTCATGTTAAATCAAAAATGATTGATTTTGATAATGTTGAAGAGCTAACAGGGCACAGGGTTGGTGGAGTTTGCCCCTTTGCAATAAAAGAGGGTGTTAAGGTATATTTTGATGAATCACTCAAAAGGTTTGATGTTCTTTATCCTGCAGCGGGAAGCAGTTCAAGTGCTGTTGAGTTAACCATTCAAGAATTTGAAAAATGTGCACAGAACTTTCAAGGATATATTGATGTTTGCAAACAAATAATTTAATAAGGGGGGGGGTATTATGGCAAGGTTTTTTACCGCAGACACTCATTTTAGTTATGTTGATGAGGATGTTTTTACGCGTGATTTTCGCCCCTTTAAATCAATAAAAAAAATGAATAACACAATTATAAAAATTTGGAATAAGCAGGCGGGCAAAGATGATGTTATTTATCATTTGGGTGATTTTGTTAACTATAACATGCGTGATAATATGTTTTACAAAAAGTGTTTTGAGTTAGTAAAAAAAATAAAGGCAAAAGTTATACTTATCATTGGAAATAATGAAGAAAAAATTATTAAACATGAGTATGGTGGCAATTTTGCAAAACTAAAAGAGTATTTGTTAAGTATTGGTTTTGCTGATGTTATAAGAAAGGGAATAACCCTTGAAATTGGCGGGCAAAAAGTTTATTTAACACATTGTCCAGTTGACCACAAAGAAGGCATGGAAAATCTTTTTGGGCATATTCATGGCACGGGCTTTGTTAAAAAGTATGGCTTTAATGTGGGGGTTGACAATCATTATCTTCGTCTTTTTAGTGAAGAAGAGATTATTGATATGTTTTCAAGAAGAGATTATTTTGATGAAAATGTTTATGAATAATCACATAAAAAGTTTAATAGAATATAATATAAAAGATGGAATAAATTAAACCATCTTTTTTATTTGTTATTTAAGAAAAAATCAAAGATTAGATAATAATTTATAAAAATTTTTAGAAAGGGTATTGACAACCACTTATTATTATGTTAAAATAACTGTGTAAATAAAAAATTCATATTAAAAATGTAAAAAATTAACACATTTGTTTCAAAAATTTACATTTTGGAAGTGAAAAATTTACATAAGGGGGAATTAATTATGACAGCATTACAAATAGTTCTTTTGAGTTTTATTGGCGTTTGCACATTGCTTTCAATTATATTTATGATAATGTTTATAGTTGAAATTTCAGTTGAACCAAAAGAAGAAGATGAAGTTAAAAATATTTATGTAACACAAAACATAACAACTTCAGAAGAAAATGTTGATGATATGCTTGCCAGCCTTGATGAAAAGGCAAAAGATGAAGATGCTGAAAATTCAGCAGAAGAAAAGGTTGAAGAACAACCTGAAGAAGTTTCTGAAACAGTTGAAGAAGAAAAGGAAGAAGTGGTTGAAACTGTTCAAGAAGAAAAGGAAGAAGTTAAGGAAGAACCAAAGGAAGAAGTGGTTGAAACTGTTCAAGAAGTTCAAGAAACTGAAGTTCAAAACGAAGAAGTTGCCGAAGAAGAAAAATCAGAAGAAACTGAAGAAGTTTCTGATGAAGAACTTGAATATAAGAGTGAACCACATGAGGCAATTACTCCGGGAACTGTTATTGACTATAAGGCTCGTCTTGAAAAAATCATTGCTAGCCGTGATAAGATTGAAAGAGATTTAACAAAAATTCAAAAATCAATCTTAAAGTATGAAAGAACAAAGAGAAGAATGAACAGAAATCAAAAGATGCTTGACAGGCGTGCTGGTGAACTTACAAATCTTAATCTTGTTATGTATAGCGTAACCGACATCAAAAATGTTGATGAAGACAAAAAAGCAAAACAAGAAGAATTAACAGCTCACATTGCAGAACTCAAAGCAAGCATTCAAGACGCAGAAGAATTCATTGAAAGCAACAAAGAAAAGAATGACCACAATGTTAAAATGGCAAAATTCTTACTCAATGAAAAGAATAGATACAATGAAGAAATCGCTGAACTTGAAGACCTTATTAAAAAGAGCGAAGATGCTGAATAATAGGTAATAAATTAATAAAGACCAAACAATGTGCGTTTGGTCTTTATTTTTATTTACTAAAATAATAAAATTTGTTAATATAATATATATGTTGGCTATAATTGGCAGGTGAGTTATGTTTAATTTTTTTAAAAGAAAAAATAATGTTGATGGTCAAATTCAAATAAATAAAAAAGTTAAAATTGGTCTTGCTCTCGGTGGTGGTGGTGCAAGGGGCTTTGGTCATATTGGGGCACTTAAAGCGTTTGAAGAATTGGGCATTAAATTTGATTATATTGCAGGAACAAGTGCAGGTAGCATTGTTGGGGCACTCTATGCCTTTGGCAAATCACCAGCAGAAATTGAAAAGATTGCACAAAATATAAAGCGAAGTGATATAGCAAAAAATGTTATTCCATTTTTTAAGCCTGCAAAGTCTGATAGACTTGAAGACCTTATCAATAAAACTTTTGGTGACATAACTGTTTTTTCAGAAATGAAAATTCCGTTTTGTGCTGTTTGCACTGATATTAAAACGGGCAAAGAAATTGATTTTGATTATGGCAATGTTGCAAAGGTTGTTGCGGGCAGTTGTGCCGTTCCGGGAATATTTACGCCCGTTGTTTATGAAGATATGCACCTTGTTGATGGTGGGCTTCGAAACAATGTGCCTGCTGATGTGGTTAAAAAAATGGGTGCAAATGTTGTGTTTGCAATCGATGTCAATCATTTGCGTGGCACGGGCACAAATTCACTTTCAACAGTCAGTGTACTTTCTGCAACAATAGGCATAATGATGCAGGCAAAAGTTGACCAAACGATGCAGTTTGCAGATATGATTTTTGAACCAGCACTTGAATCATTTTCACCTCTTAAGGTTGAAAATGTTGATGAAATGATTAAAATAGGTTACGACACAGTTATGGCAAATAAAGATAAAATTCAAAGGATGCTTGAACTTAATCCAAGCAAAATAGGAAAATATTTTACGAGAAGTTAATGCTTATGAAATTAAAGTCAATATTAATGGAAAAAGAGTTTAGAGTGAAGTCAACAATAATTGGAATAATGCTAATTATTTTGATTATCACTTTTTTCTTTGCGTCTGATATTGAAAATTTGCTTGGGCTAAATTCAACCTATGCAAAAAATGAGGTCAGTGAAGAGTCGTTGACTGATTCAAGTTTCAAAGTTCACTATATTGATGTTGGTCAAGGTAATTCTACTTTTGTTGAACTGCCTGACGGCAAAACATTGTTAATTGATGGTGGCAACACCGCCTATGGAAAAACCGTTGCAGATTATTTAAACGAAAGAAATGTTGATGTGATAGATTATTTGATTGCAACTCATGCTGATTCTGACCATATTGGTGGACTAAACTACATTTTTGATGAATTTGAAATTGTTAATATTTATAGACCTTTTCAAATTGCAGGAACGGGAACAACTGCAAATACTTTTGTTCCTGACCAAAATGAAGACCTTGCTTCAACCTATAAAACTATTGTTGAACAAACGGGAAATCGCTCTAAAATTTCAAGAGTAACAAGCAGTGTTTATAGGGAATTTATAAGTAACATTTACTCTGAAACATACACTGTGAACGATATGCGAATATCTTCAAATGTCACTGTTTTTTATGACGGACTTGTTATTTCAGGCAAAAATTATTCAATCGAATTTTTTGCACCTTTTGTTAGAACTATGTTTAGCGGGCTTGTTGATGCAAAGCAAACAGAGGGCTTTGCAACAGAAGGCTATGGTGCAAGTGATTCTAACGGAGCATCGGCAATTTTTCTTTTAACTTGCTATGATGAAACATTTTTGTTTACGGGTGATGCGCCTTGGACGAGCGGTTCAGATGGTGGCGACTATGAAGAACTTGATTTTGTTAATAGTTTAAGCAAAAGTGAAATTGACAAATTTAATAATGTTTCCGTTTTTCTGGTTGGTCATCATGGAAGCAGTTACAGTTCAGGTGAAGCACTTTTAAATTTAATTAATCCAAAGTTTGCTGTTATTTCAGTTGGGAAGGATAACACCTATGGCCACCCATCAAGTGAAGTTATTTTTAGGCTTTTACAAACAGATAACCTTGCATTTGATTATCTTCTTCGCACCGACCAAATGGGAAGCATTTGTTTTGGCGAAGTTGCAGGAACATTAAGGTATGTTCTTGAAATTTCAACAAATATGTCTAAATTTAATATCAGTTGGCATGAACTTTCAACAATGTTGTTTTTATTTGTGAGCGTGTTAATAGTTTCTGTGAAGCCAAAGCCATATTACAAACAATTTCATTGACAATAATTTTTAAAAAAAGTATCATTTAATCAAGGAAAAGTTTATGTTTGAATTTGATGAAAAGGATTATATAAATCAAAAGGCACTTGCAAAAAAAATAATTAGTTTGCTTGCTCTTCCATGTGAAAAAATTGAAAGGCAATGTCTTTTGCTTTGCACAGAGGTATCTGAACTTGAAAAAAAATTAGAAAATTCAAAGTCAGATAAAGAAATAAATCTTTATTCAAAAAAACTAGAATTAAAAAATGAATCTTTGATAAAATTTTTAGCCATAAAAGAAAGGCTTAATAAAATTGTTAAAAGAAATCAAGACCGCATCAAATATTTTGATACTATTCTTTCAAAAATGGGAATTTATAGTGAAAAGCCAAATTCAGCAGAATTGGCAGAAATTGAAAAGCAAGAACTTTTTAATATTAGTGAAAGTAGTTTAAATTTAAACTCTGCAAACGAAGGCAAAGACAAATTTAAATTTTTTGCAGGCGAAAGGTTTTTGTTTAATGGCTCTTCTATAAATTTTTCTGATGAACAAAACATTCAAAAAATTATCAATTTAAATCAAAAAGAACTTCATGACTTGGTTTTTAATTATCCAAAAAGCATTCCAACTGTTACCGCTGAAATGCTTGTAAACAATAAATTTAAACAAAATTTGCTTAAAGAGATAACGGTTTTTGTTTCCGAGCAGTCAAAAAAACATAATTTTAAAGAGATAAATGCAATGCTGGGCGGGCTTCTATCTTTTAAATCACAGATAACAGAGTCAGTTGACAGTTACATTGCAGGCGTTCAAAACTTGTTTAATGTTATGATAAAAAATTATTTAATGCAAAAATATCCAAATAGTGCAAATGAAATTGCAAAAAAATTAAAGTGTAACGCAAAAAGTGAATTGATTCCGTCTAGAGTTCGTGAAACTCTTCTTGCTGGTGGAATATTAGATTTGGCGTCAGAAGAAAAAATTAGTGAAGAAGAGAGAAAAGAACTTGAAAGTGAAGCAAATAGTGCCGAAATTGCAAAAAATCTTTCAAATAAATTTCATGAGCAAGATAGCGAAAAAGAAATAGATAAACAAATAAAAAATAATGAAGCTGAAAATCTTGAAAATAATGGTGACGAAATTGAATTAGATAGTGACCTTGAAGCCTTTCTTTCAATGTTTAAAGGAGATGATGACGAGTGAAAAGTAGTGATATAATTTCAAGATATGAAAGTGAGAATTTTGCAGAAATTCAAAACTGCAGGGTTTCGCTTGCTGATTTAAAAAAACTAGGCGTAACCGATAAAGTTCTTGCTGATGAAGTTTATCTCTATAAAATTTATGGCGATGAAATTGTTTTAAAAAACGGAAATCCAGATGAAAGTTTTGATGGAAAAAAGTCAGTTGAAAAAATTAATTTAGCAGAAAAATCACTTTTTGATGAAGTTAATCAAATTTGTGAAAATATTGAAAACAATGAGTTTGACACAAATTTAGAAGTTTTAATTCGAACTCTTTAGGTGGGCTTTATGAAACAAAATTTGCTAATTTTAAGTTATGATTACACCCTTTCAAAAAGATTATCAGCAAAGTTTGCAGATAACTTTTCTATGCGGGTTTTTGATCAAAGAGAACTTTTTGAATTTGACCATTTGCCACGCTCTTTTAGCGAGGTGTTGCTTGAAAGGGGAAGAGAGTATGTTTTTAAAAAATTTAAATCAATTATAAAAATGGAATTTGATTTTGAAAATACGGTTTTTGTTGCAGACTACTCTTTGGCAGACTATGCTTATGATATTTTTCATAACATAAAATTGGCAAATTTTACTATTTATTTATATAAAAATGTTGAAGATGAACTTTCAGAAGTGTTGAGCAAAGATTATGCATCTAATGCTGAAAAGGAGTTTTATAAAATTGACGAGCCATTGCTTTTAGAGCGTGAAAATGAAATAAAAAATAATTTGGCAGATATCAGTGTTGATATAACTGGACTTAATGATGACCAAATTATTGAAGTAGTCAGTCAAAAAATGCAGAACTTTTATGCAAAATAACTAGGTTATTTTTATTTGTGAAAAATGATGATTTGTTTTATAATATAGGTGTGAAAGGATATACATAGAACAAAAAGTGGGGTAACGCCTATGAAAAAGCTATATGACGCAGATTATATTATAAGAAAAAATAATGAATATGAAGAGCAACAGATTTACAACAGTCCTGTTGAAGTTAAGCTTCGCAATATGATTGCAGAAGCCACAAGGCTTTGTGCACTTCAAAATGAAAAGTGCAAACTTCAAAAAGCAAAATTAGAAGCCAAGCGAAAGGCACGCCTTTCTGCCCAAGCAGAAACCGCCATGAGCATGGAATAGAATTATAATATATGACAATAAAAAAACAACCATTGTTTGGTTGTTTTTTTATTGCTTTATTTATTTTTGTTTTCATTTTCAAGTTCAATAACTTCTTTAAGACCTTCACGAACTTTTTGTGCGTGTTCTTTTGCACCAGCAATCAGTTTTGCTGATTCTTCGGCATGTGTTTTTGCAAGTGAGAAGTATCTTGACTGTGTGCTTGTGAAGTCTTCATAAGGCTTGGTTGGGTCTTTTGAGTCAATAGTAAGTGTGTCGGTTGCTGGGTTATATCTATAAATCGGCCAGTATCCAGTTTCAACAGCAAGTTTTTCTTGTGCTTGAGAATTGCTCATATTTCCGCCATGGTTGATGCATGGGCAATAGCAAATGATAATTGACGGACCCTTATTTTCTTTTGCTTCTTTAAAGGCATTGATTGTTGCTTGTTGGTTTGCACCCATGGCAACTTGAGCCACATAAACATTAGGGTATTGCCTTGCGATTGCACCAAGGTCTTTCTTTTGGGTTTTCTTTCCACTTGCTGCAAACTTTGCAACACTTCCCATTGGGGTAGCCTTTGAAGCTTGACCACCAGTGTTAGAGTAAACTTCAGTGTCAAGAACCAAAATGTTAACATCTTCGCCCGAAGCAAGCACGTGGTCAAGACCACCAAAGCCAATATCATAAGCCCAGCCGTCACCACCAATAATCCAAACTGAAGTTTCAAACAGAGCAGACATGTAGCCATAGAGTGCACGAGTGGTTTCGTTTGTTTTGTCAGCAGTGTAAAGGGCTTTTATTTGTTCTTTGATTGCTCTCGCAAGTGTTTGGTCTTTCTTATCTTGTGAAAGCCACAACTTTAACATATCTGTGAATTTTTTGTCATAAACATTATTTTGTATTGCAAAATTAACTGTTTCTTCAAGATGTTTTCGGTTGCTGATTGTTGCCTTTTTCATGCCCAAGCCAAATTCGGCATTATCTTCAAACAAACTATTTGACCAAGCAGGTCCAAAGCCGTTTTTAGACTTTGTGTAAGGGCAGGTTGGGGCAGTTCCTGAATAGATACTTGAACAGCCTGTTGCGTTTGCAACAATCATTTCTTCACCAAAAAGTTGGGTTAAAAGTTTGATGTAAGGAGTTTCGCCACAGCCAGCACAAGCACCCGAAAATTCAAATAATGGTTTTTCAAACTGACTGCCTTTAACAGTTTCTTTTTTAAAGATTGTTTGTGGATTTTCAACATCTTTAAGTTTGTTATAAAGTTCATCTTCCTTATCTAAAATTTCTTCCGCTTTAACCATTTGAAGGGCTTTGTTTATTGCTGGGCAAACATTAACGCAGTTTTCACAGCCTGTGCAGTCTTTTGGAAAAATTTGAATTTTGAATGAATATCCCGGAACGCCAAGAGCAGGGACAGCACCAACTTCTTTTGCAAGTTCGCTGTCAGACTTAACAAGATATGGGCGAATAACTGCATGAGGGCAAACAAGTGAACATTGGTTGCATTGAATGCAGTTTTCTTTTATCCATTTTGGAAGCATTGTTGCAATGTTTCGTTTTTCATAAGCCGATGTGCCAGTGTGTGAACTGCCTGTTGGTTCAAAACTTGAAACAGGCAAATTGTCGCCAAGTTTAAGTTCGATTGGGTGAATGTAATTTTTGTAATATGGGTCGTCGATAGGGCAGAAAGTTGGGTCGCTTGTTGCATTTACCCAAGCTTTTGGATAGTTAACTTGACGAAGTTCGGCAAGTGATTGGTCGATGGCTTGAATATTCATTTGAACAACTTTTTCGCCTTTGCTTGCATAGGTTTTTGCAGCGGCGGTTTTGATATGCTCAATTGCAGTTTTAACATCTAATATTCCCGCAAGTGCAAAGAATGCAGTTTGCATAACAACATTTATTCTACGATTCAGTCCAACTGCCTCGGCAACTTTTTCAGCATCAATAACAAAGAATTTAAGATTCTTTTTAGCAATAAACTTTTTCATTGAAGCAGGAAGTTCCTTTTCAAGTTCGGCATCAGACCATGGGGCATTCAAAAGGAATGTTCCGCCTTCTTTAATTGAACTTAACATGTCATATTTTGACACATAACTTTTGTTGTGGCAAGCAACAAAGTCTGGATGAACGGTAAGGTATGGTGCATTGATTGGTTTTTTGCTCATTCGAAGGTGGCTGATTGTGAGTCCGCCTGACTTTTTGCTGTCGTAAACAAAATAGCCTTGACCATAGAGCCCTGCATATTCACTTATGATTTTTATGCTGTTTTTATTAGCAGAAACAGTTCCATCTGAACCAAGTCCATAAAAACGGCATTCAACCATGTTTTTATCTGCAAAGTCAATTTTAGTTTTATTTACTGGAAGGGAAGTTTTTGTTACATCATCATTTATTCCAACGGTAAAGTGATTTTTTGGATTTGCTTGAACAGAATTTTCATAAACGGCAATAGCATGGTCATGAGTATACTCTTTTGAAGACAAGCCATATCTTCCACCAAGAACACGAATACCAGAAATTCCAGCATCTGAAAGGGCAGAGATAACATCTTCAGCTAGTGGTTCATAGGTTGCACCGCATTCTTTTGTTCGGTCGAGAACAGAGATAACCCTTGTTGTCTTTGGAAGGCAGGCAACAAATTTGTCTACTGCAAATGGGCGGTATAACCTAACTTTAACAACGCCGACTTTTTCACCACGAGCAGCAAGTGCGTTAACGGCTTGAATTGTTGTGTCAGCACCTGAACCCATAACAACAATAATGCTTGTTGCATCTGGTGCACCATAATATTCAAAGAGTTTGTATTTTCTGCCGGTGGCTTTGCCAAGGTCAGCAAGCACATTTTCAAAAATCTTTGGAACACTGCTGATATATTTATTTATTGCCTCACGGTTTTGGAAGAAAATGTCTTCACTTTGGCTTGTGCCCTTTTGAATAGGGTTCGATGGGGTGAATTCACAAGTTCGCTCATAGATATTGCCATATTTTTCAGCAAGCATTTTAACGGTTTGGTCATCAATAGGTGTGATTGTGTTAACTTCGTGTGAAGTTCTAAATCCGTCAAAGAAATGAACAAAAGGAACTTTTGCAATATTTGTTGCAAGGTGACAGGCAAGTGCCATGTCTTGAGCCTCTTGCACACTTGAAGATGCAACCATTGAAAATCCAGTTTGGCGAACACCCATAACATCGCTATGGTCACCAAAAATCGAAAGTGCGTGGGTTGCAATGGTTCGGGCTGCCACATGAATAACACAAGGGAGCATTTCACCTGCAATTTTATACATATTAGGAATCATGAGAAGCAAACCTTGAGATGATGTGAAGGTTGTTGCCTTTGCACCAGCGGTGAGTGCACCATGAAGTGCACCAGCAGCACCTGCTTCTGATTGCATTTCAGTTACTTCAACGGTTCTGCCATAGATATTTTTTTTGCCTTTTGAACTCCAAACATCAATGTTTTCAGCCATTGGCGAAGAAGGAGTTATTGGGTAAATGAGTGCAAGGTCAGACATCATATATGCCATGCTTGCGGCGGCGGTATTGCCGTCTATTGTTACATGTTTTTCGTCTTTCATAAAAATCTCCATAAATTAAATTTTTGCTAAAAAATCTCGCTAAATAAATTATAAAATCAATTACAAATTAAGTCAAACAGAAAAGGCAAACAAACTAATCAATATGTGATTGAAAAAGAGATTTTTTTGTGGTATTATTTTGATATGGAAAGATTTAAACTTGTTCTTCAATATGATGGCAAAGATTTTTGTGGATTTCAAATTCAGCCAAACAAGCGAACAGTTCAGGGCGAAGTTGAAAAAGCCCTTGAATTTTTGTTAAAAGAAAAGGTAAAAATTTATGCAAGTGGCAGAACGGATGCCGAAGTTTCGGCACTTGCACAAGTTGCCCATTTTGATACCGAAAAGTGCGTTGATGAAAAAAAACTTGAAGCAAGTCTTAATGCAATTTTGCCCGAAGATATTGCAGTAACAAGTGTTCAAAAAGTTGATAACAGTTTCGACGCAAGGTTTTCAGTTAAGCGAAAAACTTATCAGTATAGATTTTATGTTTCAAGATACGAACTTCCACTTTTAAGAGGCAGGGCACTTCGAATTAATGACTACGCAGATGTTTCGCTAATGAATAAAGCATGCAAATTTTTGCTTGGCGAACATGATTTTAAGTCGTTTGTGGCACGAAAGAGTGGCAAGACCGATTTTGTTCGAACAATTTATGATGCTAAAATTGTTGAACTTGATGACGGAATGTTTGCCTTTGAAATAACAGGCAATGGCTTTTTATATAACATGGTGCGAATTATTTTTGGAACGCTAATTCAGGTGGGTTATAAAAAAATCGAACCAAGCAAAGTTAAGGATATAATAGACGCCAAAGACCGAACAAAAGCAGGAAAAACCATGCCAGCGTTTGCACTTGTTTTAAAAAATGTTGAATATTTGTAGCAAAATATCAAGCAAAAGTGAAAATAATTATTGACATCTTGACTTGTTTGTTATAAAATAAACGAGCATAGGACTGGGAATTTTTGTTTTTCAGTCATTTTATCGCAAATTTATTTTATATAAAGGAAAGGAAATTACAATGAAAACATTTATGCAAAAGGCAGAAACAAAATCAAACAAATGGTATCTTGTTGATGCAACAAACATGCCACTTGGCAGATTGGCTAGCCAAGTTGCCGCAATTCTTCGTGGCAAGAATAAGCCAGAATTCACACCAAACACACTTTGTGGTGACCACGTAATCATCATTAACACAGACAAGGTTGTTTTAACTGGTAACAAACTTGAAGATAAGTATTATCGTTATCACACAGGCTACGTTGGTGGACTTAAAGAAATTCAATATAAAACTTTAATGAGAGAACATTCAGACAAAGCTGTTTATCAAGCAGTTAAAAAGATGCTTCCAAAGAATGCTCTTGGAAGGCAAATGCTTACATATTTAAGGGTTTATAAAGATGATAAGCATGAGCAAATCGCTCAAAAACCAGAAGTATTAAATCTTGAAGGTAGAAGGTAATAGATATGGCAAAGAAAAACGCAAAAGTAGAAAAAATTTGGGCAACCGGCAGAAGAAAAAAAGCTATTGCAAGAGCTAGAATCTGCGAAGGTAAAGGCAAAATTTTAATTAACAAAAAACCACTTGAAGAATATTTTAAGTCAGAACTTCTTCAAAATGAAGTTAAAACAGCACTCAATCTTGTTGAAATGGCTGACAAAATTGACACAGAAATCACTGTTAATGGTGGTGGCTTAACTGGTCAAGCTGGTGCTTGCCGTCATGCTATTGCAAGAGCACTTGTTTTATTCAATGAAACATTCAAAAAAACAATCAAAGATGCTGGGCTTCTTACTCGTGACCCAAGAATGAAAGAGAGAAAGAAGTATGGTCTTAAGAAGGCTCGTAAGGCACCTCAATTCTCTAAAAGATAATTTTAAGACAAAAAATAAGCGATTAACTTCGTTACTAATAAAAAATCCACATAGTCATTTAGGTCTACTAAACTCCTATGTGGATTTTTTATTGAGCCTCGTTTCTCACTCATTTTTTGACTTAAAATGGTTGCACATTTGATAAATTATTATAATTGCCTGATACCCCAATTTTTACCTTTTAGTGTTGCACATTTCTGATAAAAGTATTATTTTTCACGATTAGAGGGTTGCACGTTTTTAATGATAATTTAATTAATAGAGGCATGATGCTTTGTTACTTTGATAGTTCCACACAGTCATGTATTATTTATACATTTCTAGCGTGGAATTTTTTTTGTGCCTTGCTTGATATTGTATTTTTTAATTTTTATGAACTTGATATATGCTGTTTAATTAGTAATTGAAAAATAAAAGCGGGGTACTAGTCTTATTTTTTATTGCTAATTTTTTATGTTTTTGTTAAAATTAAATTGAGAAATTGTGAAAAAATAAAAATTAATAAAATAAAACACAATAAGGATAAATATATGAAATTTTTTAATAATGGTTGGGATAAAGTTTTAGAAGATGAATTTGAAAAGGACTACTTTAAAAATTTGCTCACAAAAGTTGATGAAGAGTATGAAAAATTTACGGTTTATCCGCCAAGAAACAAGATTTTTTCAGCACTTAAAGCCTGTGATATAAATGATGTTAAGGTTGTGATTTTGGGGCAAGACCCATATCATGAACCGGGGCAGGCACATGGCATGTGTTTTTCGGTGCTTCCGGGGGTAGACATTCCGCCATCACTAAAAAATATCTATAAAGAAATCAAAGAAGAATTAGGGATTGATCCGCCAAATCATGGTTGCTTAATTTCTTGGGCAAAGCAGGGGATTTTGCTTTTAAACACAACTCTCACAGTTCGTGAACATCAAGCAAATTCACATTCAACCTATGGTTGGCAAAGGTTTACTGACCGAATTATTGAAGAAGTAAGCAAGCAAGATAAGCCCGTTGTCTTCTTGCTTTGGGGAAGAAATGCAATCAATAAAAAACCACTTATTGACGAGTCTAAACATTTGGTTTTAACTTCTGCACACCCAAGCCCACTTTCAGCCTATAACGGATTTTTTGGGAATGGACATTTTAAAAAGACAAATGAATTTTTAAAGGCTCATGGAAGGGGCGAAATAAATTGGAAAATTGAGAATATAGAAAAATAATGAAGAGATTTTTGAGTTTATTATGTTTGTTTATTTTTGGCATAACAATATGTGTGCCATTTTTGTCAGGCACAAAAAGCATAAAAACGCAAACATCAGCGGTCACAAACAGTGAAGAAGTTGAATTTGATGAAGATAAACTCACAGACAAACAAACGATTGTTTCAACAAACTATGATGAACTTTCAGGTTATTTGAAAGAAAAGGCAACAAAAAACAATAATCCGTTCGACATAAAACAAAACAAAATGATGCAGGGAGCATCGATAACTCCAACAGCCAGCAACATTGGTGAAGTTTCATCAACATTTCCTGTGAATGAGTTTGTTATGGACAAAAATTCTTCCATTTATCTTTGGATATTTATTCCTGATGAAAATTATTATTCACTTGAAATTAAATTTCAAACAACAATGGGAGATTATATTAGTTGGAATTTTAATATTTTAAGGCTAATAGAATTAATTTCAGCCACAACAGGTTCATCACAAATTCAGTATGGTTGGAAGTTGTTTGAATTAAATTTATCTGATGCGATGTTAAGTTTTGATATTAAAGATATTGAAAGTTACACTTTTAGTCAAATGCAAATTTCATACACAGACAGTTTGAACCAAAACAAAAAAGTTTCAAGCAATACCTTATCATTTTATAATGTTTATATGGCGACAAGTTTTGGTGACAAGTCAAACATAGTTAAGGTTCAAAATTATTCATATTACAAATTTAAAACAGAATTTAAAAATATGTTTGATTCACTTTATGTTGGCGACAAATACACTTTTTCATCAATAGAAAATATTTTTGAATATGTTTATGTTGGTAAGTTTGATTTAAAAAATGAAGTTAAAAATAATTACACTTGGCAAACAACATTCAAACGACCTAACGAAGAAGGTGATTCAATAAATTTTGGAAGTGAATATACTTTTCAAAAAGAAGGTTTTTATTCAATTGGTGTAACAATAAAAGAATATAGAAAAGACACTGATTATAAGCAAGTGTTGTCGGCAACAATTTCAACTTATTGCAGTGAATTTAATTTAGGTTCATTTGACAATGTGTCATATGAACTTGAAAAAGGGCAAAGGATTTCATTTAATTTTAACATTGTTAAAGACTTTGTTTTTGATGGTGAAATTGAAGTGAAAGTTAGCAACGAAAATGTTGCTGAAATAACATATTATGTGTCGCATAACACCTGTCAAATTCAGCTTTTAGGCAAGAAAAAGGGAACGGTGACAATAAGTGTGTCAGCCAGTGGTCACAGGGTTGGTGAAACAAAATCACAAGAATTTCAGGTCAACACAACAGCAAAAATTGAAGACTCAAATTCATTTCATAATGTTGAGATAATCATACTTTGGGTAACGCTTGGTCTATACTTGATTGGCATGATTATTTATGTTATAATAGCATTAGTTAATCACAAAAAGCGTGGCATTAGGTAAAGGAGGGAAATTTAATGAGTTACATAAATGAATATGAAAGACGCGATTTAAATGAAAAAATTCCCTATGATGATATTCCAATTTCACGAAGGCAAAACACAGGTGGAAGAGTTCGGCAAACATCAACTTCATTTAATGCTCCTAGCATAAAAGTGCTTGCTTCAGTTATTGCAGTTTTGGTTATTGTTAATTTGGCACTAATAATAACAACCTTTTATTACTTGCGAAACTCTGTTGTTAAAGAAGTGAATTATTATAACAACAACATAACATCAGTAGGCGACACTTCAATAATGGCGGGTGCAACTGCCGACCTCTGTTCTGTTGCTGTGGCAGCAGGCGGTGGAAATTTAACAACTGAATATGATTTTATTCACAGGGCTTCAAGCAAAGGTTCAGGTGTTATTTTAGATATAACGGATTCAACGATTTACATACTCACGTGTTATCATGTTGTTGATGGCAGAGAAAATAATGTTTATGTGATGCCAATAACTTCAGTTAAGCCAATAAAGGTAAGCGTTGTTGGCTATTCTTCAAGATATGATATTGCAGTTTTAAAAGTTAATAAGAGTGATGAATTTGATGGTTGCACAAAAATTCAAGTTTTTGATAGCACCTATCTTTCTAGAGGTGAAACCTGTTTTGCCGTTGGCAACTCGCTTGGCTATGGTCAAAGCGTAACGCAGGGTGTGGTTTCACGAACAAATATAACAATCACAACAGACGGCAGTTATTATCCAATCAGGGTTCTTCAACATAGCACCGAAATCAATCCGGGAAATTCTGGTGGTGGATTATTCAATAATGAAGGCAAATTTATTGGCCTTGTGAATGCAAAACTTCATTCTGAAAAGCAGAGCACAGGTTCAATAACAGTGGCGGGAATGGCATATGCAATTCCAAGCACATTTGCAGTTAATGTTGCAAAAAGCATAATTGCTAACAATGGTTCGCCAACCTGTGTTAATTTGGGTATTGATTTTGCCTATAATGTTGATTATGGTGTTTCGGTTGATTATATTGAGTATGACGGCAAAACGAGTGTTGTTTTGAACTACACTGTTCAAGTTTCAAGCATAGAGTCAGGCTCAATTGCAAGTGGAAAACTTATGGTTGGTGACTTTATTGAGTCATTCACATATACTGACAGAGATGGTGAAATGCACGAAATTGAAATGTTTAATGCCTATTCGTTTGAAGATATTTGTTTTGATGTCATGCCAAACAGCCAAATAGTCTTTAAAATAAACAGACTTTCAAGCGATCGAACAGTTTCGATAACAGCATCAAGCTTTTCAACTTATTAAAAAATCATAAATATTTTGTTGCAAATAAAAATTTAATATGATAACATTATATCATAATTGGAGGAATTAAGTTATGACTAAAACAATTGACAAAGTTAAATCAATTATCGCTAATCAACTTTCAACTGAAGTTGAAAAACTTAATGAAAAAACAAATATTGCTGAAGAACTTGGTGCAGATTCACTTGACCTTGTTGAAATTTTAATGTCACTTGAAGATGAATTTGGCATTTCAATTCCAGACGAGGCAATTCCAAACATCAAAACAATTGATGACATTGTTAAGTTTATTGACTCACATCAAAAGTAATCAAAAAAGAGTATTTTCATACTCTTTTTATTTTTGTGAATATTTTTTAAAGATTGTAATACAATATAAAAATGAAAAATTTAATTAAAGTAGTTTACAAAAATAACTTTTTGTTATACTATATGGTCATAATTTAAGCCTAAGGAGCAAAGTGTATGGCAAAAAAATACATAAAATGTCCTAGATGTGAACTTAATTATATTCTTGAGGGTGAAGATTATTGCAGTGTTTGTAAAAATGAAATGAAGCATCATGAGTCGGGTGAAGAAGACGAACTTATTGATTTTGATGATATGGAACTTTGCCCAGTGTGCGGTCAAAATTATATAAAAGAAGACCAAACAATGTGTGATGAATGCAGAAAGAAAAGAAAGAGTGAAGGCGATGACGACAGCGAAGTTGAAACTCATCAAGAAGACGATTGGGAAGAGGAAGATAGCGACCTTGTTTCTGCTGGTTCAGACATTGATGCTGATGACGATTTTAATCATGGTTTTGAAGATGTTGATGTCACTGAAGAAGACCCATTCAAAGTTGATGATGAACTTTTAGATGACACTCCTATTGATTTTGCCGAAGATGACGATTTTGACAGCGAAGACGAGAGTGAAGAGCCAAGTTCAAATAAAGATGACTTTGAAGAAGTTGATGTTTCAGATGTTGACGACGATGATGAAGACGAAGAAGATGATGATTTTGATGATGATGACACAGATGATATGCTTACAAAAAGAAAATAAAAAGCAATCATATGATTGCTTTTTTAATTTATCTTAATTTCATTTATAACCACATCACCGCATAAAACTTCTGTGTAGGAATATGAAAGTGGGCTTTTTCCTTCCCCAATATTAACTGTAAAAATACTGGGGTAAACATTTTCAATTATTCCTTGGTATTTTTCAATCTTTCGTCGTCCTTTATTTATTTCCATAGAAATACTTGCACCTTTAAGTCTTTCAATTTCTTCGATAACTGTTGAAACATTTGAATTTACTTTACGCATAATCACCTCTTGAATAAATTTTTTCCAGTTTAAAAATTTTTATTCTTGTTTTGGTTATATTTCAATTTTCTATAGCGTAAATTAGTGCTAGTGGGGGAAGTCTATGGAAAATTTGAATTTACTTTCAAGAAAAAAATTTACAATGGATAAATTTTTAAATCAAATGAAAGTTAGTGCAGAGAACGAAATTGTTAAAGTTTTAAATGTATCAGTATCGCCCATAATAACATCAAAAGAATGTTCAAATTCAATTGTTTCGGTTGGTGGAAAGGTAATTATTAATGTTATCTATCAAACTTCAGATGGAACAATTGATTGTGCTCAAGGTTCATTTGACTTTATTGAAAAACAGCCATCTTCTTTTACTCTTGATGACCTTGTTGTTGAAGATGATGTTAAGGTGACTTCAGTTGATGCATCAAATTTTGAAGTAATTTTAACAATTGAACATGCTGTAACGGTTATTGGCACCTATAATTATGAAATAAATAGAAATTTTGACGAAAATGCGAGTCTTGTTCTTGACAAAAAGTCTTTTTCTTGTTTAAACTTAATAAAGAGCACAGAAGATACTTTTGTTGTTGCTGAAGAAGCAGAAAGCAATCTTTCAGGCATAAAGGTGCTATGTTCAAAGGCAAAGGCAATTTGCACTGAAGTTAGTTCAAATGTTGATAAGGTTGTTTTTGAAGGCAAAGTTTTAGTTGAAACCATCTATTTATCAGACGGCAGTCTTGGTTCAGTTCAAAGAGAAATTGAATTCAAACAAGAAATGTTAGCAAATGGTGTGCTTCCAAATATGCTTGCAAGGGCAGATATTAATGCTGTGAGTGTCAATGTTTCAGCAGAAGAAAAAAATAATAAATCTAATTTAATCTATGCGATTGATGTTTATGCAAAAGCGTTTGTTTATGAAGAAATTTCAACTGAAATTATTACAGATATGTTTTCACTTTCAAACGAGGTTCAAACAAAAATTGCATATATTGAAGCAAAGAATTTTGCTGAAAGAAAGGTTTGTAGCGAAAACATGATAATTTCAACAAATATTTTTGAAATTGAAAATATTGATGATATTATTGGTGTTTTTGAGCCATACTATGAAGTGGAAAAGGTTGAAACTTTTGACGATTCTGTTAAAATTAGTGGAACAGTTTCTGCTTTTGCTCTTTACAAGTCAGCAGAAAAAATTGAAAGGTTTGAAATAACCGAACAAGCCTCATTTGAAATTAGTAAAGATAGTTCAGAAAGTTTAGATAAAATTTCAAGTGCAATTGAAGTTAATTCATTTAAAGTAATGTCGGGTGGCAGAGAACTTGAAACTGAACTAAAAATTAATTATGAAGTTGAATTTACAAAATCTGTTTCTGAAAAATATGTGGCAAGCTATGAAGTTCTAAATGAAAAACCTGAAAATGTTAATGGAGTTAAAGTTTACATAACAAGTGTTGGTGACACACTTTTTGAAGTTGCTAAAGCTGTTAATGTTAAACCAGAAGTCATTGCTGAACAAAATCAAGTTGATGGAATTTTTGAAGGTGGAGAAAAAATATATATTTATTCACCAATAAATTTAATATAAAAATTAGACAAATTTTAAAAATTGTGATACAATCGCAATTGTAAGGCATAGGAGTAGGAGAAAAAAGTGACTAACGAAGAATATAAAAATCTTGAAAAACTTCCTTTTAATGAGAGGTCTTTATTAATGCTTAACATAAAAGACCTTCGTGACATTGGGCGTAAATTTGGGCTTTCTTCTCCAACAACAATGAAGAAAAAGGAATTAGTTGACAAGATATTAAAAATTGTTTATGGCGAAATGACCATACCTATAAGAAATTCTTCTGGCAGACCAAGTGTTCGTGAGTTTGATATAAATAAGTATATTGAAAAAATCAAACACAAATCAGGTTATGTTGAAGAACTTCAAGATGTTGTGTATGGTTCAGAGTATGGGGCATATATGGTGTCAAGTCCATCTGAAAAATATGATAGTGATGACAATATTTTGATAAAGACATTCTTCACTGATGGCAAAAAGAATTATTTAAGAGATAAAGAATTTATTCCATCTCCTGATGATATTGAAGTTTCGTCAAAATTTGTCAGTAAGTTTAATCTTGAAAACTTTGATGTTGTTGAAATTACCATGCATGAAAATATGTTTAAAATTATTTCAATCAATGGCGTTAAAGTTTCTAATAAATTTTCAAACTTATCAGTTTCGGGTGAAACTGTTGAAAAGGGTAAAATTAAGGATTTTTATCTAGGCACAAAAGAAGAAATTAATAAAGAAATTTTAGACCTAATTAAAAAAGCCACTAAAGCGGGAATTAAAGTTGTTACATTTTCTGTTAAAGACTTTAGTAGCAAAGGTGCAAATAGTGTGGTTTACAAAAATGATGAACCAGAGAATAATATTTATAAAAAACTTATTTATCTTGCGAATGTTTGTGAAAAAGAACTCTATGATGGTGAAGATGTTATTTTGCTTGTAGATGATGAGTTCTTTATTGAAGATGCTATTGAAAATCTTGAATTTGATGTTAAAGAACGCTTGAAAAAATATATTTCTTCAGCAAAAGACAAGATGCTTGAACTCGGAAATGCAATTTGTTGTTTTAAAATTGCAAATGAAGTTACTTATTAATAATTGCGTTTTCAATAATAAATTTATCAAAATCAATTGATTCAATAAAATCTCGTGGCAAAAACGTTGCCGTGTTAAAATCCACATAATTATTTATGTGGGTTTTTAATATGACGGGAGTTGGAATATCAAGAGAGTGACAGAGCCTTTGAATATGCATAAAAAACTTTTCAGCATCAAAATTATCTATGCTTTCATAGATAAATGACCGTGTTATTTTGTCGTTAGACATTGTTCGTCCCCAAATTCTAATCATATTTTTTCCTCAAAAAATATGATAGCAAATGTATAAAAATTAATCAACTAATTAATTATTAATATTTGACATTGAAAAATTATTAGTATATAATACACTCACATTTTGAAAATGGTAGTTTTACTAGAAGGAGGTAAGCTTTATGCCAGAACTATATATAACCGAAGAAGGTAAAAAAGAAAAAGAAGAAAGACTTAAATATTTAAAAAATGAAAAGAGGCCAGAAGTCCTTGAAAAACTTAAAATTGCTCGTGATTTTGGTGATTTGAGTGAAAATTCTGAATATGATGCAGCAAAAAAAGAACAGTCAATTGTTGAAACTGAAATTGCTTCAATTGAAGAAACTCTTCGTAAGGCTGTTATTGTGGGCAAAAAAGATATTTCTCGTGACACAATTGGTGTTGGAAGCACTGTAACTGTGTTAGATATGGATTTTAACGAAGAAGATACTTATAAAATTGTTGGTGTTATTGAAAGTGACCCAGACAGAAATTATGTTTCAAATGAATCACCAATTGGCAGCAGTTTAATTGGCAAAAAAATAGGAGATATCGTTTCATTTACAACCCCGGGTGGTGAAGTTAAAATGAAAATACTCAAAATTTCATAGAGCATGGCAAATTGCCGTGCTTTTTTGTTGTTAAAAAATGTTATCTAGCCTTAATTCTTGACAATATTTTTAAATTATTTTAAAGTATATATGAGGAAATTATGCTTGATTATACGAATGTTTTATTAAGTTCAAAAGCCTATAAAATGGTTAAAGTTGATATTGATAATAATAGGTGTTCACATGCCTATCTTTTTGTGAGTCAAGATAATAACTATCTTTCAAAATTTGCAGAACTTGTAACAAAATTGATAATTTGTAAAAATGAAGACGAAAATCTTATTCAAAATTCAAAATTAAAGATAGAAAAGAATGTTCACCCAGATGTTAAAATTTTTGGGGAAGAAAAAGCCCCAGATAGTGCAACGATTGGTGAAGTGATTGAACAGTCAAATATAAGCCCATTTGAAGCCGAAAAAAAAGTTTTTATACTTAAAAATGTTCAAGATATGAACGAGTCTTCACAAAATAAAATTTTAAAAACTTTGGAAGAACCAACAAGTAGCACTGTGTTTTTGCTCTGTGCAACAGCAACTTCAAGAATCCTTCCAACAATTTTGTCAAGGGTTAAAGAGATTGTTTTAGATGAACTTTCAGCAGAGCAAATTGCAGAACTTTTAATTGATAATGGCATAGATAAGAATAATGCAATAATTTATGCAAATTGTTCAAATCAAAATGCGTCTTTTGCTGAAAAACTTGCAACCAATGAAAGTTTTATTGAGTTTTTTAATGGTATTGTTTCATGTTTTTTTGAAATAAATGGAAGTCGTGACGTTATCAAGTTTTCAAGCAAATTTAATGAAAAAAATGTTGATAAAGAAGAGTTTGTTAACATCTGCATGTTTGTTCTTCGTGATATCAATATGATACTTGCAAAAAAAGAGGAACTTGTTGGGTTTAAAAATGTGCTTTCAAAATTAAAAGTTATTGCATCAATGTTAAATTTTAGTGCCGTGCAAGAACTTTTAAAAACTTGTTTTGAAGCAAATGAAAGTTTACATTTTAATGTTAACAGCACTGCTGTTGTTGATAGTATTCTGTTTAAGTTGGCGGAGGTAAAAGTTAAATGCAGAAGGTAATTGTTGTTAAGCGTGATAGTGATAAAAATGCCTATTATTTTATTGATGAAATGAATTTGAGCGTTGGAGACAAAATTGTTGTTCAACTTGATGAATTTCAAACAGTTTGTGAAGTCACAAAAGTTGATTTTGAAATTGCAGACCACCTTGCAAACGAATTTGGCAAAATTCTTCGAAAGGCAACTGAAAGTGATATTGAAAAATTTAATAGTTTGAAAGTAAAAGCAAAAGCAGAACTTCCAAAAATCAAGAAGAAATCGCTTGAACTTGGGCTTGTTATGAAGTTTGTTAGTGCTGAATATAGTTTAGATAATTCAAAAATAATGATAACTTTTTCAAGTGAAGAAAGGGTTGATTTTAGGCAACTTCTTAAAGAACTTGCGTCAATGCTTAAAACTCGAATTGAACTCAAGCAAATTGGTCAGCGTGATGAGATTAAGGTTTGCGGTGGCGTTGGTCCTTGTGGAGAGCCTTGTTGCTGTGCAAGATTTTTAAAAGATTTCGACCATGTTACTGTTAAAATGGCAAAAGTTCAAGGTCTTTCACTTTCACCAACCAAAATTAATGGGATTTGTGGAAGACTTATGTGTTGCCTTGCATATGAGTCACCAGTTTATGAAGAAATGCTTTCTAAAATGCCAAAAGTTGGCAGCACTGTGACATCTCCAAACGGAAGGGGAACCGTTGTGTTTAATGATATTTTGCGTGAAAGAGTATCCGTTAAACGCCAAGCAGAAAATGATACCTTTATTGTTGAAGACTTTGCGATTGATGATATTGATTTTGAAGGCAAGGTTGCAAACAGAGCGGAAAGTTTTAATAGCACAGAAGAAATTGTTGAAGAGATTGTTGAAGAAAAGGTTGAAGTTTTAACAGAGAGCAAGGAAACTGAAAATAAAATAGAAGAAAAATCAGAAAAACAAAATTCTTCATATAATAATAAAAACAAAAAATTCAGATACAAAAATAAAAACAAAAAGTAACAAAACCACTTTGATAAATTTTATAAATGTTGTATAATTGTGTCGTAATTAAAAAAAGGAGAAGAAAAATGGCATATAAGATTGACTTGGATGCATGTATTGGTTGTGGAGCTTGTGTGGGTTCTTGCCCTGTTTCAGCAATAACACCAAATGATGAAGGAAAAATGGTTATTGACCCTGAAAAATGTATTGGTTGCGGAACATGTGCTGCCGTTTGTCCAGTAGGTGCACCAAAAAGTGAATAAAAATTTGCTAAAAGAAAATGAGTCGCTTGATGACCTTGAATGTAAGGGGCTCAAGTTGATTCAAAATAAGAATGGTTACAAATTTTCCACCGATTCCGTTTTGCTTGCAAACTTCGCAAAAGGCAAGCAAACAGACAGGTATGTTGACCTGTGTAGTGGTTCAGGAGTTGTAGCCATTCTTTTTGCATGCAAGAATAATATAAAAGAGGCATACGCCGTTGAAATTCAAGGCGATTTGGCAGATATGTGCAGGCGTTCACTTGAATATAACAATTTAGAAAATATAAAAGTTTTAAATATTGATTTAAGCAAAACTCATGAGGTTTTAGGCAATGAAAGTGTTGATGTTGTAACCATTAATCCACCATATAACGAGCAGGGCAAAACATCAAATATGTCACAAATTGCAATGGCAACTCATGAAATTTCAACAAATTTAAATGAAATTTGCATGGAGTGTTTTAAACTTTTAAAATTTGGTGGGAAAATTTTTATGATTCATAGAGCCGACAGGCTTGTTGATATTCTGTTTTGTTTAAGGCAAAACAAACTTGAACCAAAGGTAATAAGAATTGTTTATCCAAAGGCAAACAAACAACCAAACTTGGTGTTAATAGAGGCGAAAAAAGGTGCTAAAAAGGGAATAAAATTCATTGACCCGTTAATCATAACCAATGATGACGGCAGTGAAAGTGACGAAACCAAAAAAATCTATAATCGAAACATTTAAAAGAATCTACACATTTGGCAGGCAAGAACGGCTCCAATAAATGCACTTAATAAACACACGGGAATGGTGTATCTTAATTTTTTTATTTTTGTGGTTGAAAAATATACTGCAACAACATAAAAGGTGGTTTCTGAACAACTCATAATAACGCAGGCACATTGTGAAATAAAACTATCAGGTCCATAGGTTGCAAATAGATTTGAAAGCATTGCAATAGAGCCCGACCCCGTGAAAGGGCGAAGAATTAAAAATTCAACAAGTTCAGATGGTATTCCAAAGAACTTGAAAATTGGCGAGCAAATTTCAGTTAAAAAAGAAGATATTCCACTGACCGCCAGAAGTTCAACCACGGCAAAAATTGCAACCAGATAGGGAAAGGTGTTAATAGAAAGGTCAACTGCTTGTTTTGCACCCGTAACAAAACAATCATAGGCGTTGACTTTTTTTATTAGACTGATTGCTAAAACTAAAATTATAAATGCTGGGATAATGTATAGTGCCATGGGCTAGTCCTTGTGTTTATTTTTAATTCTATCAAATATAAAGTGAAACAGATAAACAAGCAAAATTGCAATTAACGTTGAAAGAATAGAGCATATAATTGACGGCAAAATTATTCGTGTGGGATTTTTGCTTCCAGCGGCTTCAAGCATTCCAATGATTGAGGTTGGCAAAAATTGAACGCTTGAACAACTAATAACCACAAGCATAATCATAGGAAAGGTTACAACGGATTTGTTTTTATTATCTTTTTGCATTGACTCAATGGCTTTTATTCCAAGTGGGGTGGCAGCACCGCTCATGCCCAAAAGGTTTGCTGAAATATTCATTGAAACATATCTTTTGCTTTCGTCAGAAAGGTTGTTTTTACCAAAAATTTTGTTTATAATAGGGGATAGAAGTTTGGATATTTTTTTTGAAATTCCACTCTGCTCTAAAATAAAAAATAGTCCCATCCAAATTGCATAGATTGCAAGAAGTTCAAGTGAAAGTTTAACGGCTCGATTTGATGCTGAAAGAAGACCAGATAAAACTTTAGACGGGTCAAAAAAACAGAGCGAAATTGTGCTTATCAAAAAGAGAATAATCCAAATTTTATTCATACTAAAGGGTATGTTTTACACAATGAATTTATGAGGTTTTGTTATGATTGACACACACGCACATTTGACATATTTTGGCGAAAAAACACAGGAAATTATTGATACTATGTGTGACATAGGTCTTGAAAATATCGTAAATATCGGCACAACAGTCGCTGATTCAAAAGCGGGCATTGAACTTGCAAAAACAAACAAAAATGTTTATGCAGTTGTTGGAATATATCCTGAATATGCAGATAGTATAACAGATGAAGATTTAAAAGAAATTGAAATGCTAGCAAAAAATAAAAAGGTTGTTGCAATCGGTGAAATTGGGCTCGACTATCACACTGAAGGATATAACAAAGAAAAACAAATTGAACTTTTTATTAAGCAACTTGAAATTGCAGACCGTTTGGCTTTGCCTTTTTGCATTCATTGCAGGGGAGCAGCAGAAGATGTTTATAAGATTTTGAGTGAACATAAAAACCTAATAAAACATTCGGGAATAATGCATTGTTACAGCGAGGGCAAAGATTGGGTTAAAAAATTTTTAGACCTTGGGCTATATATAAGTTTTTCAGGCAACATTACATTTAAAAAGAATGATAGGTCATTTTTGAAAGATATTCCACTTGATAGAATTTTGGTTGAAACCGATTCGCCATATCTTTCACCCGAGCCTGTTCGTGGGCGAACAAATGAACCAAAAAATGTGAGGTATGTAATTCAAAAGATTGCAGATGAAGTTGGGCTGTTGTTTGAAGAACTTGAAAAGATTACAACTGATAATGCGAAGAGAATTTATTATAAAATAGGTAAAGATAATGGGTAATTTTGAATTTAAAAAAAAGTTTGGTCAGAATTTTTTAACGGATAAAAACTTGCTTGAAAAAATTGTTTTAGAAGCGGGGGTAACAAAAGACGACACCGTTGTTGAAATTGGTGCAGGCAAAGGTGCACTCACTGAAATGCTTTCAAAGCACGCAAAAAAAGTTTATGCTTTTGAAATTGATAGCGAACTTTTTGATTATCTTGCACAAAAGTTTGCAGGTTCAAATGTCAGGCTTTTATTTGAAGATGTCACAAAGGTTTCAGATAAATGGTTAAATGAAATTGTTGGTGGAAAGTTTAAACTTGTTGCAAATTTGCCATATTACATAACTTCACCAATACTGACAAGGTTTTTAAAAAATCCAAACTTAATTTCGCTTACGGTCATGGTTCAAGAAGAGGTTGCCGACCGAATTATTGCCAAACCAAAAACGAAGGATTATGGCGTTTTAACCATAATGTGTGGGCTTTTTGGTTCGGCTCAAAAAGTGATGAATGTTAACAGAAAAATGTTTTACCCAGTGCCAAATGTTGATTCGGCAGTGGTTAAAATTGATAGATTCAAAACGCAGACAAATTTAAATGAAGATTTTATTAACTTTGTAAAACAAGCATTTTCTATGCGAAGAAAGAAATTATCTTCAAACATACTCGGCAAGGGAATATCAAAGGAAGAAATTGAACAAATTTTAGTTAAAATGGGCTATGGTGAAAGTGCTAGGGCAGAAGAACTTTCAATAGACGATTTCAAAAAACTTTATACTCTAATTTGCGACAAAAATATTAAGATAAATTAAACTTAATTTTGTTTATAAAATCAAAATATCTTGACAAAGTGGGTAAGTATTATATAATATAATTTGTAAATAATTATATATTATGCTAGGGGTAAATATGAAAAAATTTTTAAGTGGACTTTTTACGGTTGTTATAGCATTTGTTTTTATGTTTTCACTTTCAGGCTGTGCAGAAAAACATTCAGCAACAACTGTTGACACAAGCAAGGTTGCATCAACAAATGGCGTTAGCACAAATGGTGGAATAACTGTTATTTATGATGGCTATCTTTATTTTGTTAACGGAACAAAAGATAATGACGGAACCAGTTCAGAAGATAACACTCGTGGTGGAATTGCCCGAGTTAAAATTAACACCGAAACAGGCGAAATCGACACAAATACCTATGAACTTTTAGTTGAAGATTTGGTTGGTTATGACAATGGTTCAATGTATTTCTTTGGGGATTATATTTATTACACATCTCCAAGTGCTGATGTTAACTATAAGGGTGAAGTTCTTTATTATAAAACAAGATTTAAAAGATATGATTTAGTTAATAAAAACACTCAAACAATCTACACAACAAATCTTAATTCTAAAGATGAAGTTATTTCATTTGCATATTATGTTACTGGAACAGAACTCAATTTGGTGGTTTATGAAACATCAAATCAAACATTAACAAGCATAAAAATTGGTGACACATTTAAAACTAATTATGTTATTGAGGGTGTTAGGTCTTGTGTTTTAAGTGAAAACTATGGCACTTGTGAAACTGAAAATGCAACAGTTGATGCAAATAGTTTTGTTTATTACACACTTGCAAATAACACTGACGGAAGTGACCGCTATCAACAAGGTGTTAAGGTTTATAGGACTCTTCCAAACAAAAATGAAAGTGTTCTTCTTTCAAACAAAGGTTATTCAATTTCACTTTTAAGCATTCGTAATTCAAAACTTATCTATTCATATGAAAGCAGAATTTATGCTCAAGCAATCACAGGTTCAAATGATGAAGAATTAAATATTGCACTTGAAAATGTTATTTCATATAAATCTTATGAAGACGTAATTTTTGTTGAAAATAACGATGGTTCAATTTCTGTTCTTTATTATAACAATGAAGAAGACGACTATCACATTGCAGTTGTTAATTGTGTAAACGGCAAAGAGATAACAACTTCAATAACAAACATTTTATCAAAATCAGAAAATTTTGCTCTTGTCGACCTTGTTACACTTGAAGAAGTTATAACTGAAGATGACCCTGAAACAGAAGAGGTTGATGAAACTGTAACTGAAACAGTTAAATATTTAATTTATGTTGAAGATGGTGCAGTTTATAAGATTGAAATTGAAAGAGAAGGGGTTTTAACAAATTTTGCTCAACCAATCAAGTTAACAGATACCGAAGTTGTTGACCCAACTGGAATATTGATTCCTGAAGTTGTTGGAAATTATATCTATATTTTTGCTGAAGAACTTGATGAAGATGATAAGGGAACAGACAAGTTTTATCTTTACAGGGCAGATATAACAATAGATAACGATTCAACAGAATATGCAACACTTGTTGGCATTAAAGAAGATTAAAAAAGATGTGCATTTTTGCACATCTTTTTTTTAGGTAACAAAACAAAAATCATGGAGTTATCCATGATTTTTGTTGATATTAAATATTATGTTTTGCTTTATATTCTTTAAGCGCTTTTGTAAGTTGGTCAGGGCAAGAAGTTCCATTTCTGCAAGGAACACCTTCAAGAATAGAAATAACCTCATCAATAGTTTTGCCTTTAACAAGTCTTGATACACCAATGGTATTTCCTGGGCATCCGCCGATAAATTTTACACTTTTAATGGTATTACCTTCAATTTCATATTCAATACTTCTTGAGCATACGCCTGATGTTTTAAATGTTTCCATATTTTATTCTCCTTCAATTAAAATTTTATAGATTGCAGAGTAAACATCGCTGGCACTATCATTCCACTTTTTAAAAACGGTGATTGCCTCTGCACGATTTGCAACATTAATTTTCATTTCAAGTTTTGTTGATGTTGGGTCAATAATTTTTAAGTTAACGGTGTAAGTGCCGTCACGATTTTTGTAATAATCTCTAAAATATTCTTGCTTACGCTTAAATGACTGCCTGTTTTTCTTAATAAAAGCACCAATTTCTTTTCTTATTGATGACGGAATTTTCATAAAAAAGTAATTTAAGCAATCTCTGCCTTCTTGTGTGATTTTATAATAATCAACGCCACCATTTGTGCAAGAAACAATGAACCTTGCGTCAACGAGTTCAGGCAAAATTTCAGTGAGTGTCATATATGAAAGCCAGTTATTTTGACTGCAACACATTTCGTTTAAGGTTTCACTTGTAACAGGTATTTCCATTTGGTCTAAAACATATAACAAAATAAGTTTGAGTATAGTTGTGTCCATATAAAATCCTTTACATTTATCTTTTATAATATAACATAATAATAAAAAAAAATAAATACTTTGCTTAACTATTTTAATAAAATTTTTTATTAAAGGCAAAGCAAAATTTTTAGTTGTAAAAAAAATATATAATATGATATTATACTATTATAGGTGAATTTATGACTAATGAAAAAATTGATATAAATGATTTTTTAATCAGCATTGACAATATGATTAAATCTAAATACATTTTGGTTGACAGAAGAATTGCAGATGTTTTGCTTGCAATTGCAGGTAGCACTGATGTTTATAATCTTATTGCTGAATGCATGATAAATTTTGATTTTAAATATGAATGGAAAAGGGCAACAGGTGGCATGTATTTAAAACTTCCTGAAGGTGATGCAAAAAAGATTTCATTTATTTTTTGTATGCTCAATAACATTGATGACGGAAACATTGACATAACAAAACTTTTGGATAGATTTTTTTCTTATGACGCCGAACTTTCGCCATATGAACTGTTTTGCAAAACGATAATTGCACAGTTTAAACAATTAATTTTAGAGCATTTGAATTATGACAATGTGGTTGAAGAAGTTTCAAACGAAGTTATTGACCAGCCAAATGAATATAAAAACGACTTTGAAATTTTAACTGAATTAATTCGTGAACTTTTAACTGCTGTTAAGGCTGAAAAAAAGTTAAAAAAATGTTTTATGCAGAAAAATGATTTGGTGGCAGTGCTTGCAACCTTTGAGCAGGTGGCTTATAACAGACTCGTTGAATATTTTTATGCTTTTATTGTAACAATAAGAAGTGCTCTTTTAAAAGAAAAAAAGTTCATGCAAAAAGTTTTAAAAATTTGTGACCTTGCAAATGATTTAATATCAAGGAGTTAATTTTATGAGTTATATTGATTATATCGGCATGGTGCCTGCAGAATACACAGATGAAGAACTTATAAAAATTAAAAATGAATTAGAAGCAGAGTATAGTGAAATTGTTGCCGATTGGGCAGAAGATGTTAAAAATCTTTCATCTGACAAATTTGACCCATATTCTTTTTTTGGCGAGAGAAAATTAAAAAAAATTGCAAATAAGTATGCCGATCAATCTGCAGATATAACCATTATTTTAGAAGATATTGAAAGGGAACTTTCGCTTCGAGAAAATTATAATGAAGAGCAAAAATACTTAAATTCGAACAAAGTAAAAAATAACAAAATGAGCACAGAAGAGTTTATTCAAAAAGAGTCTATGAAAACACTTAAACATAAACTTGAAAACGAAACAAAGGAAGATTAAAAAATCTATTGCAAAAAAAACAGGGCTGTGTTATAATACCTTTGTTTTATATGGCATCATAGTCTAAAGGTTAGGACACAAGCCTCTCACGCTTGGGATCAGAGTTCGATTCTCTGTGGTGCTACCAAATAAAAAAGAGTATACAGATATGTATACTCTTTTTTATTGTTACCCAACAGAGATGAACTTGCTTGCGAACAAAGTGAGCCAAGCAAGTTCGCCAGCCGAGCGAAGCGAAGGGTCTTGGGGCGAAAGTAAAATTAAAAAGAAAAATAGAAGATATTAAAATAAATTAAAAATTCAAAATATTATTTTAATTAAAAACAAACTTTTCTTGTTTAAAGAAAGTTTTTGTGATAATATAACTTTGTTACAAAAACAATGAATTGAATCGCGGACATACCAATGAAAAGATTGATGAATTTGAGAGTTTTTCTTATACTTGCAATAGCGATGCTAGTGGCATCAACTTTTGCCACCTATGTTTTTATAACAAATTCATTAAGATTAATAATATTTTCAATTTTAGTTGCTTTATTTGCAATTCTTTTGATAATTTCAATTATTTATAAGTTCAAGTTTTTATATTTATTTTCAGCAGTTTTGTTATTTATGTCAATACCATTTATAAATGTTTATTTTCGTTCAAAGAATTTAGATAAGAACTATAAATTTAATGAAAGTGAAGTAACAGTATATGGCAAATTCAGTGAGAATTTTTCTTACACAACTTCAGGAAACTTAAAACTAACACTTGACGATGTTTATATAATTTCAAATGGCGAAACTCATAAAATTGATGGAAAAATTCAACTATACACAAATCCTTCAAACTTTAACCTTGACGATTTTAAACTTGGCAGATATATTTCAGCAAGCACCGAACTTTCATTTTATTTTCTTGATGGCAACAGTTCTTCAATGTTTTATTTAAATCGTAACATAGTTGCATCAGGTTATGCGTTATTTTATGAAATAACATTTACAGATGACTATAATATTACACTTCGTGACAGAATTAGAAATTTCACTCTTGAATATTTAAACAAATTTGATGTAGAGTATTCTGAAATTGGCTATGCAATGATTTTTGGTGATACATCATTTATTGATGGAAATGTAATTGAAACATTCAGAAACACAGGAATTGCTCATATTTTGGCGGTTAGTGGTTTGCATGTTTCACTTATAGTGGGAATATTGTCGTTTATTTTAAAAAAGTTAAAAGTTCCAAACAAAGTTAATTTTGTGATATTTGGCATAACACTTCTTTTTTATTCATATCTATGCAACTTTTCGGTTTCAGTTATAAGAGCCGCACTCATGTCTATGTTTGTACTTTATGCAAGCATTAGGGGAAAGGCGTATGATAATTTAAGTGTTTTATCATTTGTTGCTGTTTTAATACTTTTAGTTGACCCATTAAAAATGTATAATATTTCTTTTGTTTTAAGTTTTTCGGCAGTGCTTTCAATAATTCTGCTTGCTTCACCAATTAAAAGATTTTTATTTAGATATTTCAAACCAAAAATGGCATCAACCCTGTCGCTAAATCTGGCGGTTCAATTTGGACTTTTGGTTATCAATGCTTATTATTTTGAAAGATATCAACTGTTGGGGCTTTTATGCAATCTAATATCTGTGCCACTATCAATGTTTTCATTTATAATTTTAATAATCGGAATGGCGATTTCCGCAATCTTACCATTTATGTCTTTTATCTGTGACATCTATGGTTATCTTATGGGTCTTGTTGTGAAGTTTAATCACTATATTAGTTCGCTGGGGTTTGTTATAGATTTTCTTGAATTTAATGTGCTTGCTATTATTTTAATGCTGGTTGTAATGTTCGTTTTAAGTGATTATATTTTTGTTAAAAGAAACAAAAAGATTGCTACATGTCTGGTTGTTTTAATTTCAAGTATGCTTTGCTATCTTGTGATATAAACTAATAACTAGACAAAATTTAGATGTTTTGATATAATATGTTAGAGAACAAGAAGATGAAATACGTTGAATTAAAATCAGAATTAAAAAATAAAATTGAAAGTGCCTACTTGATTTCGGGGGACGATAGATTTTTATGTTTTGATGCTCTTCAAAAGATTGAAGAAGCAGCGGGAATAAACATAAAAGATATGAACTCCGTAACGCTTTCTGGTGAAAATGTTTCGGCAAGAGAGATTGTTGATTCAGCAAACATTTATCCATTTGGTGATGAGCATAGGCTTATTGTTGTTAAAGGCTTTTCTGCATCAAAAAACAAAGAGGAACAAGCCATAATAAAAAATTATCTTGCATCACCGCTTTCATCAACAATTCTTGTTTTTTTTAATCCAGATGGGGCAGAATTTTTTAAAGGTATGTCACACATAACACCCGTCGATTGCAATAAATTAGAGCCTAAATGGGTGAATTTATATATAAAAAATTATTTGTCAAAAAAACAGATTTCGGCAGATGATGATGCAATTTCAACACTTGCACTCTATTCACTTTATGATATGACAAAGGTAAGTAGTGAACTTGAAAAACTTTCAGCATATGTTTGTGAAACAAAAGTTTTAACAAAGCAAATTGTTGAAAATTTTGTTGTTCAAGAAAGGGAATTTCAAATTTATGAACTAGCAGAATTTTTGGCAAAAGGTGACGGGGAAAATGCATTTAAACTCATTGATAGTTTTTCTGTTAAACCAGGTTCAGCATTTGTTATCATTTCACCACTTTATAATAATTACAGAAGAGCACTTTATGTTTCAATAAACACAAACAAAAGTTCAGCTGAACTGGCATCGCTTTTAGGTGTTAAAGAATTTGCAATAAAAATGTTATCTAATCAAGTTAAAAACTTTTCACCAAAAAAATTAAAAACAATAGTAGACTTAATTGCTAAATATGACAAAAAAATAAAAGTCGGAGAAATTAAAGAAAATGTTGCAATAAAATTGATTGCAACTAGTATACTAAACATAAGAGGAAAAAATGTCTGAAACTTATTACTTTAAGCCAAAGAAGAAAGAATTATCAAATAGTGTTTACATATTTTTGTTGTTCCTTTCATTTGTTTGGATCTCAATCTATCCAGCAGTAAACTCTTTTAGTTATAGTTTTACTCTTGGTTTTGGAAATTTGCTTGATATGTCAAATCCAAATGCATCATATATTGCTTTCATGATGTTGTTTGTTGCACTTATGGGGCTTTTGGTTTTTGAACTTGCATTATTTATTTACAGATTTATTATAAATTTTAAAATCTATTCATTTTTGGTGCCGGTTAGAAGATTAAAAGCAGAAAGCAGAATGTTCTTTGCTTATCGAAATTTAATTTTTGGCATTTTTATGAACTTATGCTTTTTCTTGCCATATCTTTATTCTTTTATGACACTAATAGATATTGTTATTTCATTTTCAATGCTTTTGCTTTATGTTAATCGAATTAACAAAAGATATGCTGAACCAATAGTAAGGCATTTTGTTTTTAAGTGTTTCAGTTACCCTATATTTTTCTATGAAGCACTTGTGTTATTATTTACAGTTTTTGGGTGGGTGTAATATGAAAAAACTAACAAAAATAATCTTAACATTTTTTGTAGCAATAATGGCGGTGGCAAGTGTTGGTTTTGGAAATTTTCCAAAATCAGCGGTTTCGGCATCATCTATTCAAGATTCTCAAACTTTTGTTACAGATGTTAGTGAAGTTTTAAGAAATTATGTAACTTTTAAAAACAGATTAGCGGGCAGTGATGGTGAAAAAGAGGCAAGTGAATTTATTAAAAATTATCTATCACAAAACACAAGTTTTTCGCCAAAAGACAATGCTTACGTTTTAGATGGTGTGCAAACCTTTACATTCGAATCGGTTTTTAGTTCAATTTATGAAACTTCGCAAAATATAATTTTTGAATATGATTCTGGCAAGGATACAGATAAAAAAATAATAATTGGAACACATTATGATGCAGTTGCTTTTAAAAATGGTTCTTTGCAAACAAAGGAAAATATTGTTGAGTCAGAGTCGGTGACGGGTAGTGCTGGAAATGTTGCAACACTTTTGGTTTTAGCAAAATATCTTCCTTCGCTAAATTTAAATTTTGATGTTGAAATTGTTTTCTTTGGGGCAGGAGAGTCAAACAATGCTGGTTCAAATTTTTATACACAGGGAATAACCGATGAAGAAAAGAAAAATATTCTTTGTTATATTAATTTTGATAGTATTGCAGTTGGCAAATATACATATTTTTATGTTGATGAAGTTTCAAATAAACTTTCAAACTTAATAAGTGATGTTGCCAGCAATGGAAACACAAACGTTTCAATGGTTAAAACCTATAATTTAAGCAAAGTTATGACAGATAACACAAACGAACTTGGTTTAAATTATTATCATCTTGCTATGAATTCAGATAACTATAGTTTTATGAAGAATGGCATAACAGCAATAAACTTTTTTGCAGGTGACTATTCTTATGGTGTGGCACTTGGGCTTAATGAATATGAAAACAATGAGATAATTAAGTATACCGAAAATGATAATTTGGATTATATTTCTAAAACTTATGGGTCAGAAAGCATAACAAAAAACCTTTATGATGTTTATAAAACTGTTTGTTTAACTTTGACTGACTCTAACCTTGAATCTGCAATAATGAGTGCAAAAAATTCTTTGAATTGGTTTTATATGTTTTTTGGCAATGAAAATTTAGTTGTTTATTTATCAGTTATTGCATTTATTATATTTGTTATAATCGCACTTTACATTTATCATAAACTTGAGATTAAATCATATTATTCAAATATTGAAAAAGAATTTTTAACAACAGTTGTTCAAATTTCAGATGAAATTAATGCAAATGGCGTTGATGAAAATGTTGCAAAAGCCGTAAGTCAAGTTGTTGCACGAGATATCAAAAAAACAAAGACAATAAAATCAAAGAAAAACAACAAAAACAAGTAAAAAAAGCCACCAAGTTTGGTGGCAATTTTTTTTTGCAAAATTTGTCGAATTATTTTTGTTGAATTAATTTTGCAAAATTTGTAAAATAGAACAAAAAAACTGACATAAAATAATAATCAATGTCAGTCAAAAAAAATCAGCCATGGCTGATTTTTATTTTTTTAATTCTGCTTTCAATTTTGTGAGTTCAACAGAAAGGCCTGCCTTTTTGTTGTTAGCTTTGTTTTTGTGAATGATACCCTTTGAAACTTCTTCATCGATTTTTGAGAATGTTTCAGGAAGTAACTTTTCAGCTAATTCAACATCTTTATTAGCAACAGCCGTTTTAAACTTTTTAATAACAGTAGCAAGTTCACTGCGTTCACTTTTGTTTCTTTCGTTATTTCTAATTGCTACTTCTTGTCTTTTTTTTGCTGATTTAATAATAGGCATAAATAATTTGCTCCTTTGCAATATTCTAGAAACAATTTTATCATATATTTTGTTTATTTGCAAGTATTTGCTTAAATATTTTTTTATATTTTTGATTTAAACTAAAATCTGCAGATGAGAAAAAAGTAACACTACTTCGTGCAACAAAAGGTTTGGTGTTTAAATTTTTCTGCATGTCAAAAACTCGTCTTGACACACCCAAAGACCCACTTAAAAGAGGCTTATTAACATACTTTTGTATTAAATTTGATATGAGTGGATAATGTGTGCAACCCAAAACCACGCAATCAAAATTTTTAGCCTTGCGTTTAATAAAAAACAAGTCTTTTAAAAGGGCAAACCAAGATGATACAGATTTTTGAGTAAAATATTTTTCAATATCTATTGCAAAAAATTCAAGTTTCAAACATTTTATAACTTTGCCTGAATGTTCAGCAGTTTGCTTTAGTTTTTTAAAACTATTTTGTTTGGCTGTTGCGGGTGTTGATAGAACCAAAATTTTATCAAATCCTGCATCACTTGCAAGTTTAATTGCAGGTTCTGTTCCCACAAAAGTTAAATCTTTGTATTTCTTTCGCAAGTTTTTAATTGAAGTTGTTGTTGCTGTGTTGCACGCCAGAACAACAATTTTAATATTATATTTACTTGTATATTCTTTGATGATGTTATCTAAAAAATTAAATATTTCGTGTTTTTTATGTTCGCCATAGGGGCAATTTTTTCTGTCGGCAAAATATATAAAATTGGCTGGAACAAGTTTATATAATTTTGCTAATATAGACAGCCCTCCAACTCCGCTATCTATAACTAAAATATACTCTTTTTTCATATTAAAGTATATGCTAAAAATATAAATTAGTGGCTTTAATTGTTTTATAATAAATTTTAAAGAAGAAATTTGTAAATGATAATTTGTAAATTAAAAATGTTTTGTTTTAAATATATTTGCAAAATAAAAACCACTTTGGCAGTGGTTTTTGTGATTTGTTATCTTGTTTTTATTCTTGACCTTGCAACTAAAACAAATATAACAACAGCTGCAACAATAACACAAGAAAGAACTATTAAAACAATGGCAGATGTGTTAAGTTTTTTCTCAAGTGTGAACATTGCTGTTCTTGTTGTTCCCATTGAGTCAACAAGTTCAAATGTATAAGTTCCGTATTCAGTAAAAGTTAATGTGTTGTTGCCTTCTTCTGAATTTAAATCATAAACTGTTGTTTGATTGTTAAAAGTAACAGTAACTTTAAGAGCTCCAACACCAAAGAATTGAACAGTCAAACTATCCGTTGGGGCAGGGGCTTCCTCTTCATCATCTTCGCCTGTGCTAGGTTGAGCTTCAATTTTTTGAATAAGAGCATCTTCCATACCATACATGATTTCATATCTATTCACATAAGTTTTATTTATAGTTTCATCAACTTCAGCCTGCTGTGATGAAAATTTTACTTTAAATTCCATAGGTGAGTTGATATTAAATGTATAGTCAATAATTTCTGTGTGATATGGTATTGTTGCTTCGTGTGTGTAATCGCCGATTGTGAAGGTTGTTTTTGCTTGCTTTATAAGTGTAAATTCATAGAGTTTTGGTTCAGGCGAATATTGTTCTTGCCCTTCTTCAACATAAGGGTAGATATAAACTTGATAATAAGCATCTTCATTAAATTCAAAAACAACATCACCATTTTCGTCAATCATATCTAAAATTTCTTCAACTGAATAACTTGTTGGAATAGGAATATTTCCGCTTCCGCCAAAGAGTGCTTGAATAACTTCAACATGGTCAATAACTTTGTCAAGTGAAGTGTTACTACCAATTGCGGTTAAATTTTTAATTGAAAGTTTAACATTATTATTAAGTGTCGATGTGCTAACAATATATTCAATTTCAGTTCCGTCATCTTCGGTTGTTTGTGCAATCATGTAAATATTTTCAAAATCAGATGATTCTTCATCAACAATATAGAACGAAGTTTGGTAATAATTTGAGTTTTTCATACCATAAATATAGGTTGAATCATAAACTTCAAAAGAATATCTTCCAGTGTTTTCAAATATGAATGAAAACAAGTTTCTTGAAGCATCAATTCCATATCTTGTGTCAGGAACTAGTTCATTATTATCATCTAAAATTAATGGAGTTGCAACATAGTAATTATTTTCATTGTTATTTTCGTCAAAGTAATTTACATATAAATAATTTGTGCTGTTATACTCTTTTGAGTATAGCATAAGTGAATAGGTAAATCCGTTATAGTTTATATCAAAATAAAGCGGATTGTTTTCTGTGTAATTATTATTAATAAAATTAATTTGGATTTTATTAAAGATTTGTTCACTTTGAATTGTGCTGGTTGGGGGATAATATTCACCGCCGTCCATTTGTTCAAAAGTGTTAAATTTAACGACTGTGTTTGCAGAATTTGAAAAATTGATTATTGGTCTAATAAAATTGATTTGTCGAATTGTTGAAAGATTTCCCACAGTGAAGATAAATTTTGAATCTGATGCTGATGATAAAAGTGTGTATGATTCAGTGTAGGTTATTGTTATTTTTGAGTCATCTTCAACGAATGAAACAAGGTCGCTGTTTGCTGTAGACATTGTGGTTGTTGTGCCAGCAACTGCTGGATTATTTTTATAAACAGATAAAACATTTTGAGTGCTTATTCTGAAATAGTATGTGTAACCTTTATATTCAAAGGTGTCAGGGTAGGTGTCAGGGTCAGTTTTTTCAATTATAATTGTGTTTTGCCTGTCAACAAAATTCATGGTATCTGACAGAGAACTAATTGTGTAATTTCGTTCAAAGGGGTTAAAGGTTATTGTCGCTGACTCATTTGCGTAAATTGTAATTTCATGCTCGTCTTCACTAATTTTAACATTTGAGTTATTTAAAATTTGACCACTTTGAGTTATTGTGACATAGTCAAAAATATCTGTTTCGAGCGGTGGGTTATCCACTGCACTTGCCTGTGAAAAGTTTTGCAGGTTAAGCCCAGCAAATATAACAGCGAAAAGAAAACAAAATAATAATAATTTTTTTAAAGATTTCATAGTAACCCCTAAATTTTTTAATCTGAAAAGTCATCACTATTTAAAACAATACTATTTCGGCGTCTGATGTCATAAAAAACATCACTTTCTTTAAAGGTTCGACCCGGAATAAATTCAGCAGGAACAGCACCAATTTTGTAAATATCTAGGCATTTAAAGTAAGGTGTAACAATAGCTTTGCAAGGATATTGTTGGAAGTTGTTTGTTATGTTGTTGCCCAGTGGAATTTTATCAAGTTCAGATGGGTGAATAAGTGGAACTTGTTGAAGGGAAGTTGAGGTTGAAGAAGAACTCTTTTCCTTTCCACTGCCTTCGCTTTTTGTTCGGCTGTCAACTTCGATTGTGTGGTTGCCTAGTTCCTTTGAAAACTCTTCACGAGTTTTAAGGTCAGGTGTTCCATAAAACAGAGTTGCACGGCACTGACCACGAACGATTTCAGCAACTTCTTTGCCATAAACGTCATCAAGCTGTGAATATGACTGAATTGCCATGTTTAAAAATATCCATCTTGACCTTGCAACAGTTATAATTCTGTTTAAGCCCTCAATTTTTGGCATATTCGCAAACTCATCAAGAATATAGAATAGTGGGCGTTTTAAGTGAGCCATTTTATCTTCATTAACAAATTCGTTGGCACGAGCCTTTTGAACGAATTCCTTATATGCCTGTGAAATGCAAACACTGGCAAGTTTGTATCTTGTTGCTCTTTCATCAGGAATTTTAATAAAGAAAGCAGTTGGCTTCTCATCAAATTCGGTAAAGAAGATGTCGTTTCCAGAAGTTAAGAAACAAATACCATTATCAGAGAAAAGTGAAAGGTTTGTGTTAAGTGAACTCATGTAACCATCACGGGTAACAGTAGCCTTGGTTTGAGTTATGTTTGTTGAAAGTTCTCTTGATTTTGAAAGTGGGTCTCTTCCACTAAAATAATCTTTAACAACTTCATAGTCGTCGTCTTTATTCATGGCAATTTTATATGCGTTAAAGAAACAGAATTTTTCTTTTGTCATGCCCAGTGCTTCATCTTCACTGTCTTCAAGCATGGCAATCATACAAGCCAAAAAGTAGTCACGAGCACCATCTGTCCACTGTTTGTTCTTTGGGTCAGGGTCTGATGGAACAATGGCACTTGCAATATCGGTCAAACTCTCCATACACTCATCTTTAATTTTTTGTTTTTCAACATCAACTTCAATAAGTGTTTCACGAAGGGTAGAGAATGCTTTGCCTTCAAATTCATACCACTCTGTGCTTTTAATATCGCCGGCTTTTAACAAATTTGGATAATTTTTAATAGGGTCATTTGTGTGTTTTAAAATTTCCTCTTCCATGTGAAGACGCTTTTGCCACTGATCATAAATATTGTCAAGTGGGTTCCAGCGTTTGCTTGCATAAGGTTGTGTTAAATCAAGTTGCAAAACTGTGTAGCCTTGATTTTTAAGTTTAAGTGAGTGGTGAGCATAAATTTCACCTTTAGGGTCAGTGATAAAAAGAGAAGGTCTGTTTTTAAGTTCAGACAAAATTTGCATGGTTGGTTCAACCCAGCATGCAGTTTTACCAGTACCAGATGCACCCACAATCAAAACATGGCAAGGTGGGGTGAAGTGAATATGAATGTTGTTATGCTTTCTTTCAAACCTAAAAGGAATGCCAGTTACTGAAAGGTTTTTAAGGTCTGTGTAAAAACAATGTTTATAATTTTTGTTGAGTTCTTTAAGGGAAGCAAAGTGTTGGTTTTCCATTGAACTTTTACCCTTAAGCCTTCCTTCTTTGTCTTTTGACGTATATGAAATAACATAAAAAAGAAAAACAACCAAAAAGATAACGAACGCATAAGTTAAAGTTGTTCGACTTGAAAAATTAACTGTGCTTGACATAAGATAATTTAATCCAACGCCACCAGCATAAGAAAGAATTAAAAAGAATATTGTTGTTAAAATAAATGTTAAAAATGATGATTGTTTTTCTGATTTATCTGACATAAATAGACCTCTAAATAATAATTAATATATAAATTATTTCAGTTTTGATTATATCATATCAAAAATATTAGTGCAAATAATTCAAACGCTAAAAATAAAATATAAAAAAATATTAAAAAATTTTTATTTAATAAAATTTAATTACAAAATTAGTTGCGTGCAGTAAAATAATTTGTTAAAATTTAGTTGTTAAGGTGGATGACAATGATAAACTTTTTAAAATATTTTAATGTATTTTCTTATGTTTCAGCATCAACAGGTGAGGGCGTTTTGAACCCAATTTATGAAGGAATGACTTTGGTTGGTCCTTATGTTCTTTCGGTGGTGACAGCGCTTTGCATGTTCTATGGAATTTTCCTTGGGGTAAAATATGCAAAGGCAGAAGATGAGGCAGCAAAGGCAAATATGCAAAAAACATTGATTAACTTTATTATTGGTGCAGCAACTGTTATTATTTTGCTTGTAATTTTATATGCGGTTCGTGGTCCACTTGCTGATTTTATCAATGGTGGCTAAAGATTTTGCTAGTTATGAATAAAAATTAAAAATAGGTAAATCATTTAATTATAAAAGTTATAAAAATGTAAAAAAATTAATAAAATGCTTAATTTTTGTTTGCTAAAATACTTTTTATATGATAATATCTAGTTAGTCGATTAAATAATTTTTTAAAAAGGAGAAAAATTATGGGTTCAATTTTCAATTTTTTAGCTGATGCAACTGATGCAGCTGATCAAATTGTTAACACCGCTTATGACCAATTTATTGGTATTGTTAACATAGTTCTTCCAGTTCTTATGGCATTCTTGCTTGTTCTTGGTATGTTCTATGGTATTCAACTTGGTGTTAAATATGCAAGAGCTGAAGAAGATGATGATAAGAAAAAAGCAAAAGCTTCACTTATCAACGTTGTTGTTGGTGTGCTTATTGCAATTGTATTTATTGCAGTAATTCAAGTTCTTTTGAATTCTTCAATCATCGAAGACTTATTTGGTTCAGGTGTTCCAGGAACTATTTAATAGGTTTACTGATAAGAACCAAAAACGCACAATTTGTGCGTTTTTTTTGTGCAAAAAATTTTAAATAATTTCTTTTTAAAAAATTAGAAAAATTATTGTGAAATTTTATGTTTGAAATCAAAAAAAAATAAAAAATTTAAACAAAAAATAAGAAAAAGTTATATTTTAAAAATTAAATTCAATTTATTCTTAACTATAATAGAAATGTAAAAAATAAACAAATTTTATTAAATTTATACAAAATAATGCAAATTTTAATAATTAAAATCTCTGCCTAAAATTGACGAAAATTAGCAAAAAAATTCTATTTAAAAAAATTTAAAAAAAATCAAGTTTAACCCACCATTTATTTGTCTAATTTTGGCACAATATGATATAATACTCTTGATATATTATATATTTATTTAGCCAAACGAATTTATGTAAAATTTATTTAGCAAATTACACTTAAAATTTTGTATTTTGCAAACACTAATTTCAGATGGCTAAAATGGGGGAAATATGTCTTTCGGAAATCTCTTTTCAGTTATTTCAAGTTTTGTGTCTGCTCAAATAGCACCAACCACCACCTCATTTTTTAATGGTTTGTGGGACTTGATTGGCAATGCCTTCACTTGGCTTGGCAATGCAATCGCCTCACTTTTTTATGTTGTGTGCAAATGGTTTTTGGCATTCGTTGATTTTTTGCAATATTTTATTCAAAAACTTATTGGTCTTGATTACTGGCTTAATAATAATACGTACACACTTGAAGGGGCAACGGGGAATGACCTTCTTTTCTCGTTTTTGTATGACGAAACCGTTCAAAGAGTTTTCCGTGCAATGCTGGGTGTGTTTGTTGTTCTTTTAATTATCTTTACAATTTATCAAATCATTAAAAACGAATGGACATATATCACTGGTGAAAGTTTTGGAGATGGAAAATCAAATTCAAAAGCAAAAATTTTAAGACAAGCCCTCAAAGCAATTGCAATTGTTATCTTGTTCCCAATTATGCTTTTTGTTGGAATAATTTCTTCAAATGCCATTCTTGCTTCACTTGTTAAAGCTTTAAACATTGATATGGCATCAACCTTTGGTGGTTCAATCTTTTCGATTTCAGCACAAAATGCAAATAGATACAGGCAGTATGCTGCAGCAGATGCCAGAAATGCGGTTAGTGATGAGGTTTCATTTTATATAACAAGAGATGGCAAATATCTTGTTTTAACTAATGGCAGAACGGGAAGCGATGAATTTTGTGAATATGTTAACACCTATGAAGATTATCTAAATAAAGCGGGTAGTTCGACTAAATACACAGTTAACACAATGTTTGGGCAAGTTAGTCCAAATGACCCATTTTATGGCTATTGTGTAAGTTTGAATATTAACGGCGAAACTGTTTACTATATGCTTCCATGTTTGGATTATAGTAGCACAGGAACGGTCAACAGCCCAACTGCGATGTATTACTATCTTCGAAATGTTCTTCAAGTCAATATTATGAATAGAAACAATAATATTGGCAATCAAGATATTTTGAATGATATCAGAGGATATATGCAGAACGGAACAAGTCAAAATGGCTTTATTCGAAATGCAGACTTTTCACAATTCACAAATGGCAGTGAAGTTATTAAGGCTTGTTATAACAGTTGGTCTTATGGAACAATTTATAGTAATTCAAGAAGTTTTTCTGAATCATTAAGTTTTTCAGGCCTTTTGAATGGTCAAGGTTCATTTTTATCAGCACTTGGGATTGATTCAGTTCAGTCAGCAAAACTTATGTTTAATAATGACACAGTTGCAACATATTTTGACGGCGGTCAACTAGGAGTTGTTCAACTTAAGGCTGAATATCAAGTTATGGCTGATGTTATGGACTTTATTTTGGAAAATGGTGTAACACTCTACATGCTTGACATTTCATCAAATATGATAAATTGGACCTATGATTCAAATTATCAAGTTGAAACAAGATGGGTTAGTTCAGGAACACTTTCAGGTAATGTTAATAATGCATATTATGATGCGGCTGATGGCAATACATATCTTCCATTTGTTGTTTCATATTCAGAAGAATGTGATGATGCCGAAATGGGAAATGTTTTATACATGGCAAATGCCGATGGCAATAATGAACTTTATGGTTCAAAATACATCATGTGTTGGAAGGTTAATGTTGGAACATCAATAGAGTATATTCCACTTGTAAATAACATGACCTACACTGACCCTGAAACAAGAAATACCTACAGGTTCAGTTCTGACTACCTTGCATCTAACTATCGTGGTGTTGTTCTTGCAAAAGGTGCGTTTGATTTTTCAGTTAATTCAACAAATGCAATGGGTGGCATGCCAACCTATATTAAAAGTTCACAAAATCTAACAAATAACGAGGGTGAAGTAATTTCACAAATTGATAGAAACACTCCATACTATTATAACATGAGTATTGAGTCGGGCTTCACACAATTTGTTGATGAAGAGGGCTTAAATGGCAATAACACAACAAATTATCAAGCATATACTATTGATGGTTTTGGAATTGAAGATAGCGGTGAAGGTGACAGCCTTGACGCTGGTTCAAGTTATTCTGTGTCACCTATAAGTGGAAATAATAGAAGATTTCAAATTATTAAAGACAGTGACCCAGTAACACTTAATGATGCTTTGATGCAACGTTTAACTGTTAATTTGATATATACATCAAGTGGTGGAAATCGAAACATAGTTGCAAGTTTTGGTGATGATAATTTGGCACTTTCAAATGGTGCAAACAGATATTTGCTGTTTGAAGTAAGCAATAACGGATATTATTTCATTATTCGTTATAACACAACAGATAACTATTTCACTGTTCATAGTGTTGACACAACATCTCTTGCAATTGATAAACAAAATAATAGTATAAGCTTTGATAATGCTGGGGTAGAGTTAGGTGACACATTAAATTGTGCATATTGGAACTATAACATTAAGTATACAACTTATGAAGAAGGCAAAAAGTCAGAGGCTATTAATAAAATTGGTGCAGACCAAACAATAGAAGTAAATTCTTCATATTTTGAATATTCGCAAGAGTCAGATGGTGGTCAAAGTTTGTATAGAACTGAAGAAATCATTAATATTTCAAGTTTGAATAAAAGTTCATATATATTTGCTTATTTCAATACTGTAAATCAATCTTTACTTAACTTGAATTTAAATAGTAATAAAATTTATATTAACTTTGCAACAGCTGACCCTGGTGGCGATTATTCAAGTACTTTTGACCAAAAGGTTTTAAGATTTGATCTCTATAATTTTTACACATATATGACTAGTGGCAGTTCGTTAAAGGTTTGGAATGATGACGGAACTGTTGATCCTGCAACTGTGCCAGATGAAAATGACCCAAATTATGTGTTTAAATGCAAAATTAATGAAAGTGATTTCTATTTTGCGACCAACGATAACTCTCTTGGACTTTATGATGGCAATGAATATGTTGCAACAATTTATAAAAATATAGGTCAAGAATGTGCAACTATTGATGACCTTGCAAGTGTTACAACACGAATTTTGTATGACACTAATAGCTATGAGAATGTTAGAACAAGAAACTATTACGGGTCAGATGGTGATGCAATGAATCATTATGAATCATTGAGCAGTCAATTTATAATTGGCAACTATCGTGATAATGCACCAGTTGTATTTTGGAAATGGGATTTTAATCTTTGGTTATTTGGAATTCGAATTAACTGTGCACTTGGTCTTCCTGAAATGAACAGGGAAGTATTGTCACAAAGTTTCAGAGTTTCTGACGGCATTGGCTATGATTATTTCTTTGATAATGACACCTATATTTCACTTTCAACATTCTATATTCCACTTAAAATAAGTTATTGGATAATTTTAATTTCAAGTGTGCTTATCATCAAGGTTTTGGGAACGGCAATTTGGGGTGTTATTAAAAGGTTCTACGAAATCACACTTTACTATCTTGCAATGCCAGCAATGGCATCAACAATTCCGCTTGATGACGGAAACAGGTTTAATCAACATATAATTAGAAATCTATTTAATAAAGTGCTGGGCACTTATGGCGTTATTTTGGGAATCAATGTATTCTTTATTTTGCTCACGCCTGTTAGATCGCTTTCTAATATTTTCACGGCGGAAGATATTGCAACTTCGGGTAGTTATTTCTTAATACATTTGCCATTTAGTTATAAGGTTTTGAATAGTTATGTCTACATTTTGTTTGTGCTTGTTGCATTCACAATGATTGATTCACTTCCAAAAGTCATTTCGGCGCTTATGGGTAATGAAAATGGTGACATTTTAACTTCAGGTCAACGAACAAAAGAACAGGTTGGCAAAGATATGAAGTCCGCAACTGACATGATTTCAGGGCGTTCATTAATAGATAGCACAAAGAAAGCTGGGCAAACATTAAAAGATACTGTTCCCGGTATTGCAGTTGCAGGGGCGGCTGCGAAAAAGGTTAAAGGTGCAGTTGAATGGGGAATTCAAAAGCATCAAGGTAAAAAGGAGGCTGAAGCTGCTGCAGGGGCAACGGCTGATGGTGGGTCATCAGGCGGAACAAAGAGTTCAAGGGCAGACGATGAAAATCCAGACGGAGCACCAGATGATTCTCCAGACGGAGCACCAGACGGAACGCCTGATGGTGGTGGAGTTCCAGCAAATGTAACAGCTGAAAATTCACCAGCAATGGCACCAGTTAATCAGGCGGTTGAAAACAGAACAGGTGTTAGTGTTGCCGATGCTCATGCAAGTGGAGACAATGCAAGCATTGCTGTTGCTGATGCTGCAAGAGAAGAAATTGGTGGCGAACTTACTGACGAACAGGCAGAAGCGATTGCTGCATCTGATGTTAACAGACAGGCAATTAATAATGAAGAAATTACAGGTGGAGACAATGCCGCTGTTGTTGCTAATGTTGTTAGAAATAATGCTGGTAATGCAAATCTTGCAAGAACTGTTGCTCAAGCTGTAACAAACAGTCAAGGTTCAAATCCAATCAATTTATCTGAACTTGGTTTAGATGCTTCAAAACTTGGTTTAGATGGTGCAAATATCACGGTTGACAAAGATGCAAATGGCAACCTTGAATATAAGGCAACTAAAGATGGTCAAGAAGTTACAATTCCACCAGATGTAATTAGTCAAATCACACAAGCAATTCTTGCTAAACTTGGAAATGGTGATATTAAAACCGCTGCAATGCAGTCAGGCGAAATGGGTGCCGTTGCAAACATTTTTGGAAACAATTTGGCAGCCGGTTTAGATTTTTCTAACAAAGGCGAAAATAATGTTGGAACATTTACTGATGCAGTTTATGATCAGGCACGCCATGATGAAAATATTAATGCAGATGCATATTTAAGATATTTGATTAACAATGGTGGCTATGATGATTTTGCAAGCTCATATCATATTAATGACTCTAACGGCGAAGTTGTTGGTAAAAATGATATACTCAATAATAAAGAAGCATATGCACGTGCGATTGAAGTAATAAAAAATAATAATCTTAACAATTTAAACCCAGAATCATATAGAGCCGAATTAACTGAAAGTATCGAAGCTGGCCTTAAAAATGGAACATTCAGTGTTTCTGCTTGGTCATTGCAAGGTGAACAGAGCAGGCAAGATGCCACAGCTAAAGCACTTGCTAATGTTGACACTCAAGGGCACACAATTTTAGATGGTGCAACAGAGGCAGAACAAACATCAATTATTGCAAACACTGCAAAAAATATTGTAGCAAGCAATCCTGATAGCAAATTTGCTCGTGAAATGCAAACAGCTGCTTTTGCAGGTCTTGCAACGGAAGAAAATGTTAAGTTAATGAATCCAGAAATGTTAAAGAAAGTAACAGGCAAGGGATCTTATGAAGAATTAACAGATGAAGATAAGGCTTTGCTTGGGTTTATGTCTTTAAATAATAATGGTAAACTTGAAGGGATTTCTGATGCTGACGTTGTTAGACTGAAGGGAATGTATAACAATGGAAGCGTTCGTGCCGAATCATTTGAAAGAATTGATTCAAAGAGAATAAAAGATGTTATGGATCAGTCGGGGCATGCTGATTTGCTTGCTCGTGTTGCAACACTTGATTCTTCTCTTGCATTAAGCAAAGAACAAAAAGAAGAGTTTGTTAAAGGTTTAAGTCAAGAAGAACAAGATAAAATTAGAGAAATGAGTGGTTCAAGCAGAGAAAATTATATTAATGCTCTTATTCGTGAAAAGGGAACTAACTTTGATGATGTTGTTAATTCACATTATCAAAAATTCAATGCAAGAACCGATGATGAACTTGCTGCAGAAAGGGATTTATCACAAGGAATTATTGATGAAAACAGAGATGACATCATCTATAATGCATTTGCCAGTGCAAAATTTGAAGGTAAGAGTGAACTTGTTGATGAACTTGTTGCAAATTATGCAAAGGGTGAAAAATTAGATAAATCACTTGCTGGCGAATTAGAAAGCTTTAACAGAGCGGGTTATAGTGAACAAGATGTTAAAATTGCCCAAGCAAAATTAAAACTTTTAGGTGAAAATATTGACACTGATAGCATTTGGAAAATGCTTGGCGATAATGGAAACAGTGATACGGCAGTTCTTCAAAAATTAAAATCACCAGAAGCTGTTGAAGAGTTAAAGAAGAGATTAGATCCTGAACAAAAGCAAAATCTTGAAAACATTGCTTCAACCAATGGTTTTGCTGGTCTTGATGCAGCTGGGCAGTCTGAACTTCTTGCAAAACTTGCAAGTGAAGATGGTGATGTGATTGACAAATTAGGCAAAGCGGGCATTGATATAACCGATACTGCTGCTGTTAATAAGTTTTTAAATAGTGCAGGAAATGAAGAATTAAAAGCGCGTTTGACTTCAAGGGCAAGTGAAATGTCGCTTTATGAAGTTAACGAAAGACTTGCAGGCAAGAATTCAGATGAAGTTTATGCTGCTGTTCAGCACAGAAATGAAATGAACAGACTTATTGATGCTACCGTTAAAGGTAATAACATATCGGCAGAAGATGTTCATGAACAAATGATTTTGGATAATGATACTGCAGCAATGGCAGAGTTTGCTTCTGAATTTAGTGGCAAATTTGGTGTGATTGATGCAAAAGAGGCACAAACAATTAAAAATAATGCAATATTAAGTAATAGAGACAAAATAATAGCCGCTTTAAAAGAAAAATATGGAGACAATTTCAACTCTAAATTTAATTTAAAAGATGGCAATATTTCTGATGAAGATTTACTTAATATTGTTCATAGTGAAATGCAAGAAGATGCTGTGTTTAAACTAGACATGAATGGTATAGCGGAAACAGCACTTCAACAAGAAAATTTAAGCAGGCTTGCAAATGGTGCATTCAAAAGGACAACAATTACTGCTGGAAAGATTCGTGAAAATTCAAGACTTATGAAGCAAGCAAAAGAGCAATTTGTTCGTGATAATGACGGCAAAGAATTTGATGAACTTTCAGAAATTGAACAAGACCAATATCTTGCACAGAATTTTGCATCAAAACTTTCAGTTGATGTTGTTGAAGATGTTAATAATGAATATCTTGATGCTCTTGGAATTACCGAAGAAAAATTAAAATCAGCAGGATTTAAAGATAAATCTGATTTCTTAAAACAAGCGGGCAAAACAAGTGTTGATGCACTTTTAACTGAAAAAGGACTTCTTCAAAGAAAAACTGGTGACGAAGCATACTCTGAAATTGTTAAAAACATGAATGAAGAAGAATTTAATGCCGCATTTAGCATGGTTTCAGAAAATTCAGATTCAACATCTATTGATGATTTAAAACGAGGATTTGCAAAACGCAAATTATTTGAACAAGGCGAAGAAGGTTTTGAAAAATATGCTCAAAATATTGAGGCTTCAAAAGAAGACATTGAAGTTTTGAATCAATTAATGCTATCAAGTGGCTTGTCTACAATGAGAAATGGCAAAGCAGTTGCTCTTACCTATGACCAGTTAACTGCTGAACAAAAAGCAATATTATTTAGTAATGCTGATGGAAAACAAGTTAAGTTAAGTGAACTTTCTGATAAGCAATTGGCTGAAAACATTAATAAATTAAAGAGCAGTGTTAGCGGTTTTGGTTCTGATGAAGACCCAGTTGAAATATTGAAAGATGAACAAAAGATGCAAGAGTTAACAAGCAAGATGGTTGAAAATGATTCAACCGCTGCAATGATTAGTGCGGCTCAAGGCAATTATGCATTTGAAAGTGAACTCAGGCGAAAGTTTGAAATGGAAACAGGGCTTTCATATAACAAGTATAAGGATAGTGATAAGGTAAAAGCATTCCTTGTTGAAAACTATGACTCAATTAGAGAAGGTTTAGGTAAGAAAGATAAAGACAGTATTGACGAAGCTTATGCAACAAAACTTCTTGAAGGTGCTGTTGATAAAGATGGAAATGCAGTTAATGCTGCTGAAATTGTTAAAAAGGCAAGGCTTAACAGAACTTCTGTTGATGCAATAATAGCAAGTGAAGGCTTAACAAAAGATGGCAAGAACCTTGGCGATGTAATTAAAGATAAAGATACTTTAACAAAACAACATAACACTCTTAAATCACTTGAAAAAGACCTTGGTATTGATGATAGCAGAAAATGGAAAGGTTTAGGTTCTGCTTTAACACGCCCACTTCGTGCTGTGAGAAGAGGTGCATCTGATCTACTTCACAAAGCCCATGAAGGTGTGAAATATGTAACAAGTGGCGAAAATTGGGTAAGACTTGGCAAGCGTGCTAAAAATGGAGTTAAAAAAGTTGTTACCGCTGCAGGTGATAAAGTTGCATATTTTGGAAAGCAAGTAATTTGGGAAAGAGGCATAAAACGAGCAGGTCTTAATATTGGACATGGATTAAAGAAAGCTAAAGATGGTGTTGTTAATACAGCAAAAACTGCATGGGGCGGTGTTTTAACTGGTGGAAAGGCAACACTTAAAGGTTTGCAGACCGCATGGGGTGGTGTAAAAACTGGACTAGGCGGAATTAAGAGTTTTGTTACTGATAGTGCAAAACGAAAAGAAATGCTTCATAAGGCAAAGCAAGGTGTGGTTTCTGCTGCAAGTGCAACTTGGGGTGCAATGAAAACCGTAACAGGAAAAGCGGTTGGCAAAGTTGGCAAAGCAGTCAGCACGGCAACAAGTGCAGTTGGCACAAGTTTTGTTCGTTTAGGCAGAGGAGCAAAAGTATTCTTTACCGGAAGTGAAACAAAAGGTGCAAGAGCAGAAAGATTAGCAGATCGTGCTGCTATTGTTGAAGGAAATAGAGAGCGAATTCAGTCTACTTATAGTGAAGGAACAACTGTTGCAAGAAGAGGTGCAACTTCTGCAAAATCTGTTAGAAATATAAGAAAGAGTGTTCGTGAGGGAATGTCTGCATCACAAGTAACAGAAGAAAATGTTGGTGCAATTGTTAGAGATTCTGTTCAACCAGACACAAGCAGAATGTCTGCAAGAGAAAGACAATTATATAATCACAACAGAAATCTTTTGCAACAGAGAATTAGAACTGACAGAGATAATCAAATTCTTTATAATTTATTCCAAAACACTTCTCTTTTAAATCAAGGGAATATTATAAGGGATTTGTTAAAACTTCAAACTGGTACAGATAGTGATAGACAAGCAAAGTTTGAAATTTTAAGAAATGATCCAGAATTTATTAAAAAGGTTCAAGAAAGATCAGGTTATAAGTCAGGTGCTGCTTTTGATAGAGAATTTAAAAATCTTGCATGGCAGGTTCCTGATAGTCAATTAAAGAAATTTATTAAACCTGAAGTTGTCGCAAGATATTTAAGATCTAATGAACAAGCAAAAGATCAACTTTTGAACTTGGGTGCACAAAATTTAACATTAACACTAAATAATAACACACTTCAAGAAAATCAAATGAATGCAGTTTTGAGCTCAAGATCTCTTCAAAGTCAAGTTGCAAATGATCTTTTAACTCATAATTATAATAAAACTCAAATTAAGCAAATGATAAGAGATATGCTTGCTCAAGAAGGTAACAATTTTGGTAGTGATGAAGAGTTTAACAAATACTTTGACTCTAACAAACAAAGCCTTATTAATAAGTTAGCTTTGCAACAATATTTCTCTACTGACCAATTTGGGCGTACAACAATTAATAACAATAATGTGAATAACAATGAATTTATAAATGCAATAAACAGACTTTCACAAAATAATGAATTATTCAGAAAAACTGTTTATAATAGTATGACACAAAATGTTGCTCCAAATAGCCATGCTAGTGAAGCACAAATTGATGCATTCTTTGGCAAAACAAGTCTTGAAGAAACAGCACATCTTCACAGCAAATTTAATGAAGGTGAAAGTGTTCCACAAAATGCTCATGATGCATTTGTTAAATTTACAAAAGATGGTTTCTTAACTCGTGGAAGAAATGCAATCCTATTCAAACTCACCAAAAAGTTGCCTGAACAATCTGCTGCTTATGACAACTGGAACAGGCTTTTAGAAAACAAGATAAAACTTGCAAAATCAAAACAGGGAGTTTATGCAACAATGAGTGATGAGCATAGACTTCAAGAGATAAGCAAACTTGAATCTCAAAAGATTAAACAAGTTCTTCCAGATGACTTCTATGATATGTCGCTTGAAGATCAGAGGGCATTTAAAGAACAACAAACTAAATTAAAACAAGAAGCTCTTCAAGTTAAAAATTATGGAAGATTATATAATGAACAAGTAAGAGTTACTAGACCTCAAGAAAGGGGAGCACTTAAAAAGATTGCAGACCGAATTGGATATTCAAGAGTTGGTGGCACACTTGCAAGAGTTCCGGGTTTAAGAGCGGTTACTGGCGGTCTTGTTACTGAAACTGTTAAACTTAAACATAAACAAGATTTAATGCATGCAGATCAACTTGTTGAAAGATTTAATGCTTCTGCATTACTTCGAAATAAAGAAGTTAACTTTGGTGTAAACTTTGAACAATTTGCAAAAGGATACTTTACTCCATCTCAAGTTAGAAGCATGATGAGAAGATATGGTTTGGCGTCAGCTGCCGATTATTCAAAACTGACAGGTGACAACAAGAGTGCAGAATTAAAGAAGAGAGAAAACGCATTTAGAAGCGAACTTGAAAGACTTCAGAGAGTAGCAGCAATAAAGGTTGCTCAAGATGAAAATGTAAAACCTCAAACCTACCTTGCTGCAAGAGGATTTGTTCCTGAAAATATGAGATATGTTGACGGAAGTCAAAGATACACAAGAGTTCAGTCTGAACTTACATTACATGGAAGATCTTCATCATTCAATATTCCTGCTAGAAGAAAGAATGCTGAAGCCCAACTTAACAGTCTTCGTGAAAGAAATGATAGACTTCAAGAACTTAATTCAACATTTAAGGGTTCTAAAGAGGAATATTACAATAAACTTGTTGAAATTTTGGGCAATGATAAAGGTTTTGTAAACAGAAAAATTGGCAGTCAAAATCTTCCAAAATCAGTTCTTATGCGTAATGCTTTAAAATTTGTTGAAAATTCTGAAAGACAATATGTCAAGAGATTAAATTCAAGAGGTATGATTTCTGCTTCAAGCGATGCTTCTGCAAGATTCGTTGGAAAAACAATGACAAATGCAAAAACGCAGCGTGAAATTGAACTTGATCAAAGAAGAGCTAGCGACATAAACAGAGATCTAAATACATTCAGAAATCAAAGAGATATTTTAAGTTTTGATAAACTTGTTGAAAAATTATCCCCTCAACTTCTTGGAAGGTTTAAAGCAGGATATGAAGTTCAAGTTAAGAAGAAAGATAAAGATGGAAATGTTGTAGTTGAAAGTCAATATCTCCGTCAATTCGGAAATGATGAAGAAAAGAAGAAGGATTTCTTGGAAAGATTTATCAAACAACAACTTGATCAAGCAAATTCAAGAGTTCATAACAACAATCTTTTAAAGAGTGATGCAAGTAAACTCACAAAACTCAATGGAATTTATTTGAATAAACGAGATTTGAATACAACTGGAACATCAGGCACAGTTATTAGCAATATGCGTGCAACCAATTCAGCTGTTTATCAAAATCTTGTTAAGAATGTTGCTTCGGCAAATTCTAAATATAGAATTGAAGAAGCCAACCTTTCTGAACTTTCTAAACGGCTTGAAACTTTAAGGTCAATGCCTTCAACTCGTGAAAATAGAAGTGAAATTAGAAAGGTTATGGAAGCAATGGCTGCTTCAAGAATAAAACTTGGTAACTTAAAACAAGTTGCAAGTGCTGCAGAAGCACGTAAAACAGCATATGAAAAATCATTTGCTACAACTCAAATTAAAGAGGCTAAAATTTCTAATAAAAATCTTGGTGTTAATGTTTCAAGGTCAGTGTTTGAGCGTTATGAATTCCCAATGAGAAGACCGGGTGGTGGACCACCTGTTATGGTTAATCCGGGCTCAATGGAAGGCAAGATTATCGATAGGCTTATAATTAGATTTATGCTTCGATACAGAAATTATATGGAGCGTATGATTAAGTCATTTAAAGAAACTGATAAATCACTTTATGATGAACTCAACAATTCATATAAGAAACTTAAGAGTGAATTTGGTTCTAACTATAGAAGTTTGAAGAGCACTCAAAAGAAACTTGAAAACAAACTTAATACTATAAAGAATAAAACAGATAAAGAATCACTAGACATGAAAACCAGAATTTCAGATAATTTAACAAAACTTAAACAAACAGAAACTGAACTTACTGGTCAACTCAAAAATATGGGCGTTGAAATAGGCGAAGTTCGTCTTAAAAAGCAGTAGTCTTTTGCCACATTTTTGTGGCAAAAGTTCTACTATTATTTGCTAGTTTTTATGCTTTGTTATATAATAAAAATAAGGAGTGAAAGTGTATGGCTGATAGAATGATACCAAAGAATACAAAGGTCAAAACACAGTTCTTTAAAGGTATAAATTTCTCGGACATTCTTGTTATTTTGTTTGCACTTGTTATTGTTGCTTTAGCATTTACAAGTGGCTTTTCAAATGTAGTCAAGTTTGTTATTGCGGGTATTGTTGTGTTTATCACAGCTATTCTTTTTATGAGTTTTGAACCGGGTGTAAGATTATATAAGCAAGTTGGTGACTTGTTTAAATTTATGTTCGGTGTTAATTCTTATAGAAAAACTAGAGGTAGCAGCAAAAAAGATGTTCGAAATTTGATGCCTTATGTTGGAATATTAGAGCAAGAATATGATGATAAAAGGCAGATTGGCGTTATTGACTATAAAGAATATTTTGGTGCAGCTGTTGAAATTAATAGTATTCAGTTCTATATGCTTTCAGAAACAAGGCAAAACACTTATATTGAAACTTTTGAAAATGCACTAAAAACAATATCTCCTGAAGATTTGGGTGCAATTTATAAGTTCGCAAGACCAATGGTTTTTGATAACTATATTGATAATGAATGCAAAAAAAGAGAAGAAATTCTTGAAGGTGTTAGAAACGGAACAACAAACATCAATGAAGCAAGACCAAGGCTTGAAATTGCAGAAGCAAGAATAAGCAATCTTGAATCTATGAATGTTGACAGTGAGTTTCCAGTTTACAAAGATCATATGTATCTTGCATTCTATTGTTCAAACATAAAGAACCTTCTTCAAGTTGTTAACTTTGTTTCAAGCACAATTGAAAGTGGTTCGGGTGGTGCACTTGAATGTAAAATTCTTGACAGAAAGCAAACAGCAGTCTTTTTAAAGAGTTATTACACAAACAATTTTGATGAAAGAGATGTCAAAAATCTTGACCCTAAAGATTTAATGGGTTGGATATGTCCAGATAAAGTTAATTTTGGTTTAAAAAATGTTATGATTGATGGTCATCAATTCTCATTTTTTGAATTATCAGAATATCCTCTTGCTGTTCCAAATGCATGGGGAAGAACATTCTTCTCTGTTCCGGGAGCAAGAATTTGTGTTAAATTCAAACCAGTTGAACAGGGCGAATCAGAAAAAAGGCTTGATAAAGCCATTATGGACGTTCGTATTCAAGCATCAGAAGGTAGCCATAAAGCTTCATCTTCTCTTGAAATGCAAACCCACCTTGAAACACTCACAGCCCTTATGCAATACATAAAGCAAGGTTCAGAAGTTTTGCTTGATACCAACATTTATATGATGGTTGAGCAAGACCAAAAGAAAGCTTTTAAAACACAGATTATGAGAGCGGGCTTCCGTGCTTATGATTTGTTTGGAAAACAAAAAGAAGCCTTTACAAACTGTAATGTTTCTAGGCGTATGACTATTAAAAAATATGAAAGAGGCATAAACTCATCTTCACTTGCAGCAATCTTTCCATTCGTATCAGATGCCATTCAAGACCCTAAAGGTTTTTATGTTGGCATGAATAGTGAACCTGTCTTTTTGGATTTCTTCCAAAGAGATAAGGAAAGAATTAACTCAAACATGGTTATTATGGGTAAGTCTGGTTGCGGAAAATCATTCTGTACCAAATCAATTCTTGCAAATTTGGCTGCTGATAACAGTAAAATTTTCATTCTTGACCCTGAAAAAGAGTATGATATCATAGCTAAAAATATGTATGGAAAGGTTATTGATGTTGGTTCAGCCAGAGAGGGAAGAATTAACCCACTTCAAGTTAATGCTTCACAAGATGATGAAGAAAGTGCTAGCGGAAATGTTTCACTTGCCATGCACATGCAGTTCCTTGAAACCTTCTTTGGAATGATTTTGGAAGGAATCACCATGGATGGCATGGAACTTTTGACTCAAGCACTTAAAGAACTTTATGCAAAATTTGGTATTAATAACTCAACTCAAATTGAGAATGTTAAGCCAGAACAGTTCCCAATCATGCAGGATCTTTACAATTATATTTGTGAACTTCATGATAATGCAACTGATGACTATAACAGAAATAACTACAAAATTTTAAAAATTTATTTAAATAAATTTGCTGAAGGTGGCCGTAATGCGGTGCTTTGGAATGGTCCTTCAACCATTTCATCTGCTGAAAACTTTATTGTGTTCAACTTTCAGTCACTTCTTGCAAACAATGCAGGTTCGGTTGCAAATGCACAAATGCTTTTAATCATGCGTTGGCTCAATAATGAAGTTATCAATAACAAAGACTATAACGCAAGATATCACACAAAGAGAAAAGTTATCGTTGTTATTGATGAAGCCCACGTTTTCATTGATCCAAAACAAACAATAGCCCTTGACTTCATGCAACAGATGGCAAAGCGTATCAGAAAATATGAGGGTTCTCAAATTGTTATCACACAAAACATTAAAGACTTCACTGGTTCGCCAGAAATTGCAAGAAAATCAACCGCTATTATTAATGCGTGCCAATACTCATTAATTTTCTCACTTGCTCCACAAGATATTTCAGACCTTGTTCTTCTTTATGAAAAGGCAGGTAAAATTAATGAAAAAGAGCAAGATACAATTGTAACAAACCCAAGAGGACGAGCATTTTTGATGACAAGCCCTTATTCAAGAACAAATGTTGATATTTTGGTTAATGATAGGGTTCGTAATCTATTTGAAAAACTTCGTGATGATGTTAAGTAACAAAGGAGATAAACTAGAGATATGTTAAATATTTTTTCAGGATTTATTAGTTTGTTTGTTGAGCATAGCTCTAGTTTTGTTGCTGCAAGTTATAGTATTGGAAAACTTATTTGGCAATGGATATGCAACTTTTTTAATATGATTTTAAATTTCATAATAAGTATCCTTTGGACGGTTGTTCAATGGGTTTTGGGTGTTATGGAGGCATTTGAATACATTGTTAATAGTTTTCTTGGCATAAATGCAACAGTGAATGATTATTATAACTTTGCTGTTAATTATGACTTTTTGGATATTTTGGTTGATGTTTTTAGAGCAATTTTAGGTGTTTCCATTGTTCTTTTGATAATTTTCACTATTTATGCAATTTTTAAGCAAGAATGGGCAATGGCGGCAAGCGGTTTTGAAAAGAAAAGCAAAGACGGAAAGTCGTCAGGAAACAGCAAGGGAATAATTATTAAAAATTTAATCTTAAAACTAGGGGCAATGTTTTTGCTTCCTATAACCATGATTTTTATTTTCTATGGCATAAGTGCTGTTTTAAGTTCATTTAGCAGGGCTCTTATTGGCGACAACAACGCAACAATTGCTGCAAGAGTGCTGTCTTCATCAACCCATACTGGCAATAAATACAGAATGTATGCGAATGAAAATAAAAGATTGCCAATAATAATTCAAGCCTATAACACAAGCGATTATGCTGCTGATGAAAATGTTTTGTTGGCAGAAACAATCAGGTCTTATGAAGTTCAAAATAATTTAATTAATGCTTCTTCAGCATTGAATGCTGGCAATGGTTTGTCATTCCAAGATAGTGTTAAATATCAAGGAAATAAAATAACGAATAGTGCTGCCTATGGTGATATTTATGAAACTTTTGTTTGCACAGCAGAGCAGTATAGAGTTATGGCAGACTTTATTGATTACTGTGAAGAATCAAATTTAAATTATTACATAAAGGCTGTTGACGATGATAATATTGAATGGAAGTATGTAGATTCAACTGTTTACAATCAAACTGATAATTCATTAACAATTAACTATGTTGATGCAAGCGATATTGATAGAGATGGCAATAATGATGACACTTATTCAATCACTTATTCAACAAGTTATGAAGTTACATCTCCAATTTCAAATGCATTAGAAACCATTTTGGCACTTCTTGGCATTGGTGACTATTCAGATAATAAATACAATATTATGGAAAGGGAAGATGGCTCAACAAACATTGTTCAATGGTCAAATGAAAAGGTTTTAATCAAATTTTCTGAAAATTTTGAAATCGATGATGCGTCAACATGGACGGCTACTGATGAAATCATCATGTATGAATATTATCATTTTTCTTCAAACAACACTTTTGGAGATTATGAAATCACAGACTTGTTGCATTCAGAATCAGGTGTGCTTTTAGATGCAAATCAAATTGCTTATCGAGATTATTATCCAGAAACAGATTCTTATTCACCAGAAAAAACAATTGATGTTGTTTATATTAATGGAACATATTATAAAATTGAACTTTCAAAAACTGAAACCAATGAATATGGCAATTATTATTATGTTTTATCTGAAATTGAAGATGTTAATTTCTTGGACAAAAATGTTGTGACAATATCTCAAAGACCACAAAATGCATATTTAATGCTTTCAAGTGGCTTTAATATTAATAATATTGAAAGTTGGTTATACACCGACCAAATAATTATTTATGAATATTATAAAGATTTATCTTATAACAACAATTTAAGTAAGTATAGTTTTTCTGATTTTTATTATAGTGACACAGCACTTGGGGTTGAACTTCCATCTTACACAATTTCAACGGGAGAATTAGGTTCAACAACTTCATCGAATGCGTATGTTTTGCTAAATGGAACGTATTATAGAATTGATGAAAACACAAACAAACTTTACAGCATAACAAGCACGGGAAATCCTTTAGATTTTTTAACAAAAGCACCTTCAGATAGCACACTTTATTACAATTATTCAATCAAACTTTCAGCTGATAAAAGCAATGGTGTTTATTTTGTTAATGATTCTGACAAGATGACGGCAAGCGAGTTTGTTATTGACGAAGCAATAGTTAATGATTTTGTAAGTCTTTCAGAAATTGAAAATGTGACAGAAGAAATGGAAAAATATTCTTCATTTACCTTCACACTTTCAGATAAATTTGACTATAAAGATGTTGAAACGTGGACATATAGAGATTATTTCTTATTTTATTTATACATAATGTATCCTAATATTGTTTCAAGTTTGAATGTACTTAAATATAGTGGACTTGTTGGTGATATTGGAAAGGGAACAATACAGGGTGAAACAGGTGAAAAATATCTTCTTAAAGTTGAACTTAAAGATGGCTCGGGTGCAATAATTTATTTTGATATTGATAAAATCAATTCAATTTCTGAACTTAATGTAATGAAAGAAATTGATGAAGAAGAAACACTTAATAATAACAATACAATCTATAATCAGAAAGATTTATTTATAACTGAATTAGATGATGTTGAATTGATTTCGGCAGACACTGAATATGTTAACTTCAGTTTTTCTGATGATTTTAGTTTAAACAATATTGCAACTTGGACAGTGCAAGATATGCTTTTGGTTTCTCTTGCGTATGAAAATATAATTTGTGATGTTTCAACTTCAGGTGGAATACCAACTTCAATTTTAGAAAATGGCTATTCGTCACTTATGTATAGAGTTGAAGAAAAGGTAACAGAAAAAGATGAAGAGGGAAATGATGTTGAAGTAACAATCACTAACACTCTTTATAAGTTTGGTTCAGAATTTGACCCAAATAATAATGAACAAACGATATATCTTAATGGATATCAAGTAACAAGTTATGGTTATGCTTCTGTTGATGAATGGCTTCGTGAAAATGCTATGGATTTTATTTGCAGAAGACTTGGAACATCATCAAGTTCTTTAATAGCTGACTATAATGGAATTATTGATAATATTTTCGCAGGTTACAATGACTATATTTTAACAGTTAATGAAATTGTTAATTTAATTTTAAATAATGCTGGTCATAACACTGAATCAAGTGAAAATGTGTATGATATATTTGATAACATTGTGACATACACATATCAAAATCCAAATTCTGATTTTTCAGAATCTGATATATCAACTTGGTCAAATATTGATTTCGCAATTTATTATATAACTGGAAGAGTTAGTGCAACCTACACATCAAATGTTATATCATATAATAATAAGAATTATTTTGTGATTGGCGATTATGCTATTGATATATCAGGAAATGTATCTTCAAATCCGTTTGCTGCAACAATAACCGAAAATAATGTAATAGAATCAATTTCAGCAAATCTTGACGGTCAAAATGTTGGAAATTTAAACACCGTTTATAATAATTTGCTTACAACAATAATGCATGATGAAAGTGAACTAAATGAGCTCACTAGGGTTTCTAATGCAAAATTTAATTATGTAACAGACAAAGCCATCGATATGGGTAGCTCTGCAAATGCTCTTCCAAATGGTGTGACCTATTTTGATGTAGTTTTAGCAGGTCAAAATGGTTCATTTTTAGAAGGCGTTACTTATAGTTTTGATATATTTACTGATGGAACAAAAAATTATTTAAAAATCAATGATAAATTTGTTGAAATAACAAACAATCCAATGAGTCAAATTTATTATAGATCTCGTGGAACAATAACATTTTTAAGCACTTCAAGTGTTTTTGCAAAAATATCAGAATATACTCCTTTCCAAAATTTAAGTAGTAGCATTTCAAAACTTGAAGGTATAATTTATTCATTAACAGGAAGCAAAGAGGCTGTTTCATATCCAGTGTTTAGTTATAGTGTGAGTGGAACAAATTCAAAAAGTTATATTTATGTTGATGGCACATTTATTGAATATAATGTAACAGACACAAATAATTACACGTCATATTTAACAGGTGACACAGATATTTTAAACACGCTTTATAATGAATATTATAGATCTTTAGTTACTGAAAGTGAATCTGGTTTGGTTATTCCAGAACAAACACAATCAGGTGCAGGCACCGCTTCAAACTATCATATTGAAAGCAGTGAAGTGTTTAATTTGGATAATATTGACACATGGTCACCATTAAAAATTATTTTATATGTTAAAGGCATATATAATCAAGATATTGTTGGCAGTGTGTTAGTAAGTTTAAATGGAAATAGAAAGTATTTCACATTTAGTAACGTTAAAAATGGAATAACAAAGTATTATTGCATAAATATTACAGACATTGCAAATATAATAGAACCACCTGATTCTTCAAGTAGAGCTTTAATTCAAGATAGAGAAGAAGATAATATCAACATTAAGTTATATATGACATTATTAAATAAAGTTGGTGATAATGTTGTTGACACAGATGAAACAATAAATGGTTACAAAACATTTAATAATTATATTAATGATGTCTTAAATTTAGATGGAAGAATTGTTGAAGATTACACTCAAACAGTAGATTTATTAGTTGATAATGTTAATTCAACTTTCAACATCACAAACCCATCAACATGGAATTGGTTTGATTTGATTTATTATTCATATACAAAAGAAGCAAGGCAAGACACATTGTTTGTTGTGTATGTTGATAGTGCAAACAATAAATATATTCAAATAGAATCTAGTGCATCAAGTTTAATGATAAACAAAGATTATTTGAAAGTTGATTTGAATACTATTAGAAAGCAAATTGCCACAAATAATTCTTATAATGTTTCTTTTTCTGGTGCTGATGCGTTTAAACCAATAACAATAATTGTCAGCAAACTTAAAAATGTTGATTCAGATATTGTTATTGATAAATACTCATTAATGGTCAATGATGCAACAAATCAAACGGTAGAATTTTATTACTTTGTTGGGTCAAATGGCATATATAATGTTATTTATAGTGAAAATCCTAATGATTTAATAGCTCAAAGTGGAAGCAATAGTGTTTCAAATGAAGTTTATAGCTATGCTTCACAAACTGTTAATTCATTCATGAATTATGATGTTTTTGATTATATTATTAGTTATGTTTTAGGTTCTAATGCTCCAAAAGATTTTTCTTCGCAAGTTTATAGTTATAATGGTGTAAGGTATTTGCGTATTGAAGATAACTATATCAACATAAGTGATTTAGAAAAAAATAATATCATATCATTAACAAAAACAAGCGACACAGAGGGAAGAATTAATGCTAAAAAAACATATATCAGTGATGTTTTTGGATATAAGGGTTCACTTTTAAAAGTTTATACTGCAGACACTCTTCCAGATGCATTAAAAACAGCAACTTCATCTTCATATGGCGAAGAAACATACCTTTCATTCTCAAATAGTTTTGACCCAAGTGATTATTCAACATGGCAAGTTAGTGACTTTATCATTTATTATCTCTATGCACATGGAGATATTATTGTAGATAATTTCCAAGAAGATATCGTTAATGTTGGTGGTCCAAGAGTAAATATTTGTAATATTGTTGAAAAAGATGAATATGGAAATAGTTCAGTTAGAAGAGTTATAAGATTTATTGATGGCAGAAAAAATGGAACTGAAGATACATATTATCTAGACTATGAAGTTTTTGTTGCACTTTATGCAAGAAAACTCATGAATATTGTTTATAAAACAAGAGGGGCTTCTGATGCTTCAATAGGTTATAGCGTTTCAACAACCTCTAACTTTACCACCACTGCAATGACAGGGTTAAATTTTGAATATTCACAAAAAGTTGATGTCACTGCAAGTGATTTCCTCTATAACAATTACTATTACTTTATAATTTCTAATGAAGAACTTTCAAAACTTGAACTTACAAATGTTTCAGAATCACTTATAGCTCAAATTGAAAATGGTTCAGCTATTTCTGAAAAATCACTTAATGTTAAATTAAGTGTTAATTTTGACATTAACGACATTTCAACTTGGACGGTTCTTGACTATATAATAATAACAGAATTTTCACGAAATGCTAAAGATAATTTCTTTGATGGTTTGTCTTTTGGTGATTTGAAAAAAGATAACTATTATTACATATTTGAACAAGAAGGCAGTTCATCAGAATTAGTTTTGGCTATAAATGGAAACTATTACAATATTACTAGATTTATTGAAAAGGAAAAACCAGACGACCCAGAGTCATCAACCTATAAAGCAAAAGACATAAAGATTAACAATATAAATATTGAAAATAGTGAAGGCACAACAGTTACTGTTGGAGATTTAGTGACCAAGGGTGATGCTGGCAATTATTCATTAAAAGTTTTAAGTGAATCAATTCGATTCATTGTGGGTTCAAATGATTTGATTTATGAACTTGATAGCAATTCAAATTCATTCACATATAGCCAATTCACAGTTGATTCAAATGGAGAAATAACAGTTGATTCAAGTGTAAAATTTAATAGGTGGCTTGATGAACGATTGGCATTTAACTATCAAGTTGACCCTGATGATTGGGATAATCCAACAATCAGTGTTTTGGTTAAAAAAGTTAATTGGCCACAAAAATTAATGAATGATATGCAAGTGATTTATCCTGACTTAAATTGGGAAACACTTATTGCTACTAGTGGTTGGATTGATTCTCTTGGAGAGTTTTCTTCGGGAATTGCTTCAGGTGAATATGTAACAGAGGGCAATTCTGCAAATATTAATGCTGTTGGACTTGTTCTTTCAGAATTCTTTGTTTCACTTGCAAAAGAAAGTGAAAAAGGTTTTGCTGATTATGAATATGAATCAGTTTTTGATGAAGAAGTTTTAGATTCATTGATGCTTGCAATGTTAGGTGAAGATAACTATGAAACTTTGAAATTGCAAGCTGAAATTTACACTGACATGTTCAACACCTGTCTTTCACAAGTTCTTGATGACATTGCTTTTGAAAAGGGTGTTGAAATTGTTGACGGCAAGGTTGATAATTTTGTTATGTCGGTTTACAAAGCATACTTGTCGACTCTTCTTTTGTCATCAGACTTAAGTGAGTATTTGTATAAAGTTGCAACTCGTGTTTATGCACAATATACCATTTATGAATATTTGGCAAATGCAAGTGGAGATTATGCTAAATATTATGCATATATAAATAATTTAGCAGATGAAAATGGTGAAGCAGTTGATGCCTTTAAGTATGCATCATTCTATGAACTTGCAAAATATGAAAATCAACTTGTTGCTTCAGAAACTCCAACCTTTACATTTAATTTTGTTAAAGTTTATAGGTATTTCCACACATCAACAACTTTAACAGATGATGAAATTAGAGATTTAATAAATAATCAAAATGAATTTAATAGTTTGCTCAAATCATTAGATGGTTATTATAAAGATAATTATGGTGAAATTGAAGATGACAGTGAACTCTATTGCTTTATGCTTGATGCATATTGGTCAATATATTATGACTATAAAAATGCGGGCAATTCATTACTTTCAATACCAGATTATATAACTTTGTATCATGATTATATTCTTGGAAATATGACAAGGTGGGATATTGTTTCATCTGTAAGCATGGATGGTGGCTCACAATATATGCAATATTACGATTTATATCAAGCACAACTATTGCTTTATAAGGGAACAACTCTTGCAGCTTCAATTCAAATTTATTTTGATAATCCATCAATTGATTTGGGACTTGATAGTATTTTAGAAAATTTTGAAACAATCTTTAATGGCGAGTTTGCATTTACAAGTGTTTATAATGTGATTAATGAATGCTTTAAAAATTCTTCAAGCATTTATAAAGAATATGTTGGCAAATTAAACAATTTAATCAATTTAGTTCCAACAATGCTTGCTTCAGAAAAAGGCGATATTGATGCTTGGAATGAGTTGGTTGAAATTAATAATGCAATAATTGCACTTTCAGAAGAATTTACAAATTGTGTTGCACTCAGCACTGGAAATTCAACTGCAAATGGAACAGTTAAACTTGATTCATATTCTGAAACCGTTTATGAAAACACACTCACAACACTTTTGAACTTCCAAACCAATCTTCAAAATTATATCACCACTCAAGAGATGGTTGACAAAATCACAAAAACATCAGTAACATTTGCTCTCACACAATACAGTCAAAATTATGTTTCAGCAGGATATGATTTTGTTATTGAAAACAGATCTTACACATTAAGAACAACTGTTTCATCTTCAAGACTTGCTGAATATGTTTATGGTGGAAGTTTCTTAACTCAATTTGGCATTGATGCAGTTTACACAAGTAATGATTTTGAAGGAATTATTCAACTTTCAAAAGCCTATGATTCAAGCACAAATTCTGTTAAAACAAAACTTGTTAATTGGAAAGAGTTAAGGGAATTTGCGTCAAGAATAGCAGACTATACTGCAAGACTTTATTATATGACAAATTTAAATGATTTGTCTGAAAACCTTAGTGATGCTATTTTGATGACAGACTATGTAACAATTCAAAATTCAAATGGCGAATATATTGAATCAACGCTTGAATATGCAATTTTAGATGCTTTGATTAATAGTGATGAATTTGATATTTCTGCCGATACTTTAATCAGTTTAATGTTTGGTGACACAGTTGCAACATTAAATCACTTTGATAGTGTAGCAATGGAGTCAACATATAAAAATGTTATGGACCTTGCTCGCTCACTTGATGGCTCTTTGGGGCGAACATTAAATGAAGATGAAAAACTTTCGGCACTATCAAATTATTTGTTGTTGGTTCAAGATAACATTTATAGCAATTATGGTTACTATAACAACAATAATAATGCAAGTGATAGAATACATTTAATATTTGTTAATGTGTTTACCTATCTGCTTGTTAGTGAAGAAGACCAATCAGGTGAAAACCCAGTTTCAATTAATTTTGAAAATTGGACTATGAAAGATTTTAGAACTGCACTAATGGAATTTATTGTTGATTACACACAAAATCCAAGTGAAACAGGTGCAGAAAATGCAGCGAGATATCTTGCAATATTCAAACTTTTAAGTTCGCAATTTGACTATGTTGGATACACTAGCCTTAGTGATGCAATAAACAGAGTGAATATTGGAACAATAATAGGTTCAGTGTATGTTAAAAAAGAAGCTTCATCTGATAATAATGACATTGCTTACTATTATATTGATGCAAAAGTTGAAGAAATTGCTCAAAGGCGAAATATTTTAGCAACATTTTCAGTTGATAAAGCCACAAGTGATAATATTATTGATCTTGCAGGCGTGTCAAACAGACCAATTGAAGAACTTGTTAACCTTGAATATGATGACCTTTATGACTTAAATGGAAATTATGATGAAGCATATGGAGATTCATTTGTTGTTTGTTTCTATGATGAAATAACTGGAAAATATATTCCATATATGGCAACATCTTCTTATAATTATAATAGTAATGGAAACTTTGCCGAGTATATGAAAGATTATGGCTATCGCATAAGAACAAATTATTACGTAAATGGAGATGGCTATGCTGATGCTTATCCAATTATTGCAAAGGGAATTTTAACAGAAGACAACAAACCAACTGCAATAAGAATGGAAAATTATGAAGTTAAGTATTATAGAACTAATATAACAACAACAGGCTCACTTGACGATTCTGCTCTTGAATTTTCAAAAGTTGTTACAGAAACTAATACTGTTGGCTTCACAGACTATGTTTCAACATCAACATTCAATAAAGTTGATTCATTATCTAATAGAAACACAATGTTTATTGGAAGTAGCAATCCAACATTCTATCTTGAATCAGACTTTGATGTGTACTTTATTCAATACACAAAGAGTTATGTAATTCCAGCATCAGATGATTTTGGTGCTATTTCAGTGCTTGACCAATTTTCATCATTCTATGTTTTGTTAAAGTTTGATGTTCTATTTTTACTCGCACTATCATTTGTAACAATATTCCCACTATTATTTAGGGCAACTGTTAACTTGATGAGAAGAGTGTTAGAACTTATCTTCTATATTCTTGCAGGACCTCTTGCAATCTCGATGAGTGCATTAAATTATGATGAAGGTGTTAAGTCAAATCAAACTTTTGAAACTTGGAAAAAACGACTAACATTCACACTTCTATCAGTATTTGGTTATGTTATTGGCTTTAATGTTTACTTTATCTTGCTTTCAACAGTTTCAAATATGACATTTATTTCAGATGTAACTAGAAGTAAAATAAGTTCAATTGTTGATATTCCATATATTTCAGCACTTGGTGGTTTTGCTGACCAACTTATTAGATGTTTATTCTATATTATTGCTGGTGGTGTTATTAAAACTTCTGCAGACTTGCTTATTAAGATTGTTACTGCAGGCAAAGTTGAAAGGTCGTTTGCAACAGCAGATGGCGACGGAACTGAAATGCTTAAGAAAACAGTTGGTGATATTAAGCAAATGGGCAAAACCGTTCAGGGGCTATATACTGGCGAAACACTTATGAAAGCAAAAGATGCTGCACTTGAAACAGTTAAGAGCGCAGTTCCGGGCTCTGCAATTATGCGAGGGGCATATGAAGGGGCAATGAAAGTTAAAACAAAAGTGCAAGGCAAGGCTATGGCAAAGGCACTTCAAGCTTATGGTGTTCCAAAATCTATTGCAGATAAGGCAGCTAAAGAGTTTGTCGAAAAAACGAATAAACAACGTGAGGCAAAGCGACAAAAAGCCATTAAAAATGCAAATGAATTTTATAAGAGTATGGGTTCAAATTTCCAACTTGATGACCCAATTAAGCCAAAAGAAAAAAAGAAGAAAGATAATAGCGCTAAATTAGAAAAATATAAAAATAAACAAAAGAAGAAAATTGAGAAAAAGAACAAAAAACAATCAAAAAAAAGCTAGTAAATAAAAATTAAATAGAATGGATAAATAAAATTTTATCCATTCTATCTAAAATTAATAAAGGAGAAAGATCCATGGGATTTCTTGGAGGTTTAGCTGATATTTTAGGCTCAATCATAAATTGGTTACTCTCAACATTAGGAAACCTAATCTACTTTGTTGTAAAGTGGATGCTTTTAATTGTTGATGTGTTATTTTCTTATGTTCAAGAACTCTGTGGTTTGAACATGGATTTATCTTCGCTTGAAACAGCAGTTTCAAAAGAATCAGATTTTGTTTTTAATTTACTTTTATCTAGTCAAGAAATAACAGTTCAAATTGTGAGAAGTTTAATAGGCATTGCAATTGCATTAATCATAATTTTTTCAATTGCGGCTGTTATTAGAACTCAATATAAATCAACAAAAGAAAATAAAGTTCCAAATATAACTGGTGTGCTTAAAAACTCATTCAAAGCAATTATATTATTAATTTTAACACCATTAATTTCAATCATTGGAATAATTGCTTCTGATGTGGTGCTTCAATCACTTTATAATGCAACTAATGTTGGTGCATCAACATCATTAAGTTCAACAATATTTGGCGTGTCATCGTCATCTGCAAATAGTTATAGAATTTATGCACAAAATGGGCTTCGAATTCCAATAACTTGTGATTTTTCAAGAGAAGAAGAATTTTTAGAGTATTATCAAAACAGACCTGTAACTGATAAATTTTCAGAATATATGCAGTCTTATGATAGTGCAATTTTTACAACTCTTGTTGCCTTTAACACAAACGATTTTATAAGTTATGATTCTATCAATAATATTTTGTATAATGGAAGTGACACAGTAACAGAGTTATATGATAATTATTACACAATCTATGATATAAATAATGAAGAATATGCAGATACAGGAGTAAATCAATACAAAAAAATAGAGTCTTATGCTGAAGAATATTATGTTATGGCAGATGTTGTTGATTACTTTGTTCAAACTTCAACACCTTATTACTATAAAACAGTTCAAGATGTTTTAGATAGCATTTATAATTTGCCAAACACGGTTACTAATGACTACAAAGAAAGATTGATGAACAGTCTTGTTGACCTTTATCATATTGAATTTTTAGATAGCACATTAACACCTATTTCATATTCTTATGATGAAATTTTGGCAATGTATGGAGCAGAAGAAAACTGGACAGAAAATAATCATGCTTGGCAAGTTATAAGATACACAAGCAATTATTATTCAACAAGCGATGGTGGAGAGCCAGACATTCCAATGCAAATTCAATACAACCATTTGATTGATGAATCAGATGAATTTGAAGGTGCAAAATATATAATTGCTGTTGAAGAAGAGTTTACTCTTGATGGCATTACTTACACTTACTTTACGCCTCTTGTTAATGGTTATTCAGTTAATAACATAAATGAGTTTAGGTCAGAGCATATTGCCAATGGTCAATTAATTTCAGCAAAAGGTATATTTAATAATTCAATGTATCCAACCGCAATCAGAAAGAATGGAGATGAAAGTCAAGTTCAATTTTATCGTGATAACATTGAAAATATTGCCGTTGGTGAAGCCTCTAATATTTTTGGTGTAAGTATGCAACAACCAGATGGATTTTTCTCTGGTGTGTTAATGTTTTTTCAAGCAATATTTGACCCTGAATCATTAATTCCTGACATAAAATTCAATCCTGATGCAATAGAATCTATGGCACAAAAAGAAACTGTTGTAGTCAATGTTGCTGAAGCGGGGAAAATTAGAATTGGTTATATGATGGATAGTGGTGGCGGATTACTTTCGTCAATAAACCAATTTTTAACAGGCTCTGTGTATGGACTGAATATTTCAAATTTATTTTATCCTGAAAAACTAAACTTTTTGATTTTAATTCTTGCAACAACAATCTTGTTAAAAGTTTGTTTTTCAGCAATCTTTACATTGATATCTCGTGGTTATGAATTAATGCTTATAATTATAATTTATCCAACTGCCTGTGCAACAATTCCGCTTTCAGACACGGGTTATTCAACTTGGATGAAAACATATATAAGCAGACTGCTTTCGACCTACGGAATAATACTTGGTATTAATTTTGTGTTTATTCTGTTCCCAGTGATTCAAAATATTGAATTTTTCACACAAGATGATGTTGGGGCAAGTTTGATTGTAAGGCGTGTTGGTGCACTGTTCTTTAGTGCCTTCAGCGTTAGTGAAGTAACAAAAATGATGAATATGGTTGTAGTCATTTTATTTGAACTTGTTGCTTTCACATTAATTCAAACAATACCAGGATTTATAACCGAAATAACAGCTTCACCAGATGGCTCAAGATCAGAAGTTCTTCAAAATATAGGAACAACAATTAAAAAAATTGGCAAAGTTATGGCACTTCCAATAACTGGACCATCAAAGATTTTAAAGGTGGCAGGTGGTGCAGTTAAGGCGGTAACTCATCCATCAGAAACTGCAAAGAGCATTGGCAAAAAGATTGTTCCGGGAAGCAAAATGATTGAGGAAGCTCAAAATAAATTCTATTTAATGAAAAAGAAAAAGGAACAAAGTGAAGCTTATAAAGATCTGCAAAACACACTAAAACGGTCTTCAACTGAAAGTGGTGGCACTAGCACAGAAGATAAGAAAAAAGAGGTTATGGAAAAACTTGACAAGTACCAAAAAGCTCAAAACACATACACTGAAGCACTTTCAACCGAAGATTTATCTGCAATGAGAAAGTCAGAAACAAAGAAAAAGAAAGGTGAAGAAAAGGGTAGCACTGCAAAAAGTAAAAGGTTTGGTGAAGATGATGAAGGCGATGATTCTTTATCAAGCAAACAAACAAAAACAAAACATGAATTAAATAAAGAGAAGAGAAATAATAAGAAGGAAATTAAAGAACTAAAAAAACAAAAAGCAAAATTTGGTCCACTTAAAGTGTTGCCACCTGAAGTTAAAGCACAAATAAAAGAACTTAAAAAAGAAAACAAAGAAATTAAAAAAGAATTAAATGAAAGAAAGAAAGATAAAAAGGGTCTTGGCAAGGCAGAAAGAAAGGTTGATAAATATAAAAAGATTATTGAAGAAGGTGGAACATTAACAGAAAAACAACAAAAAGAATATGATGAAAGTTTGGCAAAAGTTAACGTTAATGAAACCCGCGATGCAGAAATTAAAGAGGCTCAAGAAAGAAAGAAAGAGAGAAGAAAACAGGCACAAATTAATGCTAAAAGAGAGAAGATTGAAAAAGAGGATAGTGATTTATTCAGAGACACTTCTTGGCTTGCAAGACGAAGGCAGAAAGCCAGACTTCAAGAACTTGATTCCGATCTTGATGAACTTGAAACAGAAATGCAACGAAGTGGCTATACTGGCGAATTGCTTAAATCAATGAGTATAAGCCAACTTATGAATTTGAAAACAGCAACAGGTGAAAATGAATTAACTGATGAACAAAAAGAAATAATAGACAAATACATTGATATTAAACAATATCAAAATAAATTAATTGGATATACTGCAAAAGAATATGAAGCACAAAGAAATCAAGAGGTCAGACGAGTAAATGAAGAAGATCAAAAGTATGCTCGCCATCGTCCTAAATTTATGATAAAAACTGATAGACATGTTGGCATTGATGAAAGTGAATTAGAAAGTATTAATGCCAGAATTGCTGAATTAGAACAAAATATGACTACTGATGATTTTGAAGAATATGGAAAACTTATTAAAATGCGAGAAGAATTAAAAACTCAAAAAGAAAAGGCAGAAAATTGGGAAGAAACAAAACAAAAGAGTCGTAAGCAACTTCGACAAGAGAGAAGAGATAAAAAACTGCAAGAAGATGCAGAAACCTATGGTTATGCAGCATATAGAAGCAGACCAGAAGAGCAAAAAGATTTAGGATTAGAAGATTTTGTGGAAGGATATAAAAAAACACAACAGAGCAAAAAAAGAAAAAGAAGAAAAAATAAAGAAGAAGAGTAAAATTTAATTTTCAACAACAAACTATTAAATTCGATAAAAAGGCAAGAGTTAAAATCTTGTCTTTTTTTATGGATTATGCTAAACTTAAAATAGTTTATGATAATTGCAAGTGTTTTAGTTATTGTGTCAGTTGCTGTTGACCAACTGACTAAATTTTTAATTTTTGGAAACGCACCTGTTTCAATAATTGGCAATGTTTTGTGGTTTCAAAGCACACTTAACACAGGTGTTGCTTTTGGTATGTTTGAAAATTCAAATCTTTTGTTTTTAATAATTTCGTCAGTTGCTTGCGTTATTTTTGTGTATTTGTTATTTTCAAAAAAATTCTTTGTTTCAAGAACGCAAAAGGTGTGTATTGGGCTTATTTTAGGTGGAACATTATCAAATTTAATTGACCGAATTGCATTTGGTGGGGTTCGTGATTTTATTTATTTAAAGTTTATAAATTTTGCAATATTCAATATTGCCGATATGTGTGTAACAATTTCAGTTATTGTTTTTTGTGCATATTTGCTTTTTCATACAATAAAAAAAGATGATTCTGAAAAATCAAAAGAAACAGAAGTAAAAGGGGAAAAATGATTGAATTAAACACAACAACCGTTGTTGAAGATTTAGATGAAAAGGTAAGGCTTGATGTTTTTTTGGCTGAACTTACAGGGTGGACAAGGTCACAGATAAAATTACAAATTGATAATAAACGGGTTTTTGTGAATGAAAAAACGCAAAAAGCAGGCTTTTTGGTTAAAAATGGTGATATAATCAGACTTTCTTTTGTTAAAAATGTAATAGATGCAAAAGCAGAACCAGAAAATATTCCACTAGACATCGTTTATGAAGATGATGATTTTGCAATAATAAACAAGCCTCAAGGCATGGTTGTGCACCCAGCACCGGGGTCATATAATCACACATTAGTCAATGCTCTTTTGTTTCACTTTGAAAAATTAAGCAGTGGGTCAAGTGATATTCGTCCGGGGATTGTGCATAGAATTGATAAGGATACTTCAGGGCTTTTGGTTGTTGCCAAAAATGACAGGGCACATTTAAGTTTGGCAAAACAGATTGCCGAACACACATGTTTCAGGCATTACATTGCTCTTTTAGAGGGCAACTTAAAAAATGATAATGGCACCATTACAACTCAAATAGGAAGAAACCCAACCGACCGAAAGCAAATGGCTGTTTTAACTTCGGGTGGAAAGCAGGCGATAACGCATTACAGTGTGCTTGAGCGATTTGTGGGTTACACCCTTGCCGAGTTTGTGCTTGAAACGGGACGAACTCATCAAATAAGAGTTCATGCAAAATATTTGGGGCACCCAATTGTTGGGGACAAAACTTATGGCATAAAAAATCAAAAGTTTAATTTAGAGGGGCAACTTCTTCATGCTTATAAACTTGAACTTACTCACCCAACAACAGAAAAAAGAATGACCTTTGAATGCAAACTTCCTGATTATTTTGAAAAAGTTTTAAGCAAATTAAAAAAGATAGAAGTATCTGTTTGACTTTATTTTTTAGCAATTTTATAATAGAAGTATAATTATAGGAGGGGATTTTATGGCAACAAAAAGTAGTTCAAAAACAACAACTACAACAACAAGTTCAAGCAGTTCATCAAGTTCAAAAAAAGGTTTTAGTTTTGGCTATATTTTGAATTTGATTTCATATATTGCTGTTGTTGTTGGTGGTGTGGCATTGTTTATTGCAATGATTTTATCAAAAGTTGGTGCAGGTTCACCGGGCTTCATTTCAGCAATGCAAACAATTGCTAATGCACTTGCATGGATTGTGGTTGCTCTTCTTTCATTCAACTTCATTAAAAGAAGAAAGAAAATTTGGATGTGGGTTGTTTGGGCAATTGCACTTGTTATGGTTATAGTTGGTATAATTTTAGCATAATCGGTCAAAATTAAGTAGGTAGTATTTATGAACAAAAAAGATGTGCTTAAAGTTTTAGACATTGCAGGTTTGTTTGCAGTTGTTCTTGCTTCGCTTTTAGTTTTAATATTTGAGTTTACTGGCACAAGCATTCTTGTTAAATATGCTATTGCGTTTTATGTGGCAGGCTTTGCCATTGCAACGGTTTATTTTTCAATAATGACATATAACGCTTTTAAATCAAATAACAAAGAGCAGTTACAAGAAGCAGAAATTGAAACAAATCAAAATGACGAAGCAATAACCAAAGAGGATAAGCCTCAAGTAAAAAAGTCAACATTAATTGTTAAACTTGTGCTTTGTTCGCTTGCACTCATTTTCACGGCGATAGTTTTATTTTTATATTAAATTTCGCTAAAAGGGGGCTAAATTAAGCCTCTTTTTGTTTGCAATAAAATTTTATAATAGTCATTAAATCTTGACAAAGCATACCTATTTAATTAAAATATATGTGTTAGATATTTTTAAGGAGAAATGTAATGACATACAAAATTGGTGAAAAAAAAGACGGAAAATTAACCGTAGAATTCAAATTAAATGCAGAAGAATGGGAAGCTGAAGTTGAAAAAGCATACCAAAAAAATAAAGGTAAATATAAACTTGATGGTTTTCGTCAAGGTAAAATTCCAAGAAAGGTTTTAGAAAAAACTTATGGTGAATATCTTTTTTATGAAGATGCATTAAATGAAGTTTGTGACAGAACATTCTTTGAATTTTTAGAAAAAGAAAAAGATGTTCAAGCGGTTGACTACCCAGAAGTTTCAGTTAAAAATCTTTCAAAAGAAGGTGTTGAATGGGTTGCAACAATCACACTTATGCCAGAAGTTGAACTTGGTAAGTATGATGGTCTTGAAGTTAAGAAAGACAAGGTTTCTGTAACAGAAAAAGAAGTTGAAGCAAAACTTAAAGATTTGCAAGAAAAGCAAGCAAGATATGTTGATGTTACTGACAGACCTGCAAAGATGGGTGACCTTGTTAATATTGATTTTGCTGGTTCTATTGATGGCGTTGCCTTTGATGGTGGAACAGCAAAAGATTATGAACTTGAACTTGGTTCACATTCATTTATTTCAGGTTTTGAAGAACAAGTTGTTGGCATGAAAGTTGATGAGCAAAAAGATGTTAAGGTTGAATTTCCAAAGGAATATCATGCAAAGAATTTAGCGGGCAAACCAGCAGTTTTTGCGGTTAAACTTCTCACAATTCGTGAAAAACAAGTTCCTGAAATTGATGATAAGTTTGCTAGTGATGTAAGCGAATTTAACACTCTTGATGAACTCAAAAAAGACACAAAAGAAAAGATTAAATCAGAAAAAGAAGCTGATGCAGAGCGTGCATTTGAAAACAAACTTGTTGAAGAAGTTGTTAAAAATTCAAAAGTTGATGTTCCAAAGGTCATGGTAACAAACCAAATTGCACGAAATGTTGAAGATATGAAGCGTTCTCTTGCAATGCAAGGCTTGTCATATGAAATGTATCTTGGCTATATTGGTTTAACAGATGAGCAATTCAGAAAATCAAGAGAAGAAGACACTGAAAAACAAATCAAAACAACATTAGTTCTTTCTGAACTTGTTAAAAAAGAAGGCATCAAAGCAGAAGAGTCTGAAGTTGAAGAAAAAATTAAAGAACTTGCTGAAAAAATGAAGAAAACTGTCGATGAACTTAAAAAGACAATGACTGAAAGCCAGAAAGAAGTTATTGAAAATAATATTATTTCTGAAAAAGTTATAAAACTTTTAAAAGATAAGAATAATATAAAGTAGTGAAATTTAGGAGAATTTATGTTAGAAAAGGATAATATGCTTATTCCTATGGTTGTTGAACAAACCAACAGGGGTGAAAGGTCTTATGATATTTATTCAAGACTTCTTGAAGACCGAATTATCTTTCTTGATGGCGAAATTAATGATCAAACTGCAAACCTTGTTATTGCACAACTTATTTATTTGGAAGGCAAAGACCCAGATAAAGATATAATGATGTATATCAACAGCCCGGGCGGAAGCGTTGTTTCGGGGCTTGCAATTTATGACACAATGAACTATATTAAGTGTGATGTAAGCACAATTTGCATTGGGCTTGCTGCAAGCATGGCAGCAATCTTGCTTTCTAGTGGAGCAAAGGGCAAAAGAATTGCACTTCCAAATTCAGAAGTTATGATTCATCAACCACTTGGTGGTTTTCAAGGTCAGGCAAGTGACATAAAAATTCATGCCGAGCATATTATGAAAACTAGAAAGGTGCTCAACAAAATCTTGTCTGAAAACACAGGTGTTGATATCAAAAAGATTGAAGAAGATACCGACCGTGATAACTTTATGTCTGCTGAAGAAGCAAAAAAATATGGCTTGGTAGACAAAATTTACGCAAAAAGACAATAATTTTATTCAAGATATACAAAAGATTATTTTCTTTTTGCATATCTTGATTTTATTTTAAGGAGAAATTATGGACGAAAATCAAACACAACCACCACAACCACAGCAAAGAAATAATGGCTGTTCTTTTTGTGGCAGACCAAGGGGAGCATTCAAAGAAATTGTTGAAAATCCTAATGGCACTGTTGGAATATGCAACGACTGCATAAGAATTTGTCGTGAAATTTTAGAGGCTGAAGAGCGTAAAAGAAGAAAGGAACAACCATTCAATTTGCCAAATCCTGAAAAAATAAAAGAAGAACTTGACCAATATATTGTTGGTCAAGACAAGGCAAAAGAAGTTCTTTCAGTTGCAGTTTATAATCACTACAAAAGAATTAACTATATTATTAGCAGGCGTCAAAAACAAGAAGCAGAGAGTTCTAATGCAGAGGGCAAAACAAAAGTTTTTGAAGATGTTGAACTTGAAAAGAGCAATGTTTTGATGCTTGGTCCAACTGGTTGTGGAAAAACTTTAATTGCAAAAACGCTTGCAAAAATTCTTGATGTTCCATTTGCATCAGCAGACGCAACAACATTAACCGAAGCGGGCTATGTTGGCGATGATGTTGAAAACATTTTGCTTAAACTTATTCAAGCGGCTGACTATGATGTTAGAAAGGCTGAAAAGGGTATTGTTTATATTGATGAAATTGATAAAATTGCAAAAAAGAGTGAAAATGTTTCAATAACAAGAGATGTTTCAGGTGAAGGTGTTCAGCAATCACTTTTAAAAATACTTGAAAGCACTGTTGCAAGTGTTCCTCCACAAGGTGGAAGAAAACACCCAAATCAAGAGTGTATTCAAATTGACACAACCAACATTTTGTTTATCTTGGGTGGTGCGTTTGTTGGTCTTGATGAAATTATTAAAAAGAGAACAGAAAACACATCGCTTGGTTTTGGTGGAACAGTGAAAACAAAGGACCAAATTAAAGAAAATGAACTTCTTGCAAAGGTTGAGCCACATGACCTTATTAAGTTTGGTTTGATTCCTGAATTTATTGGAAGGGTTCCAATCACAGTTACACTTGATGAACTTGATGAAAAGGCACTCAAGAAAATTTTAATGGAGCCAAAGAATGCACTTATTAAGCAATATAAAAAGTTATTTGAACTTGATGGCATTAAACTTGAATTTTCAAATGAAGCAATTTTAACATTTGCAAAGAAAGCCATTGAACTAAAAACTGGTGCAAGAGGTCTTCGAACAATTGTTGAATCTGCAATGCTTCCAGTTATGTATACAACTCCAAGCAAAAAAGAAACGATAAAAAAGATTGTTATGGACGTTGATGATAAGGGAAATGTTATTCCAACTATAATAGAAAAACAAGAGAAAACCAGCACAGAAACCGCTGCATAAATAAATCGCAAAAACTATCAATTTTAACAGAAAATGCTATAAAGAATTGAAATTTCTATAAAATTCTTTGTGGCATTTTTTTATGTTCTATTGATTTTTTCAAAAATTAATGTTATTATAGTTATATAAATACAATTATTTTTATTATTTTTTGCGAAAAATTGTTTTATTAAAAAATCAAAAAACGCAAAAAATTATCTATATCATTAAATTTTGGGGGTTATTTTAAAATGAAAACGATAAAAAATGCGGTTTTTTTGAAATCAGATGCAACTGCTGAAACTTATAAAAGTTTTGGTCTTCCTGAAGTTGTTGTTGTTGGGCGAAGCAATGTTGGAAAGTCTAGCTTAATCAACATGCTTTCTAACAATTCAAAACTCGCAAAGGTTTCATCACAGCAAGGCAAAACAAAACTAATAAATTTCTTTATGTTTAACAAAGAGTTTATTTTGGTTGACCTTCCGGGATATGGCTATGCTGCAACAAGCAAGGTTGAACAACAAAAATGGGGAAAGATGATTGATGGCTATCTTGAAAAATCTAAAGACCTTGTTGCTTCAATTTTGATTGTCGACATCAGGCACAATCCAACTGAACAAGACAAACAGATGTTTGATTACTTAACATTTCACAATATTCCTGTTACAATAGTTGCAACCAAGTATGACAAAATCAAAAAGGCAGAGAGAACTCAAAAATTGTCAGCTATTGCAAATGCATTTAAAGTTGGAACTGAAAATATTTATTTGGCAAGTTCAGAAACCGCCTTTGGCAAAGACGACTTGGTAAAGAGAATTTATCAATTTGTTGATGGGGTATAAAATGAAAGTTTATGCAATCAGTGATTTGCATTTAAGCAATTCTTGTGATAAGCCAATGGATATCTTTGGTGGTAACTGGGAGAATTATACAAGCAAAATTATTGATAATTGGTCAAAGTCAGTCAAACAAGATGATATTGTGCTAGTTGCAGGTGACATAAGTTGGGCAATGAAACTTGAAGAGGCGGTCAGTGACCTTAATTGGATTGATGCTCTTCCGGGAACAAAAATTTTGATTAAGGGCAATCATGAATATTGGTGGAAGTCAATTTCATCAGTTCGTCAAATTCTTCCACAAAGCATAAAGGCAATTCAAAATGATGCGATTAAAATTGGAAAATTTATTTTTTGCGGAACTCGTGGCTGGAATGTTCCTGATGAAAATAATAAGGACTTTTCAGATGAAGATATGAAAATATTTAAAAGGGAAGTTGAAAGATTAAAGTTAACTTTGATGTCTGCAAAAGTTTTGAAGCAAGAGGGCGATAAAATTATTGCAATGATGCACTTTCCACCTTTCACATCAAAAAAAGAGCCAACTGAATTTACGAAACTGTTTGAAGAATATGGTGTTGACTCTGTTGTGTTTGGTCATATTCATGGCAAAACAAACTGTCCAATGATTCATAACATTAATGGAATAAATTATTATTTTACAGCCTGTGACCACACAAACATGACCCCCGTTTTAATAAGCGAATAAAAAACAACTGCACTTGGCAGTTGTTTTTTTATTCAGGTTGAGTTTGTGATTTTTTAGAAATTAGATTATCAGATTTATTAAAAAAGCCTAAACTTTTAAGTTTGTCTATAATAATTTTGCAATTTACATTTTTGCCGTCATATTCATTTAATTCTTGTCTAACAACATCAAAGGAACAATCTAAATATTGTTTAAGCAAAGAATAAAGATTTTTTTTGAAATCTGCACCAATGCCAACAAGGTCTCGTTCATTTCTTAAATTTTCAAATTGTTTCAATAGTTCAGGCATAGCCATTAAAATTTCATCATATTCGTCAAAACTATCTAAACAATCTTCAATAATAAGCCAATATACTTCATCAACATTTTCTGCTGGCCAAACTTTTTTGAGGTCGCTTTCAAATTCGCATAAGTAAACGAAATTCTGTGGTTCTGAAAAAACTCTGTCAAGCATAACTCTATATTCTTGAGTTGTTTTAAAGTCTATAATTTTAGGGTCAAGTTTTCGTTGTTTTTCAATAGTTTCTTTAAGATTTTTAAGTGTCATATAGGTCAAGGCATCTTCACCACATTGTTCAATCAAAAAATCATACAATTCTTGGTCTTTTTTGCTTCTTAACTTTTTTTCTTTTTGTTTTGGCATCTTAATCTCCATAAATTAATATAATATATTAATATTATAAGGTAAAATACAATCTAAATCAATAGTAGTCAAAAAATTAATTTTAATTATTTTATATAAGCCTATTGTAAAAATAGGGAATAAGACCCACAAAAAGTTATGAAAATGAAAGTTACTAACAATATTGTTAATAACTTTGTTAAAAAAGTGGTCAAAAGTGGTCAAAATGCTTGCAAAAGGGTTCCAAAATAAATATAATGTATTTATAAACTTATAAGGGGGATACTCTATGCTCATTGGAACCTATCGTCATAGCGTTGATGCAAAGAAGCGTATGCGTATGCCTTTTAAGTTTAAAAGTGAACTTGGGGCTGATTTTGTTATAACAAAGGGAAGCAGTTCAAATCTGTTTGTTTTTTCTAAAGCTGAATTTTCTGCTCTTTATAACAAACTTATAAGTTTGCCACTTTTTGATGAAGAGGCACAGGCTCCAATTCGTAAATTTTTGTCTTCTGCTTTTGAAGCCGAAGAAGATAATCAAGGAAGGGTTTTGCTTCCAAAAGAACTTGTTAAGTTTGCAGGTATTGAAAAAAATATTGTTTTTGTTGGCGTTGGCAATCGTGTTGAAATTTGGGCAGAAGAAAAGTGGGATAAGGTTGACGGCGAAAATAGTGCTGATTTTGGCGTTCTTGCAAAATATGGGGTTTAGTTTATGGCTGAATTTGTGCATATTCCCGTTTTAAAAAGTGAAGTGGTCAGCCTTCTTTGCGTTAAGCCAAACGGCATTTATGTTGACGGAACAATTGGTGGTGCAGGGCACGCAAAGGCAATACTTGAAAGTGAAAAAATTAAACTTTTAATTGGTATTGACCAAGATGAAGAAGCACTTTTGGCTGCAAAAAACAATCTTAAAAACTTTGATAATGTTAAACTTATTCATGGAAATTTTCGTGATATAGACAAGATTTTGGATAGTGAAAACATTGAAAATGTTGACGGAATTTTGGTTGATATTGGTGTAAGTTCGCATCAAATTGACGAAGCCGAGCGTGGATTTTCGTTTAGAACTGATGCAAAACTTGATATGCGAATGGATAGGTCAAAAGCATTTTCGGCATATGAACTTGTTAATACATACGCCGAAGAAGAACTTGAAAGAGTTATTCGTGACTATGGTGAAGAAAAGTTTGCAAAAAGCATAGCAAGGCATATTGCAAAGGCTAGAGAGGACAAGCCAATAACAACAACCAAGGAACTTGAAAAAATAATACTTTCATCTGTTCCAAGATATCGTGGTCAAGATGGCAAAAGCAATGTTCAGCGAACCTTTCAAGCAATTCGAATTGAGGTAAACGGCGAACTTGATGCACTTTCAGAATTCATTGACAAGGCAGTAAACAAACTCAAAAGTGGTGGCAGGCTTGAAATAATTTCTTTCCACTCACTTGAAGACCGAATTGTTAAACAAAAATTTAAAGAACTTGCAACAGGTTGCATTTGTCCGCCAGACTTTCCAATTTGTGTGTGTGGACACAAGGCAACAGTGAAAATAATAACCAAGCACCCAGTTGAAGCAACTGAAGCCGAACTTAAAATAAATTCAAGGTCGGCAAGTGCAAAACTTCGTGTTATAGAAAAATTGTAAGGAGGAAAAACTTATGTTTGATGATGATTTATATAGTTTTTATAATAGTTACAATAATTCGTCAACCGAAACGGAAACCGAGCCTGAACAAAGCCAAACTCAAGCATCAACTGGCGTAAATTTGGGTCAAACAAGTTATAATCCTTACACAAACACAAGTGGTTATGACAGTGATTATGATGACGATTATTCAGTGACGCCAAATTATAACGAAGAAAAAAGTTATAATTCAAACTCTAATTATGACACATATTCTCAAACTGAAACCGAGAGTGACACCGAAATTAAAAGATACAGAAAAATGGAAATGCCTGTTATTGAGCGTGGTGAACAGGCTGTTACTCTCACAAAAACACAAACCAAAGTTGAACTTCAACCAAGAATGAAAATTGCAATAACAATGTTTGCAATAATTGCTTTTTCACTTGTATTTTTAATAATTTGGAACTTTGTTAGCGTTGGCAGATTAAATTCAATGATTGCCGACAAACAAAGAATTGTAAATGAACTCTCTTCAAGCATAACAGGTTTGAAAAATGAATATACTTTGGTAAGTGATGAAGAAAATCTTTACGACCAAGCACAAAATGCAGGTTTTGTTGAATCAGACGATTCAAATACCTATGTTGTTTCTGCAGGCGAAATGTTTGTTGAAGAAGAAGTTCAAGATTTGCCTTCAAATTGGTTTAATGATGTTTGTGATTTCTTTGCTAAACTATTCAGTTAAAATTATTTAGTTAAATCTCAAACGGATACAAAAGATAAATTTTGTTGATGTTTGAGGTGAAAATGGCAGTTAAATATAGTTCGTATTCAATGGTAAAAAGGTTATTGGCACTATCGGTGCTGATAGCCTTTTTTGCTGTGATTGTTATTGCTAGACTACTTTATTTGCAGGTGATAAATGGTTATTCTTATGTTGAAAAGGGTCTTACTGAATGGCTTCGTGACCTTCCACTTATTGCGACTCGTGGAAAGATAACAGACCGAAATGGTGTGGTTTTAGCATCAAGTTACACAACTTATGATGTTTATGTTAGACCTGCTGATGTTGAAGATGCCAGTGCTGTTTCAAATCTGTTAGCAAACAAATTGGGGCTTGATTATAACGAAATTTTTGAAAAGATAACTACGCAAAAATTGAGTGAAATAAAAATTGCGACTGATATTGAAAAGTCTGATGTGCAAGAAATTTTAAAAGATTTTCAAAATGGAATTTTTTTCACAACCGATACCGAGCGAAATTATACCTATGACTCAATGCTATGCCAAATTTTAGGTTTTGTTAGCAGTGACAATTCAGGGCAATCAGGGCTTGAAGCATTCTATAACACCTATTTGCAAGGCATTGATGGTGTTAGTTTGGTTGAATCTGACCTTAAAGGCACAACACTTGAAGACTCTGTGACATATTATGAAAATGCAATAAATGGCTTAAATTTAAAACTTACAATTGATTTTAAAATTCAAAATGAAGTTGAACAAATTTTGGCAGAAGCAATGCAAACAACAGGAGCAAAGTCAATATCATGTCTTATTACAAATCCACAGACGGGTGAAATTCTCTCTGTTTGCACACTTCCGTCATACAACTTAAATGATGTGCCAAGAGATGATATTGAAACGCTTAACTCACTTTCAAGAGCAACTACTATTGTGGACACCTTTGAGCCGGGTTCAACTTTTAAACCAATAGTTGCAGCAATTGCCCTTGAAGAGGGGTTAACCAGCAAACATAACTATTATTATTGCAGTGGTTTTAGAATAATTAATGGTGTTAGAATAAGGTGTTCAAGGCGTTCGGGGCATGGCAGTCAAACACTTGAACAGGGTCTTATGAACAGTTGCAACTGCGTGTTTATGGATTTAATTGCTCAAATTGGTCTTGAAAAATTTTATGATTATCTTGAAAAATTTGGTTTTACTGAACCTTATGGAATAGATTTTCCGGGAGAAGTTACGGCTGTGCTTATGCCAAAACCATCAGTCACTGCACCCGACCTTGCTCGTATGGGATTTGGTCAAAGTATTGCAGTATCAGCACTTGAAATGGTGGTTGCAACGGGAGCGGTAATAAATAATGGCTATGTGCTTGAACCGCATTTTATTAAAGAGATAACCACTGAAACAGGTAAGGTTGTCTATACTAGAAATAAGACAATAAAAAACAAGGTAATAAGTGACCGAACCAGCAAAACTATGCGTGAGATGATGTTTAGTGTTGTTGATAAAGGTGGTGGAAAAAACGCAAAAGTTGATGGATATCCAATAATTGGTGGAAAAACAGGCACCGCACAAAAGTATGAAAATGGTGCTATTGCTGACGGAAAGTATGTTGCAACATTTTTGGGTTTTGCACCTTACGATAACCCTGAATATTTGGTTTATATTGTGGTAGATGAGCCTTATGGAGCATATTATGGTGGAGTTGTTGCTGCACCAATTGCAAGCAGTGTGTTTGAACAAATTTTTAAAATAGAAAATATTGCGGAAGATGAAAATGATAATCCAGATGAAAAGACTATTGAACTTCCAACCTTTATTGGTATGACTTTAACCGAAGCGGCAAGCACGCTTGCAGGATTGGGGCTTCAATATTTAGTCCAAGGTGACGGAGACTATGTTACAAGCCAAATAGCTGCACCGGGAACAATGGTTGCAGAAAACGACATTGTTTTATTAATTTTTGATTAGGAGTATTTTATGAAATTGTTTTCTCTTCTTAAAAATATAAATTGCAGAGTTTTAGGGAATATGGTTATTGATATCAAAGGGCTTTACCATAAAGATACAGAAGTTAAGGAAGGGGGATTATTCTTTTCACTCCGAGGAACTAGGGTAGATGGAAGCAACTATGTTTTAAGTGCAATAAAAAATGGAGCAGTTGCAATCGTAACCGAACAAGAAATTCAAAATCTTTCAGGGGTAACACAAATTGTTGTTAAAAATGCAAGAGAGATAATGAGTCTTGTTGCCTGCAGATTTTATGGTAATCCTGCAAATAAATTAAAAATAATTGGGGTGACGGGAACAAATGGAAAGACAACAATAACAAACATGATTGCAAGTGTTCTTGAATTTGCAGGTAAAAAAACGGCAATAATTGGAACAAACGGAATTTATTTTTGTGGAATGAAGTATAGCACAGGGTTAACCACTCCCGACCCAATAGAACTTCAAAAATATTTTTCACTTATGATTAAAAATAAGGTTGAATATGTTGCCATGGAAGTTTCTGCTCATGCAATCGACCTTCATAAAATTGATGGTTTTATGTTTGAGCAGGTAGTTTTTACAAATCTAACCGAAGACCATCTTGATTACTTTAAAACAATGGAAAGATATTTTGAAGCAAAATCAAAACTTTTTACAAGAAAATATACAAAATTTGCAGTTATTAATTTTGATGACACCTATGGCAAAAAACTTGCAAGCAGTATAAAACTACCTTATGTTACATACGCTATTAATGAAAATGCAAACTATGAGGCAACAAAAATAGAAGTTATTGATGCAGGTCAAAAATTTATTTTAAACAATGGTTATGAAATAAATCTTTCAATGGCGGGAAAATTTAATGTGAGCAATGCACTTGCAGCAATCTGCGTTCTTTTAAATTTAGGTGTATCTATTTCAGACATACAAAATGGGCTTAAGAAAATGAAACAAGTAGATGGCAGATTTAATACTATGCTTGTTGCGGGTGTGTTGGTGGTGGTTGATTATGCACATACTCCCGATGGACTTAAAAACATACTTATAGCGTGCAGAGATATTGCTGGCAAAGGAAAACTTATTTCTGTTTTTGGTTGTGGAGGAAACAGAGAAACGCAAAAAAGGTCAATTATGGGTGAAATTTCATCAAAAATTGCTAATTTCACGATAATTACGTCTGATAATCCACGATTTGAAAGTCGGGAAGCCATTGCAAAAGATATTGAAAAAGGCATGATAAATTCAAATTATATTATTGAACTTGATAGGGCAAAGGCTATTGAAAAGGCAATTTCAATTTCAAAAAAAGGCGATGTCATTGTTGTTGCAGGCAAGGGTTCAGAACCGTATATTGATGAGAATGGTGTTAAAATGCCATATAGTGACATGGCACAAATTGAAAAGATTAGGAGCGAATTAAATGACTGATTATTGCTGGCTTATTGAAAGTTTGGTTTGGGGATTTTTATTCACACTTGTGATTTCACCTTTTATAATTTCTATGATAAAAAAAGAAAAGGTAAGACAAGTAATTTTGTCGTATGTTGAATCACATTCGGCGAAGTTGGGCACTCCAACTATGGGTGGAATAATTTTTTTAATTTCAATTTCCATTGTGGCATTTATCTGTCTTCGTGGTGAAAGCACTCTTGCAAAAATGGCGATACTAATTTTTATTGCCTATGGACTAGTGGGCTTTTTAGATGACTTTATAAAATTTAAGTTTAAAAGAAATTTAGGTCTTCGTGCTTATCAAAAAATAATTTTTCAACTTTTAGTTTCAGTTGCAATTGGCTTTTTTGCATATAAAAGTGAACTTGTTGGAAGCACTTTAATTGTTCCATTTACAGATAAAACCATAGATATTGGCTTTTGGATAATTCCACTAGTTTCCTTAATTTATATTGCAACAACAAATTCTGTAAATTTAACTGACGGACTTGATGGCCTTGCATCATCAACAACCATGACTTATATGTTTTCATTTATTCTGCTTTTACTTTTTTTGCTCACTGGCACGCTTGGTGCGGGTGGAGAAGTTCAAGTCGTGGAATACAAAAATATCGTCATGCTTGCATCAGTCACTTGTGGTGCAATGCTCTGCTTTTTGATTTATAACTGTTTTCCAGCAAAAATTTTTATGGGTGACACCGGCTCACTTGCAATAGGAAGTTTGGTTGCGAGTGTTGCAGTTTTTACAAAAACAAGCCTTTATATCCCAATTCTTGGCATAATGTTTGTTTTAAGTTCTGTGTCAGTAATTTTGCAGGTTTCATATTATAAACTAACGAAAAAAAGGATATTTTTAATGGCACCTCTTCATCATCATTTTGAAAAAAAAGGTGTTCATGAAGTTAGAATCACAGTTTGCTATTCTGTTATAACGCTTTTAGTTGGAGTAGCAACACTTCTTGTTAATATCCTTTAAGGAGGGGTATGAAGGCATTGATTTTGGGCAATGGAAAAAGTGGTCAAAGTGTGTTTTTGATGTTAGAAAAACTTGGGATAACAGCACAATTTGCATCAAGTGAAGATATAAATTCAGGGGAAAACTTAAAAGATGAAGAATATACAGACAGGCTGTTTCAAGGTCTGTCTTTTATTGTGACAAGTCCGGGAATTAGTCCCAGTTCACCAATTTTAAAAACAGCTAAAAAGCATAAAATAAAAATTATTGGTGAATTTGAGTTTGCAACAACTTTTCTTAAAGGTGACATAATTTCAGTTACGGGAACAAACGGAAAAACAACAACGGTTTCACTTATTAATTTTTTACTACGAAATATTGGCAAAACAGTTCATATTGGCGGAAATATTGGAATTCCTGTTTCAAGTTTTGCACTTTCATCAAAAAAAGAAGATATTTCAGTTTTAGAGGTTTCAAGTTTTCAACTTAATAATATAAAAAAATTAAAAACACATATTTCTGCAATTTTAAACATTACACCCGACCATTTAAATTATCATAAAACAATGAAAAACTACATTAGAGCAAAACAAAACATAACAAAGTGTCAAACTAAAAAAGACTATCTTTTGCTCAATGCTGATGATGAACTTTTAATGAAAAATATTCCAAAAACCAAAGCAAAAATTTTATATTTCAGCACAAAAACCAAAGTAGTTGGTTGTTATGTTAAAAAAGAGAGCATATATTTTAATGATAACTTTAAAGAAGAAAAACTGGTTTCTCTTAAAAATATAAAACTTGTTGGAAGTCATAATATTTCAAACATTCTCTGTGCGGTTTTGGCAGTTTATCTTGAAACAAAAAACAAAGATTTGCTTTGCGAGATTTGCAATTTTCAAGGGGTTGAACATCGCATTGAATATGTTAAAAATATTAATGGAATTTCTTTTTTTAACGATAGCAAGGCAACGAATATTTCAAGCACACTTGTTGCACTTTCAAGTTTTAAATGTGGCATAAATTTAATACTTGGTGGCAGTGACAAGGGCTATGATTTTGATGAATTATTCGCAAAAAATCCCAAAAATGTTAAAAATATTGTTATTTTTGGTCAAACTAAACAAAAAATTGCAAATTCCGCCAAAAAATTTGGTTATAAGAATATTCACATTTGCAAGACTCTTGGAGAGTCAACAATTCTTTGTTTTAATCTTGCTAAATGTGGTGAAATAGTTTTGCTTTCACCAGCATGTGCAAGTTTTGACCAATTTAAAGATTTTGAAGAAAGAGGAGCAGTTTTCAAAAAGATTGTTGAGGAGATAAATGTAAATGAAAATGCTCTCACTTCATGTAAAAAAAATAAACAAGTTTAATTATATTTTATTTTCACTAATGTTAATTTTGCTTTTAATTGGGCTTGTATTTGTTTATAGTGCAAGTTATTATTCGGCAGAACTAACTTATGGCGACAAATATTTCTTTTTAAAAAAACAAGTTTTTGGAATAGTTGTTGGTTTTGCTTGTTACACATTTTTTGCATTTTTTAATTATAATAAACTTGAAAAAATCAAGTGGGTGCTTTACATCGTAGCGGTGATTTTGCTTGCACTTGTTTTTGTTCCAGGAATAGGACTCACAAACTATGGTGCAACAAGGTGGATAAATTTGAAATTTATCACATTTCAACCATCTGAAATAGCAAAGTTTGCGTTTATTGTGCTATCAGCCAGTTTGCTTTCAAAAAGGGCTGAAAAGGTGAAAACTTTTAAGGGAATTTTGCCAATTCTGTTTTTAGGTGGAATTTTATGTGTTTTAATTATTTTAGAGCCAAATATGTCGATAACAATATGCATGGCAATGCTTGTGGTTGTTATGCTCTTTATTGGTGGGGCAAGATTAAAACATTTTTTGATTTTGTTAATTCCAGCAATAGTGATCGTTATTTTATTAATTATTGCCGAACCATATAGGCTTAAAAGATTAGTTGCATTTTTAGACCCTTTTGCTTCAAAACAAAATGAAGGATTTCAACTTGTGCAATCACTTTTAGGTATTTCCCTTGGTGGTATGTTTGGAACGGGAATTTTTAATTCAAGACAAAAATATCTGTTTTTGCCTTTTTCAGAGTCTGATTTCATCTTTTCAATCATTGCTGAAGAAACGGGGTTTTGTGGCTCCTTTGTGTTGATACTTTTATTTGTAATGTTATTTTTGTGCATAATCAAAGTTGCAAGACATGCAAAAGATAAGTTTGGCTTTCTTCTTGCAATGGGCATTGGTTCTCTTATAATAATTCAAGTTCTTTTGAATATTGCAGTTGTAACGGGGCTTGTTCCACCAACTGGGCTTCCACTTCCGTTCATAAGTGCAGGTAGCACATCTATAATGATTTTTATGAGCATGATAGGTATTGTTCAAAATATATATAAAAACTCTGTTTCGATTGATAATTTTAACAAAAATTAAAATTTTTTAATAAAGTATGGTAAGAGGTGACTATGAAGTATATTGTTAGCGGTGGAAATAAACTTTTTGGAAAACTTACTATAGACTCTGCAAAAAATGCAATTTTGCCTATTATTGCAGCCACTATTATGTGTGATGAAGAATGTGTGATAAAAGATATACCTCTTTATCTTGATGTTATGGAAATGACTTTAATACTTGAAAAATTAGGTAAAAAAATATCTTTTAAAAATGGAAATTTAATAATTTCTGGTGCAATAAACACAACATCTGTGATTATGGCTGAAACAAAAACCCTTCGGTCAAGCATATTTATGATGGGTTCAATTCTATCAAAATATAGAAAGGCAATTTTAACATATCCGGGCGGGTGTGATATTGGCAAACGCCCAATAGACATTCATTTAGCAGGTTTAAAAAAACTGGGAATAAAGTTTACTTTTGCAAATGATTTAATTTATTGCGATGCCAGCAAAGTTTTTGGAAATGTTGTTGAGTTGTCTTATCCAAGTGTGGGTGCAACTGAAAATATTATGATGGCAAGCACTTTGCTTGATGGCGAAATAACTGTTATCAAAAATTGTGCAAGAGAGCCTGAAATTGTTGAGCTTGCAAGATTTATTAATTCTATGGGCGGAAAGGTGTTTGGAGCAGGCTATGAAACAATAGTGATTTATGGTGTTAAAAAATTACACAAAACAGAATTTAAGTGTATTGGTGACAGAATTGCCTGCGGAACATATTTAATTGCTGGCGCAATGTGTGGTGGAAGAATAGAACTTGACGGCATTGACCCAAATTTTTTGTTGCCCCTTATAGTATTTTTGCGTAATTCTGGTTGCAACATTGATTTGTTTAGTGATAGAATAATACTAGAAAATTTTTCAAGGCTTAAATCTATTGAAAAGATAGAAACAGAAACATATCCGGGTTTTCCAACCGATTTGCAGTCGCCAATGCTTGTTATGCAAACCATTTCAAAAGGAATATCAATTATTCATGAAACGGTGTTTGAGGCTCGCTTTAAAGTGGCTAGTGAACTTCAAAAAATGGGTGCAAAAATCAGCGTTAGTGAAAGATATGCAACCGTTGTTGGGGTCAGCAAACTCAAGCCTGCACAGGTGGTTTGCCCCGACCTTCGTGGTGGAGCAGGATTGGTTCTTGCAGGGCTTGTTGCTCATGGAAAATCTGAAATTGATGAGATTTTTCATATAGAGCGTGGATATTATAATTTTGATAAAAACTTGAAAAGTTTGGGTGCTATTATTGATAAAGTAGATTAGCAAGGAATTTTGCAAATGAAGAGAAAAAAATTTTGGATTGGTTTTTCAATAACGATTGCAGTGGTTTTGGTGCTCATCATTGTTGGTGCACTTGTTTTTAAAGTGAAAACTGTTGATGTTGAATTTCGTTCAAGAGTCAATCAAAATGAAACAAATTTAAGTGCTGGCGTTCAAGCCCAAGTTGAAAATTATTTTAAAAAGGGCAAAAACATTTTATTTTATAACACAGACAGTGATGTTTTAGAAGTTGAAAGAAACATTCCTTATGTAAAGGTTGAACAGGTTATAAAGTATTTTCCAAACAACATACGAGTTTATATTTCCGAGCGTATTCCAAGGTTCAGAATTCAGGATTCAAATAGTGAAAATAGTTGGTATATTTTAGACATAGACTTTAAGGTTCTAGATAAGGTTACAACTGATGAACTTACATCAAAAGTTGTTTCAGGCAATTCAAACTATTATGATAAAACCATCGAAATTGACCCGGAATATCTTAAAATTGAAAGTTATATTGGTGAATTTGTTACTGGATTAGATGCACAAAAGAATAATCTTGCCGAAATTGTTAAGGGTATTTATGGTGACACCAAAGACATTTCAACAGTTCTTAAAATTTCAAAAAATAGTGAAAGTCAAAATTTTGAATTAACAATGAAAAATTCGGGTAGCGATAGTGAAGTTGGTGGAAAAATTTTGATTGTTGGCACTAACAATTTAAAGGAAATGGTTTTTGTTGGAATTGATTGCTATAACGAATATGTTTTAAAAAATGCTGAAATTGACCAAACAACAGTAACAATAAGAGTTGAACAGAGTGAAAATAAATACAAAGTTTTTCTAGTAACACCTGACAGCGAAGAAGAAATAGAAAATCAGAATTAAAAGGGGCAAGATAACTTGCTCTTTTTTGTTTTATAATAAATGTTCTTTTCGCACATAATTTAAATAGTGGTTAATAATTTGTTTGACACAAAATTGTTATTAGAATATACTTAAATAGTATAGAGGAAAAGCGAAAAAATGAAAGAAAGTGTTGCAATAATGGACATCGGCTCTTCATCAATAGTAACACTTGTTGGTGAAAATGGAGTAAATAACACCTTTAACATTTTGGGTAGGGGTGAGGTTTCTTATGCTGGTTTTCAAAATGCAGAATTTTTAGAGCCTGAAAATTTAAAATTTGCAATAGCATCTTCAATTTCTTATGCAGAACTTCAGGCAGAGTCAAAGATAACAGAAATTTATTTGGGTGTTCCGGGTGAGTTTTGTTCATGTGTAACAAAAACAATAAATTTAACCTTTCCAAAACATAAGAAAATTTCGAGATTTGATGTTGAAAATATCTATAAAATTGGCAGAAATTTTGAAGAAACAGATGTTTCTGTTATAAATAATTCAGTTGTTTATTTTGAACTTGATGAAAGTAAACGAGTTATTGACCCAATAGGGCTTAAAGCCAAAAAAATTGCTGGAAACATTTCATATATTTTAGCAATGAATTCATATTTAAAAATGATGAAACAAATTTTCAGCGAACTTAAAATCACAATTTTAGGTTTTATCTCATCTGTTCTTGCCGAGTGCCTTTATTTGTTTGAACCAAGTGTTCGTGACAAATATGTTCTTTTGGTTGACAGTGGCTACATAACAACAAATGTAGCACTTGCAAGGGGCAACGCACTACTATCATTAAACAGTTTTTCAATGGGTGGCGGTTACATTACTTCAGACTTGTCGCAGTGTCTTAAAATAACATTCAATGAAGCCGAAAGGCTAAAACATAAAGTTGTGCTTGCTTGGGACGCAAAGCCAACTGATACCTACGAAATTGAAGGCGATGAATATCTTTTAACATATTCTGCCAAGGCAACCAATGAAATTGTTACAGATAGGGTTGAAATGATTTGCGAATATATTCAAAAATGTTTAGACTTATGTGTATACGATTTGCCAGACTTTTTGCCACTTTATATAACTGGTGGCGGATTAAGTTTTATCAAAGGAGTAAGCCATATCATATCTAAAAAATTAAAAAGGCAAGTTAAAATTGTTACTCCACAGAGTTTAAATCAGTTAAAACCATATGATTCATCTGAAGAAGGTTTGCTGAATTTAGCACTTGGTTATGGTGATGATTTAAATGAAATTTTGGTTAAGGTTAAGTGAGGTGAAAAATGGAAATTAATAACATAACCCCAATTTGCAAAATATTAGTTATTGGTGTTGGTGGTGGTGGGTGCAATGCAGTTAACCGAATGATTGCTTCGGGGCTTAAAAGTGCATCTTTTATTGCTGCAAACACAGATAAACAAGCGTTAATGTTAAGTAAAGCTTCTGTTCAAATTCAACTTGGCGAAAAGTTAACAAAAGGGCTTGGTGCAGGTGCTGATCCTGAAGTTGGCAGAAAGGCGGCTGAAGAAAGCAGGTCACAAATTTGTGAAAGGCTTCGTGGTGCAGACCTTGTGTTTATCACTGCTGGCATGGGCGGTGGAACGGGAACGGGTGCTGCTCCTGTTATTGCAAGCATCGCTAAAGAAATGGGAATATTAACCATTGCAGTTGTAACAAAACCTTTTGAATTTGAAGGGAGAACTCGTGCTAACAATGCCGAACTTGGTATTAAAAGTTTAAGCAAGTGTGTTGACACTCTTGTTGTTATTCCGAATGACAGACTTCTTTCAATAGCTCCAAAGGGAACATCAATAGTTGATGCGTTCAAGTACGCCGATGAGGTTTTAAGGCAAGGTATTCAAGGTATATCAGACCTTATTGCCACTCCATCACTTATCAACCTTGATTTTGCCGATGTTAGAACTGTTATGAAAAACAGAGGTCTTGCACACATGGGTATTGGTGAAGGTAAGGGTGAAAAGAGAAATGAACTTGCCGTTCGTCAAGCCATTGCAAGTCCACTTCTTGAAACATCAATCAATGGTGCAAAAGCAGTTATTATCAATGTTAAGGGTGGTTTTGATTTAACTCTTGAAGAAGTTAATGATGCTGTTAACATGGTAAAAGAAGTTGTTTCACCTGATGCAAACACAATTTTTGGTGCAACGATTGATGAAAATTATAATGACCGCATGATTGTTACAATTGTTGCCACAGGTTTTGAAGGAAGCAGGTTTGAAAATGCAACAGCAAGCGGAGCATCAACACTTCAACGCCCAGTTTTTGGTGGTTCGCAAATGGCAAAACCAGCGGATTCAGGTAATTTTGACAGGTCAAGATTTAATGATTTTGTAACAGGAAAGCCAACAACCTCACTTTTTGACAGAAATTACAGTGCAGGTATGGATAGGGGTCAACCACAACAAAATATGGCACCTAATTCAGTTCCTGAAAAGAAGGATTCATACACAGATATTGACCTTTGGAATAAATTAAACAAGAATAATTCATCAAATAATCAGCAACAGCGTGAGCAAGCAGGTCAACAATTTGAGCGTGAACTTGACAAAAAATATGGACTTAATGAAAACTATGCAACACAAAACAGGCCTGTTCAATCTCCAAATTTTTCAAATCAAAATTTAGGAAGAAATGCTGAACAAAATAGAGGTATAAATAATTCAAGAATAAAAGTTGATGACCCTGAAATTCCTCCATTTTTAAGAAGAAAATTTAACAAATAAAATTTTAGCAAACTTTTAAAAGTTTGCTATTTTTTATTGTCAATTTTATTTTTTTTAAATTATAATAAACTAGAGGAGAGTTTTCTATGAACTACAGAGAAAAATATGAATTTTGGCTAAATAATGTTAAAGATAAAAAAATGTTAGAAGAGTTAAAATCAATGAATGAAAATGAGATTCAACTTGCATTTTTCAAAGATATAGCCTTTGAAACAGCAGGGCTTCGTGGTATTGTTGGTGCTGGCAGTAATTGTATGAATATCTACACAGTTGGAAGGGTTGCAAAAGCCATTTCAATTTATATGCAAAAAATAGGTGGAAAAAAGATAGCAATAAGTTATGATAGTCGAAATATGTCTTATGAATTTGCCAAACTTTCGGCTAGAATTTTTGCAAGTTATGGAATAAAAGTTTACCTTGCAAACAAACTTATGCCAACGCCATTTTTGTCATATATGGTAAGATTTTATAAATGTGATATGGGTGTAAATGTAACGGCAAGTCATAATCCAAAAGATTACAATGGTTACAAAGTTTATGACTGCACGGGCTGTCAACTTCTTGATGAGCCTTCTTACGAAATAATAAATATTGCAAATGGTTTAGAACTTTTTAACATTAGTGCAATGTCTTTTAATAAAGCTAAAGAAACGGGTTTAGTAGTTTTAACAGATGACAAGGTTCTTGACAGTTATATTAAAGAAGTTGAAAAACAATCACTTCAAAAAATTGAAGGGATAAAAGTTGTTTATACGGCTTTAAATGGCACAGGAATGGGCACACTTCCAAGGGTTTTAAAGGAACGAGGTGCAAAGGTTGTTTGTAACAAAGTTCAGTGCAAACCAGATAAAAATTTTACAACTTGCCCTTATCCAAACCCTGAAAGAGATGATGTTTATGAGTCTTCAATAGCAATCGCAAAAGAAAATGGTATAGATTTAATTGTTGCTAGTGACCCTGATGCAGACAGGCTTGGTGTGGCTCAACTTGTTCAAGGTAATTTCGTTAGATTTACTGGTAATGAAATAGGAGTTTTATTAGCCGATTATTTGTTTTCTAGCAAAAAAACAAAAGATAAAATTTTGGTTAAATCAATCGTTTCAACTCCGCTTGCAGATTTAGTGGCAGAAAAATATGGCGGAAAAGTAGTTAATGTTTTAACGGGTTTTAAATATATTGGTGAATTTATTTATAAACTTGAAAAAGAAGGGCGAGAAAAAGAATTTTTGCTTGGTTTTGAAGAAAGTTCAGGGTATCTTTCAGGAAGTTATGTTCGAGATAAAGATGCAACTGTTGCTGCAATGCTTATTTTAGAGTATGCAAGCAAACTTAAAAAGGTAGGAAAAACATTATTTGATAGATTAAATGAAATTTATGATGAATTTGGATATTATCAAAGCAAAGTATATTCTTTTAGATTTGAAGGCGAGAGTGGGTTCAATCGAATGAAAGAAATTTTAGGAAATTTTAGAAAAAACACTCCAAAATCATTTGCAGGTTTTAAAGTTAACAGTGTGCTTGATTATGAAAATGGTGTTCGAGATTTACCAAAAGCAAATGTGCTTGAATATTTTTTAGATGGCGGTGCAAAAATTATTGTTCGACCATCAGGCACTGAACCAAACATAAAAGTGTATGTTATGCTCAACAAAACCAAACAACAAAATGAAACCGATTTTAACTTAATAAAAAAAGAGTTTGATAAGATTATGAAGTAAAATAAAAGGCACAAATAATGTGCTTTTTATTATGGACAAAAAATTTAACAATATAATAAAAGCAGACTTAATTTGTAATAAAATTACTTTTTTTTATCAAGGTTTAACTTATAAAATAAGTTATACTTTTGTCATGGTTAAAATAATTGAATTTTTTGTTATAACATTTGTTTTAGATTACTTAATTTCACTTTCTCAAAAATCACTTTTAAAATTATCGGCAAGCAAATTTTATATTTTGATGCTTCAAATTATCAATATTTCAGCAAATGCTATATTTGTTTTCTGTGGGCTTGCAACTTATCAATTTATACTTATAAAGATTTTTGCAAATATAATTTTATCTCTGCTTATAACTGACAGTTATAAGTCAAAAAATATTGTTATTTTAATTTTGTCATACATAATTTTTTCACTTGCGATTTATGGTTTTTCCTTATTTTTTATGGAGTTTTTAAAAGTAGCAATATTTGAATTATTTGGCATAAAAATACAAAATTTTTACAATTTAACGCTATTTTTTGGTCAAATATTGTTTATTTTTGCGATTTTTACATTTGTATCAGGAATAGAAGAAACAAAAAGATTAAAAAATTATTTGTCAAAAGTATCATTTTTATTAAATTCAAAGCATATAGAAATTACAGGTTTGCTTGATAGTGGAAATACACTTTATGACACAAAAACAGGCAAAGCTGTGATTGTTGTTTCGACCAAAGTTTTAAAGCGGGTTTTAAATTCTGAAGAATATAATCAAGTTTTAAAAGGAGATTTTTCAGTATTAAAAAATTGTGATGAAATTGAGTATGTGTCTGTTGGTGGAATTCAAGCACAGATGCCAATAGTTAGAGATGTAACAGTCAAAGTGAAATCTTTAAGTGAAACGGTTTCAAAAAGTTGTGTTATAGGCTTTGTAAATCAAACATTTACAAGTGATAAAATTGAATGTTTAGTTCATAAAGATTTTGTTTGAGGGGGTTATATGTTTAATTTTTTAAAAAAACTTTTCAAAAGAACAAATCGAAATGAAATTTTTTATATTGCAAATGGCACAGAGATTTTGCCGGAAAAATTATCAGCAGAAAAAGAGGCTGAACTTGTATGCAAAATGAAGGAAGGTAATTTAGAGGCACGAAATCAATTAATAGAACGAAATTTAAGGCTTGTTGTTTACACCGCCCAAAAATTTATGAGCACAAATGTGAATATTGAAGATCTTATTAGCATTGGCACTATTGGGCTTATCAAAGCAGTTTCTTCATTTGATGGTGAAAAAAATATAAAAATGGCAACTTATGCTTCAAGGTGTATTGAAAATGAGATACTTATGCACCTTCGAAAAGTATCAAAAATAAAACGAGAAGTATCACTTGATGAACCATTAAACACAGATGCTGAAGGAAATGAACTTTGCATTTCAGACATATTAAGCAGTGAAAACGATGATGTTTCTAAAAATATTGATAAAGAAGATGAGTCGTCAAATTTAAACTACGCGTTAAACTTGCTTTCTGATAAAGAAAAAGAAATAATGTGTATGCGTTATGGGCTTTCAGGAAAGGCTGAAATGACGCAAAAACAGGTTGCAGATTACTTTGAAATTTCACAGTCATACATCTCACGAATTGAAAAGAAAATTTTAGACAAAATGAAACAGCAGATTTTAAAACTTGCATAAAATAAAACAAAAACGCAAATTTTAGAAAAATTTGACTAAAAATTGCGTTTTTTGTTTTGTTATTTAGTTTACACTTTGTTTAATTTCTTTAAGCGCATCTTTTTCAAGCCGTGACACTTGCGCTTGACTTATTCCGATTGTATCAGATATTTCCATTTGTGTTTTTCCTACAAAATATCTTAAAAAAAGAATTTGTTGTTCACGCTTTCCAAGAGATTTTAAGGCTTGTTTTAAAGCGGTTTTTTCAATTATTTTATCATCAGTTGAATTATCTTTAATTTGGTCCATAATAAGCATTGAATCGCCATTATCATGAAACACTGTGTCATAGAGTGAAAGGGGTTCACTTATGGCATTTAAGGCCTCAACAATCTGCCTTTCGGGAATATTTGTTTCTTTAGAAATCTCTTCAATACTTGCTTCTTTATTTGTTGTTTTTAAAATTTTTTCCTTTGCTTGCATGGCTTTGTATGCGATATCACGAATACTTCTTGTAACTCTCATAGAACTTGAATCTCGCAAAAATTTTCTAATTTCACCAATAATCATCGGAACGGCGTAGGTTGAAAATTTAACACCAACTGAAAGGTCAAAATTGTCAATTGACTTAATAAGACCAATCACACCAACTTGAAAAATATCGTCTGCATTGTTTTTATTTGCAGAAAATCTTTGAACGATTGAAAGAACAAGTCGCATGTTATAAATTATAAATGTTTCACGGGCAGACGTGTTTCCATTTTTTATTTCTTTCATAAGTGAATTTAGTTTTTCATTATTGCATTTTGGAAGAGTCGAGGTGTCAATTCCGCAAATCACAACTTTATTAGACATAGTTACTCCTTTAAAGTTATTTTTTGCTTAAATATATTTTTTATTCAATGGTGTGTTAGACTGTCAAATTTTGGAATATAATTAAATATGGAAATTACTTTTACGGACTTAAAACAAAGAGAAGTTATAAATGTTTTTGACGGTAAAAAGTTGGGGCGAATAACAGACCTTGTTTTTGATATCGAAACGGGAAAGATTGAGGGAATTATTGTTCCGGGAGAAAAGAAAATTTTTAGAAAGACTGATGATATATTTATTCCACTTGAAAAATTAAAGAGAATAGGTGATGATGTAATTTTGATTGGAATTGAAGTTAAAGAAACTTCATTTGGCTATAATTTTTATTCTGATAAAGCAAAATTAGAGGCAGAAAATCAAATAATGAATTTTAATAACACAAAAAACATATATAAAAGTCAAAAATCAATATATAAAGGTCAAAGTCAGTCAAACAATGAATCATATATAAGATTTCACAGGCTAGAAAAGAAAAAGTATAGATAATTGCAACATTAAAATAACTTGCAAAAATAATAAAAATTGTGTATCATATTGCTATGAGGAATTTGCTATGAAATGTTTTTATTGTGGTTCAACAGAAAGCAAAGTTATTGATTCAAGAGTAAGTGAAGAACTTAATGCTATAAAACGCAGGCGTGAATGTCTTGGTTGTGGCAGAAGATTTAACACTTATGAAACAATTGAAGTTACTCCCATAATGGTCATAAAGAGCAATGGAAACCGTGAGAGATTTTCAACAAGCAAGGTTAAAAATGGCATTGTAAAATCTTGTGAAAAACGACCTGTTTCTATGGCAGATATTGATAAACTTGTTTCAGAGATTGAAAAGAAAGTTTATAACAGCATGGAAGAAGAAATTTCATCAAAGGTTATTGGTGAATATGTTATGGAAGGGCTTAAAAATCTTGATGAAGTTTCATATATAAGATTTGCATCAGTCTATAAAAAATTCAAAGATATAACAACATTTTTTGATTTTGTTAATGAATTTGAAAGTATGTTAAAACAAGGGCAAGAACCAAAGATGATTAAACAAAAACTTGAAAGTTCTGATTCAAAGAAGAAAAAACAATCGAACAAAAAATCAAATTAAAATAACTCAAATTTGAGTTATTTTTTTTACTATAAAAAAATAAAATTTAATATGAAGTGTTTAGCAGATTGCAAAAAAAATAAAATTTATAAAATTGTAAAGATTGAAAATTTAGATGAAAGTGTTTTTAATATGTTAAAAAACATTCTTATCATTCCGGGCGAAAAAATAGAAGTAACTAATAGTAATTTTTGCAAACAGTCAATTTTAGTCAAAGTTTCAAATGTTTCCTATGGAATAGATATAAAAATAGCAAAACAAATTTTTGTTGAAGAGGCTAATTATGAATAACATAACGTTAGTAGGAAATCCGAACACAGGCAAAACAACACTTTTTAATTCTTTAACAAACAGCAGAGAAAAGGCGAGCAACTGGCATGGAGTAACAGTAAAGGAGAAGGAAAAATTATATAAATATAAAAATGAAGAATTTAATGTTGTTGATTTACCGGGAATGTATTCTCTAAATGGAAGGTCAAACGAAGAAAAAATTGCAGCAGAATATCTAAACAAACATAAAGAAGATTTGGTGGTCAATATCTGCGATGCAAACAACTTAAAACGAAATTTAATTTTAACACTAGAATTATTAAAAAAAGGTTTAACAGTAATACTAGCGGTTAACATGGCAAATGAAACAAAGCTATATAATTATGAAAAGTTATCAAAAATTTTAAATATACGAATAGTTGAAATTGATGCAAGAAAAAATAAAAGTGTTAACACTTTAAAAGACGAAATTTATAAAATCTACCAAAACAAAAAACCGCAAAATACATTAAATTTAGTCAAAAATCAATTAAACTATGATGATTTATGCAAAATTTTAAATAGTATTAAAATAAATAATGTAAATCCATATCTTAAAACTAATAAAATTGATAGAATATTGTTAAATAAATTTTTATTTATACCTATATTTTTGTGTATAACTTTTTTAATATTCTATTTAACATTTGGACCATTTGGTGAGTTGTTTTTAAGTGTTTTTGAATGGTTTTTTAATAAAATATTTGAATTTTTGCGAAAAATAATTTTATGCTTAAATATTTCAAATATAGTTCAAGATTTTTTAATAAATGGTGTTTTATTATCAATATTGACAGTTTTAAATTTCGTTCCACAAATAATACTTTTAATGTTTTTTGTAAATTTTCTTGAAGATATTGGTTATATGTCAAGAGTTGCGTTTATGTTTGATGGCTTATTAAAAAGGATTGGATTAACTGGTAAATCACTTTTTAGTTTAATGATGGGATTTGGTTGCACAACAACAGCTGTTTTAACCACTAGAAATCTTGAAAATAAAAATTTGAGAAAGCGTACTGTTTTGGTTTTACCTTTTATAAGTTGTTCAGCTAAACTACCTGTATTTTTGGTTATTGCTTCTTTATTTTTTGATAGTTATAAATATTTATTTGTCTTTGCGCTCTATTTATTTTCAATACTTATTTCAATAGTTATGTCTATTATTTACAATCATATAATCAAAAGCAAAGAAGAAAATTTTATTCTAGAGATGCCTAAATACAGACTTCCAAATCTAAAAAAAATATTTATTGATACATCTTCTGTTATTATAGAATTTTTGGTTAAAATTGGCACAACGATATTGTTTTTCAGTGTAATTTTATGGTTTTTGCAGAATTTTTCGCCATCGTTCTCTTTTATTGGGTCTTCAAATTTTAGTGATTCTATTTTGTATTTTTTGTCAAATAAACTCTCATTTTTATTTGGATTTATTGGTCTTTCTGGTGCTGGTATTGTTGTTGCTATTCTTCTTGGAATTGTTGCAAAGGAAATGGTTGTGGTGGGACTTGCTATGATAAACGGGGTTTCTGGTTCACTAGAGTTGCTTTCAACCTCACTAATTTTACCAACTTCAGTTTGTTATTTTACACCTATTTCATCTATTATCTTTTTAGTATTTATTCTTTTATATTCTCCATGTATGTCTGCTTTGTCAATGATAAAAAATGAATTAGGAACAAAAATTGCTCTTTATGTTTTCTTCTCACAATTTGCTATTGCATTTTTAATTTGTTGGCTTTTATACCATTCACTAACTTCTATTAACTTTTTAATTTTTATGCTTGCATTTATTGTTCTTGATATTTTATTTTCATTTATGCTAAAATTTAGACATAAGAAAAAACATTGTTTGGGGAACTGTGATGCTTGTAAAAGAATTTAGGGTAACAGAAGATATTAAATTATCTGTGGCAATAAAAAATTTTGAGTCGTCATTAGATTATAATTCAATTCAAAAGATTATAAGAAATAAAGATGTTAAGGTTAATGACAAAAGGCAATCAAAAGATATAATACTACACTCGGGTGATGTTGTTAAATTTTACTTTAAAGAAGAAAGAAAGATTGTTGATATTGTCTATGAAGATGACAATATTTTGGTGGCAAGTAAACCAAAAGAACTTGAAACAATTTCAGATGAGGTAAGTGACTCACTTTTAACTAGGTTAGTTAATCAAACGGGGTTAAATCTTTATGCAGTTCACAGACTTGATAGAAACACAACGGGGCTAGTTGTTTTTGCAAAGAATTTAAAAACAAAAAATGAACTTGATTTAGTTTTTAAAAATAGAACGATTGAAAAATATTATTTAGCACTTGTTAATGGTCATTTTAAAGAAAAACAAAACACTCTTATTGCATATTTAAAAAAAGATAGCAAAAATTCGCTGGTTTATATTTCAAATGAAAAACTTGAGGGCTATGAAAAAATTGAAACAAAATATAAAGTTCTTGAAGAATATGAAGATACTTCGCTAATAGAAGTTAAATTAGTTACTGGCAAAACCCATCAAATTCGAGCACACCTAGCACACATTGGTCATTTTGTTATAGGTGACCAAAAATATGGTGATAGCAAAGTCAACCAAAAATTCAAAAAGAAATACCAGTGTTTAACCGCATATAAAATTAAATTTCATTTTGATAAGAATTCTGTTTTATCATATTTAAATAATAAAGAAATTGTTTTACCAAAAGAAAAATTAAAAATTTTGTCAAATAATAAATAAATTTGAAATCTCTTTTACATAATAATTGTAAAGGAGATTATTTTATGTCAGTAAGTTTGATAATTATTTCAGTTATAATTTTGCTAATCATGTTTGGTGCTGGGCAAAGAATATTAGATAGTTTAAGACTGAATGATAAAGAAGCCTTATTAATTTTAATATTAATTTGCATCGGCATAATCATTCCACCAATTTGGATTGGAAAATATTTTTGTTTTTCAATCGGAGGATTTTTAATTCCATTTGGGCTTTCAATTTATTTATTGATTTCTTGTGGTTGGTCAAGAGATTTGCTTCGGGCTTTTATTGGAACAATTGTTGTTGCAGGACTAATTTATGGTCTTGAATGGTTGCTTCCTGCAAACCCAGAAAATGTTATAATAGATAATATGTATGTATATGGAGTTGTTGCAGGTATTGTTGCATATGCACTTGGAAGAAGCAGAAGAAATGCGTTTATTTGTGCACTCTTTGGAATTACTCTTGCACAGCTTGTTCAATGGCTTATTAATTTTGGAATGAACACTCCAGAAATTTTAGGACTTGGGGTTGGTGGTGCGTTTGGAACATATGTTGTTGCAATAATAATTTCAGTTGCTGTTAGTGAGTTTTTAGGAAGGTGTTTTGAGACGGCAAAACCAGATAAAGAAAAGAAAGAATTTAACTATGAAACACATACTTATGATTCCGAAAAAAATGGAAAATTAAAATCAAGTGTTTCAAAAAAAGATGAACGAGAAAAAGATTTAAAAGAAGTAAAAAACGCAAAAAATGCAAAAAATAGCCGAAAAAACATCAATATTTCTGCAAAACAAGCAAAATTTAATGAGGAGGTGCAGAAGTAATGAAACTTTTAAAAAATATTATTTCATTTTCATTAATTTTTTGTTTATTGTTTTTTGGCATGGTTCAAACAAATCTAGCACACGCAGCAGATACTGCAAAAACTTATTACACTATCTATAAAGATTCTTCAAAAAAAGACGTTTTGTTTTTAAAAGGAGAAGATGTTTTAGAAGGAGATTATTATTTGTCACATGACAATAAACTTTATAAAATTGCATCTGTTGACGATAAACAAAAGACTGCTGTTGCTGAATATGTTAAAGATGAAGAACTTCCAATATATAATGTAAAGAGAAAAAAAGTTGAAGAAACTTCAGAAAAGGCATCGGCAGCAGTTAACAAAAAAGTTGGAGTTTATCATACTCATAATGATGAATGTTATTTTACACCAGATGGTATTGATTCAATTTATGGCAAGGGTGGTATTCATGATGTTGGCAAAGAGTTCACAAAGCAACTTAACAGTCTTGGAATTCAGACAGTTTATAGAGAAGATTTGCATTTGCCACATAACTCTGGGGCATACACTCGAAGTCAAGTTACAGCCGTTGCAATTTTAAATGAAAAGGTTGATGGACTTTTTGACCTTCATCGTGACTCAACCAAAAGAAGTGAATATTTAACTAAAGTTGATGGAATGCAGATGAGTTCAATTCGTATGGTTGTTGGTGCTTCTAGCAAAAATTATGAAGAAAACAAAAAATTTGCTTACAGCATAAAGTCGTATGCCGATGCCGTTTATCCGGGACTAATTAAAGATATTTATATTGGAAAGGGTAACTATAACCAACAATTAACAACAAGGGCAATGCTTTTTGAAATGGGTTGTGAAAATATTGAAAAGTCACTTGTTTTAAAGTCTACGCCTTATCTTGCAAAGGTTGTTGATGCCGTTCTTTATGGCAGTGAAAATGCAAGCACTCAAACAATGAGTGATATTGAAACATCAAGTGTTGGTCAAAATGGTGAAAAGAAAGAGTCAGTTTTTACTGGTCTTGCAACAACATCTGCAAATGATAGTGGTGTTAATTCAAATCACACATTATATGTTGTTTTGGGCGTGTTAGGTGCAGTTGCTCTTACATTTACACTCGTTATGATTTTTTCTAAAAAGGCTAGATATAAAGTTGGAAGATTTTTTTCAGAACTTTTTGGCGGTTTATTTGGAAAGAAAAAGGTTTAACTAAAAAACAAAATATTTTGTTATAATTAGTCAAATTATGAAATTAAAAAACAGAGAGAAATCTCTGTTTTTTAATTACTCTGTATGTTTTGTCTTGCTAAAAATAATGTTTTCGGTTATAATAACCATGTAGGAGAAGTTATGAAAGAGCCATTAGTAGCAATTGTTGGCAGACCTAATGTTGGCAAAAGCACACTTTTTAATAGAATTGTTGGCAAGAGAATTTCTATCGTAAATGACGAACCGGGTGTCACAAGAGATAGAATTTTTTCTCATGCAGAGTGGCTTGATAATTCATTTACTTTAATTGACACAGGTGGTTTAGATTTTGAAAAAAATGATGAAATCACAATTAATATCGTAAGTCAAGCAAAACTTGCAATTGAAATGGCTGATGTTATTTTATTTGTTGTTGATGGCAAAGCGGGCATAACGGCAGAAGACCGAAATGTTGTAAGTGTTCTTCGAAAATCTAAAAAACAAATAATTTTAGTTGTGAATAAGATTGATAATTATGATGAAAATTTATCTTATGAATATTATGAGTTAGGGCTTGGCGAACCATTTTTGATTTCATCTATTCATGGAAGTGGTGTTGGCGATTTGCTTGACAAGGTTGTTTCATGTTTTCCAAAAGAAATGTTAATGGTAAAAAAAGATGACGCAATAAAAATTGCAATAGTAGGAAAGCCAAATGCGGGCAAGTCAAGTTTAATTAACAGGCTTGTTGGTGAAAATAGAGTTATAGTTTCAAACATTGCAGGAACAACAAGAGATGCAATAGATATTCCTTTCAAGTATAATGGCAAAAAATATATGCTTATTGATACTGCTGGAATGCGAAGAAAGAAAAAGATTGAAGATGAAACAGTTGAAAGATATTCTATTATACGCTCACTTGATGCAATACGAAATGCTGACATTGTTGTTTTGGTTATTGATTCAAGCACTGAAATTTCTGACCAAGATTTAAAGATTGCAGGGTTTATTGATGAACAAAACAAGCCATCTGTTATTGTTTTGAATAAGTGGGATTTGATTGATAAAGACACAAACACAATGAATAAGTTTGAAAAAACTTTAAAAAATGAACTTTCATTTATGTCTTATTTTAAATCGGTATACTTGTCAGCATTAACGGGCAAAAGAACAGAAAAACTTATGCAAGCCGTTGAAGAAGTTCTTGAAAATAATAACAGGCAAATTTCTGCTGGCAGTTTGAATGATGTTCTTCAAGATGCTTACACTGTTAATGCGCCAGCATTTAAAAATAATAAGCGTCTTAAAATTTTTTATGCAACGCAAAGTGGAACAAATCCGCCAACATTTGTTTTGTTTGTGAATGATATTAATTTAATGACAGATAATTATTTAAGATATTTAGAAAATAATTTAAGAAAAGCATTTGATTTTACAGGAACTCCAATTCGCATAAAATTAAAGTGTAAAAAAGATTATGATTTATAAGGGGATATAATATGATTTGGTGGCAAGTTTTGCTGGTTGTTATAATTTCATATTTTTGTGGAAATATTTCATTTGCCCGAATAATCTCTATGTCAAAAAAAGATGACATAACCAAAATGGGGAGTGGAAATCCGGGTTCAACAAACATTCTGCGAAATTATGGCTTTAAATATGGTGTATTAAACCTTGTTTTAGATATGCTTAAAGCATTAATTCCATGTCTTGTTGCTTACTATGTTTTTGGAAGAGATTATGTTATGCTTTATATTGCAGGGCTTTCAAGCATGCTCGGTCATATTTATCCTGTTGTTTATGGGTTTAAAGGTGGCAAGGGAATAGCCACAATGATGGGTATGTTTTTAGCAGCAAACCCAATTGCAACGCTTATTGTTTTGGTTATTGGATTTGTTGTTTGGGCAATATTTGAATATGGTTCGGTTGTAAGTTTTTTGTGCATAACATCGCTAACAGTTATTGAGGGCATTCGTGCAAGAATGAATTTAGATTTAACTGACCGCAAAATTGTTTGTTTAATATTGTTTGCTATCTTTTTGTTTACATGGTATGCCCATAGAAAAAATATTGAAAGATTGCTTTTAGGAAAAGAAAGTAAAGCGAGTTTGATAAAAAAGACAAAAAAGAAATTAAAATCAAAATCAATGTAGGTGAAATTTATGGTGAAAACTTCAAAAGTATTTTTAAATATTGCAGCAGTATTTTGTTTTATTTATGGTGCAGTTTATATTTTTTCTTTAATATTTATTCCAATTGGAATATATTGTTTTTTGGCTGCAAAACGCTTTGTTTATAAGGCAGATCACATAAATGATTATTATTCACTTGATAAAAAGATTTTTAGAAACTATGTTATCTTTGCAAGTATTGCTTGTTTTCCATTTGGGCTATTATCAATAATACCTTATGTAATTTTAACGGGCAATAATATAAAGGTGAAAACAACTGAAGTTAAGGATAGCCAAACTATTGGTGAAAGTGAAAATAAAGATAATTTGAACAATATAAAAGTTGAAGATGTCAAAGGGCAAGATAATGAAACAAGTGAAACCGTAACAGAAGTTAAAGTTGAAAATCCTGAAACGGAAGAAGAAAAGCAAGAAAAATTTAAAAAGTTGCAAAATTTTAAAGAAAAGGGTTTGATTACTGATGACGAACTTGAAATGGCTAGGGAGCAACTTTTCGGCAAAAAAGAAGATAAGTAGCAATCAATAATAAATTTAAAAGGCAGAAATTTATCTGCTTTTTTATTTTGTTTTTTCATAAACCAAACGCACCAGTCATATATATTTTGTAGAAACACAAAATGGAGGGTTTATGGAAAACTTTGAAATATACAATGATATTGCAAAGCGAACAGATGGTGATATTTATGTTGGCGTCGTTGGACCAGTTAGAACGGGCAAGTCAACATTTATTTCAAGATTCATGCAATCATCAATTTTAGATAATATATCAAATGAGTATGAAAAAGAGCGAACCATTGATGAAATGCCACAATCAGGTGCAGGCAAAACAGTTATGACAATGCAACCAAAATTTGTTCCAAGTGAGGCAGTTACAGTTAATTTTTCAAAAGATGTTTCAGCAAGAGTTCGTCTTGTTGATTGTGTTGGTTATGCCGTTCAAGGTGCAAGTGGATTTGAAGATGAAGGTGAACCACGAATGGTTAAAACCCCTTGGAGTGATAAAGATATGCCATTTGAAGAAGCGGCAGAAATTGGAACACGAAAGGTTATTGCAGAACATTCAACAATTGCAGTGCTTGTTACAACTGACGGAACAATAACTGGCATTGCTCGTGAAAATTATGTTAAGGCAGAAGAGAGAGTTGTTCAAGAATTAAAAGAAAATAAAAAGCCATTTGTAATAATTTTAAATTCAAGAGTTCCAGAAAGTGAAGCAGTAAAAAATTTAGCAAATGAAATGAATGCAAAATATGAAGTTCCGGTTCTTCCACTTGATATATCAAAGATGGGTGGGGAAGAAATTACAAATGTAATAAAAACAATTTTAATGGAATTTCCAATTAAGCAAATTAATTTCACAATGCCAAAGTGGGTTTTAGCACTGCCTTATGAAAATGAATTTATTCAAAAAATTATTACAAACATAAAAGAAAACACTCAAAATATTTCAAAGATGAGTGACTATGAAAAAACGCTCAAAATGTTTGAAGGTGATGAAGACTTTAAAGGGGTTGAAGCATCAAAATTAAATCTTTCAAACGGAGAGATTGAATTAAAGATTGTTGTAGATGATTCACTTTACTATAAAACATTAAGTGCTGAATGTGGAACTGAAATTAAAGATGATTACTATTTGATGAAATATATTAAGGAATTAGTTCTTGCAAAAAAAGAGTATGATAAACTTAAAAATGCACTTGATATGGTTAAAGAAACAGGGTATGGTGTTGTTTATCCTGAAACAAGCGATTTGATTTTAGATGAACCAGAGATTATTAATAAAGGTGGAAGCTCAAGTTTAAAACTAAAGGCAACCGCACCAAGTTTGCATATTATGAGAGTTGATGTTGGTGCAGAAATTTGCCCAGCAGTTGGCAGTGCCGAACAAAGTGGTTCACTTGTAAGTTATATGCTTAAAGAATTTGAAGATAACAAAGCTGAAATTTGGAATAAAAATATGTTTGGAAAGCCAATGAATGAACTTGTTAAAGATTCAATTGATGCAAAAATTGCAGGACTTCCTGAAGAAGTTCAAGTTAAAATGCGTAAAACTTTAACAAAAATTGTTAATGAACGAAAGGGTGGAGTGATTTGTATTTTATTGTAAAAATTTAATAAAATCAAAAAAAAAGATAGAGTTTTCTATCTTTTTTGATATTTTTTGCGTTTTTTATTTAAGTTGCGTCGTCATCGTATTTATGCAAAACATTTGAGTAGTTGAATTTTGTTGTTATTGCTTGGTTTGAAATTAGCATTGCATCACGCCCCATAGACCACATTGAAACCATGCCATAATTATGATTAATTGCATCTTCAACAACAGTGTTTGCCATTGAAAGAGTAAACACAGGGTAAAGATTGCTTTCATAGCCTATTGAAAATGTGGCGCCAGTTTTAAGATATGCTTGGTCGTCGGTGAGTTCATAGCCGTGGTTGGCATAAATTTTCTTCATTTGTCTAATTGAGTTGGTTATTGCTCGAACAGAAGCGGTTCCGTAATCTTCATTGACCCAAACACCTGTTCCATAGCACATTGTCATTGAGTTAATAAGATGAACATCAACACCAGCATCAAGATACGCATTTATAATGTTGATTTGTTTTTGTTCCCAGCCATGTGGCATTATTGGAATGGTAAGGGTTATTTCAACGCCTGTTTTTGTTTGAACATTTTTGATTGCTTTTGCATTAATTATATTTTGATTTTGGTCTTGATTTGATTCTTCAATATCAAGGTCCATTCTTTTTAGTTTATAAGTTTTAATGATATCAAGATAGAATTTTTCTAGAGCCGATTGGTTTTGAGTTACAACCCATGGTGCATCTCCAACTTGTCCACCAATTGAAATTGCGAAATCGCCACCTTTTGCTCGAAGACTTTCAAGTGATTCAACAATACCATTATATTGTGCATTGCTGGGTGCCATTTCACTTAACTGATAATATCCGCCCCAGCCCCAACGGATTGTTCCGTCTGATTCAAGTGGCTTATTTGTATCAGGTTGAATGAAACCCAAGTTAAAATATGCAAAGCCTGAATCATCATAAAGTTTGCCAAGATTTGGTGCACCATTGATGCTATATTCACTTGCAGGGGCAACCCAACCAGACATATCAATATAAGGGGCGGATAATCTTGCTGGCCAACCGCTTTTTGACCTGTTTGAAGGGCTTGCAATAATTTGATGTGTAACTGTTGGTAAAATAATAATCAAAATTATAGATAAAACCAAAAGCAGTGACATTATTGAAAAAATTGGTATATATCTTCGTTTAAAGGGTGAAAGTGACTTATAATAATTTATCATAATAACCTCGTATAATTTTAGTGTGATTTTTTCTTTCAAAATTATACAAAATATTTTGATTAGAATTATTTTTAGTTCTTGTAATGTTATAAGTTTGACAATTAAACTTGCAAAAAGTAAAATTAATATTGAGGTTAAAAATTATGATTTTAATGTATGTTAGACATGGCGATTCAAAGAATAACAAATTAACAAAACTTGGTAAACTTCAATGTAGGCTAGCGGTAAATCAAAAAGAAAGTATTAGTTTTAACAAAATATATTCATCTCCAGCAGGTAGGTGTGTTCAGACTGCAAGATATTTTCAAAAGAAGTTTAAACTTCAAGTTGAAATCTGTGAAAATTTTAGAGAAAGAGAATTGCTACCAAATAAACTTCCAACAAATGAAAAAGAACAAGAGTGGTATGATAACTATCTTAATCCAAATTATTCATCAAAAAATCCGGAAGGTTGCAAAGAATACTTAACTCGTTCATTTGTTGAGTTTAGAAGAATAATAAATGAATGCATTGATAAAAATCAAAATGCTATAATTGTTGCCCATAGCGGAACACTCTATGCACTTTCTGCGTTCATTAATGGCATAGAGCGAAATAAAAATATAAAATGGATAAGGTCGGGTAATTGTAGCAAAATTTATTATGAGATAAACGAAAAGGTATAGAATGCAACAAATTTTTTATAATGCAAATGTTTTAACAATTAACAGTGCTTTTGAATCGGCGGAAGCAATTTTGACTAATGATGAAACTATTGTTTTTGTGGGGTCAAATGAAGAAGTTTTAAAAATGAAAACAAATGAAACAACACTTGTTGACCTTAAAGGAAAAACAATAATTCCATCACTTTTTTGCACTGAAATAAAAATTTATGAAACCATTGAACAGAGATTAAAAAACGCAAATTTGGTCAATTTTATTGAAAATTATGATAAAAATGACGAAAATTATGAAAAATTTGATAATTTTGAAGTTTATAAAAATGAATTTTTAAACATTCAAGATGAACTTATTAAAATGGGAATAACAACTGTTCAAGAATTAGGAATTAATCAAATTCAGTTTGCTTTTTGGAAAAAACTCTCTGAAACAAATTTAATTAAAATTGATATTATTGGTTATGTTGATTTGCTTCAAGCAAAAGATGTTATGGATAATAATTGCAGGTCATACAGAAAATATAAAAATCATTTCAGGCTTGGTGGTTATTATTTGGCACTTGATGGAAAATTATTGGCAAAAAAGGCTTGGCTTAAAAAGCCATATAAATTTGAGCATAGATACGTTGGATATTCATCAGTTTTAAGTGAACAATTTGAATTGCTTGTTAAAACCGCACTTGAAGAAAAACATCAATTAATAGTTGAAGCAAATGGTGATAGGGCTATTGAACAATACATTGAAATTGTTAAAAGTGTGTTTGAAAAAAATAAAGATGAAGATAAATTTAAGCCTGTGATATTTAACTCAAACTTGGTTACAAGAAAACATTTAAAAGAGTTGTCAAAACTTGGCGTGTCTATTAATTTTGACATAACGCCACTAATAAGTCAAAGTGTAAATTTAAAAAAAACCATTGGGCTATTAAGATTTAAAAAACTTGTTCAAACAAAACTGGTTAAAAAATATAATATTGATATGCTTTTTCATTTTAATTATGAAAATATTAAAAACTTTTTTAATGTGATTAAATTTTTAATAGAAAGAATTTCAAACGATAACATTTTTGTTGGAAAATCTCAAAAAATTGATATAGTTCACGCATTGAATTATTTGATAAATAATTCAGCAGAATATTGTTTTGAAGGAACAAAAAAAGGTAGTTTAGAGTCGGGCAAGTTATGCAATTTTATAGTTTTGTCTAATAATATTTTAGATGCCAAAATAAACTTAACAGATACCGAAATTGAAAAGGTTTACCAAAATTCAAAATTAATTTATGAAAAAAAATAGAACTTATGTTAAGTTCTATTTTTTAATATTCATCGGTAACTGTTAAATTATTAAAAAGATTAATATTGATATTATCAATTAGTGAATTCTTACCTGAAATATCATTATATGAAAAATTAGATACTTTCTCATGTTTGTTAATAGATTGTTTATTTGTGTCAACTAATTTGTAGTTATTATTTTCATCATAAATAATTAAACTTGTGTAAAGATAAGTTGCTTCAAGTGGCAGTTCATAATTAAATTCAATGTCAATAAAATTATTTGTTTCAAAATTAGAATTCAATTTTGTTTCAATATTGGTTATTAAATTTGAATTTGAGTATGTGTTATCATTTGAGTTGAAGTAAGAATAGAACAAAAAGTCATCTTTGCTAATAAGTTTGTTATTTTTAGTTTCATAGATAGAAGAAAGATAACTTGGGTCATTAATAAATTTTTCAGAATTTTCGTTGAATTCAGAAATAAAATAAAGGGCAATGCCAACAATTTTAAATTTGTTAATAACGGGAGAAATATTATAATCACAGATAACAGAAAAAGTTGTGTTTAAAAGTGAATATGTGTCATAGAATTTTCCGTTAACATTAAAGCCAGAAATGTAAGTGCTGTTATCATAGTCAATAAAACCAGTAGAGTTGTTGGCTGAAACTTCATTTAATTTATTATAGACAAAAGAGAGATTAGACCCCTTTTTAATTAGCAGAGTATTATTAATAATAGCGTAATCAACATCAGTTAAGTCGGGTTTAATAAAGCTGTTAGATTTAATTTCAAAGTAGCCATTATTTTTATAAAAGTCAACAGAATTGGGGTCTACCTTAAAGTTTGAACACCCTGAAAACAAAAACATAAAAACAGCTAAACTTATAATAGCCAACGACTTTTTCATATAAAAAACTTTATCCTTTGTAAAATAAAAATAGTGATGTAATGAACTTATCAAAACAACACCATTTAATTATAAAAAATTAAAAAGTTTATATCAAATAAAATTAATAAAATATCAAAATTTAAATAAAAGTAATAACAAAAGTGTTTACTATAAATAAAATTTATAACCATACGATGCATTGAAGTATTGTATACAATAATTTAAAAAATGAAATAGTTATTAGAATTATTTTAGAAAATAATCTAAAATGAATAAGAGTTAAAAGAGAAAAATTAAAAAATAAAAGAACAACAAAATAATCTTTACCAAAATGGCAAAGATTATTTTTATTTGGTGCGGAGAAGGGAATTGTAAGGAGCAAGGTTCTTGCGACGGAATAGCGAGCGTTTGTTTGCCGGCCTGCTTTTTACAGCGAGCGTCACGCGTTCAAACTGTTCCTTTCATTCGCTTATTTCGAATTTGAGATACTTCTCAAATGAGTTGGTGCGGAGAAGGGAATTGTAAGGAGCAAGGTTCTTGCGACGGAATAGCGAGCGTTTGTTTGCCAGCCTGCTTTTTACAGCGAGCGTCACGCGTTCAAACAGTCCATTTCATTCGCTTATTTCGAATTTGAGATACTTCTCAAATGAGTTGGTGCGGAGAAGGGAATTGTAAGGAGCAAGGTTCTTGCGACGGAATAGCGAGCGTTTGTTTGCCGGCCTGCTTTTTACAGCGAGCGTCACGCGTTCAAACAGTCCCATTCATTCGCTATATGCGAATTTGAGATACTTCTCAAATGAGTTGGTGCGGATGACAGGACTTGAACCTGCATGAGATTTCTCTCACAAGGACCTGAACCTTGCGCGTCTGCCATTTCGCCACATCCGCATATTATTTTATTTTTTTTAAACAATACTATTATAATAACACTTTTTTATATTTGCAATTATTTCTTATTATTTTCTTACCACAAATTTTAATCAAAATTGTAAAATTTATTGACATATTTTGAAATTAGTGTTAGTATGGTATAGTCGAATTTGATATGCGGGTGTAGCTCAATGGTAGAGCGTCAGCCTTCCAAGCTGGTTGCGTGAGTTCGATTCTCATCACCCGCTCCACTTTTCAAATTCGACTATTTGTGTCTTTAGCTCAGCTGGATAGAGCATCGCCCTTCTAAGGCGAGGGTCGGGGGTTCGAATCCCTCAAGACACACCATATGGTGGGTATAGCGCAGTTGGTTAGAGCGCAAGATTGTGGATCTTGAGGTCGTGGGTTCAAATCCCACTTCCCACCCCACACATACATTCACTTATATTGGGGTGTAGCCAAGCGGTAAGGCAAGAGACTTTGACTCTCTCACGCGTAGGTTCGAATCCTGCCACCCCAGCCAATTTTTGGAAAGTTAAGAACACTATTCATTGGGGTGTCGCCAAGTGGTAAGGCATGGGACTCTGACTCCCACATTCGAGGGTTCGAAACCTTCCACCCCAGCCAAATCTTTTTAAAATTTAATATTTGGTTCACTAGCTCAGTCGGTAGAGCACTTGACTTTTAATCAAGGGGTCCCG
>CALWKE010000004.1 GCA_944381185.1 uncultured Clostridia bacterium
GGAACTTACCCGACAAGGAATTTCGCTACCTTAGGACCGTTATAGTTACGGCCGCCGTTCACTGGGGCTTAAGTTCTGTGCTTTGGATTTGATTCCTAACATTTCCCCTTGACCTTCCAGCACTGGGCAGGTGTCAGCTCCTATACGTCAGCTTGCGCTTTCGCAGAAACCTATGTTTTTGATAAACAGTCGCTTGGGCCGTTTCGCTGCGGCCAACATTGCTGTTGGCACCCCTTATCCCGAAGTTACGGGGTCATTTTGCCGAGTTCCTTAACAATGGTTATCCCGTCCGTCTTATGATTCTCTCATCGTCCACCTGTGTCGGTTTGCGGTACAGGTGCCTTATAGCTCCTTAGCAGATTTTCTCGCCAGTGTGAATTCATTTGCTTCCCTACTAAATTCAGTCCTCATCATCACCTAGCCTTTAATAATGTGCGTACTTCACTACACATCAGCCTCATGATTTAACCCCAGATTTCCTCCCCTGGGGACAAACTATCCTACTGTGTCCCTGCATCGGTCTTTATCGCTATACGGCAGTACTGGAATATCTACCAGTTATCCATCGACTACGCCTTTCGGCCTCGTCTTAGGTCCTGACTTACCCTGGGAGGACGAACCTTCCCCAGGAAACCTTGGACATTCGACGGCAAAGTTTCTCACTTTGCTCTCGCTACTCATGCCTGCATTCTCTCTTGTATGTAGTCCACCACCCCTCTCGATATGGCTTCAGCCCAACATACATTGCTCCTCTACCGATTACCTAATGGTAATCCCCAAGCTTCGGAAGTAAGTTTTAGCCCCGTTACATTGTCGGCGCATCGCTACTCGACCAGTGAGCTATTACGCACTCTTTAAATGAATGGCTGCTTCTGAGCCAACATCCTGGTTGTTTAAGCGGCAACACATCCTTTTACACTTAACTTACATTTCGGGTCCTTAGCTGTGGATCTGGGCTTTTTCCCTTTTGACAATGAAACTTATCTCACACTGTCTAACTCCCGGTGAACGATTAATTGGTATTTGGAGTTTGATAGGCCTGAGAGGAATCACTTCCCCCTGCGCCATTCAGAGCTCTACCCCCAACAATCTATAAACCGAGGCCAACCCTAAAGTTGTTTCGAGGAGAACCAGCTATCTCCGGTTTCGTTTGGAATTTCTCCGCTATCCACAAGTCATCACCTACTATTTCAACAGGAGTGTGTTCGGTCCTCCACGGTGTGTTACCACCGCTTCAACCTGCTCATGGATAGGTCAACCGGTTTCGGGTCTATGTCATGCAACTAAATCGCTCTATTCAAACTCGCTTTCGCTACGGCTCCGACACTTAATGTCTTAACCTCGCTACACAACATAACTCGCAGGCCCGTTCTACAAAAAGTACGACATCACACGAAAAGTCGTGCTCTGTCTGCTTGTAAGCATACGGTTTCAGGTACTATTTCACTCCCCTCCCGGGGTTCTTTTCACCTTTCCCTCACGGTACTATACTCTATCGGTCACTAGGTCGTATTTAGCCTTTGGAGATGGGCCTCCAATATTCAAACCGAATTTCACGTGCTCGGTCCTACTCTGGAACACCACGGTCATCGTTTATCTTTCGTCTACAAGACTGTTACTTTATTTTGTCGAGCTTTCCAACTCTGTTCAACTAGATAAACAAATTAACACAATGTGGGTCCTAAACCCCATTTAATAATAAATGGTTTGGGCTCTTTCCCGTTCGCTCGCCACTACTTAGGAAATCGTTGATTTACTTTCTTTTCCTCCAGGTACTTAGATGGTTCAGTTCCCTGGGTTCCCCTCTTGCACACTATGTATTTATGTGCAGATACTTGAAAATTACTTCAAGTGAGTTTCCTCATTCAGAAATCTTCGGATCACAGTTCATTTGCAACTCCCCGAAGCTTATCGCAGCTTGTCACGTCTTTCATCGGCGCCTAGTGCCAAGGCATCCACCGTACGCTCTTAGTAGCTTGATCAAATTGATTACTCGCTTTGATTCATACACGCGTATTGCTTGTTTACTTTATAGTAAACTGCCTTTAGCATTTTACTTTGTTAATTTTACTCAGCGTAATTGTATTTAGCAAAAACGGATATCGTCTTTAACTTATACTTGCGTATTACACTTTCATATTTGATTAACTCTGATTCTCATTATATATCGCAATATATAATTATTAATATGCAGTTGTCAATGTGCGAATTTGAATTTAATTACCAAAAAAAAATCTAGACATAATTTGCTGTTAAACAATTCGTTTAACTTGTCACAAACTTATCGTGACATCAATTACATCCAGAGGTATTTTTTAATACATGGTATATTAAATTCAAATGTTGTTCCACATAAGTTGTGCGGAACGACTATATATTACCACTTTCAAAATATAATGTCAATAACTTTTTTTAAAAATTTTAAAAAAAATTATTTTATTTATTTTTGATTTGTGGAAGCGTTGTGATAAAACCTTCCATTTTTTCACGAACGCCCTTATAACTTACAACAATCGCCAAAATTTGTCAATACATTTTTTTGATTTTTTTTGAATTTTTTTTAAATTATTATTTTTAGGGTTTATTTGCTTGAAAAATTTCCCTCTTATCTTTATAATTATATTATATTAGTTTAAGGAGACAAAAATGATTGCTAATCAAATGTATAACATTGTTGTGCCAAGCGACGAAACATTCATGTCATCTAGCGACAACATTATGATTATTTCAACAATCTTTCAACAAGCAATCAGCAAATTTCTTTCAATCTATGAAAAGAAAGAAGTTCCTTTGTCGTTCCTTGAATTCTATATAAATGAAATAAGAAATTACAGTTATATGTTCAGGCGTCAAACAAAAGAGTTTTTTGAAAATTTTGACAGAATTAAACCAAAGCTTGACATTATGGCAGAAATTTATTTGAAATCATACTTTTCACAAGCTGAAAGCATTAAACATGTTCATGGTGAAAAGTTTTTGGTTTTAAAAAATGACTATATTCTTGACTATACCGCCGATATGATGTCAAGTTCTTCAAAAGATATTGTTTCATCAATATCAAATATATTAAAAATAACCGAGCACATCAATCACTCTGATGAAATTATTCCATTTTACAAAAACTATGAAAATTATATGATTGCAAAACTTGTAAGGCAAGAAGAATTCGGAAATGGATATAGTGGCAAATCAAAAGTTATTATGAATATTTATAATGATGAAGAGCGTCCACAAATTGTTTCAGCAACCAAACGTGCCGAAAGGCTCACAAGTGAAAGAGTTGAGGTTTCTAAAAGGCGTGGCAAAGTCACAAAACTTGTTATTCCAAAACTAAAACTTCCAACCGCCTACCCTAAAACTGTTACATTTAACAGATATAATTCAAAATTCAGGGCTTCAAACTTTGTGAGTGCCCCAAGAGAAATTTTGATTTTGAATGATTTAAAAATAAATGGTGTTGCCTATTCTTCAAACTTCGTTGAAAAACGAAAAGCAATAAATGAAGGAAATGCAAGTTAAATAAAAGGAGAGAACAAATGAAAGCATTAAAAATTATTGGAATTGTTTTGCTTGTTATATTCATCGTTTTAACAACATTATTCACAATTTACTTTTTGTTTGCCAACGAGGGTTATGGAATTGACATGCTCACACAAATTTTTGAAGATGGCTTTTTTGCAGGTATCAAAAACTTCTTCGTTGATATTTGGAATGGCTTTAAATTTGTGTTTAAAGTTTAAAACGAATAATTTAGAATTTAACATAATAAAAAACAGGGTCTTCCCTGTTTTTTATTATGTTTAATTTTAAATTTTTCGACTTTTAATTTCATCAATTTTTTACTAATAATAAATATTTCCGTAGTCATATAGATCATTTATCTTATTAAGTTATATTAAAACAAAAATAAATGCTAACACAATACATACAACGAACCCGATGACCCAACCTTTAATAAATGTTTGCCTAGATTCATTTTCATTATTATATAATAGCACGCCAATAATAAGACCAATAAGACCCAAAAACAAACCCAAAACCACACCAATTGATGTCTTTGAATTATTCTCTACTTGGTGATTGTCAATATCATAATCGGGATTATTTTTAATTGATTGCATTTTTGAAGCAAGTTCATCTTTTGACTTATTCTCATTTGTCGCATTATTTTCACTTGATTTGCTTGCGTTTTGTTTTTCATCATTATTTTTTTCTTTTTTATCATTTCCTTCTGTGGTAGGACTTCCGCAAGCAGGGCAAAACATCGCTTCATCATCTATTGGCTTTCCACAATTTCTGCAAAACATCACTCCCTCCTCTTGTATTTTTCTTTATTATACATCATTTTGTGATGTATTTCAACACATTTTGTGATATATTTTGTAAAATACTATTATAATGAAGAGTTTAAAACAAGAAGTTGGTCAAAGACTGAAAGAAAGCAGAAAGCTCGCTGGCTACACTCAAAAAGAAGTAGCCAAAATTCTGATGATGACTCAACAGCAATACAGCAGATTTGAAAATGGCATTTTTGAACTTGACTATGAGCAACTTGTTAAATTAAGCAAACTTTATGATGTTTCAGTTGACTATTTGCTTGGACTTAAAGAAATTTGAAAATTGGATATTGACAAATTCTTATACCCATATTAAACTTATGTTAGAGGGTTTAAGATAAAATGAAAAGTTTTAAAGAGTTTTTGAAAAGTGAAAACATTGAAGAACTTGAAAATGAAATTAATCGACTTAAATCTTATTTAAATGAAAATCAAATCAAAACATCTTCTCTTCAAGAGAAACTTGAGCCTTTAATTGCAGAAGAAAATAATTTGTTTTCGGCATTTAGAAAAAATGCCACCATTAATAATCAAAAAAGTTGGCTTGCATGTGCATCAAAAAAAGCTGGTATTGAACAAGAATTAATGATTTTGCAAGGCGATTTTTTAACCTATAACTATCAAATTCAAGAACTTGAAAAAAGAGTGAAATCTTTAAAACAAGCTTCACAACCAACTAATGAATAACGAATAAAAAAGGTAGCAAATTGCTACCTTTTTTTATTCTTGTTTTAACGCATTGTTTTCTTTTTGCTCGTTATACTCTTCCCAATCTTTTAAATATTTTTCACCATGAATATTTGACATAAGTTCAACAAATCGCAACATCATTAAATCAATGTTGTATGATGCAGGTTCGCCACACTCACACTCAATATCAAAATTTGTGAATTTTACCCTTACAAGCCTTTTGTTTGAAACTTTTGAAAAACAATCTATTTCAACCATGTCATCATTTCTTTTTATGCTGATTTCATCAAACAGTGTTGGAATACTCTTTTCAACAATTTCAAGAAAACTTGAACTTCTAGCCTTGTTTAAATAATTCTCTTTAGGCATATTAACAAACCCCTTTTGTTTCTTTATTATAATTTAAAACAGACTTTTTGCAAATAGCCTAATCGCACCATTTGTCATCATTAATAAATTTGATAAGTGCAACGGTAAATGCCAAACGATTAAGGTCAATTCTTGATACCACTCCATGGGTCAAAAGTTGAATTCCGCCTGCATGATTGTGACGCTCTTTATCTTCACCAAAAACCTTATCCATAACCTGTGCAAAATCTGTGCTTTTGACTTCGGCAACAAATCTTTCAGGAACGGGAAAACTTGGGCTTGCCCCAAAACTTGTTTTTCCGTTTTTATCTTCAATAACTGCAATATTTGTTATTGCCCACTCGCCCAGCCTGTTTGTTAGCCCACTTTCAATCGCAAGAAACATGTCGGCTTGAATGTTATTTTCATGACAATATTTTTTTAAATTTTTAACTCTATTTTTAGCACCCTCATAAGTTTCAAGGTCAACTGGTTGGTCAGGAACATTTGACGGAACAGAAACTCCAATAATCTCAATATCATTATAATAATTTTCAAGTGCAAGTTTTGCACCCTCAATCTTACCTTGATTTTTGCTTGCAATAACAACTTTCATAACTTTCTCCTTGACATAATCATAGTCTAAATATATTTTTTTGGCAAATAAAAAGCAGTCCGATGACTGCAATTTTATTCATTTTTCATCTGCTTTGAAAGATTTGAATAATACAAACTTTCTCTTCCGCTTAAACTTTCATCATTTCTTAATATGTCAATAACACTTTCAGCAAGTTCGTCATTTGACACAATGTAAAGTATGTCATCACAAACACCTTCATTTGCATTTGGAACACGAACCAAAACAGTGTCATCAACTGACACTTTTTTTGCACTTGAAATCATTTTGTTTCTTTGGGTTGTGCCAATTCTTGTTCCGAAATAATTTTTAATGGAATCAAGTGCCTCTTTCATACTCTTAAAAAAATCACCAAAATATGAAGTGTTTTGAAGTTTTTTGATAACTTCAGTTTTATCAAGTGAGGCACTTTCACTGCAAAGCGACAAAATTTGATCAATCGCCTGATATTCAAAATAATCTTCTGGGTGATTCCAATTCAAAATTTCTTCAACCGAATCAAAAACAGGTGTCAACCTTTTGCCATCAAAAACAATTCCAGAGCCATAAAGGTCAGAAATAAACGCTCTCTTTTTTTTATTATCATGCGCCTCTGCTTTAATAAACTTAATAAGTTCGCTTTCTTCAATATATTTCATAAAAATTCTCCTAAAAAAAGTATAGCGAACTTTTTGTTAAAAATCAAGATTCGAATAAAAAAAAGACACAAAAAAAGCAACCCTTTCGGGTTGCTGAAATTGACGAATATATGAATGCACTTTTTATAGGTCGTTCTTGTAACATTACATTTGGTTTTATACTTTGATGTGTTTACTGATCATCAAAGTCGCAACAATTTGTTGCAATTTCAAAGTTTATTGAAATGATATAAATCATTTCTCAATCGACAAGATGTAGTGAATAACACTACTCCTTTAAAGGAGGTGATCCAGCCGCACGTTCTCGTACGGCTACCTTGTTACGACTTCACCCCAGTCATTCGTATTGCCCTAGACGCCTCCCTCCCTTGCGGGTTAGGCCAACGGTTTCAAGCACTCCGAACTCCCATGGTGTGACGGGCGGTGTGTACAAGACCCGGGAACGGATTCACCCCGGCATGCTGATCCGGGATTACTAGCAAATTCAGCTTCATGTGGGCGGGTTTCAGCCCACAATCTGAACTAGGACCACTTTTTTGGGATTTGCTCCACCTTACGGTCTTGCGTCTCTTTGTAGTGGCCATTGTATCACGCGTGTAGCCCAAGACATAAGGAGCATGATGATTTGACGTCATCCCCACCTTCCTCCGTGTTATCCACGGCAGTCTTATTAGAGTTCCTAACTTAATATTGGCAACTAATAACAAGGGTTGCGCTCGTTACCGGACTTAACCGAACATCTCACGACACGAGCTGACGACAACCATGCACCACCTGTCTCAATGTAACCGAAGTTACTAACATATTTCTATGGTATTCATTGGATGTCAAGTCTTGGTAAGGTTTTTCGCGTTGCGTCGAATTAAACCGCATGATCCTCTGCTTGTGCGGGTCCCCGTCAATTTCTTTAAGTTTCAACCTTGCGGCCGTACTACTCAGGTGGAGTACTTAATGCGTTAGCTGCGATACTGATGGAGTCGATACCACCAACATCTAGTACTCATCGTTTAGGGCGTGGACTACCAGGGTATCTAATCCTGTTTGCTCCCCACGCTTTCGTGCCTCAGTGTCAGTAATGTTCCAGTTAGTCGCCTTCGCCTCTGATGTTCTTCCTAATATCTACGCATTCCACCGCTACACTAGGAATTCCACTAACCTCTCCCATACTCAAGCCAACCAGTTTTGAAAGCAGTTCCGGAGTTGAGCCCCGGGCTTTCACTTCCAACTTGATAAGCCACCTACACACCCTTTACACCCAGTCATTCCGGACAACGCTTGCCCCCTATGTATCACCGCGGCTGCTGGCACATAGTTTGCCGGGGCTTACTTATAAAGTACCGTCATTTGTTTCTTCCTTTATAACAGAAGTTTACAATCCGAAGACCTTCGTCCTTCACGCGGTATTGCTGGGTCAGAGTTTCCTCCATTGCCCAATATTCCCGACTGCTGCCTCCCGTAGGAGTCTGGGCCGTTCTCAGTCCCAATGTGGCCGATCACCCTCTCAGGTCGGCTACTGATCATCGCCTTGGTGAGCCGTTACCTCACCAACAAGCTAATCAGACGCGAGCCCATCTCTTTCCAGTAAACCCTTTCACCCCTGCACCATGCGGTGCTGTGGTCATATTCGGTATTAACAGCCGTTTCCAGCTGGTATCCCGATGAAAGAGGCAGGTTGCTCACGCGTTACTCACCCGTCCGCCACTAGCTTTGCTCTGAGCAAGCTCAAAGCATCGCCCGTTCGACTTGCATGTCTTAAGCATACCGCCAGCGTTCGTCCTGAGCCAGAATCAAACTCTTATGTTTAAATTCTTAACTCTTTAGACATTTCTGACTAAATAAAGTTTGCATTTTCGGTTATGTAATGATTTCAAAGAAATTAACAAGAATCTTAAAATTCAATTTTAAAAAACCTTGTACATTCTATATATTCATTTGTCAATTTGCGATTGTTCCGTGCGGAACAAAACAATAATATCAAATATTAATATTTTTGTCAACACCTTTTTTAAAAAATTTTAAAAAAAATTTAACATTTACAAAATCTATTAATTTTTGATATTTTCGGTCACAATTTTTGTTGCGACCACTAGAACATACACCTTTTCAAGTTTATTGTCAACATGTTTTTTTAAAAATTCAAAAAATATTCCATTTTTCAACGATTTTCGACTAAAAATCAATATTTTCGTATAAAATTCCACAAAAAAAGAAAGACAAACAACCAATGAACAAAACCATAAAAGATTAAATTCAAAAGTAAATCTGTCTTTCTAATAATATTATATGCAATAATAATAACATTATTCAAAAATTTTTAAATTATCTTGAAAAAACATTTTTATGTTCTCTTCTAAAACAATTTGATGCATCATCATCAAACTTTCGTTCGGCACGAACTATTGAATACTCAATTTGCTTTTGGGCGATTTTTTCTGCACGATCTCTAAAATAACCTGACTTTATCAAAATTCGCTTAAGAGCCTTTTTGTAACTAAAAATTAAAATAGGGTCGCTTGAATTCTTAATTCTATTCATTTCATCAAACACAAAGCGTTCAATTTCTGCCTTTTTTAAAAACTTGATAGCAAAGTGCCTTTCTTCTGCGTCGCTTGGCTCTTTACTAAAATTTTCAAGCACGGCATAAATATCTGAAATTTTTTGTGCATTTTCAAATTCAACATCAACCTTGTCTTCCCCATAACTTGTCTTCATTTTTAAATTATCTAAATCTGCGGGTGATTTTGCAAATTGCCCTGTTTTTAATTTTTGCAAACAAATTTCAATAAGTTCTTTGTTTTTATCAAAATCAATACACAGTGCAAACAAACTTTCAAGCGAAAGTGAGGTTGGTATTAAATTATACTGCGTATAAATATCAGGAGAAATATCAAATTGCTTTAATTGTTCAAGCAATTTTTTTATGCCTTCTCTTCGTTTTTCTTCGTAATTTTGTTTGTTTATTCCTAGTTTAAGTGAACCCGTTAAATTAAACTGCTTAATTATTCTTGCAAGTTTTTTTTCATCTTCAAAAAACTCATAGATAATTTCAGGTGAAATATCTTCATATAGAAGTTTTGTGTTATGAAAAAATTTGCAATCATATTTTGTGTGCATAGCATCTGCAAGTGGAATTAAACAATGATTATATTTAAGCCCCTTCTCACCTGCATCATAAACATTGTCCCAACAAGCATCGGCATAAAAATAACCATCAATACCATACTTTTCATCTTTAATTTTAACTACATTGCTTTCATGATAGCCTTTATTTTTATTAAATTTGTTTTCAAGCAAACTCATTTGCCTTATACAAGGAATGTTAACTGCATCGCACATAAATTTAAGAAGTTTTGAATATCCAACACAAATAATCTCGTTGCTTGAAAGAGCAGAAATAACATTTCGTGGAACACCTTTATTTATATCATCATCTTTATAGGCAATACCTGTAACAAATTGATAAACCGCCAAAAACCTTTCAAAAGGTGAAAGTTTCATCTCTTTTATTCGGCTGATTTCCTTTTGAGCACGAACATAGGCCTTAACTGTTTCTTGAACTGAATAAAGATTTTCTTTATCTGTAATCAAAACCCTTATATTTTTATTTTTTAATAATTTTTCATATTCTAAAATATTTACAAGGTCACTCTTTTTAAACTCTAAATTATTACCAAATATTCTAACTTCAGGACTATAACCACTCTGTGAAACCAAAGTTGCAAGATTTGCAATTTCATTTAGTGTTGAACTTGAGTAGTGTGCAAAAGAAAAATTTAAACTCACGCCGTTTGAGTTGCTAGTTTTTATTGGCGTTAAGTTTTGTTTGAAAGTTTCTATTTCTTCAAGACTTCTAAAATCTATATTAAAATCTTTTGGTTCAACTGAATATGCCATAACATTCACCTATTTTATGTGATAATTTTAAAACCTAAATAAGTTTCTGTCAAGATAGAAAATAGCGTGAATAATCACGCCACTCTACTCAATAACACCAACCGCTCTTCTTGCACGCTCTAATGTTTCTCTTGCAATCTCTCTTGCTTTATGTTCACCTTTCTTTAAAATTTCTTCAACTTCGCCGTAGTGCTCCATATAATAATTATATTTTTCACGCATTGGGCTAATAACTTCATTCATAATGTTAAAAAGTTCCTGTTTTGCCTCTGCCCAAGAAAGCCCCTCATCAAAACGCCTGTCCATTTCAGCAAGTTTTTCAGGACTTGCAAAAACCTTGATATATTCAAACACAGTTGAAGTTTTGCTCTTTGGTTCAGTTGGAAGAGTGCTATCTGTCTTTATGCTCATTATGAGTTTTTTTAGTTCGGCTTCACTGCAAAAAAGTGGAATTTGATTTCCATAACTCTTGCTCATCTTTCTGCCATCAAGGCCAAGCAAAGTTGCAGTTTTCTCTTGAATTTTTTCCTGTGGCACAACAAAGGTATAGCCATATTTTTTATTGAAATATTTTGCGATATCCCTTGCCATTTCACAGTGTTGTTTTTGGTCAAGCCCAACGGGAACAAACTTTGTGTTAAACAAAAGAATATCTGCCGCCATTAATATTGGATAGTTATAAAGCCCCATATTAACGCCGTCATCAGCATCTTTGCCATTTTCAACATTTGCCTGAACACAAGCCTTGTAGGCATGGGCTCTATCCATAAGCCCCTTTGGTGTAACATTCATTAAAATCCAACAGAGTTCTGTGGTTTCATGAATTTCACTCTGTCTGTAAAACACAACTTTTTCAGGGTCAAGACCACATGCAAGCCATGTGCAAGCAACTTCTTTTGTGTATCTTCTCATCTCTTCTCTAGTTTTGAGTGAATTGAGTGCATGATAGTCAGCAATAAAATAATAAGTGCTATACTCATCATTTTTTGATAAATCTATTGCCTGTTTAATTGCTCCTAAATAGTTACCAATATGAGGTGTACCTGTTGGCTTAACACCCGTTAAAATAATCTGCTTCATAATCTTCTCCTAGTTTCTAAAGTCAAAATTAGAAATTGCATCAAGTGGCAAAAATTTTTTATCTCTTGCCCTTTTAATCATCTCTTTTCGAGCATTGCCACCACGAAGTTCGCTGTCTGACATATTTAAAAGTTTGTCTACTTCAACAAACTCAACATTCATAATTTCATCTTTATCAAATTCTATTTCGCCACCAACAATTTCCGCTAAAAAATTCAATAAAATCACATGTTTGTTTGGATAAAAAACATTCTGCAAACCTAAAAAACCTGTAAGGCAAACATCATAGCCCGTCTCTTCCTTTGCTTCACGGATTGCACCAATAAAAATATTTTCAAATTCATCAAGATGCCCTGCTGGAAAGTTCCACATTCCCACAAACTTGCCCCAGTTCTCTTGAACCATTAAAACTTTGTTATCTTTATAAACAACTGTGTTTACAATTATATCCATAAATTCTCCAAGTTTTAATATTTTATAACTTTGTCAATGGTGCCACCGCCAAGGCAATAATCATATTTTGAATCTAGGTCAGTGCTATATAAAACCACATATTGCCCAATGGTTATTGCCCTTTGCCTCTCATTAAATTCAACCAAAACCGAGCCATCATCATTAACTTTTACCATAACATCTTGGTCTGGTTGGCGATATCTGAATTTCGCTTTGCAGGCGAACTTGTTTTGAGTTGGCTTTTCAGGAATAAAATTAAAATTATTTGAAATCAAAGCATTTGAATAAAGCTCATTTGCGTCACCCTGTGCCACAAAAAGTGTGTTAGTTTTAAGGTCTTTATCTGTAACAAACCAACCCTCACCCGTTTTGCCATGACCCCCGCCAATGCCAAGCCCCCTTCGCTGACCAATGGTATATTTTGCAAGCCCTGTGTGTTTGCCAACAACCTTACCCGTTTGCTTATCAACAATTTTGCCTTCGCCTTTATTTTCAAATTGCATGATGTAATCTTTAAATTTAGTTGAACCCAAAAAACACACATCATAACTTTCAGACCTGTTTGCCATGATAAGATTATTTTCTTCGGCAATCTTTCGAACCTCGGCTTTTGTTAAAACGCCAAGTGGAAACATCGCTTTTTTGAGTTGGCTTTGAGATAAACTGTTCAAAAAATAACTCTGATCTTTAGACTCATCTTCTGCCTTTTTTAAATAATATTTTCCGTTTTTTTCTTGAATATTTGCATAGTGCCCTGTGGCAAAATAATCTGCTCCAACACTTTCAGCAAACTCTAAAAACGGCTTAAATTTAACTTGTTTGTTGCAAATAACACAAGGGTTTGGAGTTCTGCCCGCCTGATACTCTTTAACAAAATAATCTTTAACAATTTGCATTTCGTCAGAGTATTCAACAATTTTAAGTTTTATATTGAGTTTTTCTGCCAAACTTTTAACAAACTTTTCATCTTCAACTTCGCTTTCTTCGGTTGCATTTTTCATGTGAAGCCCAACAACATCATACCCTGCCTTAACCAAAAGCAAGGCAACGACTGAAGAATCAACCCCGCCACTTAAACCCACAACAACAGTTTTTTTGTTCTCTGAAATTTTGTTATTCATATCACTTCTTTTTATTTTTTGACTTAAATGATTTTTTTACTTTTGCCTTGTTGTCAACCTGTTTTTTAGGTTTTGAATTATCGTCATCATCTGAAGAATTTTCATTCTTTTCAAAAGTGTTAATATCTTTTAAAGTTTCGCTATCAACAATCTTTGAAAAATCAATATCTTTAGATTTTTCATCATTTTCTTGATTTTCATTAGAAACAAACTTATCAATATTTTCATTCATTTGTTTGCGTTTTTCTTCTTCGGCAAGTTTGCGTTTTTCACGCTCAATTTTATTTTGTCGTCTTTCTTTTTTATATTCTTCAAAATCTTCTTTTTTTCTTTGACACCAAACCTTAAACCTTTCCCACCAAGGCTTTTTGTAAAGTTCAAGGTCAATATATCTTTCGCCCAATTTTGCACGAGTTTCAACATTCATTCCAAAAATGAAGGCTTCTTTTTGAATTCTGTATTTATATTTATTTGAAATGATTGAAACAATGTCACTAATCCACATAAAAATGTTGATAAAACCAGCACAACCACCAATAGAAAGTTTTATTGGTGCAAAAAATGGGACATAGAAAGTTATAACCAAAATGGCAAACGTTGCAATTGAAACCACGCCTTTTTTATAATTTTTTGCATAAAAATTGTGAATGCCAAGCCAACCTAAAAAGATTGCAAGAAGCAAAAGTTTATGCTTTTTTATAAAATCTGGTTTTTTGATAGCCGCCTTGTTGACTTCTTTTTTAATTTTTTGCCTAGCAAAAGAACGGTCTGCAAGTTTATAGAGTTCCCACCACTTAATTTTTGGTGGACGATAATCTCCCCTTGCCTTTTTCACACTATATGATTTTGAATATTGTTCATCAATAATTTTTCCGGTTTTTTCACCAACAAGTTCAACATCTGAAGTGTCAATATTAAACTCACCATTTTCATCAAGTTCAAATTGAGGGGTCCTCTCTTTATATTTTCGCCTTTCTTTTTTTGATTTATATGAATCATCGGTTGGCATGTCTTTTATTTCTTCATTGTCTTCACTATTGATTGCCATTTTTGAAAAATCTGTATCACTTTTTGATTCCCGAATTCGGCGTTCTTTTTTCTCTTGCTTTTTCTTGAGTTTTTTTGCTTGCTTTTCAGCCTTCTTTTGAGCCTTTAATTCTTCTTTTGAAATTTTTGGCTCCTCATTAACCTGAACTTCAACCTGCTCAACTGATTGTGATTTCAAATAATCTTGCATTTTGCTGACTTTAAGCCCGCATTTTGGGCAAACTTTATCACTTAACCCAATTTCTGCTGCACATCTAGGACATTTGTTCATAATTTCACCGCACCTATATTTATTCATGTTAAGTTTATCATAAAATTTTTTAATTGTAAATTTATTATTACATTAAACAAAAAAAATAAACAGGGCGATTGCCCTGTTTTAATTATCACCAAAAGTTACAGTTGTCTTTATGTTTGCACATGCTCTGCTGTCTTCTTTGTTCCAAGCAAGTTTTCTGTAAATTTTTAAATGTTTTTCATCGACATTTATAAGTTTTATGCCCATATATCTCATAAGTTCTTCATAATCTTCATCAGTTTGAGCTTCTGAAAAAATTCTATAAAATGACAAGTCAACATCAGTAAAGAAATTTACACCCTTACTTGTTCCCGTTGAAAGAGGCTTCCTTCTAGATAGTCCAATAGAATTTATATATTCATCATTACTTTTAAACCCTCTTCTTCTTGAAAGAAAGCACATTTGCTCATAGGTTTTTCGGTCGATAACCTTTAATTTTTCTGGAACAACACCATCATACCTGCTGTTTATTATTCGAATAAAATCATCTTCTTGAACTTTTAAATCAGCTTTGTTGAACATGTTATGAGATTCTTCATTATCACTTTTTCTACGCCAATATTTCACAAGTTTGCCAATTTCATGAATATTGAGTGCGTCCATAGCCGACCTTAATTTTGTGTATAGATAAGGGTCAATATCTTGCATGGCCCTAGTTGTATGATAGGTTGAAAGATAATAGTCAACAAGTTTTGGCCCAACTTTTGTGCTATCTGCAGCAAAACACCTTGTGTAGTTATATTCCTTATTGCCAAAACTAACATATTTTGTTACAAACTCTTCAAAAGTTACCCATTGACTTTCAAGATATCTTATTAATTGAACCAAATCTTTTTCATTCTTTTCCGCAAAAATGCTATCTAGCATAAAGTTTTCATCTGCATAGTTTTCACGAACAATTTCTGCAAGTTCGTGTAGTCCCGTTTTATCACGAGTGAGCTTTGTTGCCTTATCTGTTGCATGGAACTCTTCACTTTCATCAAGCAGTTCAGGTGCAAAAACTCGAATAACTAACTCAATGGTTTTATCCATTGAAAGACCTCTGTCAAAATTTCTTAAAAAAGTGTAGTTATCATTTTGAATTACATTCTTTGGAAATAAATTTCTTTCATTTTTTCTGTAATATTCTTTAAATATAGAAATTAAATCTTCTTTTGTTTCAAACATTCTTGAAACTTTGTCGTATTCTCTTCCCCTTGGAATATATCTCAAATTATCTGTGACCAATTTAAGAGCATCTTCAATTTGAATTTTTCTATATTTTGCAAAACTTGCAAGTTTTGTGTAATCACTATCAGAAATATCATTTCTTATTGCAATGTTATCTTCTCTGCTGTTTTGGGCATCTACAAGTTTTTTTGCAACCTCATAGAGTGTGTGACTTTCATCAACACCCTCTTTTAAACTTGCCCTTTTGTTTAAGGTTTTCATTTCTTCTCTATATTTTTCAAGTTCTTCAACAAATGCTTCTTGATTTTCCCTGCTATTTGTAACAATTTGCTTTGGCATAACTTTCCCCTTTTTTAGCACATAATTTTCATTATAATAATTATAACACAAAACTTCAAAAATTTCAATATGATAAATTTTAGGCACAAAAAATCTCACCAAAATTGGTGAGATTTTTTTACTCTTCGCCCGGTTGCCTGCCAATCGCATTTGCAAGGTCCGAAATATTTTCTGACATTATTTTTCTATCATTTTCTTTTCTTTTTAACTCGTTTAAAAGTTTTTCTTTTTCAGGGCCATCATCTATTGTTTTAAGCCTTTCTTTAATTTTTTGAATTTCCCTGTCAATATTATCTCTATCTCGACCTGTTTCATAAAGGTCGCCAATGATACTAGGCATAGTCTTCTCCTAAAAAATTATTTGAGTTCTGCAAAATATTTGATTGTTCTTACCATTTGAGATGTGTAAGAATTTTCATTGTCATACCAAGAAACAACTTGAACTTGATAAAGGTCATCAGCAATTTTTGTTACCATTGTTTGAGTAGCATCAAAAATTGAACCATAGGTGCTTCCGATAACATCGCATGAAACGATTGGGTCGGTGTTATAACCAAATGACTCTGAAGCCTTTGCCTTCATTGCTGCGTTGATTGCATCAACTGTTACATCTTTGCCCTTTACAACTGCAACAAGAATTGTTGTTGAACCAGTTGGAACAGGAACACGCTGTGCTGAACCAATGAGTTTGCCAGCAAGTTCAGGAATAACAAGGCCGATTGCTTTTGCAGCTCCTGTTGAGTTAGGAACAATGTTAACTGCAGCGGCTCTTGCTCTTCGAAGGTCGCCTTTTCTGTGTGGACCATCAAGAATCATTTGGTCGCCAGTGTAGGCATGAACTGTTGTCATGATGCCTGACAAAATTGGGAACCTGTCGTTAAGTGCTTTTGCCATAGGTGCAAGGCAGTTTGTTGTGCAACTTGCGGCAGAGATAATTTGATCAGTCTTTTTGAGTGATTTTTCATTAACTGAATAAACAATTGTTGGAAGGTCATTGCCTGCAGGTGCAGAAATGATAACTTTTTTAGCACCAGCATTGATGTGTGCCATTGACTTTTCCTTTGATGTATAGAAACCTGTGCATTCCAAAACAACATCAACCCCAAGGGCTTTCCATGGGCAGTTGTTTGCATCTTTTTCAGCATAAATTCTAATCTTGTGACCATCAACAGCAATCCAACCTTCTGCAGCACCATCTTCTGAAGATGTTACTTTGTTTGCCAAGGCATAAGGACCTTGTGCTGAATCATATTTTAACAAATGAGCAAGCATCTTTGGGCTTGTTAAATCGTTGATAGCAACAATTTCATACCCTTTTGCACCAAACATTTGCCTGAATGCAAGCCTGCCAATTCTTCCAAATCCGTTAATCGCTACTTTTATTGCCATAATAAATCTCCTTTTTCTTTATTTTTGACAACTAAATTATATGCTATTCATAAAAATAAAGCAAACAAGTTTTATTTGTTTTACAATTTTTAGATAAAATTTTATAATATAAAAAGAAAATCATGTAAAAAATTTTTATAAAGGTAGGTTAAGTTTATGACACTTGTTAACACAAAAAAAATGTTCTCTGACGCCCTTAAAAAAGGCTATGCAATTCCCGCATTCAATGTTTGTAATTTAGAGTCGGCTCAAGCCGTTGCCGAAGTTGCTGGCGAAAAAAAAGTTCCAGTTATTATTGCCGTTTCAGAGGGGGCTGCAAATTATGCAGGCTATGACTACATCACCGCCATTGTTAAAACCGCTGCAAAAAAATATAAAAATCAAATCGCCCTTCACCTTGACCATGGCAAAAGTTTTGAAGCCTGCAAAACTGCTGTTGATGCCGGCTTTACAAGCGTTATGTTTGACGGCTCTGCCCTTCCTTATGAAGAGAATGTTAAAATCACAAAAAAAGTTGTAAATTATGCTCACAAGTTTGGCGTTACTGTTGAAGCTGAACTGGGCAAAATTATTGGCACGGAAGATATGGTTCACAGTGACACCGAAAACTTTACCGACCCAGACGAAGCAAAAGATTTTGTTAAAAGAACGGGGGTTGACAGCCTTGCAATTTCTATTGGAACTGCACATGGTGTTAATAAATCAATCAAAACTCCTGTTATTCAATATGGCGTTATTGAAAGTGTGCATAATGCAATTCCAACCACTCCACTTGTTGCTCATGGCAGTTCAACCGTTCCAAAAAAATGGGTTGACCTTATTTTAAAATATGGTGGCGAAATCAAAAAGAGCCAAGGCATAAGTGAAGTTGACATCAAAAAAATGGCAAAAACAGCCATCTGCAAAATTAATATGGATACCGACCTAAGGCTCGCTCATACTGCTGGTGTTCGTGAGTTGCTTGCCACTCACCCTGAAAAGTTTGACCAAAGGGACTACAACAAAGCAGGCAAAACCTATGTTAAAGAACAAGTTGCCCACGCAATTGAACTTGTTGAAGGTGTAAAATAATTATTTAATTTCAACTATGATAAAAGCGAACGAATTTCGTTCGCTTTTATTTTTTTGGATATTTATTTTAATTTTTTTGAACATTAATGTCATCACGGCTACCCTTTTTAACAAGCACGCCATTGACCATAACATACTCTCGCTTTTCATTGATTGCCATTTTTCTTTCAATTTCAGTTTGAAGGTCAACGCCAACAATCTCTGCAAGACCCATAAGATAAATACCAACATCGGCAAGTTCTTCTGCCATATTGTCATGCTTTTTTATCCAAGCCTCAAAAGCCTCTGAAAGTTCCCCTTCAAGCAAGCAAAACTCAAGTGGAACATTGGTCGTGTTAAAACCATGTTTTAATTTGTTTTCATAAACTTTTTGTTGCATTTCACGAATTTCCATATTTTTTCTCCTATTTTGCTAAAATTTCAACACCTGTTTCGGTCACCAAAAGTGTGTATTCCCATTGGGCAGAAAGTGAACCATCGGCAGTGAAAATTGTCCACCCGTCATCTTCATCAATATAGACCCCCGCCCTGCCTTGATTTATCATAGGCTCAATGGTGAAGACCATTCCGGGAACCAAAAGCATACCTTCACCCTTTTTGCCAATGTGACTAACAAAGGGATCTTCATGCATTTTTAATCCAACACCATGACCACCCAGTTCTCGAACAACCGAATAACCATTCTCTCTTGCATGGTTTGAAACATAATAGCCAATATCACCAAGATGTGAATATGGTTTTATATTCTTTGTTGCAATATCAAGACATTCTTTTGTAACAGTAACAAGTCTGTGAGCCTCACTTGAAACATGTCCAATTTCAAACATTCGTGATGAATCGCCAAAATATCCACCCACAATAGTTGTGCAATCAACATTAACAATATCACCACTTTTAAGTTTATAATCACTTGGAATGCCATGACAAACAACACCATTAACTGACGTGCAAACAGATTTTGGAAAACCTTCAAACCCAAGGCAAGCAGGTATGCCCCCAAGCCTTAAAGTTTCATCATAAACCACTTTATCAATTTCATCGGTTGTCATGCCTTCATGGATAACACTTGCAACCTTATCAAGCACAAGTGTGTTTATTCTGCCAGCCTCACGAATACCTTCAATTTGCGTGCTATTTTTTATCAAACTGTGTGGTGGAATAATATTTCCCTGTTTTGCAAGTTCCAATAAATGTAAATCAAAATTTTTGTGGCAATCGGCATATAACTTTCCGCTTTTGCACCAACATTTTTGTTTGTCTTTTAATATTTTCATAATAACTCCATGCGTATTATAACACGCATAAACCAATTTCGTAAATGCTTTTAACCATAATTTGCAAAATAATTAGGCACAAAAAAACACAGAAATTTCTGTGTTTTAATTTTAAGCATTTTTATGATTTGCGCCATTTGTTGCAGGTTTTTCCTTTGGTTGTGATTCCAATTTTTTTGTTTCTTCTTCGTCAACAAACACTTCTTGAACGGCATTTGGAAGTTTTGGTTTTCTTGACTTAACAAACTCTGAAATCAAATCAATATATGCCTTAACAATCAAACATATTCCAGCGAGCGATGAAAAGATTAAAACATAGGTGCTTGCAGAAATTGGACAGGCAATAACTGCAAAGCAAACACCATAGTAAATTTTGTTGAGTTTAGATAAATCGTTAAAATTAGCAAAATACATGGTAAGTGGAATAATCAAAAAGGTCAAAGTGTATGCATAAGACACGTCCATAAATAATGCATAGGTTAAAAGTGAAATTAACACGCATTGCATCATTTGCTTCGATTTTTTAGATAGTGCCAAAGCAACTATTGACATGATAATCATTGAATATTTAACAATGCTTGAAAGGATTGAAATAAAACTTGCTGGTATGCTTAAATAAGATAATTTTGAAAATAGCGCATTGATTGAAATATTTGTCCAACTAACTGCCCTTTCGGTGCTTGAATTAAAGCCTGTGAAATTATTCCAAATGTGGCTGATGTTATAAAATCCGCCTTGAATTAATAAAAATGGCAAAAATAGAAGAACAAGTGCATAAACTAATGTTTTTAATAAATCTAAAAATCTTCGATCTTTAATGAAGAATATCACAATTATTATTGGGTAGATTTTAACCGCAATTGCACAGGCTAAACAAAGGTTTGCAATTTCTCTTTGCCAGCGTTTTTCACTGTTATAAAGCCAGAAAAACAGCATTGCAAAAATCACAGCAAAAACAATATTGTTACCCCTGCAAAAAGAATAAAATATTGGGGCAAAAAGTGCAACAGTAACAAGCAAGTATACAAGTTTTTTGCCCTTAAATTTGCTTATTTTAACTGTTAAGAATAATATTAATGCCAAACAAATTGCAAAAAACAAAAGAAAACTAACAATATATGTTGGCTCTTTAACAAGCTCTGTTAAAGTTAAACTTCCCTCTAAATAATTTTGCAAAGGTGCTTTGCAAATTAAAGCAAACAAGTAAAATGGCAAAAATGCAAATGGTGGATAAATTGCATGAATTCCGTCAACCCCAGTGTAAGGATTTTGTGAAATGCAATATGAAAGGGTTTCAGCGAAATCACTAAAAATTTTATTATCGTTTAAAAATGGAATGAAACATGTTGCACAAAAGAGAACAATCATGCCTATCATCGACCAAAATAATAGCTTTAAAACAATATCTTTGTTTTCTTTTACTTTTTCCATAAAAAACCTTCTTAAAATTTACTTAATAACATATTAACATTTTTATTCAAATTTACGCAACAAAAAAAGGCAAGTTCCCTTGCCTTTTACTTCACACAAAATATTTTAGCTAAAATTATTTAAGTTCAACAGTTGCACCTGCTTCTTTGAATTTAGCAGCCATTTCATCAGCAGCTTCTTTTGCAACGCCTTCTTTGATTGTGCTTGGAGCATTATCAACCATTGCCTTTGATTCAGCAAGACCAAGTCCTGTGATTTCACGAACAACTTTGATAACTGCAATTTTGTTAGCACCAACTTCTTTTAAAACTACTGTGTATTCGCTCTTTTCTTCTTCTTGAGCTGCAGCACCACCAGCAGCTGGAGCAGCAACTGCCATAGCAGCAGCAGAAACTCCAAATTCTTCTTCGATTGCTTTAACAAGATCATTAAGTTCAACGACTGTCATAGATTTGATATCTTCAATAAATTTTTTAATATCTGCCATTTTTTTATCTCCTTAAAATAAATTTTTTATTTTTTTGTTAAATTTTTATTATTTTTTTAAAATTTTTAATATTTTTTTGCGTTTTTACGCATTCTTTTTTGCAATTTCACTAACAGCAACTGCAAGTGAACGCATAGGATTTGTAAGAAGTCCAAGAAGTTGAGCAACCAAAACTTCTCTTGATGGAATGTTTGCAAGTGCAGTAATTTCATCTGTGTTAAAATATTTGCCATCAACATAACCAGATTTAAGTTTTAAATTACCATACTTTTTGCTGCCATCAAGTGCAATTTTAGCAGGAGCAACCTCGTCAGACGAATGAAACATAACTGCTGTTGTGCCTTCAAAATCGCTTGCTGGGAAATCAATTTTAAGTTTATCAAAAGCAATTTTCATGAGTCTGTTTTTATAAACTTTGTAAACCCCACCAGCATTTCTAACTTCGTTTCGAAGTTCAGTTGCTTGAGCAACGGTGAGCCCACGATAGTCAACAAGCACAATTGATTTAGCATTTTTTGCAAGTTCTTCAATTTCGCTTACAACCACTTTCTTGTTTTCAAAATTTGCTGACATAATACCCTCCTTTTTTAGTGTGAAGTATTAAAAAAACCTTATGCTCGTCAGGAACATAAGGTGATAAAATCAACTCAAATATTCCTCGGCAAGATATTAAGAATAACCTATGCATATAATAGATTAGTTCACTTGCTGTCTTCGGCACACATCTTTTTAACAATGATTATTATAACTATTATAAAAAAAAAGTCAATATTTTTAATAAAAAAAATTAATTCGCTATTGAAATGGTCGAATTTGTGTGTTATAATCATTAAAGTCAGAGGATTTGGTATGAAAAAAGTCGAAAAAGTAACAAGTTTTGAAATTGATAAAGCAAGAGAAAATGTGCAACCATCAAGCGCAGAGTCTTTTGCTATGCCAAAAAAAAACTCTTCTAAAAGCGTATATATTTCAAGACTTTCAATGAAAAATTTGGAAGACTTTTTCCGTCCTTTTAATATTAATACAATTCAAAAATATCCTGATGAAAAAAATCCAGAATTTATTTTTGTGTCTTGTGAAAATTTTGATGCTACCTTTAATGACTATGAAATGGCATTTCAAATAACTGGCCCTATAGATAGTTCAATGAAAAGTTCGGGTGATTTTGACTTTTATGCCTTTTTGGCTTATTGTGATGAAATTGACACCTACCCTGACCAAGCAATGGAAAACCTTATTGCAACCGAACTTTTAGGCAAAAGATTTGAAAGTTATGCCACCGACCGTGAAAAATTTAAAAACAAAGTTGCGGATAGTGCTTTTGCAAAACTTCCAAAAGCAACAAGGCGAATTTTAAGACCAGTTGATGACTCTCTTCGAAATGAAATAACTGGCATTAAAAATCAAAGCATCTATGGCACAAGCAATATTGAAGAAATAATTAGGCGTGACGCCGAGTAAAAAGACTTGAATTATTTTCAAGTCTTTTTTATTATTCTTAATAAATAAAAATATTTATTTTTTTGATGTTAAAAATTATAAAGCAAAAAAAATATCTCAAACAACAATGTTTGAGATATTTTTTGCTTATTTAACTCTGTAAACAACTTTAACACCAGGTCCCATTGTGCTAGCAACACTGATTGATTTGATGTATTGACCCTTTGCTGCTTGTGGCTTTGCCTTAACAATTGCATCAACAAATGTGTCATAGTTTTCAAGAAGTTTGTTTGCTCCAAAACTCTTTTTGCCGATTGCAGCATGAACAATACCAAACTTGTCAACTCTGTATTCAACCTTACCTGCTTTAACATCACGAATGGCTTTAACAACGTCCATTGTAACAGTTCCACTCTTTGGGTTTGGCATAAGACCTCTTGGTCCAAGAACACGAGCACATCTTCCAACAACACCCATCATATCAGGAGTTGTGATACAAACATCAAAATCAAGCCAGTTTTCTTTCATGATTTTGTCAACAATTTCTTCAGCACCAACAACATCAGCACCAGCTTCTTTTGCTTGTTCTGCCTTGTCACCTTTTGCGATAACAACAACTTTTGCAGTTTTACCTGTTCCATTTGGAAGAACAACTGAACCACGAACTTGTTGGTCTGCTGACCTTGGGTCAACACCCAAACGAATATGAATTTCAATTGTTTCATCAAACTTTGCAGGAGCAGTGTCGATTGCTAATTGAAGGGCATCAATTGGCTCGTAAAGTTTTCCAGCTTCAATCTTTTTTGCTGCATTTTCATAATTTTTTCCGTGTTTCATAACTCGAGCCTCCTTTATTCTTCAACAGTAACGCCCATAGAGCGTGCTGCACCCTTAACCATAGACATTGCAGACTCTAAACTTGTTGTGTTAAGATCTGGCATTTTGATTTTAGCAATCTTTTCAACTTGTGCTTTGGTAAGTTTTCCGACTTTTGTTTTGTTTGGAACACCTGAACCCTTTGCGATGCCAAGTTCTTTTTGAATAAGAACTGCAACAGGTGGTGTTTTGGTTATGAACTCGAAGCTTCTGTCTTCATAAATTGTCATAACAACAGGGATAATTAACCCTTCTTCACTTGCAGTTTTTGCGTTAAAATCCTTAACAAATTGACCAATGTTAATACCATGAGGTCCAAGACTTGAACCGATTGGAGGACCAGCAGTTGCTTTTCCTGCTGGGATTTGGATTTTTACGACTGCTTTAATTTTCTTTTTTGCTGCCATAATTCTCTCCTTTATTCCCTTTGGAATAATGTGGTTTTTGGAGGCATGAAAAATTTACCTCTCCCACTTTATATAAACGGGTGGCAACCCGATTATAACTAATTTATATCATATAATTGCTATTTCAAACTTTCTCGTCCGCTCTTATTTCAAATGACGAAAATAGTTTGAAGTGCAGAGTATCACAACTAAATTTTGATGAATTAAATGAGCTCTATTTGAGCAAAATCAACATCAACTTCTGTTGCCCTGCCAAACATTTCAACTTCAACCTTGCATTTTTGATTTGCTTCATCAACTGAAACAACCTTGCCAACAAAGCCATTAAGAGCCCCATCAATAACCTTGATTTGTTGACCCGGTTCAACTTTGATGTCAACAACAATTGGTTCAAGTTTCATCTTTTTCACTTCTTCATCGGTGAGTGGAAGTGGACGACCTTGTGGACCAACGAAACCTGTTACACCACGAGAGTTAACAATTGTGTGCCAAAGGCTGTCAGTATACCTCATCTTAATTAAAATATAGCAAGGAAAAAGCTTTTTTTCAACGGCTTTCTTTTTGCCATTTTTACCTTCTTCAATAACTGTTTCCATAGGAATTTTAACATCTAAAATATAGTTTTGAAGATTGTTTTTAGCAATACACTTGTTGAGGTTGTCAACAGCCATTGCTTCATAGCCAGTGAATGTGTGAAGCACATACCATCTTGGCTCGTCTAATTTTGATGTATCAATCATATTTCCACCTTTACATTATATATTAACAATAAGATTAATAATCCAACTAATAAGAGTATCAATGCCCAAGATTGCAAGCATAAAAACGGCAACAACAACTAACACCGTTCCCGTTTGTTTGCAAGCCTTTGCAAATGATGGCCAAGAAACTTTTTTTAGTTCTGACGCAGTCTCTTTGAAAAAGTGTCTTTTTGGCTTATCATTCTTTTGAGCTTTTTTATTTGCTTTTTTTGCTGCTTGTTCTTTTAACTTTTTCTTTTCTTCCTTTGAAAGTTTTGTTTTAGTTTTTTTAACTTCTAAAACTTCATCAGACTTTTCAATGTCAGCATTTTCTTTGGCAACTGTTTTCTTGTTTTTTGCCATTTCATTCTCCTACTATTTAGATTCTTTGTGAACAGTATGCTTTTTGCATTTTGGGCAATACTTATTAAAAGAAAGCCTATCTGGATCATTCTTCTTATTCTTGAAACTATCATAGTTACGATTTTTGCATTCTGTGCATTCTAAAGTGATTCTGTTTCTCATAATTTTTCTCCTCAAAAAATTAACACCTACCATAAGCGGTTCGGTGCTATCATATAATAACACAAGCGAAACTCGCTGTCAATAGAAAAAACCAATAATATTTCAATATTAATGATTATATAGTGGATATTTTATCTCACTTTCTTGTTTTTTGTCAAGATTTTTTTAATTTATAATTAAAGGGATAGAATTAACTATCCCAAAAATTACTTTTTCATCAATTTTCTTGCCATATAAACGCCCATTGCACTAGACATCATAAGACCCCTTGTCCAACCACTGGCATCACCCAAACAATGAAGATGTTTTACGTTTGTATTCAAGTCTTTATCCATCTTCACGCGATTGCTATAAAATTTAAGTTCAGGTGCATAAAGAAGCGTTTCATCGCTGGCAAAGCCCGGAACAACCTTATCCATCTGTTCAATGAAACCTAAAATGCAAACCATTGTTCTGTAAGGAATTGCGGCGGTTATATCGCCCGCAACGGCATCTTCTAGCGTTGGCTTAAGGTTGGTTTGTGAAAGTTCTTCTTGCCAAGTTCGCTTGCCTGCCTTAATGTCGCCAAGTCTTTGAACCAAAATATGGTCATTTGCAAGCATATTGGTCATTTCGCCAACCTTTTGTGCGTATGCAATAGGGTCATCAAAAGGATAAGTGAATCTGCTTGAACATAAAATTGCAAGGTTCGTGTTATTAGATTTCAATTCCTTATAACTATGACCATTAACCACTGCCAAGTTGTTGTCATAATTTTCTTGTGCAACAAACCCGCCAGGGTTTTGACAGAATGTTCGAACCTTGTTTCGAAATGGCTTTGGATAGCCAATTAATTTTGACTCATAAAGAGCCTTGTTAACCTTTTCCATAATCTCATTTCTAACTTCAACACGCACACCAATATCAACAACACCTGCCTCTCTGCCAATGCCATGAACACGACACATTTCATCAAGCCAATCAGCACCCTTTCTGCCCGTTGCAACAATAATTTCATCGGCATAGATATTTGTGCCATCAACAACAGCACCCTTGCACTCGCCATTTTCAATGATTATATCAGAACAATTTTTATCAAACAAAATTTTGACACCATTTTTGATTAGATATTGTTCAATATCATAATAGAGTTTATGTGCCCTTTCAGTGCCAAGATGACGGATTGGGCAATCAACAAGTTTAAGCCCCGCAATGGTTGCAGCCTTTCTTATCTCCCTAATTTCAGGGGTTTCCTGTGCACCTTCAACCTTTGTATCTGCACCAAACTCAAGATAAATTTTATCAGTATAATCAATAAAGTCCTGTGCAACTTGCTCGCCAACTAGAGTTGGAAAATCACCACCAACATCATGGCTTAATGAAAGTTTGCCGTCACTAAAAGCCCCCGCACCACTGAACCCTGATGTTATGTTGCAATAAGGCTTGCAGTGCATGCATTCTTTTGTTTTATATTTTGGGCAAGTTCGGTTTTCAATGCTATGCCCCTGCTCAACAATTGTGATTTCATCATTTGAACCAAGTTTAATAAGTTCAAGAGCAGTGAATATTCCCGCTGGCCCTGCACCAATAATAAGTATTTTTCTCATCTAAAAATTTAAACCCCCTTTTTTATCCATTTTGAATTATATAACTTAAATAAATTATTTTCAAATAAAAATTAAACAAAATCTTTTTAGTTTGTTTAAGATACTCAAAAAAACTATTCAAGCGAAATACTGCTAACCGGAACAAGCGTTTTTGGGTCGGCTATGCCCCTGCCTTCAATAAAATTAAAATAGCCTGCCGAAGCAATCATTGCAGCGTTATCAGTGCAAAGATTGATTGGTGGATAATAAATTTCAGCACCAACTTTTTTTGCTTCTTCGTCCATTGTTTTTCTCAAAAACAAATTAGCTGAAACACCGCCTGCAAGCACAACTTTTTTATAATCAAACTTTTTAAGGGCAACCATGGTTTTGCTTACTATTTGGTTAACTGCTTCACTTTGAAAACTTGCACACACATCAGGAACAGATATCTCTTCGCCCCGCTGACTACTATTATGAATATAGTTGATGACCGCTGTTTTTAAGCCACTATATGAAAAGTTGAAGTCAGTAATTTTTTCCTTATCCATATTAGTAAACTTAATTTTAGGGCTACCCTGCTCTGCTTGTTTTTGCACATTTGGACCACCAGGATATTCAAGTCCACATTCACGGGCAACCTTGTCAAAGGCTTCACCAATGGCATCATCAGTGGTTGTTCCAATAAGTTTTCGCTTGGTGTAACTTTGCATTGAAACAAGTGCCGTGTGACCACCAGAAACAATAAGACACAAAAATGGTGGCTTGAGATTTTTGTGTGCAATGTAGTTGGCTGCAATGTGACCTTCAATATGATTTACTGCAACAAGTGGTTTGCCCGTTGCAAATGCCAGTGCCTTTGCAAAATTAACACCAACAATGAGTGCACCAAGAAGCCCCGCACCATAGGTGACGGCAATCGCATCAATATCATCAAGTGTCACCTTTGCATCTTCAAGTGCCTTTTTATAGACTCCATCAATATTCATTACATGATTTCGTGAGGCAATTTCAGGAACAACGCCCCCATAGAGTTTGTGTATATCAATTTGAGTTGATGTTGCACACGAAAGTACTTCTCTGCCATTTTTGACAACGGCAACCGAAGTTTCATCACAACTAGACTCAATACCCAGTATCAAAATATCTTTTTTCATTTTTTAACCTTTAACAATAGTATTAATAAACCTTGAAATATATTTTATAAATTGACTAATAACATCAATAACATATCCAATTCCAAATAATCCAAAAGTAAAAATGTAAATAATGCCAAGCACCACTTGACCTTCAACAAAGTATTTTATGCCCAAATATCCGAACAAAAAATAGATAATAAGTTTAACCAAATCACTGTTGAAAAGTGCTGAAATCAATCTTGATAAAAATGATTTGTTTTCAGGCTCTTTGATATTAACCTTTTCACTATCTGATTTGCTTTCTGGTTCTTGAACCAAAACATTTGACTCATCTTTTTGTTCGGTAACTGAATTCAATGAACCATCAGCATTAAAATGAACTTCTTCACTGTAGCCACAATAAAGGCAGGTGTAGGTTTCACCTTCCTTTTTATATTTTGTTGCTCCGCAATTTTTACATTTGAATGTGTATGTTTCCAAATTTTTCTCCTGTTACTTTTTCTCGCTATCTTGCTTTAATTTTTCAATAATAAATGGTTGAATATCTCCATCAAGCACCGCATCGGTGTCACCCGTTTCGTAGTTTGTTCGGTGGTCTTTAACCATGTTATATGGGCAAAGCACATAAGACCTGATTTGACTTCCCCATTCAATTTTTTGATGCATACCAAGTTGCTTTAATCGTTCTTCTTCCTTTTCTTTTTCCTGCTTTTCAGCAAGTTTTGCATAGAGCATCTTCATGGCAAATTCTTTGTTTTGCGTTTGGCTACGCTCATTTTGACAGGCAACAATTATGCCCGTTGGAATATGCGTTATCCTTATTGCCGACTCGGTTTTATTTACATGCTGTCCGCCTGCACCCCCACTTCGGTAGGTGTCAACTTTAATGTCTTCAGGGCGAATAACAATGTCTTTAGTGTCTTCAATTATTGGGGAAACTTCAACACTTGCAAAAGACGTGTGCCTGCGTTTGTTTGCATCAAAAGGCGAAATTCTAACAAGCCTGTGAACGCCACGCTCACATTTAAGATTACCATAGGCATGACTGCCTTCAACCAAAATGGTCACCGACTTATAACCTGCACCTTCGCCGTAAAGATAGTTCACTATTTTTGCACTATAGCCCTGTTTTTCAGCATAACGAAGATACATTCTGTGAAGCATATCTGTCCAATCTTGTGCCTCTTCACCACCTGCACCCGCATGAAGTTCAAGCATGGCGTCACACTGGTCATGTTCGCCCGAATAAAGAGTTTCAACAAAAAGGTTATTCACTTCTTTTTTTGCCTGCTTGAATTCTCTTTCAAAATCTTTTAAATCTTCTTCACTTGAAGTTTCATTTTGAAGCAAATCAAACATAACTTCAAGGTCTTCAATTTTTTGTTTTGAACTATTTATTTTTGAAAGCACTGTTTGCACTGATTTTTTTTCAATGCCAACTTTTTTTAACCTGCTTGCATCTTTATAAATTTCAGGGTCTTGCTCTTCACTTTCAAGTTCGGCAAGCCTTAAAGCCAACTTGTCTGGGTCAAAGACAGTGCACAGTTTGATTTTCTAGTTCTTTAAGTTTTTTTAATTCATCAATATCAAACATAATCTCTCCTACAAAAACATTATATAATTTTGCATGAGTTTTTGCAATAATTTTGATTAATCCGCATAAAAAAATAAGTGACAATGCACTTATTTTTTATGTAAATTTATAACCAACAAAATTGTTTCCACCAATATTATATTTTATGTAATCTTCAAAACTCTCAATGCTATCACATTCAAAATCAGGATAGTGTATTGTTGTTTCATCAATTATTATCATATCCTTTTTATCGGAAGCATCATATTCTTTTTCGCTTACATCACTCATTATTCTTGAAATAATTTCATAGTCGCAATTTTCTGCACTTACATATCTTTCTTGAAGTTTTAAAATTCCCAAAATCAAAGTTGGAATTTTCTTTGTTTTTCGAGTGATTTCTTCAGGAACTTTTTTGTTATCACCAAGTTTTTTGTCGTAGAAAAGATTGTCATACATCTTGGTTTTTTCATAGTCAAAAAAGTGTGATGAAAACTCAACTTTTGCCATTTTAATTGCATCAACATTATTCAAATTTTTAAGTTTGAGCCACTTTAAGTTCTTGATATAATTATTTCTCAAAAGTTTATCAATCGACGCAGAAATGAAAAGTGAATCATCTGAAATTAAAAAAGTTACCTGTTCCTTTGCCATTGCCTTTATGTTTATTCCAAACGGATTAATTTTTTCGCCCGCAAATTCAAGCCTCCAATTAAAAGTTTTTTCGCTTGACTCGGTGAAATTTTTAATAAAAGCAAGCCTTACTTCATTATTAAAATAAAGCCAATCTTTGTTTTTTATCTGCTTATAACATTCTAAAAGATGAGTTTGATAATCTTCAATTCTCTTGGTGTTTTCAATCTTTGAAACCATTTCTTCAACTTCTCGCCTTTGATTGACAAAAAGCGTTTTAACATCAAGTTTTATGTTATATGACAAAAGTTTATATTCACTTGCCTTTTTCAAAACTTCGTCAAATGAAAGATGTTCAACAAATTTTGATAAAGCCTTTGAAAAACTGTTGTTATATTCATATCTTTCATTTTCAATTTTTGCATATTTAAGTTTAAAATTATTTAACACTTCAAGGGCTTGATTTTTTGCTTTCTTTTTGTTTTGAATAACATAAAGAAGCCCGCCTGCATCACCTTCAAGTTTTTCACTTAATTTTTTCAATGAAAAATAAAGAGTGAAGGCAATAACAACTGAAACCCCACCAAGAACACAAGCCAAAGTAAAACTCAATTTTTCAAAATAATAAAAGGCAAAAGGAAACATGCCAACAGCAAAGAACACTATGAGCAAAACCACTGAAAGCCCACTCAAAATTCTTGATGAAACCAGTTTTTTTGCATACTGGTTTGAAGTTTTGTCAAAATCTTTTTTCACTTCGTTAAAGGCAGAAAGTTTTTCTTCAAACTTTGCTTGCTCTGCTTTTGCAAGTTCTTCACTTGCCTTTTTATACATTTCAAATTCTTCTTCAATAACGCTTTTTTCAGGCAAATTTTCGTCATCAGAAAAACTTGCAATGGTGTAGTAAATTGTTTTTAAGTAATCAAGTGAAAGTTTAAGACTTTCAAAACCAAGTTCACTTGCATAATCACTCATCAAAAGGCAAATGCCTTCCAAACAGTAACTTCCATTAAGCAAAAAACAATAATTTGGAAGTTTGGTTTTTTCGCTGTTTAAAATCAAGGTATATGCGTCATAAAAAGCAAACATATCCTTGTAAAACACAGCATTTTTAACAAACTTTGTGTTCTTCATGACCTTATAGTCATCTTTATCAATAAGTGGTGCCATAACTACCTCTAATTTTATTTTATCACAAAAATTTTTGCTTCCAAAATAAATTTAACTTAAATTGATAATTAATATAACAGACAGATTGCAACCGCAGTGCTTGCCGTGTGCGAAATTGAAATTTTTATTTCAGATAAGTTATTTTTATTTAGTTCAAATAGAATTGTCTTATTTTTATTAACAAAGGGCTTTCCATTTTCGTCATGCAAAACTTCAATATCTAAAAAAGATATATTTTTGTTTGAAAAAGCCTTAACAACCGCCTCTTTAACACACCAAAAAGCACAAAATTCTTCCTGACTTTTTGTTTTTGATGATGCATATTCAATTTCTTTTTTTGTGAAAAATCGACTGATAAAATGTTCACTTTTATCTTTAAATCGTTCACATTCTTCAATATCTATTCCTATTTCCATGCCATAATTATAATAATTAATGAATTATTTTGCAATTTATTTTTTTTTAGTTATAATAATTTTATGAACTCTAAAACCACAAATCAACAATCAAATTTTTTTCAAAAGTATAAAGAAAACCTTATTGTTCTTTTTATATTGCTGGCAGTTTTTACTGTTATTTTCTTAATCAATGGCTGTTTTCCGTTTGGCAATAACACAATTTTAGTCAGTGACTCTTTTCTTCAAATTGGACCTTTTTTTGAATACTTATTCAAAGTTTTTCGAGGTGAAGCCTCAATTTTTTACACTAACATTTTAGGTGGTGGGGTTGAAATTCTTCCAACACTAATTTATATGCTGTTAAATCCATTTTACTTGATTGCTTTTTTGGGTGGCGAGGCTTATTGCTTTCAAATGTTTAACTTTAGCCTTGTTGCTATTATGATTTTTAATGCCTTTGTCTTTTTGTGGTTCTCTAAAAAACACTTCAAAAACATAAGCCCATTTTTTAGAATTATATTTTGTTTGCTCTTTACCTTTTCAGGTTACACCTTAACAAATTTTGGGTTTATTACATGGCTTATTTATCCAGCACTAACTCTTCTTTTATTTGATGCTTTTTACACCCTTTCAACGAAAGGGAAAATTTTAAAATTCACAATAATTCTCACTTGGTATGTTATAAATTGTTTTTATATCGGAATATTTTCTAATATTTTGCTGATTTTGCTATTTTGTTTTTATACCTTTATTATTGTTCCAAAAAATAATAGGCGTTTTGTTTTTTCAAAATTGTTTGCATCTTATTTGATTGCAATTTGTGCAAGCATAATTATTTTACTTCCCGCAATAATCTCTGTTTTGGGCACAAATAGAGCATCTTTTGACATTATTGATATTGCAAAAAATACTTCTTTGTTTAACATAACCAACCTTTTGGGGCTGGCTATTGACGGAGTAATTTTTGTTATTTCAATTCTATTTTGCATAAAACAATTCAAACTAAACCCAAAATCAAAGATTTCAAAATTCATTATTTGTGCGTCAGTTATACTTTTGTTTCCAATAATTATTAATATTTCACTTCAAATGATTAATGGCGGTGGATTTGTTGGCTTTCCAAACAGAATCTACTTTCCGCTTTCAGTTTTGCTTGCAATTGCCACACAAATCTATTTTGATAAATATGTTAATTTAAATGGGTTTGAAGAAAACAAAGCCAGTTCGCTTTTGCATAAAATTTTATATATATTTTTAACAATTTTAATGGTTGCTGTTTTAACCATTTTCATTATTTTTAACTTCAATAATCTTGGGGCAAACACAAAAAACCCACTGGCAACAAATGGTGGAATTGTAGCATTCTTTGCAGGAACAATTTTTGCTTTTATGCTCTTAACTATTTTCGCTTACTTTTTTGCGAAAAGAAAAACATTATCTAAAAATATTTTTAAATTCAATACCCTATTTATAATGATTCTTGCATGCCTGATTAATGTGATAACTTTTGCAGGCTCTGCAAAAACAAATCTTTCAGACACCTTATCTGCAAAAAGTTTAACTTCACATATTCAAGATAATAATGCGAGCATAAGAACCCTTAATTGCTCACTAGACCTAAACAATAATTCAAACCTAAATGTGAGAAACTTTAATCTTTTTAGTTCATTAATTCCATCTTCAATATCAAATGCATTTTCAAAACTTGACTATAATTCATCAATCACAAATGTTGGACCCGCTGCAAATATTGGCTCACTTATTTCAGACTCACTAACGGGGCAAAAATATTACATCACAAGTTTTGAAGAAAACCGACCTTATTTAAAACTAATAATTAAAAACGATGACTTTTATCTTTATGAAAACATTCTTGCATCAACAGGGGCAATTTTGTTTGATGAAGCCTATGAATATGACAACTCTAAAGATTTTATGCAAAATTTTGAATTAATAAAAAGCAGTTTTGGTGTGGCTGGAACCTTGTTTGAAACAATAACACCAATAATTCAAATTTATGATGAGCCTGACGAAAATGTTTATACTTATAAGGTTATGTTTACCGCTCAAAATGACGGAATTATTTATGGAAATTTGAACGCAATAAAAATAGATGAAGAACATAAAAAACAATACTCTTTAAGTGAGTCAGACATCGCTTTTGGCTGTTATAATCAAATAAACACGCTTGCTGATTTGGGGTTTGTTAATGCGGGTGAAACCTATGAATTTTATCTTGTTTGTGACAGCAAACCTGACAAAATTACATTCACATTTTTAAATTATGATGTTGCAGAAGAACTCTGCCAAAAGTTTCAAGAGAACGATGTTAACATATATTATAACGCACTAGGTTACAGAGTTTCGGGTATGGTTCTAGAAAACAGAAGACTAATTATTTTTAATCCAAACATAAGTGGAATGAATTATCTTATTAATAATCAAGAAATTGAGTCTGATGACACCATAAATGGATTTACGTCATTTTACATTAAATCGAACACATTTGAACTTATTGCTAGTTACGAAGTTCCCTACTTAAACACTTGGCTGATTGTTTCAATAGTTTTAATAATTGCAATTATTTTGATAATCGTTTTATACAAATTTAAGGTGTTTGAGAAAATTTCTAAAGTTATTTATGGAATTTTCGTTGTCGGTTCGTGTGGAATTTTGTCGATTTTTTACTTTTTTTCGATTATTTTGACTTTTTTTGGAATTATACTTTAATTTATAAAAAAATGTATTATAATGGTGTCAATCAAAAGAAAAAGTAATTTGAAACACTTAAGATAAAACATTTTATATACTTATGACGAATTTTATAATTTACTTATGACAAAAGTTTGATATACACACGATAAAAATTTAATTTACTTATGACAAATCTTTAATCAACTTAAGAAGAAACAAACTAAAGATAACATTTTGAAGACATATGAAAAACAATCCATAAAATACTTAAGATGTTTAAAAGTACATAAGAAAATTTGATAAACAAAAGAAAACAAAATCAATAAACAAAAGTTAAAGATTTAGCAAACTAATGACAAGTATTTTAAACCCATATGACAATAATCTAAAAAACTGATGAAAAGTCAATTTACTATAAAGAGAAAGTGGGTTCAGGATAGCAACAAAAAGCTATCCTGTTTTTTTGTGTAAAAAATAGTTACACCTCTTTGATTTTGTTTTGATTAAGGTTTTCTCGACTACGCTGACGCTTCGCTCGGAATGACAGCAGTCCAGCGACTGCAGGCGGCAGTGCTACGGCAGGTCTGCACCTGCAGGCGGTGGTGCTACGCACTCTTCGAATATGTTGCACATCTTCGATTAGGGGATTCCTAGACTTTGCTCGGAATGACACAAAAGAAATGGGGTCCTTTGATTTCGCCAACGTTACACTACAGAACGACACGGAAAAAATTACAAAAGAGCCGTCAGGCAAGTTGCCCGCGGTGGCAGCACCGCCTGCCCCACAAAAAAAGGAACTTTATAAAACAGCAAGTTCCTTTTTTATTTATTCTTCTAATTTTAAAATTTGATAAAGTTTTTTTATTTTAAAATTTTCTTTAATTCTTCGACTGCCCTGCCCCTATGCGAAACGGAATCCTTTTCTTCTTCAGAGGCCTCGCCAAATGTTTTGTTTAGGTCGGTTGAGTAAAAAATGCAATCATAGCCAAAACTTTCATCGCCAATTTTTTTAGTGGTTATTTTTCCAAAAGTTTGACCCTTAACAACCTTTGTGCCTCTGCCGTCAGCATAACATATTGCACATTCAAAATGTGCATCTCTATTTGTTTTTCCCTCTAAATTTTTAAGAACTTTTTGACGGTTTGCTTCATCATCATGGTCACCTGAATATCTTGCTGAATGAACCCCCGGTGCACCAGCAAGTGCATCAATAAAAAGCCCTGAATCATCAGCAATAACAGGAATATCTATTCCCATTTTTTCACAGAACTTACGAATAGTTGTTGCTTTGATTGTTGCGTTTTCGTCGGTCGTGTCACCCGGTTCATCAATATCTGCATTAAAACCAATATCAGCAAGCGACAAAATTTCGTAACCAGCAAGCATCTCTTTAAACTCTGCAAGTTTGTGTTTGTTTGAAGTTGCAAGAATTAATTTTTTCATAAAATCTCCTTATAAATTGATAATATCTTCAGTGTTAGACATTTTTACCAACAATTTATAGCCATTATTTTTCAATTTTTCTGCAAAATTATTAAAGTTTTTTGGAAAGGCAAAAACAGAAACTTCATAGCCACGATGTTTAAACTTTTGCTTTTCTTCAAGCACCTTTTCAAAACTGTCATCAGGCTTATAAACAAGTGCTAATTTTTTGGTTGGAATTTCAATATTCTTTTCAGCCATAAGCATGGTAACCGAATAAAACCCAATGCTAAAACCAACAGCTGGCACAGACACACCTATCATTTTTTCAAACATGTGGTCGTATCTTCCGCCACCGCCAATGGCTCTTCCAAAGTCATCATCATAAATTTCATAAACTGTGCCCGTGTAATAGCCCTGCCCACGAATAATTGCAGGGTCATAGACAATTTTAAAGCCAACAAAGGCAAATTTTTGCACGGTGCTTATGATTTTTGCAACACTTGCAATAACTTCACTTGAAATTCCCAAACTTTTTAAAAGTTCATAAGACTCTTCATTTGAAGCAGAACTTTTGAGCCTTTCAAAAAGCCCTGTTAATGTTTTAACTTTACTCTCTTCATATCCATTTTGAATAAGTTCGTCTTCAACGCCCGAAAGCCCAATCTTGTCAAACTTATCAAGGGAAACACAAATATTTATAGTGCTATTTTCATCAAACCCACACCTAACAATAAGTTCATTTAAAATTCGCCTGTCATTAACACGAACAGTCAATCTGTTAAAACCAAGATGCTCATAGGCTTCAAGCCCTGAAACCAAAAGGTCGATTTCAGCATTGATGCTAGAATCACCTAAAATATCAATGTCACATTGTGTGAACTCTCGAACTCTTCCCTTTTGTGGACGCTCGGCACGAAACGCTTCATCAATTTGAATTGACTTGAATGGAAAAGGTAATTTTTCACGATTATTTGCAAAACATCTAACAAGTGGAACAGTTAGGTCATACCTTAACCCTTCTTCAGTTATATCAGCAACCGAAAGATTTTCTTTTGTTAAGTCAAGGTCATGCCCCCTTTTAACCGTTTTAAACATAAGTTTTTGATTATCGCCCGAATCACCACTTGTAAGCAAATCAAGGTTTTCAAGAATTGGAGTTTTTATTTCTAAAAATCCATTCTTTTTATACGTTTCTAAAATTATATTTTTTGCGTAACTAATAACTTCCATTTCCTTTGGAAGATAGTCAACTGTGCCCCTTACTGGGTTTGTGTTTAATTTCATAATCTTCTCCAATATTACCTTGTTATTATATCAATAAAAACCGCATTTTTCAAACAAAATAGGTTATTTTTATTAATTAATTCATATTTTTTTTGAATTTTTTAAGAATTTAAAAATTTTTGAACAACACTTTCAGCCTGCTCAAGCAAATTGCCATTGCCGTCAAGCCAAACAACATTTTTTTCTTTTTTTAGCCATGTATCTTGGCGCTTTGCAAAGTGCCTTTCTTCCTTAAAAAGTTCTTCAAAAAATTCATTAAAACTTGAAAATTTATTATCAAGATAATCAGTAACAAACTTTGCCTCAAGCCCTAGTAACCTTAAAAACTCTTTGCTGACACCACAACTTATCAAATTTTTTATTTCTTCAATCATCTTTGGCATTCTGGCATTTAACCTTAACTTAATTCTGTTATAAATCTCTTCTCTTTCAAATTTTATTGCAAGTTGCAAAACTTCATAACGTGGACTATTTGGAAGTTTTTCATGATTAATGTTTTCAAGCAATCTTATAAGCCTTCGTTTTGTTGGCTCTTTTGGAATTTGTATGTTTTTTTGTTTGCAAAGACCAATTAATTCATCAAGAGATTTTTCTTCAAGTGCCTTTCGCATGTTTTCATCTGGTGTGCACTCTGAAAGATTATATCCTTCAACCACCGACCTTGAATAGAGCCCTGTGCCACCAACCAAAAAAGGAACTTTGCCTTTTGCAATAATTTCATCAATGCTAGCATACGCCATTTTTTGAAAGTCATAAAGTGTGAATGGCTTTTTTAATTCAACCACATCAATAAGATGATGTTTTACTTCTGCCTGCTCTTCTTTTGAAACTTTGCCCGAGCAGTAGTCAAGCCCAATATAAACCTGCCTTGAATCAGCCGACACAATTTCACCATTAAATTTTTTTGCAAGATCTATTGCAAGTGAACTTTTGCCTGACGATGTTTGCCCAATAACTGTTATTAATTTCTTCATTTTACCAATCAATCCTTTTTTGTGAAAAATCTTTTATGTCATCATAAAAGCCGTAATACTGCGACTTTTTTATTAAATTTTTATTTTTATGCGTAATTTTTTTGCTTTTTTGTGCAGAATTTGATAACTTTTGCGTTTTTTGTTTTTCTAATTCACTCATACTCTTTCCTTTAAATTCAATTTTACTAGAGTTTCAACATTGGCTGTTTGCGGAAACATATCATAAGGCTTAATAAATTCAATTTCATATTTTTGCACCAAAACCCCTAAATCTCGGGCTAAAGTTGCAGGATTGCAGGAAAGATAAACTATCTTCTTTGGCTCTGCAATCAAAAAGGCTTCAATAACCCTTTTATCAAGCCCCTTTCTTGGTGGGTCAACCACAACAGAAAAATCACCTTTTAAACTTTTTGCAAGTTCAGGAATTATTTTTGCACAATCTCCATTTTTATTTGTTAAATTGCAGATATTGTTTAATTTTTTTAAATTTTCTGCATTTTGAGTTGCTTCTTTTACAATTTCAATTCCAATAACTTGCCTAACTTTTTTTGCAATTATAACTGAAAGCAGTCCCGCTCCACTATATGCGTCAATAACCATTTCATCTTCATCGAATTCATTTAATATTTGCCAGTAAATTAAGTTTTTAATTTCATCATTAACCTGCAAAAAACTTCGGTTATTAACAAAATATTTTATGCCAAACTCATTCTTTTCAAGTTCCTTTAAGCCATAGATATATTCATCTTTTTCACCAAAAATCACATTATTTTCAAGTAAATTGATATTTTTGTATACCCCAAAAGAAGAAAATTGCGTTTTTAATAATTCAACTAGAGGCATAAAATCAATTTTATTTTTATCACGAACAACAACAGTTAAAATAAAACCATCACCCGCTTCACGAACAACAATATGTTTAATTTGCCCTGTTTTCTTCTCTTCGTTATAACCTGAAACTTTGTTTTCTTGCATAAATTGTTTCATTATTTTGATTATTTTTTTTGTCTTATCACTTTGAAGCAAACAATCATCAATGTCAACAAGTTGGTGTGAGTTTGTTTTGAACATTCCAATTTTAACTGTTCCCTCTTCTTCACGAACAGGAAAGGCAAATTTGTTTCGATAATGATAACATTTTTCGCCCGAGGTAACTTGCTGAACTTCGTGAGTTATGCCCGCATATTTTTTTAAAGTTCCAGCCACAAGGTCTTTTTTAAATTCAAGTTCTTTTTCGTAAGCGAGATGTTGAAGGTCGCACCCACCACACTTGCCAAAAAATTTGCAAGGCGAACTTATGCGAAATTCACTTGACACTATCACTTTGACAAGTTTTGCAACATAAAAGGTCTTTTCGACTTTAATAATATGAACAAGAACTCTTTCGCCAGCAAGTGCTCCACGAACAAAAATAACGGCACCTGAAAATTCGGCAATACCTTCGCCATTTGCCCCCAGTCTTAAAATTTCAACTTCAAGTTCGTCATTTTTTTTGAGCGTATTTTCCATATCAAAAGAATTATATCACACAAATAATTTATTTTCAATTAATTTAAAATTTGACGAAAATTTGCTTTTATTATATAATTTTTGCTATGGAAAATTTATGTGAAATTTGCCCAAGAGATTGCAAAGTCAACCGAAGTAAAAATTTGGGATATTGCAGGTCAAGTGAAAAAGTTAAAATTTCAATGGTTATGCTTCATCACTTTGAAGAGCCAATAATAAGTGGCGAAAATGAAACAGATAATGGAAGTGGAACAATTTTCTTTTCAAACTGTTCACTTAAATGTTGTTATTGCCAAAACAGTGAAATTTCTGCGGACGGGTTGGGAAAGGAAATAACCATTCAAAAACTTGCTGAAATTTTTAAGGAACTTGAAAAGAAAGGTGCATATAACATTAACCTTGTCACCCCAACTCATTTTGCAAGTCAAATTATTGAAGCACTCAAAATTTATAAGCCAAACATTCCAATAGTTTGGAACACTTCGGGTTATGAAAAACCTGAAACGATAAAAAAACTTGCAGGTTTTGTTGATGTTTTTTTAACCGATTTTAAATATTTTTCACCAGAGATTGCTGAAAAATATTCAAGGGCAAAAAATTATCCTGAAATGTGCAAGGCATCAATTCTTGAAATGCGAAAAATTGTTCCAGATGACAAAATTGAAAATGGGCTTATGAAAAGTGGCTTAATTGTTAGGCACTTGGTTCTTCCTAATCAAACAAATGATAGTTTGAATGTTATTGATTGGGTTAACAATAATCTTGGAAACAAAACATATTTCAGTTTGATGGCTCAATATGTGCCTATGGCAAAAGCAAAGGACTATCCCGAAATCAATCGAAAAATTAAGCCGATTGAATATAAAATTTTAATCAAAAAATTAAATGAACTAAATTTCACTAATGCGTATCTTCAAGACTACGATAGTGCAAACACCGCCTACACGCCAAACTTTGCCAATGGCAAAAGCATTGTTGAATTTTAATAATTTTTCAAAAATCAAGTTTTATTGATAAAAAATTCAGTAAAAAATATTTGATTAAAACTTTTTGTTATGTTATATTGTTATAGACACTAATTGGTGCGAAGGAGAATTATGAAAGTATTTGTATGCGGTTCAGTTGACCCAGAAATTAAAGAAAAATATCTTGAAGGTATTGATAAAATTGCCGAAAACCTTACCGAGCATAATGACGGAGTTATGTGCGTTGGTTCAAAAACAGGTTCAGTTGGTGCAATGTATAACAAAATGATTGAAGGTGATGGCTTTGTTGACATCATTGTTCCAACCCCTTATGCTAATGAAGCCGAAGGAATGATTGCAAACTCTATCACAAGAGTAGACACTTTGTTTTTGCTTCAACAAGTTGCACTTCGTAACACAAATGTTACACTTGTTCTTCCGGGCGGAAATGGAACTCTTGCCGAACTCTATATGATTACCGACTCAATTAAAAGTGGGTTCGACACTGATGTTGTTATTGTTTATAACATCAATGGTTTTTATGATAAGATTAAAGAAATGAACGATTTTATGCTTGAAGCAGGCACCCTTCGTGAAAGGCAATATAAGTTCTTCACTTGGTGCAACACACCTGAAGAAGTTATTGAAGTGTTTGATAAGGTTCGTGCAAAACTTTTAGATAATAACTAATAAAAACCAAAAAACCAAGTGGCTTATGCCACTTTTTTTATTATATTTTTTTTAAATTATTATTTATTATTTGCTTATTTTTTTATATTTTGTTAAAATATAAATAGCAGATTTTAAGGAGATTGTTTATGGAGAAAATTCATCCCGCATTTTCAAGCAAAAATATTGCCGTTTGTTTTTCAGCGAATGACAAATATGCTCCACTTCTTGCAACAACAATAGCCTCAATAATTTATAATAGTTCAAAAGAAAACAACTATGATATTGTTGTTTTAACAACGGGAATTAGCGATGAAAACAAAACCAAACTTATGACACAATTTGCCGAACACCCAAACTTTTCATTGCGTTTTGTGAATGTTGGTGCCTATGTTTATGGCTATAGTTTTTATATTGAGTCTGACTTAACCAACACCAAATATTCTGATGAGATTTATTTTAGGGTGCTTGTTCCTACCCTTTTTGAAAACTATTCAAAAGTTGTTTTTCTTGATGCCGACCTTGTTGTTCGTGATGATATCGCAAAACTTTATAACACTGATATTGGTGAAAATTTAGTTGGTGCAGTTCGTGATTATGAAGGCATTGCAAATTGTTATAACAACAATTATGAACGAACAAAATATCGCATAAATGAAATTGGCATTAAAAACTTTGAAGATTATTTTATTTCTGGCGTAATGATTATTAATATTGACGAGTTTAACAAAAGTTTTGAGTCAAAAACACTTTTGGACCTTGCTGTTTCAAAAGATTGGAAGCAGTATGACCAAGACTTGTTTAATTACATATGCAAAGGTAAGGCAAAAATTATTGATGCCGAATGGGATTTTGTTGAAGATATTGACGGAATTTTTCAAAGTATGCCTGAACACCTTTTTCGTGAATATGTTGCAAGTGAAAAGAACCCAAAAATTATTCATTATTCAGCAAGTCGAAAGCCTTGGCTTAAAATTGATTCAAAATATAATGATGATTTTTGGAAGTATGCAAGGTTAACAAAATATAATGATTATTTGATTTCACTTAAAGCAAAATATGAATAATTTTTTATGATTTTACCCACATTTTTGTGGGTATTTTTTATTATTTTTTTAACAGTCCCGCAACTGCAGAACGGGCAGGTCTGCACCTACGGGCGGCTCTTGCTACGCATGCTTCAAATGTGTTGCACATCTTCGACTAGGGGATTCTTCGACTACGCTAACGCTACGCTCAGAATGACAGCACACCAGCGTGTGCGGGCGATTGTGCTACGGCAGGTCTGCACCTGCAGGCAAAATGTGCGTTGCACTCTTCGAATGTGCTGCACATTCCTGCTTATGGGGTCCTTCGATTTCGCTAACGCTTCGCTCGGAATGACACGGAAAGAGTGACAGAAAAGCCGAAGGCAAACTGCCCTGCGGTGACAGCACCGCCGAACGGGTCTCATCAAATAACGTGACGGCATTAAAAATAATTCAAATGTAAGCACACAAAAAAATCTACTGAAATTCAGTAGATTTTTTGTTATAAACTATGAGAAATTTTTATGTGCGACCCCTTGCTGTCTTTTGACACATAAACTTTGTTTTTGATTGACTCTTCAAGTTCTTTTACATGAGTGATAAGCCCAATTTTTAAATTCTGACTTTCAAGTTTATAGAGTGCATCAACAACCGCCTCGCAAAGCTCGCCATCAAGAGTTCCAAAACCTTCATCTAAAAAGAAGAAATCCATACTTCTTGAAGACATCATTGAAATGGTTTCAGATATTGAAAGTGCAAGTGAAAGACTAACAAGGAAAGTTTCACCACCTGAAAGTGTGCTTGCAGGGCGAATTAGCCCATCACTAAAATTATCTTCAACAACAAACTCTTTGTTTACAAATTTTAATGTGTATTTGCCGTCCATTAAAAGTGAAAGTTTGCTGTTAGCAAGCCCCGTTATGCTCTCCAAATATTCTTCAGCAACATATTCAGCAAGAGCCCTGCCCTTTAAAATATTTGACAAATCTTTTGCAATATCATAATTGTTTTTAGCAATTTTAAGTTTTTCAGAGAGTTCATGGTTCTTTGCATTGGCTTCACTAATTCTCTCTAAATCAGCACCGGTTTTGCCAACATTTTGCGAAAGTTCTTTTACCTTAATATCAAGATTTTCAACCTGTTTTTTAAGTTCTTCAACTTCGCCTTCAGCAACTTCGCCCAATTCCTTTTCTTCAAGTTCTTGCCTTTGAATTTCAAGCACCTTAACCCTGCCATTATAGTCAGCAAGTTTGTTTTGTTTTATTTTTAAAATGCTAGAATCAATGAAAGAATTTTCAAGGTCTTCATTGCTTTTAAATTCAAAGTTAATCATGTTTGCACTAACACTTGCTTCAAGGTTTTCAATCTCTTCATGCTTTGAATTTAAAATTGAAGAAGTAACTTCATATTCTTGCACTGTTCTGTTTAAATTTTCACGGCAAGAATAAAGTTTGCTCTCTTTGTCATCAAAATTAAATTTAAGTTCTTCAATCGCTCGCTGTGTTGCCTGTTTTTCTTCTGCAAGTGACACACCTTCAGGCACACCACTTGTCATGATTTTTGCTCGTGTTGCTGAAAGATTTTTTTCATTATTTTCAAGTTTTTCAGCAAGCACATCAAGACTAGACGAAACTTCTGCCATTTGCTTTTGAACATCAGAATGTTCATTTGCAATTTTAACTTGTTCATCACGAAGTTTTATTCGCTCTTCTTTTTTGCTGTCAATGATAATTTCAATATTTTTGCCTTCAGCAATTTGCTTTTTGTATTCCTTTAAATTCTTAAATTCTTCATTGACATTATAGATTGCAAATTCCCTTTCTGCTTTCTTTTTTTGAAGGTCATAGAGAATATCAATCAAACTTTCAAGATAGTTTTTGTAAATTGTTACCTTTGTGCCTGCCTGTGCTTTATTTATTGTTACACGAAGTTCTGCATCTCGAAGGGTTTCTTGAAGATTGATAAGGTCTTCAAGGCTATCGGCAGTCTTTGTTAAAAGTTCCATTAACTTATTAAAGTTTTCTTCACTTTCATCATTGTTGTCAACAAACTTTTGATAGAGTGAATTTTTGCTATCCTTTAACTTTTGAATTTCCTTTTTGTTTATTTCAATTTCTGCCTTTTCAAACTCATATCTAGCTTTTAATGAAATGAGTTCAACAAAAATTTTATCCCTTTCAAATCGCATTGACTTAAGGCTTGTTATCTCTTTTTGAAGTTCGCCTTCAATTGATGAAAGGTCAACCTTTTCGCCATAAACCTTTTGAATTACCCTTGACTCGCAAACAGGGCAAATGTCACCAATTTTAAGATGGTCTGAAAGCATGTTAACAACGCTTTCGCCAAGCATTTCTTCCCTTTCAACACGGGTATCTTCAACCTTTTGTTCTTGATGCATGATATTCTCTTCAAAACTTGCAAGTTCTTCTTGTTTTTTTGCAATATCTTCATCAAGTGATGCAATGGTTGCCATTCGGTTTTCAGTGTCTAGGTCAATTTTTGCAATTATTTCATTTACCTTTTGCACCGACACTTCAACTTCGTGCATGCCTTCAAGTTCTTTATCACAACTGCGAAGTTTTTTAAAGTTTGTTGTGTCGGCATCTTCAAAGGCAACTTCTATTGAATTTTGAATTTTTTCACGCTGGGCTTGAAGTTGTTTTTCTTCACTTATTGCACTGTTATACTCTTCTTGCACTGTTTTTAGGTCGGTATCAGTTTGGTCAACAAGCCTTTCAACATTCTTATAAAAATCTTCAATTAAAAGAAGTTCACTTTCGATGCCCTTGGTTTGCTCAAGTGCATAACTCAAGTCAACATCTGGCTTATTAGAAGCAATAAAATCATCAATTTTTTGAATTTTTTCTTCAATATTAGACTGATTTAATTGAATAAATTCAAGTTTTTCACCAAAGGAAGCAAGTTCCCTTTTCTTCTCTTGAATTTGAACTTCAATTTTGGTTTTTTCCTGTTCAAGTTCCCTTTGCTCTTCGTCAAGTTTTTTAAGGTCGTCAAACCTTGCAAGTTTTGAATTTAATTCAACTGTTTTGGTATTAAAAATTTCTTTATAATCATTAAATTCATTTTCAGCGGCAGTGGCTTCTGCTTGAACTTTGAGTTTTGTTTCATTGAGCCCTGACATCTTTTCAGAAAGTTCCCTTTCATCAACTTTTAACTTTTTGAGTTTTTCATAATCTGCTTTTATGTTATTTGCATTTTGATGTCTTTCAATCTCACTTTCAAGGTCTTTCATCTCTTGCTGTTTTTCTTCAAGTTCAGCAAGTTCACTTTTTATTGCTTTAAGTTTACTCTGATTTTCTTTAACTAATTCTTTATCTGATAGTTCCTTTGATTTTTGCTTGAGTTCGGCAGTCAGTTCATTATAACTTGATGAAGAAGTTTCAAAATCAGATTTTGCCTGATTTAATAGGTCGTCAGTGGCATAAGACACAATCTCAAGCCCTTGAGTTAGTGCCGAAACCTGCTTATCAAACTCAAACACCTTTTCTTTAACTGAACTTGCAAGTTTTTCGCCATAGCAAGAAAGATCGAAAATATTGCTCATGATATCCGTTCGCTCGGCTGGCTTGGCTTTCAAAAACGCTGAAAACTCGCCCTGTGGAAGTGCAATACATTTTGAAAACTCACGAACCCCAAGCCCCAAAATGCTAAACATTTTGTCATCAACTTTGTTTACACCTTCACAAATTGATTTCTTTTCATCACTTTCATCAACTTCAAAAAGTTCGGCATTAGAGTCAACATCTTTGCCATTCTTTTTAACTGAAAACGAACGCCTAACAAAATAGGTCTTATTTTTGCCTTTATGATAAATTTCAAATAAAAACTCAACAACTGCTTTTTTTGTTTTGGTGTTGATAAAATCAACATTTTGTTTGCTTCGCTCAACCTCGCCATAAAGTGCAAGCGTTATTGCATCTAAAATTGTTGACTTTCCACTTCCCGTTTTGCCAAAGATGCCAAACACACCTTCGCCAAGAGCCGAAAAATCAAGTTCTTGCCTTGTTTCAAAACTATTAAGACCATCTATCACAAGTTTAATTGGTTTCATCACTCTCTCCTTTGCAATCTAAAAACATCTTAACTGTTTCTTCTGATGGTTCAAAGCCCCGAACGGACTTATAAAATTCCGTAAAAAGTTCTCTGTCGCCAAGTAATGTTCTGCCCTTTGCAGAATATTCACCATTTTGGTTTTCTGGCTTAACCAACACTATGTTTGAAATGCAAGCAAAATTCTTTTTTAATGCTTTAAGTTCACCTGCAGGAAGAAGACTGTTTGAAACAATTTGAAGTTCAATAATATCATTGTCGTCAAACTCTTCAAGTTTTTCTTCGGCTTCTTGAATGGAATTTGCAACCACTCTTTCATACCTTGCAGGAGAACTCAACTTGACTGGGCTTGCTGATACAAGTTTGCCATTTTCGCTTTCAAAAACCATGACTGAAAGGTCGCCTTCGCCAACTGAAAGTTTTGAAATTGCACCTGAATAAAACATATTTTCTGCAACTTCTTGCCTGCGATGAAGATGCCCCAAAGCCGTGTAGTTTGCTCTTGGCAAGTCACTTGCAGACACCGCCAAAATATCACCCACCTTAACAACACTATCCCCTGTTTTTGCACCAACTAAAAACAGATGCGAAACGAAGATATTAAACTCATTATCATTAAAAGCACTTGCCCCCATCTCTGCCCAATTTGAAACTTTAAAACTATAAGTTGGTTCACCTTCGCCGTCATAGTCAACTTCAATTTTTTCATCAATACGGCTGTCGGTTGGATATGGAAGATAGGCAATGCACACAATTTCTTCATTCTTTTGAATTTTAATGTGACCCCTGCCCGTTTCAATAACCCGAACAACCGAATTTTTGTTGAAACTTTTTACATTTAATTTTTTAAGGTCACCAACAAGTGCAATATTGTGCTTTGATGCAAGTGGAAGCCCTGCAGAAAGCCTTGTTGGGTCATCATGATTGCCAGCAAGCACAAACACAAAACGGTCGCCACCATTTGAAAGTTTTTCAATCGTATCAAAAAACAATTCTTCAGCATCAGCCGAAGGATTTGCCGTGTTAAAAACATCACCGGCAATGATTACACAATCAATATTTTCATAGTTTGCAAGCGAAACAATCTCGTCAAGCACTTTTTTTTGCTCGCCAAGTCTGTCACGCCCATTAGTTTTGACACCCAAGTGCCAGTCAGCAGTATGTAAAAACTTCACTTTTGCACCTCTAATTACAGTGTTATTTATTTTGTTGTTGAATTTTTGCTTTATTAGTGTTATTATAAACTTATCTATAAATAAAATCAAACAAATATTAACAGGGGGTGCAGGGTTTTGGCACTTTGTTCATATTCAAGCAAGATGGTGATGGACAGTTACACCTCAATAGACAACACTTTTTTAAACGAATTTTTACCTTCTGCCACTGGCGAAGATGTTAAAGTTTATCTTTATGGCTTGGGGCTTTGCGTTAACCCAAACAGCGAAGATAATAATCTTGACACCATTTGCAAGGTTTTGGGGCTGACTGAAGATCAGGTTTTAAAATCGTTTTCATATTGGCAAGACATGGGGCTTGTTCAAATTGTGTCTGCCGATCCACTTGAAATAAGATACCTTCCCGTCAGGGCACATTCGGGCGGTGCAAAAATCAGAAACAAAGAAAAGTATTCTGACTTTAACAAACAGATGCAAGAAGTTATCTCTGGAAGAATGATAACCCCTGTTGAGTTTAATGAATATTACACACTTATCGAAACCTATCACTTTGAGCCCGAAGCGGTGGTTTTGATTGCAAAATATTGCACAACTGTTAAGTCGAATTCTGTCGGCTACCCTTACATTTTGGCAGTTGCCCGTGACTTTGAGCGTCAGGGGTTAAAAACACTTGAAACCGTTGAACAAAAGTTTATTGAGCAAGAACAGTCAAGCAAAGAAATTAAGCAGGTTTTAACCACCTTGGGCATTAAAAGAGAAGCCGATATTGACGAACGAAATCTATATTTAAAATGGACCAACGGAATGGGCTTTACGCAAGGTGTTATTGTTCAGGTTGCAAAATCGCTCAAAAAGCGAGGTGGCTTTGCTAAACTTGATGAAACCCTTTCAAAATATTACGAACAAAACCTTTTGTCACTTGAAGAAATTGAAAATTATAGCACTCAAAAAGAAATGATGTTTGAAATTGCAAAAAATGTCTGCAAAAATTTGGGGCTATACTATCAAAATCTTGAAAATGTTGTGTCAATCTATGTTTCTGATTGGGTCAACAAAGGCTATGATGAAAACACCTTGACCGAAATTTCTATGTTTTGCTTTAAACAGAACATAAGAACCCTTGATGCAATGGCACAAGTTGTTCAAAAATTCTATAAACTTGGGCTAATTTCAATGCCCGCAATCACGCAATATTTCAATGGTGTTTTTGAAGATAATGAAAAGATTAAAGAAATTTTAGACAAACTGGGGCTTGTTAGAATTGTAACCAACGCCGACCGTGATTTTTACAAGACTTGGACAAACGATTGGGGCTTTAACCATGATGCAATAATTGCCGTTGCAAGTGAAATTAAGGGAAAATCTAATTCATTTGCCTACATGAACAAAGTTTTAAGTGGACTTTATCAAAATGGAATTTTTGACGAAGAAAAAATTGCTAATTATTTAGAAAACAACTCTATGTTTAAAAAATCAAATTCTTCATCAAAATCTAGCCTTGACTATGAACAGAGAACCTACACAAACGAAGAACTCTCTGCCGTGTTTGACTCACTTGACGATGTTGAAGTGTAAAAACTCGTGTCATTCTGAGTGGAGCGATAGCGAAATCGAAGAATCCCATAATCGAAGATGTGCAACCATAAACAGTGAACACAAAATAATTTTTAAAGTGTGCAGGGGTATGCAGAACTAGAACGCCGTCGCGTTATCGGAATAGACCCATTCGACTCCGTTTCACTCCGCTCAGGGCGACACGCTTATTAAGTGTCATTTCTCTAGCGTAGCGTTAGCGAAGTCGAAGAATCCCATGAGTAGAAACGAGCAATTATACAAAATAAACATAAAATTTAAATATCAAAATTTTTAAAGGGAACAAAAATGAACATTAGTGAAATCACAAACAAACTGGTTAGCGAATATGCAAACAGACGAATTCAAGAAGACGCAAGGGCAAGCTGGGCACAAGCAAAGGCAAATTCTTCACCCGAATTTGTTAAACTCAACAGGCTTGAAAAAGAACTGATTTTTGATCTTGGAAAACTTGAAGCCGAAAACAAGCCAACAAAAAAACTTAAAACCGAACTTGAAAAGGTTAAAACCCAAAAAGCACAGGTGCTTGAAGGTTTGGGGCTTGTTGAAGCCGACTTAAAACCAAAATACACCTGCCCTGTTTGCAAAGACACGGGCTATATTGGCACGGTTATGTGCAGTTGCTTAAAAAATAAAATAAATAAAGAGATAATTATTGAAAGTGGCTTTTCACCAGCGAGCGATGTTTCTTTTGATAACTTTAATTGTGATTTTGAAAACAAAACCCAATCAAAAGAACTTGAAAAACTTAAAAAGTTTTTACTTGAATGGTGCAACAAATATCCAAACACAAAATCAAAACTTGTGACACTTGTTGGCAAAACTGGTGTGGGCAAAACCTTTTCAATAAAATGCACGGCTAATGAACTTGTTAAAAAGGGGCTTTCTGTCTGCTTTGTTTCAGCCTTTGAAATGAATAATCTGTTTTTAAAATATCATTCAACCTTTACCTTAAACAAAGGCACAATCCTTGCCCCACTAACAAAAGCCGATGTGCTTTTTGTTGACGACCTTGGCACTGAACCTGTTATTAACAATGTTACTTCAAACTATCTGTATTTAGTTTTAACCGAGCGTGAACGCTTTAATAAATCAACCTTTATAACCACAAACCTAAACTTAAATCAACTTAAAGAACGCTATGGCGAACGCATCACATCAAGGCTTTCAAGTAAAGAAAGCTCAAAAATGATACTGCTTTCAGGTGATGACTTGAGAATAAAAAATCACAAAAATGGCTAATATTTATCAAAATATAACCTAAAATATTCAAAAACTATTCAATTTTATTGACTTTAACCCTAAAAAGTGGTTTAATTTAACTAACTATAGGGCAAAATTTCAATAAATATCAACAATAAGGAGAAAATTTTAGTATGAATATTAATATTTATGGTATGAATTTAAACACCATGACAAGTTCAGCACTCACCACTTATGGTGTTCAATTAAAAAAGCGTATAACTGAACTTCAAAGCAGACAAGCAAATAAAATTATTTCAAAAGAAGAAAAGAAAGAACTTGACGCATCAGCAAGAATTCTTGATGTTGTTGCTTCTCAAAACAAAAGGCTCATCACTATTGATGCAAAGTTAAAAAAGAACGGAATCAATCTTGGAAGCATTAAAAATCTCACATTAACTTCTATGACACAAAATGGTATCTATGCTATTGACCAAAAATTATCAAAACCAGCAAAGCTAGAGCCTGAAGAAATATCAAATCTTGAAAAACTAAGAAGATATTTAACAACAAGCAGCAAATCTGGTGCACTTGCTCAACGCGGTGCAACTGGAATTGTTGCATTTAACGCTGTTGAAGATGCACTTAAAGTTACTGGAACAGGTCTTGCTGTTGGTGCAGCTTATCAAGTTGTTGCAAGTGCAGCAGAGGCAATTGGAAACATTCCAGTTGGCAATGAACTTGTTGGTGAAATTGTTAAAGATTGGATTAAAGTTAATATGCCATGGCTTGGTTCAGCCGTTGGACTTGCCATTGCTGGTGGTGCATGTCTTTTTATTGCTAAAAAGATGAAAGAACACAAAATGGCTAAAAATATGGGTTATGTAGGTGCACAAGAAGCTCAACTTGAAGCTGAAGAAAAAATGATTAAAGAACAAAACGAAAATGTTGAGAAAAATAAAAATATTACGCTTGATTCTCTTGCCGCTCGTGCTGAAACTGACCCACAATATTTGGAAACATTAAAATCAACTCTTGGCGGAAAAGATGTCGATAAAATTATTGCTGAAGGTCCAAGTTCAAAAAAAGTAACCGCTACTGAATATAACGCTGCAAGAATTATTAAAAAAGTTCAAGCAAGAGCCGCTCAACAAACAGATGTTAAAGAAGCTAGAACAAATGTTTCTGGACAATTAGATAATCAAATTAAACAAACTGAAAGCGAAATGTCTAATTTAACAACTAAAATTACTGAAAACAACGCTAGAAAAGATGAACTTAATCGTTTAAAAAATGATTTAAAATCTAAAAATTGGATTCCATCTGAAGCTAAAATTAGTGAAACTCCTGACGCTGCAACTAAAGCTGTTTTAACATTACTTGGTTACGATATTTCTCAACCTGATACCTATAAAGATATGACTCATGCTAATCTTAAAACTCAAATTGATAATAAAATTAACGAACTTAAGACTCAAATAGAAGAAATAATAAAAGAAAATAATGCTAAAGATAGAGAATTGCGAAAAAAACAAAATCATTTAAAAAATTTACAAGCTCAAAAATCAGCTATGGGAATGGAATAAAATTTAATATTAAAATAGGGTGTATGATATGAAAATTAAGAATTTAGATTCATTTGTTGAAGAAGAAGTTGATAAGTTTGAAAATTTAAGCGAAGACGAACAAATTGTTAAGCAGGCTGAATATATTGGCAAATTAATTGAAATGTTGCCAGATCCTAATAATGAAGAAGAATTTGATGAATTTGTAAGACTCTACAAAAATCCACCAATAACTGGAAACACTGATGAAGAAAGAGCCTTAAGTTTTCTTGAGCTCGCAAAAACAAATCCAAAATTCTTTTCACAATGCATTGCACTATCTTCCCTATCTTCAGATTTAAGTTCTTTGGAAGAAATTGCAAAAGAAAATTCAAACAATGTTCCAAAACAAGCATCAGTTTCTTCAATCTCAAAAGAAGAATTGCAAAAAATTAAAGATGAAGACAAACAAAGCGAAATACAAAAAGAAAGAGATATTCTTGCAAGCATTCCTGTTGATGAATAATATTGATTATAAAAACTAGGCGTTGTGCCTAGTTTTTTCTTGTCAATTTTTTTACTAGGAAACAATCTTAACAAAACTACGCAAAGCATTAAAACATATATTATAAAAAACACCACAGGGTTGTGGTGTTTTTTTATGTGTTTTAATGTGTTTTTTGTGTATTTTTTAATAATTTTTCATTAGTTTTTATTCTTCGCCAGCGTCGGTGATTGGCTCGTCTATAACAATTGGCTCTTCATCGGTTTCGCCAGTAATATCTTCAGCAACGGTGTCGGCAATTTCAATACATGAAACCTTTGTGCCTTCGTGAAGTCGCATAACCTTAACGCCAATGGTGTCACGAGTGATTTTTGAAATATTTGATGCACTGGTTCGAATTATTATGCCATTATCTGCAATAATCATGACATCTTCGCCATCAACAACTTGTTTTAAACCAACAAGTTTGCCCGTTTTTTCATTGAAGATGCCCGCCTTTATGCCCTTTCCGTTTCTGTTTTGAACCTTAAATTCTGAAAGGTCGGTGCGTTTGCCATAGCCATTTTCACTGATTGTTAAAATGTCGTAGCCATCTTTGCAGACAATCATATCAACAACACGGTCGCCTTCACGAACGTCCATAGCCTTAACACCCATAGTGTCACGGCCAAGTGGCTTGACATCTTTTTCACTAAACCTTATGCACTTGCCTTCATAAGTTGCTACCATAATGGTGTCTTTGCCAGTGGTGTAGTTAACGCCAATAAGTTCATCGCCATCAGAAAGTGCGATTGCAATTTTGCCTGTTTTTCTGATATTTTCAAACTCACTGGTTCGAGTCTTTTTGATAAGTCCACCCTTTGTTGCCATAATTAAGAAACCTTCAAAGTCCTTAATTTTTGGAAGCACGGCTTGAACAATTTCGCCCTTTTCAAGACTTAAAAGGTTAACCAAGTTTCTGCCCCTTGCCGTCTTTTGTTCTTCAGGAATTTCATAGCCCTTTAAGGTGTAAACCTTACCAAAATTGGTAAAGAACATAAGTGTGTCATGAGTTGAACAAATGAACATATTTTCAACAAAGTCCTCTTCTTTTGGCTTGTGAGTTGTTGTTCCCATTCCGCCACGATGTTGCTGTTTATATTCGCTGACTGGCAATCTTTTAACATAGCCAAAATGTGTCATAGAAATAACAACATCTTCCTTTTCAATAAGGTCTTCAATGTTTATGTCTTTTGACGCATTATAGTCAATTTCAGTTTTACGCTCATCGCCATAAATGCCCTTAATTTCTTCAAGTTCTTTAACAATAATTTGTTTAATTTTCTCTTCGCTTGCAAGAATGCCACGAAGTTCAGTGATAAGGTTTCGAAGATCAGCAAGTTCGTTATTGAGTTTTTCAACTTCCAAACTTGTGAGCCTTTGAAGTCGCATATCAAGAATTGCACCCGCCTGAACGGCTGAAAGCATGAATGAGTTTTGAAGATTGTTTGAAGCCTCTTCCCTATCTTTTGAAGCCTTGATAATTTTGATAACTTCATCAATATTTGCTAGGGCAACAACCAAACCTTCAACAATGTGAGCCCTTTCTTCTGCCTTTGCTAAATCAAATTTTGTTCTTCTATAAATAACATCTTTTTGGTGTGCAATATAGCAATCAAGAATTTGCTTTATGTTCAAAACTTTTGGATAGCCGTCAACAAGTGCCAAAAAGTTTATGCCGTAACTGCATTGAAGTTGTGTGCGTTTGAAAAGTGTGTTCAAAACAACCTGTGCATTGAAGTCTTTTTTAACGTCAAACACAATTCGCATGCCGTGCCTATCAGACTCTTCACGAATATCTGAAATGCCATCAATTCTTTTATTTTTAACCATATCAGCAATCTGCTTGATCATTTCAGACTTGTTAACCTGATATGGAATTTCAGTTACAACAATTTTGCTCTTGCCGTCAGCACTCTCTTCAATCTCGGTTTTTGACCTGATTACCACACCGCCCTTACCTGTGAGGTATGCCTGCTTCAAAGCTTCAGTGCCCATGATAACACCACCTGTTGGATAGTCTGGTGCTGGCAAGATTTGCATAATCTCTTCAATGGTCATGTCTGGGTTGTTAATCTCTGCAACAACAGCTTCAACAACTTCGCCAAGGTTGTGTGGTGGAATGTTTGTTGCCATGCCAACGGCAATGCCGTCTGAACCATTGACCAAAAGGTTTGGAAACCTTGCAGGAAGCACATCTGGTTGCTTGAGCGAAGCATCAAAGTTTGGCGAAAAATCAACAGTTTCTTTATCAATATCACGAAGCATTTCACCCGCAAGTTTGCTGAGCCTTGCCTCGGTATATCTGTAGGCTGCTGGTGGGTCGCCATCAACCGAACCAAAGTTTCCGTGACCTTCAACAAGTGGATACCTTATTGCAAAGTCCTGTGCAAGCCTAACAAGTGCACCATAAACCGAACTGTCGCCATGTGGGTGATATTTACCAAGCACATCACCAACAATACGTGCACATTTTTTGTGTGGCTTATCTGAAGTGATACCCGACTCGTTCATTGAATACAAAATTCGTCTGTGCACTGGCTTTAAACCATCTCGAACATCAGGAATGGCTCTTGAAACATTAACTGCCATTGCATAGGCAATGAAACTCTTTTTCATTTCATCGTTGATTTCAACAGGATAAACCGTTGTGTTATCAACAAGTTGTTCATGTTCTAAACTAAAATCTCTCTTCTTCATTGCTACTCTCCTAAATATCCAAATCTTCAACTAGTTTTGCATTTTCTTCAATAAACTTACGCCTGAGTTCTGGGGCATCGCCCATTAAAAGTGTGAAAATCTTATCGGCTTCAATGGCATCATTCATTTGAATTTGAATGAGCCCCCTGTGCTCTGGATTCATTGTGGTTTCCCAAAGTTGCTCTTTATCCATTTCACCAAGACCTTTATAACGCTGAACATCAAGACCCTTGTTGCCCATTTCAGCAACTTTTTTGGCTTTTTCATCTTCGCTGTAACAATAAACCACTTGTTTGCCCTTTTGAAGTTTATAGAGTGGTGGCATTGCTGAATAAACATGCCCACCTTCAATAAGCCCCGGCATATAGCGATAGAAGAAGGTTAAAAGCAAAATTCGAATGTGTGCACCGTCGACATCGGCATCGGTCATACAAATAATTTTATCATAGCGGAGTTTTGATGGGTCAAACTCATCGCCAACACCACCGCCAAAGGCTGTTATCATTGATTTTATTTCTTCATTGCCAAGAACATGGTTAAGCCTTGCCTTTTCAACATTAAGTATCTTACCACGAAGTGGAAGTATAGCCTGAAAACGCCTGTCACGGCACTGTTTTGCTGTTCCGCCCGCAGAATCACCCTCAACAATATAAATTTCACAAAGTTTTGGGTCTTTTTCGGTGCAATCAGCAAGTTTGCCCGGAAGTGTTGATGACTCAAGTGCACCCTTTCTTCTTGCCATGGTTCGTGCAGCTTGGGCGGCTTCCCTTGCCTTTTGAGCAGTAACTGAACGCAAGATTAAACTTCTTGCTTCTTCTGGATTTTCTTCCAAATACATTCCAAACAAGTCACAGACAGCATTGTTAACTTCCGTCTGCATGTAACTGTTGCCAAGTTTTGTTTTGGTTTGACCTTCAAACTGTGGCTCTTGAAGTTTAACGCTAACAATGGCAGTTATGCCCTCTCGAACATCGTCACTTGAAAGTTTGTCATTATCCTTTAAAATTTTAAGTTTATGACCATATTCATTTATAACTTTATAAAGTGCTTTTTTAAACCCTTCAATATGCGTTCCACCTTCAACGGTGTTGATGTTATTTGCATAGCCATGAATTATTTCGTTATAGCCGTCATTATACTGAAAGGCAATTTCAATTTCACCCTTTTTATCTTTAGTTGTAGTGTTTATGTAAATTGGCTTTTTGATAATTGTTTGTTTGCCTTCATTCATTTCAGTTACAAACTCAACAATTCCGCCTTCATAATGAAAGGTTTCTTCTTTGTTATCACGGTGGTCTTTGATTGTGATTGTTATGCCTTTATTTAAAAATGCAAGTTCACGAAGCCTTTTGCGAACAACATCATATTCAAAAGTTGTTGTTTCAAAAATTGTGTCATCTGGCATAAAAGTAACTTTTGTTCCCGTGCTATTAGCCGTGCCAACAATGGCAAGGTCACGCTGTGGAATGCCTCGGTTATAAACCTGCTTATAAAGATTTCCATTCTGCTTAACTTCAACTTCAAGCCACTCTGAAAGTGCGTTTACGCAAGACAAGCCAACGCCATGAAGACCGCCTGAAATCTTGTAGCCACCCTCACCAAACTTGCCACCTGCGTGAAGTTTTGTGAGAACAAGTTCAACAGCACTTTTGCCCTCTTCTTTATTTATACCTGTTGGAATGCCACGACCATTATCAGTAACCGAACAAGAGCCGTCTTTATTAAGTTCCACCAAAACGTTGTCACAATAGCCTGCAAGTGCTTCATCAATTGAGTTATCAACAATTTCGTTGATTAAGTGATGAAGCCCGTGGGTGTCGGTTGAACCAATATACATGCCCGGCCTTTTACGAACTGGTTCAAGACCTCTTAAAACAGTAATTTGCTCGGCACCATATTCATTTTTTACTTTTCCAAAATCGTCCATATTTTGCCCCTTAAATTAATTTTTAACACATAATTATTATAACAAATTAAACCTATAAAACCAAACGAATTTTACCCATATATTAATTATATTTATTATAATAATATATACTTATAGCAATTTTAACTAGCACTGCCAAAATTAGTGCTATTTTGACAAATAAAACTCCTTTAGTTGACTTATTTTTTTATTTTTTTTAAACTTAAATCAGTTAAGGAGAAATTTTATGGAAAATCAAAATAATCAAGTGTCTTTAGAAAGTATTGAAAATTTGTCATACTCAAACTTTAATAATGTTTACAAAGAACTTTCTAAACACAATTACAAAGAAGGATATCAAAAAAGACTGCTCGCTCAAGCAATTAAAAAAACAGCACAAAGAGAGGGATTTTCTTCTGAAGAAGCCCTTGAACTAGCAAATGATGTTACAGATATTGATATTGATGTTAACAAGCATAATGCAAAAATATCTTCTCGAAAAACTTCTCTCTTTTCAAAACTCAATAGAAAGTATAAAAAAGAAGTTAAAGAAGAAAAGCAAGAAGACCAACAAGAAAATGTTCAAAAAGAAAGTAAAAATGTTAAGCCTTTTCAAGTAAGGTTTTTTGGAAAATGGCTTGCGATTGTGGGAAAACTTCCAAGAGAACAGGCTCTTGCAACAATTAAAACAGAGATAACAAACCAAGCATTCGCACAAGGACTGACCCTTGAAGACCTAAACAAAGAAGTTACAACCTTAAAATGTGTTTATAAAAACTTTTCAAAAACAAGACCAATTCAACCTGCAAGAAAACTTATTGAAGTTTTAACTCAAGAAATTTATGTTTCTGCAATGGTTGCTACAATTAAAAAAGATAAACACAGCCTTAACCAAATGCTTGATGATATGGATAAAGACAATGTTAACAGGCTTGATAAAGGCACACTTGCACTTCTTCTTCACGACTCAACAAAAGAGGAAGCAGAAGAAATTGCAAATCACCCAGCCATACAAAAAAGGTTTAGTGAAGATGAACTTGAAGATATTTTAGAACAAAAACAAGCAAAAACTTCATTTTTTGACGATGAACTTCAAGAAGAATTTAAGCCAGACGAAGAAATCAATGATTTCGTTGAACATCCTGAAACTGAAATCGACACTTCAAATAATGAAACAAAAGTTACTCATAACGAAGAAAATTCTAAAAAGGCAGAGTATGCAGACATGCTAGGAATTGATAAAGGCAGTGACTACTTTAAAAGCCTTTCGCTTGAAGATATGCAACAGATGTTAAATCAATTTGCAATGACTCCACATCAAGACAACAAAAATTAATTCAATATTGACAGTGACAATTTGTTGTGTTAAAATTGCTTTATTGAATTTTAGGAGCAATTTTTATGAAAAAAATTAATTTAGTTGATGCAAAAAATGAATATTTGACTTCTCTTGATAACTACACAGCAAAGTCTAAAAAATTGAGCGAAACATCTGCAAAACTTGAGGCTATTGAATTTCAGTATGACCATGCAATGAATGATTTTATTAACGGCAAATCATCAAATATCCGTGATATTCATGAATTGTTTGAACTATATGATGAAATAATTCCTCAATACGATGAAGTTCTTGAACAATTAAAAATAGATAAAAGTTATGTTAAAATTGCATTTATTCGTTTTAAAAAAGCAAAAAAATTATATGAAAAATTAAAGAAAAGAGAAGATAAAAAAGCAAAAAAACAAAACGCCGACCAACAGATGGGAGAATAGAATAACCACCAACATTTTGGTGGTTTTTTATTTGTTTAAATTTGATATATCGGCTTTTTTATGATATACTTATTCATAATTAGAAGTGTGAGGTTTATTATGCAAGAAGAAGCTATTAATTGTTTAGTCATAACAAATGCCCAAAACGCAGCAAATTCAATACTTGCAAAAATTGGAAACACCGCCCTTTCGGGTGTAAAGTTTGTTGCAAGAGGAGCAATCCACACAGGTGAATTTGTTGCAAAAGGGCTTTCAAGAGTGCACAAATGCACCGGAAAAGTGAGTGAGTCTATTGCAGTTGGCTTGGCAAAAGCAACGCTAAAAGTTGCCGACAAGGTTATGCAAAAGGTTGAAGACGAAAGCCTTAACGAAGCACTTAAAGATTTAAATGAAGACTTAAAAGAAGACCTTGCAGACCTTAATGATGACTCACCTGAATATGTTGAATTAAAACAATCCGTTCAAAAACTTTTGGTTTACACAAACATGAAACTTGAACATGAAAAGGCTAAAGTTAGAAACTACTATAACCAATTTAAAGAATGGGCTGGTTGCAAAAAAAAGGTTGACGAACCAACCAAAGAATCAGATGACAAAAAGGCAAAGGCATCAACTGCCGTAAGTTTGGTTGCTTCAGCTGACTACACTGAAAAATCGGTTGCTGACCTATCTGTTGAAAATATTGAATCCTTAAAAAGAAAAGTTATAAGAGTAATTGAAAGGGCAAATCCTGAACTATCAAAAACTGCAAAAATTGTTTTAGAAGACTTTTTGGCTCCTGAAGAATTAAAGAAAATTGCTTCCTTTGAAAACTCAAAAAGCACCTTTGGGCTCATTAAAGATGTAGCAAAATCAACAAAAAAATTCATTTCTGAAGAATTTGGAGAAGGCAGTTTGAGTTCCGTTGAACTTGAACCTAATAAACCCGCACCATTTACTTTTGATAAATATATTGAAAAATATTATCCAACACTTGCAGAGGCGGCACAAAATAACAACCCTGCCGTGCTTAATCCTCAAGTGATGAATGAATTAAAAAAGGCTCGTGAGGCCTATGATAACTCAAGTTTTTATGTTAAGAGTGATGCGAGTCCAGAAATTCGAATTTTATTGCCTGAAAATGAAGCAAAAAATAAAAAACCAATACAAATTGAAACTCAAGGTCCACAAATGGGAGAATAATGGCTATGGAAGAAAAAATAACAATAAACAAAAAACAAAATGATTTTTTGATGAACTATTATGAATATAGCGACCTAATAAAGGGCATTGACTTTTTAAACACTCTTGATATTCTTCCTGATGACCCAAAGATTTTGTTTGACAGAATTGATAAAGAAATTCCTGATGATTTTAATTTGGCAATTGAAAAACTCAATGAAATCTCTGTTAACAACACTGAATTTTTTATTCAAATTATGGCACTTGTTGATGTTTTAAATGGTGTTAATATTTCATCAAAAGATGATTTGACTAACAAATTAAAAAAACAAAAAGAACAAGAACTTTATTTAGAAATTTTTAACACACTTAAAAATATTAAAAACAAAAAATAATAGAGTTTGCTCTCCTTATTTTTTTAATATAAATATATATTCATGGGCTAAAAGTAAAAAATTATATTTTTTACTATTTGTTTTCCAGAATCCTGTTGCTTTGCAATTGTGTTGTTCTTTTATTATTATTTCTTTTGTCTTAAATCCTGCATTTATAAATCTTTGCATAACTTCAAAACCGAGCGGTTGAACCATTCCGTTTTTGCGAGTATCGCCCATAACAATTGCACAAAATTTATCTTTCTTTAAAACTCTATAACACTCGCTAGCAACTTTTTTAATTGCTACAAGAAAATCTTTATATTTTAAATGAGATAAATCTTCATCAATATCTTCGCTGTATTTTATAATATCTGCATAAGGTGGGTGGGTGCAGATTAAATCAATACTTTCACTTTGAATATTCTTTAAATCACAAGCATTACCAAGTTCAACTTTTATTTCATTATTAAATTCACAATCAAAATCAAGCTTGCTCTTTGTAATCTCAACAGCCTTTGGGTTAATATCAACACCAATTGCGTTACGATTGTTCAATTTACATTCAATAAGTGTTGTTCCACCACCAATAAATTGGTCGAGCACCAAATCGCTTGGTTTCGAATATCTCAAAATGATATTTTTAGCAACATAAGGAGAAAAGTTTCCACGATATTTTGCATCATGAGTTGCCCATTTACCACGATTAGGAAAACTCCAAATAGTATTAGTTTCTAATTCAAATGTTTCTTCCTTCATTTACTTTAAAACGTCCTTTAACTTACCTTCTGAAAGTTCCTTAAGGTTATAGATATTTTCCATAACATCAAATGTTTCTTCTAAATTATGTTTTGCACTTATCCAACCAATACCATCAGTTATCCAAACAAAAGCAAACCCCTTAATATTTTTCGACTCTTGTGCAATCATTTTATAGCTTCTTGCTGTCTCATTAAGTTTAGAGCCCCCTCCAGCATAAAAGTTAGTTTCAATAGCATAAATACAATTTTTTGTTTTAACAACATAGTCAAATCTCTTTGCAACTTTACCTAGATTTGATAAAGACGATAAATTAATATTCCATTTAGTTTCAATGTCTTTTAAATACATTTCTTTAAAATATGTTTGATTAAAAATAAATCCTTCTTTTTCAATAAATTTTTGCAAAATAGACTCCATTAAATGTCCACCGCGATTTTTTCGACCATTTGAACCAAGACCAACTTCAACTCCAGTTGCATAATCTACTAAATTATTTACTAGATGATTAGAAATTAAATCAAACAAACCTGTTTTTCTCATAAATCGTTTTAATAATTCTATATCATTTATATTTGTAAAATTGTATTTTAATTTTTCACCTTCATCAATAACTTTGATTTCATTTTCTCTAACTGCAATAAGTAATGGTATACATTTCCTAATTTCAGGGTATTTTTTAAATAATATATCAAAGTCATTTTCAATATTTTTTGAACCAATAAGTGAATTCATAATATTTAATTCCACTTTCAGTTTATCAATATTTCTATAAACAACCTTAAAATCAGTATAATATTCATAAGTTGCAATACTATCTGTAAAAGTATTAAGCCACTCATTAAAATTTCTTTTCATTATCTCTTTTCTCCTTTATTTTTGCCAAAAGTTAAATTTGTTATAATAATATTGTGGTCAGTTATTTTTATATTTTTAATTGTATTATCATTACGAGTATTAGTAGTTATAGCGACATTTTTTTGGTCGAAAATTTCGTTACTTATTTTTGATGTTGTCTTTTTATTGCTTTCATTCACATTGTTTTTGTTCATTCAAATATTCATCCTTTTATATGATTTTTATTATTATCAATACAAACATCAATAATATATTTATAGTTGTAGATATCATTGCAATTTTATTGAAAAAATGTTTTTGTTCAGTCTTTTTACTCATATCATTATTATAATTGGTAAATTGTCCTATCATTTTACCCAAAAATTCAATATTGGTACAATGATAAAAATCATCATTAATATAATTATTGTTGTCAATAAAAGTGGTTTTTCTAGGATATAGCCCCAAAATTATTGATATTAATGTAATTAACATACTTAAACTAAATAAAATTAAAAATATATACATTAACGTTCTTAGGCAACATAGTAATTGATTAAATGGTATAATTGTTATTAATAACGCCAAAATTGCACCATTAAATACGAGCAACATATTTAGTTTTTCATCTGCAGCTTTAAATCTTTCTCTTTGAATATTATATATTTCTTTACAATGAATATATCCTTGTTTTAAATTTTCTAATTCTTGTTTATCTCTTTCTTTTTGTGATAATTTATTTATTTCGTTGTCCACTATTTTCTCCTTTTGTAATTTTTCACAACAATTTCTGTAATGTTTCCACGCTTACTTGCTTGACAGTTTATCATTCTTTTTGCGTAAACTCTTTCAATATAAAATCCATTATATAGATTATCAAAGAAATTATCTTCTTTGTTTGTGTTTTTAGGATCTGAATTTGAAAGCATTAAAACACATTTTTTTTCATTAAGCAATTTGTAGTTTTTTGCTAGTTGAATTTGGTCATCATCATTAAAACCTGATTTATCATAACTGGTAAATGATGCTTTTTCTATAAGTGGTCTATAAGGTGGGTCAAAATAGATAAATGTTTTTTCAGTTGCTTTATTTAAAACTTGTTCATAATTACCAAATGTAATTTCAACTTTTTGTAATATTTTAGAGCACATTATTAAGTTATTTTCATCACAAATTAACGGATTTTTATACTTACCATGCGGAACATTAAATTTTCCTTCCTTATTAACTCTATAAAGTCCATTAAAGCAAGTCTTATTTAAAAATATAAAATCAGCGCATTTTTCATAATCTAAATGACCATTTAAATGAATTTCATTATATCTATTTCTTACTTTATAAAAATATGTCGTTCTATCATCATTTTCTAAATAATCTTTTTCTAAAAGTTTTAAATGGTTAATAACTTCCTCAACATTAGCTTTTAAGCAACGATAACAATTTATAAGTTCTTTATTAATGTCATTTATATATGCCCTTTTAATATCATATTTTTGTAAAATATGAAAAAGCATTGCACCACCACCAACAAATGGTTCAATGTATGT
>CALWKE010000005.1 GCA_944381185.1 uncultured Clostridia bacterium
TATGCCCTTTTAATATCATATTTTTGTAAAATATGAAAAAGCATTGCACCACCACCAACAAATGGTTCAATGTATGTATCAATCGCTCCATTTTTTAATTCTTGTGGTAACAATTCATCAAAAGTATTTATTAATTGGCTTTTTCCTCCAGCCCATTTTAAAAATGGTTTTGCAATATTTTTACACATTGTCATCCTCCTTGATAAGTTCCATTATCTCGGATATATCACAATTAAGCACTTTGCATATTCGTAAAAGAACATCTAAACTAACTTGTTCATTTTTACCAAGTTTTGCTAGTGTTGAAGTCCCTATATCTGACTTTAATCTTAATTCTGTTCTTGTCATACCATTATCAATAAGTTTTTTCCATAATTTGTTATATGAAATGCTCATACCGTACCTCTAAATTTATTCTAAGTGCATTATACTATAAATATTAGAAAATTACAACAAAATATTTGATTTATGAAATATTTTATCTCGTAAAATACTGCTTATTTGTTTTTTACTACTCTGATGGAATTTACTAGTTCGATAAATAAGTCTTGAATAAAGTTGTTTATATTTTTAACATTTATAAATTGGGGTTTATCATTATATAAGTTTCCTTTGTTATCTTTAGCATATCTTGAATGAGAGCCATCGCAATCAAGCTCTTCCAAAGCACAAATAAAAATTTTTATATCATCAAAGTTGTCATTTTCTATACAATTGCATTCATTAAATCTTTTAATGATTTTATTCCATAATGTAATTAAACCATGTATGGGTTTGCATTCAATATTCAATAATTTGCAGATATATTTCAAAGTAAGTTCCACTGTATGTCTTGCAAGAAATATAAAAGGAATTGTTAAAGAATTAGTGCGGAGTGTCATGATTACTACAGGCGAATGATTTTGTTTTAATAATGAATCTGCTATACAATTTAAAGCATTTGCATATCCTAATATGACTTCTTTTTCAGCTTCATCAGATTTAAATTCTTCTTTAAAAATAGAGGCAGATGTAACAATATCCCATTCGTTTGTAATATATTTATCAAACCCATCTCTAACAAACATTTCTTTAGTGTATTTTGTCATTTTAATCTCCTTAAAATATAGTTACATTATACCATAAAATTTGTTACAAATATAGTCAAAATTAAATTTATAAAAAAGACTAAACCAACTTAACTTGATTTAGTCTTATAAATTATTTCGCTAGTTTCAAAAGTGCTAGCCCTTGCTCTATTATTTTTCTTTTTTTTCAACAAATTTTGTTTTGACCTTTGCGTTTTTAACCGTCATCATCAAATAATCTTCACTTGGCTTGAATTTGAAATATGTGCCCGTCATCAAAACTTGAAAACCTGCAAGTTTTTCATAGAGTTTTCTCTGCCTTGCCGAATCAAGTTCACTAAACACATCATCAAGCACCAAAATGGGCTTTTCTCCCAGTTCTCTTTCAAACACCAAAAGTTCGGCAATCTTTAGCGCAAGCACAATGCTTCGCTGCTGCCCTTGGCTGGCAAACACCTTTGAATCTCTGCCATTTAACTCAAACACAACATCATCACGATGTGGACCTATTGAAGTGTAGCCCAGTTCCATATCTTTATCTAAATTAAAACGAAGTGATTTTAAAATTTCTTCTTTAATTTCTGCCGAAGTTTCTCCCCTTGCCCCGTCATACTTAATTTGAAGAGTGTCGCTGTCTTTTGATAAAAACTTAATTGTTTCATCTGCAAAAGGTGCAAGTTTGTTTATAAAACTCTTTCGTGTTTTTATAATCAGCCCCGCAAGTGACGCAAGTTGCTCATTCCAAACTTCAATTTGGTCAATGATTAAATTTTTGTCATGCACTGTTTTTAAAAGTTTGTTTCGCTGAAAAAGTACCTTTTGATAGCGTTGCACCAAATTATAATAAGAACCTGAAAGTTCAGAAATGTCGGTATCCATAAAGTCACGGCGTTCGGCAGGCGACCCGCTGACTATCACAAGGTCGTTTGGCGAAAAATAAACTGCAACAAGGTTGCCAAAAATGTCACTAACCTTTTTTATTTCATTTGAATTTATAAAAAATTTTTTACCTGTTTCTTTGCCCAGCACACATTCAAGTTTCATCTTTCCAAAATCACGCTCAATAACAAGTTCAACCCGTGCAAGTGATTGACTTTCACGAACCAAGTCTTCATCATGCGAAGTTCGTGGACTCTTTGAAAGGGCAAGAAGCATAACCGCTTCGACCAAGTTAGTTTTCCCTTGCCCATTTCCGCCCGCAATCAAATTGACGCCTGAAAAAAACTCTGTTTCAAGCGTTTCATAATTTCTGAAATTTGTCAGTTTGCACGATTTTACTTGCATAGTTTGCTCCAAATCAATTATACCTTTTTGCTTCATTTTTGTCTAATAATTGACTCTTTTTTGTTAAAGACGCCAAAAATTTTTAAAGTTTAATAATCTTCTTGATTTTTAAACTAAATCTTAATATAATTAAAAATGATTACTTTTGGGCGGAGGTTTCTTTTGGAAAACAACGATTTTATTTCTTCAACAAATATAGACTTTGAATATCTATGGCAAAATATTCAAGAGGAAATCGCTAAAAACACATCAACCCTTTCATTTGATGTTTGGATAAAAAGTCTTGAATTTGTGGATATTAAAGAGAACACCATTGTTCTTGCAACCCAAACAAAGAGCACCAAAGATATTCTGCTTAAAAAATATAAAAATATTATTCTTTCGGCTTGCAACAAGGTGTATGGTGCAATTTCAAAACTTGAAATCATCATTAAAGATGAACCTGAAGAGAGTGAAGAACCTTCAAATGATGATGAGCCATCACGCGTTTATGTTAAAGAAGACGGCAAAACAAGTGAATATGAACCAAACGAAAGTTTTAGGTTTAACCCAAAATACACCTTTGAAAACTTTATCGTTGGTGGAAGCAACCAATTTGCCTGTGCGGCAGCAAAGGCAGTTGCCGAAGCACCAAGCACAAAAATCAATCCCCTGTTTATCTATGGTGGTTCGGGGCTTGGCAAAACTCACCTTCTTCACGCAATTGGCAACTATTTGCTTGAACATAAACCAAAACTTAAAGTTATTTATGTTACAACCGATAAGTTTACTAATGACTTTATTTCGGCAATTCAAACAAACACAACTGCAAAATTCAGAGAGGTTTACAGCAGTGCCGATGTTTTGATTATTGACGACATTCAGGCAATTATTAAAAAGCCTGCCGTTCAAGAACAATTCTTTAATCTGTTTAATGAACTCTATCAAAACGGCAAGCAGATTGTTATCACCTCTGATAAACAGCCAAAAGAGCTCAACCCTCTTGAAGAAAGGTTAAGGTCACGCTTTGAATGGGGCATGCTTGCCGACATTGGCGTGCCTGACATTGAAACAAGAATTGCAATTCTCATCAAAAAAGCACAGATTGAAAGATATAATGTTTCAAGAGAAGTTATTGAATATATTGCCGAAGTTGCAACAACCAATATTCGTGAAATGGAAGGGTTTTTGTCACGAACGGTGTTCTATTCAAATCTTCTTAAAGAAGATGTGGTAACCATTGATTCTGCTCGTGAAGCACTTAAAAACATCGCAAAACAAGATGATGAAACAGTTGATGCCACACGAATTATTGAAGTTGTCTGCAAATTCTTTAATATCAAAAAAGAATATATGCTTGCAAGAAAGCGAACAAAAAATATTGCAGAAGCAAGGCAGATTGCAATGTATCTTATTAGTGACATGATAAACATTCCGCTAGAAGCCGTTGGAAACATCTTTGGCAAAGACCACTCAACCGTTATCTATGCAAAAAACAAAGTGCTTGAAGATATGGCAAAGTCGAAAAAACTTGAAGTTCAAATTAACGATATCAGGCAAATGATTGAAGGAAAATAAAGGAGAATATTATGAAACTTATTTGTGAAGGATTAGATTTAAGTGACGCAGTGTTAAAGGTTATTCGTGCAACTGCCGTAAGAACAACAAATCCAATACTTGAAGGCATCAAACTTCATGCAGATGAAGACAAACTTACACTTTCTGCAACCGACCTTGAAATTTCGATTGAAAAAACAATTGATGCCGATGTCAAAATTCCGGGAGATGTTGTTGTTCCGGGCAAGTTTTTTGCAGATTTTGTTAAAAAACTTTCAAACGAACAAATTGAACTTTCACTGACAAATGAACATTCACTTAAAATTAAATATACCGATTCAGAGGGCTATCTTCAATGTTTAAGTGCAGAAGAATTCCCTGTTATAAAAGAGATTTCAGCCCCTGAAAAACTTACTCTTACAAAGAATAATCTTAAAGAACTTATTGACAAAACAATCTTTTCAGTTGCAGTTGATGATGCAAGACCAATTCTTAAAGGTTGTTTGTTTGAAATTGATAACGGCATGGTTACTGCTGTTGCACTTGACGGCTATCGTTTGGCAATGGTTAAAATGCCAGCAGAGTGCACTGTTCAAAAAACAAGTTTTATTATTCCTGCAAGATGCTTGGGTGAAATTTCAAAACTTGTTGAAGCCAGTGACGACCCTATTGATGTTTTGATTGGCGAAAAACATATCTTTTTAAGTGACGGAACAACCAAAATTATGACAAGACTTATTGAAGGTGAATTTATTAACTATCATCAAGTTATTCCTAATTCAACCACAACAACAATAACCATAAATAAAGCCCAACTTGAAGACGGACTTGAAAGAGCAAGTTTGCTTGCAAGAATGGATAAAAATAATCTTGTTAAATTTGATATTCGTGACAAGGTGTTAACCTTAACTTCTGCATCAAACATCGGAAATGTAACCGAAAACATCACAATTTCATTAGAGGGCAAAGACCTTCAAATTGCGTTCAATGCAAGGTATTTAAGTGACTGCATGCACACAATTTCAGATGAATTTATCAAAATAAACTTCACATCTTCAATTGCACCATGCACAATTTGCTCGGCTGATGATGATAAATATCTCTACTTAATTTTACCAGTAAGAATTGTTGAATAAGGATAAAACTATGAATACTTTTAAAAAAGACTTGGCTTGCAATATTTCACTTATTGTTGTGCTTGCCTTCACTGTTTGCCACCTTGTGCTTATTTCACTAAATCTTTTCAGTGTGACAAACTTTAACCTTTATGAAGATTTTAACTACCTTGTGGCATATTTGTTTATAATTTTTTCACTTGCACTTTATATCTTTGGGTTTTTTATCACAAAAATTAAGGGGCTTGCCTTTCCTGCTTGGCTTCGAATTATGTTTTATTTTGCTTTCTTTGTGTTCACAAACACTTTTTACATTTTGGGCTGGCATCAAAATATTATTGCCGTTGCATTCATGTTTGCATACCTTGGGTTTTGCATTGGTGTGGTCAGCCTTTCAGTGTTCTATAACGCTCAAAAAGATGACAAGAACAGGCTTAAATCTTCAAAAAAATTTATTTTGACATCTGTGTTTTTCTATTCAGTTGGTGCAAGTTCACTTTTGGTTTTAATTATAACTGCAATAAAAGCCTTCTTCTTCCCTGAATATGTCATGACCGATATTTTGGTTTTTGTTGTTGAAATGTGCTCAATGCTTCTTGTTATAATTGCTTTAACCATTGCGTTTTCACTTTCGCTTGATAAAAGCAAAACTTTCATCAACTCTTGCCTTGTTAAATATGTTCCAATTTCATCAGCAAGAAAATCTGTTAAAGAAAAATAAAAAATTAACCTTGAATTTTCAAGGTTTTTATTTTGCAAGTTTTAAAGCGAAGTTTGTTCTTGACAAATAAGCATATATTTGTTTATAATAAAGCGGTAACTATGCAAAATGTATAGAACTAAACTATCGTAGGAGAATTTGATTATTATGAAAAGAACTTATCAACCAAAAAAGAACCATAAGAACAAAGTTCATGGATTCAGACAAAAAATGAGAACAAAAGGTGGCAGAAGGGTTCTTGCCAGAAGAAGAAACAAAGGTCGCAAAGAATTGATTAGAAAATAATTTAGGTGCGTTAATGTTAAAAAAAGATAATAGACTGAAAAAACGCTATCAATTTGCCTATGTTTACCGTGCAGGAAGTCATGTTTCTGGTAAGCATGTTGTGCTTTATTTCACACCTTCAAAAACAAAAAACATAAAAGTTGGCTTTGCCGTAACAAAAAAATTGGGCAAAGCCTATCTTCGTAATTTTATTAGAAGAAGGCTTCGTGAAATTATTTACGCACAAATTCCGACCCTTAAACAAAACTTCAACTTGATTGTTGTTGCAAAACAGGGTTGTGACACCTGCAACTTTGGTGAACTTGAAAAAGAAATTGAAACTTTACTTAAAAAAGCAGAACTTAAAAATGAAAAAATTCTTTAAATTTATTATCAGTATTCCAAAATATATTGCACTCTTTTTTGTTGCAATATTCAAATTTTGCATCTCCCCATTCATTCCCCACGCATGCAAATTCACACCAACCTGCTCGCTTTATGCGAGTGACGCATTTGCTGAATGGGGTTTTTTTGTTGGTTTTGGTTTAACCGTAAAAAGAATTTTTAGATGCAATGCGTTCTCAAAAGGCGGAACAGACAATGTTCCCATTAACCCAAAAAAGAAATATAAAAATTTTATGTAAGGAGAAGTTATGAATATCTTTTCAGTTCTTGCCGTCAATGCTCCCGGGGGTCTTTGGTCAATTTTAATTGATTGGATTAACGGTGGCATTTTAAACTTTGGTTGGACAATTTTGCTTTTAACACTTCTTGTTAAAATTGTGCTTTCGCCGCTTGATTTTGGCGTTAAATACACAACAAAAAAACAGATGCTTGTTCAGCAAAAATGTGCACCACAAATTGCCAAACTTCAAAAGAAATTTGGAAACGACCAAAAAACACTTCAAGTTCAGCAACAAGCACTCTATAAACGAGAAGGTTTAAACATGGGTGTTGGTTGCATTGTTATGCTTGTTAACCTTATCCTCACAATGGTCATCTTTTTCACTCTCTATTCTTCACTTCGTTCAGTTTCAGCATATCATGCTATTGATGAATATGAACAAATCCACGCAGAATATGAAAGCAGTTATTATCAAAGTTTGATTGATTTTAGTGACAGCGATGAAATTGTTGATAAAGAAAGTGCAATGGAGTGGCAAACAAACTTTGACACGGCAAAAGAATTTGTTGAAAATGAAGAAAATGACCCTGAAAGTCCAGAATTTATTGAACATGAAACCACTTATGAAAATGGGCTTGCTATGGCTCAAAAAGCAACCGAAGATGCTTCAAAATCTGCCGTTAATAAATGGAATAGCATAAAGTCTTCTTGGCTTTGGATTGAAAACATTTGGGTTGCAGATGCAACAACTTCACCTTTCCCAACTTATGACGGGCTTAAAAGTTTAGCATCAAATGGCGGAAAATATTACTCTGAATATGTAACAAATAAAATTAATGAAGCAGAATATAACACAATCGCTGGATTGATTCAACAAAATTCAAGGGCACAAAATGGCTATTATATTTTGGCAGTGCTTGCTGGTGTGTTGACCTTTTTGTCACAATGGCTTGCTGAACTTCATAACAAACTAAAAAGCAAAAAAGCAAATATTGTTGCAAAACAAGCAAGTCAGCCGGGAAATGCCATGAAGATTATGAAATTTATTATGCCAGTTATCATGGTGCTATTTGTTATCTCAACTGGTGCATCGTTCGGTATTTACATTTTAACCAGCAACCTTGCAAGTATGCTTATTGGTGAAATTGTAACTCTTATTATTGCAAAACTCACAAAAAAGAAACAACTTGAAGTTGAAGAAATGCTTGAAAAAGAGGCTAACAGATTAATCAAAAAAGGAAAATTACAGGAGTAAACTTATGAAGAGTATTGAAACACAAGGAAAAACTGCTGACCAAGCAATTGAAATTGGTCTTTACAAATTGGGGGTTACCCGTGATGATGTTCAAATTGAAATTTTAGAGCAAGCTGGGCTTTTTAACAAAGCAAAAGTTAGACTTACTGTTAACACAACATCTGAAGAAGAACAAAAAATTAAAGAACTCGTTGAAAAAATCATCAGCCTTATGGGTCTTGAACTCGACACCTATGTTGAAGAGAGAGAACATGATTTCTTTGTTAATGTAACAGGCATAGATTCTGCACTTTTTATTGGCAAGCGTGGAGATTCTATTGAAGAATTTCAAACGATTGTTAACAATATTTACAACAAAAACAAACCTCGTGAAGAAATTAAAAGAATCACTGTTGACAGCAATAACTATGTTGTTAAAAGAGAAGAAACTCTCACAAATCTTGCAAAGAGAACTGCAGGCAAAGTTGTTCGTGAACATAAAGACTTTAAATTTGAAGCCATGAATTCTTATGAAAGACGAATCATTCACTCTGCTCTTGCCGGTCATGACAAGGTTATCACTGAAAGTTACGGAAAAGAACCTAACAGATATGTTATGGTTAAACTTAAAAACAACATATCAAAACCAAAAAATTATGACGAAAATAAAGACTATTTTGAAGATGATTCAATTAAAGAAATTCCTGTAACAAACAATATGGGTGAACACCGTCCAGATGCAGATTAATGTATAAAAGCGCACACAAAACTATGTGCGTTTTATTTTTTTATATTGATTTTTAAAAATCAAAAATTTATTTTAATTGCAATATATTAAACAATATGTTAAAATTTAATCAAGTTAATAGACTTTTAAATTATTAATTAAAATCATATACATGGTGGTTGAATTTTATGAGTAATAAAAAACACATAAACATAATGTCTAGCTCAGACTATAGACTTGTTAAATTTTTACCTGTAACGCTGATTAACTTGCATGATGTTTTAGGAGATATTTATGAGATAGACTTTTATTTTGCGTACAAAAAAGATGACATTGAACCATCTCAACTAGATTTTTTGAAAGATTATGCTAACAACCTTGACATCAATTTTTACCTTATTTCAGTGGACGAAAAATGGTTAAGTGAAGTTCAGAAATATGGTGGTGGATACCCTGAAGAATGTTATTATTATATGTTTGCAAACAGAATTTTACCTTCAACAATAGACAGAATTCTCTATATGGATGCGGCAGATATTTTAATTTTAGACGATATTAAAGATTTCTATTTTTGCAATTTTAGAGATAAGGCATTTTGTATAACTTCTGCACTAACCGAAAGCACTATGACTTCTTTTAAGAGTTGGGAAATCAAAGAATCAAATCGATATGCTTTTGAAAGATTTTCAAAAAGTAAATTTGGACTTTTTAATAGTGGTTTTATTATGGTTAATGTTGAAAGACTTCGTAAACTCAACAATAGACCAGAAGATTTTGTTGATTTCGCAAACAAGTGGCATGATACAATAAAAGATAATTATTGTTATTGTGGTGATCAATGTTTTATTAGTGCATACTTTTTAACCGAAATTCAATCAACATATTATCCTAAAACACATGGTTTTTCAATTATTAAAGATATAAGAGAAGTTTCAAATACTAATAATTCAGAAAACTTAAAAGCAATCCATTTTGTATCTTTACTCAATAACCTAAAGCCTTGGCATTTGTCTGAAAATCTATTAACAAAAATAAAACCTTTTGAATATGTTTTATATGGTAATGTAATTTGGAATGCATTTACAACAGAAGCTACTAATCTCTTTTTATTGTGGTGGAAGTATTGCAAAAACACTCCATTTTATAACGATATAAAAAATTCTGTCGATGATTTAAGATTAATTAATGGATTAATTGCACAAATTGGCGTTGGTGTGAAATCAGTAAGAAAATACGATGATAAAAAATCTAATTAGTCATATATTTGATTAAAAATATACTGAAAATCTATATTTATTTTTCTTTTATAGCATATAATAAATGTTAAAAATAATTAAATAATACGCTTAATTCAAATAATATTTTTAAAAATAATTAAAAATTTATATTGAAAATAATAATAAAATGGTGTTATAATTCTTTCTATGAATAATATTAGTAATGAAGACACCATTGTTGCTATTTCAACAGGTGCAAGTTCGGGTGCAATTTCTATCGTTCGAATGACGGGCTCAAAGGCAATAAATATTGCCGATGAGATTTTTATCACGAAAAAAAATACTACCCCATCATCATTCACACCAAGAATGTTAACACTAGGCACTGTTAAAACAAAAAGTTTCAACGAGCAGGCAATGTGTGTTATATTCAAAGCACCATATTCATATACTGGTGAAGACATGGTTGAATTTCAATGCCATGGCGGTTCTCAAATCTCACAGGGCATTATGAAAGAATGTATAAGATGTGGTGCAAGAATTGCAACCAATGGCGAGTTTACAAAGCGTGCATTTTTAAATGGCAAAATGTCACTTTCGGCTGCCGAAGGCATGATGGATATGATTAATGCTGAAAGCGACGCCGAAGTTCGTGCGGGCTTCAACCTTTTATCAGGAAAATTAAGCACCATTGCATCACGTGCACAAAAGGAACTCACTGATATTTTGGCAGAAATTGAAGTGTCATTTGACTACCCTGAAGAAACCATTGAATACATAACAAAAAAATCGGTAAAAGAAAGGCTTGCCACTCTTCGTGACCAAATTGAAGAAGTTTTAAAAACAGCAAGCACTGGCAAACTCATAAAGTCAGGCATCAATGTTTTGATTGTGGGCAAACCAAATGTTGGCAAATCAAGTCTTCTTAACTATCTTCTTGGAAGTGAAAGAGCCATTGTTACCGATGTTGCTGGCACCACTCGTGACACCATTGAAGAAACCTTGGTTTTAGATGACATTAAAATCAACCTTATCGACACTGCCGGCATTCATGATACGGAAGACAAAGTTGAAAAAATTGGGGTTGACAAAGCAAAAAATTTAATAAAGCAAGCAGATATAGTTTTGTTTTTAATCGATTCTAACAGAAACTACTCAAAAGAAGATGAAGAAATTTATAATTCTGTTAAAGATGCTAAACACATTGTTGTTAAAACAAAATCAGACCTTGAAAGTCGAACTCAAAAACATTTTGACGAAGAAATTGAAGTGAGCACAATTACTGGCGATGGAATTGACTTGCTTAAATCAAGAATATTAGAACTTACAAAGTTATCTAACATTCCAGCTGAAAGTGTGATTATCACAAACGAAAGGCACAAGGAAGCACTTAAAAATGCTTCTAGTTGCCTAGACCGAGTGATTAAAAATATCACGCTTGACACCCTTGACCTCGTGTCTATTGATATAAAACAAGCCTATATTAATATTGGCGAAATCACAGGCAACACAACAAGCGAAGAAATCATCGACCAAATCTTTAAGAAATTTTGCTTGGGAAAATAATATGGAAAATAAAAATTTAAACAAGTTAAAACTTGGTCTAATTGACCCTAACATCGAACGAGCTGAAATTTCAGCATGGGACTATATTTTTAAAAACCAAAATGGACTGAAAAAAATTTATAAAAATATATTAGGAAAAAGATTTAAAAATTTAACTGATTTTATCAATCAAGTTTATTGCTCGTATCTTCAAAAGAGCGATTTCCCTGCCATTGTTACTTGCAAAAATGATAGTGATGAAATTGTGGGGCTTTCTGCTATAACACTATACGATGTTTCAACATCTCCAAAACTAACAGTTAAATATATTTTAACAAGACCCGACAAACAACACATGGGCATAGCAAACTTCATGCTTTCACATCTATCTGAATTTATTGAAAAATTGAGTGCAACAAAGATTTCTTCAATCAATGCAAATGTTAGTATCAAAAACAAAGAGGGGTTGAATTTGTTTTCAAAGTGTGGTTTTTGCAAGGGGCAAAACTTTGGCAAAGACTATGTGTTTGTTGAAAAAAATAATTTAGCACTTGAAAGTGATTCAGATTATCCAAAATTTTCACCATTTATTTAATTTATAAAGGATAACAAAAGATTATGAAAAACAAAGAATACGACATCACAGACTATGCAAAGAACATAGAAAACAAAGAATACATTATTAATGACGGCGACAGTTTTGACGCCGTTATTGTTGGTGCAGGACATGCTGGCTGTGAAGCGGCTCTTGCCCTCGCTCGAACGGGTCAAAAAACTTTGGTTATCAATCTTGTTCGTGACAACATTGCATTTTTGCCTTGCAACCCAAGCATAGGTGGAACAGCAAAGGGGCACATTGTCTGTGAAGTTGATGCACTGGGCGGAGAAATGGGAAAGCAAGCCGACAAAAATACCATTCAACTTCGAATGCTTAACATGGGCAAAGGTCCTGCCGTTCAAAGTCTTCGTGCTCAAATTGACAAAACGGGCTATCATCGCTCAATGCAAAGTGTGCTTGAAAATCAAAAAAATCTTTATATTTACGATGGCGAATGCACCGAAATTATTGCTTCAAATGGTAAACTTGAAGCCGTTAAAACGGCAGACGGCAAAACTTTTAAAACTCGTGCCGTTGTTATCACCACAGGTGTTTACCTTAATGCTAGAACAATAACAGGCGAAATTATAAAAAAATCTGGACCTTCAGGTTTTCCCTATTCAAAAGGATTAACAAATTCTCTTGAAAAACTTGGTTTTGATATAAGACGCTTTAAAACGGGCACTCCTCCACGAGTTGACGGCGACACTATTGACTACTCAAAATTCACCGAACAAAAGGGCGACACAAATATTCAAACCTTTTCATTTTTGACCAAAAAGGCAAACAAAAACATTCGCTCTTGCTGGCTGGGCTACACTTCGCCTGAAACCAAAAAAATTATTATGGATAATCTTGACAAAGCCCCAATGTTTTCAGGCGTAATAACAGGGCTTGGCCCAAGATATTGCCCATCAATCGAGTCAAAGTTTGTTCGCTTTGCAGATAAAGATAGGCACCAAATTTTCTTGGAACCTGAAACTGTTGACGACAACACAATCTACATTCAAGGCATGAGCACAAGCATGCCAATGGATATTCAACACAAAATGGTTGAGAGTGTTGAAGGCATGGAACATACAAAAATTTTAAAATATGCTTATGCCATTGAATACGATTGCATCGACCCACTCAATCTGTTCCCTACTCTTGAATTCAAAAAAATAAAAGGCATTTTTTGTGCGGGGCAAATTAATGGCACAAGTGGCTATGAAGAAGCTGCTGGTCAAGGAATTTTGGCAGGCATAAATGCGTCGCTCTACCTTCGTGGCAAAGAGCAAATCATTTTGAAGCGAAATGAGTCATACATTGGTGTGCTTGTTGACGACCTAACCACAAAGGGCACAAACGAACCTTACCGAATGATGACAAGCCGTGCCGAATATCGCCTTATTTTAAGGCAAGATAATGCTGACCAACGATTAACCGAAATTGGACGCAGTGTTGGGTTGGTTGATGATGAAAGATACAAAAAGTTTAAGCGAAAAATGAAGCAGATTTCAAAACTCAAAAATGAAATCAAACGAACAATTCCACCATCAAAAGAACTTAAAAATTTCCTTGAAAGTTTGGGTGAAAAAAATGCAGATAAAGGGTTGACCATTGAAAATCTTTTAAAACGCCCAGCTGTTAAATTTTATGAAGCCAACAAAAAACTTAAACTTGTAAAAGGCTATAGCAGAGAAGTTTTGAATGAAGTTGAAATTGACATAAAATATTCAGGCTATATTGAACGCCAGCAAATGCAAATAGATAGTGACCGAAAACTTGAAGAAAAGCAAATTCCTGCCGACCTTGACTACTCGTCACTTGCGGGGCTCAGGCTGGAAGCACGTGAAAAATTAAATCAAATAAAACCACTCACTGTTGGCATGGCAAGCCGAATTTCTGGTGTTAGTCCTGCAGACATAACCGTGCTTTTGATGTATTTAAAATAATATTTTATTATTAAAATTGTAAAAATTTACTTATTATAATAAAAATTATACAATTTAACACATAAAAATAAAAAATAGCAAAATCGCTATTTTTTATTTTTTTACTTTAAATATATTGTCTTGGTTCTTTTTCAAGAAGAGTGCGAAGTTCATTATGAAGAGTTTTAAACTCTGTTTTTCTGTCTTCCAAATCAACAATAATTGCACCAATGCTTGCTTGAACAAAATCTTGTGAGAGTTCGTTAAGCCGTGCTTGAATTTCGCCCATTCGGTTTCGCTTTAAATCTTCTTCGGTTGGCACATATGGTTCAGGTTTTTGTGATTTTGGTTTTTCTTGATATTCCCAACTCAAACCATTCCAAACAATATTAAAACCATCTTTACTTGCCAGTGGTGGAACTATTGTTGCATTTGCAGGCATAAGATAAATTTCTTTGCCTTGTTTTTTTGTTTGAACTGGGTCAATTTGTGCCATTCTTGAACCAATAAAATTTTTATCATTATTATACATATAAACTAACATAATTTTCTCCTTAATATTTTATAATATATTGCATAGTTAAAGCAGGTGGTTGAACTGTGGTTGAATTTCCATAAATAGAATTTGATCGAGAAGCATCAATATCTATGTTATAACAAGTATCACCTTTTGCGTGTCCAGCACTCCAAGTATTGACTGAACCACCTTGTTTAAATGCCCCACCAAAATTCCATATTTTATATCCTTCCCCACCGAAATATCCAGTAATATTAGGTAAGCCTGCAGATTTTTCTGTTCCTACAGTTGATGACCCTTCAATAAATTTATTGTTTAAATTTGGTAACTTAAATTTTAAAGAGTCTTCGTTTTCTCCATAGGTTATGCCTATTGCATTAAACAAATCTGGATAATAAGCAAAAAAACAATCAATGCCCCCACAAAAACTTCTAGTGAAATTGTGTTTAAATTCACAATAAAATCATTCACAAACAACCTCCTTATAAATTTTTTCTTGCTTTCACTGTTGATAATTCAAGTATAACTTCAAAAATTTATAATGCCTTATAACCTTTAATAACCACCTATAATTAAGTATAATAAAAAAGCCAAGGCAACAAGCCTTGACTAAAAACTTAAAAAAAAATCGAATAGGAAATTCCTATTCATTTTACCCGAAAAACAAAATATTAATTTTTTTTTATTTTTTCTCTATTAATCTTAAATTTTAACTGAAAATTTAAAATCAAAAATTTTAATTTACTTAATGGATTCAGGACAACATTTTGTTTTTCCGTTAACATTATATTACTATGCTAAAATTAAATCAAATAACTTTGCAATAGAAAAATGTTTTTTGTGTCGCATTTGGTCTAATTTTGAATGATTGAAATTAAACAAAAAAGCCATACCACAAATTGCACAAACCATTAGGGCAGAATGTGCAAAAGTGATATGGCTAACCTAAAAACCATAAAGATTTTTAGGGATAAGTTTGTGTAAGGTATTTTGGAGTAAGGACAAACTTATCAAAAATAAGTATATTTGTGAGATATTTGTTAGTCAATTCTATAATAAAAATTTTTTATTTAAGGTCTTTAGAATTTTAGACTATTTAATCGTATTTTATTATCTATTGAAATTTATTGTAAAAAATAATATGAATTTGTCGAAGTATGGTATATGGTTTTTATATGTTTTTTCGTGTGCAACCTATTTTAAGAGTGCGGAACACAACCGCCTGCAGGTGCAGACCTGCCGTTCAGGGCGACACGCTTATTTTTAATGTGCAACACAATCGAAGCATGCAACGCACAACTGCTTGCAGTCGCTGGACTGCCCGTTCAGAGCAACAGCGGGGCTGACCCCACCTGTCAGTTACCTTCGGCTTTTTTATCAACTCTTCCCATGTCATTCCGAGTGAAGCGTTAGCGAAATCGAGGAATCCCATAAGTAGAAACGAGCAATAATACAAAGCAAACACTTACAATATAATTTGGAACGCCGTCGCGTTATTTGAATAGACCCATTCAACTCCACTTCGTTTCGCTCGGGCGACAGTGGGACTGACCCCACCTGTCAGTTGCCTTCGGCTCTTCTATCACTCTTCCCGTGTCATTCTTTATTGCAGTCGAAGAACTCTCGTCTTTTGTATCATTCTATTTGAATGATGTTCAAAACCATTCAAAACTTGTTCAAAACCCTTAAATATATTCAATATTGTTCAATATCTGTTCAAAACCATACAAAAAATAGCAAACATAAATCAAAATTTATTAAACCAGCCTTGCAAATAAAATTACAATAAACAACAATAAAATTATTGCAAATAAAAATGGACAAGAATATTCTTGTCCCGACCACAGATTTATTTTTTGTAAATTTTAATTTGTTGACCTCCTTTCATTATCAACAAAATTAATTATAAACATTTGCTATTTATTGTCAAACAATTTTTAATAAAATATTCAAAATTATTCAAAATTCATTCAATATTATTCAAAATTATAAAATTTTTATGATTTCTAACAAAATCTTTGTTAAAAATATAATTATATATTTGAATTTTGAATGGTTTTTGAATTATTTTGAACAATTTTGAATGCTGTTCAAAATTTGTTCAAAATATCAACCCACCGTTTAATCTTTTTGCAATTTAAAGGGGATAAGTTTAAACTTATCCCCTTTTTATCTTTCGTGCATAAATTGTTATCATTAGTGCATCTTTAATTCTCTTTTGTATTTTGTTAATATCTTTTGTGTGTCTTAAATATCTTTTGTTGGCTAAATTTATTACCAACGATTTATATTATACTCTGATTTTCACATATATCAACTAAATTTAATATGTTTTTCAAAATTTTCAATTTAATTTTGAATAATTTTGAATACACCGTTCAAAATTATTTAAAATTATTCAAAATTGTTCAAAATTCTAAATCTAATGTAATTTTTTATACTATTTTGTCGAATATTGTAGAAATGTATTTAATATTATCAATATTTGTAAAATTATGTCGAATTATGTCATTTTTTATATAAATTCATTAATTTATGTAAAATAGTATCGAATTATGTAATATTTTATAGTATGTTTAAAATATTCTTTAATAAAAAATTAAAGGAGATAAGAAAATTCTTATCTCCTTTTCATCTTTTGTATGTTATCATTTGTTAGTCATTCATCTGCTAACAATTCGTATTATACTCGTATTTTTATATTATGCAACTATTTTATTATAAAATTAATAAATTAATTATTTTCATCAAAATTTTGCTTCCACTTAAATAGAATTTGGTTGTTGTGCCATTTGCCGTTTTGCTTATTCGAATTCCGTTTGAATTATATTCAAAGGTTGTAATATCTCCAAACTGTGCAAGTTGTCTGCCATTCTTCCAAACCAATGTGTTACCCATGTAGGTGTATGGATTGCCAATGCTGTCATACTCACACACCTTGCCGTCATAAGACACCATTTGCCTTTGCCCAACCTGAAACAATAAAGGTTCTGTGACTGCAAAGGTTATCGCTACTATTTATCTTACTTAAAAAGGTGCTAGACATGGTTATTTCATCGGTCTTTGAAGTGGCATCTGCTTGAATTTCGTGAAGCAGGGTTTCATCGGTCAAATAATTATAGGTGTTTTTGTCTGCTCCCAAAGTGAAGCCACCCAGCCTTGAACAGCCCTACCGAAACATTTTTTTATAGATATATTAAGTTCATGACCTTTGATGAAATTGCCCTTAAAATGAATTATTCCACACCTAGAATCTATCAACTGCACGACCATGCTCTTGAACTGATACTTGAAAATTTGAACAGTTGAGCAATGATTGAAATAACAAACATCAAAATAATTTTTAAAGTATTACATAAGGTATGCAAAACTGGAACGCCATTGCGTTATCTGATGAGACCCGTTCAGCGGGTCAGCACCCGCTGGGCAGGTCTGCACCTGCGGGCGGTTTGCCTTTGGCTTTTCTGTCACTCTTCCCGTGTCATTCCGAGCGAAACCCTAGGAATCACATAAATAGAAATGCGTAATAATATTCCCCTGCCAAAAAATAAAAAACAGCCAAAATATGACTGTTTTTATATTTTTTATTAATTTTTTTCTAATTTTTAATCAATTTTTGCGTTTTCTATTATTTGAAATATCTGTCAAGAAGACCCTTGAAAGCCCTGCCATGCCTTGCTTCGTCACGAGCCATTTCATGAACAGTATCATGAATTGCATCAAGATTTAACTTTTTAGCCTTGCTTGCAAGTTCTGTTTTGCTTGCAGTTGCTTCATTTTCAGCATTAACACGCATCTCAAGGTTTTTCTTTGTTGAATTTGTTACAACTTCGCCAAGAAGTTCTGCAAACTTTGCAGCGTGCTCTGCTTCTTCAAAAGCAGCCTTTTCATAATACATGCCAATTTCTGGGTATCCTTCACGGTAAGCAACTCTGCTCATTGCAAGATACATACCAACTTCACTGCATTCACCATTAAAGTTCATGCGAAGACCTTCAACAATTTCGGCTGGGGCATCTTTTGCAACGCCAACAACATGTTCAGCAGCCCAAGTCATTTCACTTTCATTAACTTCTTTCATTGCAGCACCACAAAGTGGGCATTTTTCTGGTGGGTTCTCCCCTTCATAAACATAGCCACAAACAGGGCATACATATTTCTTTTTCATATCATTTTCTCCTTTGCTTAAATTTTCATTCTTATTTTGCACATTTTGTTCAGCTTCTTGCCTAACAAAATATGATGCATCATGATTGCATAGCGGACAAATGAAGTCTTTTGGAAGTGGGTCGCCGTCATAGACATATCCACAAACTGAACAAACATAAACAACTTTTTTGGTGCTTACACTTGGTTTTGGCTTGATGTTATTTTGATAATATGAATATGTGATTGAAGGCAAACTTGTAAGCACAACGTCTGCAGTTACATCTGCTAAAAATTCAAAGTGCGTTCCAAGGTCATGAACTTCAACCACTTTTGCCGAAATATATGAATTTGTTCCGACTGTGATATATGGCAAACCATTTTCTGCAAGTTTAAAACCATCAAAACCGGCAAACTTATCTGTTTCTCTGCCACTTGAAAAACCAAATCTTTTAATAAGTTCGAAATTGGCACTGCTGTCAAGAATTGAAACATTAAATTGCTTTGTCTTTAAAATTTGCTCTGTTGTGAAATTGCTTTTATTCACTGCAATCGTCACCCTGTTTGGACTTGATGTCACTTGACAAAGCGTATTAATCACACAGCCATTCAATTTTTCAGTTTTTGCAGTCAAAATGTAAACGCCGTAAGAAATATTCCACATCGCTTTCACTTCTATTTCCTCCACTAAAATAATGTTAACACACAAAAATTTTTAAGTCAATAAAATAATTTTTTACTTATTTAAATTTTTTATCACAAATATTTTTGAATTTTTTGAAAATTTTGAATATTTTTGAAATTTTTGCATGTTTTTCATATATTTTTAAATATATTTTGCGTTATTTGCTTTCAGCACTCTTCTCTTCAAGCAAATATAATTCTTGATATTCTCTGCATTTTTTCATAAGGTCTTTATGAGTTCCACTTGCAATGACTCTGCCATCTTCAATCATATAAATAATGTCGCTATTAACAATTGTTGACAGCCTGTGAGCAACAATTATAATCGTTTTGTCCTTTTTTATTTTTTGCAATAAGTCAACAATCTTGTCTTGCCTTCTGTTGTCAAGAGCACTTGTCGCTTCATCAAAAACAATAACTTTACAACCTCGAAGCAAAAGCCTTGCAATTGCAACCCTTTGCTTTTGCCCGCCCGAAAGTTTTATTCCATTTTCACCAATTTCAGTGTCGATGCCACCCTTCATCTTCATTATGTCGTCATAAATTTGAGCATCTTTTAAAACTTTAACAATCTCTTCTTCACTGGCATCAGGCTTAACAAACAAAAGATTTTGCCTTATGCTTGCATTAAAGATATATGGCGACTGCGAAACTTCACCAATACTGTTTCTGATTGCATCTTCTGAAAGTAAATTTATGTTTTTGTTATCAAACAAAATTTTTCCTTTTGAGACATTATAAAGTTTTGAAATAATATTTAATATGGTCGTTTTACCCGAACCACTCTTGCCAACAATCGCAGTAATTTCACCCGGCTTAAACTCAAGACTAACATCTTTTAAAACTTCATTATTCTTGCTGTAAGCAAACGACACATTATCAAGCTTTATGTTGCCCGAAAAATTTTCAAGTTTTTCACTTCCATAAGTTTCCTTTTCAAAATCTTCAATAACTTCAAAAATTCGAGTTGCTGCAATTTCACCCTCTGCTTTAAACTCTTTGAATTGCGAAATAAATGTAACCAAACTTTCAACTCTGCCATAATAAGCATAAATAACCAAAAGTCCCGCAAGAAATATCCAACCTTTTTGAACAAAAGTGATGCCAATAAGCAAAAATGTCAGTTCAAATATAACAGAAATAAAGGTTTGAATTCGCCTTATCACATTTCGCTTATTGTTTAAACTCTGTTCGATTTTAAGAGCCGAAGCAAGTTTTTTGTTTGAAAAATTTGTAACTTCACTTTCAATGTTCAAAAGTTTAACATCGCGAATGCCAACAATCTGTTCAAAATATGCTGACCTTGCAGTGTCCTTTGCCCTTTTAACAATCTTTCTTCCCCTAATCCAAATTCGTGACCTAATTGTGCAAACAACATAAAGAACCAAAACATATGCAAGCAGTATTAAAAATAGATAAAAATTTAAGTAGGCAATATAACATAAAAACACAACATTTGTTAAAATGCTAAACACCAAGTTCATCATGTCAAGGTAAACATCACTAACGCTGTTAACATCTGTTGAAAGCCTGTCTGAAAGTGACCCCAAACTAGTTTCATCTAGTTTAGACATTTTTGTACTGTTTATGGCACCAATAACTTTGTTAGTCAGTTCATAGCGAAGTTTCAAATTTACCTTAACATAAAAATATTCATCAAACGCATTTGAAACTATTTTAAAAGCACCCAAACTGCACATTATGATTATATTTTTTATTGCAAGTTCAAACTCCCCGCTCGCAAGAAAGGCAAGTGCATTGGCAGAATAGATGGGCATCAAAATTCCAAGCACACCCGAGCATATCATAAAAACCATGGTAATTGCCAAAAGCCCCTTGTGTTTGGCGTAAATAGGAAGCACTTTTCGCATATTGTGAGTTGTCACTTTATACGCACTAAAATCAAATGTTTTCTCGTTTTTTTGATTTTTATGCGTAATTTTTTCACTATTTTTTGCACTTTTTGCAGTTTTCTTCAAAATTGAAGATTGAACGTCACGCTTCCCTTTGCTTTCTGTTTTACTTTTTGAAAGGGCTTTTAAATCAATATCAGACCAATCTTTGTTATCTTCTGTTTTTTTATCAACTAAATTATTTTTGTTTTTCATAAATTAATTATACACCTTACGTTTGCATATTCAAAAGAAAATTAAATATAAATCCTTTTTATAAAAATGTTGAATAATTTGCAAATTTAACTCTATTTCTTTATAATAATAATATGAGTTTATTTAACAAAAAGAAAATTGAAAAGGAATCACACATTGCAACCACTCCAGAAGAGTCTAAAATGCAAATTAATAGTAACAAAAAAAACATTGCATTTTTAATCTGGAATATCCTTTCTATTGCCCTTTATTCTAGTTATACACTTTTTGTTATCTACAAACTTTCTGAACACAATTTTTTGTCAAAAATAATAATATATTTGCTCGGTGCTTATGCAGTTGCATTTGTTCTTTTGATTTTGATTAGCATTGGAAATCGAACAAAATTAAAATATAGACTAAAAAACTTGCAAAGCGTGGCAAACTTTTTTAAATATTTTATTCAAATTGCAAACTTCGTTCTTTCAATAATAACCGCAATAAGTGCCTTTATCACAAACGGAACAACAGATTTTTCATCAATACTATATGCAATTTTATCACTTGCAATAACCCTTATATTTATCATAGTTGAAATCGCAAAAATAATAATTCGAAAAAATTTGCCACTTATTAAATATAACTTTCTTGAAATTCGTGACAAACTTCCAAAATCAGCAAATCAACAGAACAAAGTGATAAATAATCCAATAAAAAATAATAATAACCAAAACAACGATAAACTATCTTTAAAATCAAACGAAAATCAATTAAACAAAAATGAAAATGATTCAAATAATGACGAAAGCGATAATATAAATAATCAAAGTAACACACCAGAAAACGATGACGAACACGACCCTTATGATGACATTTTAAATATATAAAAATCCCCTACTAACATTTAAAGGGGATTTTTTTAAATTGTGTTTTCATCAATCCAGTTTGCATATTCTTTTGAAATGTTTTGAATTGGAAGTGCAATAATTTCAGCAACTTCAAATGGGTGGTTCTCTTTAATTTCTTTTTCAACCTGACCGAACAAACTTTCTTTTGTTTTCATCATAAGTATAAATTCTTTTTCAATAAATCTTTCATTTTTCCAAATATAGTGACTAGCAATCTCAAAAACTTGTCCACAAGCAATTAACCTTTTATCAAGCAATAGTTCTGCCAATTTTTCAGCTTCGCCCCTTTCTTCAAATGTTGTTTTTATTTCAATATAATTCATATTACCACCTTTTAATCTTTATTTTGTATTTTTTATTCTAAAATAATTAATTTTATACATTTTTAAGTTAAAATTTATTATATTATTTATTATGTTTTTCAATTAATTTTTCAAGATTTTTTGCCTGAATAAAAGTCTGTTTTAAATATTCTTCAGCAGAAACATTTTCATCATTTTTGCCAAACACTTCATAATCAAGTTTAATATTGTTTTGTTTTGCTAGGCTTTTTGCAATTTTGTTCCAATCAATGCTTCCGCTATATTTTGTAAGAGTGTGTTCATCACAATTTCCATTATTATCATGCAAATGAAGAGTTATAAGTTTGTCTTTAAATTTTTCAAGATAGTTAAAATTTCTATCAAACACATTATTGTGCCCCGAATCATAACAAAACTTTAACATATCACTCTTTATATTTTCAAAAACTTGCAGAAATAATTTTTGGTCATTGATATTTTCAATTGCAAGTGGAATATTCAGTTTTTCACAAAGTGCCAAAACTTCTTCAAGCCTTTGTTTGCCTATTTCTGAATATTTACCAAAAAGGTGCACAACAACACAAGTAAAACCATATTTTTTTGCTATTTTCACATCTTTATTAAGATTTTTCTTTAATTTTTCACCATTTTTGCAGTTTTCCCAAAAATAGTGTAAGTCTTCTGCATTATATGACATATGCAAACTTGATAGTTTCAGCCCAACCTTTTTAAATATCTTAACTTGACTTTCAATAGTTCCATTTTGCCAAACAAACTTTTTATCTGCATTTGTTATAACACAATCAAAACCTGCGTCTTTAATCATTTTAGCCCGTAGCTCTGGCTCAACATCAAAACCAAAATAAAAACTTATACCCTTATCCATTTTTTACCTTATTTATAAATTATAATTCATCTTTTTATCATCTTCAAGCAAAATTTCTGCTCCGCTTATTTTCTTTTTAATTTCTTACAAAATAGCCCAGTTTATTCAAAATTTTTTCAATATAACAAAATTTCAAACTTCAAGTTCTTTTGCTTATATTACACCTTTTTTGTTTAACACCTATAATTGCAAGCATGGTTGCCCGCCACTTTATTCAATGTTTTATTCAAATGTGTTGTATTAGATTAAAACCATAATACTTACGCCTTTGAATTCTATCAAAAATAAACTCGGCTTTTAAACCCTTTAACTTTTCTATAAGCTCATGTAAAAAATATCAAAAACTTTGCTTCGATTTAAGCTTTCATTTTACCAAATTTTTACATAAACTAATTATATAACATTTAAAATAATTTGTCATTTTTTATTTGTTATTTCGCTTTTCATTTTTATGAAAACTTTTTTCAAAATTTGCTTGAATATTGCCCCCAACCTATGTTATAATCAAAACGCTTAATTGAGGTTTTGTGTTCGCCCTATAAAACATTTTCTCCCACACAAACAAATTAAGCATAACTAAATATGGAGAGATACTCAAGTGGCCGAAGAGGATGCCCTGCTAAGGCGTTAGTACGACAAAATCGTAGCGCGGGTTCGAATCCCGCTCTCTCCGCCAATTTAAAAAACCACTAAATCTAGTGGTTTTTATTATGCCTAAACCACAATATATTGTGTCAAGTATATACTTGGTCAACTTTTGGTCAACTTTTATTTTTACAAACAAAAAAAACAGGGTGAATTTATCACCCTGTGTAATTTTCAATTAATCTTATTTGATTGTTGTTTTGCATTTTATTATTTCCATATTTCTTTTCATACCATTCATTAAATGAATCAATAAAATTTGAAAGTTCAATGTAAAAATTGTTTTTATAGACTTTTGAACATTTCTCTCCAGCACTAAAAGCAAAGATTGCTGTGGCAAAGATTGCTGAAATATAAAAGAACATTTCAATAATGGCATCTAATGAAATTCCGTTTGATATTTTAAAACCTATATAAGCCATAAATACAGCAACAACAGTTGCTCTTAATATTATTTTTGTATATGAACGAATTTTATAAGAAATAGAACCATCTTTTATTGATGAGCTACCATTATTTTCAATTGCACTCATTATGGTTTCTGGAGAGTTTTTTTGAATTGGACAAGGCTTAAAAATTAATGCAAATAATATTTTTCTTTTATACCCTGGGAAAAATACAAGTTTAGAACCTTGCTCGTTTTTAAATTCAAAACTTTTTAAATTCTTAATTTCTTTTGAAGACAATTTTCTCAATTCTTCAAATTCTTGTTCTGTAATATTTATTTTGCCAAGTTCAGCTTCAAAATATCTTTTTTTTCTTTCTTCATAATCGTATTTACAATACTCACGAAGATGCTCAATTTTATGTTCTGAATTAATTTTGTTAGCTTTAGTATTATATGCAGACTTATTTGATAGGAAAGATTTATCTTGACTGCCAAAATAGTCACCATCTGGGAAATAAAGACAATAAATGATTATTTGAATTGCTCCAACAACAATAAGTGTTATCCAGTCAATTTTTTGGTTTATTATTATTTGTAATAGACAAAAAAGCATTATGCAAACAATAAGTGCAAGTGTTAAAGTCCAAGTTCTTACTCGAAGAGTTGATATTCTTTTTCTAACTTCTTCCTGAGTTTGTTCAAAATTTGACATATATTACTCCTTTTTTTGACCTTTTAAAACAGTAAGGTTTACCATATCTTGATTATTTTGTGTAATACTTTTTGATAGCATCGGAAATAACCATTTGCCTAAAACAAATGCTCCAACTAAAAATACAACTGACATAACCAGGCAAAGTATCATCATTCCACTAAACACTGCTTTTCCAATATTTATAAAAGTAATTGTAAAACCGCTTCCACCAGTTCCAATAATCCACTCTCCATATTTATCTATTAAAAAAGCATAATTATCGGCAATTTGCTCACCTGTAAATTTTTTATCATCGAGAAGCTCACAAATTTCAGCAATATTTCCAAAACTGTTTTTTAAAGCAATAATTAAACAAATAACTGCAAGTGCAATAAATCCCCAAAAAACAATTGGAGAGCAAATAGCAAGTGCCTTTGCTCTCTTTTTATTTTTATTATAAACTTGTTCAGGTGTTAATTCTTTACTCATACCACACCTACCTTGTTACTATTTCTTCTGTTTGGTTTTTGTTTGTTTGTGGCTTATTTTCACTTGACTTTTGTTCGTCTACAATCAAAATCTCTTGTGGTTTTGGATTGGCAATTTTTGCCTTTTCAATTGTTTGTTTCAGGTCTTCTTTCTTTTTTTCACTAACCATTGAGTCATCAAAAAAAGCATAAAATTTTTCAAGGGTTTCAAGTAATGCGTTATACTGATTTTGCAAAACTCCAATTTCTTTTTTGATATATTCATTTGCTTGTTCAGTAATTTTTTTTAATTCACTTTCAACCACTGGTTGGATTGATTGTTCAAATGAAATCTTCTTAATTTTCTCAATTCCCCTTTCTGTAGCCTTTTCACTAATTTTTTCAACATTAATCTTTGCAACTATCTTTTTTGCAATGCCTTTAACAAGTCCATAAATTATCGCTGAAATTATTGCTGATATTGAAAGACCACCAACAATACCAACAATCCATTGAATTACAACATCTAACATTTCCATATCTATCTTTTTCTCCTTTTATATTTTTATAGGTAATTTTGTTTTTTGACTAAAAGCAGTTTTTGTTTTAGGGTCATATTCATAACAACATTTATCAATGCCGTTACATTTTTTATTTTTTTTGTCAAAAAAATGACAGACCATACAATCTGCCATTGTTTGAACTTTTTTTAATTCTTTGTTATATAACATACTCACTCCTTATTTGGAACTATATCGGTGAGCATTGTGTATAACTCTTGCAGTTTTTTCTGATGGTTTAGCTCATCTGATATAATCTCTTTTATAGTTTCAAAACATTTTTCTTTTTCTGTTGAAGATAAATCACTTACAAAAACCTCTTGCAGAAGTTCAGTGTAACCAGCAATTGCACTTGCTTCATCTTCATTATTAACTTGAATTAGATTTGCAATCTTATAAATTTGTTCCATGCCTACTCCTTGTAAACTCTAGGTCCTTTGCCTAACAATGTTCTTAACTCATTGTGTAAAGTTTTAAATTCGGTCTTTCTTTCTTCTAAATCTGTAAATTCTGCACCAAGACTTGCCTGAACAAAATCTTGTGAGAGTTCATTAAGCCTAGATTGAATATTAATAATTTTTCTTAATTTTTTTGAGTTTTCTATTGATTCAATATCTTTACTATCTAAAATAAATTCTTGACTATTTATTGTTCCATCTAAATTATAAACTTTCTCATTCATTTCTTTATTTTTTACTCCTATATATTAATATTTGTCCTTCTGAACCATTAAAAAAACGATTATCCTCCAAATAAATATGAAGATGTGAAACCGATTCAATATCTGTTGCATTATTAAATAATCTATTTAAAAAAACAGTCTGTTTTGCTCCTGCGATACCTCTGCCATAAGAACCATTTATTGAAACAAATCCATTAAACTCCATTATATTAAAATCTGCAAAAAGTTCGGCTCCTCTTCCATAATTATACATTAATTCAAAGACATTATTGCCTTGATACCCCATTGGAGTAAAACTTATTGTGTTCCAATCAGTTGTTTCCGCCCCTGTTTTAATTAATGTTCCACCCAAATCTAAATCTGTTGTAGAATTCCCAAGTCGTGCACAAATAAATCCATTATCAGGCAATTCTGAACACGATGTTAAGATTATTTTGTAATTATAATTCAATAAATCCCCTTCATTCCCCAACTGAATTCGGAAAGAATTTCCTGAATTCGGAAAAGGATATGATGCAACATATTCTATATTGATTTTATTATTTACCCATTCTCTTGTTACATTAATACCACTATAATTCAAATCAATGCTACCAGTAATAACATCTCCTGTTTTAGATGAAGTTCCGTTAATATGATAAATAAAACCACTATTACCGTATACCACTTCAAATACACCTAATGAATATTTATAAAGTATTGAATCTTCTTCTAGTGTTGAGTATTGTGTAGCATTATAATAAAGTTTTACACCTCCATTAACATAGTAAATTCCTTCACTTAATTCCCAAATGTTAGCATCTTTTGTTAATGTTTTAATTGACCCAATTTGATTAATTTTATTATTAACCCATTGTGTTGTTGCACCTTTTGTTGAATTATCAGTTGTGCTTGGTGTTGGTAATATAGGCGAGGTTGTAAAAGTCTTTGTTCCACTAATACTTTGATTTCCTGTAGTTTTAACAACACTATTATTAAGAGTTGTTATTTGTGTTTGTAAATTATCATCAGCATTTTCACGATTAGTTGTTTCTGTTGATAAATTTGATTGTAAACTTGAAATATTACTACCTTGAGTATTAACAGTTGATTGAAGTGATGTTAAAGTTGAATTAATTGTATCAACTAAACCTTTTAAAACATTACCTTGATAAGCAGAAAGTGGAGCAGTTGTGCTTGTGCTTGTTAAATTATTAATAACATCAACAAATTGAATAAAACCACTTAAATCAATAGGCAAACCAAGTTGTTCCCACCTATCTTCTGTTCCATCATTAAGCCAAATATAACCAACACTCTCACTTACAACATACCAAACATCACCAATCTCATTCCCAGATGTTGGAAGATTGCTTACATTTTGAACACTCCCTTTTAAAGTAAAAACAGAACCAAGCCCATCAATAGCATTTTTAAGTTGCTTTGAATTTATTGCTCGAACGGTATCTGTTCCAGCCTGTGCTTCTTGGTCTGTCGCAATTTCAATTACACCAGCCTGTGCTTCACTTGCTTGTGTAATGTTATTTAAATCATTAAAATTGCCTGTTTTAGACACTTTGTGTAAATTTATAGTTCCGTCTATCGTTTCACTAGAATTAGGTGTTTGAGCAGTTGTGTTATTTGTGTTTAATACAGGTTTTCCTGTTAATTCTTCATAAGTTCCAGTAAAACCAGAACTACCTGCACCAATATTACTTCTAGCCTGTTGTTTTTGTTCTTCAGTTAGTGTTTGCTCAGTAAATAAAACTGCATTATCTATTTGATTTTGCAAGTTCTCATCTGAATTCTGCCTGTTAGAAATTTCACTATTTAAATTACTATCAAGAGTACTAACTTGGCCACTTAAGTTTGTAATTTGAGATTGTAAATTACCATCTGCTTGAGTTCTATTTGTTATTTCACTTGAAAGATTGCTTGACACACTATCAATACTACCCTGTAAAGCATTATCCGCCTGCGTTCTGTTAGTAACTTCTTGCGAAATTGCTGATGAATTGTTAGTAACTTGCTCTTGTATATTGTTAATAAGTGTATTATTGTTAGTAACTTGTGACTGAATATTTGTTAAATCATCTTCATTTACTAACACTGAAATGTTTCCACCATCATCAATTTGAACAAAACCTTTAAATATAAAAATAACACCCGACTCTGCAGATGTGTATTTTATTATTTGATTAAGATTTTCAATAGTTGGATTTCCACTCTCATAATTGTATGGTGTAACAAGCCGGATTATTTGGTCGTTTAATTCAAGTTCAACAATATCACTATCATGCAGTTCAGTTTCTCCATTATATGTTAATTCAAAAAGAGCTTCAACATTATTATTAAGAACTGTATTTAGTGGAAGAATAAATGTTATTGTGTTATCAACAAGTGTTCCTGTTCCCATTATTTTTGGTTGCTCACCAAGCATACCTTGACTGACTACTACTGTTGTTGATTGTGTGTTTAAATTAAACGAACTTGGATAGGTTTCATTTGAATAAACACTAAATGTTAATGGCGAACTAACCTGTGTTATAACTTCAAGTTTTTGTTCTATACTATCACCACTTGCAAGTGAAATTACATTATTTTCAAGTGAATTCATAGCACTATTAAACGGAACTTTAACAATATCACCAGCAATAAATTGAATTTGATTAGAAAGTTCAATATTAAGCGTGGTTTTTTCGCCTGATTTTACTGCATATGTGGTCAATCTAAAGTAAACTGAACAATCTTGATTTGCAGAAATAAAAATATTATTTCCATAGCTGTTTTTGCTTGATAAATCAAAATCAACTTCTAATTGGTTTGATATATCAAAAATTTCAAAATCACCAACAGCATTTGTTGTTGTGGTAAACTGAATTCCACTTTCAGGTGTTGTTGGAATTGTGTCTAAATAACCATTGCTATCAATAAATAGCACATCATTAAACTCTCTTGGAAGAGCATAATCTTGAACATATTGTTTGGTTGCCCCTGCATTTTGAGTTAGATAGGTATTAACAATATTATTTCCAAGACTATCAGATATTGCACGAAGTGCCACACCAACATTTGTATTACCATTTACAATATTTGAAATATTAGTTGAATTTGTGTTTAGGTATTCAGCGATATTTCTATAAGTTCCTGAATTGTCTTTAACATAAATGTTAAGAATTTGCCCACCACTAATATCAACAAGAGTATTATTTGTTGAACCAATAGAATAAGTTCCTTCTACAAGACCATGAGTGCCGTTGCTTGCAACTTCAAGTGGTGGAATTTCATAATAACTCCACTTTGTGCCATTATAAATATATTTATAGTTATTATCTGTATCGCCTGACACAATCTCCGTAAAGATTATTGTGTCACCACCCTGTGGAAGCCTGCTAGGATTTGTATTTTCTTGAACAAATTCTTGTAGTTCTTCATCTGTTGGAAGTGTTGTTCCACTAAATGCACCAATATAATTTTCGCCTGTTCCAATAATTTGTTTTAAACTTGCAATATCATTTGTATTTTGAGCAATGTCTTCTGTGTTTGAATTTATGTTTGTTTCGGCAGTATTCATTCTGCCTTGCAAATCTGCGATATTTGTTTGATTTTCAGTTATTTTTGAATTAACTTCTTCATATTGCGTTGGTGTCATTGTTTCTTGGTCTGCAAGATAAGCACTGTTTTGAACAAGTAAATTGCAAATTTGTGAAGTAATAACCTGTAAAATCTTTGGATTTTCACTTTCTGTGTTATCCACTGACACAACATTGACCACAACCTGTTGATTTCCTGCATAAACAGTTAATTCTTTTGGTAAAACTCGCTCATACACTGAATAATCAATATTTCCAATCGTTTCATCTTTAAGATAGTCAAGATAATAACCATCTGTTGAAATCTCGGAGCCATCACTTGCTGTGAGAACTCCACCAATTTTTACTGCATTTGCAAAAGTGTTATTTTCGTTAGAATAAAGCACTGATTTTGGAACATATACATCAACAAGTTTGTTTTGATATGCATTTACAAAAAGTGCAAAATCTTTATATAACTCTGCAACACTTCCACTTGACTTTAAATAAATTTTTATTGTGTTCATAATTTCTCCTTTTTTTATTTTTTGCATAAAAAAAGCAGGTTTCCACCTGCCTAATGCCTTTTTAAGTTATCTTCTATAAAATAATTAATTAATATTTGGATATTCATCTAAATTTCCTTGAAAAATCATAGGTGTTCCGTCTGGGTTCACCATTACTGTTATTGCTTCACCATTTTCATCTATTAAATACATTACTTTTGTAGCTTTATTTACATAAATATATTTTTTATATCCAACTGCACCAATACTACCTACTATTATAAAATTTACTTGATCTTCATCAGTTTGACCAATTGAAGAATTATTAATCATTGTTTTATTATTTGAATCACTACCACAACCAACAAACAATAAACTAATTGGTAAAATTAAAACTAACAATAAACAAAATAATTTCTTTTTCATAAATACCCCCTAAATTACATTTATAAAAATTTTTCTAAAACATCTTCTTTTGTAATTTTAGGGTTATTCTCAATATAATTAATTAATTGTTGATAATTTTCTTCTTTTTCTAATGATAACAATAATGCAATAGCTGTATCTTTTTCAATCCCCAACATTTTTAAATATTTCATCATTTTTTTTTCAATTTCTGTTGGTTTATACATCAAAATAATCCTCCCAATAATTAATTTTATCTTCATTCCCTAAAATACTAATTTTTTGTGTGTATATAATTTTTTCTTGTATCTTATCATAATTATAAATGTAATAATCGTTTTTGTAAAGTATTCCTGAAATTTTAGGTATTGTATTTCCAAATCTTGTTCTTATTGCACTGCAGAGTTCTGCATATTCTTGCTTTGGCAATTCAATGTATTTTTGTCGTTTTTCAATCCCAAGTTCTTGAAGTCTTTTGTGTTCAGCTGATGTTCCACCTTTCTCGGTAAACTTGCCATCACTCGCTCTTGGGTGTTTGTTTTCTTCCCACATATCACTCACCACCCTCGGTCTCTTCTAGCCAAAGCTCATAATTTTCTTTTGTATAATCAATATCGTCAGTAGTCCAAAATCTAACTCCATTTGCAAACCTTTGTTTCAAATCTGCCCTTGCAGACTCACTCATTGGAACACCACTAATATTACCCAAAACTGCCTTGATATAATTAAAATATTTTCGTATGTGAATATAGTCTTGAATTTCACCAAAACGATTAAGGTTGTAACCATCTCTAAACATAATGTCGTTTGCCGCTTCAAGTTCTGTGTCAAGACCTTCATAAAGCTCAGCATAAATGCCAAAATCTGAAACCATTGCTCCAAATATTGCTGAACCATTAGCATTTTGTAGAGTATTTGGTGCACTTCTCATATTATCTATTGTTAAATCAAATTGTGTTTGATTATACTGAAGTTGATAACTTGTTTGAATTGAATCAATTAACATATTACCAATACCTTCTGCTGTAGTTGCCGCTGCACCAGCAAAATTCAATGAACCTGCTTGACTTGCTGCAGCACTTGTAGTAGATAATGCACTTCTAGCCATATTTAGTTCATTCATTTTTAATGCTAAATTCTGTTGATTTTGGAAACTTAAATATGCATTTTTATTATTTGCTAAATATTCAGCAAGAACATTACTTGCAATTGGTAATGACATATCATTTGTTAAAATTAATCCTGTAAATGCTTCCGAAAAATATTTGTTAAAAATATTATCTTCTTCTGAATTGTTAAGTGTAAGTAAAATTTTAGTCATATCAACTAATAAAGGCTCTTTTAACAAAAAAACTAATTGATTATTATTTACTTTTTGTAAATCAAAATCATAAGTTGAACCCATAAATGATAAGGTTAATGCTTTATAATCAACACTGTTCATTTTAGGATTAAAATTTTTATTTTTATTTACATTAATAAGTTCACTTTTTGAAAATGTATTTTTTGGAAAATTGGAAATATTATTTATACTAAATTTGCTATAATAAAAAAGGGGATCATAAGGAATATACATTAATGCATAATTATTATTATTTTCATAATAAGTTATATATTGAAGTATTGAACTATTATTATCTATTAAAATATTCCCATCACCTATGTTTTCATCGGTTTTTACATATTCTACCAAATCACCATAATTTTCACTTGAATTAGGTAATGGATTTGCTGAATAATCATAATCTATATTTTCCATAAAAAATGGTGATCTAATTGATAATTTTATTGCTTTTATTATAGAAGTATATCCTTCACCTGAATTTTGTTGTAAAAACAATTCAAATGCTTTAGGAGAAACTTGGCATTGTATTCCCGGATTATCTTGATTAATTAATAAAAATGGTGACGATGAAATATATGCAGCATTAAATATAGGATAAGCTAAAACTGCTGTTGGTCCATCAAAATAGTTAGCTTGCGGGTCTGTAAATATGTATTTAATCAAATTTAATTTTGTTTGAACATATTGATTCATAGAACCAATTTTCCCTATCGAAAAATCTTTATTATCTATATAAATATAAACCCAACAAAGAATTTTATCATTCATCCAGCCAGCTAAATTTTTATTATTTTCATTATCAGTATAATACTTTAACTTTTCCCTATAAACCAACCTTTTAGCAACATCACGAATTTCTTCTCGTTCAAAAAGTTTGCTGTCTGCCCTGCCATTAAATGACACTGTTCCGTCACCATTATCAATCCAACGGTCAAGATGTGCTTTGTTTATAAAAGTACCTTTTATTTCAAGATTAGGGTTAAATAAGTAAGTTTGCAAGCTATTTAGTTTAAGGTCATAAATAACTTGACCATTAGCCCCAATTTCGCCTTTTAAAACCCTGTAATAGAAATAGTTAGTAATTTCTCCCTTGGTTGCTTTAATTATTGCAAAGTTCTTATTTATAAGGTCAAAAATATCATATTTTCTTGTGTTTAAATAAATTTGACTGGTTAGATAAAGTGAATTTATGTTTGGTGCAGGAATGTCGTCAAAATCAGCCCCAAGAGCGACTTTTTCTAAATAGTAATTAATTTGTTCGTCTTGGCTTGCAAACCACCTTTCATTCTCGGTTTGGCTGTCAAACGGGTTATCAATGAGTGCCATTTGATACTTCACTTCGTTTTTGCCGTCATCAGCATCAACAAAGGTCAAATCAAACATTGGCGTGCTTGGAATTTCAGTCATACTATTGCCAGTGTTGTAGATTAAAACTTTGGTTTCAAATGGATTATCTTCTGTGAAATTAACACCATCAAAGTATGTTAATGTGTATGTTTTATTAAGTTCACCATCAAGCAAATCTTTTTGTAACATTAAACATAAATTTGAAGTATCATTATAAAGTTTAAAGTGGTAATAACGCATTTGAGACATTAAGAGTGTTTGGTTATAATTTCTGCTGTTTATTGGGTTAATTTTGCCGTTCTTGTTAACACTTAAACTCTCTGAAATATAATTTATCTCTTGCCCGTTGAGTAACCAATGCTTTGATTTTGGAAGCAACACACCATCTTCGGTGTAATTTATTGTCATGGTCACAGTCATTGGAACGGAACTGCCAACACCACGGTCAATTTTAAAATCACCCGTTGTTGGAAGTGTGGTTGTAACAAAACCTGTGCCCTTACCAATTTTGATTGTTGTTCCGTTCAGAGCAACAAGTTTGTCTTCTACTATCTTTTTAACTTTAATGAAAAAACTATTGGATAAACTTATACCGAAAATAAGACCAACATAAAAAGTATAAAGACCATTTTTTATATTGGCAGGTGGAAGTTTAGATGGTTCTGTTGAAACCATACCTGTAACATCTGCCTTGTATTCATTTTTGCCAACTTCCGCATAAAAATTAAATGTTATTTTATCTTCGTTATCATTGAAATAACTTGTTAAATAATCTGCAACAATTTGTGTATCAATCATATTATTTTACTCCTATTGTTATCATTCCGTCATCAATTTGTTTAAGTTTTAAATAATAAAAAGATTGTTTATTTGGATTAAACACTGGTCGTTCTTTTACTTCTTCACAAGTCCAAAATGTATCTAAAAAAAAGACAATATCGGCAGGTTTCACAATGCACTCATATTGTCTTGTTTTATAATTAAAAAATGCGTCAGTGGTTTCAATGTATTTAAATTCTTTATCATCAAGCACATTCTTTATTAACTTAAAAATATCTTTAAAATTATCATCTAAAAATTTAAATTGAACATCTTGACCAATCTCAAAGTAAGTTCCACCCTGATAATTTATTTGGTTTGTGGGTTTATCAAAAGTAGTCTGCTTGTAGCATTTTCCCCAAAGTCCATTAAAACCAAATGGAATTCGTTTTTCAATTCTAATATTCATTTGTATCAAGCCTCCAGTTTTGAACTAGGCTAAACCACCTATCAAGTCCCATAAAGTTCAGTGACCTTTTAACTTCAGGTGCAATATCTCCTGTGTCCATAAAATTTTCTTCAGGTTTTTTTGCGTCAATAACACCTTTTTCAAGATTGTTAATTGAAAATTTTGCACTATCTCCATTTTCAAGAATGAACCTTGCTTGACTTATTAAAACTTGCTCAAATTGTTTTCTAAATTCATACTTGTCATACATTTTGCCAGTGGATTTTGCAATTCGATACAAATTCACTTGATAACAGTTCCAGCCTGACCTATAACAAATATAGTCATAGACTTTTTTTGATACTTTTTCAATGAAATCTCGCACAACATTTGGATTTGAACTTATATATCTTCTTTCAACATCAAGCCCATAGTAATTCAATGCCTCTTCTGTTAAAAAATATTTATGCTGAAGTGGGTTATAGACCATAAATTGAGTGCTACAAGGATATTTATTATCACCATTTTCAAAATCTGTTGGATCATTGTATGTTGGTATATCACTAAATTTCATATTTCTCTCCTTTTTTCACAAAAAGTGTTGTATTTTTATTTTATTTGGTATATAATATTAGTAAGAAAATTCGCTGGGGCTGACTATGTAGGTCATTAGGAACCTAATGTTAGCAGTGACCAATCATTCGTGATTTAGGTCGCGAATTTTTTTATTGTTAAAAAATAATAAATTATCTTTTGTTACATTTTTATTAATGTAATTTTTATAATTCTCTTTGCCATAAGTTGATTTAATTATATTTGCATCTATCTCTATAAAATTTTGATTTCCTTTTCCATTTATTTTTATAGGAACAATGATTGGATTCTTATTTTTATCAACCATATTTATAACTGCTACTATATTTTCTTTATCTTGTTCAAAAACTAGAACAGGCATATTTAAATATCGTGGTATTTTCTTAAATGTTTCTACTCCTAAATTATGATAATGGTCGTTTTTCCCATTATATTTTCCACTCTCCATAATCGCTAAATATGTATGTTTTGCTGTTATTAATATTGGATAGTTAGGTATCCCCAAATCTTGAAAAACTTTAGGTGTATTGTTTAATAATGTAACAAAATGTTCTTTGTTTTCACCACTTAGAACATCATTTATTTGT